>NZ_JOJM01000001.1 GCF_000720325.1 Streptomyces sp. NRRL B-1347
CAGCAACGCGGGCCTACTCAGTGACCTTGGTCGATCACTCGGGAAGGTACGCCCTTCACGTCCCGCCCGAGCCTGATCCACAAGTCCTGAGCATTGCTCTTCGTCGACCCGCGCGATGGCTCCATCACGCTGGCCGACTACGTCACTCGCTTCTGGAAGGAGGGCGTACGGGGCGCCCCGGGCACGATCAAGCGCGTCGACGAGCGCGTCCGCCTCCACATCCTTCCGCACCTCGGCGCGGTCGGTCTGAGGGACATCTCGGCGACCGTCCTGCGCGGCTACATCGCCACGCTCGAAGGCGAATGCGCGCCGCGCTACGCCCGCCAGATCCTGACCACCCTCTCGAACATCTTCGAGACGGCCATCGACGACAAGCGCCTTGTCCGCAACCCGATGCGCGCCAAGTCGGTGCGCTGGCCCAAGGTGCCGGAGGACCAGCGGGAGGCATGGCCGCTGGAGACCGCGCAGCGGATGCGGGACGCGATCAAAGCGCGGTACCGCATCGCGGTCGTGGTCGCCCTTGGCTGCGGGCTGCGGCAGGGAGAGGTCTTCGGCCTCTCACCGGAGGACGTCGACTTCCAGCGAGGCGTTATCCGCGTGCGCAGGCAGGTCCAACTGCTCAACGGCCGCTTGTACTTCGCCCTGCCCAAGGGTGGGAAGACGCGCTTCGTCGACATGCCTGGGTCGGTCGCGGCTGAGCTGGCAGTGCACTTCCTTCAGAACCCGGCCGTCGAGGTCGAACTGCCCTGGGGCGGGCCCGAGCCGGAGCGGGAGAAGCGGACGTTCCCGCTCGCCCTGACGACGACGTACGGCAACGCGCTGCGGGCCAACATCTTCAACGACGAGGTCTGGAAGCCCGCCCTCGCCGAGGCCGGGGTCATCCCGATGCGGGAGAAGGGGCAGCGCTGGAAGGCGTCCCGCAAGGACGGCTTCCACGTGCTCCGGCACACCTTCGCCTCGGTCATCCTCGAAGCGGGCGAATCTGTCGTCACCTTGGCCCGCTGGCTCGGCCACTCCAGCCCGACGATCACGCTCGACCACTACGCGCACTTCATGCCGGAGGCTGGCGGCAAGGGACGGGCGGCCGTCGACGCGTTGCTCGGGGTGGTTCCTGAGTACGTACCAGAGGGCCTCGCGAGCGTGTGAGGGGGAACGGGTGGCACAGCGCACGCTGTGCCACCCGTTTTGCTGTACCTGGGCGAGCTCGGGATTCGCCAACTTGCCCACAAGACGCACTGCTCGCTGATGACGCTGAGGCCGTGCGACGTCGTGCCGCGACCAACCCCGCCATCGCGGTGAACTGGCCTATTGGATTTCTCGGCACCGCCGATCCCACCATCGCCGCGTCAGGCGGGATCGTGTTCCTTCCAGGCCAATACCTGGACTGTCTCAAGGGGCCAGTGACGGTCCCTGTTCCTGTCGGGGCGTCGAGCCTCCGCCTCTTGTACGAACTGCTCGTTCCAGTGGGCCTGTTCCCGGTGGAGCGCAGGTCGGGACAATCGTCCGATGGCGGGATGGCAGGCCGCGACGACCTGTGCGAGGACGAGTGCGGCTTCGGCATCGCAGGAGGGATCACCGGGGCGTTCGTGCGGGATGCCGTACCACTCGGTGACGGCCTCCAGGGAGCGCCGACCGGAGCGGAAGGGTTCGGCGTGCCGGTCCAGGACGAGTGGATCACAGATCGGTGACAGGCCGTTGGCCAGGCGATCGGTCAGTGACGTGAGCCCGTGCCGGAGGAGTTCCGTCTCCAACGAGGTCAGCACGAACGGGGCGTGCCAGACCACCAGAGGCTCCTTGGCCACCAGATGCCCGATGAGCGTGGTTGTCAGTTCCTCCAACGCCTGGGCGGCAGGCTCCCCGCGAGCACGTGCGTGCTCCACCGAGATGCCGTGCTTCTTGCGAGGCGTGACAGACAGCGGGCCAGGGCCAGGATCGATGAGCCAGGTTTGCTCCGTCCCGTCGCTGGTGCGCAGCGCGGCACCGAGGATCCGGTCGACGTTGTATCGGTTTCCCGTGGTCGCGATGTCCAGGGCCATGAGGCGACGTCGGTGCCAACCCGGGTGGCGACGGCGGCGTGGCGGTGCGGGCTCGCGGGCGTGTTCGCGGTGGTACACGTCCCATCCGCCGAAGGCGGTGTCCACGAGCACACCGAGCCCTGCTGGAACGATCGAGCCGCAGACCTCGCACTCCCCGTCCCTCCGGTTGGGCCGCATCGCAGAGGGGTCCGACGTGGTGCCGTCCGGATCGGGTGCCGGCGCGTGTGCTGGGTGATAGACCACCCAGCCGCCCCATGCGCTGCGGAGCAGTACGCCGGCCTCGGCCACGACCTCCGCGCTGCACCGGGCGCAGTGACCCGCGAATTGGTTCGTTCGAACGTGACTGTTCATTGGCCACCTCTATGAGGATCCAATGCTGCCGGGTCAATACCCGCGGTCGTAGATCTCCCGTAGCCACGGTTCCAGGACGGCGGGCATCCGCGCCAGCGTGTACCGGAAGGCATCGCCAGACGGCCGGAATGGCAACCACGGGTGTGTCGGCAGCGGATCATCCCGCTCCACGCCCGTTGGCAGTCCGCCGACCGTCGGCAGGCGCGTGCGATGGGGCGGGAAGACCAACTCGGCCCAGAGCGTGGCATCGAGGGGCACGACCACGGCGCCGCCGCTCGGCTGCCACATCTCGCCGGTCTGCGGATGTACCGGCACCAGCACCAGCTCGGCGGCTGGCGCACTGAGCCCCGGTCCCGCCAGGTCCAGCCGCTTCGTGGCTTCCCCCGTAGGTAATAGCTCGGCGAGGACCAGGCTGAAGAGCTCGGCGACAGACCCGGGCACCACCTCCACTGGTCGGCCCCTGGCGGTCACCACGACGTGGGCGAGGGCCACGCCCGCCGGGATGTCCCGGTACTCGCCGAGCTCTTGCCACAGTGCGCCGTTGGCCAGCAGCTCCAGCCAGTCCATGACGGGCCGCTCCGTCGGTCCGGGCAGCCGCACGATCGCCTGCGGGAGGAGTCGGACGAACTGTCAGCACCCGCAATCGTCCATCCTCGTTCCGATCAGCAGATCGCAGCCCGCGCAGGCAAGGTTCGGCCCGTCCCGCCCGTCGATGCCCATGCAGTAGCCCGCGGCCCGTTCGAGGATGAGTCTGGTGCCGCGCATGTCGCCGGGTGCGAGGAGGACGGTGTCCGACGGTCCGTCGGACAGGTTGCCGGACGGGGCGAAGACTCCTCGCGCTGCCGACGCCTGCGCCCGAACTCCTCCCACGTCCGCCAGGGCGGACCGTACGGCTTGGGGTCGACGGCATACGTCCCTGCCTTCAGGAGGGGCGGGTGCGACCTCTCCCAGTGGGTGTCGCGCAGGTGGACCGGCAATGCCACCTCCGACGCCGCCGCCGTCAGCACCGCACCGCAACCCGCACACTGCCAAGCTGTCCCCTCCCGCCATCGAAACCCCTGCATCGCACCAGGATGGCGACCGGCAAGCAACGGGTTTTCGTCCGATGTCGAACGTCTCGCCAGCCACTCTCGGTAACGGTCAATGGCAAGTGCTCGGCTGGAGCCGAGGCTCTCGACAGGTGTGGAGCAGCAGGTGGGGGAGGCGATTGCGCACTCCCCACCGCAGCGCATTCTCCCCAGATTCTCCCCAGGGGGTCAGGAGTGAACCTAACGATCCTTCGCGTACGCGAAGTTGATCAACGGCTTAGAGTCCGCTACTACAGCCAATCCCGCCGCTTGAAGATGAAGTACAAGCTCACACAAACCACCGCCATCAGCAGGATCGCGAACGGATACCCGAGCCCCCACCCCAGCTCTTGTTGGGTGACCAGGGTCGCGTTGACCGTGAGGATGTCTGCGAGGGCCTGGCGGAAGCCGTCGACGCGTTCGCTGGTGTGGGTGACGTGGTCGGCTACGTCGCGGAGGTAGCGCTGGAGTTCCTCGTCGGTGCCGTACTTGGCGAAGCCGGCCATGAGGGCGTGCAGCATGCCGACCAGGGGGCGGGTCGCGCGTTGGAACTCGACCATTTCGCGGGCGAGTTCGTAGATGCGGCGGGAGACTTCGGGGGCGCCGCTGAAGACCTCGGTCTCGATTTCGTCGATGTCGTTCTGGACGCCCGCCACGACGGGTGCGTAGCCGTCCACCACCGCGTCCAGGATGGCGTACAGGACCGCCTCCGGGCCCAGGCGCAGGAGTTCGGGGTCGTCCTCCATGCGGTGGCGCACCGCCGAGAGGTCGGGGGCCGCGCCGTGCCGGACGGTGATGACGAAGTCGGGGCCGACGAAGACGTGCAGCTCGCCGAAGTCGACCTCCTCGGGCGCGTCGAGGTAGCGGGCGGCGCGAAGGACGACGAAGAGCGTGTCCCCGTACCGCTCCAGCTTGGGGCGCTGGTGGGCCTCCATCGCGTCCTCGACGGCCAGTTCGTGCAGGTCGAACTCGGCGGCCAGGGAGAGGAGTTCCGCCTCCGTGGGGCGGGCGAGGCCGATCCACGCCATGCCGTCGGGGCGGGTGCGCAGCTCGCGGTACGTCTCGGCGAGCGTCGTGGGCGACGACACGCGGATGCCGTCCCGGTAGAGGGCCGCCTGCACCACGCTCGGCGCCTGCGGCGCGGTGCGGCGCTGGGGGCGGCGGCGGGGCGGTTCGGCGGCCGACGGGGTCGGGGTCGCTGATCCCTCGGGCGTGCGGCGCTCCGCGGCGCGCCGCCAGGAGTGCTTGCGCGTCGACTGTGGACGTGGGCTGTGTGCTCGTCGCTCCGGGGTCACCGGTGGCCCTTCCTGTCGCCGGTCCGTCTGTCTGCTTGCCGGGCCGGTTCTCGTTCTCTGGTCGCCGGTCCTTCTGCTGGCTCGCCGGGTCGGCTGTTCGCTGTCTGGTGTCTGCCGGTTCCGTCTCTGTGTCCTGTGCCTCGACGGCCCTGAGCAGGATATATGCGGCAGATGACGCGAGTGTGACGCCGGTGCGCCGCCGCCCCCGGAGGGCTTGCGGACGGTATCTGTCCGCAAGGCGCGTTAGCGTGCGGGCATGACGAAGACCCCGTCGGCCCCGGTGCTGAGCCGCCACGCGCTGAACCGCGCCACCCTCGACCGGCAGCTCCTGCTGCGCCGGACGCGGATGTCCGCCGCGGCCGCGCTCACCCACCTCGTGGGCCTCCAGGCGCAGAACGTGAAGCCCCCGTACTACGCCCTCGCCGCCCGCCTCGACGGCTTCGTCCCCGAGGAGCTCTCGGACCTGATGAGCGGCCGCGCGGCCGTACGGGCCGTCACCATGCGCTCCACCGTGCACACCCTCACCGCCGACGACCTGCTCACGCTGCGCCCGCTGACCCAGGCCGCCATCGACCGCGAGCTGCGGGCGTTCCGCAAGGGCCTCGGCGGCGTCGACCTGGACCGGCTCGCCGCCGTCGCCCGCGCGTACGTCGAGGACGAGCCCCGCACCCCCGCCCAGCTCCGCGCCGAGCTGGCCCGCCACTGGCCGGACGCCGACCCGCAGTCGCTCGGCATCGCCGCCCGCGCCCGCCTCCCGCTGGTCCAGGTCACCCCGCGCGGCCTGTGGCGGCGCAGCGGCCGGGTCGCGCTCACCACGGCCGAGCACTGGCTGGGGCGCCCGCTCGTGGCGGCGCCCGCGCCCGACGCCGTCGTGGAGCGCTACCTCGCCGCCTTCGGGCCCGCTTCCGTCCAGGACATGCAGGCCTGGGCCGGGGTGACGCGGCTGCGGGACGCCTTCGAGCGGCTGCGGCCTCGGCTGCGCACGTTCCGCGACGAGAACGGCGTCGAGCTCTTCGACCTGCCGGACGCGCCCCGGCCCGACCCGGAGACCCCGGCGCCCCCGCGCTTCCTGCCCGAGTTCGACAACCTCCTGCTGTCCCACGCCGACCGTTCCCGCGTCGTCCCCGCCGAGTACAAGGCCCGCACCTGGAAGTCCAACCAGGCCTTCTGCGCCTTCCTGGTGGACGGCTTCCTCGCGGGCGTGTGGCGCCTGGACGAGACGGACAGCGATACCGTCGCCGTCGTCGTCGAGGCGTTCGGGACGCTGACCGAGACGCAGCGCGCGGACGTCGAGGACGAGGCGGTCCGGACGGCGCGCGTGCTGGCCCCGGGCGCCTCCTCGTACGACGTGCGGTTCGGGGCCGTGATCGACGGCTGAACCCGCGGCCGGGGCGGGCGGACCCGCTGCGTAGGGTTCGAGGCATGGAACTGCGGCAGCTCGGCTATTTCGTGACGGTCGCCGAGGAGCTGCACTTCGGGCGGGCCGCGGAGCGGCTGCACATCGTGCAGTCGGCGGTGAGCCAGCAAGTGCGGCGCCTGGAGCGGGAGCTCGGCGCCGAGCTCTTCGACCGCTCGCCGCGCCAGGTGCGGCTCACCGCCGCGGGGGAGCGGCTGCTGCCCGAGGCGCGGGCCGTCATCGCCGCCGCCGAACGGGCTCGGGCCGCGGTCGGCGCCCGCCCGCGCGGCCTGCGCCTCGGTACCTGTACGGGGCTCGGCGAGCACCTCGACCGCGTGCTCGCCCACTTCGCCGAGCGGGCGCCCGGGGCCCCGGTGGAGCTCGTGTCGGTCAACGCCGGGGAGCGGCTCGCGCGGGTCGCGGACGGGCGCCTCGACGCGGCCTTCGTACGGGCCGCCGAGCCCGCGCCCGGGGTACGGATCGTGCCGCTGTGGCGGGACCCCCTGGTGGCGGTCGTACCGGCGGGGCACCCGGTGGCCGAGCGCCCCGACGCGGCCCTCGCCGACCTCGCGGACGTGCCCCTCGCGCTCACCGCGCGCCGCGCCAACCCGGCCCTGGTCGACCTCGTCGTCGGCGCCTGTCACGCGGCCGGGTTCACGCCGGTGCGCGGGCCGGTCGGCGGCTCGCTCCAGGACACCCTCGCGACGATCGGCGCGGGGGCCGCGCCGCTGTGGACCGTCGTGTACGCCTCGCACGCGCGGCTGCTGCGCAGCACCCGGGTGGCGTTCGTGCCGTTCGCGGCGGAGCTCGCCCTGGAGACGGGGCTCGTGGTCAGGGACGGGGCGCCGGACGCCGGTGCTCCGCTCGACGGGTTCCTGGCGGCGTGCGCCGCCGCCGCTGACGATCTCGGTTCGTGATCGCCGCGATCGTCGGCTGCTTCTTGGTCGCGGCGCGCGGGTGGGCTGAACTGATGTCGTCCCGCAGGGGACACGGAGGAACCGGATCGGGCGATCCGGCGCCTCGGACCATCAGCCGTGCCGGTCACTCCGGCCGTCACCCGTGCCGGTCACTTCGGCCGTCACCCGTGCCGGTAAGCCCGGCCTTCGACAAGGGAGTTCAGCATGCCCACCGTCACCGTTCAGCAGGGTCCCCGGGACGTCGAGCTCAAGCGGGAGCTGGTGCGGCGGATCACGGACGCGTTCGTGGACGCGTACGCGATTCCGGCGGAGACCGTCACCGTGTGGATCGAGGAGTACGGGGCCGAGAGCTGGGGGGCCGCGGGTGTGCTGACCGCTGACAAGTAGGCCCGGGGCTTCGCCCCTTGGCCCCCACTCGGCGTGGCGCGGTGCCGTGCGCAAGGTGCCGCGCTGCGCAGCTCGGTGGCGCTACGGCAACACCCCCGCCCGCCGCGCCGCCACCACCGCCTCCCACCGCGTGTGCACCCCCAGCTTGCGCATCGCCGAGCGCAGATAGGCCTTCACCGTCTCGGGGCGCAGGCCGAGCCGCTCCGCGGCCGCGGCGTTCGTGGTGCCCAGGGCCACGCAGGTGAGGACGTCGAGTTCGCGCGGGGTCAGGGCGACCGCGGGGGAGTCGCCCGCGGCGGTCAGCGTGGCGCAGACGGCGAGGAGGTCGCGGCGCAGGGCGGGGTCGGCCGTGCGCGCGGCGAGCGCGCGCAGGGCGCCGTGCGCCTCCCGTACGCGCTCCCAGGCGGCGGGCCCGGGACCGGCCGCCGCCGTGTCCCGCGCCGCCGCTACCAGGGCGCGGGCCTCCTCGCGCACGACGAGGCCCTGCTCGACGTCGCGCGCGGCGGCGACGGCCGCGGCCAGCGTGCGGTCCCCCAGCGGCTGCGCGGTGCGCAGGGCGCCGTACAGCAGGCCGCGCACCCGGCGGCGCACCACGACCGGCACCGCGAGCACCGAGCGCAGGCCCTCCGCCTCCACCGCGGCGTCGTACTCGTGGCTGATGTGCCGCGAGGAGCTGTAGTCGGTGACGGCGCACGGCCGGGCCAGGGCCAGGGCCTTGCCGCCGAGGCCGTTGCCCAGGCGGATGCCGAGGCCGCGCAGGACGTGCGTACCGGTGCCGCTGAGCTCGGCGATCCGCAGCTGCGGGGCGGCATGGGGCTGCGCGTCGGTCAGCCCGCCGAACGCCACCGGAAGCCCCGTGGTGCGCCGAAGCCGCACCAGCGCGGCCCGTACGTACCCCGCCTCACCCGCGCCCGCAGCCGTCACGCGCCCGCCCTTTCACCGCACCGCACCCCCGTCCGGGGGTAGTGAGACCCACATCACGGACTCCACGATGGTACGGATGCGGAGCGGGCCGGGGAACGGCCGCGCGACCGGTCGTGTGGACAGCGGAGACCCAGGGAGAGCGGAGCATGCCGATGACGGTGACGGAGACAGGGGGCGGCACGGAGGCGTTCCGGGCCGCACGGGACTTTCTGCTGCGCCACCGCGAGGACTACGCGGCCGCGTACGAGGGCTTCGCGTGGCCGCGCCCGGAGCGGTTCAACTGGGCGCTCGACTGGTTCGACGCCATCGCCGAAGGCAACGACCGCACGGCCCTGCACATCGTCGAGGAGGACGGTTCCGAGGCCCGGCTGACCTTCGCCGAGCTCGCGCGGCGCTCCGCGCGGGCCGCGAACTGGCTGCGCGGGCTCGGCGTCGCGGCCGGGGACCGCATCGTCGTGATGCTCGGCAACCAGACCGAGCTGTGGGAGGTCGCGCTCGCCGCCATGAAGCTGCGCGCCGTGGTCATCCCGGCGACGCCGCTGCTCGGCGCGGCGGACCTGCGCGACCGGATCGAGCGCGGCCGGGCCCGGCACGTGGTGGTGCGCGCCGAGGACACCGCCAAGTTCGCGGACGTGCCCGGGGACTACACCCGGATCGTGGTCGGCGACCCGGCCGCGGGGTCGTCCGGCGCGCCCGGCTGGATCTCGTACGACGGCGTCGACACCGCACCGGACGACTTCGCGCCCGACGGCGTCACCCTCGCCACCGACCCGCTGATGCTCTACTTCACCTCCGGCACCACCGCCCGGCCCAAGCTGGTCGAGCACACCCATGTGTCGTACCCCGTCGGGCACTTGGCGACGATGTACTGGATCGGGCTCAAGCCCGGCGACGTCCACCTGAACATCTCCTCGCCCGGCTGGGCCAAGCACGCCTGGTCGAACCTGTTCGCGCCGTGGAACGCGGAGGCGACCGTCTTCATCCACAACTACACGCGCTTCGACGCCGGCCGCCTGATGCGCGAGATGGACCGCGCGGGCGTCACCAGCTTCTGCGCCCCGCCCACCGTGTGGCGGATGCTCATCCAGGCCGACCTGACCCAGCTGAAGACCCCGCCGCGCGAGGTCGTCGCCGCGGGCGAGCCGCTGAACCCCGAGGTCATCGAGCGGGTGCGGAGCGACTGGGGGGTGACCATCCGCGACGGCTTCGGCCAGACGGAGACCGCCGTCCAGGTCGCCAACACGCCCGGTCAGCCGCTCAAGCCCGGCTCCATGGGGCGGCCCACGCCCGGCTTCCGCGTCGTGCTGCTCGACGCGGTGACCGGCGAGCCGGGAGCCGAGGAGGGCGAGGTCGCGCTCGACCTGTCCGCCGCGCCCGTGGGCCTGATGGCGGGCTACCACGGCGACCCGGAGCGCACCGCGGAGGCCATGGCGGGCGGCTTCTACCGCACCGGGGACATCGGCGCGCGCGACGCCGACGGCTATCTGACGTACGTGGGCCGCTCCGACGACGTCTTCAAGGCGTCCGACTACAAGATCTCGCCCTTCGAGCTGGAGAGCGCGCTGCTCGAACACGACGCGGTCGCGGAGGCCGCCGTCGTGCCCGCGCCCGACCCGGTGCGCCTCGCCGTGCCGAAGGCGTACGTGGTGCTCGCCGAGGGCTACGCGCCGGGGCCCGACACCGCCAAGGTGCTCTTCGAGCACTCGCGCGCGGTCCTCGCGCCCTACAAGCGCCTGCGCCGCCTGGAGTTCGGCGCGCTGCCCAAGACGGTGTCCGGCAAGATCCGCCGCATCGAGCTGCGCGAGGCCACGGCGAAGGGGTCCGACGCCGAGTACCGCGAGGAGGACTTCCGGTGAGCGCCGCCCCTCCGCGCGGCGCCGGGGGAGCCGACGGGCCGCCGCCCGCGCACGAGCTGTCGTACGCGCACGAGCCGCCGCTCGCACACGAGTTGTCGTACGCGCACGGCACCGGCTCCGTGCCGCTGCTCGGCGACACCATCGGGCAGAACCTCGACCGGGCCGTCGCCGCCTGGCCGGAGCGCGAGGCCCTGGTCGACGTGCCGTCCGGCGCGCGCTGGACGTACGCCGAGTTCGGCGCGGCCGTCGAGCGCCTGGCGCGCGCCCTGATGGGAGCCGGTGTCGACCGGGGCGACCGGGTCGGGATCTGGGCCGTGAACTGCGCCGAGTGGGTCCTCGTCCAGTACGCGAGCGCGCGCGTCGGCGCGATCATGGTGAACATCAACCCGGCCTACCGCTCGCACGAGCTGTCGTACGTCCTGCGGCAGGCGGGCATCGGTCTGCTCGTCGCCACGCAGACCCACAAGAGCAGCGACTACCGCGCGATGGTCGAGCAGGTCCGGGACGAGTGTCCTGACCTGCGCCGGGTCGTCTACGTCGCGGACGGCTCGTGGGACGCGCTGCTCGCCGCCGCCGACACCGTCACGCCCGCCCAACTCGCCGCCCGCGAGGCGGAGTTGACCTGCGACGACCCGGTGAACATCCAGTACACGTCGGGCACCACCGGCTTCCCCAAGGGGGCCACCCTCTCCCACCACAACATCCTCAACAACGGGTACTGGGTGGGCCGCACCATCGGCTACAGCGAACAGGACCGCATCTGCGTGCCGGTGCCCTTCTACCACTGCTTCGGCATGGTCATGGGCAATCTCGCGGCCACCTCGCACGGGGCGTGCGTCGTCATCCCCGCGCCGTCCTTCGACCCCGTCGCCACCCTGCGCGCCGTCGAACGCGAGCGGTGCACGTCCCTGTACGGCGTGCCGACGATGTTCATCGCGGAGCTGAACCTCGCCGACTTCGCCGCGTACGACCTGTCGTCGCTCAGGACCGGGATCATGGCCGGGTCGCCGTGCCCCGTCGAGGTCATGAAGCGGGTCGTCGCCGAGATGCACATGGAGCAGGTCTCCATCTGCTACGGCATGACCGAGACCTCGCCCGTGTCCACGCAGACCCGCATGGACGACGACCTGGAGCGCCGCACCGCCACCGTCGGCCGGGTGCTTCCGCACATCGAGGTCAAGGTCGTCGACCCCGCCACCGGCGTCACGCTGCCGCGCGGCAGCTCGGGCGAGCTGTGCACCCGGGGCTACAGCGTGATGCTCGGCTACTGGCGCGAACCCGAGCGCACCGCCGACGTCATCGACTCCGGGCGCTGGATGCACACGGGCGACCTCGCGGTCATGCGGGACGACGGGTACGTCCGGATCGTGGGCCGCATCAAGGACATGATCATCCGTGGTGGCGAGAACATCTACCCGCGCGAGATCGAGGAGTTCCTGTACGCCCACCCGAAGATCGCGGACGTCCAGGTGGTGGGCGTGCCGGACGAGCGGTACGGGGAGGTGCCGCTGGCGTGCGTGATCCTCCACGAGGGCGTGGACACCCTGACCCTCGACGAGGTACGGGCCTTCTGCGAGGGCCGCCTCGCCCACTTCAAGGTCCCCGCGGGCCTCCGGGTCCTGGACGCCTTTCCGATGACGGTGTCCGGGAAGGTGCGCAAGGTGGAACTGCGCGAACGCTTCGGAAACTGAGGAACGGTCGGAAACCGAGGAACGGACCGGGGGCGAAAATCGCAGCCCGTCCGGCGTTTGAGGACGAGCCCGCAGGGCGAAACCCCCGTGCCCCCTGCCTTGGAAGGGCCTACGCCCCGCGGGCGGCCAGCTCGTCCGCCGCCCCGTTCAGCGCCGCGGGCACCCCGTCCAGCTCGATGCGGAACAGCGGTACGCCGAGCTCCGCGGCGCGCTCGCAGGCCTCGGGCGTGAAGTCGGACAGGGCGAAGCACACGCACGTGACCTCGTGGGTGAGCGCGGTGAGCCACGCGCACTCCAGGTCGCGCAGGGAGGCGGGCCGCGCCGAGGGCTCGACGTGGGCGAGGACGCCCCGCGCGGTGAGCCGCGCGCCCGACGGCGCGCGGCTCTCGGGCCCGGCCTCGGCGTCCCGTACGTCCGCGTAGCCCAGCCAGCGCAGATACAGCGCGGCCGTGGTCACGGCGTCGCGCGCGCTGCGCACCGGGACGGGCCGGAACGCGGGCCGGGGCGCCGGCGCCGTCGCGGGCGGCGGCTGGGGTGCGGCGAGGTCGGGCCCCGGCGCCGAGACGGCCTCCGTGAGGACCGGGATCCGCAGCACCGCCCCGCACGCGCAGCCGACCTCCGGCTGGGGCCAGTCCGCCTCGCGCCCGCAGGACCCGCACCGCACCGTCACCCAGTCGTCGGCCCAGCTCCGCTCGGTGACGGGGGTGGCGGCGGCGCCGTACGCGACCGGCGGGACGACGGGCGCGCCGCAGGAGCAGGGGAACGCGGGGGGAGCGTAGGCCTGCTCGTGACGGCACACCGGGCAGCGCACCGGGACCCCGCCCGTGGTCATCTCCCTCACCGCCTCCCCCTCGTCACCCGTGACGCATCGCCGGACAAGCCTGGGCCCATGGTCTTACGGAACGCAACTACCCCGATACGCGATTTCGAGCTTCGGGAGTGCTCCCGGGCGCGTCGTGCCGCCGGTCGCGCCCCTCCCGTCCCGCTCCCCGGCCGGGACTCCCTTGACGACCCCGCCGCCCCGCCCTACATTGCTTCCACATAACAGAAACTCAATTCCGCAATGTGAAAGTACAGCTCACGGCCGCGAGGCCAGCCAACCGCAGGACCGGAATTCACAGCTCACCGCGGGGCGCGACGGGAGCCCGAATTCGCCAGCTGGAGCAGGAGAACTCAATGGCTCGTATGACCGCCGCCCGCGCGGCAGTTGAGATCCTCAAGTGCGAGGGCGTCACCAACGCGTTCGGTGTGCCGGGTGCCGCGATCAACCCCTTCTACAAGGCGCTGCAGGAGGGCGGTGGCATCGACCACACGCTCGCCCGCCACGTGGAGGGCGCCTCGCACATGGCCGAGGGCTACACCCGCGCGAAGCCGGGCAACATCGGCGTCTGCATCGGCACGTCGGGCCCGGCGGGCACCGACATGATCACCGGCCTGTACTCGGCGATCGGTGACTCGATCCCGATCCTGTGCATCACGGGCCAGGCGCCCACGCACGTGATCCACAAGGAGGACTTCCAGGCCGTCGACATCGCCTCGATCGCCAAGCCGGTGACGAAGATGGCCGTGACGGTCCTGGAGGCGGCCCAGGTCCCCGGCGTCTTCCAGCAGGCCTTCCACCTGATGCGCTCGGGAAGGCCCGGGCCCGTCCTGATCGACCTGCCCATCGACGTCCAGCTCACCGAGATCGAGTTCGACCCGGAGACGTACGCGCCGCTGCCGGTCTACAAGCCCGCGGCGACCCGCGCCCAGATCGAGAAGGCCATCGGCTTCCTGCTCGCGTCGGAGCGGCCGCTGATCGTCGCGGGCGGCGGCGTCATCAACGCCGACGCCTCCGACCTCCTGGTGGAGTTCGCCGAGCTGACGGGCACTCCGGTGATCCCCACCCTCATGGGCTGGGGCGCCATCCCCGACGACCACGAGCTGAACGCGGGCATGGTGGGCCTGCAGACGTCCCACCGCTACGGCAACGCCACCTTCCTGGAGTCGGACTTCGTCCTCGGCATCGGCAACCGCTGGGCCAACCGCCACACCGGCTACAAGCTGGACGTGTACCGCGAGGGCCGGAAGTTCGTGCACGTCGACATCGAGCCCACCCAGATCGGCAAGATCTTCGCCCCCGACTACGGCATCGCGTCCGACGCCGGGGCCGCCCTCACGCTCTTCGTCGAGGTCGCGCGCGAGCTGAAGGCGGCGGGGAAGCTGCCCGACCGCAGCGACTGGATCGCGGCGGGACAGGAGCGCAAGGCCACGCTCCTGCGCCGCACCCACTTCGACGACGTCCCGATCAAGCCGCAGCGCGTGTACGAGGAGATGAACAAGGCCTTCGGCCCCGAGACGCGGTACGTCTCCACGATCGGCCTCTCGCAGATCGCGGGCGCCCAGATGCTGCACGTCTACAAGCCGCGGCACTGGATCAACTGCGGCCAGGCGGGCCCGCTCGGCTGGACCATCCCCGCCGCGCTCGGCGTCGCGAAGGCGGACCCGGAGGGCCAGGTGGTCGCGCTCTCCGGCGACTACGACTTCCAGTTCCTCATCGAGGAGCTGGCGGTCGGCGCCCAGCACCGCGTTCCGTACGTCCACGTCCTCGTGAACAACTCCTATCTGGGCCTGATCCGCCAGGCCCAGCTGGGTCTGGACATCAACTTCCAGGTCAACCTGGAGTTCGAGAACGTCAACTCGCCGGAGCTCGGCGTCTACGGCGTCGACCACGTCAAGGTCGCCGAGGGCCTCGGCTGCAAGGCGATCCGGGTGACCGACCCGAACGAGCTCGGCGCGGCCTTCAAGCAGGCCAAGAAGCTGGCCCAGGAGTTCCGCGTGCCGGTGGTCGTGGAGGCGATCCTGGAGCGGATCACGAACATCTCGATGAGCCGCACGGCCGACATCAGCGACGTGACCGAGTTCGAGGAGGTCGCCACCGAGCCGTGGCACGTCCCGAGCGCGATCAAGGCGTTCAAGGCCTGACGGCGCCGGACACCATGGGGCGGTCCGTCCAGGGCCGCCCTTTCGGTGTCCCCTGACGTCGCGCCGGGTGTTGTCAGACCCTTCCCGCACAATGCCCCGCATGGCAACACGAGTCGACATGACACTTGAGTGGCAGCTGCGCGACGTCAGCAAGGAGTGCGCCGACGACGGGGTACGGCAGGCCGTGGACGCGGTCATCACCCACATGCACAGCGGCCGGAGCAACAAGCGCCGCGGGGGTAAGGAACTGGTACGTCTGCTGGCCGAGGCGCGGTCGAAGGCCGCCTGTGCGGAGGAGTGGGAGATCGTCCGTCAGCTCCACGACTCGGTCGCCTACGCGGAAGGCCGCATCCTGCGTCATGACTTCGAGGAGCGGTACCGACTCTTCCAGGACGGCGCTCGGGATGAGATCAACCGCGACTACCTGGGGCGCACCATGTGGGCGACGCATCAATGGATGGTCTCCACCGGGGGGAAGTATCTGGAGGCGCACCCTGAGGCCACCGCGGCGGAAGTCCTGGAGCATTTTCGCGCCGAGGGCGAGGACGCCTGGTTCCTGGAGGCGCCTGCGGACCGCCCCGGCCGGTACGTCATTCCTCGTGGCAGGGCCGAGACTGCCTTGTGGCTGGAGCGCATCCTGCGGAGTGGTCGCATCGACATCGAGGCCCCGGCAGAAGCGGCACGCAAGATCGCCTCTTCTCCGGAGGCGCTTGCGCTCCTCGCGGCCGACGAGCAGGGGCACCTGGTGCTCCAGGCCGCCGAGTTGCGCCGACGCGCGGCCGGCCTCGACGAACTGCGCCGCGTCATTGAGGACCCGGGGGCCCTGGAGCGAGAGTTGCAGCAGGCGCTGGAGGGGCAGCACTGGATCTTCGGCGGCCGGTTCGTCGGCGAGGCGGCCCAACGCAGGCTCGTCCCCGGCGATGAGGTGGACATACCTCTGATCCGTGGCGACGGTGCCTTGCACGTCGTCGAGTTGAAGCGCGCCATGGGACTCAAGGGGCCTCTGGTCAAGCGGCACCGCGAGGCCTGGGTGCCCGCCGCGTCGGTGCACGAGGCCGTGGGGCAGGCCGTCAACTACCTCGTCGGGCTGGACGAGCACCGCACCCATATCCGTGAACACCTGGGGATCGAAACACGCAGGGCAAGTGCTCTGGTGCTCATCGGCCACCCTGCTGTCCAGCCGGAGGCTCCCGAAGAGGAGCTCAACGAAGCGCTGCGGACGTTCAACGCCCACCTGAGTCGTGTGGAGGTCCTCACCTATAAGGAACTCCTGGATAACGCCCGTCGTTCGTTGGCCGGAGCTGACGTCGGCAGGAGTGCCGGGTGATGTCCGAGGCTTTCACCCGCAGGCCGATGGTGTCCTGCTCACCTGGACCCGGTCGGCGCCGACACGCGGTTCGCGTTCGCCGTGGACGTGTTCACGGAAGGGGTCGCCGCCCGGCGGCGTACGGCGTAGTGGACGGTGAGCGCCAGGACCAGCGGCCCCCACAGACCGACGGGCAGGACGCAGATCCGGAACAGCAGCTCCCAGGCGCCGTTGTCGAACCCCGTGAAGGCGAAGCCGGGCACCCCGAGGGCGCCGAGTGTGAACGGCCCGAAGAGGACGGTCGCGCCGAGACCCCCGAGGGTCGCGGGGACCAGGGCGACGGCGGGGTGCAGGCGCCGTCCGCCGACCACCGGCACCCACGCGGGCGCCACCTCTCCCCAGCCGCGCACCAGGCCGAAGGAGAGCAGGGCGAGGGCCTCGGTGAGCAGGCTCAGCGTGAAGACGTACGGCACGGAGATCCACAGGCTGCCGATCGAGCCGGTGCCCGAGCCCATGTCGAACCCGAAGGCGAAGGGCAGCCGCCAGACGCACTGGGGGAGCAGGACGAGCGGGATCAGATGGGCCACGCGCTCGGCCCAGCGGGGTACGGGGACTGCGGTTGTCGTCATGCCCATGAGCTTTCCGCGCGGCCGCGCGGAGATCGTCACCACATGAGTCGAACCGCCTCCACCGTATGGCGGAGGCGGTCATGTCCCTGGTGTACGAGCGGGCGGTGCGCAGGATCGAGCCCGTCCGGCGATTGAGGACGAGGCCGAAGGCCGATCAGCCGGTTCTGGCACGCTTCGCGAGGGACCGCGGCGGCCGGGCGATGGCCCCCGGCCGCTCCTCCTCTGGTCGAAGGGGCGGCCGGGGCCTTCACCACCGCACTGGCTCGCCTCGAGCCGCCGCGGTCCTCGTCCCCCCGCGTGCCGTGTGCCACCCCTCATCCGGGCCACGGCGTCGCGGGATCCGCGCTGGGGGACCGACCTCCCGTCAAGTCCCCGGCGCAGTCTGTGAGGTGATGGTGCGTCAGTCCTCGCGCAGGGCGCGGACCGCGTCCTCCACGCGCTTGCCGTAGTCGGCGTCGGCGGCGTGGAAGTGGGCCAGGTTCTTCTCGATGACGTCCTCGCGGGACACCTGGGACAGACCGCCCGCGATGTTCGCGACGAGGCGGGACCTCTCCTCGTCCGACATCAGCCGGTACAGCTCGCCGGCCTGGAAGAAGTCGTCGTCCTTGGTGTGGGCGGGCGCCTCGTGCGTGCCGGTGTGGCCGGTCACGGCGAGCGGCGCGGACAGCGGCCTGCCGGTCTCGGCGGGGCCGTCGTACGAGTTGGGCTCGTAGTTCTTGCGCTCGCGGCCGTAGGCGTTGGACGCCATGAAGCCGTCGCGGCCGTAGTTGTCCGCCGTGGTCGCCTTCGGCGCGTTCACCGCGAGCTGGGTGTGGTTGACGCCCAGGCGGTAGCGGTGCGCGTCGGCGTAGGCGAACAGGCGGCCCTGGAGCATCTTGTCCGGCGAAGGGCCGATGCCCGGCACGAAGTTGTTCGGCGAGAACGCGGCCTGCTCGACCTCGGCGAAGACGTTGTCGGGGTTGCGGTCCAGGACGAGGCGGCCCACGCGCCGCAGCGGGTAGTCGCTGTGCGGCCACACCTTGGTGAGGTCGAACGGGTTGAAGCGGTAGTTCGCCGCGTCCGCCGCGGGCATGAGCTGCACGTGCAGCGTCCAGGACGGGTTCACGCCGCGCTCGATGGCCTGGAGCAGGTCCGTCTGGTGGGAGTTGGGGTCCTTGCCCGCGAGCTCCTGGGCCTGCTCGGTGGAGAGCGAGCGGATGCCCTGGTTCGTCTTGAAGTGGTACTTGACGAAGAAGGCCTCGCCCTGGGCGTTGGTCCACTGGTAGGTGTGCGAGCCGTAGCCGTTCATGTGCCGGTACGAGGCCGGTATGCCGCGGTCGCCCATCAGCCAGGTCACCTGGTGCGTGGCCTCGGGGGCGTGCGCCCAGAAGTCCCAGACGTTGTCCGGCTCCTGCTTGCCCGTGAACGGGTCGCGCTTCTGCGAGTGGATGAAATCGGGGAACTTCAGCGGGTCCTTGATGAAGAAGACCGGCGTGTTGTTGCCGACGAGGTCGTAGTTGCCCTCCTCGGTGTAGAACTTCAGGGCGAAGCCGCGCGGGTCGCGGACGGCGTCGGCGCCGCCGAGGTTGTCGGCCACGGTGGAGAAGCGCAGGAAGACCTCGGTGCGCTTGCCGACCTCGGCGAGGAAGTCCGCGTGCGTGAAGCCGGTGACGTCGTCGGTCACCTCGAAGTAGCCGTACGCGCCCGAGCCGCGGGCGTGCACCACGCGCTCCGGGATGCGCTCGCGGTTGAAGCGGGCGAGCTTCTCCAGGAGGTGCTGGTCCTGGAGCAGGAGCGGGCCGCCGACACCTGCGGTGGCGGAGTTCTGGTTGTCGGCGACAGGGGCGCCGGACTCGGTCGTGAGCACGCGCTTCGGCATGGTGGTAGGTCGGCCTTCCGTGCAGAAATGCTGGAGCTGCTTGAGGTGACGCGAGCGTAAGGACGCCGGATCCGTCACGTCAACAGTTTGTTGAAGTTGGAGGTGGAGCGGGGTTCCGGGCCGCGGCGGAGCTTGGGCGCGACAGGACAGGTGTCAGCGCCGCCGCGGCCCGGAAGTCTGGGGGGGGGCTCAGGCTGCCGGGCCGCCGGAGAGGCGCTCGACGGAGCGGAGCAGCGCGGAGTGGTCGAGGCCGCCGTCACCCTGGGCGCGCAGGCTGGCGACCAGCTGGGCCACCACGGCGCCGACGGGCAGCGCGGCACCGACGGTGCGGGCGGCGTCCGTGACGATGCCCATGTCCTTGTGGTGCAGGTCGATGCGGAAGCCCGGCTTGAAGTCCCGGTTCAGGAAGTTGTCCTTCTTGCGGGTCAGGACGGTGGAACCGGCGAGCCCGCCGTTCAGCACGTCGAGGGCCGCGGCCAGGTCCACGCCGGACTTCTCCAGGAAGACCACGGCCTCGGCGCAGGCCTGGATGTTGACCGCGACGATGAGCTGGTTGGCGGCCTTCACGGTCTGGCCCGAGCCGTGCGGGCCGCACCGCACGATGGTCTTGCCGAGGGCGTCGAACAGCGGCTTGGCCGTGTCGAAGTCCGCCCGCTCGCCGCCGACCATGATGGAGAGGACGGCCTCGATCGCGCCGGCCTCGCCGCCGGAGACCGGGGCGTCGAGCACCCGGATCCCCTTGGCCGCGGCGGCCTTCGCGAGGTCCACGGAGGTCTGCGGGGTGATCGACGACATGTCGATGAGCAGCGCACCGGACCTGGCGTTCTCCAGGATGCCGTCGGGGCCGTAGGCGATGGCCTCGACCTGCGGCGACGCGGGCACCATCGTCACGATGACGTCGGCGTCGCGGACCGCTTCGGCGATCGAGGCGGCCGCGGTGCCGCCCGCGGCGGCGAGCCGGTCCAGCTTGTCCTGCTCCAGGGTGTGGCCGGTGACGGAGTAACCGGCCTTGATCAGGTTCTCGGACATGGGCGAGCCCATGATCCCGAGTCCGATCCACGCGACCTTGGGGAGCGTGCTGCTCATGAGGGGGACCTCTCTGCTTGCGTCGGTACGTGGTGAGGTGGGCCGGGCGTCAGCCGCGGGCCCCGGCGGGGAGCCAGTCGAAGGACTCGTGGCTCGGGCGGTCGCCGGGCTTGTACTCCAGGCCGATCCAGCCCTCGTACCCGGCCTTCCGCAGCTGGTCGAGCAGGTCTTCCAGGGGCAGCGACCCGGAGCCGGGGGCGCCGCGCCCGGGGTTGTCGGCGATCTGCACGTGCGCGGTCCTGTCGGCGTACGCGGCGATCGCCTGCGGCAGGTCCTCCCCGTTCATGGAGAGGTGGTACAGGTCCATCAGGAACTTGGCGTTGCCGAGCCCGGTGGCCTCGTTGACCTTGTCCACGATCTTGACGGCCTTGGGGGCGCTGACGATCGGGCAGCGCGGCGACTCGGGGGCGTTCAGCGCCTCGATCAGCAGGACCGCGCCCACGCGGTGGGCGGCGCGGGCGGCAAGGGCCAGGTTCTCCAGGGCGAGTTCGTCCTGGGCGGCCGGGTCCACGCCGTCGACGCGGTTGCCGTACAGGGCGTTGAGTGCCGTGCAGCCCAGGGACTGGGCGAAGTCCGCGGCGACGTCCACGTTCGCGCGGAACTTCTCGCTCTCCTCGCCGGGGATCGACAGGGCGCCCCGGTCGGGCCCCGGCAGCTGCCCGGCGTAGAAGTTCAGGCCCACCAGCCGGACGCCCGCGTCCTCGATCGCCTGCTTCAGGGCGTCCAGCTCGGACCGCTCGGGGGTGGGGGTCTCGACCCAGGGCCACCACAGCTCGACGGCCTTGAACCCCGCCGCGGCGGCGGCCGCGGGGCGCTCCAGGAGCGGGAGCTCGGTGAAGAGGATCGACAGGTTCACATCGAAGCGCTGCTCGGAGAATCCCATGGGGCTTCCGCGCTCCTTCCGTAGTGCCGTGGCCGTGACGCCGTCGGGCAGATTTCGTATTGCGGAAGTTCGTTTCTGCTTGATGGAAGACTGCCTCCGTTTCGCGGAAGCTGTCAAGAGGGGCTGCCGCAGATTCCGGAGTCCGAAGTAGGTTGAGGCCGTGCGATTGAGAGTGGAGTTCACGACCGAGCCCTTCGATCTGGACGAGGCGCCCCCGCACGCGGTGGTCGCCCGTGAGGTGGTGCAGGGAGCCGGCCTCGACGCCGTGGACGTCGGCCCGTTCGGCAACACCGCGGAGGGCGACGCGGACGCCGTGCTCGCGGCCGTCGACGCGATGCTGCGCAAGACCCTGGGCGCGGGCGCCACCCGCGTCTCCCTCCAGGTGAACGTCATCGGCGGCGCCGGGGAGGGCGAGGGATGACCGGCTTCGCGGACGACCCCTTCGCCCTCGCGGTGAAGCCGCTGGTGGACGCCATGGGCGGGCGGATCCTGCCGCCCGGCGACGCGGGCGAGGACGATGTCGTGCTCGCCTGGGAGGGCCGGGACGTGCTCGCCGTGCGGCTGCCGCAGCTCGCCGACTCCCTGGACCACATCCTGCTCGCCCTGGAGCGCAAGCACGGCAAGCCCCTCGCGGAGCTCGACCGCAAGACCAAGCAGGAGGTCGTGCGGATGCTGGAGGCGCGTGGCGCCTTCGCTGTGCGCCACGGCGTGGAAACGGTCGCCACGGCGATCGGCGTGAGCAGATTTACGGTCTACAACTACCTGAACCGCTCCACCTGAAGCCCCAGCTCACAAGCGAATCCTCGGCAGTGACACCTGGCCGCCGTCCGTTCATCGGGCGGCGGTCGTTGTTTCCCGAAGTTTTCAACAAAGTGTTGACGTCGACTTTCGGACGGCGTTAGCTATGCGCAGCCCGTCCAGCACAAAGGCCCCGGAGGCCCCCGTGACTTCGAGCACCAAGACGCCGGGCCTGGCCCGGTTCAACGCCCTCGACGAGGCCGCGGCCCGCACCGCGCTCCACGAGGCCTGCGCCTCGACCGTCTGGGGCGACACGATCCTGGCCCGGCGCCCCTTCGCCACCGCCGACGCCCTGTACGCCGCGAGCGACGCCGCCACGGCCGAGCTGACCGCGGCCGACCTGGCCGAGGCGATGGCGGGGCACCCGCCGATCGGCCGCCCGAAGCCGGGCGACCCGACCTCGTCCCGCGAGCAGCGGGGCATGGCCGGGGCCTCCGCGGAGCTCAAGGCCGAGATGCTCGAACTCAACCTGGCCTACCAGGACAAGTTCGGCCACGTCTTCCTCATCTGCGCCACCGGCAGGACGGGGGAGCAGATGCGGGACGCGGTCAAGGACCGGATCGGCAACACGCCCGAGCGCGAACGCGAGATCGTCCGCGCCGAACTGGGCAAGATCAACCGGATCCGCCTTGCCCGACTCGTCGACGTCGTTGAAGAGGACTGACGCAGCATGAGCACAAGCACCACGGCCTCGGTGTCCACGCACGTCCTGGACACCTCGGTCGGCCGCCCCGCCGCGGCGGTCGCCGTCCGGCTCTCGGCCCGCAGCGGGTGGACGGCCGACTGGCAGGCGCTCGGCGGTTCGCGGACCGACGCGGACGGGCGCTGCAAGGACCTCCCGGCCCTTCCGGAAGGCACCACCCACGTGCGCCTCGACTTCGCCGTCGAGCCGTACTTCCTGAGCAAGCAAGCCAAGCAAGCCGAGGCGCAGCAGGACGCCCCCGCGAATCGGGACAGCGGTGCGGACAGCACGTTCTTCCCAGAAGTAGTGATCACGTTCGCCGTCAACCCCGGCGAGCACTACCACGTACCGCTGCTGCTCAACCCGTTCGGCTACTCCGTATATCGAGGGAGCTAGCAGATGGTCGACTCTTCCCGCCACGCCCGCCCTGTGATCCTGGGACAGAACCAGTACGGCAAGGCCGAGAACCGAGTCGTAAAGATCACGCGGGACGGCGACACCCACCACATCAAGGACCTGAACGTCTCCGTCGCCCTCTCCGGCGACCTGGACGACGTCCACTACAACGGCTCGAACGCCAACTGCCTGCCGACGGACACCACGAAGAACACCTGCTTCGCCTTCGCCAAGGAACACGGCATCGAGTCCGCCGAGAGCTACGGCATCCACCTCGCCCGGCACTTCGTGGAAAGCCAGCCCTCCATCCACCGGGCGCGCATCCGCATCGAGGAGTACTCCTGGGAGCGCATCGCCGCCTCGGACGGCAACTCGCAGTTCATCGGCGCCGACGAGGTCAAGCACTCCTTCGTGCGCAAGGGCCAGGAGACCCGCCTCGCCCAGATCACCTACTCCGCCGAAGGCGACGGGGAGGCGCGCTTCGAGGTGCTCAGCGGTCTGAAGGACCTGACCGTCATGAACACCACGAACTCGGAGTTCTGGGGCTACATCAAGGACAAGTACACGACGCTCAAGGAGGACTACGACCGCATCCTCGCCACGTCCCTCTCGACGTGGTGGCGGCACAACTGGACCGGTGACGAGCAGCGCGCGCCGAGCTGGAACAAGTCCTACGAGCAGGCGAAGAAGCACATCCTGCACGCCTTCGTGGAGACGTACTCCCTGTCGCTCCAGCAGACGCTGTACCAAATGGGCTCGCGGGTCCTCAACAACCGCAGCGAGATCGACGAGATCCGCTTCTCCGCGCCCAACAAGCACCACTTCCGCCAGGACCTCTCCTTCTGCGGCCTCGACAACGACGCCAAGGACGGCGCGGTCTACTACGCCGCGGACCGTCCCTACGGCCTCATCGAGGCCACCATCCTGCGCGACGGTGCCGAGGCCAAGATCCCGGTCGACATGACCAACCTCTGACGCGGGACGCGCGCCCCGCCCGCCCGCAGGGGCGGGGCGCGCCACACCGGAGGGAACGACAGCTATGGCACAGCCTGCCGAAGGGCCGACCGACGGCCCGTGTTCCACCCCGCCGGACGCATGCCACCCGGTGGATGAGAAGCTCCATGTCTCGCGGCTCGTCCCCGCCGCTCTCCAGCACATCGCCGCCATGTACGCGGGTGTCGTCACCCCTCCGCTCATCATCGGCCAGGCCGTCGGCCTCGACACCGCCGCCCAGACCCGGCTGATCGCGGCCAGCCTGCTCATCGCGGGACTCGCCACGCTCCTGCAGACGCTCGGCGTCAGGAACGCCGTCGGCAACCGCCTTCCGTTCGTCAACGCCGCCTCCTCCGCGGGCATCGCGCCGATGCTCGCCATCGCCGAGAACAGCGCCACCGGCCACCAACTCCCCGCGATCTACGGCGCGGTGATGGTCGCCGGACTCTTCTGCCTCGTCGTCGGACCGTTCTTCGGACGGCTCCTGCGGTTCTTCCCGCCGCTGGTCACCGGCGTCGTCATCACGCTCATCGGCGTCACGCTCATGCCCGTGCCCGTCGGCTGGGCCCAGGGCGGCGACAAGGAGGCCGCCGACTTCGGCGACATGCGCTACCTCGCGCTCGCCGCGTTCACGCTCGTCGTGATCCTGCTCTTCCAGCGGTTCGCACGCGGCTTCTTCAAGCAAGTGGCCCTGCTCATGGGCCTGTTGATCGGCACGCTCGCGGCGATCCCGTTCGGGCTCGCCGACTTCTCCCCGCTGGAGTCCGCGCCGGTCGCGGCCCTGCCCACGCCCTTCGCCTCCGGCGCGCCCGAGTTCAAGGCGGCCGCGATCCTCTCGCTGTGCATCGTGATGCTCGTCCTGATGACCGAGTCCAGCGCGGGCATGCTCGCGCTCGGCGAGATCTGCGAGCGCAGGACGGACGGCGCCACCATCACCCGCGGCCTGCGCACCGACGGCATCGCGACCCTCGTGGGCCCCGTCTTCGGTGGCTTCCCGACCTCGGCCTTCGCGCAGAACGTCGGCGTGGTCTCGCTGACCCGGGTGCGCAGCCGGTACGTCGTCGCCGTCGCGGGCGGCGCCCTGATCGTGCTCGGCGCCTTCCCCGTGCTCGGCGCGGTCGTCAGCCTCGTACCGATGCCGGTGCTCGGCGGCGCGGGCATCGTGCTCTTCGGCTCCATCGCGGTCAGCGGCATCCGCACGCTCTCCGAGGCGGGCCTCGACGACAGCTCCAACATCGTCCTGGTCGCCGTGGCGCTCGGCGCGGGCATCATCCCGCTCGCCGCACCCACCTTCTACGCCGACTTCCCGGCCTGGGCGCAGACCGTGCTCGGCTCCGGCATCAGCGCGGGCGCGCTCGTCGCCGTCTCGCTGAACCTGTTCTTCCACCATCTCGGCACCCGTGACGGCGCGCGCAGCGACGTCGCGGCACTCAAATCTCCCTAGGGTCATGCCGTGCCCGATTCCTCGCCACCCATCCGAGAAGGACGCACCATGGCACCTTCGGCAGCCCCGCAGCGCACCGTCATCGAGAACGTCGCGATCGCAACCGTCGACGCGGAGGACACCGAGTACGCCTCCGGGCACCTCGTCGTCGCCGGGAACCGGATCGAGTCCGTCGGCGCCGGACCGGCCCCGCGGGGCCTGGAGAACGTCGTGCGCCGCGTCGACGGCACCGGCCACCTCGCGACGCCCGGCCTCGTCAACACGCACCACCACTTCTACCAGTGGATCACCCGCGGTCTCGCCACCGACCACAACCTCTTCGACTGGCTGGTCGCGCTGTACCCGACCTGGGCGCGCATCGACGAGGACATGGTCCGCGCCGCCGCCCGCGGCTCCCTCGGCATGATGGCCCGGGGCGGCGTCACCACCGCCATGGACCACCACTACGTGTACCCGAAGGGCTCCGGCGACCTGTCCGGCGCCGTCATCGGGGCGGCCCGTGAGACGGGCGTGCGCTTCACCCTCGCCCGCGGCTCGATGGACCGCAGCGAGAAGGACGGCGGCCTGCCGCCGGACTTCGCCGTGGAGAGCCTGGAGGGCGCGCTCGCGGCCACCGAGGAGACCGTCCGGGTGCACCACGACGCGTCCTTCGACGCCATGACGCAGGTCGCCGTCGCGCCCTGCTCGCCGTTCTCCGTCTCCACCGAGCTCATGCGCCAGGGCGCCGAGCTGGCCCGCCGCCTGGGTGTGCGACTGCACACGCACGGCAGCGAGACGGTCGAGGAGGAGAAGTTCTGCCACGAGCTGTTCGGCATGGGCCCGACCGACTACTTCGAGTCCACGGGCTGGCTGGGCGACGACGTGTGGATGGCGCACTGCGTCCACATGAACGACTCCGACATCGCCGCCTTCGCCAGGACCGGCACCGGCGTCGCGCACTGCCCGTCGTCCAACGCCCGGCTCGCGGCGGGCATCGCCCGCGTCCCCGACATGCTCGCCGCCGGGGTGCCGGTCGGGCTCGGCGTGGACGGCACCGCGTCCAACGAGTCCGGCGAACTCCACACCGAGCTGCGCAACGCGCTGCTCATCAACCGTCTGGGCGCCCACAAGGAAGCCGCCCTGAACGCCCGTCAGGCCCTGCGTCTCGGCACCTACGGAGGCGCCCAGGTCCTCGGCCGCGCGAGCCAGATCGGCTCCCTCGAAGCGGGCAAGCTCGCCGACCTGGTCCTGTGGAAGATCGACGGCATCGGACACTCCTCGATCGCCGACCCGGTCACCGCGATCGTCTTCGGCGCCGCCGCGCCGGTGACCCTCTCCCTCGTGAACGGCGAGCCGGTGGTCGAGCACGGCCGCCTGCTGAAGGTCGACGAGGACGCCGTCGCCCGCGCCGCGCGGGACGAGGCACAGCGACTCGCGCGCATCGCCGCGGAGCGCTGACCGCGCGGGCGACCGCAGATGTCCGGCTGAGGGGGACGGCCCTCAGCCGGCGCCCGTGGACCCGAGCGGGGTCCGCGGTCACTGTGGCCGGGGGCGCGCACGCCGTGCGCGCCCCCGGACCCTCACCTCCCACCTGCTCCACTGCACCACCTCCCTGACACCCGCGTCACGCGGTGACGTGTAACCGACCGGAGGGTCCGCCGTGGCCAAGCCAAGCTCCCGCAAGGACGCAGCGACTGCCGCTGCGCAGCACCCTGTTGACGAGCGCCTCCCGGCGCTCAAGATGGCCACCACCGGCCTCCAGCACGTCGCCGCGATGTACGCGGGCGTCGTGGCGCCGCCCCTGATCGTCGGCGCGGCGGTGGGCCTGTCCGCCACCGAACTGACCTTCCTCACCGGGGCCTGTCTGTTCACCGCGGGCCTGGCCACGTTCCTGCAGACCCTCGGCGTCTGGAACATCGGCGCCCGCCTGCCGTTCGTCAACGGCGTCACCTTCGCGGGCGTCGCGCCGATGCTCGCGGTCGTGGACTCCACCAAGGACAAGGACGACGCGCTGCCCGTCATCTTCGGCGCGGTGATCGTCGCCGGGATACTCGGCTTCGTCGCGGCCCCGTTCTTCTCCAAGGCGGTCCGCTTCTTCCCGCCCGTGGTCACGGGTACGGTCATCACCCTCATCGGCATCTCCCTGATGCCGGTGGCCTTCGGCTGGGCCCAGGGGCCGAACCCCGCGGCCGACGACTACGGCTCGCGGAAGTTCCTGGCCCTCGCGGGCATCACGCTGGTCATCGTGCTGCTGCTGCGCCGGTTCACCCGCGGCTTCGTGAAGCAGATCGCGGTCCTGCTCGGCCTGGTCGTCGGCACCCTGGTGGCGATCCCGTTCGGCGTGACGGACTTTGACCCGGTCACGCAGGCGGACGTGGTCGGCTTCCCGACGCCGTTCCACTTCGGAGCCCCGCAGTTCACGGCGGCGGCCATCCTCTCCCTGTGCGTCGTCATGGTCGTCTCCATGACGGAGTCCACGGCCGACATGCTCGCGCTCGGCGAGATCGTCGACCGCCCCGCCGACGAGAAGACCATCGCCGCGGGCCTGCGCGCCGACACCCTCGGCTCGGCGGTCAGCCCGCTGTTCAACGGCTTCATGTGCAGCGCCTTCGCGCAGAACATCGGCCTCGTGGCGATGACGAAGATCCGCAGCCGCTACGTCGTGGCGACCGGCGGCGGCTTCCTCGTCCTGATGGGCCTGTGCCCGATGGCGGCCTCGCTGATCGCGGTCGTGCCCCGGCCCGTGCTCGGCGGCGCGGGCGTCGTCCTCTTCGGCTCGGTCGCCGCCAGCGGCATCCAGACCCTCGTCAAGGCGGGCCTCGACAAGGACAACAACGTCCTGATCGTCGCGGTGTCCCTCGCCGTCGGTCTGATCCCGATCTCGGCGCCGGAGTTCTACCACGCGTTCCCGGAGACCGCGCGGATCATCCTGGACTCCGGCATCTCCACGGGCTGCGTCGCCGCGGTGGTCCTCAACCTAGTCTTCAACCACATCGGCAGCGGCAGCGAGGACGACGAGGTCACCGCCCCGATGGAACCGGGCGAGGAGATCTCCAGCTCACGGCTCCCCAAGCAGGCACCCGCCCACTGACGGTCCGTTGAGGTCCCGGGCGCGCTTCGGGACCTCAACGCCCCAGTGCGGCGAGGGCGTCCGTGACCGGCCCGGGGTCGAGCGGTCCGACGTGGGAGGCCGCCGCGAAGTTCCGGACGCGGAAGGCGTTGCCGGGCGTCCGTGCGTCCGCCCGCGCGATCATCAGGTCCTGGAGTGCAGGGGTGACCAGCCGGTCCCTGCCGAAGCGCAGATACGTCCGCGGGACCCGGCCCCAGGACGGGACCTCGCCGACGGCGCGGTCGGTGGCCACCCGGTCCGACTCGTCGGGCTGGAGCCCGGCGAGCACGCGCCGGAAGTCGGCGTCGGGGTAGTCCGCGCAGACCATCTCCTTGAACAGGGCGAGGTCCTCGGCGTCGCCGGTACGCAGGTTGAGCCGGATCACCCCCAGCTCCTTCGGGTCGCCGATGACCTGCCGGTCGGGCACGATCGCGTCGGCCGCCTCGGGCGTGGCCATGCAGTCGGCGATGCTGGGGAAGTCGGGGCCCGGGCAGTACGCCGCCATGTACACCAGGTGTGCGAGGAGGTGGGGCACGGCGTTCGCCACGCGGTTGACGGAGACGCCGCCCATGCTGTGCCCGACGAGCACCACCTTGCCGTCGCGCGCGCCGCGGGCCGCCCGGCGCACCACGCCGGTGACCCGCCGCTCGAAGTCGTCGAGTCCCAGCCGCCCGAGCGGCGTCGGCTCGGTCGCGAGCGCCGCCAGGTCCTGGCTCTGATAGGAGGCGGGAAGGTACGCCTCCGCTCCGTGGTAGGGCTGGTCCACCGCGACGACGCGGTGCCCGCGCAGGGTCAGCTCCCGCGCGATCGGCGCCCAGAAGGCCCCCGCGCTGTTGGTGCCGTGCACCAGGACGTAGGTCTGCTCGGTCACGGTCGCTTCAGTCATGGTCGCGAACGTAGGCAGTCCGGACGTGTGGCTACAAGGGGGCATCGGGTCAGGTGTGGCGCGGGGTGCGCACGGCCCCCCACGGGCCGTGCGCACCCCGCGCTCAGGTGCTCAGCCGCTCAGGTGCTCAGCGGTTCAGCGATCAGTGGTCAGTGGTTCAGCGGGAGATGTGGAACGACTGGCCGTAGACCTTCCAGTCCAGCGGCGGGTTGAGGTTCAGGTTCTTCTTGTTGAGGAAGACGCGCTGGGCGGTGTCGACGCGGCTGGTGTTGTCGTGGGCCGGCTCCTGCTTCATGGCCCAGACCCGGGCGTCGAGGAAGGCGTGCAGGTACTTCACCTCGTCGCCGCCCTGCGCCGGGGGCTTGGCGCTGCGCAGGGCGCGCTTGCGGATGTTGCTGAAGCTGGTGCTGTCGCCGCCGTCGCCGTGCATGACGATCGCGTCGTAGTACGCGAACTGCCCCAGGACGCCGATGCCGTCGGCCTTGCCCTGCTTGACGGCCGGGTTGAAGTAGACGCGGTCGCGCTCGTCGTTCTGGGCCTGCTGGAAGGCCGGGTCCTTGGCGGCCTTCTCCCAGTCCTTGGTGTAGTTCGGGTCGAGGCCCGCGTGCGAGTCGGAGCCGTTCACGCGGCGCAGCGCGGGCAGGTACTTCTCCAGGACGTTGCCCGGCTTGCGCTTGGCGTACAGCTCGACGAGGTCGAGCATGTCGCCGGTGCCGGAACAGAAGCCGATGATCCCCGCGGTGTAGCCGCGCTTGTCACCGATGTCCTCGATGTACTTGTACTGCGCCTTCCAGTCGAGCGAGGAGTTCTCCGCGCTCGACACCAGCTTCATCGCGATCTCCTTCTTCGCCGGATCGTCCAGGCCCACCGCGGCGGCGCTCGCCGGGGCCGCGGCGCGGGGCGCGGGCGCGGCGCCCGCGGACTGGGTGACGATCAGGGGCCCCGCTATCAGGGCGGCGCCTATCAGGCCGACGACGGCGCGCCGGGTGCTGGTGCGGTGGGGGGTGGGGTGGGAGTGCAACGGAACCTCCAGAGGGGGGAGTTCTTGGTGCCGTGTGCGGGTCTCGCTTTGTTAGGAAGGTTTCCTACCAGAAATCGGAGATGACGTATACCCGTCAAGCACGGTCGGGATCGCGGTCCGGTTCGCGGCACAGGAGTCACAGCGGTTCCCCGACGCGGCACGCCGCCGCGTCCCAGCGGGCCCAGGAGCGCGCTCGTACATGGCCGGTCATCGCCCTAGTCGCTGCTCACGCTGGTCCGTACGATCCCAGCACCCTCAGCCTCCGCTCATCGCACGCCGACCGGTCGCCGACCCGTGAGCGGACCCGTGCGATGGCTGAGTCAGTTCCTCCCAGCACACGCTCCATCCCCCACCTCGCGGCGGTACGCCCTGCGTGCGTACCGCCGCGGGCCGAAGCACTCGATGGGAGAACCACGAACATGTCCGCTGCACTGCTCGCGGGTGGCGCCCTCGCCACCCTGCTCGCCGCGGGTCTGCCCGCTCACGACCCGACCGAGTTCAGTGACCCGCCGCCCGACAAGATCGTGATCGAGGTCGCGACCGTGAACGGTTCGGGTTGCCCCAGAGGCACGGCAGCCGTCGCCGTCTCCGAGGACAACACCGCGTTCACCGTCACCTACAGCGACTACCTCGCCCAGGCGGGCGGCAACTCCGCCCCCACGGCGTTCCGCAAGAACTGCCAGCTCAGCCTGATCGTGCACGTCCCGCAGGGCTTCACCTACGCGATCGCGAGCGCCGACTACCGCGGCTTCGCCTCGCTGGAGCGGGGCGCCAAGGGCACCGAGAAGGCCTCGTACTACTTCCAGGGCTCGCCGGACACGGGCGCCAAGTCCCACTCGTTCTCCGGCCCGGTCGCCGACAACTGGCAGGCCACCGACGAGACCGAGGTCACCCAGCTGGTCTGGGCGCCCTGCGGCAAGAAGCGCAACTTCAACATCAATACCGAGCTGCGCGTGGACATCGGCACCTCGGACCGCACCAAGACCAGCTTCATGACGATGGACTCCACCGACGGGGCCATCAGCACGATCTACCGGGTGAAGTGGAAGGAGTGCCCGCGCTGACCCAGCTCGCTAGAGGGGCTGACTGACCAGATAGTTCCTGGTGAGGGGGTCGCGCCTCCGGCAGGGCGGAGCCCGCCCGGAGGCGCGACGACGGGCCCCGCGTCAGCGGGACCCGTCGAGAGCGTCACGCACCTTCTTCGCGATCGCGTACGTGTCTCCGGTGGGAGTCACGGCAAGGCGCCCCGGCTCGCGGATCCACCGGTCCTCCAGGGCGAACCAGTCCGCCCGGTCGAGGGTCCGCGGCTCGCGGCCCTCGTCGAGCGCGGCGCGCAGCTCGTCGAAGTACGTCGTCCAGCGCAGCCGGTACAGGCCCGAGACCAGGCCCGCCCACTCACGGTTGGCGTAGTCCTTCAGGCCCGCGTCCGCCCCGGCACGGGGACCCCACACGGTCACCAACGACAGCTGGTCGTAGGCGAGTTGCTCGCGCTCGCGGCCGTCGGCGCCCCAGGCGCGGGCGTCCGCGACCCACCGCCCGAGCAGCTGGCCGGCGTCGGTCGCGGCCAGGCGGTCGAGCAGGTCGAGCAGGCGCAGCCAGGTGCGGGTGTGCCGTTCGAAGAGGGCGGTGTCCCGCGCGTCGTACGCCGCCTCGATCCGGGGCAGCAGCACCCGGCTCCGGTTCGACAGGGCCTGCCGGGCCACGTCGAGCAGATCGCGCCGGTACGCCGCTGAGCCGCGCAAGTCCCGCCGTACCAGCAGGAGTTCGTCGAGTGCGGGCTCGAAGTCGGCCGCCGGATAACGGAGCTTCTTCGGCGACCAGGAGGCGGCGGAGCGCGCCGTGAGGGCGGGGCGGGCACCGAACAGGCCGTCGGCGCCCTCGGCCCACGAGTCGGCGCGGGTGGTCCCGTAGCAGGTGCGGCGCAGCACGTCCCAGGCGCGCTCGGCATGCGCGTCGGTGTCGCCGTACCGGCTGGTGGCCCACTGCGCGAACCACTCCTTGAGGTTCAAGTCACCTTGTCGCCAGGCGAGTTCGGAGAACAGCTCGAAGGCGGCCGGGTTGTTGTCGGCGGCCTCCGGCAGCAGTGCGATGCCGCGCAGGGCGCTGCCGTCCCTGGTGCGCCAGCGTTCGTAGAGTGCGGCCCAGTCGGGTGTGTTCGCGCCGAGCACGGTGTGTCCGCCGAAGTTCCAGATCGAGCCGAAGGCGTACGGCGTGCCGCCCCAGTCGGCCTCGCGGTCGGTGACGTGCGGGAAGCGGTCGGACAGGCCGTCGACGACGAGCATGCGGTCCTTGTCGACGGCGTCCGTGAGGGCCTTCGGCGGGTTGTGCTGCCAGCCGAGGATCACCCACAGGGCCTTCGGGCGCGCGGTCCGCAGCGCCCGCTCGACGGCCCGGGCGGCCTCGCCCACCGGCACGTCGCCGGGTTTCCCGCCCTCGTGCAGCAGGTCCATCTTGTACATCGTGGACGGTCCGAGCAGCTCGCCTTGGACGCGGTAGTGGGCGGCGGCGACCCGGGCGAATGCGTCGGTGCGCGGATCCAGCCAGTCGGGGCGCGCGAAACCCACCCAGTCGCCCTGCGGTACGGTCCGCGCGCCCGGGTTCCGCTCGGCGAAGCCGGGCGGGACGGTGCCGAAGTACCCCGGGAACACGGGTGTCATGCCGAGCGCGCGCAGCCGGTCCGCGATGCGCCGCCCGAGGCGGGCGCGCCGCTCCAGGAGCTGCCGCGACACCGGGTGCGGGAAGGCCGCCATGTTCTGCAGCAGCCACCACGGCTGGTGCGCGGGCCCCGGCACCCAGGCCCGCAGCTCCTCGTCCCCGTAGCCGAACTCCTGGAACACCCGGTGGTGGACGGCGTCGGCGCCCGCGCACACCAGGACCTCGTTGTAGCCGTGCAGGGCGAGCACGTCGATCTCGCGCTCCCAGTAGGACCAGTCGTGGTACGCGTTCGTGTAGCCGTCGTTGGTGTCGTTGAGGGCGAACCGGTGCGGGGTGTTGGCCCGACCGGTGACCGGCGCGCCGGGCGCGGGCAGCAGCTTCGGCAGGGCGAGCTGGTGGCCCGCCCAGGTGATGTTGGCGTGGCAGACCTGCTTCAGGTAGTGGTACAGGCCCTTGAGCTGGACGGCCGGGGTCGGCCCCGCCACGGTGACGCGGCCGCGCGTCCCGGTCACGCGGTAGGTGTCCGGGTCCCCGGACACCACGAAGTCGATCTGTTCCCCGTGCCGGGGCAGAAGCCGCCGGGCGGCGGCCGCGGCGCTCCCCGGATCCCCGGACGGCCCCCCGCCCACCCGCGCCGCCCCGTCGGCGGCGCGCCCCCCGGAACAGGCCACGACGGTCCCGGCCGATCCGACGAGACCGGTCAGCAGGGCGCGGCGGGGCAACTGGGACATGAGGACTCCCGGACTCGGCAGACGGTTCGACCCCCGAGCTGACTCTTGCCCCGCGGGCCCCCACTCCCTAACCAACCGTCAGACGATCGACCCCGCGCCGCAACGGCCCTGCCCCTGCCTTCGGACCCAATGGGCGACGTCACGCCTATGAGCCATCTGCGCCAGCGTGGAACAGCTTCTGCTGGCGCCTTCTTTCCAGGTAGCAGGAGCCGGTGAAGACCGCGCCCATGAGGATGCCGCCCAGGAGGGGGGTCAGGATGCTGTGGGCGACTCCATTCCCCGCGTCCAGGGACGTGAGGGAGAAGATCGCCAACATGACCACCCCCGCGAGCGTCCCGATGAGCACGGGATGCCTTGCGGAGAATTGCTGGCTTCGGGTGGGCGGACGGCTGCAGCGTCTTTCGAAGCGCCAGTAGGCATTGGTGAAGCGAGCCATCCGGCTCCTCGGGTTCGGAGGTCCCATCCGGTCGTCATCCCCTCAGTCGGGGAGGTTCCGGTCAGACCTCCACCGGTTGGCCGCAGGGCCGGGCTTCCCCGCGAAGCTACCAGTCGTCGCCCCTGCCGCGGCTGTCAGGTCGTCGGTGATTGTCCGGGCCGCGCCCAGGTCCAGAGCAGGGCAGTCATCGGAGCACCGTACGAAACATGGCGCGATTTGCGGCACGGGAGCCGCGGTTGGGGCCATTGACATCCGATGTATCCGCTCCTACGTTCCCGAGCGTCCCGTAGTCGAACAGGAGCCGCTCATGCGACGAAGAGTGACCGCACTCGCCCTGCTCCTCACCGCCACCGCCCTGCCGCTGTCCGCCGTCGCGCCCGCGCAGGGCGCGCCCCGGCACCAGCAGGCCGCGGGCCCCGGTACGGACCACGCCGCCGACGACCCCTTCACCGCCGACCGCACCAACTGGTTCCGCCAGGACCGGTTCGGCATGTTCATCCACTTCGGCGCCTACTCCAATCTGGAGGGCGAGTACACGCGCCCGGACGGCACCGTCTGCCGCAACGCCGAGTGGATCAAGCGCCAGTGCCGGATCCCGACGGCCGAGTACGAGCGGCGGGCGCGGTCGTTCGACCCCGCCGACTTCGACGCCGAGGCCGTCGTGAAGGCGGCGAAGGACGCCGGGATGAAGTACATCGTCATCACGTCCAAGCACCACGAGGGCTACGCGATGTGGCCGACGAAGGTCAACTCCTGGAACCTGCGCGACCATTCGTCGTTCGACAAGAAGCGCGACATCCTCGCCGAGCTGAAGGAGGCCGCCGACGCCGCGGGCATCAAGCTCGGCTTCTACTACTCCATCTGGGACTGGCACGACCCGGACTTCCCGGACCCGGCGACCTTCCCGAAGTACGAGAAGCGGATGTACGCGCAGCTCAAGGAGCTGGTCGACCAGTACGACCCGGCGCTGCTCTGGTTCGACGGCGAGTGGGACACCGAGGACCCGCACAACCCGTGGACCGCCCGGGACGGCGAACGCCTGGAGGCGTATCTGCGCGGCCTGGACCCCGACCTCGTCGTCAACAACCGCGTCGGCAAGCGCCGCGTGGTCGACGGCGACTACGGCACGCCCGAGCAGGAGATCCCCGACGCGCCCGTGGACGGCCAGCTCTGGGAGTCCTGCATGACCCTGAACGACCACTGGGGCTTCGCCCGCCACGACCAGAACTGGAAGTCGGGGCAGACCCTGGTGCGCAACCTCCTCGCCACGACCTCGCGCAGCGGCAACTACCTCCTGAACGTCGGCCCCGACGCGCGCGGCCGCGTCCCGCAGCCGTCCGTGGACCGGCTGGGGGAGATGGGAACCTGGCTGCGCACGGCCGGCCAGGGCGAAGCGGTCTTCGGCGCCCGCTACGGCGGCCTCGTCGAGGAGCCGGACTGGGGCACGGTCAGCCGCAAGGGCGACACCCTGTACGCGGCGGTCACGCGCTGGCCGGCCGCGGGCGGGTCCCTGCATCTGAAGGCCCGCACGGACTTCGCGGTCAAGTCGGCCCGGGTGCTCGGCAGTTCGCAGCGGGTCACCGTCACCAAGTCCGGCGACGGCTACGACCTCACCCCGTCAGGCGCGGCCACCAACCCCACCGCCACCGTCATCGAGCTGAGGGTGGACCCCGGCCGCGCGGCCCGCCCCGGCGACGGCAAGGGCCTGAAGCAGGAGGTCTTCGACAACGCCGAGCTGTCCGGCGCCCCGAAGGTGACCCGGACCGACCCCACGGTCAACCACTCCTGGAAGTACACCGGTTCACCCCACCCGGCCGTCGCGGCGGATCGGTTCGGCGTGCGCTGGACGGGTTCGGTCGAGCCGCGCCGCTCGGAGACGTACACGCTCACCACGGTCTCCGACGACGTCGTGCGCGTGTGGATCGACGGGAAGCCGGTCATCGACTCCTGGAACCCGCACGAGCCCAAGGTCGACAAGGCCCAGGTGCGCCTGGAGGCGGGCAAGCGGCACGCGATCCGCGTCGACTACGCGGAGCAGACGGGGGAGGCCCACATGAAACTCCTGTGGTCCAGCCCGAACCAGCCGCAGGAGGTCATCCCTTCGACGCAGCTGCGGACCCGCTGACCACGGCGTACTCGGTGAACGTGCCGCAGGCCGCGAAGCCGAGCGCGCGGTAGACGGGCTCGCCCTCCGGTGACGCCTGGAGCACCGCTGCGCGCAGTCCGGCGTCGCGGCCCGCGTGCAGCGCGGCCAGCGTGATGGCCCCGCCGTAGCCGCGGCGCCGGTCGGCGGCGAGCGTCGAGATGTTGTAGATCCCGGCGACGCCCGCGTGCAGGAACGCCTCGGCGGTGCACACCGGCCGCCCGTCGACGTACCCGACGAGGTAGCGGGCGGGGCAGTCCGCGGCGAGCGCCCCCTCGGCGACGGCCGCGTAGAAGGCGCGGACCGTCGCCGCCGGGGGCTCCCAGTTGGCGGCCAGGACCTGGGCGTACGCGTCGAGTTCGGCGGCCGTGGTCACGGCCCTGATCTCCAGGCCCGGCGCGTGCGCGGGCGGCGGTGCCGCGCCCAGGTCGAGCCGCATGCCGGTCTCGGTCCCGGACGCGGGAAGCCCGGCGGCGGCGAGCCGCGCGCCGAGGTCGCCCGGCGTCGAGGTGTCACCCACCCACCAGGAGAAGGCGCGCCCGGTGCCGGTCAGCTCTCGCACGGTGGCGGCGACGCGCTCGTCCGCGCTCTCCTCGGTGAACCGGGCCGCGGCGACGATGTTGAAGGTGTCGTCGTCGATGCCGCTGTCCGCGACGACCAGGTCCCCGTGGTCGGTGACGGCGGCCCCCGGCAGGTGCCGGTGGAGGTGACCGGCGTGGGCGGCGAGGTTCCGCTCGGCGGCGGCGCGCGCGTCCGGCCCCGTCACAGCTCTTCCAGGACGGCGTCGACGGTGGTCACCAGGGCCTTCCGGTCGTCCCGTACGCGGGCCAGGACCCGCAGGCCGTAGTACGTGCTCTGCACCAGGCGCGCCACCTCGCGCGGGTCGCGCCCCGCCGCGATCTCGCCGGTGGCCTGCCCGGCCCGGGTCACCGCGCACACCTCGTCCTCGACGCGGTCGAAGCCGCGCCGCACGGCCCGGCGCACGTCGCCGTCGAGCCCGGCCCGCTCGATCGCCGCGTTGATGGCGAAGCAGCCGCGGCCGTCGTCCGCGTCGAGGTCGCTCTCGATCGAGTGCAGGATCATCGCCCGCAGCCGCTCCTTGGCGGTGCCGGGGCCTTGGAGCCGCTCGACCTGCGCGCCGGTGACCGTGTCGTAGTAGCGGTCGAGGGCGCGCAGGTACAGCTCGCGCTTGCCGCCGAAGGTGTTGTAGAGGCTCGACGGGCCGAGGCCCGTCGACTCGCACAGGTCACGCGTCGACGTGCCCTCGTACCCGCGGCGCCAGAAGGTCTCCATGGCCGCGGTGATGACGCGGTCCTCATCGAACTGTCGTGGCCTGGCCATGCGCGGACCCTATCCGTTTTGGAATACCTTTTCAAAACTGGCCGACGCCGAAACGGAAGGTGCTGGGGCGGTCCGCCGCTCCAGCATCCCCGCCCACACCGCCGCCGCGCAGCCGAGGGCCGCGAGCCCCGCCCCGACCCAGGCCACGGCCGCGTACCCGTAGCCCGCGTCGATGGCGAGACCGCCGAGCATCGGCGCGAGGGTGTTGCCGACGTTGAACGCGGCCGTGTTGGTCGCGTCGACGAGCGTGGGCGCGCCCGGCGCGAGCGTGAACACCCGTGACTGGAGGGCGGGGTTGGTGACGTACCCCGCCATGCCCAGCAGGAAGACGAGCGCCACCACGACGGCCACCGCCGAGCCCGCGGTCAGCGCGAGCACCGCCGAGATCGCCGCGAGCGCGCCGAGCCCCCACGCGAGCGTGGCCACCGCGTGCGTCCGGGCGGTCCGGCCGCCGATGACCAGGCCGAGCATGCCGCCCGCGCCGAACAGCGCGAGCACCGCGGGCACCCACCCCTCGCTCAGGCCCGTCTCGTCGGTCAGCAGTGCGGCCAGATAGCTGAAGGTCACGATCACCGCGCCGAAGGCGAAGGCCGTGACGGCGTATGACAGCCACAGCTGGGGCCGCGCCATGCCGCGCAGCTCCGTCCGCACGGAAGGGGCCGCGCCGCGCTCGCTCCGGGCGCCGCCCGGCACCGCCACCACCGTGCACACCAGGCTCACCACCGTCGCCGCCGCGACCGCCCAGAACGCGGCCCGCCATCCCGCCGACTGACTCAGTACGGTGCCCGCCGGTACGCCGACGATCGTCGCGAGGGTCAGACCGCCCGCGACCAGGGCCACCGCCTTGCTCTTCGCCTCGCCCGGCACGAGCGCGACCGCCGTCGCCACGGCCACGCCCCAGAACCCCGCGTACGCGAGCGCGCTGACGATCCGCGTCGCGAAGAGGAGGCCGTAGCCCGGCGCCACCGCGCCCACCACGTGGCCCGCCACGAACACGGCTTGCAGGATCACCAGGGCCGTCCGGCGCGGCCAGCGCAGCGTCGCCACCGCGAGCAGCGGCGCCCCGACGACCATGCCGATCGCGAACGCCGAGATCAGCAGCCCCGCGTCGGGAACGGACACCCCCAAGTCCTCCGCCATGCCCGGCAGCAGCCCGGACAGCATGAACTCCGATGTCCCTTGCGTGAAGATCCCGAGCGCCAACACGTAGACGGCGAGCGGCATGGGTGTCCCCCTGGAGTAGGTGTGTTTGTTTTGGAGCGGTCGCTTCAAAACCAGGGTGGACGGTAGCATGTTCTGAAGCGTCCGCTTCAAAATGCGGGGGGGCGCCCCGTAAGGGGCGCGGGGAACTGCGCGAACCACCCCCATGCACCCGCAGACGACTACTCGGCGGCAGACTCCCAGACGGTGACGTCCAGTTCATCGCCAAGGGTCAACTTGCCCGTGCGCAGCACGGAGAACTTGGCCCCGAGGGAAACCCCTCCGCCCGGCTGCCGCCGATACGTGGCCAACGTACGCAGCGGCTCGGGCCCCGCCCGCTCGCCCGAGTCCTGGTCGACGAGGGTCACCGCGCAGCGCACCGCGAGCTTGGCGAAGCCCAGCTCGGTGTTGCCGATGCCGACGTTGCGGACCGCGTCCTCCGTGTGCGGCGCGTCCCACCCGTCGACGACGACGTTGGGCCGCAACCGGCTCAGGGTCACCGGAGCGCGACCGGCGGCCTCGATGCGCGCGTTGAGGTCGTCGTACGAGGACCGTGACAGCAGGTGCAGGGCGCCGCTGTCGGCGAAGCCGGACGTGCCGGGGTGGAGCCCGTCGGTGACCCGGTCGTGCTCCGGCGGCACCCGCACCAGACGGCAGTCCGTGCCGAGCACGTCCGACAGCCACCGGGCCGCGTCCGCGCCCTGGTCGACGGCCCGGAACGGCGCCCCGAACAGGTCCACGTCGCAGCGCGGCGACTCGGTGTCCACCTCGATCTCCAGCGGCTCCACGTCCGGGGCCCGCAGCGTGAGCCGTCCGCCGTCCCAGCTCACCTCGGGGCGGATCACCGCGAGCCGGGTGTCCTTGCGCTGCGTGCGGTACACGCCGGAGTCGTCGACCACCATGAACGCGCGGTCGTGCGTGAGGCCCGCCGGAGTCAGACCGCTCTCCGTGAGCGCCACCCCGGCACATCCCTTGACCGGATACGTGATGAGGTCCGTGACTACCGCCGTCATGCCGGTCCGATCGCGGTGACGTCGTCCATGGGTGCTGCCTTTCGGTCGGTCTGCGGTCGATCTTCCCCGTCCGCCTCAGCATGGTTCGCCGACCTGTGCGGCATCAATGCCTTTTGCCCAACCGAAAGGATCACCACGCCCGCGCTACCCGCCTCTGTAACGGTCGGCGTCCGTCCGATCGCCTGCGTTACGGTCACTCCGCCACAATGGCGGCGCCCCCACCCTTCCCCGCACTGGAGGCGCCATGAGGCCCCGTACCGCCGTCGCCCGACTCTTATGTGCCGTACTCATCGGCGCGTTCGCCCTGATGGCGGCGCCCGCCGCCACGGCCGCCCCGGCGCAGACACCGCTGCGCGGCGGCACCCTGCTCTTCAGCCCCGCCGGGCGGTGCGTCGTCTCCTTCAACGCCACCAACGGCACCCACTACTACGGCATCATGGCGGGCCACTGCGGCGGCGTCGGCACCAAGTGGTACGCCGACCCGGGCCTCACCACCCAGGTGGGCATCACCGAGACGGCCGTCTTCCCCGGCAAGGACTACGCGCTCGTGCGGTTCACCAACCCCGACTACTCGTATCCGAGCGAGGTCGCCGCCGGGGTCCAGATCATCCGCATCAACCGCGCCGCGAACCCCGTCGTGGGCCAGTCCGTCTGCCGCTCGGGACCCACGACGGGCATGCGCTGCGGCCGGGTCACGGCGACGAACGTGTCGATCACCTACCCGCAGGGCACGGTCACCGGCCTGTTCGCCGCGACCGTCTGCGCCGAGCCCGGCGACTCCGGCGGCCCCACCTTCAGCGGCGACGCCGCGCTCGGCTTCCTGGTCGGCGGCAGCGGCAACTGCACCTCGGGCGGGACGACGTACCACCAGCCCTTGGCGCCGGTGCTCAGCGCGCACGCGCTGCGGGTGGGCTACTGACCGCTGCCCGCGTACGGGACGAAGTCGGCCCACGCCTCCGGGGTGACCGTGAGCTGGGGTCCGGCCGGGCGCTTGGAGTCACGGATGTGGATGGTGGTGGGGCAGGTGGCTACCTCTACGCAGTCACCGTCTCCGCCGCTGCTGTGGCTGGACTTGCGCCAGGAGAGAGCGACCTCTACGCAGTCGCCCGAACTTCCGCTGCTGTAACTGCTTTTGAACCAGGCCAGTTTGAGGGTGCTCATCATGCTCCTCGCATCCGCTCCAGCAGGCTCACCGAGTGTTCGAAGGAGAGAGCCTGTGAGCGCATCCTGGCATACCGCATCTGGAGCACGCTGATCTCTTTCGGGTCGGAGAGAAGCTGGCCGGACCGCTGGCCTTCGCAGTACGCGAACCACCTGTTCTCAGGGGTTTCCAACAGCTGGATGGGACCGTCGAGCCCTGAGTGCGTCTCGCGCCTCAGCGGCATGATCTGAATCTCGATGTTCCGGCGCTCGGCGAGCTGGAGGATGTGGTCGATGACCCCCCGAGTGACCTCGTCCCCACCCATGCTCCGCAGGAACAGATGCTCTTCCAGGATGAAGCTGTACGCCGTGTTCGGCCGGTCCGTGAGGAGTTTCTGGCGCTCCACGCGTGCCGCGAGCTGGGCCTGGATCTGCTCGTCGCCCAAGGGTGGAAGCTGATTGGCGAACAGCCGCTCCGCGTACGCGGGTGTCTGCAACAGGCCCGGAATCAGGCGGCACTCGTACGTGTAGAGGGTGAGGGCTTCCTGCTCAAGGCGAGCCCACTGGCGGAACCACGCGGCCAACCCCCGCTGCCGCGAAAGCTGGTTCACCATGAGCCGCAGCGTCCCGAAGGCGTCCAGCGTGGCCTCCGTCTGGTCCACGAAGCGTGGTGGCGGAAAGCGCCTGCCCTGCTCGATGGATGCGATGAAGTGTGTCGAGTACCCGATCTCGGGGGCCAGGGACTCCTGTGTGTACCCGGCCCGCTTGCGGAAGCTCTTGAGCGCGGCGCCGAACGCCTTGAGCCCATCGGTCGGTTCGGGCTCCTGAGAGCCCTGCGTGCTTGACGACATCACGGGTATCCCCTGACGCTCGCTTACCGTCCCCGCCAACGCGCCCATGCTTACGGGCAGTCACCCCCACTGTCTACGTTTCGCACTCGTACACTTACGGAGCGTACGAGTTTGGTGCCTCCCGAACCGCGCGTTCACACGGTCACCGTGGACCGCATGCCACCCCAGGTACAAACCCCCACACCAGCACATGTGTTCACACGGCGTATCAGCGCCAGCCCGCGCGGGGCCCGCCGGGCGAGAACGCTCGCGCGCGACCAGCTGAACGGCTGGGGAATCCCTTACGGCAGCGAACTCTCCGACGCGGCGGCCCAGATCGTCGCGGAGCTGGCCGCGAACGCGGTGACGCACGGGCGGGTTCCCGGGCGCAGCTTCGAGCTGAGGCTGCTGCTGCTCGCGGGGGCGCTGCGGATCGAGACGTCGGACACGCGCGCGGAGTGCGCGCCGCCGGAGTCGGTCGAAGTGCCGTCGGACGAAGCGGAGTCGGGCCGCGGACTCGTCCTCGTAGCGGCGCTCGCCGAGGCGTGGGGCGTGGAGGGCCGGGAGATCGGCAAGACGGTGTGGGCGCGGCTGCCGCTCGCCTGAACAGAGGTGGGCCCCGGTCACGCGCAGGGGCGTGGCCGGGGCGGCTGGGACAGGGACCGCTAGTCGGCGGGGCCGATGAAGTGGAACGACCAGGCCTCGTTGGGCGTGTCGTCCTCCTGGGCCAGCTTGACGTGACTGCCGATGTACTCGGCGCGCACGACGAGCCCCTTGTCCGAGGTGATCTGGAGCCCGGACGGGGTGGGCTGGATCCGCCAGGGGGTCGGCGAACCCTGGCTGACGAAGACCTCTTCGCCGGTGTAGGTCAGGTACTGGTCGGACGGGCCGACGTAGGGACGTATGTGGTACTGCCCCGGCAGGTCCTCGCTGGCGCGCTCGATGACCCATTCCTGGGCGATCGGGGGGATCAGCTCGGGTGCCGCGATCACGGGCCGGCCGTGCTGGACGGCGTGCGGGGTGGGAGTGAGGACGATCCGGAAGCCGATGTGGGCTCCGATGACGTAGCGGCCGTTGGGAAGGTTGACATCGGGCATGGCGTTTGTCCTCCGCTTCTTCGGGGCGGACAGGTGACGGATGCCACCGGCCTGTACACCGGCTCACTCTCACGGCACACCCGGCACCACAGGCAGACGAAATGCGGCCATGAGGGGCAGTGGCCCTAAATGCCCGTCAGATGGGCAGATATCGCCAACGTCTGCCGTGCAAGGGGAGGGTGAGGGGGCGCGCGATGCCACGCAGCGGCGCACACGCCATGCGCCCCGCCGACCGCGACCGCCCCGACAACGACCGGAATGACGTCCGCGACCGACACCATCCAGCCCGTCCGGCGTTTGAGGACGAGGCGCGGAGCGCCGATTCGGGGGTTCAAGGGGGCGGAGCCCCCTTGTTCGGGAAGGGGCGGGCCTGGGGCGCGCCCGCGAGGCCTACCGCCCCCGCACCCGCACCCCCGCCTGGAAGCGAGACGTCGCCCCCACCCCGGCCATGAGCTCCGCGACCCGCCGCCGATACGTCCGCAAGGACATCCCGAGCCGCCGGGCCCCGGCCTCATCGGTCAGGCCGTCGCTCAAGGCGCCCAGGACGAGGCGGGCCTCCTCGTCAAGGGCGGGCACGGACGCCCGCAGGGCATCGGCGAGCGGCTCGGCCGCCTCCCACGTGGCGTACAGCAGCGACCGCACCCCGTCGACGACCTCGGGCACCCGCACCACCGTGTACGTACGCGGCCCCCGGGACTCCGAACCGGCGAGGACGGCGATCCGCCGGTCGATGACGATGGCCTCGCGGGCGAGGGGCGCCGACGAGATGCGGACGTCCGCGCCGGACGCGGCGATCGCCGTGAGCCGCCGCTCCGAGTACGGGTCGCCGAGCGCCTGCCGCGTGTACACCTTGCGCATGACGAGGCCGTCGCGCGGCGCGGGCTTCGGCAGGGGCGGGCGCTTGCCGTCGGCGAAGACGGCGTTGACGCCGCCGGACCAGGTGACCAGGTCGGCGGCCCCGCACAGGAACTCCTCGCGCGCGGCGGCGAACAGGTCCCCGGCGCGCAGCACCAGCTCGCGCTCCCCGCGCAGCGTGACGACGTCCTCGTACGCCCCGCTCATCCCACTCACCTCTCTCTTGCTCGGGCGCCGGCGCGGCCCCGGCTGGCAACAACCTGCCACCCTCCCGCTCCCGGCTCCCACCGGCTCCAGAATCGTCCCCATGCCGCACGAGAACACCACCCCGCACGAGACAGGGTCACCCGCCTCCGCAGCAGGACGCTGGACCGTGGGAGGCGACCTGCCGGTGAACCGCATGGGCTTCGGCGCGATGCGGCTGCCCGGCCGCACCTGGGAGGGCCCCGCGGGCGACCCCGAGGCGGCCGTCGCCGTGCTGCGCCGCGCCGTCGAACTCGGCGTCGACCACATCGACACGGCCGCGTTCTACTTCTACAAGGACCTGTCCGCCAACGCCTTCATCCGGCAGGCCCTGCACCCCTACCCCGACGACCTGGTGATCGCCACGAAGGTCGGCCCCGACCGCTCCCCGGACCACGACTGGCTCGACGCCGCGGGCCCCGCGAAGCTCAAGGCCGACGTGCACCGGAACCTGCGCCAGCTCGGCGTCGACCGCCTCGACCTCGTCTACCTGCGCTTCCTCAGCCAGGACGGCCCCGGCGAAGGCCGCTTCGAAGCCCTCGCCGAACTGCGCGAAGAGGGCCTCATCCGGCACCTCGGCGTCAGCAACGCCACCGCCGCGCAGCTCGCCGAGGCCCAGGCGATCGCACCCGTCGCCGCCGTGCAGAACCGCTACAGCCCGGTGTCCCGTGACGCCGAGGCCGACGCCCTGGTGGAACTGTGCGCCCGCCAGAACATCGCCTTCGTACCGTTCTTCCCGCTCGGCGGCGCGGGGGCCCCGCACATCGCCGCGCTGCGCCGGGTCGCGGACCGGCACGGCGCGAGCCCCGCGCAGGTCGGGCTCGCCTGGTCCCTCTCCGTGTCCCCGGCGGTCCTCGCCATCCCCGGCACGTCCTCACCGGCACACCTGGAGGAGAACGTGGCGGCGGCCGCGCTCACCCTGGACACCGAGGACCTGGCGGCGCTCGCAGCCGCCTGACGCCTACAGGCCGAGGACCCGGACGTCCGTCGCGAGCGCCCGGAAGTACTCCTTCGGGTCCTCGACCATCCGCCGCTCCTTCAGATCGAGCAGCCCTGCCACGCCGGTCAGCTCCGCGGCGACCGTGCCGTCCGGCTTGGTGAAGACCTGCTCGACCCGGAAGGTCTTCCGCTCGCCCCACACGAACCGGCACGACACGGACACCTCGTCCCCGGCCCGCAACTCACTGCGATACCGCAGCGTGTTCTCCAACGCCACCGGCCCGACGCCCTTCTCGATCAGATCCGCCTGCCGGATCCCCGCCTCCAACAGCATCGACCACCGCGCGTGCTCCGCGTACTGCAGATAGACGGCCTGATTCAAATGCCCCTGCGAGTCCGTCTCGTACCCCCGAACGACGATCCCGACGGAGTACGCCCCCGCTCCGGATCCCCCCTGCTGCTGCGCCACGGTGCTCCCTCTTCTGTGCGGTACACGCCTTGCAGGGCATTCAACTCCACACGACTTCCCGGCATTCCAGACCGAGCTCCCCGGGCCTGCCCACCCCCCGGGGTGAGCCAAGCCGGGAAGACCGCCTACCACGCCACGAGGGCGTCCGCGGCGGCCAGCACCACGATCGCCGCCCGCGCCCAAGCGGCTTTAATCAAGAAAATATTCGCAGACCTTGATGAAAGACGAGGCATGCGATGAGTGACGACAAGCTGTCGGTTATCCCGAGCAATCCGCACTGGCAGCCCGGCCAGGATGCGGCCGACCGGGCCGCCGCAGTTCTCACGGAGTTCGCCACCGGGAGCGGTGACACCGGCGAGGTCGAGGTGATGTGGTACGACACAGCCACCTTCGTCGACTGCGGTGCGAACCTGGACAGGATCGAATGCCCTCGCTGCGACGCTCCCCTCGACATCGGATGGTGGGCGGACCGGATGGGAACGCACGGCGAGAGCGGCTTCGCTGATCTCACGGTCACTGTGCCTTGCTGCGGGGCCCACACGTCTCTGAACGTACTGAACTACGACTGGCCGTGTGGTTCGCTCAGTTTGAGATCACTGTCCGGAACCCGCAGCGGGACTGGTTCAGTGAGGGGGAACTCGCTTTGGTCGCTGAGGCGCTGGGGCAGCCTGTGCGCCAAGTCAAGGCGCATGTCTGAGCCTGCGGTTCAGGCGCGCTGCGTGAACGCCTCAACCGCATAGGGCCATGGGGCGGCCGGGGGTGCATCCCTGCCGCCCCGTTGCGGTGCCTGGAGAGGCCGATGTCAGTGGGGTGCGGCACCATCGGAGGCATGGCCAAGCCGACTACCGCCGCGCAGCGGCGCATCATCGCGGAGGCGGACCCCGTGACGGGGCGCCTGCGTGGGACGGAGGCGCAACTCACCGCGCTGGTGCGGCTCCAGCTGGCCTTCCGGCACCCCCGTCCGCCGCACGCGTACTTCCTGACACCCGCGGGCCACCGCGTGCGGGAGGAGCCGGCGGGGGCCGTCCCCGAGACGGCGCCGGTGGAGGCGGAGTCCGGGGTGTTCGCGGCCCGCACCGGCACCGAGCAGGACCGGCCCGGCGAGGACGGGCCCGCGCGGGCCCGGGAGGTGCGCGGCGCCTGGCTCGGCATCGTCGAGATGCGGCGCATGACGAACCCCGGCGGCGACCGGGAGACGCCCTGCGCGTGGGAGCGGGCGCACCAGGTGCGGGCCGTGGCGATAGCCCTGGAGGCGGCGGGCCGGACGCCGGCGGGGCCCGGCCGGGAGGGGTACCGCGTGGTGGACGCGGTGCAGCCGGACGTGGTCGAGGTGCGGGAGGAGACGAGCGAAGGCGTGCGGGCCTGCGGCGCGGTCCTTGAGCGGGCGGGGTGGCTGGTCAGCGAGCACGGCGACGCCCGGACGGGACGGCGGTACGTTCTGGTGTCCCCACGCCGGGCTTAGCTCCGGTCCTGCCCCATCGCGCTCCGCGCGAGCGCGATGGCGCGATCTACGCCGACGGCCGGAGGTTCCAGGTGGCCACCACCGGGCGGCCGTGTTCGTAGCTGAGGCGGCTCACCGTGCCCGTGGCCAGTTGGAAGTGGGCCCCCGCCGACGGCGGGAGGCACAGGCGGCGGGCGGCGAGGACGCGGAGGAAGTGGCCGTGGGCCACGAGGAGCACGCTGCCCTCCGTGTTGGCGAGGGCCGCGTCGACCTTGGCCAGCATGCGGTCGGCCCGCGCGCCCACCTGCTCGGGGGACTCGCCCGGATGCTCGGGCGGACCCGCGGCGACGCCGTCCGTGAACAGGAACCAGTCGGGCCGCGTCCGGTGGATCTCCACCGTCGTCACGCCCTCGTACGCCCCGTAGTCCCACTCGGCCAGGTCGTCGTCCACGCGCGCGTCCGCGAAGCCCGTGAGCGCCGCGGTCTCGCGGGCCCGCAGGCGCGGGCTGGTGAACGCCGCGTCGACCCGGTACCTCCCGATCAGCGGCGCAAGCGACCGCGCCTGCTCGCGGCCGTGCTCCGTGAGGGGGATGTCCGTCCAGCTCGTGTGCTGCCCGGACAGGGACCATTCGGTCTCGCCGTGCCGGACCAGGAGGAGATCACCCATGTGCGTTCCGTTCTGCTCGGTTCCGCTCAGTGCGAACCGCGCGGAGGGTGCTCGTATTCCATGATCCGTACGTCATGGAGAGGGGGCTCACCCGCGCCGCAGCTCCCGCCCGCCGAAGGCTCCCGCGCCGTCCGCCCGCTGCCACCACGCCTCCATGCCGCCCTGGCCGAGGGAGCGCCAGTCGGGGGTCTCCTGCACCAGGGCGCGGCCCAGGCGCCGCCCCAGGTCGACCATGGTGCGGCCCGCGACGGTGCGGTCGGCGTCGTAGGAATCCAGGGCGTCCGGCCAGGTCACCGCCGTGGTGATGGCGGACTCCAGGACGGTGGCGTCCTGGAGGGCCTTCACCGCGCCCGCGCCCGTGTGCGGACGGGCCACCGTCGCCGCGTCGCCCGCGAGCAGCACCCGGCCCTCGGTGTAGCGCGGCGCCGTGTAGTCGTACATGGGCTGGACGAACACCTCGGCCGGTGCGGTGGCGCGCACCACCGCTCCCCAGTAGGGCGGGAGCAGCACGTCGGCCACGTACGCCAGATGGCCGCTCAGGGCGTCCGTGAGGGTGCCGGGCGGCAGGCTCCGCGGATGGTCGAAGCCCAGGTCCGCGTCCAGGCCGCGGGGCGGCGCCGTGTACAGCACCCAGTTCACCCGCCGCCCGCCCGTCCCGTCGGGGATGCGGTAGAGGATCACGTGGCCGCCGTCGAACACGGCGTACACGCAGTCCTCTACGCCCCACAGGTCCGGCTCCGACAGGCGCTCCTCCGGGTACGCGCCGCGCCACGCCAGATAGCCCGCGTACTCGGCGCGCACGCCGGGGAACGCCGCCTCGCGCACCACCGAGCGGTAGCCGTCCGCGCCCACCACCACGTCGAAGCGCTCCGTGCCGTCGTCCGTCTCCACCACGGCCCCTCCCGGGCAGGCCCGCACCCCGGTGACCGCGGTGGCGGTGCGGAACGTGACCGTCTCGGGCACCCGGCGCCGCAACTCGCCCCACAGCGGACCCCAGTTGTACGTCCGGAACGGGAAGGGCATCACCGCGACCGCGTGCCCGCGCGGGTCAGCCGCCGCGTCGTCGCGCACGTACCAGTGGCGTCTGACGAGCTGCACCCACTGCATGTCCGCGTCCAGGTAGCCCGCCGACTCCAGCTCCGCGTAGCGGGAGTTGTGGACGGCGAGGCCCACGCCCCGGTCGGCGAGGCGGCCCGCGGCCCGCTCGTACACGGTGATCTCGTCCGCGCCGCCCCGGTGCGCGGCCAGTGCGGCCGCGCAGCCCGCGACGCTGCCGCCCACCACGGCGACCCTGCCTGAGTGCATCATCGAGCCATCCTGACAGGACGGGTGACGTCCTGTCATGACTGTCGGTCAGCGCATGGATACACCGCGTCCGGCGAAGAACGGCTCGAACTCCGCGCGCGGGAGCTGTGCCGTGCGCGTGGGCGCGTCGATCCCCGACGGGTTGTGGAAGTGCAGGCTCCCGTCCGCCGTGCGCGCCGTGACCAGGACCAGGTGCCCGCCCCTGCCGGGCGCCGGGCGCTCCGGGCGGCGGATCTCGAAGTGCACGGACGTGATGACCGTGTGCCCGGTGTCGACGAGGTCGACCACCTCGTCGAGCGTCAGCCGGCGGTGCACCGACGCCTCGATGCCGTGCGTCTCGCGCGCGTACTCGACGAACGGCGCGTAGATCAGGCCCTTGATCGTGCCGTCGTGCGGGTCCTCCGTGTACGCGCCGTACTTCAGGGCCCCGTCGCGCAGCTCGAAGAGCGACGGGGCGTCCGGGCCGAGCGCCATCCGCAGACAGGCGAGCCCGCACAGGTGCTTGCACCAGCGCGCGTAGTCGTCGAGCGTGGCCGCGCCCGAATCGCGCCAGGCGGGGTCGTCGGCGGCGTCGTGGCCCTCGTACACGATCTTCCCGACCAGGCCGGGCGAGGCGAACTGGGTCAGGGACGGGACCTGGCAGGTGGGGCAGGCGGCCACGGGCGTGCTCCTCGTCGCGGTGGCGGCCCCGGTCGAGGCCGCGGAGGCTACTGGCGATAACCGCTCAGGAAGCGGCCGATGCGGCTGATCGCCGCGTCGAGGTCGTCAGCGTACGGGAGCGTCAGGATGCGGAAGTGGTCCGGGTGCGGCCAGTTGAAGCCGGTGCCCTGGACGACCTGGATCTTCTCCTGGAGGAGCAGGTCGAGGACGAACTTCTCGTCGTCGTGGATGGCGTGCACCTTGGGGTCCAGGCGCGCGAAGGCGTACAGGGCGCCCTTCGGCTTCACACAGCTGACCCCGGGGATCTCGTTGAGCTTCTGCCAGGCGCGGTCGCGCTGCTCGTGCAGGCGGCCGCCCGGCGCGGTCAGCTCGTGGATGGACTGCCGGCCGCCGAGCGCGGCCTGGATCGCGTACTGGGCGGGCGCGTTGGCGCACAGGCGCATGGAGGCCAGCATCGTCAGGCCCTCCAGATAGTCCCGCGCGTGCTGCTTGGGGCCCGTCACGACCAGCCAGCCGGAGCGGAAGCCCGCCACCCGGTACGTCTTGGAGAGCCCGCAGAAGGTGAGGACCACCAGGTCGGGGGCCAGCGCGGCGACGCTGTGGTGCACCGCGTCGTCGTACAGGATCTGGTCGTAGATCTCGTCGGCGAACACCATCAGGCCGTGCCGCCGTGCCAGGTCGAGGATGCCTTCGAGGACCTCGCGCGGGTAGACGGCGCCCGTCGGGTTGTTCGGGTTGATGATCACGACGGCCTTGGTGCGGTCGGTGATCTTCGCGGCCATGTCGTCGAGGTCGGGGTACCAGTCGGCCTGCTCGTCGCACAGGTAGTGCACGGCCTTGCCCCCGGAGAGGGTGGTCACGGCCGTCCACAGCGGGAAGTCGGGAGCCGGGATGAGGACTTCGTCGCCGTCCTCAAGGAGCGCCTGCACGGCCATCGTGACCAGCTCGGACACGCCGTTGCCGAGAAAGACGTCATCTACGGAGACGTCGTCGATGCCCAGCGCCTGGTAGCGCTGCGCCACGGCGCGGCGGGCGGAGAGGACGCCCCGCGAGTCCGTGTAGCCGTGGGCGCTCGGGAGCATCCGGATCATGTCCTGGACGATCTCCTCGGGCGCCTCGAAGCCGAACAGGGCCGGGTTGCCGGTGTTCAGGCGCAGCACGCTGTGGCCCGCCTCCTCCAGGGCGTTCGCGTGCTCGATGACCGGGCCCCGGATCTCGTAACAGACCTCGCTGAGCTTGCTGGACTGCCGGAACTCCATGCGGTGTGCCTCCCGTAGCGTGGGTTCCTTGGTTTTACCAAGCTTGAGCTTGGAAAGTCCAACAGCTTGTCTACACTGCGACGCATGCCACCTCGACCGCGCCGTAGCTACGACCAGTTCTGTGCCGCCGCCCGCGCCCTCGACGCCGTCGGCGACCGCTGGACCCTGCTGATCGTCCGCGAACTGCTCATCGGTCCGCGCCGCTACACCGATCTGCACGCCGACCTGCCGGGCGTCAGCACCGACGTGCTCGCCTCGCGCCTGAAGGACCTGGAGCAGTCGGGCCTCGCCACCCGCCGTCGACTGCCGCCGCCCGCCTCCGCGTACGTCTACGAACTCACCGGGCGCGGCCGGGACCTGACGCCCGTCCTGCGGGCCCTCGCCGCCTGGGGCGCCCCCGAACTCGCCGAGCGCCGGCCCACCGACGCGGTGCGCGCCCACTGGTTCGCGCTGCCGCTCCTCGACGCCGTCGCCCTGGAGGAGGGCCTGGTGGAGCTGAGCCTGGAGGAGGGCGAATTCCACGTGCGCATGGGCGGCGACGGGACCGTCGCGTACGGGGACGGGCCCGCGCCCGAGGAGCCCGACGCGCGCATGACCCTCGACGCCGGGACGGCCGTCGAGGTCGGGCGGGGGACGCTGAGCGTGGCCGACGGGGTGCGCGGCGGGCGGATCGCCGTGACCGGGGACGGCCCGCTGGCCAAGGCGTTGCGAGAAGGGTGAGGGGGCCCGGGGGCTGCCGCGCCCCTGGACCCCCTCTGTGGGTGCCTCGCCTCTGGACTCCCTCTGCGGGTGCCGCGCCCTCAGACGCCGGGCGGAGCGGCCGGAGGCCTGCCGTTGCCGCGCGTCAGGGTGTAGCCGCCCACGCCCGCGAGCGCCGCGAGGACACCGCCGACGCCCGTCCAGACCCAGCGGTCCGTCCACCACCCGGAGGACCAGCCGTCCTCGGGCTCGGCCGCGGAGGGCTTGGAGCCCGGCACGAGCGGGTCGCCCAGGGTGCCGTCCACCGCCGCCGAGCCGCCGACGTCCTTCGACGTGGCCTCGACCTCGGCGGTGACCGGCTGGCCCAGATCGGCGGTCCGCAGGCCGGTCGCCGTCAGGCGCACGTAGTACGTGCCCGGCAGCGGATCGTTGGCCCACGGCTCCGACCAGGCGCGCACCGTGCGCAGGGTGCAGGCGAGCTCCACCGATTCGCCCGCGGCCTTGCGCGCCTGCATGCCGTACATGCAGGACTGGCGGCGCCGCAGACCGTCGTACACGTCGATCCGCCACTTGGCGTCGGACGCCCCCGCGGCGGACCCGGGCAGCTTCACGGTCGCCTTGACCGTGGGCCGCTGACCGGAGTCCGCGGGGAAGGACCAGTACAGGTAGTCACCGGACGAGGCGCTCGCCGTGGCCTTGTGGCCCTGCTCGATCTCCGTCGCCGTACGGAAGGACGTGCCCGCGTCCGTGCGCTCCTTGCCGTCGTCACCGGAGGCCGCGAACGCGGGGCCGGAGGCGAGGAGGGCGCTGAGGCCGAGCAGCCCGGCGGCCGCCAGCAGACGTTTCGTACGCATCAGTTCGTCCTCCAGACAGCGACGCGCCAGCGCGAGAGCCAGCCCCACAGCACACCGCCGACGAAGCCGGTGAGCACGAGCGCGCCGAGCAGCCACCAGCCGCGGCCGAGGCCGAAGGCCGCCACGTCGGACGAGCCGTCGGGCGCGTCCACGACGTCGACGGCCAGCTCGACCGGCAGACCGGGCTTGCCCTTGGCGGCGGCCCCGGCGGCGGCCGAGTAGGAGTGCGACACCTGGAGGCAGACGGTCTCCTTCTCGTCGGCGCCGTCCTCGTCGTCGTCCCGCTCGGGCTTCGGATACCGGAGCCCGGTGGAGATCACGTCGGTACGGCCGTCCCCGGCCTCGGAGCCGCGCACGATCTCGCGGTCGTGCTTGGTGACGGCCCGGAGCAGAACGCCGTAGTCGTTGTTCACGGCCCGGTCGGCGCCCACGCTCACCGAGGCGCGCAGCTCCTTGCCCGGCGCCACGTCCACGCGGTACCAGCGGTGCTCGCCGAACCCGGCGCGGTCCGTGTACAGGCCCGGCTTGAGCTCCGGCGCGGCCGAGCAGCTGGCGGCGCCGTCCACGGCCACGGGGTTGACGACCGGATCGGCCGCGCGGTCCACCAGCTGGCCCACCCGGTCGGTGAGTTCGTCGGTGTGCCGGATGGAGGTGTACGTGCCGCCGGTGGCCTCGGCGATGCAGCTCAGCTGCGCGCGCATCTTGGTGTTCGGGACCAGGCCCAGGGTGTCGACGGTCAGGTTGATGCCCTTGGCCGCGATCTCCCGCGCCACCTCGCACGGGTCGAGGGGCTGGCAGGTGTCCTCGCCGTCGCTGATGAGGACGATGCGGCGCGAGCCCTCGCCGCCCTTCAGGTCGTCGGCGGCCTTCAGCAGGGCCGGGCCGATCGGGGTCCAGCCGGTCGGCGAGAGGGTGGCCACCGCGGTCTTGGCGTCCCTGCGGTCGAGCGGGCCCACCGGGTAGAGCTGCTCGGTGTCCTTGCAGCCGGTCTTGCGGTCGTCCCCGCGGTAGTTGGCGCCGAGGGTGCGGATGCCGAGCTCGACGTCCTCGGGGGTGGCGTCGAGCACCTCGTTGAAGGCCTGCTTCGCCGCGGCCATCCGGCTCTTGCCGTCGATGTCGCGGGCCCGCATCGAACCGCTGACGTCGAGGAGGAGCTCGACCTTGGGCTTCGCCCCGCCCTCGTCCGGTTCGTCGGCCGCGTACGCGGCGCTGGGCGCGAGCCCCATGCTCAGGGCCGCGAACAGGGCACAGGTGCCCGCCGCGAGCCGTTTTCTGGTGATCATCAGCGGATCCTATGGATCAAGGTCCGTCCGCTCCAAAAAAGCAGTTGAGGGCGCCGGTTAGGGTGGCGGGTGTGCTGCGAGAAGTGACGGCTGTTCGATATCTGGAACCCCTGCGGGCGGGCGGCTCCGTGCCCGGCGTCGTCGAGGCCGACGACCTCGGGACCTACGTCTTGAAGTTCACCGGCTCCGCGCAGGGCCGCAAGGCGCTGGTCGCCGAGGTCATCGTCGGGGAGCTGGCCCGCAGGCTCGGCCTGCGCGTGCCCGAGCTGGTCCTCGCCCACTTCGACCCGGCTGTCGCCGCGCACGAGCCGCACCAGGAGGTCCAGGACCTGCTGCACCGCAGCGCGGGCCTCAACCTGGGCATGGACTATCTGCCCGGAGCCCACGACTTCACCCCGGACACCGAGCTCGACGTGGACCCGCTGGAAGCGGGCAAGGTGGTCTGGCTCGACGCCCTCACCGCCAACGTCGACCGCACCGTGCACAGCTCGAACCTCATGGTCTGGCCCACGTTCGGCGTCCGCCCGCCGCAGCTGTGGCTCATCGACCACGGGGCCGCCCTCGTCTTCCACCACCGCTGGGACGCCGCGTCGGTCCTCGCCACCGCCGAGAAGGCGTACGACGTCCGCCAGCACGCGCTCGGCCGCTACGGCCCCGACACGCGGGCGGCCGACGCGGAGCTCGCGCCGCGGGTGACGGAGGAGCTGCTGCGGGCGATCACCGCGGACGTCCCCGACGCCTGGCTCGCCGACGAGCCGGGCTTCGCCACCCCCGACGAGCTGCGCACGGCCTACGTCACCTGCCTGACGGCCCGCGCCCGCGCCTCCGCGGCCTGGCTGCCCACCGACTTCCCGTCCCGGGCCCAGCTCGCCGCCGAGGACGAGAGCCGCGCCCGGGCCACCGAGGCGGGCCGCCCCGCCTGGCTGAAGAAGGTCCCCAACCTGCACGGCAAGCCCGACCCGCGCCCCGCGAAGAGGTACCCATGAGCCATCGCGTAGAGATCGAGTACTGCACCCAGTGCCGCTGGCTGCCCCGCGCGGCCTGGCTCGCCCAGGAACTCCTGACCACCTTCGAGGCGGAGCTCACCGACCTCGCCCTCAAGCCGGGCACGGGCGGCGTCTTCGTCGTCCGCGTCGACGGCGAGCCGGTCTGGGACCGCCGCGAACAGGGCTTCCCGGAGCCCACGGCCGTCAAGCGCCTGGTACGCGACCGAGTGGCCCCGGGCCGAAGCCTGGGCCACTCGGATCCCAAGGCCTGACGTCAGCGCAGGCGCTCGTACGCGGGGAGGGTGAGGAAGTCCGCGTAGTCGGCGTCCAGGGAGACCTGGAGGAGGAGGTCGTGGGCCTCCTGCCACTTGCCCGCCGTGAAGGCGTCCTCGCCGATCTCGGTGCGGATCGCGGCCAGTTCGGCGGCGGCGACCTCGCGGGCCAGGTCCGCGGTGGCGGCCTTGCCGTCCTCGAAGACGACGCCCGCGTTGATCCACTGCCAGATCTGGGAGCGGGAGATCTCGGCGGTGGCCGCGTCCTCCATGAGGTTGAAGATGGCGACCGCGCCGAGGCCGCGCAGCCAGGCCTCGATGTAGCGGATGCCGACCTGCACGGCGTTGACCAGGCCCGCGTAGGTGGGCTTGGCGTCGAGCGAGTCGATGGCGATCAGGTCGCCGGGGGCGACGGAGACGTCCTCGCGCAGGCGGTCCTTCTGGTTCGGCCTGTCGCCGAGGACCTTGTCGAAGGACTCCAGGGCGATGGGCACCAGGTCGGGGTGGGCGACCCAGGAGCCGTCGAAGCCGTCGCCCGCCTCGCGGTCCTTGTCGGCGCGGACCTTCTCGAAGGCGACCTTGTTGACCTCGGCGTCCTTGCGGGACGGGATGAAGGCCGCCATGCCGCCGATGGCGTGTGCGCCGCGCTTGTGGCAGGTGCGCACGAGCAGTTCGGTGTAGGCGCGCATGAACGGGGCCGTCATCGTGACCAGGTTGCGGTCCGGCAGGACGAACTTCTGGCCGCCGTCGCGGAAGTTCTTGACGATGGAGAAGAGGTAGTCCCAGCGTCCGGCGTTCAGCCCGGAGGCGTGGTCGCGCAGTGCGTAGAGGATCTCCTCCATCTCGTACGCGGCCGTGATCGTCTCGATGAGGACGGTGGCGCGGACGGTGCCCTGCGGGACGCCGACGTAGTCCTGCGCGAAGACGAAGATCTCGTTCCAGAGGCGGGCCTCCAGGTGCGACTCCGTCTTCGGGAGGTAGAAGTACGGGCCCTTGCCGAGGTCGATGAGGCGCTGGGCGTTGTGGAAGAAGTACAGGCCGAAGTCGACGAGGGCGCCCGGGACCGGGGTGCCGTCCGCGTCCGTGAGGTGCCGCTCGTTCAGGTGCCAGCCGCGCGGGCGCATCACGACGGTGGCGAGTTCGCCCGCGTCCTTCAGGGCGTACGACTTGCCGGTGCGCTCGTCGGTGAAGTCGATGCGGCGCTCATAGGCGTCGGTCAGGTTGAGCTGGCCGAGGATCACGTTCTCCCAGGTGGGGGCGGAGGCGTCCTCGAAGTCGGCGAGCCAGACCCGCGCGCCCGAGTTGAGCGCGTTGATGGTCATCTTGCGGTCGGTGGGGCCGGTGATCTCGACCCGGCGGTCGTTCAGGGCGGCCGGGGCGGGCGCCACCTTCCAGGAGTCGTCCGCGCGGACGGCGGCGGTCTCCGGCAGGAAGTCCAGGGCGGAGGTGCGGGCGATCTCGGCGCGCCGTTCGGCGCGGCGGGCCAGGAGCTCGTCACGGCGCGGGGTGAACCGCCGGTGCAGCTCGGCCACGAAGGCGAGCGCCGCGTCGGTCAGGACCTCTTCCTGCCGGGGCAGGGGCTCGGCGTCGACGATGGCCAGCGGGGACGGCGCTGGTGCGGACATGAGCTGTCACTTCCTTCAGCGAGCGTGCTTCACGGGCGGCGCGGCGGTGGCGGCGGAACGACCGTCGGCCCGGTCATATGGCACCGCGTGCCACGGTGCCGGGACACGGCCGTGGGCGCCGTCCACCGGGTCAGGCGCTTCTGAACAGTGGATACTAGTTTCCTCATGGTGGAAGTTCAATCGTTTGTTGATGTCGAGATTCTCTTCGTCGACAGAACGCGGCGCAGAGTGCCACGGCCGTCACTCCCAGTGGAGCAGGGGTGCGGCGGGGAGGCCAGGGGGCGCCGGGGCGGTCGTGCCGACGGCGCCCGCGTCCCTCCGCCCGCCCTCTTCATTCCAGTCGTTCCAGGTCCGAGAACGTGTCGATGTCGTACGGCTCCGCGATGTCCCCGCACTCCACGAGCGTGAGCGCGGCCGCGTGCTCCTTGAGGTAGGCGCGGGCCCCCTGGTCGCCCGTCGCGGCCGCCGCGACGCCGTCCCAGTGGTCCGCGCCGAACAGGACCGGATGGCCGCGCTCGCCGTCGTACGCGGCGGCCGCGAGATCGGCGGGGGAGCGGTACGCGGCGAGCAGCCGGGCCACCGCGGCCGCGCCGATGCCGGGCTGGTCCACGAGCGTGACGAGCGCGGCCCGCGCCCCGGTGTCCCGCAGCGACGCCAGGCCCGCGCGCAGCGAACTCCCCATCCCTTCCCGCCAGTCCGGGTTGTCCACGAGCACGCACCCGGGGAGCGTCGCCTGCTCCCGTACGACGTCGGCGGTGGCCCCGAGCACGATGTGCACACGGGTGCAGCCGCCCTCGCGCAGGGCCCGCGCGGCGCGCTCCACGAACAGCTCCCCGCGGTGGTCGAGCAGGGCCTTCGGACAGCCGCCCAGGCGCCGTCCGCCGCCCGCGGCGAGCAGCAGACCGGCGACATCGGCGGCGGGGGCGGACGGGGCGGGTGACAGTGATTCGGTCATGACCCTTGCTTACCGCATGGCTTCTGGGGACCCTGTTCCGGCCGGGGCGTGGCCGAAAGGTGCGGCTGCCGCACAACGACGTGCGAGGGGGAGAGCTGTGTTGCGGAGCATGGGGCAGAGAGCGGCGACAGGCGGCTACGAGGATCCGCGGGTGACGGAGCTGCGGGCCGCGGTGTCCCGGCTGCGCCGTGAACTGGCCTCCTATCCGGGGGAGTTCCCCGATCGGGCGATCGCGGAGGACGAGTTGGCGGCGTTGGCCGCGATGGCTGCGGCGGGCGCGCCCGATCTCCGCCGGCTGCGGCGGTCCCTCTTATTGGTCGCGGGGTCGATCGGCTCGGTCAGTGCCTTGACGGGGGCGCTGGGCGGGGTGCGGGGCGCGGTGGAACGCTTTCGCGAGGCTTACGGCTGAGGCGCCCTCGTGGGTGGCGCCCCGCTGTGTCCATCAGCGCGCTCCGCGCGCGGGCGCCCCTTCCCGATTCCTGGGGGCTCCGCCCCCAGACCCCCGCTTTTCGGCGCTTCGCGCCTCGTCCTCAAACGCCGGACGGGCTGGATCTTCCAGCCCCAGTGCGTGAAGGGGCGGGCCAGGGGCGCACCGCGAGGGACTACGCCGACGGGCCCGAGCTGGCCAGGGCGGTGGAGAGTTCCGTCGCGACCTGTTGGAGGACGGGGACGATGAGGCGCGTGGCCTCGTCGGTGACGCGGCCCGCGGGGCCCGAGATGGAGATCGCCGCGGCCGTGGGGGAGTCGGGGACGGAGACGGCGAGGCAGCGCACGCCGATCTCCTGTTCGTTGTCGTCGACCGCGTACCCCGCCCGGCGGACCTCTTCGAGCGCGTCGAGGAAGCCGTCCGGCGTGGTGATGGTCTTCTCCGTGGCGGCGGGCATCCCCGTGCGCGCGAGCAGCGCCCGCACCTCGTCCGGCGGCGTGTGCGCGAGCAGCGCCTTGCCCACCCCGGTGGAGTGCGGCAGGACCCGCCGCCCCACCTCGGTGAACATCCGCATGGAGTGCTTGGACGGCACCTGCGCCACGTACACGACCTCGTCGCCGTCGAGCAGCGCCATGTTCGCCGTCTCGCCGGTCTCCTCGACCAGGCGGGCGAGGTAGGGGCGCGCCCAGGTGCCGAGCAGCCGGGAGGCGGACTCGCCGAGGCGGATCAGGCGGGGGCCGAGCGCGTACCGCCGGTTGGGCTGCTGGCGGACGTACCCGCAGGCGACGAGCGTGCGCATCAGCCGGTGGATGGTCGGCAGCGGGAGCCCGCTGCTCGCGGACAGCTCGCTGAGCCCGACCTCGCCCCCGGCGTCGGCCATCCGCTCGAGCAGGTCGAAGGCGCGCTCGAGGGACTGGACGCCCCCGCTCGCGGGCGCGGGAGCGGAGGACTTCGCGGCGTCGGTGGTGCTGGCGCTGGACGTCGGCACGGCGCGTTCCTTTCGACTGGCAGGCGGTATGCAGCCTACCGGGCGCCTGCGGGGGCGTATCCGGCGCGGGCGGGCCGTCCGTGCCGGTCAGTGCGTGTTTGTCCGGTCTCCCGCGAGGCGGTCGGAGCGCCCAGGGCGGTGTGGGTTGTACGGAGCTACGTTCTGAACTACGGAATTCTACTTCCACTTTGTGGAAACGTATAGACCCTTGACTCGGCCCGCGGCGAAGTGAAAACTCCTTCAACAGAACGTTGAATTCCGCTGGCCGGAAGGCCGCCGGAACCCAGGCCCGCCGGTAGGGGCCCAGCAGGCCCCACGCGTGGGGCCCATACGGAGAGGGGTCGCGGTGTCCGACGTCGAACTGGTGCTGCGCTCGACGCGCGTCATCACCCCCGAGGGGGCGCGCGCCGCGTCCGTCGCCGTCAGCGGCGGCACGATCGTGGCAGTACGTCCCCACGACGCGCCCGTGGAGCCCGGCGCCCGCCTGGAGGACGTCGGCGACCACGCGCTGCTGCCCGGGCTCGTCGACACGCACGTGCACGTCAACGACCCCGGCCGCACCGAGTGGGAGGGCTTTTGGACGGCCACCCGCGCGGCCGCCGCCGGCGGCATCACGACGCTCGTCGACATGCCGCTCAACTCCCTGCCGCCGACGACGACCGTCGGTCACCTCCGTACGAAGCAGGACGTCGCCCGGCCCAAGGCGCACATCGACGTCGGCTTCTGGGGCGGCGCCCTGCCCGACAACGTGAAGGACCTCAGGCCCCTGCACGACGCGGGCGTCTACGGCTTCAAGTGCTTCCTCTCGCCCTCGGGCGTGGACGAGTTCCCGGAGCTCGACCACGATCAACTCGCCGCCTCCATGGGGGAGATCGCCGGGTTCGGCGGGCTGCTCATCGTGCACGCCGAGGACCCGCGCGAGCTGGCCGCCGCGCCCGCCCGCGGCGGACCCAGGTACGCGGACTACCTGGCGACCCGGCCGCGCGTCTCCGAGGACACCGCCATCGAGGGCCTCATCGCCCTGGCCCGGCGCATCGGCGCCCGCGTGCACGTCCTGCACCTGTCCTCGTCCGACGCCCTGCCGCTGATCGCCGCGGCCAGGCGCGAGGGCGTCCGGCTGACCGTCGAGACCTGTCCGCACTACCTCACGCTCACCGCCGAGGAAGTCCCCGACGGGGCGAGCGAGTTCAAGTGCTGCCCGCCCATCCGCGAGGCGGCCAATCAGGACCTGCTCTGGCAGGCGCTCGCCGACGGCACCATCGACTGCGTCGTCACCGACCACTCCCCGTCCACCGCCGACCTCAAGACGGCGGACTTCGCCACCGCCTGGGGCGGCATCTCCGGCCTCCAGCTGAGCCTGCCCGCCGTGTGGACGGCCGCCCGCGCGCGCGGCCACGGCCTGGCGGACGTGGCGCGCTGGATGTCCACCCACCCGGCGCGCCTGGTCGGCCTCGACCGCAAGGGCGCCATCGAGGCGGGCCGCGACGCCGACTTCGCGGTCCTCGCGCCCGACGAGACCTTCACCGTGGACCCCGCCCGGCTGCAGCACCGCAACCGCGTCACCGCGTACGCGGGCAAGACCCTCAGCGGCGTCGTCAAGTCCACCTGGCTGCGGGGCCAACGCATTGTGTCCGAGGGTGAGTTCACCGCCCCCTCGGGCCGACTCCTGGAAAGGAAGAACTGATCACTGTGACGGCACGGCATCAATCCCTTGTGGCCACCTTCACCGGCGACGCCAACCCCTACGGCGGCGGCGAGCCCTACGCCGACTACCGCACCGCCGACTTCCCCTTCACCCAGTACGCGAACCTCGCCGACCGGCAGCTCGGCGCCGGAGTCATCGCCGCCAACGACGAGTTCTTCGCGATGCGCGAGAACCTGCTCCTGCCGGGCGCGGCCGAGTTCGACCCCGAGCACTTCGGGCACAAGGGCAAGGTCATGGACGGCTGGGAGACCCGGCGCCGCCGCGGCGTGTCCGCCGAGCAGCCCTGGCCCACCGAGGACGACCACGACTGGGCCCTCGTCCGGCTCGGCGCGCCCGGCGTCGTCCACGGCGTCGTCGTCGACACCGCCCACTTCCGGGGCAACTACCCGCAGGCGGTGTCCATCGAGGGCACGGCCGTCGACGGGGCGCCGACACCCGAGGAGCTCCTCGCCGACGACGTCAAGTGGACCGTGCTCGTCCCGCGCACGCCCGTCGGGGGCCATGCCGCGAACGGCTTCGCCGTGGACCTGCCGCAGCGGTTCACCCACCTGCGGGTCAACCAGCACCCCGACGGGGGCATAGCCCGCCTCCGGGTCTACGGAGAGGTCGTCGCCGACCCCGACTGGCTCACCGCGCTCGGCACCTTCGACGTCGTCGCCCTGGAGAACGGCGGCCAGGTCGAGGACGCCTCCGACCGCTTCTACTCGCCCGCCACCCACACCATCCAGCCCGGGCGTTCGCGCAAGATGGACGACGGGTGGGAGACGCGGCGGCGGCGCGACCAGGGGCACGACTGGATCCGCTACCGGCTCGTGGCGCAGGCCTCCGTGCGGGCTCTGGAGATCGACACCGCGTATCTCAAGGGGAACTCGGCGGGGTGGGCCTCGGTGTCCGTGCGCGACGGTGACGAAGGGGCGTGGGTGGAGGTGCTGCCGCGCACCCGGCTGCAGCCCGACACGAACCACCGCTTCGTGCTGCCCGAGACCGCCGTCGGCACCCACGCGCGCGTGGACATCTTCCCCGACGGCGGCATCTCCCGCCTCCGCCTCTTCGGCCGCCTGACGGAAGCGGGCTCCACCGCCCTCCGCTCCCGCCACCGCGAACTGGGCTGATCCCACGCGCCGGAGGGGCTGGAATCCCTGCCGCGAGCGGCACCATCCAGCCCGTCCGGCGTTTGAGGACGAGGCGCGAAGCGCCGAAAAACGGGGGCTACGCCGCGTGGCCGCCGTCCACCGAGAGCTCCGTGCCCGTGACGTACGCCGCCTCGTCCCCGACGAGGTACGCCACCATCGACGCCACCTCCGCGGCGCTGCCGAAGCGCCCCACCGCGGTGTCGGCAGCCTGGGCCGCCGCGTACGGCCCGTCGGCCGGGTTCATGTCGGTGTCGATGGGGCCGGGGTGCACGAGGTTCGCCGTGATGCCCCGCTCGCCCAGCTCCCGCGCGAGCGCCTTGGTGAGGCCGATGAGCGCCGCCTTGCTGGTGGCGTACAGCGTCCCGCCGGGACCCGGCACCCGCTGCGCCATGCAGCTGCCGATGGACACGATGCGCCCGCCGCGCGGCAGCCGCGCGGCCGCCGCCTGGGAGGCCAGGAACGCCGCGCGGACGTTCACGGCGAGGACGCGGTCGACGTCGGCGAGGCTGAGGGACTCCAGCGGGCCGATGACGCCTGCGCCCGCGTTGTTGACCAGGATGTCGAGGCCGCCCAGGTCGTCCGCGGCCCGCTCGACGGCGCCCGCGGCGTCCCCGGCGTCGGCCCCGTCGGCCCGGATCGCGAAGCCGCGCCGCCCGGTCGCCTCGATCTTGGCGACGACCTCGCGGGCCGCGTCCTCGCCCTGTACGTAGGTGATCGCCACGTCGGCGCCCTCCTGGGCGAGCCGCAGCGCGATCGCCGCGCCGATGCCCCGGCTGCCGCCGGTGACCAGGGCCGTCTTGCCGGTGAGACCGGTGAGTGAAGACATGTCAGTACCGCGCTTTCGCATTCGTTCCGCGGCGGCCGCCGGTGGCGGCCCCGTGCTTGCGTGCTCCATCAAAGTCGCGGCCGCACCCCGGGGCTGGCGGGAATCGGACGCCGAGGCGCGGGCGGCGGAACCCTGCCGGAGAGCGATGAGTTCCGGGCGGTGCGAGGGTCGGAACAGGTGACGGGGCGCGGACGCGCCCGGCAGCCGGAAGCCACGCGGCACGAGGCAGAGGCACGACACAGAAGGCGGTCGCCATGAAGATCACGCTCACGCAGTTCCAGACCCTCGACGGCGTCATCCAGGCCCCGGGCGGGCCCGACGAGGACACCAGCGACGGCTTCGAGCACGGCGGCTGGTCCGTGCCGTACGGCGACGAGGACTTCGGCCGCTTCGTGGACGAGGTGTTCGGCCGGGTGGACGCCTTCCTCCTGGGCAGGCGCACGTACGAGATCTTCGCGGGGTACTGGCCGAAGATGACCGACCCCGCCGACCCGATCGCCTCCCGGCTCAACGCGCTGCCCAAGTACGTGGCGAGCCGCACGCTGACCCGCGCCGACTGGACGGGCACGGAGATCATCGGCCGTGACGACCTGGTGAAGGACGTCACCGCGCTCAAGGAGCGGCCTGGCCGCGAGCTCCAGCTGCACGGCAGCGCGGGTCTCGCGCAGAGCCTGCTGGCCCACGAACTGATCGACACGCTGCACCTGCTGACGTTCCCGGTGGCCCTCGGCACCGGCAAGCGCCTGTTCGCCGACGGCGGTCTGCCGACGGCGTTCCGGCACACCGGCTCCCGTACGACGTCCACGGGCGTCGTGATCAACTCGTACGACCGCGCAGGCCGTCCGGAGTACGGGAGCTACTAGTTCGCCGTGCGGGCAAGGCCGCCCGGAACGGGCGGCCGGGCCCGGTTAACTCCAGGAAAATTCCTCGGACTTACACCCCATTGTCATTGACACATCAACCTCTACGCGCGTCACACTGGCCCCATGCGAATCCCCCCACGGATCACCCGTCTCGTCAGTGTGTCCGCCCTCGCCGCCGCGTTCCTCGTCGGCGGCACCGTCACCGGCGTCGCGAACGCCGCCCCGCAGGCGGCGCCCGCCGTCGTCGGCCCCGCCGGGTACTCCGTCGCCGCGGTCGGCGACATCTGTTACTCGGACCTGCCCCCGCAGGCGCACGACACGCTCAAGCTGATAGCGAAGAACGGACCGTTCCCGTACCCGCAGGACGGCACCGTCTTCCAGAACAGGGAGGGCGTCCTGCCGAAGCAGAGCACCGGCTACTACCACGAGTACACCGTCAAGACCGCGGGCTCCTCGAACCGCGGCGCCCGGCGCATCGTCACCGGCGAGCGGAACCAGGAGGACTACTACACCGCCGACCACTACCGGTCGTTCGACCTGGTCGACCGCAGCTGCTGAGCCGCGGCCGCTGATCCGCCCCCAGGGGGCTCACCGCGCCTTGCTGCCGCTCTCCGCCGCGGCGAACAGCGCGAACGCGAGCACGACGAGCGCGATGCTCAGATAGAGCTCGTAGCCGTCGGCGAAGCCCAGGTGCTGGACCACGCCCCAACCGCCCAGCCAGCCGGTGAACTCGTGCACGAGACCGGCGACCCCCTGGACCAGCAGGACCAAACCGATCCCCTCAAGAAGCTGTTTCATGGCACAAGATCCTCGTCCCGCGGACCCCCCACGCACATCGGCCGCGGGACGAGGCCCCCTCTGTCGTACGGCCGCATCGGCCCGCGCCCGGATGCGTCCAAAGTCGCGTACGCCGTGACTTTCGTCGACGATCACCGCTGGTGGGAGGGTCCCGCCCGCTCAGTGCGTAGATTTGTCGCTTGTGAACGACAGTGCAACCACACGACCGGCCGTCGACGGGGGACGGCCGGCCGGCGTGGACCGCCAGACCGAAGCGGACCGCCCAGGAGGAACCGAGCCCGTGGTGCGCAGCACGTGGTTCCTGCCCTCGGCCGTCGCCACCGAACTGGACCCGGACCGGACGGACGGCGGCGGCAGGCGCGTCCGGCGCACCCTGCGCGACTGGGTCGTCGACTTCTGCTTCTTCCTGGTCGCCGTGGTCATCGGTCTCATCGGCGCGGACGGCGCCGCCAAGAACCAGGCGCTGTCCGAGAACATGGTCGTGCTCGACCAGCTGATCGGCGCCGCGGCCTGCGCCGCCGTGTGGCTGCGCAGGCGCTGGCCCGTCGGCCTCGCCGTGGCGATGCTGCTCGTCAGTGTCGTGTCCGACTCCGCGGGCGGCACCGCGCTCGTGGCCTACTTCACGCTCGCCGTGCACCGCCCGTTCAAGTACAGCGCGCTGATCGGCGGCCTCGCGGTGGGCATGCTCCCGCTGTTCTACTGGCTGCGGCCCGACGGCGACACGCCGTACCTGGTGTCGGTCCTGCTGACCTCGATGCTCATCGTCATCGTCTTCGCCTGGGGCATGCTCGTGCGCTCCCGGCGCCAGCTCCTGATCGCCCTGCGCGACCGGGCCAGGCGCGCCGAGAACGAGGCCGCGCTCCGGGCCGAGCAGGCCCAGCGGCTCGCCCGCGAGGCCATCGCGCGCGAGATGCACGACGTGCTCGCGCACCGCCTGACGCTGCTCAGCGTGCACGCGGGCGCCCTGGAGTTCCGGCCCGACGCCCCCCAGGCCGAGATCGCCCGCGCCGCCGGAGTCATCCGGGAGAGCGCGCACGAGGCGCTCCAGGACCTGCGCCAGGTCATCGGCGTGCTGCGCGGCGGCGAGGCGGAGGCCTCGTCCGGGCGGCCCCAGCCCACCCTCGCGGCCCTGGACACGCTCGTCGCCGAGTCCCGCGACGCGGGCATGAAGGTGGTGCTCGACCAGCGCGTGGCCGACCCCAAGGCGGTGCCCGCAGCGATCGGCCGCACCGCGTACCGCATCGCCCAGGAGGCCCTGACCAACGCCCGCAAGCACGCCCCGGGCGCCGAGGTCACCGTCACGGTCGCGGGGGCGCCCGACGAGGGCCTGACCGTCACCGTCCGCAATCCGGCGCCCCCCGGCGACGTGCCGCCCGTGCCCGGCTCCGGGCAGGGGCTCATCGGGCTCACCGAACGGGCGTCCCTCGCGGGCGGGCGGCTCGCCCACGGCGCCGGGCGCGACGGCGGCTTCGTCGTCGAGGCATGGCTGCCGTGGGGGTGAGTCCCCGGACTCCCGGGCAAGCCGCCCGGATTGCCGTGGTTTGATCCTCAACTCCCCGCTCCCCAGGGCCTGCTGAGGGGATGTGATCGCCGCCCGGCTACGATCGGCCGCTGCACAGAAGCAAAGGCCCGTGAGCAAGGGCTCGCGACCGGAGAGGTGAAGGCTGTGACGGGGGAGAGCGCGCCGGACGACACCGGCCGCCCACAAGAGGGCAAACGGTTCATACGCGTACGGCAACGCCTCGGGGCCCGGCGCGGCGCGCTCGCCGTCGGCACCGTGGCCGTGCTGCTCGCCGCGGGCCTCGGCACCTGGACCACGGACACCTGGCCCTTCGACGGCCGCGACCGCTACTGCTGGGGGGCCTGGGAGGAGGACAGCGGTCCGGGCATCCTCGGCGACGAGGCCTTCGACGGCGACGACGCCCACAGCCGCACGGCGGAGGAGACCGCGCCCACCGAGGGCAGGCCGCAGGGGCGGTGCGTGCTCGCCGTGCGCTCCGAGCACACCTTCAGCGACGGCGACAAGGGCGTCCAGGACACCCGGGTGACGGTCACGTACGGACCGGCGCCCGAGCGGGCCGCCGCCCGTCTCGCCTGGTTCACTACCTTCGTCGGCGGCCGCGCGATGCCGCTGCCCGAAGGGCTCCCCGGCGCCGTCGACGGCAGCCACGGCCTGCTGGTCCTGCCCAGGAGCTGCGACACCCGCGACGGGCGGCCGACCGCCGTCACCCTGCGGGCCGAGGAGAAGGAGCCGGGCGACGTCGTCGGCGGCACCGACCTCGGCGGTGCCGACGCGGCCGTCGAACTCCTCCTCGCCGCCGCCGACCGGGGCATGCGGGCCGCGGGCTGCGCCCCCGCGAAGCCGCTGCGCGTCACCTCACCGCTGCTCAGGCTCCCGGAGAAGGACGACTCGAGCCCGGCGGGCGCCGCCTGCCGCATCCACGGGCTCGACGTCGGATCCGGCCTCACCAAGGAGGCCGCGCTGCGGGTCGTGGCCCAGACCGGCGCGGTCACCCGGGACCGGCAGTCCTGCTCCGTACGGATCGGCCGCTCCCTGCGGCTCGGGGAGCGCGAGGACACCCGGATCTTCGACGCCCTGATGATCCGCGAGCCCCGGCTCGGCGCGCTGCTCGACGGCGTGACCGGCGACGGGCCGCCCGCGCCCGGCTGGCGCGGCACCGGCGTCTTCGCCGACGGCCACCAGGTGGTGCGCGCCCGCTGCGCGGGCCGCCCCACGACGTTCCTGATGCTCGGCTCGGCGGCGCGCGAGACCAAGGGCCACTTCACCACGTTCACCGACGCGGTGACGCGCCGCCTGGGGTGCGCGCCCCTCGCGCCGAAGGCGTCGGCCACCGCCGCGGGGGAGAACCGATGAGCGACCACAGCACGACGGCCACCGGGGACACCTCCGACATCGGGGGAGACGTGGCGGCCGCGGTCGCCACAGCGGTACCGCGCCGCCCCTGGTGGCACTGGCGCCAACTCACCCGAGGCCGCCTCCGGCCCGCGCTCGCCGCCGCCCTCGCCGGGGTGCTGCTCGGCGGCGCGGGCGTGGCCTGGCAGGCGCAGGCGGGCCCGTTCGCCGACGAACGGGCCTGCTGGGGCGCGCTCGACGAGGACGACGTGGCCGACCTCTTCCAGGGCAAGCGCGACATCGAGTCCTCCGAAGTGCCCGTCACCACCAGCAGGATCGGCTCGGAAGGGCCCTCCGGGCTGTGCCGGCTGAAGTCCCCGCGCGGCGCCCGCGTCACCGCCCGGCTGCACCAGCTCGACGTCCGCTTCGGCGGCGCGGGCGACAAGTGGGCCGACGAGTACCTGTCCGCGCGCATGACCCCCCTCGGCGGCGGCCTGCTCGGCATGGTGTCCGACACGCGCGCGTGGCTCGCGATCCCCGAAGGCTGCGTCGGCCGCCAGCGCGAGGACGACGGCCCGCTCGTCGTCGACATGGAGACCGGCTGGACGGTGTACGACGACGAGGTCGACACCGACGAGCGCGCCCGGCTCGCCCGCGCCGTGGTCAAGCTCGTCAACGACTACATGACGGACCAGGGCTGCACCCGCACCCTCGCCGACCCGACCGGCAGTCTCGGCGCCCCCGCGCGGTTCGCCGACGAGAAGCGCGACGCGATCTGCGGCATCAAGGGCCTGCGCACGCACGACGGCAAGGACGCCGACCACTACCGCCGCCCCCTGGTCACCGCGGGCGACGCCCCCGTGCGCACCTGCGACCGCGACGTCCTCTTCGGCCATCCCTCGCTGCGCCTGATGACGGTCACGGACTCCCGCGTCGCCGTGCTCTACAAGGACCTCTCCTACGACGGCGGACAGCAGCGCATCACGGCCGTCGGCGACACCCGCAGGCACGCCCGGGGACACGGCTTCCTCCGCGACGACATGGCCCTCTACCAGGCCGAGTGCCAGACCGGCGACGTCACCTTCCTGATCCGGGCCGACGACGGGGAGCGCGCCGCCGACATCCGCGCGCTCATGCCCCGTTACGTGGCGGCGGAGGCCGACCGCGCGGGCTGCGGCCCGCTGCGGATCAGGCTGCCCGGGTGACCGCGCCCCCGCCCCGCCCCCGTCCTTCGCCCGGCGCGGGGCTCGTTACGGTAGGGCCCATGAAACCGATCAGGCTCCTGCTCGTCGACGACGATCCGCTGGTCCGCGCCGGACTCTCCTTCATGCTCGGCGGCGCCGACGACATCGAGATCGTGGGCGAGGCGGGGGACGGCAGCGAAGTCGCCGCGCTGATCGGCGAGGTGCGGCCGGACGTCGTCCTCATGGACATCCGGATGCCCACGATGGACGGCCTCGCCGCCACGGAGGCCCTGCGCAAGCGCCCCGACGCCCCCGAGGTCATCGTCCTCACCACGTTCCACGCCGACGAGCAGGTGCTGCGGGCGCTGCGCGCCGGGGCCGCCGGGTTCGTCCTCAAGGACACCGCGCCCGCCGAGATCGTCGCGGCGGTACGGGCCGTGGCCGCCGGGGAGCCGGTCCTCTCGCCCTCGGTGACGCAGCAGCTGATCTCCCAGGTGACCGGGGGCGGGCCGCAGCTCGACCGCCGCCAGCGGGCCCTCGCGCGCCTCGGCGCGCTCGGCGACCGGGAGCGGGAGGTCGCCGTGGCGGTGGGCCGGGGCGCCTCCAACGCGGACATCGCCGCGGAGCTCTTCCTGAGCGTGGCCACGGTGAAGGCCCACGTCTCGCGCATCCTGACGAAGCTGGACCTCAACAACCGCGTGCAGATCGCCCTCTTGGTCCACGACGCGGATCTCCTGGACGGGGCCTGACCTGCCGCGATCGGCGACGGTGCCAGCCCCTCCGGCGTTTGAGGAGCGGGGTCTGGGGCGGAGCCCCAGTTCGGGAAGGGGCGGGCCGGGGGCGCCCCGCGAGGGAACTACCCCAGCGGCCCCGTTCGTTCGGTGAGCACCAGGTAACCCGCACGAGGGGACGCCCCATGGCAGACGAAGCCATCGACCTCGCCGCGTACGAGGACTTCACCACCAACCCCCACCGGGCCTACGCCGAGCTGAGGACCCGCGCCCCCGTCCACCGCGTCCGCTTCCCGGCCCCGGACCACGACGTCGACCACTACTTGGTGGTGGGCCACGAAGAGGCCCGCGCCGCCCTGGCCGACCCCCGCCTGACCAAGTCCACCGCGGGACACGAAGGGGTGTTACCGGACGAGGAGCTGATCGGCCCGCACCTCCTGACGGTGGACCCGCCGCACCACACCCGCCTGCGCGGCCTGATCGCCCGGGAGTTCACCACCCGCCGCGTCCAGGCGCTGCGCCCGCGGATCCAGCGGATCACGGACGGCCTCCTCGACGGGATGCTCGCCAAGGGCAGCCGCGCCGACCTGGTCGAAGCGCTCGCCTTCCCGCTGCCCATGACGGTCATCTGCGAGCTCCTCGGCGTGCCCGACCTGGACCGCGAGCGATTCCGCCAGCTGTCGAACGAGGCCACGTCACCGACGACGGAGGAGTGGGAGACCGAGGTCTTCGTCGAACTCGCCGCCTACTTGGACGACTTGATCGAGGCCAAGCGCGCCCTCCCCGGCGACGACCTGCTCAGCGCCCTGATCCGCACCCGCGCGGAGGACGGCGACCGGCTCTCCCACGAGGAGCTGCGCGGCATGGCGTACCTCCTGCTCATCGCGGGACACGAGACGACGGTCCACCTCATCACCAACACCGTCCACGCCCTGCTCACCCGCCCCGCCCACCTGGCCGCGCTGCGCGCCGACGTGAGCCTCCTGGACGGCGCGATCGAGGAAGGGCTGCGCCACGAGGGCCCGGTGGAGAACTCCACGTACCGCTTCACCACCGAGCCCACCGAGATCGGCGGCGTGCTGATCCCGGCGGGCGCCGTCGTCGTGGTCGGCCTCACCGCGGCCAACCGCGACCCGGGCAAGTACGGAGCGCCGGACGACTTCGACCTGCGCCGCGCCCCGCAGGGCCACGTGGCCTTCGGGCACGGCATCCACTTCTGCCTGGGCGCCCCGCTGGCCCGCGTCGAGGGCCGGATCGCCATCGCCTCGCTCCTGGAGCGCTGCCCGGACCTCGCCCTGGACGGCCCCGCGGCGGACTGGCGCCCAGGCATGCTGATGCGCGGCCTGCGGCGCCTCGACGTCCGCTGGTAGCGACGGGGCGGGCATGTGCAGCAGTAGTTACCGAGTGGTAGAAGTCCTTCCATGACCGACGCCATGGAACACGCCCAGGCTCTGGACCTGACCCTCGCTCAGCAGACCCTCGACGCGCAGCCGTTCAGCCGCCTCGTCCGGGCCGAGCTCACCGCGTTCGGCGACGGCGCGGCCACCCTGGAGATCCCCCTGCGCACCGAGCTGCTCCAGCAGAACGGCTTCGTGCACGGCGGCGTCCTGTCGTACGCGGCGGACAACGCCATCACGTTCGCCGCGGGCACGGCCCTCGGCCCCGCGGTCCTGACGTCCGGCTTCTCCATCCAGTACGTGCGCCCGGCCACCGGCACCCGGCTGATCGCCCGCGCCACGGTCGCCCACGCGGGCCGCCGTCAGGCCGTGGTGCGGTGCGACCTGCTGACCGTCGACGGCGAGGGCGCCGAGACGCTCTGCGCGCTCGCCCAGGGCACGGTCCGCGCGGCGGGCTGAGCCCCGGGCGAGCGCGCGACGCGCAGGGCCCCGGCCCGAGGGGGGAGGCCGGGCCGGGGCGTACCGGGGCTCAGGCCCCGGCGATCTCCGCGAGCCGCACCACCCGGCGCTCGGCCCGCGACAGCTCGCACGCCTCGGCGATGCGCAGCGCGTGCAGCGCCTCCCGGCCGTCGCAGGGGTTGGCGAGCTCGCCGCGTACGACGTCGACGAACGCGGCGAGCTCCGCCTCGTACGCCGGGGCGAAGCGCTCGAGGAAGCCCGGCCACGGCTTGTCGGGCGCGCCGGGGCCGTCCGGCTCGGCGGAGGTGAGCGGGGTGCGGGCGTGCAGGCCGACCGCGATCTGGTCGGCCTCCCCGGCCAGCTCCATGCGGACGTCGTAGCCCGCGCCGTTGCAGCGCGTCGCCGTCGCCGTGGCCAGGGTGCCGTCGTCGAGGGTGAGGAGGACGGCCGCCGTGTCGACGTCGCCCGCCTCGCGGAACATCGCGGGACCGGCGTCGGACCCCGTCGCGTACACCTCGGTGACCTCGCGCCCCGTCACCCAGCGCAGGATGTCGAAGTCGTGCACGAGGCAGTCCCGGTACAGGCCGCCGGACAGCGGCAGATACGCGGCGGGCGGCGGCGCCGGGTCCGAGGTCGTCGCCCGTACGGTGTGCAGCCGCCCGAGCCTGCCCGAGCGCACGGCCGCGCGGGCCGCCGCGTACCCGGCGTCGAAGCGGCGCTGGAACCCCAGCTGAAGGATCGTTCCGGCGGACTCGACCTCGGTGAGCGCGGCGAGCGTGCCCGGCAGATCGAGCGCGATGGGCTTCTCGCAGAACACCGGGAGCCCGGCCCGCGCGCCCCGGGCGATCAGCTGGGCGTGCGCGGACGTCGCCGCCGTGATCACCAGCGCGTCCACGCCGGACCCCGAGGCCCCGCCCGGGAACAGCGCGTCCACCGAGGGGGCCGCCGTCGCCCCGAGCCGCGCCGCGAGGTCCGCCGCCCGCGCGGCGTCCACGTCCGCGACGACGAGCGATTCCACCTCCGGACGGCGGGCGAGGGCCGCCGCGTGGAAGGTGCCGATACGTCCCGTTCCGATCAGTCCGATGCGCATGGGCCCCACCCTCGCGACGGACCCGCGCTCCTGTCAATGGTTTGTCCTGACAACAGAACTTCCGAACTTCCCGTCATCATCTCCCCGGACTACGCTCGCTCCGTGACCGAACAAGGAGCAGCCAAAGCCGCGAAACCGGCCGTGGACCCCACCGTGGCCCTGCACCTCGGCGTCGACCGCAGCAGCCCGGTCCCGCTGTACTTCCAGCTGTCCCAGCAGCTGGAGGCGGCGATCGAGCGCGGCGCCCTGACGCCCGGAAGCCTGCTCGGCAACGAGATCGAGCTCGCCGGGCGGCTCGGCCTCTCCCGGCCCACCGTCCGCCAGGCCATCCAGTCGCTCGTCGACAAGGGCCTGCTCGTGCGCCGCCGGGGCGTCGGCACCCAGGTCGTGCACAGCCAGGTCAAGCGCCCCCTCGAGCTCAGCAGCCTGTACGACGACCTGGAGGCCGCGGGCCAGCGCCCCGAGACCCGGGTCCTGCGCAACGTCGTCGAGCCCGCGTCCGCCGAGACCGCGGCCGCCCTCGGCGTGGCCGAGGGCAGCGACGTCCACCTGGTCGAGCGGCTGCGGCTCGCGCACGGCGAGCCCATGGCCCGGCTGCGCAACCACATCCCGGCCGGGCTGCTCCCCCTCGACACCGAACGCCTGGAGGCCACCGGCCTGTACCGCCTGATGCGGGCCGCGGGCATCACGCTGCACAGCGCCCGGCAGTCCGTGGGCGCCCGTGCCGCCGGGACCGAGGAGGCCGAGCTGCTCGCCGAGGAGGCGGGCGCGCCGGTGCTCACCATGCGGCGCACGACCTTCGACGACACGGGCCGCGCGGTCGAGTACGGCTCGCACATCTACCGCGCCTCGCGGTACTCCTTCGAGTTCCAGCTGCTCGTGCGCCCCTGACCTGGCCGGGCGCCACAGAAGTAAGAATGTTCTGACAAAGTCATTGACGGTGGGCCGCGCCCCCGGCTACAACTCCCTCCAGCCGCACAGGAGCGGCCGGGAGCAAGCCGGGAGAAGGGTGGCACCACCATGCGTACAGCCCGCACGGCAGCAGCCGTCACAGCGGTCGTCGCGCTCGCGGCAGGCTGCAGCAGCTCCGGCGGCAAGAGCGGCGACGACGGCGCGGACGGCGAGGGCGGTGGCTTTGGCGGGCAGGCCGCGGGCACCCCGCGCCTGAAGATCGCGATGGTCACGCACTCCGGCGAGGGCGACACGTTCTGGGACATCGTGCAGAACGGCGCCAAGGCGGCCGCGAAGAAGGACAACGTGGAGTTCCTGTACTCCAGCGACAAGGAGGGCAAGGGCCAGGCCGAGCTCGTCCAGACCGCCATCGACAAGAAGGTCGACGGGATCGTCGTGACCCTCGCCAAGCCCCAGGCCATGCGAGCCGTGCTCGGCAAGGCGAAACAGGCGGGCATCCCCGTGGTCACGATCAACTCCGGCGGCGAGTTCTCCACGCGGTTCGGCGCGCTGAGCCACATCGGGCAGGACGAGGCCGTGGCGGGCGAGGCCGTCGGCGACGAGCTGAACGAGCGCGGCAGGAAGAAGGCCCTGTGTGTGATCCACGAGCAGGGCAACGTCTCCCTGGAGCAGCGCTGCGCGGGCGTGAAGAAGACCTTCCGGGGAGCGGTCGAGAACCTGAACGTCGACGGCACCAACCAGCCCGGCGCCCAGTCCTCGATCAGCGCGAAGCTCCAGGCCACCAAGGGCATCGACGCGGTGGTCACGCTCGGCGCGCCGGTCGCGGCCGTCTCCGTTAAGGCCAAGGAGGACGCGGACAGCAAGGCCGAGATCGACACCTTCGACCTGAACGCCGAGGTCGTCCGCAGGCTCAAGGCGGGCGAGGTCGGCTTCGCCGTCGACCAGCAGCCCTACCTCCAGGGCTACCTCGCGATCGACGAACTGTGGCTCTACAAAACCAACGCGAACGTCCTCGGCGGCGGCAAACCGGTCCTGACCGGGCCCGCCGTGGTCACCGAGAAGGACGTCCCGAAGCTGGCGAAGTTCACCGCCCGCGGTACCCGATGACCATGCGGGGCGGCGGCGTGACCGATACTTGGGCGGCTGGGTCCGGTCACCGGGCCCAGCGGCACGAGAAGCACGGCAGGACGCGGCACACTTTGCACACTGCGAACACGGCGATCTCGACAGGCACTGCAAGCACGGCACAGCAAGAAGGGCACGGCGACGTGGCAAGGGTTCGGACGGGAGTACGTGCGGTGGGTGCCGTGCTGGTTGCGGTGCTCGGGGCGTCCCTCGTGGGATGCAGCAGCACCGGCGGCAAGCGCGCCGAGGACGCGCGCAAGGCGGCGCAGGCGTCGGGCAGGGCCGCGGTGGACACGCCGCGCTGGACCTTCGCGATGATCACCCACTCGGGCGACGGCGACACCTTCTGGGACATCGTCCAGAGCGGTGCCAAGCAGGCCGCCGTCAAGGACAACATCAAGTTCCTGTACTCGCACCACGACGAGGCGCAGCAGCAGGCCCAGCTCGTGGACGCGGCCATCGACAAGAAGGTCGACGGCATCATCGTCACGCTCGCCAAGCCGGACGCGATGAAGGCCGCCGTGGCCCGCGCCCGCAAGGCCGGCATCCCGGTGGTGACCGTGAACTCGGGCTCGGAGGAGTCCAAGGAGTTCGGCGCCCTGACCCACATCGGCCAGGACGAGACCATCGCGGGCGAGGCCGTCGGCGACGAGCTGAACAAGCGGGGCAAGAAGAAGGCCCTGTGCGTCCTGCACGAGCAGGGCAACGTCGGCCACGAGCAGCGCTGCGAGGGCGCCAAGAAGACCTTCAAGGGCGAGATGAAGAACCTGTACGTGGAGGGCACCAACATGCCCGACGTGCAGTCCGGTATCGAGGCCAAGCTCCAGGCCGACAAGGACATCGACGCGGTCGTCACGCTCGGCGCCCCGTTCGCCGACACCGCGGTGAAGGCGAAGGAGGGCGCGGGCAGCAAGGCCGAGATCGACACCTTCGACCTGAACGAGAAGGTCGCGGGCGGCCTGAAGTCCGGCACGCTCGGCTTCGCCGTCGACCAGCAGCCCTACCTCCAGGGCTACGAGGCCGTGGACCTGCTGTGGCTCTACAAGTACAACGCCGACGTCCTCGGCGGCGGCAAGCCGGTCCTCACCGGGCCGCAGATCGTCACCAAGGACCAGGCGGGCGAGCTCGAGGACTACGCGAAGCGGGGGACCCGATGAGCGCGACCGCACCAGCACCGCACAAGCCCGCGAAGGCGGCGGACGAGCGCCTCCTGACGACCTCCCCCCTCAAGAAGCTCCTCGGCCGCCCCGAGCTGGGCTCGGTCGTCGGCGCCGTGGCCGTCTTCCTGTTCTTCGCGATCATCGCGGACAGCTTCCTGCAGGCCAACAGCATCGCCACGGTCCTGTACGCGTCCTCCACGATCGGCATCATGGCGGTCCCGGTGGCGCTGCTCATGATCGGCGGCGAGTTCGACCTGTCGGCGGGCGTCATGGTCACGACGTCCGCGCTGATCTCGTCGATGTTCAGCTACCAGATGACCGCGAACGTCTGGGTCGGCGTCGGCGTCTCGCTGCTCGCGACCCTCGCCATCGGCGTGTTCAACGGCGTCATGCTGATCCGCACCGATCCGCCGAGCTTCATCATCACGCTCGGCACGTTCCTGATGCTGACCGGCGCGAACCTGGGCTTCACCAAGCTGATCAGCGACACCGTCTCCACCAAGTCGATCTCCGACATGGAGGGCTTCTCCTCCGCCAAGGACGTCTTCGCCTCGACGATCACCATCGGCGGCGTCGACTTCAAGATCACGATCGTCTGGTGGCTGGCGATGGTCGCGGTCGCCACCTGGATCCTGCTGCGCACCCGCGCGGGCAACTGGATCTTCGCGGTCGGCGGCGGCGAGCAGGCCGCCCGCGCGGTCGGCGTCCCCGTCGGCAGGACGAAGATCGGCCTCTACATGGGCGTCGCCTTCGGCGCCTGGGTCTCCGGCCAGCACCTGCTGTTCAACTACGACGTCGTCCAGTCGGGCGAGGGCGTCGGCAACGAGCTGATCTACATCATCGCGGCCGTCATCGGCGGCTGTCTGATCACCGGCGGCTACGGCTCGGCGGTCGGCGCCGCGGTCGGCGCGCTGATCTTCGGCATGACCAGCAAGGGCATCGTGTACGCCGAGTGGAACCCGGACTGGTTCAAGTTCTTCCTCGGAGCGATGCTGCTCCTCGCGACCCTGCTGAACGCCTGGGTCCGCAAGCGTGCGGAGGCGACGAAATGACGACCGAGGCCGCGTCCAAGGACGCCACGGCCCCCGCGGACCGTACGCCGCTCGTCGAGCTCGACGACGTCAGCAAGTACTACGGCAACATCCGCGCCCTCGAAGGGGTCTCCCTGGAGGTGCACGCGGGGGAGATCTCCTGCGTGCTCGGCGACAACGGCGCCGGCAAGTCGACGCTGATCAAGATCATCGCGGGTCTGCACCGGCACGACGCGGGCACCTTCCGCATCGAGGGCGAGGAGACCCGGCTCGCCAGCCCCCGCGAGGCCCTGGACCGCGGCATCGCCACCGTCTACCAGGACCTGGCGGTCGTCCCGCTCATGCCGGTGTGGCGGAACTTCTTCCTCGGCTCCGAGCCCACCAAGGGCACCGGCCCGTTCAAGCGCATGGACGTCGACCTCATGCGCAGGACCACGCACGCCGAGCTGCTTCGCATGGGCATCGACCTGCGTGACGTCGACCAGCCCATCGGCACCCTCTCCGGCGGCGAGCGCCAGTGCGTGGCGATCGCCCGCGCCGTCTACTTCGGCGCGAAGGTCCTCGTCCTGGACGAGCCGACGGCGGCGCTCGGCGTGAAGCAGTCCGGCGTCGTGCTGAAGTACGTCGCCGCCGCGCGCGATGCGGGCCTCGGCGTGGTCTTGATCACCCACAACCCGCACCACGCCTACCTCGTCGGCAACCGCTTCGTCCTCCTCAAGCGCGGCCGGATGTCCGGCTCCTACACGCGAGCCGACGTCACCCTCGAGGAACTGACCCGCCAGATGGCGGGCGGCTCCGAGCTGGATGACCTGCGCCATGAGCTGGAGCGAGGGAGCGCCCCGTAAGGGGCGCGGGGAACTGCGCGACCAGCCACCACGAAGCCGCAGACGCAGCTGCCGAGTACCGAGCAGACGCGTCTGCGGCTTTTCGCGCGCTGAGCGCGCAGTTCCCCGTGCCCCCCAGGGGGCTCACCCAGGGCCCGGGCGGGGAAGCCCGGGGCGGCCGCGCCCCGGGTCCCCGTTGTGCGCGCCCCCGCGAGCGTGAGGCAGAATCGGCGCGATGAGCACCTACCGCGACCTCACGCACCGCGGCTCCGCACGAGCCACCGTTCTGCGGACCGTGGGCACGCGTGAGCGCCGTTCGCACCTGACGGCCCCCCGTGTCCCCACCGTCGGCATCGACATCGGCGGCACGAAGGTGATGGCGGGCGTCGTGGACGCCGACGGCAACATCCTGGAGACCCTGCGCACCGAGACGCCGGACAAGTCCAAGAGCCCCAAGGTCGTCGAGGACACCATCGTCGAGCTGGTCCTCGACCTGTCCGACCGGCACGACGTGCACGCCGTCGGCATCGGCGCCGCGGGCTGGGTCGACGCGGACCGCAACCGCGTCCTGTTCGCCCCGCACCTGTCGTGGCGCAACGAACCCCTCCGGGACCGCATCTCCGGGCGCCTCGCGGTGCCCGTCATGGTGGACAACGACGCGAACACCGCCGCGTGGGCCGAGTGGCGCTTCGGCGCGGGCCGCGGCGAGGACCACCTCGTCATGATCACCCTGGGCACCGGCATCGGCGGCGCGATCCTGGAGGACGGCCAGGTCAAGCGCGGCAAGTTCGGGGTCGCCGGCGAGTTCGGCCATATGCAGGTCGTGCCCGGCGGCCACCGCTGCCCGTGCGGCAACCGCGGCTGCTGGGAGCAGTACAGCTCCGGCAACGCGCTCGTCCGCGAGGCCCGCGAGCTGGCCGCCGCCGACTCCCCGGTCGCGTACGGCATCATCGAGCGGGTCAAGGGCAACGTCCCCGACATCACCGGGCCGCTCATCACCGAGCTGGCCCGCGAGGGCGACGCCATGTGCGTCGAACTGCTCCAGGACATCGGCCAGTGGCTCGGCGTCGGCATCGCGAACCTCGCGGCGGCCCTCGACCCGTCCTGCTTCGTCATCGGCGGCGGCGTCAGCGCGGCCGACGACCTGCTCATCGGCCCCGCCCGCGACGCCTTCCGCCGCCACCTCACCGGGCGCGGCTACCGCCCCGAGGCCCGCATCGCCCGCGCCCAGCTCGGCCCCGAGGCCGGCATGGTCGGCGCCGCCGACCTCGCCCGCCTGGTGGCCCGCCGCTTCCGCCGCGCCAACCGCCGCCGCGTCGAGCGCTACGAGCGGTACGAGCGCTACGCGGAGGCCCGCCGCGCCAACGACCGCACCGCCCAGGGAACCCAGTAGATGACCGTCCCCCGCCAGCCCTCGCCCCCGGACCTGCCCGGCCCTCCCGGCCCCGCGGACGGGGAGGCCCGCCCCGAGGGCCGCCGCCACATGATCCGCCGCCGCTGGCTCACCGCGACGATCATCGTGCTGCTCATCGGCGTCCCCGCGGGCTACCTCCTGATCTCCGCGAACCAGTCCCGCGACAGCGGCCGCGACAAGGAGAAGAAGTACTCCGCGACCGGCCTCACCGCGGGCTGGCCCTCCAAGGTCCAGCGCCGCCTGTACGACGTGCCGGTGCCGCCGTACTCCGCGGAGGTCGCCTACTACGAGACGAACAACTGGCGCACCAGCCGGCTGTACGTCCAGTTCCTCACCAGCAACGAGGGCCTGGAGAAGTTCCTCAAGGAGACCGGCACCAGCGCGAGCAAGCTCAAGAAGGACGACATCACCATCAGCAAGCGCGACCAGAACGTCGTCGGCTGGGAGTTCACGGGCCCCGGCCCCTGGTGGGGCGTGACCCACGACCAGGACAACCCGGCGCCCACCCAGGACATCGTGGTGAGCCGCGCCAACCCGAAGCACCCGATGGTCTACGTGGTCTCCGCGACGACGCCCTAACCGATCAGGGCCCTACGGGGGCAGGGAGGTCCTACGGGGGCGGGGAGGTCCTACGGGGCAGGGAGAAAGAGGCCGTGGCGGGTTCCGCCGCGGCCTCGTAGCATGTCCCCATGATCCTCGGCCGCGGCAGCTCCGCCACCGGTGCCCACCGGGCCCGTGCGCTGCCTTCGCGCGGCTGTTGTTGATCGTCGAGCGCACCCCCGCCGAGCGACTCCCGTACGCCGTGTGACTTCCGTCCGGCGTACGCGCCCCGCCGCATCACTCCTGTCACGCCGCCCTGTCACGCCGCGCGGAAGGCCGCCCCCATGACGCTGCCCCACCCCTCCCCGACCGAAGCCGACCACGACCGGCGCAGGCTGCGCCAGTGGCTCGCGGGCGAGGCCCGCGCCGACGGCGTGGCCCGCCGCGACCTGCTGCGACTCGCGGCCGCCGCGGGCCTCGCGGCTTCCCTGCCGACCGCCTGGAACGCCCCGCGCGCGTACGCCGCCACCGCGCCGGGCATCGTCAAGGCGCTGCCCGACGACCTGTTCACAGTGCGCGGCACCAACGCCGAGACGAAGTTCGAGGCCCTCGCGGCGACCGGCCACCTCACGCCCGCGTCCCACTTCTTCGTCCGCAACCACACCACGACGCCCCAACTCGCCGCCCACGACTGGAAACTCACCGTCTGGGGCGACGGACTCACCAGCGGGCCAAAGGAGTTCACGCTCGCCGACCTCAAAGGGCTGCCGTCGACGACGCGCACCGCGTTCGTGGAGTGCGCGGGCAACGGCCGCAGCCTGTTCGCCACCCAGCAGGGCCAACAGGCCTCCGGCACGGCCTGGACGCTCGGCGCCATCGGCCAGGCGCGCTGGCGCGGCGTGCGCCTCGCCGACGTGCTGCGCCGGGCGGGCCTCGCCCGCGGCGCCGTGGACGTCATGCCCCGCGGCCTCGACGGCGACTACGTGACGGCGGACGGCACGAACCTCGGCCCGGTGCGCCGCCCGCTGCCCCTCGCCAAGGCCCTGGACGACGTGCTCCTCGCGTACGAGATGAACGGCGAGCCGCTGCCCGCCGACCACGGCCACCCGGTGCGCGTCCTCGTGCCCTCCTGGATCGGCATCGCGTCCATCAAGTGGGTCGGCGACATCGAGGTCTCGGCGACCCCGCTCTACTCGCCCTGGAACACCGACTTCTACCGCCTCTTCGGCCCCGGCCACCCCGCGGGGGGCTCCGCGCCGCTCACCCGCCAGACCCTCAAGTCCGCCTTCGAACTGCCCTGGAACGCCCCCCTGGCCGCGCACGCCCGGCACTGCCTCACCGGGCGCGCCTGGTCCGGCGCGGCCGCCGTCGCCCGCGTCGACGTCAGCACCGACGGCGGCGCCACCTGGCACCCGGCCCGGCTGCGCGACGAGCCGCGCCGCGGCTCCTGGGTGCGCTGGAGCACGACCTGGCGCCCGCGCGCCACGGGCCCGGCCACGCTGCTCGCCCGCGCCACCGACGCGACCGGCCGCACCCAGCCGACCACGACGCCGCACAACACCCAGGGCTACCTTTTCGACGCGGTGGTACGGCACCCGGTGACGGTGGTGTGAGCCGCCGTCAGCCCACCGGGCCCGCGCCGCGCCGTTCGTACGCCGCCACGGCCACCGCCAGGTCCTGCCACGCCATCCCCGCCGACTTGAACAGGCGCGGCCGGTCCGCCGCGACCGGCACCTCACCCCGCACCAGCTCACCAAGGGTGTAAAGCTGTTGGGGATCGAAGGCGTGAGCGGCGACGGCCTGCACGATGTCGCCGCACTCGCGCAGCGCCACGGACCGGGCCTCGGCGACGACCGTGGCCCGGCCCACCAGCCGCTCGTCCACCTCGCGCGCGGCCGCCTCGTGCGAGCCGACCGCGGCGACGGCCGCGTGCGGCGCGAGCAGCGCGCTGTCGAACAGCGGCTCGCGCGCCGTCGTGCAGCAGCACACCACGTCGGCGTGCGCGACGTCCGCGGGCGTCGCGGCCGCCGCGGTGAGCCCCGCGCCCCGGCAGCGCTCCACGAACGCCGCGAGCCGCTCCCGGTCCCGGCCCACCACGTCCACGTGCGCGAGCCCGGGCCGCACCGCCCGCACCGCCTCCACGTGCCCCCACGCCTGCGGCCCCGTCCCGAACACCAGCAGCCGCTCGGCCCCGGGCACGGCCAGGCGCCGCAGCGCCGCCCCGGACACGGCGGGCGTGCGCAGCGACGTCAGCGCGATGCCGTCGAGCAGGGCCAGCGGGGTGTGGGTCGCCCCGTCGAGCAGCAGATACAGGCCCTGGACGCGAGGCAGCCCGCGCGCGGGATTGCCCGGCGTCACCGAGGCGACCTTCACACCCGCGTACGCCGTCGTGGCCGAGGGCATCAGGAGCAACTGCCCGCCCGGCACCCCGACCACGGCACGGGCGGGCTCCGCCTCCGGGTCGAGGCCGCCCCCGCAGAGCGCGGCCTCGACGGCATCGACGGCGACAGCCATCGGAACGAGCCGGGCTACGGCGTCGGCGTCGATGTGAAGGAGAGGATTTCCTGAAGGTTCTGCGGAGACCGGTAGCGGATTCATCCCATGATCCTCACCGACGCCGGCACCCCGGAAACACCGCACGGGGCCGGGCAACAGCTCCCTGAGGAGCGCGGGGAACGGCGCGACCAGCCACAACAATCCCGCAGACGCGCAAGCGCAGCCACCGGGCAGAGGGGAGGGCGGCCTCCCACCGGCGCGGAGGGCACCGGCGCGGAGGCCCGGCCCGGGCGCCGCCCCCGTCACTCGCCGCCGAAGGCGACTGGCTAGCGTGGAGCGGGTGAGTGAGAAGAAGAACCCTGCCCTCCAGTTCCGCTTCGACGGCCCGGACGACGCTCCGGTCCTGGTCCTCGGACCGTCGCTCGGGACCACGTGGCACATGTGGGACCGGCAGGTGCCCGAGCTGAGCAAGCACTGGCGGGTGCTGCGCTTCGACATGCCAGGTCACGGCGGCGCCCCCGCGCACCCCGTGGAATCCGTCGGTGAGCTCGCCGCCCGCGTGCTCGCCACGCTCGACGAGGTCGGCGTGCAGCGCTTCGGCTACGCGGGCTGCTCGCTCGGCGGTGCCATCGGCGCCGAGCTGGCCCTCAGGAACCCCCAGCGGGTCGCCTCGCTCGCGCTCATCGCCACCTCGCCGCGGTTCGGCACCGCCGACGAGTGGCGCCAGCGCGGTGTGATCGTCCGCACCAACGGCCTCGACCCGGTCGCCAGGACCTCGCCCGAGCGCTGGTTCACGCCCGGCTTCGCCGCCGCCCAGCCCGCCATCACCGACTGGGCGGTGCAGATGGTGCGCACCACCGACCCCGGCTGCTACATCGCCGCCTGCGAGGCGCTCGCCGCCTTCGACGTCCGCGGCGAGCTCGGCAGCATAGGAGTGCCCACGCTGGTCCTCGTCGGCTCAGAGGACCAGGTGACCGGCCAGGGCGAGGCCCGCACGCTCGTCGCCGGCATCCCCGACGCCCGCCTCGCCGTGGTGCCCGGGGCGTCGCACCTGGCGCCCGTCGAGCAGCCCGCCGCGGTCACCGACCTGCTCGTCCGCCACTTCGGCAGCGCCTGGCAGGCCGCGCCGGACGTCGGCGCGACCGGCCAGCACGCGATCGCCGCGCCGCCCGTCAAGCCCGTGCTCGCCCCGCCGCCCGCCGCGCCCCCGGCCGAGATCGCGCCCGTGGAGCCGCCGCAGGAGCAGGGCGCGCGCCCGGACGCGTACGCCACGGGCATGAAGGTCCGCCGCGAGGTCCTCGGGGACGCGCACGTCGACCAGGCCCTGGCCGCCGCCGACGAGTTCTCGGAGGACTTCCAGGACCTCGTCACGCGCTACGCCTGGGGCGAGGTCTGGAGCCGACCCGGCCTCGACCGCCGCACCCGCAGCTGCGTCACGCTCACGGCCCTCGTCGCGGGCGGCCACCTGGAGGAGCTGGCCTTCCACATCCGGGCCGCGCTGCGCAACGGCCTGACCCCGCCCGACATCAAGGAGGTGCTGCTCCAGGCCGCCGTGTACTGCGGCGTGCCCGCGGCCAACAGCGCCTTCCGGGTCGCGCAGACGGTCATCCGCGAGGAAACGACACCCCAGGAGTAGCGCGGGACCCCGCGGCGAGCAGGATGGGGACCACGGAACGGAGAAGGGGAATCCATGACGACGGCCACCGGCAGCACCGGCAGCAGCGGCACCAAGCTCACGAAGCAGTCCCACGCGTGCGTGCGGCTCGAAAAGGAGGGCCGGACCCTCGTCATCGACCCCGGGGGGTTCAGTGAGGCCGACGCGGCCGTCGGCGCCGACGCGATCCTCGTCACCCACGAGCACCCCGACCACTTCGACGAGGCCCGCCTGCGCGCCGCCATGGAGGCGAACCCGGCCGCCGGGATCTGGACCCTGGCGGCCGTCGCCGACCGGATCGCGGCGGCCTTCCCGGGCCGGGTGCACCGGGTCGGCCACGGCGACGCGTTCACGGCCGCCGGGTTCGACGTGCGGGTCCACGGCGAACTGCACGCCGTGATCCACCCCGACCTCCCGCGCGTCACCAACGTCGGCTACCTCGTGGACGGCTCCGTGTTCCACCCCGGCGACGCCCTCACCGTCCCCGACCACCCCGTGGACACCCTCCTGGTCCCGGTGATGGCCCCCTGGAACAAGATCTCCGAGGTCATCGAGTACGTCCGCGAGGTCAAGCCGCAGCGCGCGTACGACGTCCACGACGCGCTGCTCACGGACCTGGCGCTGCCCATCTACGAAGGACACATCGGCCGGCTCGGCGGCACCGCGCACACGCGGCTCGCGCCGGGGGAGTCCGCGCGGGTGTGACGTCCGCGCGGGTGTGGCCTCCGCCGGGCCGACGGCTGTCAGACCCGGCAGGTAGGTTGTCCGTCATGCGCATCGCGACCTGGAACGTGAACTCGATCACCGCACGCCTTCCCCGCCTCCTGGCCTGGCTGGAGAAGAGCGGCACGGACGTCCTGTGCGTCCAGGAGACCAAGTGCACCGCGGAGCAGTTCCCCACCGAAGCCCTGCGCGAGCTCGGCTACGAGTCGGCGGTCAACGCCACCGGCAGGTGGAACGGGGTCGCGCTGCTCTCCCGCGTGGGCCTGGAGGACGTCACCACCGGCCTGCCCGGCGGACCGGACTACGACGGCGCGCAGGAGCCCCGGTCCATCGCCGCCACCTGCGGCCCCCTGCGCGCCTGGTCGGTCTACGTGCCGAACGGCCGCGAGATCGACCACGCGCACTACGCCTACAAGCTCCAGTGGTTCGAGGCCCTCAAGGCCGCCGTCACCGCCGACGCCGCGGGCCCGCGCCCCTTCGCCGTCCTCGGTGACTACAACGTCGCGCCGACGGACGACGACGTCTGGGACGTCGCCCGCTTCGAGGGCCTCACGCACGTCACGCCCGCCGAGCGCGCGGCCCTCGCCGCCCTCCGCGAGACCGGCCTCACGGACGTCGTCCCCCGCCCCCTCAAGTACGACCACCCCTTCACCTACTGGGACTACCGCGAGCTGGGCTTCCCCAAGAACAAGGGCATGCGCATCGACCTGGTGTACGGCAACGAGCCGTTCGCCAAGGCCGTGTCCGACGCGTACGTGGACCGCGAGGAGCGCAAGGGCAAGGGCGCGTCCGACCACGCCCCCGTGGTCGTGGACCTCGACCTCTAGGCCGCCGCCCTAGGGCCGGAGCGCCCCGAGCGGCACCGCCCCGGCCAGGGCGGCCAGGCCCGCGTCTCCGGGGTGCAGATGGTCGCCGCTGTCGTACTCCGGCAGCAGGCGCGAGGGCAGCGCCGGGTCGCGCAGCACCGCGTCGAAGTCGAGCACGGCGTCGAAGCCCGCGTCGCCGCGCCGCAGCGCCGCGTTCACCGCGCCCCGCTCCGCGTCGACGGCCGCCGTGCACCGGGCCTCCCCGGCGCACGGCACCAGCGTCGCCGCGACGACCCGCAGTCCCCGCGCGCGGGCGCGCGAGGCGATCTCCCGCAGACCGGCCACGACGTCCGCAGCGGGCGCCCCGGCCCGCAGGTCGTTGATGCCCTGGAAGACGACGACGGTGCGCGCGGAGGTCTGCGCCAGCACGTCCCGGTTGAGCCGGTGCAGCGCGCTGACGCCCCCGGTGTCGGTGGACACCCCGTCCCCGGGGTAGCGGTCGCCGACGACGCGGTTGGCGGAGATGCCCTGGTTCAGGACGCCGAGGCGCGGCGCCCCCGGCTCCTCCAGGAGCCGCCGCGCCAGTACGTCGGGCCACCGCCGGTTCGTGTCGGGCGTCGAGCCGACCCCGTCCGTGATGGAGTCGCCCAGCAGCACCACCGACCCCGCCCCGTCCGCCACGTCGACCCCGGTGAGCAGCGGCCACGCCCGCACCGTGGAGGTGTACGCGGCCCCGGCCGCGTCCGCCGAGTGATCGCCCGGCTCACTCACGTACGAGGTCTGCAGGGCCTGGCTGTGCACCGGCGCCGCCGCCACCGTCCCCGGCAGATAGAAGCTGACGAGCAGGTCCGCGCCCGCGGGCACCGCGAACCGCACGGGGTCGCTGAACACCTGCGCCCCCGCGGGGACCTCGGCCCCGCCCGCCCCGCCGAACGTCAGCGCCACGGGCGCGCCCCGCGCCCCCGCCCCCGCGCCCCGCACGGCGACGCTCGCGCTCCCGACGCGCACGGGCGCCGAGGCGAACGTGTTGTCGAGCCGGATCCGCACCCGCGGCCCGCCCGCGCTGGTGTGCACCACGAGCCGCACGGTCCGGTCCGTCCACGGGCCCACGCGCGCGTACCCGGCCGTCGACGCCGACCAGGTCCCCGTCCACCCCGTGGCGCGCGCCCGTACCGACAGGGCGAAGACGTGCAGGTCGGCGGCGCCGGGGTCACCGGGAAGGCGCACCGACGCCACCTCGCGCCCGCGCGCGAGCGGCACGGTGACGACGTACAGCCGTGCCTTCTCGGCGCGTTGCCCGCCCGGCGTGTTGACGTGCGGCAGGGCGACGGACTTGGTGGCGAGCGGTCCGGTGCGCCAGTCGGGAGCGGTCAGGCGGTACGTGGTGCGCGACCCGTCGCCGTACCGCACGGTGCCGATGCCACGCGCCTCGCCGCCGGTGCCCGCCACCAGGAAGGCGAGCGCGTCACCGCGCCCGCGCAGCCGCACCCACTGCCCGTCGGCCCGTACGTTGTCCGGCTCGCCCGCGCGCGTGTCCGGCCAGCTGAGGCGCGCGCCCTCAACTCCCAGTGCGCGCCCGGGAGTCCACCCGGCCGCCGCCAGGTCCGACGCGGACAGTGAGGCGCCCGCGCCGTCGAAGTCCGCGCCGTCGGGCCGCGCGTCGTCGCTGACGGCCTTGTTGTCGAAGAGCCGCTCCAGGGGGAGCGGCCCGGGTCCGTGCGGCGCGGCCCCGGCGGCGCCCACGGGGGCCAGACCTCCCAGGAGTGCGAGAACGACGGCGGCACCCCAGACGCGTCGGCGCACGACGGCCCCTTCCCCGAGCCTCGGTGTTCCCCGGTGTTCCCTGGTGTTCCCTGGTATGACAGGTGGCGCGCCCTGAAGCTAAGGAGCCGTCAGGTGCCAGTCAAGACGGCGACCGTGCGCGTCACCCCGTCGGTGAGCCGCCGTCACCGTCCGGACGGAGTCGGGCACCCCTGCCGTCGCCCCCCGAACCCCTTTGCCAGGATGGGCCCATGCATCTTTACGATGAGCGCCTGAGTGTCCCGGTCGCGTGGTGGTTCCTCGTCGTGCTGGGCGGGGGGCTGTTCGCCGCGCTGCTGCTGCCGCTCGGCCCCGTGGCCGCCGGATTCGGCCTCGTCCTCGTCGTCGCCGTCTTCGGCCCGCTCGTGCACCGGTACGGCTCGGCGCGCATCGTCGTGACGCCGGGCACGCTCGTCGCGGGGGGCCGGGCGATCCCCATCGACGAGCTCGGCACCACCGAGATCCTGGACGCGGGGGAGGCCTTCGAGTGGCGCACCCGCAAGGCGAACGCGTACGCGCACCTGCTGCTGCGCAGCTATGTGCCGACCGCGCTGCGCGTGGAGCTGCGGGGGCCGCACCACACCGCGCCCTATCTGTACCTCTCGACGCGCCGTCCGATGAACCTGGCCACGATCCTCGCCTTCACCCGCCGCTGAACGCCCGCGCCGGCGGCGCCGCGTACGGCACCCGTCGCGGGCACGACACGTGCGCCACATGAGCCAAGCGGAGTGATTCGCCTGATTCCGTGATCAACTGCCGCAAGATACATTCCTTGGAATGCGCAGCCGCCGTCCGATCGCTCGGGCGCCCCACGGAGAGGCCGGTCATGAACATTCCGTTCCTGGACAAGTGGCGCAAGCGGCACGCGGGCGGACCGGGGCTGAAGCTCGCCGCCGCCTTCGAGGCCGATCCGGAGGGGGTGGCCGAGCTGTTCTCGGAGTGCGAGCTGCTGCGCTCCCAGGCGGCCCGCGCCGGGCTCGAACTGGACGACAGCCCCGCGTCGTTGGCCGCGCTCGACCAGCTCACGCCGCGCTGGCGGGAGGACCCCGAGACCCTGCCCTGGCTCGGCAACGACGCGGGCCTCTACCTCGGCACGGTCATCGTCCGCACCGTGCCCGGCGCCGTGTGGCACGTCCTGCCGGGCGGCACGCCCGTCGTCCGGCTGCCCTCGGGCCGGGAGCTCCAGGTGGTCGCCGCGGGCCTCGACTGGGCCGTCCAGGGCACCCCCGAGCTGTCCCAGATGTACGCCGAGACCTCCGAGACATAGCCATGCGGTGAACACCCGGTCTCAAATACGGTTAATGCCCGTAAGTGCGTGTCGTCCCATAAGTCCAGTTTTGCCGTGGATAGTTTGCGCGGACCGACACAGCTGAGAGTGGGCAGGTCTGGGCATGGCCGTCGATCCGTTGATCGAGCTGCGTGACGTGAACAAGTACTACGGCGAGTTGCATGTCCTGCAGGACATCGACCTCACCGTCGGCAAGGGGGAGGTGGTCGTGGTCATCGGCCCGTCAGGGTCGGGCAAGTCAACGCTCTGCCGGACGATCAACCGGCTCGAGACCATCCAGTCGGGCACCATCCGCCTCGACGGGCAGCCACTGCCCGAGGAGGGCAAGGCCCTGGCGCGGCTCCGCGCCGAAGTCGGCATGGTGTTCCAGTCGTTCAACCTCTTCGCGCACAAGACCGTGCTGCAGAACGTCTCCCTGGCCCAGGTGAAGGTCAGGGGCCGCAAGCGGGACGAGGCGGACCAGCGCTCGCACGAGCTCCTGGAGCGGGTCGGGCTCGCCGCGCACGCGCAGAAGTACCCCGCGCAGCTCTCCGGCGGGCAGCAGCAGCGCGTGGCCATCGCCCGCGCGCTCGCCATGGACCCCAAGGTCATGCTCTTCGATGAGCCGACGTCGGCCCTCGACCCGGAGATGATCAACGAGGTCCTGGAAGTCATGCAGTCGCTCGCCCGCGACGGCATGACGATGGTCGTCGTCACCCACGAGATGGGCTTCGCGCGCTCGGCCGCCAACCGCGTCGTGTTCATGGCGGACGGCCGGATCGTCGAGGACCGGGCCCCCGAGGACTTCTTCACCCACCCGGAGAGCGAGCGCGCCAAGGACTTCCTCTCCAAGATCCTCAAGCACTGACGGGGGGATGAGTCCCATGCGTACGACACGTCTGCTCGGGCTGCTCGCGGCCCTGTCGCTCACCGCGCTCGCCACCGCCGCCTGCGGCAAGGAGGGCAGCCCGCCGACCAAGGGCCCCGCCGCCGGAAAGCTGCCCGTCTACCGGGTCGCCCAGGGCTTCGAGCTGCCCGGGTCCGGCACCTGGCGCAAGGCCAAGAACCGCGGCCGCTTCGTCGTCGGCGCCAAGGAGGACCAGCCCTACCTCGGCGAGAAGGACCCCGCGACCGGCCGCTACTCCGGCTTCGACATCGAGATCGCCAAGATGGTCTCGGCCTCGCTCGGCCTCGACCCGAAGCGCATCTCCTTCAAGACCATCGCGTCCGCCAACCGCGAGACCGCCCTGCAGAACGGGCAGATCGACTACTACGTAGGCACCTACACCATCAACGACAACCGCAAGAAGCTCGTCGGCTTCGGCGGCCCCTATTACATGGCGGGCCAGGGCCTGCTCGTGCGCCACGACGAGGAGGACATCAAGGGCCCGAAGGACCTCGACGGCAAGCGCGTGTGCTCGGCCGCGGGCTCCACCCCGTACCAGCGCATCCAGAAGGACTACCCCAAGGCCACGCTCGTCGCGTACGACACGTACTCGGTGTGCGTCGACAACCTGCTGACGTACCAGGTCGACGCGGTCACCACCGACGACGCGATCCTCATCGGCTACGCGGCGAAGGTGCCCGACGAGCTGAAGGTGGTCGGCAAGCCCTTCTCCGAGGAGCCCTACGGCATCGGCGTCCCCCGGGGCGACAACACGCTGAGGTTCGCCATCGACGACGCCCTCGCCGCCCGCGAACGCGACGGCGACTGGAAGAAGGCCTACGACGCGACCCTCGGCCTGTCCGGGGTGCCCGCGCCGAAGCCGCCCGCCATCGACCGCTACCCGGCGAGCTGAGGAGGCGTCGTGGACGTACTGACGGACAACTTCTCCACCTACGGCGAGGGCTTCCTCGGCACCGTCGAACTCACCGTGTACGCCTCCGTCCTGGCGCTCGTGCTCGGCTTCGTCATGGCCTCCTTCCGGGTGGCGCCCGTCGGGTCCTTCCGGGTGTTCGGCGCGGTGTGGGTGGCGGTCCTGCGCAACACCCCGCTGACGCTGCTGTTCTTCGCCGTCCTGCTCGGCCTGCCGCGCTTCGGACTCGTGCTGCCCTTCAAGGTGTTCGCCGTTCTCGCGCTCGGCTGCTACACCTCCGCCTTCATCTGCGAGGCGCTGCGCTCCGGCATCAACACCGTGCCGAGAGGGCAGGGCGAGGCGGCCCGCAGTCTCGGCATGACGTTCGGTCAGACCCTGTCCGTGGTGGTGCTGCCGCAGGCCTTCCGCTCCGTGATCCCGCCCGTGGGCTCCACGCTCATCGCGCTCGCCAAGAACTCGGCGATCGCCGGCGCCTTCAGCGTCACCGAACTCCTCGGCACCTACAAGACGCTCAGCGAGCTCGGCTACAACATCGTCTGGACCTTCCTCTGGATCGCCCTTGGCTACCTGATCATCACCCTCGCCATCAGCGCCGTCTTCAACATCCTCGAAAAGCGCTGGGGAGTCGCCCGATGACCACCACCGCCGCCGAAGCCACCGCCCTCTACGACATCCCGGGCCCCAAGACCCGCAGGAGACACCTGCTGTACGGCGTCCTGTCGACCGCCGTCATCGTGGGGCTCGTCGCCTGGATCCTGTACCTGCTGTTCGACACCGACCAGTTCACGCGCACCAAGTGGGCGCCGTTCGAGTACAAGGGCATCCAGGAGCTGCTCCTGCGGGGCCTCGGCAACACGCTCAAGGCCTTCGCCATCGCCGCCGTGCTCTCCCTTGCGCTCGGCGCGCTCCTCGCCACCGGGCGCCTCTCCGAGCACCGCGTGGTGCGCTGGCTGGCCACGCTGGTCGTGGAGTTCTTCCGGGCCATGCCCGTACTCGTGATGATCTTCTTCGTCTTCGTGGCGCTGAAGGTCCAGCCGCTTCCGGCGCTCGTCGCCGGGCTCACGCTCTACAACGGCTCCGTGCTCGCCGAGGTGTTCCGCTCCGGCGTCAACTCCGTCGAGCGCGGACAGAGGGAGGCCGCCTACGCGCTGGGGATGAGAAAGACTCAGGTCATGTCGTACGTCCTGGTGCCACAGGCCGTGCGGGCCATGCTGCCCGCCATCATCAGCCAGTTGGTCGTGGCCCTGAAGGACACCTCGCTCGGCTATCTGATCACCTATGAGGAGTTCCTGCACGCCGGGAAACTGATCGCGTCGAACCTCGACTACGATTTGCCTTTCATCCCCGTGGTCATGGTGATCTCACCGATCTACATCGGGATGTGCATGCTGCTGTCGTGGTTCGCCTACTGGGTGTCCAAGCGCCAGCGGCGCAGTCCCAAGACAGAGGCCGTGGACGTCGCCCCGGCTGAACCAGGGACGCTGCTGCCGGGAGGGGGTCCCCCCAGGGCCCCCGCCCCCTAGGGGGGGAGCAGTAGCTGGAGGGCCAGGCCCGCCCGGCAGCAGCCGGAGATCACTGCTCGCGCAGGGGGATCGACACGTACGACGGGTCGGTCCCGGGCGAGGAGAAGGTCAGCTGCGCGCCGGTCGGGTTGTGCTCGATGTAGAGCGGGTCGACCGTGTCGACCACCAGGGCGAGCCGGTGCCCCGCCGGGACGTCGTAGGCCGTGGAGAACAGCTCCAGGTCGACGCCGAACGGCTTGCCGGGGGTCTTGCCGTGGAAGGTGTACGGCGCGTTGCTGACCAGCTTGCCGAGGCCGAGCGGGCCCACGTCGTAGAGGTACGCGACGAGGGTGCCGCTCTCCTTGGTGCTGGTGAGCGTGGTGTGCAGCTTCGCGGTGCCGCGCACGCGCTGGGGCCGCTCGGACCGCTCCGACTGCCAGACGGCCGCGTACCGGCGCGGCAGCAGCGGCAGCGACGCCATCGGCGGCAGCTTCAGGAACTGGTCGAGGGCGTTGGAGAGCAGCACGGTGCCGCCGTTGGCGCCCGAGTCGACGCCCGTGCGGATGGTGGTGGTGCCCGCGAGGTCCAGCTTGCGCTGGGTGGCCCCGACCGACTTCCAGTCGGGGTAGCCCTCGTAACCGCCCGTGGAGCGCGACTTCAGCTGGACGGGCTGCTCCTGGTCGACGCCGTTCTTCTCACCCTTCAGATAGCGGTCGAACCACCGCTGGGTGCTCTTCCAGGTGTCGTTGGGCAGGCCGAAGAGGCCCGTCGCCTCGGCCGTCGCGTGGTCGCCGGGGCGGAACTCCAGGCGCTTGGGGCCCTTGAGCTTCTCGTAGAACGCGGCGTACTCGTTGGGCGGGAAGATGGTGTCGCCCCAGGCGTTGCCGAGCATGACGGCGGCGCCGTTGCCGTTGATGCGGTCCACGTACGTCTCGGGGGAGCGCTCGGCGCCCCACGCGATCATCTCGTCCTCCTGGTCGAGGTTCGAGCCGAGGAAGTCCTTCAGGATCCCCTTCAGCTCGGCGCTGGGGCGGCCGGTGAGGTAGCCCGCGCCACCGAGCAGGGCGGCCGCCTGGACGTGCTGGGTGCGGCCGCTGTAGATGGACTCGACGAGGTCGCTCCAGCCGCTGAGCGCCGCGACCGCCTTGACCCGCTTGTCGTGCCCGGCGGCCAGCAGGCTGATGCCCGCCCCGTAGCTGACGCCCGCCATGCCGACCTTGTCCGGGTCGGCGGGGGTGTTCGCCAGCGTCCAGTCGATGACGCGGGAGGCGTCCGCGACGTCCTCGGGACCGCCGACCTCGATCTCGCCGCCGGACTGCCAGAAGCCGCGCGAGTTGTAGCTCACCACCACGTAGCCGGCGTCGGCGAGCTTCTTGGCCTGCGCGATGTATTCGATCTGCGGCATGGCCCAGCTGGTGGGCAGCACGACGACGGGGTACGGGCGGTCCGCCGACGCGCCCGCGGGCGTGACGACGTTGGCCTTGAGGACCGTGCCGCCGTCCCCGGGGATGTCGACGAAGCGGACGCCCGGCGCGGCGGCCCCGGACGGGGGCGCGGCCTGCGCGGCGGGGGCGAGGCCGAAGGCGGCACCGGCGACCAGGACGGTGGAGACGGCCCCTGCGGTCAGCGACCGCAGGGACGGGTGGGGGTCTCGCACGGGTCACTCCTCACTTGTTGAAAGTGCAAAGTGACCGCACGGTAACCGCGGTTGTTTACCGGTGGTAACCCGTCGGTAAGTTACGCCCCGGTAACGATTGTTGACGCGGTCGTCAGCTCAAGAGGTCTGCTTCAGCGCGCTCTTGGCCTGCCAGTCCGCCCACGACACGTTCCACGCGCCGAAGCCGTTGCCGGGGTCCGGCGTGCCCTTGGAGCCGTTGCCCGAGACCTCGAACGGGTCGCCGATCTGGACCTGGCCGTACAGCCACGCGGCGTTGCCAGTGCTCATGCCGACGCAGCCGGAGCTGTGGTTGGTGTTGCCGAAGTACGCCGCGTTCCAGGGGGCCGCGTGGGCGTACATGCCCGACCAGGTCAGACGCATCGAGTAGTCGACCATCTTGTTGTAGCTGTTGCCGAGGCCGACGGTCTCGGAGCGCATGTTGATCGTGCCCTCCTTGGCCATCAGGACCGACGTGCCGCCCCAGGATGCCTTCTCGCCACCGGGCGTGCCCGCGGACATCGGTACGGACTTGACCGTCTTGCCGTCGCGCGTCAATGTCGCGGTCTTGTTGTCAAGATTGACCTTGACGACCTGGTTCTTGCCGACGGTCATCGCGGTGTCGTAGTCGCGCACGAACCAGCCGCCGTCGGTGCCGGAGTCCACCCCGTTGAGCTGGGCGTCGAGGGACACCTCGGTGCCCGACTTCCAGTAGTCCTTGGGGCGCCAGTCGACGCGGTCCTTGCCGTCGTAGTTCTTGATCCAGCCCCAGGAGCCGACGGTGTCGTCGGACGTCTTCACTTTGAGGTGCTTCTCGACCTCCGCCTTGTTCTTGACGGGGTGGTCGAAGACGATCGAGAGGGGCTGGGCCACGCCGACGGTCTTGATGTTCCGGCCCGGGGTGATGGTGACCTTGTTGACCTTCTCGGGCGCGGCGGTGGTGAACGCCTTGCCGGTCTTGCCGCCCTCCTGTGTGGTGGCGTTCACGGTGTAGCGGGTGCCGGGCGCGGCCACGCGTGCCGAGGTCCAGGCGCGGCCGTCGGCGGAGACCTTGCCCGGCAGCTTGGTGCCCTCGGCGTCGGCGACCGTGACGTCCTTCAGCTTGGCGTCCCCCGTGGCCAGCTTCACAGTGACCGGGACGCCTGCCTTGGCCTGCTTGCCGGTGAGGTTCACCGAGATCTTCGGCTTCTCGGCCTCGGCGTCGTCGCCCGAGCCGCCGCCGGAGCAGGCGGTCAGGGCGGCCGCCAGGGCCGCGGCGCCCGCGACGGCCGCGTACCGGGGGCGTATGGAGCGGCGGCTGGAGCTCAGGGACCTGCGGGACCTCAAGGAAACGTACCTCCGTGCGGATGTTCATGCCTGCCCGGAGTGAGAGGGCGGAGGGTTCCTCGTGGTTGCCTGTTGTCCGGAAAATCCGGACTGCGTCATGGAAGCGTTATAGGGGTCTTGCGTTCCGTGAACGTTTGCTCACTTGGCGCGATGGGAGTTGCGTGCGGACGGTGCGGGGAGCGGCTCCTGGGCGGCGCGGGTCACGTCCCCGACCAGCTCGACCACGTCCGGACCGTACGCCTGCGAGTTCACGACCTTCAGGAGCAGCACGAACGAGCCGCCCTGCTTGCGGGCGAGCCGCTCGTGGTGGCGGGCCAGATAGCGGGTGGCCGCCTGGTTGGTGATGGCGCGCTGGCCGCAGAAGAGGAACACGGGCCGCGCGTCCTGCCCGGCGGTGAGCCGCGCGAGCAGCACGTACTCCGCCGTGCCCGCCTCCATCCGGTAGCGCTCGGCGCCGATCTGGAAGGCGCCGCGGTCCGGGCCCGGCTCCGGGTCGGCGTTCACGCGCACGCCGGGCAGCAGTGAGTGCATGTGCGCGGCCATCCGGCGGTGGAACGCGGGATTGCCGAGGCAGAACTCGGTGCGCTCGCCGAAGCCCTGCTGAGCGGCGTCGTGGGCGACGATCTGGGTGTGCGCGCCGCACTCCTTGACGAGGGCCGCGAGTTCGAGCAGTGAGAGCACGTCGTGCCGGGTCACGGTCAGCTCCGGGCCGCCCGCCTCGTGGTTCACGACGAACAGCGAATCGGAGTGCTCGGGCAGCCCGAAGAACGCCCGCTTGCGCCGCAGCCGGCGCCGCGACAGGCAGCCGCGGACGTACAGGGCCAGGGCGGCGCTGACGACGGCCGCGCCGGGGCCGAGGACGAGAAGGCGCACGTCTTCAGTCATGGGCGCGCATGCTAGCGGCCATTCGCGGCCACCTCGGCAGGCGCCGTGGCCCGCGAAGGGGCGCGAAGTTACGCTGCGCGGAAGGTCGTTGACTGGAGGTGCTCATGCGGCGTGAAGTGGTACGTAATCTGACGCTATTGGCGGTCGGTGGGGTATTGGTGACGGTCGGTGCGGCCGCGCCCCCTTCGCCTTCGCGCACAGCGGAACCGGGCACGACGGCCGAAGCGGCCACCCGTGCCCAAGCGGGCACAAGACCGGATTCGGCCAGTACGGCCGGTGCGTCCCGGACTCCGCCGAAGGTGCCCGAGGCCATCGGATACGGCGGGGCCGTCGCGAGCGTCGACGCGGACGCGTCCGCCGCGGGCATCGAGGTCCTGAAGAAGGGCGGCAACGCCGTGGACGCGGCGGTCGCCACGGCCGCCGCGCTCGGCGTCACCGAGCCGTACTCGGCGGGCGTGGGCGGCGGCGGGTACTTCGTGTACTACGACGCGAAGACCCGGAAGGTGCACACCCTCGACGGGCGCGAGACGGCGCCGCGCACCGCGGACTCCGGCCTCTTCCTGGAGGACGGCAAGCCCCTGGCGTTCGCGGACGCCCAGACCAGCGGCCTCGGCGTGGGCACGCCGGGGACGCCCGCCACCTGGCGGACGGCGCTCGACAACTGGGGCAGCGAAGGGCTCGGCACGCTCCTGCGGCCCGCCGAGCGCCTTGCCCGCGAGGGCTTCACGGTCGACCGGACGTTCCGCTCGCAGACCGAGGCCAACCAGGAGCGCTTCAAGGACTTCCCGGACACGGCGGAGCTGTTCCTGCCGGGCGGGAAGCTGCCGGTCGTCGGCTCCACGTTCAAGAACCCCGACCTCGCGCGCACCTACGCCGAACTGCGGCGCAAGGGGATCGACGCGCTGTACCGGGGCGACATCGGCAAGGACTTCGTCCAGACGGTCAACAAGCCGCCGGTGGACCCGGACTCGGACCGCAACGCGCGTCCCGGCGACCTGTCGATGAAGGACCTGCGGGCCTACGAGGTGAAGGAGCAGGCGCCGTCGAAGACCACGTACCGCGGCCTCGGGGTCTACTCGATGGCCCCGTCGTCGTCCGGCGGCACGACCGTCGGCGAGGCGCTCAACATCCTGGAGCGCGGTGACCTCTCGCGCGTCGGCAAGGCGCGCTATCTGCACCGCTTCATCGAGGCGAGCCGGGTGGCGTTCGCCGACCGGGGGCGCTGGGTCGGCGACCCCGCGTTCGAGGACGTGCCCACCAAGCAGCTGCTCTCGCAGCGGTTCGCGAACGCGCGCGCCTGCCTGATCAAGGACGACGCGGTGCTCAAGAGCCCCGTCGCGCCCGGCGACCCGCGCCACCCCGAGTCCTGCGCCAGCGCGGGCAAGGCGGCCCCGACGCCGTACGAGGGCGAGAACACCACGCATCTGACGGCGGCCGACAAGTGGGGCAACGTCGTCGCCTACACCCTCACCATCGAGTCCACCGGCGGCAGCGGCATCACGGTGCCGGGCCGCGGCTTCCTGCTGAACAACGAGCTGACCGACTTCTCCTTCGCGCCCGCCAGGCCCGGCGTGCACGACCCGAACCTGCCGGGTCCCGGCAAGCGGCCGCGCTCGTCGATCGCGCCGACCATCGTGCTCGACGAGGACCGCGAGCCGGTCGTCGCGCTCGGCTCGCCCGGCGGCGCGACCATCGTGACGACGGTCCTGCAGACCCTGACCGGCTTCCTCGACCGGGACCTGGAACTGGTCGACGCGATCGCGGCGCCGCGCGCGAGCCAGCGCAACGCCGCGCAGACCGAGCTGGAGCCCGGCCTGTGGGACAGCCCGCTGCGCCGCGACCTGGAGGCGCTCGGCCACTCCTTCAAGCAGAACCCCGAGATCGGGGCGGCGACCGGCGTCCAGCGGCTGCCCGGCGGCAAGTGGCTCGCCGCGGCGGAGCCGGAGCGCCGGGGCGGCGGCTCCGCGATGGTGGTGCGCCCCAGGCCGTAAGGCCCGCGCGCCCGCCGTGGGCACAGACCGGGGCCCGTGCCGCTCGCCCGAGCGGCACGGGCCCCGGTGCGCGTGCGGCCGTCGCCGCCCGGACGAGCCCCTCGGGCGGGCCTCAGGGGCTCGTACGGCCGGTCACAGGGCGGTCAGGACGCGCGGGCCCGCGTCCGTGATGGCGACCGTGTGCTCGGCGTGCGCCGCGCGGCTGCCGTCGTCCGTGCGCAGCGTCCAGCCGTCCGGAGCGGCGTGGAAGCCGTCCTTGCCGCCGGCGATCAGCATCGGCTCGATGGCGAGGACCATGCCGTGCCGCAGGGGCATGCCGCGGCCCGGTCGCCCCTCGTTCGGCACGGCGGGGTCCTCGTGCATCTGGCGGCCGATGCCGTGGCCGCCGAAGCCGTCCGGGATGCCGTACCCCGCGTCGCGGCAGACGGTGCCGATGGCGTGGGCGATGTCCCCGATCCTGTTGCCCACCACCGCCGCCTCGATGCCCGCGTGGAGGGCGCGCTCGGCGGTCTCGATCAGGTGGACGTCCTCGGGGCGGGGCGTGCCCACGATGAAGCTGATCGCGGAGTCGCCCGCCCAGCCGCCGAGGTGCGCGCCGAAGTCGGCGGAGAGCAGGTCGCCGTCGCGCAGGCGGTAGTCGTCCGGGATGCCGTGCACGATCGCGTCGTTCACCGAAGCGCACAGCGTGGCCGGGAAGGGGACCGGGGCGAACGACGGGTGATAGTGCAGGAACGGCGATGTGGCACCCGCGTCCTTGAGCACCTGGTGCGCCACTTCGTCCAGGTCGCGCAGGCTGACGCCGACGGTCGCCGCGGCCCGCACCGCGGCCAGGGCCCGGGCGACCACGCGCCCCGCCTCCCGCATCGCGTCGATCGATGTGTCTGTCTTGAGTTCCACCATGCCAATTACTATACCGGTATTTGAATGGGGTTCGCGTAGACTGGCGCCATGGTGCGCACCCCTCTGACCCCTGAAGAGCGCGAGCGCGGCGAGCGGCTCGGCCGTCTGCTGCGGGAGGCGCGTGGCGAGCGGAGCATGGTGGAGGTCGCCGCGAGCGCCGGAATCTCGGCGGAGACGCTCCGCAAGATCGAGACGGGCCGGGCGCCGACGCCCGCGTTCTTCACGGTCGCGGCGCTCGCGGTGACCCTTGAGCTGTCTATGGACGAGGTGGCACGGACGTGTGTCCTGGTCCCGGTGTGAGGCCCGCCTGGTCCACTGGATCCGCCTGGCCCGCTGGATCCGCCCGGTGCACTGGATCCGCCTGGTCCACCGGGTCCGCCTGGTCCACCGGGCCGACGCGTGTCGGGCGAAGGCGTGCGGAGCGGCGGACCGCGAGTGCCGCGCCGCCCGCCGTCATGAGCGCGAGCGCCACCAGCAGGGCGCTGGCCCACAGCGGCGAGCGGTAGCCGAGCCCCGCGTCGATCGCCCGGCCCCCGGCCCACGGACCGACCGCGGCGCCGACGTTGAACGCCGCCGTGGCGAAGGCGCCGCCCAGGGTGGGGGCCGCCGTCGCCGCGTACAGCGCGCGGGCGATGAGCGTGGCGCCCACCGCGAACGACAGCGTGCCCTGGACGAAGGCGAACGCCACGGTCGCCGCGGTGTGCTGAGCGGTCAGGGCGAAGGCGGTCCAGCCCGCGAGCAGCGCGAGCGAACCGGCCACGAGCAGCGGCACCGGACGGCTGTCGGCGAGGCGCCCGCTGAGCGTGACCCCGGCGAACGAGCCGAGCCCGAAAAGCGCGAGAAGCCCGGGCAGCCAGGCGTCCCCGACCCCGGTGACGTGGGTGGCGAGCGGTTCCAGATAGGTGAAGGCGCAGAACGTGGCGCCGTTCACGAGCGCGCCGAGCAGCAGCGTCACCACCAGGCGCGGGGAGCACAGGGCGCCCAGTTCCGAGCGGGCGCCGGTCGGCGCGGAGCCGGGGGCGTCCGCCGGTACGGACCGCGCGATCGCGACGACCGCGGGCAGCGACACGAGGGCCACCGCCCAGAACGCGGCGCGCCACCCCCACAGCTGGCCGAGCAGCGCACCGCCCGGCACGCCCGCGACGCACGCGAGCGTGGTGCCGCCGAGCAGCACCGACGTCGCCCGGCCCTTGGCGTCCGGGGCGACCAGGCCCGTCGCGGTCGCGAGCGCCACCGCGAGGAAGCCGGCGTTGGCGAGCGCTCCGACGACGCGGGTCGCGAGCAGCACGCCGTAGCTGGTGGTGAGCGCGCCCACCACGTGCGCGAGCAGGAAGGCCACCAGGAAGGCGAGGAGCGCCCGGCGGCGCGACCAGCGCAGGCTCAGGACCGCCATCAGGGGCGCCCCGGCGACCATTCCCACGGCGAATGCCGAGGTCAGCGCGCCCGCGGCGGACAGCGACACGTCCATGTCGGCGGCGATGTCCGAGACCAGGCCGGACAGCATGAACTCGGACGTGCCTTGGGCGAACACGGCGAGTCCGAGCAGGTAGAGGACCAGAGGCACAGCGAGACTCCAGAGTCACGTCAGCCGCTCCGCGGGCGCGAGGGCCCACGGAGTGGCTGGGGAAAGGGAAATGTCCGTGACTGCGGCGCGGTGATGGTCCCCTGGCGAAACCGCCGCGGAGCCCCGAGGGGGCTGCGACGCGGCGGCAGGCCGAATCGGCTGGACCGGATCGGATCAGCTGGGATCGGACCGGATCAGCCGGACCGGACCGCATCGGCCTGGATCAGCCGGATCGGCCCGGATCGGAGCGAGGCCACCGGAGCGCGCCGGTGGCTAGCGTCTGCTGGCTTCGGGACTGGACATGTGCGCAGACTAGCCACGCTTCCCGGCGCACGTCCAAGTAATTAACGAAGGCTCCGGAAAACCACGTGTAGCCGTTCCGAAACGCGTCTGGTGTTATCTTCCGGACCGGCAGACCCTAGTCTCCCAGGGGACGGTGCCCGACGATGGCAGTGGGACAACTCCCGGAACAGGTAACGGAGTTCGCGCGGTACTTGAACGAGCTCCTGGCACGCCTCGATCAGAGTGCCGGGTGGTGCGGCGTGTTCTGGTCCCGCGATCCCGACGGCATGAGGGCCTGCCTCGACGGCGCCGAGGTGCCGCCCTGGGACGTGGTGCAGGCGCTGCTCCACGATCTCGCGGCCGATGTCGGCGTGGGTGTCGCGCAGGCGGAGACCGGCCGGGCGCGGGCGCTGCACGCCGCGTCCGTCGCGGCGCACGACGACCGGCCCGGCGGCCGCGAACTCCTCAGCGACCGGCTCGACATGATGCTCCAGGAGCAGCGGTTCGCCGTCGAACGGGAGCAGGAGCTGGCCCGTTCCCTCGCCCTCGCCGCGACCCCCGACGAAGTGGACCGCATCCATCTCGACCTGGCCTGGGTGCGCGACGACCACGAGCGCGCCGCGGCGCGCTGCGGCGAACTGCGCCGCCGCATGGAACGGCTCGACCGGGCCCGGGCCCCGCGCTGGGTGGACTTCGGCGGCGCTCCGTCGGACGGCGGCGACTTCCCGGCAGAGGCGCCCGGATCCCCGGCCCACTTCCCGGAGGAGGCCGCGCGGTTGCCCGCCGAGGACGTCCGGCCGGACGCGTACGACGACGGCCGCGTGTTCACGTACGACCGGGAAGGCCGTACGGAAGCGTACGACCGGGACGGCCGCGCGGACGGGTATGAGCGGGACGGCCGCGCGGACGGGTACGACCGTGACGGCCGCGCCGCCGCCTACGGCACGGACGGCCACGACACCGCCTACGGCCACCCCCAGAGCCCCGAGGACCCCGATCCGCCCCGGCGGGACGCCGAGCCGGAGCCCGGTCAGGACGCGGTGCCGCGGGTCCCCGCCCAGCCGGGCCGCTCCCGGCTCGGGGGCCGGCGCCGCCCGCGCGGCGCCCGGTTCGCGGGCCTCGACGGCGCGGGCGACGACGTGGCCGAGCCCGTCGCCGCGCCGGCCGCGGACGCCGCCCCCGGCACCCCGCGCGGCGCCCGCTACGTCCAGGCCGTCGACGCGCCCCCGCGCACCCACCCGGCGCCGCCCGCGGCCCCGGACGCCGCCGACGACGAGCGCGCCACCGTCGACGCCGTCAGGGCCCTCATCCGGCTGCGCGGCGAGGGCCGCAGCGGCGAGGCGCACGGCGTGCTCGTCGAGGCGGCCGGGTGGCCCGCCGGGCGGCTGCCGCTGTTCGCCGACGAACTGCACCACGCGGGCCTCGCCGCCGACTGGGCGACCCTGCTGTGGGAGGCCGCGTCGCTGCCGCCGGACCGCCTCGTGGCCGTCGCCGACGCGCTCGCGGGCGCGGGCCGCGCCGACGACTGCCGCAAGCTCCTGCGCCAGGGCGTGGCCAGGCCCGCCCCGGAGATAGCCGAGTCCCTGCTCGCGCTCCTGGACGCGGGGCGCGAGCGCGAGGCCCGCGCGCTGCTCGACGCGTACGTGCGCGTGCGCACCGCCGAGGACGTCGCGGCCTGCGCGCACACCGACCCGCAGCGGCTCATCCCGCTGCTCCTGGAGATGGCCAAGGGCGTCTCGGACGAGCACCAGTGGGACCTCGTGCACGCGCTGCGCGTCGCGGGCTTCACCACCTGACCGCACCGGCCGCCCGACGTGCGGAGCCGCCCCCGCCGCACCCGCTCGGGTGATCGGTGCCCCCTGAAACATGATCGACTCTGCCGCGTTACGGCGATGGTCTTGGCAAGGCCGTCGATGGGGCTTACGTTCGTCTGTCTACGCACCAAGTCTACGGGCGTAGAAGCTCTCTGACGTCCTGTCGAAGGAGCACAGCTCATGGTCAACGTCGTACGCGCCGCACTCGTCCAGGCGACCTGGACCGGCGACACCGAATCCATGATCGCCAAGCACGAGGAGCACGCCCGCGAGGCCGCCGGGCAGGGCGCCAAGGTGATCGGCTTCCAAGAGGTCTTCAACGCCCCGTACTTCTGCCAGGTCCAGGAGAAGGAGCACTACCGCTGGGCGGAGCCGGTGCCGGACGGGCCGACGACGCGCCGGATGCAGGACCTGGCCCGCGAGACCGGCATGGTGATCGTCGTGCCCGTCTTCGAGGTCGAGCAGTCCGGCTTCTACTACAACACCGCGGCCGTGATCGACGCCGACGGCAGCTACCTCGGCAAGTACCGCAAGCACCACATCCCCCAAGTCAAGGGATTCTGGGAGAAGTTCTACTTCCGTCCGGGCAACCTGGGCTGGCCGGTCTTCGACACCGCCGTCGGCCGGATCGGCGTCTACATCTGCTACGACCGGCACTTCCCCGAGGGCTGGCGGCAGTTGGGCCTGAACGGCGCCCAGCTGGTCTACAACCCGTCGGCCACCTCCCGCGGCCTGTCCGGCTACCTGTGGCAGCTGGAGCAGCCCGCCGCCGCGGTCGCCAACGAGTACTTCGTCGCCGCGATCAACCGCGTCGGCCAGGAGGAGTACGGCGACAACGACTTCTACGGCACGAGTTACTTCGTGGACCCGCGCGGGCAGTTCGTCGGCGAGACGGCGAGCGACAAGGCGGAGGAACTCGTCGTGCGCGACCTGGACTTCGACCTGATCGACGAGGTGCGCGAACAGTGGGCGTTCTACCGGGACCGCCGCCCGGACGCGTACGAAGGGCTGGTCAAGCCGTGAAGGACCTGCACACCCGGCACAGGGCCGTCCTGCCGGACTGGCTCGCGCTCTACTACGGCGAGCCGATCGAGCTCACCCACGGCGAGGGCCGCCACGTCTGGGACGCCCAGGGGCGGCGCTACCTCGACTTCTTCGGCGGCATCCTCACCACCATGACGGCGCACGCGCTGCCCGAGGTCACCAAGGCCGTCGCCGAGCAGGCGGGCCGCATCATCCACAGCTCGACGCTGTATCTGAACCGCCCGATGGTGGAGCTCGCCGAGCGCGTCGCCGCGCTGTCCGGCATCCCCGACGCGCGCGTGTTCTTCACGACGTCCGGCACGGAGGCGAACGACGCGGCGCTGCTGCTCGCCACCGCCCACCGCGGCTCGAACCAGATCCTGGCGATGCGCAACAGCTACCACGGCCGCTCGTTCTCGGCCGTCGGCATCACCGGCAACCGCTCCTGGTCGCCCACCAGCCTGTCCCCGCTCCAGACGCTCTACGTCCACGGCGGCGTGCGCACCCGCGGCCCCTACGCGGCCCTGAGCGACGCCGAGTTCACCGAGGCGTGCGTCGCGGACCTCAAGGACATGCTCGGCCAGACCCGCGGCGTCGCCGCGCTGATCGCCGAGCCGATCCAGGGCGTCGGCGGCTTCACCTCGCCGCCCGACGGCCTGTACGCGGCCTTCCGCGAGGTCCTGAAGGAGCACGGCGCCCTGTGGATCGCCGACGAGGTGCAGACCGGCTGGGGCCGCACCGGCGACCACTTCTGGGGCTGGCAGGCGCACGCCCAGTCGGGCCCGCCGGACCTGCTCACCTTCGCCAAGGGCATCGGCAACGGCATGTCGATCGGCGGCGTCGTCGGCCGCGCCGAGGTCATGAACTGCCTGGACGCCAACTCCATCTCCACCTTCGGCGGCTCCCCCGTGACGATGGCCGCGGGCCTCGCCAACCTCACCCACCTGCTGGAACACGACCTCCAGGGCAACGCGCGCCGCGTCGGCGGCCTGCTCATCGAGCGCCTGCGGGCGATCTGCGCCCAGCTGTCCGCCGTCCGCGAGGTGCGCGGCCGCGGCCTGATGATCGGCATCGAGCTGGTCAGGCCGGGCACCGACGAAGCCCACCCCGAAGCGGCCGCCGCCGTCCTCGAAGCGGCCCGCGAGGGCGGCCTCCTCATCGGCAAGGGCGGCGGCCACAGCACCAGCGTGCTGCGGATCGCGCCCCCGCTGACCCTCACGGTCGCCGAGGCGGAAGAGGGCGCGGCGATCCTCGAACGGGCCCTCAACGAGCTCTAGTTCGCGGGCGCGCCCGCCGCCGGCGCGCACCACGGCCGCCCGTCACCCCCGTACGAAAGGGAGCGCACCACCATGAGTACCCGCACCCTGATCCACGGCGGACTCGTCGTCACCGCCGCCGAGGAAGTCCACGCCGACGTGCTCATCGAGGACGGCCGGATCGCCGCGCTCGCCGCCCGCGGCACCGAGGCCGCGGCGGCCTGGACCGCGGACCGCGTCATCGACGCGAGCGAGAAGTACGTCATCCCGGGCGGCGTGGACGCCCACACGCACATGGAACTCCCCTTCGGCGGCACCTTCGCCTCGGACTCCTTCGAGACCGGCACCCGCGCCGCCGCCTGGGGCGGCACCACCACCGTCGTGGACTTCGCCGTGCAGACCATGGGCCGCTCCCTGCGCTCGGGCCTGGACGCCTGGTACGCGAAGGCCGACGGCAAGTGCGCGATCGACTACGCCTTCCACATGATCCTCTCCGACGTCAACGAGCGGACCCTGAAGGAGATGGACCTGCTCGTGGAGGAGGGCATCACCTCCTTCAAGCTGTTCATGGCCTACCCGGGCGTCTTCTACAGCGACGACGGACAGATCCTGCGCGCCATGCAGCGCTCCGCGGCCAACGGCGGCCTGATCATGATGCACGCCGAGAACGGCATCGCCATCGACGTCCTCGTCGAGCAGGCCCTCCAGCGCGGCGAGACCGACCCCCGCTACCACGGCGAGGTCAGGAAGGCCCTCCTGGAGGCCGAGGCGACGCACCGCGCGATCCAGCTCGCCCGGGTCGCGGGCGCCCCCCTGTACGTCGTGCACGTCTCCGCCGAGGAAGCCGTCGCCGAGCTCACGGCCGCCCGCGACAAGGGCCTGCCCGTCTTCGGCGAGACCTGCCCGCAGTACCTGTTCCTGTCCACCGACAACCTCGCCGAGCCCGGCTTCGAAGGCGCCAAGTACGTCTGCTCGACGCCCCTGCGGCCGCGCGAGCACCAGGCCGCGCTCTGGCGCGGCCTCAGGACCAACGACCTCCAGGTGGTCTCCACCGACCACTGCCCGTTCTGCTTCACCGGCCAGAAGGAGCTGGGCCGCGGCGACTTCTCGAAGATCCCGAACGGCCTGCCGGGCGTCGAGAACCGCATGGACCTGCTCCACCAGGCCGTCGTCGACGGGCACATCAGCCGCCGCCGCTGGATCGAGATCGCCTGCGCCGCGCCCGCGCGCATGTTCGGCCTCTACCCGAAGAAGGGCACCATCGCGCCCGGCGCGGACGCCGACGTCGTCGTCTACGACCCGGCCGCCACGCAGGTGCTCTCCGCCGAGACCCACCACATGAACGTCGACTACTCGGCGTACGAGGGCAAGCGGATCACCGGCCGCGTCGAGACCGTCCTCTCGCGCGGCGAACCGGTCATCGACCAGCGCGCGTTCACCGGCCGCGCCGGGCACGGCGTCTACACGCCCCGCGCCACCTGCCAGTACCTGAACTAGGAGGCACCCCCGTGGATTTCGGACTCGTCCTGCAGACCGACCCGCCCGCGTCCGAGGTCGTCGGCCTGATGCGGCGCGCCGAACAGAACGGCTTCCGCTACGGCTGGACCTTCGACTCGGCCGTCCTGTGGCAGGAACCCTTCGTGGTCTACAGCCAGATCCTGGAGCACACCCAGGAGCTGATCGTCGGCCCGATGGTCACCAATCCGGGCACCCGCACCCCGGAGGTCACCGCCTCCACCTTCGCCACGCTCAACGCCATGTTCGGCAACCGCACCGTGTGCGGCATCGGCCGCGGCGACTCCGCGATGCGCGTCGCGGGCCGCAAGCCCAACACGCTGGCCCGGCTCGGCGAGGCCATCGAGGTCATCCGCGACCTCGCCGAGGGCCGCGAGGCCGACGTCGGCGGCCAGACCCTGCGCATCCCGTGGATCAAGAACGGCAAGCTCCCCATGTGGATGGCCGCGTACGGCCCGAAGGCGCTCGCGCTCACCGGGCAGAAGGCCGACGGCTTCATCCTCCAGCTCGCCGACCCCTACCTCACCGAGTGGATGGTCAAGGCCGTGCGGGACGCGGCCGCGGCCGCCGGACGCGACCCCTCCGCCGTGAAGATCTGCGTGGCCGCGCCCGCGTACGTCAGCGCCGACCTGGCGCACGCGCGCGAGCAGTGCCGCTGGTTCGGCGGCATGGTCGGCAACCACGTCGCCGACCTCGTGGCCAAGTACGGCGAGCACTCCTCGATGGTCCCCGAGGCCCTCACCGCGTACATCAAGGAGCGCGAGGGCTACGACTACGCCCACCACGGACGGGCCGGGAACCCCGACACCGGCTTCGTGCCCGACGAGATCGTCGACCGCTTCTGCCTGGTCGGACCCGCCGCCGCGCACATCGAGAAGCTGCGCGCCCTCAAGGACCTCGGCGTCGACCAGTTCGCCCTGTACGCCATGCACGACGCCCGCGAGGACGTCATCGACGCCTATGGCGCGGAGGTCATCCCGGCGCTGACCTGACCCCCGGCCCCGCCCGCCCCACCGCGCCGGTCGGCCCCCGTACGGCCCCCCTGGTTCCCGCCGTCCTCCAGCGAAGGGCCCGCCCGTGACCGACACCGTGCCCGCGGGGCCGCCGCCCGCCGAATCCCCGTCCCAGACCACCGCCGCCGACGGCCGCGTCGAGCTGTCGCCCGGCGCCTATCCGCACGACAGCCGCTTCGCCAACGACGACCTCAGACCCGTCCCGCTCGCCGAACGCCACTGGTCCACCTACAACTTCGCGGCCCTGTGGGTGGGCATGGCCCACAACATCCCCTCCTGGACGCTCGCCTCCGGCCTGGTGGCGTTCGGCATGGACTGGAAGCAGGCCGTGTTCACGATCGCGCTCGCCAACGTGATCGTGCTGCTCCCGATGCTGCTCACCGGGCACGCCGGGCCCAAGTACGGCATCCCCTTCCCGGTGCTCGCCCGCGCCTCCTTCGGGCTGCGCGGCGCCAATCTGCCCGCCCTGGTGCGGGCGGCGGTGGCCTGCGGCTGGTTCGGCATCCAGACGTGGATCGGCGGCCAGGGCGTCTTCGTGCTGCTCGACCGGGTCTTCGACGGCGGCTGGAGCGACGCCTCGCACATCGGCGGCCATCCCTGGCCGCTGTGGCTGTGCTTCCTGGCGTTCTGGGCGCTGCAACTCGCCATCATCCACCGGGGCATGGAGACGCTGCGCCGCTTCGAGAACTGGGCGGCGCCGTTCGTGCTCGTCGGCGCGGTGGTGCTCCTCGTGTGGATCTCCGACAAGGCGGGCGGGCTCGGGCCGCTCCTGGACCGGCCGTCGAAGCTGGGCTGGGGCGCCGACTTCTGGCCGGTGTTCTTCCCCGCCCTCATGGGCATGATCGGCTTCTGGTCGACGCTCTCCCTGAACATCCCGGACTTCACGCGCTTCGGGAAGGGACAGCGGGCCCAGGTGTGGGGCCAGACCCTCGGCCTGCCCACCACGATGACGGCCTTCGCGCTGCTGTCCGTCCTGGTCACCTCCGGCTCGGAGGCGGTCTACGGAGAGCCGATCTGGGAGCCGGTGGACCTCGCCGCCAAGGCGGACAACGTCTTCGGGCTGCTCTTCGCCCTGGTCACGGTCCTGGTCGCGACGGTCTCCGTGAACATCGCGGCGAACGTCGTCTCGCCCGCGTACGACCTCGCGAACCTCGCGCCCAAGCTCATCACCTTCCGTACGGGCGCACTCGTCACCGGGGTCGTCGGCGTGCTCATCTTCCCGTGGAAGCTCATCGAGACACCGGAGTTGTACATCTTCGTCTGGCTCGGCGTGGTCGGCGGGCTCCTCGGCACGGTCGCCGGAGTCCTCATCGCCGACTACTGGGTGATCCGCCGCACCCGGCTCGCACTCGCCGAGCTGTACCGGCCCGAGGGCCGCTACTGGTACGCGCGCGGCTGGAACTGGCGGGCCGTGGCGGCCTTCGCGACGGGCGGGCTCCTCGCGGTGGGCGGCTCGCACTCCGACCCGGGCAAGGGGCCGTTCCCCGAGGACGGCCTGATCCCCTTCCTGGAGCCGCTGGCCGACTACGGGTGGGCCGTGGGGCTCGGGGCGGCCTTCGCGGTGTACCTGGCGCTGATGTGGCCTGCGCGGGAACGGGAGTTGCGAGGCCTGGCATGATGCGGGCATGAGCCGCATACCCTCGGGGCGGGCCGTCGCCGTGCTCGGTGCCGCCGTCGCCCTGCTCGTCGCCGGCTGCGGGCAGGACGGTCAGGACCGGCACGCCGGGGACGGGCGGGGCGAGGGAAGCGGCGCCGGGGCAGGAGTGCCGTCGCCCCTGGTCACCCCCGAGACGCTGGACCCCGACACCTTCCCGCAGTACGGAGCGGAGCCGTCCGGGCCGCCGCAGCCGTCCCGGGACTGCGCGGGGCGGACCGGCACCCTGCTCGAACCGGGCCCCGTCGACAGCGCGATGGGCCTGCGGGCGATGACGCTGTGGCTCACCCACTGCGGCACCGGCACGTACCGCGTCGACGGTTACCCGACGCTCCAGGTGCTCGACGAGGACGGCACCCCCTTCGACGTCCACAGCCTCCGGGGCGCGGAGCCCATCACGACCGGCGTGCGGGACCCCGGGCCGCACCCGGTGACGCTCCGCCACGGCGAGTCGGCGACCGCGGGCGTGGTCTGGCGCAACACCTACGCCAACACCACCGAGGACCCCGTCAACGGCACCCGGCTCCAGGTGCTGCCCGCCCCCGGCAGGCCCGCGCGGACCGTCGCCCCCGACGGCGGGATCGACCTCGGCAGCACGGGCCGCATCGGCGCGACGGCGTGGCGTAAGGCCCCGACGACCGAGCCAGGCGCGGCGCGGCCCACAGGACCTCCGACTTCGCGGCCTACGGCACCCGCGCCGTCCACTCCGGCGAGCTGAACTTCGTCCGCGCGAGCTCCTGGGCGCGGGCCAGCTCCCCTTCGCCGACCTTGCCCGCCGTCAGGCCGTACCGCCCGCGGAAGGAGTCGACCATCCGCTCGATGACGGCCTCGCGCGGAAGGCCGGTCTGGCGGCGCAGCGGGTCCACGCGCTTCTTGGCGCTCTTCGTGCCCTTGTCGGAGAGCTTCTCGCGGCCGATGCGCAGGACTTCGAGCATCTTGTCGGCGTCGATGTCGTAGGCCATGGTCACGTGGTGCAGGACCGCGCCCGGGCCGCCGTCGGGGCCGACCATCCGCTTCTGCGCGGCGCCCGCGATCTTCCCGGCGTCCGTGGCGATGTCGTTCAGCGGCTGGTACCAGGCCTTGACGCCCATGTCGCCGAGCGCGCCGAGCACCCAGTCGTCGAGGTAGGCGTAGCTGTCCTGGAACGACAGGCCCTGCACGAGGGCGTCCGGCACGGACAGCGAGTACGTGATGGTGTTGCCCGGCTCCACGAACATCGCGCCGCCGCCGGAGATCCGCCGCACCACCTCGATGCCGTGCCGGGCCGCGCCCTCGGGGTCCACCTCGTTGCGCAGCGACTGGAAGCTGCCGATGATCACCGAAGGGGCGCCCCACTCCCACACGCGCAGCGTCGGCGGCCTGCGCCCGGCCGCGACCTCCTCGGTGATGACCTGGTCGAGCGCCATGTGCAGCGCGGGCTGTTGCGGGCCCTCGTGGACGAGCTGCCAGTCGTAGTCCGTCCAGTCCGTGGCGTGCGCGAGGGCCCGCCGCACGGCGATCGCGACCCCCTCCGCCGTCAGCCCGTACATGACGGTCCCCGCGGGCAACGCCGCCTCCACGCGCGCGGCGAGCCCGACGGCGTCCGTGTCGGCGGGAGCACCCTCCAACGCCGCGTCGATGGCGAGGATCGCCTCATCGGGCTCAAGAAAGAAGTCCCCAGCCACCCGCACCCACCGCAGCCGACCGTCCTCGACGTCCAGGTCCACCACGACGAGCTTGCCGCCAGGGACCTTGTACTCGCCGTGCACCGCGATCCTCCTGTTGTCCGCTGCTGTCCGGAACCCGCCCGGAAAGTCCCTCTACGCTAACCCAGCACCCCTGTGGCGAGAGGCGACCCCGGCGTTAGCCTGCCGGGCATGTTCACGTCGCGTCCTACTCTTCAGGGCACTTTCGGCATGGTGTCCTCCACGCACTGGCTCGCCTCGCAGTCCGCGATGGCTGTTCTGGAGGACGGGGGGAACGCCTATGACGCCGCTGTCGCCGCGGGGTTCGTGCTGCATGTCGTCGAGCCGCATCTGAACGGGCCCGCGGGGGAGGTGCCGATCATCCTGGCGCCCGCGGGCGGGCCCGTGCGGGTGCTGTGCGGGCAAGGCGTCGCGCCCGCCGGGGCGACCGTCGCGCACTACCGGGACGGGCTCGGCCTGGACCTGGTGCCCGGCACCGGGCCGCTGGCCGCCGCCGTGCCCGGCGCGTTCGACGCGTGGATGCTGCTGCTGCGGGACCACGGGACGAAGCGCATCGGAGAGGTCCTCGCCCACGCCATCGGGTACGCGGAGGACGGGCATCCGCCGGTGGAGCGGGTCGGGCAGACCGTGGAGGCCGTACGGGAGCTGTTCGAGACGGAGTGGGCGTCGTCGGCGGAGGTGTACCTGCCGGGCGGTATCGCGCCCACCCCGGGGGAGCTGTTCCGCAACCCCTGCCTCGCCGCCACCTGGCGGCGCCTCGTCGCCGAGGCCGAGGCGGCGGGCGGCACCGACCGCGTCGCGCAGATCGAGGCGGCCCGCGAGGTGTGGCGGTCCGGCTTCATCGCCGAGGCCCTGGTGCGCCAGGCCGCGCGCCCCACCCTGGACACCAGCGGCGAGCGGCACGCGGGCACCCTCACGGCCGCTGACCTCGCCGCCTGGTCGGCGACGTACGAGGACCCCGTGACGTACGACTGGCGGGGCTGGACGCTGTGCAAGGCCGGACCCTGGAGCCAGGGCCCGGCCTTCCTCCAGCAACTCGCCCTGCTGCCCGACGAACTGCCCGCGTACGGCTCGGCCGACTACGTGCACCTGCTCGTCGAGGGCTGCAAGCTCGCCATGGCGGACCGCGAGGCCTGGTACGGCGACGCCGCCGACGTCCCCCTCGACGAGCTGCTCTCCGCCCCCTACAACGCCGAGCGGCGGTCCCTGATCGGGGCCGAGGCCTCCCACGAGCTGCGGCCCGGGACGCCGGGCGGGCGGAAGGCGGAACTGTCCGCCCGCGCGCGGGCGGTCGCCTCCGGCGCGTCCGCGTACGACCCGCAGGGCATCCTGGCGGGCACCGGCGCCGCCGCAGGCGCGGGGGAGCCGACCGTCGCCCGGAACGGCGCCACCCGGGGCGACACCTGCCACCTGGACGTCGTCGACCGCTGGGGCAACATGGTCGCGGCCACGCCCTCCGGCGGCTGGCTCCAGGCCAACCCCGTCGTGCCCGAGCTCGGCTTCCCGCTCGGCACCCGGCTGCAGATGGCCTGGCTGGAGGAGGGCCTGCCCAACTCGCTGGCCCCGGGCCGCCGCCCCCGCACCACCCTGACGCCGTCCCTCGCGCTCAAGGACGGCGTGCCGGTCATGGCCTTCGGCACGCCCGGCGGCGACCAGCAGGACCAGTGGCAGGTGCACTTCTTCCTGTCCGTCGCGCTCCGCCCCGCCGTGCGCGGCGGCCTCGACCTCCAGGGCGCCATCGACGCCCCGAACTGGCACAACGACTCCTTCCCCGGCTCGTTCTACCCGCGCGGGATGCGGCCCGGCAGCCTCACCGTGGAGTCCGGCACGGACCCGGCCGTCATCGAGGAGCTGCGCGTACGCGGGCACGACGTGACCGTGGCGGAGCCGTGGTCGGAGGGGCGGCTGTGCGCGGTGGCGCGGGACCCGCGCACCGGGGTGCTCTCGGCGGCCGCGAACCCCCGCGGGATGCAGGGGTATGCCGTGGGGCGGTGAGGTATGCCCCCTCTGTGGCCCCATGGCGGCCTGGCGGCGGTCGATTTCATCCTGATTCCACCCTTTGTTCACCCCCTCCGCACGGGATGTCAGTGGCGCGTGCTCTCATGGAGGCATGATCGAAACGCAGGAAATCAAGGAAAGCATCGACGACTTTCTCGCACGTCAGGCCGCCGACGTGGAGCGCGTGATCCGCGAGGCCGCCGCAGCGGAGATCACCCCGCGGTTCCGGCAGCTCGCCGAGGACGACGTCGTCCAGAAGAGCGGCCCGCACGACCTGGTGACCGTCGCCGACCGCAGGGCGGAGGAGTTCCTCACCCGCGAGCTCACGGCGCTCCTGCCCGGCTCGGTCGTCGTCGGCGAGGAGGCGGTGCACGCCGACCCGGCGAGGTACGACGCGATATCCGAGAGCGCCCCGGTGTGGATCGTCGATCCCGTCGACGGGACACGCCAGTTCGTGCACGGCGACCCCGGCTTCTGCACCCTCGTCGCCCTCGCCCTGGACGGCGTCGTGCTGGCCTCCTGGACGTACGCCCCGGCGCTCGACGAGTGCGCCGTGGCCGTCCGCGGCAGGGGCGCGACGCTGAACGGCGCGCCGCTGAGCACCGGGACCCCCGAGCCCGGCCGCGACCTCACCGTCGCCACCTCCCACCCGGACTTCACGACGGACGACCAGAAGCGCGCCCTCCTCGGCGTGTTCACCGACGGCTTCACGCCCCGCCCCTGCGGCTCCGCGGGCCTGGAGTACCTGGCGGTGGCGCGCGGCGAGCTCGACGCCGTCGCGTTCAGCTGGGAGCTGGCCTGGGACCACGCGGCGGGCCTGCTCCTGGTCGAGGAGGCGGGCGGGGCCCACCTCACGCTCGAGGGCGTGCCCTTCGCCATCACCGGGGGCAACGCCCTGCCGTTCACGGCCGCACGGGACGAGGCGACGGCCCGCCGGGTCGCGGACGCGCTGGTGGCCGGGGCCTGACCGCCCCGCCGCTGCCGCCGGTGCCCGCGACCGGGTTCCCGCCGGTCCTCCGGCATATCCTGTGCGGCACTGGCCACCGGCTGACGAAGGAGTCCGAAGGTGCCGTCGATGCTCGATGCCGTCGTCGTGGGAGCGGGTCCGAACGGTCTGACCGCCGCCGCTGAGCTGGCCCGCCGCGGCCTCTCGGTGGCCGTCTTCGAGGCCGAGGGCACCATCGGCGGCGGCGCCCGCACCGAGGAGCTCACGCTGCCGGGCTTCCGGCACGACCCCTGCTCCGCCGCGCACCCCCTGGGCATCAACTCCCCGGCGTTCCGCGCCCTCCCCCTGGAGCGGTACGGCCTGCGGTGGCTGCACGCCCCGCTGCCCATGGCCCACCCCTTCCCCGACGGCAGCGCCGCCGTGCTCGCGCGCTCCGTCTCCGAGACGGCCGCCTCCTTCGGCCCCCGCGACGCGGGCACGTACCGGCGCCTGGTCGCGCCCTTCCTGCCGCACTGGGACGCGCTGGTGCGGGACTTCATGGCCCTGCCGCTGACCGCCCTGCCCCGCGACCCCGTGCTGCTCGCCCGCTTCGGGCTCCAGGGCCTGCCGCCGTCGACGTGGCTGCTCCGGCGGTTCAAGGACGAGAGGGCGCGCGCCCTGTTCGCCGGGCTCGTCGCCCATGTCATCGCGCCCCTCGGCGGCATCGCGACGACCGCCGTCGGCATGGTCTTCGCCCTCGCCGCCCACGCGCGCGGCTGGCCCGTCGCCCGCGGCGGCTCCCAGGCCATCTCCGATGCGCTCGCCGCGTACCTGAAGGACCTCGGCGGCGCCGTCCACACCGACTACGAGGTCAAGCGCCTGGACGACCTGCCGCCCGCGCGCGCGTACGTCTTCGACACCTCGCCCACCGCGCTCGCCCGCATCGCCGGACTCGGCCGCTACTACGACGGTTACCGGTACGGCGCCAGTGTCTTCAAGGTCGACTACGCCCTCGACGGCCCCGTGCCCTGGACCGCGGAGGCGCCCCGCCGGGCGGGCACCGTGCAGATCGGGGCCACCAGCCAGGAGATCGGCACCGCGCTGCGGGCCGCGTCGCGCGAGGACCGGGCCCCGGACACGCCCTTCCTCATCACCGTCCAGCCCGGCGTCGCCGACCCCACCCGCGCCCCCGAGGGCAAGCAGGTCTTCTGGGCGTACGGCCATGTGCCGAACGGCTGGCGGGGCGATCTGACGGACGCCGTCGAGCGGCAGCTGGAGCGCTTCGCGCCGGGCTTCCGCGACCGCGTCCTCGCCCGCGCCACCGCGGGCCCGCCCCAGCTCGCCACGCGCAACGCCAACTACGTGGGCGGCGACATCGCCTGCGGCGCCGCCAGCGGCCTGCAACTGCTCCTGCGGCCCCGGCTCACCGCGTTCCCGTACCGCACCCGGCACCCGGCCGTGTTCCTCTGCTCGTCCGCGACCCCGCCGGGGCCCGGCGTGCACGGCATGTCCGGGCACAACGCCGCGAAGGCCGTCTGGAAGCGGCTCAGGGAACAGGACGCGACCCGATGACCGCCCGCGTCACGCTCGTCCGGGGCGACATCACCGAGCAGCACGCCGACGCCATCGTGAACGCGGCGAACTCCTCGCTGCTCGGCGGCGGCGGTGTCGACGGCGCCATCCACCGCCGCGGCGGCCCCGAGATCCTCGCCCACTGCCGCCGTCTGCGCGCAGGGCACTACGGCAAGGGACTCGCGACCGGCCAGGCGGTGGCCACGGTGGCCGGGAAGCTGGCCGCCGCGCACGTCATCCACACCGTCGGGCCCGTCTGGTCCGCGACCGACGACCGCTCCGCGCTGCTGGCCTCCTGCTACCGCGAGTCCCTGCGGATCGCCGCCGCGCTCGGCGCCCGTACGGTCGCCTTCCCGGCGATCTCGACGGGCGTGTACCGCTGGCCGATGGCGGACGCGGCCCGGATCGCGGTCCGCACGGTACGGGAGACCTTGGCGGCGGCCCCGGGAGCGGTGAGCGAGGTGCGGTTCGTCCTCTTCGACGAAGCGGCGTACGAGACGTTCGAGAGCGCCCTGGCAGCCGAAGGTTGATGTCGGATTCCCGCCAGCCCCGGGGGCGTCGTTCGCCGATCCTTGAGGCATGCCGACCGTGACGCCCCCCGCCCCCGAGCCGACCGCCCCCACGCCGCGCACCGCCGCGCCCGCGGGGATGCACGGGGACTTCGACCGCTGCGTGCGGGCCGTGCGGTCCAAGGACGACCGGTTCGACGGCTGGTTCTTCACCGCCGTCCTGACCACCCGCATCTACTGCCGGCCCAGCTGCCCCGTGGTGCCGCCCAAACCCGAGAACATGACGTTCTACCCGAGCGCCGCCGCCTGCCAGCAGGCCGGGTTCCGCGCCTGCAAGCGGTGCCGCCCCGACAGCAGCCCGGGCTCGCCCGAGTGGAACCAGCGCGCCGACCTCGTCGCCCGCGCCATGCGGCTCATCGGCGACGGCGTCGTCGACCGCGAGGGCGTGCCCGGCCTCGCCGCCCGTCTCGGCTACAGCACCCGCCAGGTCGAGCGTCAGCTGCTCGCCGAGCTCGGCGCCGGACCCCTCGCGCTCGCCCGCGCCCAGCGCGCGCAGACCGCGCGGCTGCTCATCGAGACGACCGCGCTGCCCATGGCGCAGATCGCCTTCGCCGCGGGCTTCGCGTCCATCCGCACGTTCAACGACACCGTCCGCGAGGTGTTCGCGCTCGCCCCGGGCGAGCTGCGGACCCGCGCCGCCCGCCGGGGCCGGGGCCACGGCGGGCAGCCGCCCGCCGCCAACGGCACGCTCTCGCTGCGGCTGCCGTTCCGGGCCCCGCTCAACCCCGACAACCTCTTCGGCCATCTGATCGCCACCGCCGTGCCCGGCGTCGAGGAGTGGCGCGACGGCGCATACCGCCGCACCCTGCGCCTGCCGTACGGGCACGGCGTCGTCGCGCTCACGCCGCACCCCGACCACATCGGCTGCCGCCTCACCCTCACCGACCCGCGCGACCTGACCCTCGCCATCAGCCGCTGCCGCAGGCTGCTCGACCTGGACGCCGACCCGGTCGCCGTGGACGGCCAGCTGCGCGCCGACCCGCTGCTCGCGCCCCTCGTCGACAAGGCACCGGGGCGGCGCGTGCCGCGCACCGTCGACGAGGCCGAGTTCGCGGTCCGCGCGGTGCTCGGCCAGCAGGTGTCCACGGCCGCCGCCCGCACCCACGCCGCGCGCCTGGTCACCGCGCACGGCGAGCCGGTCGACGACCCCGAGGGCGGGCTCACGCACCTGTTCCCGGCACCGGACGCGCTCGCCGCGCTCGACCCCGAGTCCCTGGCACTGCCCCGCAGCCGCCGCGCCACCCTCATGACCCTCGTACGCCATCTCGCCGACGGCACGCTCCGGCTCGGCGTCGAGAACGACTGGGAGCGGGCCCGCGCCCAGCTCACCGAGCTGCCGGGATTCGGCCCCTGGACCACCGAGGTCATCGCGATGCGGGCGCTCGGCGACCCGGACGCCTTCCTGCCGTCCGACCTCGGCATCCGGCGCGCGGCCCAGGCGCTCGGCCTGCCGCACACGCCCGCCGCGCTCACCGCCCGCGCGGCCGCCTGGCGCCCCTGGCGGGCGTACGCCGTCCAGTACCTGTGGGCCACGGACGACCACGCCATCAACCGCATCCCCGCGCACCCCACCCCGTGAAGACCCCCGCCCACCCCGAGACCCCGGGACCCACCGCCATGCACCGTACGCACACCGTCATCGACAGCCCCTACGGGCCGCTCACCCTCGTCGCCACCGACGGCACCCTCAGCGGCCTGTACATGACCGAGCAGCGCCACCGCCCCGCAGAGGAGACCTTCGGCGACCGCGACCCCGAAGGCTTCGACGCGGCGGCCGAGCAGCTCGCTGCCTACTTCGCGGGCGAGCTGACCCGGTTCGACCTGCCGCTGCGCCTGGACGGCACCGCGTTCCAGCAGTCCGTCTGGCAGCAGCTCCTGAAGATCCCGTACGGGCAGACCCGTACGTACGGGGAGCTCGCCGAGGCCCTGGGCAAGCCCGCCGCCTCCCGGGCCGTCGGCCTCGCCAACGGCAAGAACCCCATCGGCGTCATCGTGCCGTGCCACCGCGTCATCGGCGCGGGCGGCGGTCTGACCGGCTACGGCGGCGGCCTCGACCGCAAGCGGCGGCTCCTGGAGCTGGAGAGCGGGACGGCCCTGTTCTGAACCGGTCCGGGATTTCTTGAGCTGTGGGCTCTCAGCCGGTCCCGTCCGCGCCCGCCCCGGAGTCGGCGAGCTCCGCGATCACCTCGGCGTGACAGGGCTCCGGCACGCACCAGCACCCCAGGCGGTGCCCCCGCAGCGCGGGCAGCAGCGCGAGCAGGTCGGGGCGGCTGAGCAGGTGGTCCCGGTACATGGCCACGACCTCCTCCCGCGTCCCGTCCTTGCCGGGCCGGAAGGGGCTGGCGAGGGGGGACCCCTTCAGGTGCCAGCCGCCCCGGTGCATGGCCCGGCCCACGTAGACCACGTCGGCGTAGTCCGGGTCCTCCCGGTGCCCCTTGAGGTTGACGACGGTCGTACGGCTCATGACGCGGCTCCCTCCGGACGCGGCGCCGCGAAGATCGCGCAGGTCGTCGTGGCGTGGGCGTGGAGCTTGCCGTCGGCGACGTTGACGACGCGGGCCTCGGCGGTGGCCGTGGTCCTGCCGACGTGGACGGCGGTCCCCGAGCAGCGCAGCCGCGGCGTGTCCGCGAACACGGGACGGACGAAGTTCACGCTGAGCTGCGTCGTGGTGTAGGCCCGGCCCGGGGGCAGCAGGGTCGCCACCGCGCAGCCCAGGGCGGAGTCGAGCAGCGTGGCCAGGAAGCCGCCGTGCACCGTCCCCATGGGGTTCAGGAGGTGCTCGCCGGGGTCGCTCTCGAACACCGCCGTGCCCTCGCCGAACTCCACCAGGCGGTAGCCGAGCGTCGAGCCGATGGGCGGCTCCGGGAGCTCCCCGGCGAGGATCTTCCGCAGCAGCTCGGGACCGCTCACGTCGCCCGCGTCGGCCCAGGGCACCGGCGGCTGCCAGCGGTGCGTGCGGACGCGCGGCCCGTCCGGGTCCGGCTGCCCTGCCCGCCCTGCCTGCGCTGTCATCGGAACGCTCCGTCCTTCGGCCCCGCGCGCGCCGTCCGGCCCGCGCCGCTCTCCTTCGACTCTGGCTTGCTCCGGCGTCGGCCGCGCGCCGAACGCGCGGGTCAGCGGGCCCGGTGGCCGTCCTCGAGCTCCACCGCGCCGCCGCCCGCCGCCAGCACGTCGAGCGCGGCCCGCAGCCGGCGCGCGAGCGGCCCCGAGAGGTACGGCTCCAGGTCCTCGGGGGCCACCAGGCGCCAGGACAGCAGCTCTTCCTCCTGGAGCCGGATGGCCGCGAACCGCTCGTCGGGAAGCACCCCGCCGTCGTACACGAAAGCCACCAGCGGCGGCCGCTCGTCCGTGCCCGGCACCCAGTCGACCACCAGGAGGCCGCCGACCTCGACGTCCAGACCGACCTCCTCGGCGGTCTCGCGCCGCGCGCCCTGCCGCGGCGTCTCGCCGTCGGCCGACTCCACCCCGCCGCCCGGAAGCGTCCACTTCTCGCGGTAGTTGGGCTCGACGAGCAGTACGCGGCCCGCCGGGTCCCGGATGACGGCGGCGGCTCCGGCGAGGACCCGGGGGAGGCCCGCGATGTACGCGGCGTAGTCGAGAGTCGTCACGCAGGGAAGGGTAGCCCCGCGCGGCCGAGCCCCGGAGTGGCAGTCGGCCCCTCTGGGTGGTCTCACTCGTCCGTTCTGCCCCGGGACCTCGCGATCCGGCGGAGTCGGGGGTGCCGGTCGGCCGACTGCGTCGTCATGGCGTCGCCGACCATCGCCCGCACCGCGTCCCGCAGCCCGTGCAGGGCCGTGTGCCGCGCGGGCCCCGCCCCCGGGTCCACCCTGAGCTCCTTCAGGAGCGCCCAGCACAGCGCCAGCATGACGACGACGAACGGCAGGGCCACCAGGATGGTCGCGCTCTGCAGGGACTTGAGGCCGCCCGCGACGAGCAGCACGGCGGCCACCGCCGACATCAGCGCGCCCCAGGTGACCACGAGCCAGGTGGGCGGGTGCAGCGAGCCGCGGCTGCTGAGCGAGCCCATCACGAGCGAGGCGGAGTCGGCGCTGGTGATGAAGTACGTCATGACGAGGACCATCGCCACCCACGAGGTGACCGTGGTCAGCGGGAGGCCGTCCAGCATGGCGAACAGGGACGCCTCGGCGCCCTCCTTGGCCTTGGCCGCCATGTCCACCGCGCCGGTCACGTCGAGCCGGATGCCGGTGCCGCCCATGACGCAGAACCACACGACGGTCGCCCCGCTCGGCACGAGCAGCACCCCGATGAGGAACTCCCGGATCGTACGGCCGTGGGAGATGCGGGCGATGAACGTGCCGACGAACGGCGCCCAGGACAGCCACCACGCCCAGTAGAAGATCGTCCACGCGCCGAGCCAGGTGCTGTCGGTGAAGGCTCCGGTGCGCGTGGCCATCGGCAGGAGCTCGTGCAGGAAGCCGCCGACGCTCGCCGGGATCGCGTCCAGGATGAACACGGTCGGGCCGAGCACGAAGACGAACAGCATCAGGAGGGCGGCGAGCGCGAGGTTGAGGGTGCTGAGCCACTTCACACCGCGGTGCACCCCGGAGAAGGCGGAGAGCACGAAGGCCGCGCCGAGCGAGACGATGATGATCAGTTGGAGGGTGGTGCTGTCCTCGACGCCCGCGGTGAGGTGCAGCCCGGTGGCGACCTGGAGCGCGCCGACGCCGAGGCTCGTGGCGGTGCCGAAGACGGTCGCGAAGACGGCGAGCAGATCGATGACCCGGCCGGGCCAGCCGGCCGCCCGCGCCTCGCCGATCAGCGGCACGAAGACCGAGCTGAGCCGGTTGCCGCGGCCCTTGCGGAAGCCCGCGTAGGCGAGGGCGAGGCCCGCGATGCCGTAGATCGCCCATGGCGTCAGGGTCCAGTGGAAGAAGGAGTACTCGAAGGCGACGCGGGCGGCGCCCCCGGTGCGGGGCTCGGCGCCGGACGCGGGCGGCGGGTCCAGGTAGTGCGTGAGCGGCTCCCCGACGCCGTAGAACATCAGGCCGATGCCCATGCCCGCGCTGAACATCATCGCGATCCAGGCGAGGTTGGTGAACTCCGGCTCGGAAGTGTCGGCACCGAGCCTGATCCGGCCGAAGCGGCCGACCGCGAGCAGCACGCACAGGACCAGGAAGACGTCGGCGGCGATCACGAAGAGCCAGGCGAAGTTGTCCAGGACCCAGGAGAGGGCGGAGCCGGTCGTGCTCTCGAAGGACCTCTTGCCGATGGCCGCCCAGGCGACGATCCCGAGGGCGCCGATGCCCACGACGGTGAAGTCGGGGGAGCCGTCGGCGGCGGAGCCGGGCGGAGGGGGCGGCTCCGACGGGCCGCCGGGGGGTCCGTCGGGCAGCGGTTGATCGATCATTTCCGTGCTCATGCCGCCCCACTATGGGCGGCTATGCACCGGTTCTTCCGGCTGACGCGCCGTTCTTGCGCCCAGGTGGCCATGGGCAGGGGGCCCTTCCTGCGGTTATGGTCGCTGCGGCGCGACTGCCTTGACGCGAGCAAGGCCCGGAAGCAAGGGGAATGCACGGTGGCGGACGCTGCAGGGACGACAGCTCATGACGGGGGCCGCGAGGCGGGGCGCGGCGACGGCCGCGGACACGTGCTGATCGCCGCGGACAAGTTCAAGGGGTCGCTCACGGCCGTACAGGTCGCCCAGCGCGTGACGGCGGGCCTGCGCCACGTCGTGCCGGACCTGCCGGTGCGCGCGCTGCCCGTGGCGGACGGCGGCGACGGCACGGTCGACGCGGCCGTCGCGGCCGGGTTCGAGCGCAGGGAGGTGCGCGTCACCGGGCCGCTCGGCGACGAGGTCACGGCGGCGTACGCGCTGCGCGACGGCACGGCGGTCGTGGAGATGGCCGAGGCGTCCGGCCTGCAACGACTGCCCGACGGCGCCTTCGCGCCGCTCACCGCCACGACGTACGGCACGGGCGAGCTGATCCGCGCCGCCCTCGACGCGGGCGCGCGCTCGATCGTCTTCGGGGTCGGCGGCAGCGCGACCACGGACGGGGGCGCGGGCATGCTGGCCGCGCTCGGCGGGCGGTTCCTGGACGCGGCCGGGCAGCCGGTCGCACCCGGCGGCGGGCCGCTGCGCGACCTGGAGTCCGCCGATCTGTCCGGGCTCGACCCGCGCCTGAAGGACACCGGGATCGTGCTCGCGAGCGACGTCGACAACCCACTGACGGGCCCCAAGGGCGCCCCCGCGGTGTACGGCCCGCAGAAGGGCGCGTCGCCCGCGGACGTGGCGGCGCTCGACGCCGCGCTCGCGCACTTCGCGCGGGTGCTCGCCGAGTCGGTGGGGCCGCGGGCCCTGGAGCACGCCGACGCGCCCGGCGCGGGCGCCGCGGGCGGCATCGGCTACGGCGCCCTCGTGGGGCTCGGCGCGTCCTTCCGGCCCGGCATCGAGGTCATGCTGGACGTCCTCGGCTTCGCGCCCGCCCTCGCCGGGGCGCAGCTCGTCATCACCGGCGAGGGCTCCCTCGACGAACAGACCCTGCACGGCAAGGCGCCCGCCGGGGTCGCCGCCGCGGCCCGCGCCGCCGGGATCGAGGTCATCGCCGTCTGCGGACGCCTGGCCCTGTCGCCGACTGCCCTGGGCACGGCGGGCATCCGCCGCGCGTACGCCCTGACGGACCTGGAGCCGGACGTCCGGCGCTGCGTGGCCGAGGCGGGCCCGCTCCTGGAACGCCTGGCCCAGGGCATCGCCCGGGACTACCTGAGCTGACCGGTCCGGCGGGCCGGACGGCACCGCGCACAGCAGAAAGCCGGGTGGGCCCGAACCACGAGGATTCAGGCCCACCCGGCCACAGAGGTCACGCGAGGCTACGGCAGCTGTGCCGCCCGGGCCTCCCGCCGGTTGTCCCGGAAGTTGTTCACCCGCCGAGCCGTGGCGAAGAGCGGGATCACGGCCCCGAGCACCAGCTGGAGCGCGCAGCCCGTCTGGAGCAGCAGCTGCCCGCCCGGCGCGTCGAAGGCCCATGCCGCGAGCAGCCCCATCGCGGAGACGATCCACGCCAGCATGGCCACCGCGAGCGGCCCGCGCGGCTTCGGGTACTCGACCCGGCTGACCATCAGCCACGCCGTGCCGATGATCGCGAGGAGCGTGGCCACGAAGGGCAGCTCCAGGAGCACGATCGAGACGACCGTGAGCGCCCCGAAGGGCGACGGCATCCCCTGGAACACCCCGTCACGCAGCGTCACGCACGAGAATCTCGCGAGCCGTAGCACCACCGCCAGGAGGACCACGATCGCGCCCACCGCCGCGACCCGCTGATGCGCGTCGTCGGCGACCATCCCGTACACGAGCACGAAGTACGCGGGCGCGAGCCCGAAGCTGATCAGGTCCGAGAGGTTGTCCAGCTCCGCGCCCATCGGCGAGGACCGCAGCTTGCGCGCGACGAGGCCGTCGAACAGGTCGAAGACCGCCGCGCAGAGCATCAGGATCACGGCCGTGGCCGCGCTGTGCCGGGCCATGCCCGACTCGTCACTGCCCGTGAGGTGCGGGATGAGGATGCCGGTGGTCGTGAAGTACACCGCCATGAACCCGCACGTGGCGTTACCGAGCGTGAGGGTGTCCGCTATCGACAGGCGCAGCGACAGCGGCATGTCCTCGTCGGCGTCGTCCACCGCGTCGACGGCCTCGGGCACCCAGCCGCTCGTCTGCGCCTCGGGATCAGTCACGGTCAATGCGAGTCACCCCAGCCACGGTCTTCTGACCGACCTCGACATCCACCTCTACGCCCTCGGGCAGGTAGATGTCGACGCGTGAGCCGAAGCGGATCAGCCCGATCCGCTCACCCTGCTCCACCTTCGTGCCCTGCGGCACGTACGGCACGATGCGCCGGGCCACCGCGCCCGCGATCTGGATCATCTCGATGTCGCCGAGCTCGGTGTCGAAGTGCCAGACAACGCGCTCGTTGTTCTCGCTCTCCTTGTTGAACGCCGGGACGAACCCGCCCGGGATGTGCTCGACGGACGTCACCGTGCCGGCCAGCGGCGCGCGGTTGACGTGGACGTTGAGCGGGCTCATGAAGATCGCGACGCGGGTGCGCCCGTCCTTCCACGGCATGATGCTCTGCACGACGCCGTCGGCCGGGGAGATCACCCTGCCCTGGGTGATCTCGCGCTCGGGGTCGCGGAAGAACCACAGCATGCCCGCGGCGAGTGCGGTGGTCGGTACGGCGAGGGTCGCGGCGGCCTTGGACCGGCGAGCCCGGGCCAGGCTGAGTGCCGCGGTGGCGACGGTCGGCAGGAGCCACGGCGATGCTCCGCGCGCGAGGCGTACACCAGCCAGGCTGTCGCGAGGTGCAGAGGTTTGGCTGTGGGGCATGGATGACCTTCGTAGCGGATGATGCCGCACTGCATACGGGGGGACGGCGGCTTTCCCGGGATCGTATCGGTTGCGAGCCACAACTGGGCAAGCGAGGAAGCCGAGTCGGCCGCCCGAGCGTGCTGACTGGGTGTGATCTTCTTCTCGATTAGATCTCGAAGAAATCGCCCCAAACCGGGCATTCAGCCCTGGAATCGATACTCTTCGAGGAGTCGTCGGCCAATGATCATTTTCTGGATCTCGGCGGTACCTTCACCGATGAGCAGCATCGGCGCCTCTCGGTACAGGCGCTCGATCTCGTACTCCTTCGAGAAGCCGTAACCGCCGTGGATCCGGAACGCGTCCTCCACGACTTCCTTGCAGTATTCGGACGCCAGGTACTTCGCCATCCCTGCTTCGAGGTCGTTTCGCTCCCCGGAGTCCTTTTTGCGTGCTGCGTTTACCATCATCGCATGGGCGGCCTCGACCTTGGTAGCCATCTCCGCGAGCTTGAACTGAATTGCCTGGTGCTGCGCGATCGGCTTGCCGAAAGTGTGGCGTTGCTGGGCATAGGAGACGCCCAGTTCGAAGGCACGCTGAGCGACGCCGCAGCCACGCGCCGCCACGTTCACGCGGCCGACCTCGACGCCGTCCATCATTTGGTAAAACCCCCGGCCGGTGCTCCCGCCGAGCACGCGATTGGCTGGAATGCGCAGGTCATCCATGACCAGCTCGGTGGTATCGACCCCCTTGTACCCCATCTTGTCGATCTTGCCCGGGATGGTGAGGCCTGGGCGCACCTCGCCGAACCCCGGCTCCTTCTCCACCAGGAACGTCGTCATCGACTTGTGCGGGGCCGTGCCCTCCGGGTGGCCTTCGTCACTTCTGACGAGGACGGCCACGAGCGTTGACGTACCGCCGTTCGTCAACCACATCTTCTGACCGTTCAGGACGTACTCGTCGCCGTCCTTGACCGCCTTGGACGTGATCGCCGACACGTCCGAGCCGAGCGCCGGTTCCGACATGGAGAACGCGCCGCGGACCTCGCCGAGCGCCATCCGCGGCAGGAAGTGCTCCTTCTGCTCCCGCGTGCCGTGCTGCTTGATCATGTACGCCACGATGAAGTGGGTGTTGATGATGCCGGACACCGACATCCAGCCGCGCGCTATCTCCTCCACGCACAGCGCGTACGTCAGGAGCGACTCGCCCAGGCCGCCGTACTCCTCGGGGATCATCAGGCCGAACAGGCCCAACTCCTTGAGCCCGTCCACGATCTGCTGCGGATACTCGTCGCGGTGCTCGAGGTCCGTCGCGACCGGGATGATCTCTTTGTCGACGAAGTCACGGACGGTGGCCAGGATTTCCCGCTGCACATCGGTGAGGCCGTGGGTCTGGGCGAGTCGGCTCATGGCTTACTTCTCCTGAGTCTTCAGGTCCGGGCGGCCGGGCTGCTCGCCGCCGCGCTCCTTGATGTACGTCTCGGTCGGCACCATCACCTTGCGGCGGAACACGCACACCAGGGTGCCGTCCTGCTTGTAGCCCTTGGTCTCCACGTGGACGATGCCGCGGTCCGACTTCGACTTGGACGGCGTCTTGTCGAGGACGGTCGTCTCGCCGTAGATCGTGTCGCCGTGGAAGGTCGGCGCCACGTGCTTGAGCGACTCGACCTCCAGGTTCGCGATCGCCTTGCCCGACACGTCCGGCACGGACATGCCGAGCAGCAGCGAGTAGACGTAGTTGCCCACGACGACGTTCTTCCCGAAGTCCGTCGTCCTCTCCGCGTAGTTGCTGTCCATGTGCAGCGGGTGGTGGTTCATGGTGAGCAGACAGAACAGGTGGTCGTCGTACTCGGTGACCGTCTTGCCGGGCCAGTGCTTGTAGACGGCGCCGACTTCGAACTCTTCGTAGGTGCGGCCGAACTGCATGTCCCTTACGCCTCCGGAGCCTCGAACGTCGACGTGCGCTTCATGCCCGCAGCACGGCCCTTCCCGGAGATGACGAGCGCCATCTTCCGGCTCGCCTCGTCGATCATCTCGTCGCCGAGCATCGCCGAGCCCTTCTTGCCGCCCGCCTCCGAGGTGTAGTACGCGTACGCGTCGAGGATCAGCTCGGCGTGGTCGTAGTCCTCCTGGGACGGCGAGAACACCTCGTTCGCGGCCTCCACCTGGCCGGGGTGCAGCACCCACTTGCCGTCGAAGCCGAGGGCCGCGGCGCGCCCGGCGACCTCGCGGTAGCCGTCGATGTTCTTGATCTGGAGGAAGGGGCCGTCGATCGCCTGGAGGTCGTGGGTGCGGGCGGCCATCAGGATGCGCATCAGGATGTAGTGGTAGGCGTCCGCCGGGTAGCCGGGCGGCTGCATGCCCACGACGAGCGACTTCATGTTGATCGACGCCATGAAGTCCGCGGGGCCGAAGATGATCGTCTCAACTCGTGACGAGGCGCCCGCGATCTCGTCAACATTGACCAGACCCTTCGCGTTCTCGATCTGCGCCTCGATGCCGATGCGCCCGACCTCGAAGCCCATCGTCTTCTCGATCTGCGTCAGGAGCAGGTCGAGGGCCACGACCTGCTGGGCGTCCTGGACCTTGGGCAGCATGATGCAGTCGAGGTTCTGGCCCGCGCCCTCGACGACGGTCACGACGTCGCGGTACGTCCACTGGGTCGTCCAGTCGTTGACGCGCACCACGCGCGTCTTGCCCGTCCAGTCGCCCTCGTTGAGGAACTTGACGATCGTGTGCCGTGCCTCGGGCTTGGCGAGCGGCGCGCAGGCGTCCTCCAGGTCCAGGAAGACCTGGTCGGCGGGGAGGCCCTGGGCCTTCTCCAGGAAGCGGGGGTTGCTTCCGGGGACCGCGAGACAGGAGCGGCGGGGGCGAAGGCGATTGATGTCAGGAAGGTGCGCGGCGGAGCCGCTCGTTAGAGGGGTGGTGGCGGGCGACGGGCGGGTCATGCGGGGACCTCCAACGGGTCGAGGTGGTTCGCTGTGCGGATCTCGTCGACGATACGGCCGATGATCTCCGTGATGCCGAAGTCCTTGGGGGTGAAGACGGCGGCCACGCCCGCCGCCTTCAGGTCCTCGGCGTCGCTGCTGGGGATGATGCCGCCGGCGATGACGGGGATGTCGTTGGCCCCGGCGGCGCGCAGCCTGGTCAGGACGTCCGGCACGAGCTGCGCGTGCGAGCCGGAGAGGATCGAAAGGCCCACCGCGTGCACGTCCTCCGCGAGCGCCGCGTCGACGATCTGCTCGGGGGTGAGCCGGATGCCCTGGTAGACGACCTCGAACCCGGCGTCGCGGGCCCGGACCGCGATCTGCTCGGCGCCGTTGGAGTGTCCGTCGAGGCCGGGCTTGCCCACCAGGAAGCGGAGCTTGCCGGTGCCCATGTCGGCGGCCGTCTTCTCGACCTTCTCGCGGACCAGGGCGAGCGGCGTGCCCGCCTCGGCGGTGACCGCGAGCGGCGCCCCGGAGACGCCCGTGGGCGCCCGGAACTCGCCGAAGACCTCCCGCAGGGCACCCGCCCACTCACCGGTCGTCACACCGGCGCGGGCGCACTCCAGGGTGGCCTCCATCAGGTTGCCGGTGCCCTCCGCGACCTCCTTGAGCCGGTCGAGGGTCTGCTGGGCGGTCGGGAAGTGGAACGGGTCGCCACCGCCCTGCCGGTCCGAGGACTCCTGACGCGTGGTGCGCCAGTCCCGCACCGCGGTGACGACCCGCGCCTCGACCGCCGGGTCGACCGTCATGATCGCCGTGTCCAGGTCGGCCGTGAGCGGGCTCGGCTCCGTCGCCTCGAAGACGTTCACACCCACGATCTTCTCGTCGCCGGCCTCGATCCGCGCGCGCCGCTCCGCGTGCGAGGACACCAGCTGCGACTTCAGATAGCCGGACTCGACGGCGGCCATCGCGCCGCCCATCTGCTCGATGCGGTCCATCTCCGCCAGGGAGGCCTCGACGAGCGCGTCGACCTTGCCCTCGATAACGTGCGAGCCCGCGAAGATGTCCTCGTACTCCAGGAGGTCCGACTCGTGCGCGAGGACCTGCTGGATGCGCAGCGACCACTGCTGGTCCCAGGGCCGGGGCAGGCCGAGGGCCTCGTTCCAGGCCGGGAGCTGCACGGCACGCGCGCGTGCGTCCTTGGAGAGCGTCACGGCGAGCATCTCCAGGACGATGCGCTGGACGTTGTTCTCCGGCTGCGCCTCGGTCAGGCCGAGCGAGTTGACCTGCACGCCGTAGCGGAAGCGCCGCTGCTTGGGGTTCGTGACGCCGTAGCGCTCGCGCGTGACCTGGTCCCAGATGCGGCCGAACGCGCGCATCTTGCACATCTCCTCGATGAACCGGACGCCCGCGTTCACGAAGAACGAGATGCGCGCGACGACGTCACCGAACTTCTCCTCCGGCACCTGCCCGGAGGCGCGCACGGCGTCGAGGACGGCGATCGCCGTGCTCATCGCGTACGCGACCTCCTGCACCGGCGTGGCCCCGGCCTCCTGGAGGTGGTAGCTGCAGATGTTGATCGGGTTCCACTTCGGGATGTGCGCCACCGTGTACGTGATCATGTCGGTGGTCAGCCGCAGGCTCGGCCCCGGCGGGAACACATGGGTGCCGCGCGACAGGTACTCCTTGACGATGTCGTTCTGCGTCGTCCCCTGGAGCGTGGTGATGTCGACGCCCTGCTCCTCCGCGACGACCTGGTACAGCGCGAGCAGCCACATGGCGGTCGCGTTGATCGTCATGGAGGTGTTCATCTGCTCCAGGGGGATGTCCTGGAACAGCCGCCGCATGTCGCCGAGGTGGGACACCGGGACGCCGACCCGGCCCACCTCCCCGCGCGCGAGGATGTGGTCCGGGTCGTAGCCGGTCTGCGTCGGCAGGTCGAACGCGACCGAGAGGCCCGTCTGGCCCTTGGCCAGGTTGCGGCGGTAGAGCTCGTTCGACGCCTCGGCCGTGGAGTGACCGGCGTACGTCCGCATGAGCCACGGCCGGTCCTTCTGGCGTTCCGTCATGTGCGTAACCTCGGTGTCCTCTGTGTTCTCAATGGCCCCGGCGCCTCAGACGTTCCGGAAGCGGTTGATGGCGTCGATGTGCTGCGCGCGCTTCTCGGGGTCCCGCACGCCCAGGCCCTCGGCGGGCGCGAGCGCGAGGACGCCGACCTTGCCCTGGTGCAGATTGCGGTGCACGTCATAGGCGGCCTGCCCGGTCTCCGCCAGGGAGTACACCTTCGAGAGGGTCGGGTGGATCTTGCCCTTGGCGATGAGCCGGTTGGCCTCCCACGCCTCGCGGTAGTTGGCGAAGTGCGAGCCGATGATGCGCTTCAGGGACATCCACAGATAGCGGTTGTCGTACTCGTGCATGTAGCCCGAGGTGGAGGCGCAGGTGGTGATGGTGCCGCCCTTGCGGGTCACGTAGACGCTGGCGCCGAAGGTCTCGCGGCCGGGGTGCTCGAAGACGATGTCGATGTCCTCGCCGCCGGTGAACTCGCGGATGCGCTTGCCGAAGCGCTTCCACTCCTTGGGGTCCTGGGTGCGCTCGTCCTTCCAGAACCGGTAGCCCTCGGCGTTGCGGTCGATGATCGCCTCGGCGCCCATCGCGCGGCAGATGTCGGCCTTCTGCGGGCTGCTCACCACACAGATGGGGTTGGCGCCGCCCGCGAGCGCGAACTGCGTGGCGTACGAGCCGAGTCCGCCGCTGGCGCCCCAGATCAGCACGTTGTCGCCCTGCTTCATGCCCGCGCCGTTGCGCGAGACGAGCTGCCGGTACGCGGTGGAGTTCACCAGGCCGGGGGCGGCGGCCTCCTCCCAGCTCAGATGGTCCGGCTTGGGCATGAGCTGGTTGGACTTCACCAGGGCGATCTCGGCGAGCCCGCCGAAGTTGGTCTCGAAGCCCCAGATGCGCTGCTCGGGGTCGAGCATCGTGTCGTTGTGCCCGTCGCTGGACTCCAGCTCCACGGACAGGCAGTGCGCGACGACCTCGTCGCCGGGGTGCCAGGCGTTGACGCCGGGCCCGGTGCGCAGCACGACGCCGGCCAGGTCGGAGCCGATGACGTGGTACGGCAGGTCGTGACGCTTCGTCAGGTCGCTGAGCTTGCCGTACCGCTCGAGGAATCCGAACGTCGACAGGGGCTCGAAGATCGACGTCCACACGGAGTTGTAGTTCACGCTCGACGCCATGACCGCCACCAGGGCCTCGCCCGGGCCCAGTTCGGGCACCGGCACCTCGTCCAGGTGCAGCGACTTGCGCGGGTCCTTGTCGCGCGTGGCGAGCCCGGCGAACAGCTCGGTCTCGTCCTTGTGCACGGTCACGGCGCGGTACGACTCGGGCAGCGGCAGCGCGGCGAAGTCGGCGGCCGACGTGTCCGGCGATTGGATCGCGTCCAGGATTTCCTGCATGGGTTGCCTCCGGCGAAGGGCACCCCGTGGGGGGCGCTCTGAGGGGTACGTCGGGGTGGTGCGTGATGCGTGGTGCCTGGGGTGCTTCGAGGGGTGCGCGTGCTCGGTGCTCGACGGGTGCGAGGGAGCCTCGGGCCCGCGCGGTGACGGGAGGTGCGAAGCGGTGGTGCCGTCGGTTCGGCGGAGGTGGTGCGGCGACGCCGTGGTGGGGCGCGGGAGGTGCCTGTGACGCAGGCGTCCGGGCGCGCTCGCCGAGGCTTGCGGGGACAGCCGGCGTACGGGTGGTGTCCGTGCGCCGGCCGCCCGGACAACATCAACGTATGACACCGCGTGCCAGTCGGCAAGACACTCAGTGCCAAAAATTTCTCTCAGTTGTCATCGGCCCGGTTCATCTGAGCGATGATCGATCATCGCAGGTCAGAGCGGGTGCGCCGGACAGGTAGAAACCGGGCAGGCAGAAAGAAGCCCGCCCGCTCCGAGGGGGAGCGGGCGGGCGGAGTGGGAGTGCCGGGCGGGTCAGGGGCGCGTGCGGAGGGCCTTCTCGATGGTGCGCATGATCTCGTCGAGGGGCGCGTCCGTGCGGGCCACGGTCACCAGGACCTCGCCCCGGTCGGAGACGGTCGCGGGCGCCCCCGAGGGCGCCGCGTCCCGCCCGGCCCCGATCCCGGTGCCGAACGTCCGCCGCACGATGCCGAACGCGTGGTCGAGCTGCGACTCCACGTCCCCCTGCCCCCCGGCCCGCAGCCAGCGCCGCAGCACGTGGTTGTGGGCCGTGACGACGGCGGACGCCGCGACCTCCGCGAGCAGCGGGTCGTCGTTGCCGTCGTGGTGGGCGTGCTCGTCGAAGTGCCCCAGGAGATACCGGGTGAACAGCCGCTCGTAGCGCGCCACGGAGGCGATCTCGCGCTCCCGCAGCGTCGGGACCTCGCGCGTCAGCCGGTACCGCTCCACGGAGACGGCGGGCGAGGCCGCGTACATCTTCATGACTTCCTTGATGCCGCGGCACACGGTGTCGAGTGGATGCTCGTGCGCGGGCGCCGCGTTGAGCACGGCCTCCGCGCGGATCAACGTGTCGTCGTGGTCGGGGAAGATCGCCTCTTCCTTGGAGCGGAAGTGGCGGAAGAACGTCCGGCGGGCGACCCCGGCCGCGGCCGCGATCTCGTCGACCGTCGTGGCCTCGTAGCCCTTGGTCGCGAACAGCTCCATGGCCGCGGCCGCGAGCTCGCGGCGCATCTTGAGCCGCTGCGCGGCGGCACGGCTGCCCGCGGCGCTCTCCGGAGCGTCGGGCGTAGCGGGCGTACGTGAGGACTTGGCGGCCTTGGGCATGACCCGAACGTACTGCATGTGCGCAGCTGAGTGCGCCCGCGGGACGGGACCGCCCGCCGGTTCGAGCAGCCCTCCCCAGTCCGCCCGCCCGCCGCGCACGGCACCGTGCGCGGCGGGCGGGCCGTCCTGGGCCCCGTCAGCGCCGGGCATATTCGCGGAAGCCACGGCCCGTCTTGCGGCCGAGGCAGCCCGCGGCCACCAGATGCTCCAGGAGCGGCGCGGGCGCGAGGCCCGGCTCGCGGAATTCGCGGTGCAGGACCTTCTCGATGGCCAACGACACGTCCAGGCCGACGACGTCCAGGAGCTCGAAGGGGCCCATGGGGTAGCCGCCGCCCAGCTTCATGGCGGCGTCGATGTCGTCGAGGGACGCGTAGTGCTCCTGGACCATCTTGATCGCGTTGTTGAGGTAGGGGAACAGCAGGGCGTTCACGATGAACCCGGCCCGGTCCCCGCAGTCCACCGGATGCTTCTTGATCGTCGCGCACAGCTCGCGGGCCGTCGCGTGCACCTCGTCGGTGGTGAGCACCGTCCGCACGACCTCGACGAGCTTCATCGCGGGCGCCGGGTTGAAGAAGTGCAGACCGATCACGTCACCGGGGCGCGAGGTGGCGCGCGCGCAGGCGACGACCGGCAGCGAGGACGTGGTGGTGGCCAGGACGGCGCCCGGCTTGCAGATCTTGTCGAGCGTCGCGAACAGCTGCCGCTTGACCTCCAGGTCCTCCGCGACGGCCTCCAGGGCCAGATCGACGTCCGCGAACGCCTCGTACGAGCCGCTCGGCGTGATCCGGTCCAGGGTCTTCGCGGCCGACTCCGCGGTCATGCGGCCCTTGTCGACGGAGCGCGAGAGCGACTTGGCGATCCGGGTCTTCGCCGTGACCGCCTTCTCCTCGCTGCGGGCCGCGAGCACCACGTCGTACCCGGCCTTGGCGAAGACCTCCGCGATGCCGGACGCCATCGTGCCGGATCCGGCCACGCCCACCGCGCGCACCTCGCGCCCCCGCACCTGCCGCGCGCCCTCCACGGGCGTCAGCGCGTCCCGCACCACCTCGCCGCTGTCCGCCTCGGCGTACGTGTAGAAGCCGCGGCCCGCCTTGCGTCCCGTCAGGCCCGCCTCGCTGAGCTGCTTGAGGATCGGGGCGGGCGCGTGCAGCCGGTCCCGCGACTCGGCGTACATGGCGTCGAGGACGGTGCGGGCGGTGTCGACGCCGATCAGGTCGAGCAGCGCGAGGGGGCCCATCGGAAGGCCGCAGCCGAGCCGCATCGCCGCGTCGATGTCCTCGCGGCTCGCGTACTTCGCCTCGTACATCGCCGCGGCCTGGTTGAGATAGCCGAACAGCAGCCCGTCGGCGACGAATCCGGGGCGGTCGCCGACGGCGACGGGCTCCTTGCCGAGCGCGGTGGCGAGTTCGGTGACCGTGGCGACGGCCGCGGGAGCGGTCAGGACGGACGAGACGACCTCGACGAGCTTCATCGCGGGCGCCGGGTTGAAGAAGTGCAGGCCCAACACCCGCTCGGGGCGGGCCGACTCGGCGGCGAGCCGCGTCACGGACAGGGCGTTGGTGCCGGTGGCGAGGATCGCGTCCGGGCGCACGATGCCGTCGAGCGCGCGGAAGATCTGCTGCTTGACCTCGTACGACTCCGGCGCGACCTCGATCACCAGGTCGGCGTCGGCGGCCGCCTGGAGGTCGGTGCAGGTGCGGAAGCGGGCGAGGGCGTCCGCGCGCTCGCCCTCGGTGAGCCGCTCGCGGCGCACGGCGCGCGCCGTCGAGGCCTCCAGTGCGGCGACGGCGTGCGCGGCGGCCCGCTCGCTGATGTCGATGCCGATGACCTCGCGGCCCGCGACGGCGAGGACTTCGGCGATGCCCGCGCCCATCGTGCCGAGGCCGATGACGGCGACGGTGTGCAGCGGCGCGCCGGACGTACTGGACGAACTGGTGGAGGGAGCGTCCATGCGGGGACTCCAGGGAGTGAGTGACGACTGAGAGGGCGCACGCGCGGGGCGCGCGCGGGGGCGCACCGGACACGTCGGCACGCGCGCGTGGAAGCCATGCGAGCGGCGTGAAGGGGTGTACAGCGCGCGTGAGTTGCGCGAGAAGGAGAGCCGACGGGCCCTGTCCCGGAGCCGCGTCGTCCTGCGGTACGTGCGTACCGAACCGACAACACTCTCGACGGCTGCGTCACCAGGCCGTCAGGAGTCGTGGAACTGCTACGGGGAGTGCGCCCCGCTCACTTGAGATTAACCGGTGAGTAACGAGCGCGCCAGCCCCCGGTGTCTGTGACCTCGGTCGCGACTAGGCTCACCGCATGGATGCGGAGTTGCGGACGGTGACGGAGCGCTTACGACGCGAGGCGGCCGCGTCAGGAGCGCAGAAGGCATACGAGAAGCTGCTGGCCGTCAGCGATCCGGACGAGCTGGCGGGCATGCTCCAGGCGGCGGGACAGCCCCTGTGGGCACGGGAGTTGGCGGCGGTGCGGCTCGGCGCGGCGGGCGACAAGCGCGCCTTCGAGTCGCTGGTGCTGCTGCTCAACCACCGGGATCCGCCGCGCTGCGCCGCGGCCGCGTACGCGCTGGCCCGGCTCGGCGACCCGCGCACGGCACGCGCGGCGGCCGCGCTCGCCACGAACGAGCTGCGGGTGGCCTACGCCCTGCACCCCGTACGGCTGCTCACCGAGCTCCGCGCCCCGGAGTCGGCGCCCGCGCTGATCACCACGCTGCGGCGCCGCCTGGCGCCCAACGACCCCTACGGCAAGGTGGCGCTCGCCTGTGTGGAGGGCCTGGGCGCGCTGGGCGACGCCCGGGCGATCCCGGTGCTCACGGCCGCCGTCGCCCACCCGCGCCTCGCGGCGGCGGCGTCGGCGGCCCTGGCGCGGGTGTCGGCGTGAGGGGCGGCCCTGCTCCCGCATGGCCTCGCGCTACGCGCCCGCGGCGGCCTCGTCCGGCACGACCGCCAGGGCTTCTATCTCCATCAGGAACTCGGGCGAGATGAGCGCAGCGACCTGCACGGCCGAGGCCGCCGGAAGCCGCTCGGGGTCGAGGTACGCGTCCCGCGCGGCGCGCACCGCGGGCATGTGGGCCGTGTCCGTGACGAAGTACGTCAGCTTGATCACGTCGTCGAAGGTGGCGCCTGCGGCCGCCAGACAGCGGCGCAGGTTCTCGAAGACCCGCATGGCCTGCGCGGCGGCGTCGCCCGCGCCGACCAGCTCGCCCCGCTCGTCCAGGGCGAGCTGACCGGAGACGGCGACCAGGCGGCCGGTGCCCGTCACGACGTGGGTGTACGCCGTGGCGGGGGCGACTCCGTCGGGGGCGTGGATGTGCGTCAGTCGGCTCATGATCCCCATGGTGGACCATGGGTCTGACAACGCCCTCGGCGCAGTGGTGCGGGCCGTATCGGAAGGTCCGGTTCCGCAAGCCTGCCGGGGCTCCGGACCAGGTGGCGCGCCGGGCTCGGGATCAGCCGGCGCGCCGGGCTCGGGATCAGCTGCGGAAGCCGAGCAGCCCGTGCAGTTCGGCGCCCCGCGCCGCCTTGCCCGTGGGCTGCGCGCGCCGCGGCTTCGGATCGGGCAGTGCCTTGCACACGGCGTCGACCTCGCCGCCGCTGCTCGGTACCTCGCCCTTGTCCAAGTACTTCGCCAAGTACCGGTCCAGGCAGGCGTTCCCGCTCAGGGTGACCCCGTGGTTGCCGCCGCCCCACTCCACCACGAGGCGTGAGCCGCGCAGCTTGCGGTGCATCGTGATCGCGCCTTCGTAGGGGGTCGCCGCGTCGTCCGTCGCCTGGAAGAGCAGCACCGGTGGCAGCGCGGAGTTGCGGACGTCCGTCGGGCGCAGCGCGGCGGTCGGCCAGAACGCGCACGGTGCGTTGTACCAGGCGTTGTTCCAGGTCATGAAGGGCGCCTTCGCGTACACCGCCCAGTTGTCCTCGCGCCACCGGTCCCAGTCGCGCGGCCACGCCGCGTCCCGGCACTGCACGGCCGCGTACACCGAGTAGCCGTTGTCGCCCGCCGCGTCCACGGCGCCCAGGCTCTCGTAGGCCTTCACCAGCGGGCCGGTGCGCCCGTGGCGCGCGTAGGCGGCGAACGCCTCGGCGAGCAGCGGCCAGTAGCCGTTGTAGTAGCCGCCCGGCAGGTAGGTGTCCTCCAGCTCGGCGGCGCCGACCTTCTTGCCCGCGGGCTTCTTGGCGACGGCGGCGCGCAGGGCGTACCACTTCGCCTCGATCTTCGCGGGGTCCTTGCCGAGCTTGTACGCCGTGTGGTGCTTGGCCACCCAGGCGAAGAACGCCTTGTGGCGGGCGTCGAACGCGAAGTCCTGGCCGAGGTTGGCCTCGTACCAGACGGCCGTCGGGTCGACCACTGAGTCGAGCACCATGCGGCGCACGCGGTCGGGGAAGAGCCGTGCGTAGACGGCGCCCAGATAGGTGCCGTACGAGTACGAGAAGTAGTTGATCTTCCGGGCGCCGAGCGCCGCCCGGATCGCGTCGATGTCCTTGGCGGCGCTGACGGTGTCGATGTACGGCAGCACGTGCGCGTACTTCTTGGCGCACGCCTTGGCGAACGCCTGCACCCGGCGCAGGTTCGCGCTCTCCAGGGCGGGCGTCGCCGGCACCGAGTCGGGCCGGACCGGGGCGGCGTGCCCGGGGCGGCAGTTGAGCGCGGGGCTGCTGCGGCCGACGCCGCGCGGGTCGAAGCCGATGACGTCGTACTGCGCGGCCACCTTCTTGGGCAGGGACGCGGCGACGGCTCCGGCCATCGTCAGGCCGCTGCCGCCGGGGCCGCCCGGGTTGACCAGGAGGGGCCCCTGGTACGTCTTCGCGGTGTGCCGCACGCGCGAGAGGGCGAGCGTGATCTGCTGCCCGTGCCGGTGGTCGTGGTCGAGCGGCACCTTCAGGGACGCGCACTCCAGACGTGGGTGGTCGGGCGTCGCGCACTTCTTCCACACGAGGGTCTTCGGGGTGTGCGGGGTGCGCACGGTCCGTGAGTCGGTGCCCGCGGCGGAGGGCACCGCCGCGACGAGACCGGCCACCAGGGCGGCGATGCCGCACAGAGAGACGGCGCTTCTTCTCATCGAGCCTCCCGGGACGGAGGGTTCGGGGCCGTGCGGCCCACGACCCCCGCCGCATGGTCCCGGAAACGCCGCCCGGAAGAAGCCGTTCTGGAGAGAAATGACCTGAAAGGAGCACGGTGTGAACGAGTGCGCCCCGGCCGCCGGTCACAGCAGCGTGAGCTGCGTGGCGCCCGGTGCGGACGGGCCCTCCTGGGGTGCCTGCCGGAGCGCGCGGATGCGGCGCGCGGCACCCGCGCGCGTGGGGCCGATGCCGAACTCCTCGGCCAGCTCGTGCACGTGGCGGGTGATCCGGCGCTGGTACCACTTGGGGGCGTAGGCGCCCTCCGCGTACAGGCGCTCGTAGCGCCGCACCAGATGCGGGTGGTGGTGGCCCAGCCACTCCATGAACCACTCGCGCGCGCCGGGGCGCAGATGCAGGACGAGCGGCGTCACCGACGTCGCCCCGGCCTCGGCGATCGCCCGCACGGTGGCGCGCAGCTGGTCCGGGTGGTCGCCCAGGAAGGGGATCACCGGCGCCATCAGGACGCCGCAGCCGATGCCGTGCCCGGTGAGCGTGCGCACGACCTCCAGGCGCCGCCCGGGGGCCGGCGTGCCCGGCTCCACCGTGCGCCACAGGGTCTCGTCCAGGAAGCCGACGGACACCGAGATGCCGACGTCGGTCACGGCCGCGGCCTGCCGCAGCAGGTCCAGGTCGCGCAGGATCAGGGTGCCCTTGGTGAGGATCGAGAACGGATTCGCGTGATCGCGCAGGGCCTCGATGATGCCGGGCATCAGCCGGTAGCGGCCCTCCGCGCGCTGGTAGCAGTCCACGTTCGTGCCCATCGCGATGTGCTCGCCGTGCCAGAGGGGCGAGGCCAGCTGGCGGCGCAGCAGGTCGGGCGCGTTCACCTTCACGACGATCTGGCTGTCGAAGCCGAGCCCGGTGTCGAGGTCCAGATAGCTGTGCGTCTTGCGCGCGAAGCAGTACACACACGCGTGCGTGCAGCCCCGGTAGGGGTTGACCGTCCACTCGAAGGGCATGCGGGAGGCCCCGGGCACGCGGTTCACGATCGTCCTGGCCCGGATCTCGTGGAAGGTGATCCCACGGAACTCGGGCGTGTCGAAGGTCCGGGTGGTCACCGCGTCCGCGCCGAACAGCGCGGCGTCCGCGGTGCCCCGGCGCGGCCCGTCGGACAGGTTCTCCCAGCGCATGACGCCTCCTCGGTAGCACTGGTCACAGAATAGAACACATGTTCCCTTGATCGTGCGGACGTCACCCCCGACCTGAGGGGGACCCGATTTGGGGCGCCGCCGCACGGGGTGGTTGGGTGACGGTCGAACCCTTGAGACACCAACTGGAGGAAGTGCCATGGCGCAGGTCGAGGCGACCACGGAGCGGATCATCACGGCGCGGCCGGAGGACGTCTTCGATGCGCTCGCCGACTACAGCGGCACGCGCGAGAAGGTCCTGTCCGAGCACTTCAGCGAGTACGAGGTGCGTGAGGGCGGCGACGGCGAGGGCACCCTCGTCCACTGGAAGCTCCAGGCCACCAGCAAGCGCGTCCGCGACTGTCTGCTCGAGGTGAGCGAGCCCACCGACGGCGAGCTGGTCGAGAAGGACCGCAACTCGTCCATGGTCACCACCTGGCGCGTGACCCCCGCGGGTGAGGGCAAGGCGCGCGTGGCCGTCTCCACGGTGTGGAACGGCGCGGGCGGCATCGGCGGCTTCTTCGAGAAGACCTTCGCCCCCAAGGGCCTCGCCCGCATCTACGACGCCGTCCTCGAGAACCTCGCCACCGAGGTCGAGAAGTAGCCGCAGCGGGAAGCGGTCGGATCATCGGGAAGCAGCCGGATCATGGGGAAGCGGCCGAATCGAGGAATCAGTCGATTCGAGGAGTAGCCGAAGCCGAGACCGGCCGGGGCGTCGACGGGCAGTCGGGGCCGCACGGCCGGGCTTGAGGAGCGGCGGCGAGAAATCGCCTCACCCGGCAGGGGAGTTGGGGCCGGTGCGACACGGAGCCGTGTCGCACCGGCCCCAACTCCCGTTTAAGCCATCAGGGTTGTTCGCACGCTCACCGTTTCGAGTGGTTTCCGGCGCGGGCCGGTGGTGCGCCGTAGGGCTCCCACCGGCGCTTACGTGCGCCGGTGCACCTCTCGGGGGGACTCGTCGCGCTTGCTCGCAGTTGTCGCGTAATGCGAGAAATGGGCGGCGCAGGCGTGACTGAGGGGAGCAGCAGGTGGGCGGGACGACGCTGGCGATGAGCGCGGAGCACGGCGAACGGGCGGACACCCGGGCCCCGGCGGCCGACACGGCGCAGGAACCACCTCCCCCGGAAGCCTGGGGGCCAACCCCGCGGGAATTGAGCCCCGCCCGGGTGCGCATGGTCTTCTTCGCCCTGATGCTGGCCCTACTACTCGCCGCACTTGAGCAGATGATCGTGGCCACCGCCCTGCCGAAGATCGTCGGCGAGCTGCACGGCCTGGACCGAATGTCGTGGGCGATCACCGCGTATCTGCTCACATCCACCGTCGGCCTGCCCATCTACGGCAAGCTCGGCGACCTCTTCGGCCGCAAGGGCGTCTTCCAGTTCGCGATCGTCGTCTTCGTGATCGGCTCCGCGCTCGCGGGCTGGTCGCGGACCATGGACCAGCTCATCGCCTTCCGCGCCCTCCAGGGCGTCGGTGCGGGCGGCCTGATGATCGGCGTCCAGGCGATCATGGCGGACATCGTGCCCCCACGCGCGCGGGGGCGCTACATGGGCGTGATCGGGGCCGCCTTCGGCCTCGCGTCCGTCGCGGGCCCGCTGCTCGGCGGGTTCTTCACCGACCACGTCTCCTGGCGCTGGTGCTTCTACTTCAACGTGCCGTTCGGCCTGGTCACCCTGGTCGTCGTCACGCTCGTGCTCAAGCTCCCCAAGCCCGCCGCGAGGGGGCGCCTCGACGTGCTCGGCGCGCTGTTCCTCACGGCGGCGTCCACCTGTCTGGTCCTCCTGACGAGCTGGGGCGGCACCGAGTACGCCTGGGGCTCGCGCGTCATCCTGGGGCTCGCCGCGGGGGCGGTCGTGGCGACCGCGCTCTTCCTGGTGGTCGAACGGTTCGCGGCAGAACCGATCATCCCGCTCCGCCTGTTCCGTGATTCCGTCTTCAACATCACGGGTCTTGTAGGGCTCGTTGTGGGCATCGCCCTCTTCGGAGCGGCCAGTTACCTGCCGACGTTCCTTCAGATGGTCGACGGCGCGAGCGCCACGGAATCCGGGCTCCTCATGCTGCCGATGATGGGCGGTGTCGTCGGCGCGTCGATCGTCGCCGGACAGCTCATCAGCCACACCGGGCGCTACCGGATCTACCCCGTCCTCGGCGGCGTCCTGTCGGTGATCGGCATGTACCTGCTCTCGCGCCTGGAAGCCGATACGCCACGGCTGCACTACAGCCTCTGGATGGCCATCCTCGGCGCGGGCGTCGGCCTCGTCATGCCCGTGCTGATCCTCGCCGTGCAGAACGCCGTACCGCCCGCCGACCTCGGCACCGCCACCAGCGCCAACAACTACTTCCGGCAGATCGGCGGCAGCGTCGGTGCCGCCGTGTTCGGCACGCTCTTCGCGAACCGGCTCACCGACGCGCTGGCCGACCGGCTGCCCGACACCGCCGGTCTGCCGGACCCCGAATCGATCACCCCGCAGGTCGTCCACGTGATGCCCGCCCACCTGCGCGAGGGCTACATCCAGGCGTACGCGGACGCGATGCCCCGGATCTTCCTCTACCTGGTGCCGGTGCTCGTCCTCGGCCTGCTGTTCGCCTTCTTCCTCAAGGAGACCCCCCTGTTGTCCAGTGCCGCGTCCACGAACGCCTCCCTCGCCGAGCCTCCGGTCATCCCCGAGGCCCGCTCCCCGTACGTCGCCGGAGTGCCCGTCTGCGGCACCGTGCAGCACCCCGACGGCACCGTCGTGCCCCGCGCCGCCCTGACGCTCATCGATGTCGCGGGCCAGCAGATCGGCCGGGGCGCGAGCGGCGACGACGGGCGGTACGCGCTCGCCACCCCCGGGTCCGGATCGTTCGTGCTGATCGCGGCGGCAGGCGGGCACCAGCCGCAGGCCGTCACCGTCACCGTGGGCGAGCGGCCCGTGGAGCTCGACGTCGTGCTCGGCGGCGCCGGACGGCTCGCCGGGACCGTGCGCACCGCCGACGGCACGCCCGTACGGGACGCCGCCGTGACCCTCACCGACGTCCGCGGCGATGTCGTCGCCACGGCCCGCAGCGGACGCGAGGGCGGCTATGTGATCACGGAGCTGGTGGCCGGTGAGTACACGCTCGCCGCGAGCGCCCCGGCGTTCCGGCCCGCGGCCCTGCCCGTCAGCGTGCAGGCCTCCCGGGAGACCCGCCAGGACATCGAGCTCGCCGGCGGCGCCGTGCTGCGCGGCACCGTGCGGGCCAGCGGCGGCCGGCCCGTCGAGGACGCGCGCGTGACGCTCCTGGACGCCGCGGGCAACGTCGTCGACACGCTCACCACCGGCGTGGACGGCACGTTCCGGTTCATCGACCTGTCGTCCGGCGAGTACACGGTGATCGCGGCGGGTTACCCGCCGGTCGCCACGGTGCTCCAGGTCGCCGGTGGCGGTCGCACGGAGCGGGACCTGCAACTGGGCCACGAGGACTGACCGGGCCGACCCGACCGGCCGACTGACCGGGCCGACCCGACCGACTGACCGGACCGACTGGGTCGGGCGGGTCGGGCAGGCCGGGGCGGGCGGACCGCGAGGACCGGACAGTATCGCTCTCCGCGCGGTCAATTCGCGCAAGGCGGCGCGTGGCAACCCGTCCCGGTCGTACGGTGGTTGAGGGGCGGTGCAGATCTTGCCGCGCCGTTGGGAAGGAGCCTTGGCCATGGAGCGTGGGACCCCGGACGGCGGGACCGCGGCGCACAGCGCCGTGTCCGGCCGCATCCCCCTGGCCGTGGTCGTCATCGACGGCGCCGGTCTCGTCTCCCACTGGAGCACCGGCGCACGCCGTCTGTTCGGCTACGCCAAGGACGACGCCGTGGGCCACCCGGCGGGCGACCTGCTGCCCGTCTCCGGCGCGCTGCCGCCGCAGGACGGGACGCGCTACGGCACGTACGACGCCCTGGGGCCCGACCTGGGCAACTCCCTGGACGGGCACATCTCCTACCCGGCCGCGGGCCGCGCCCGGCTGACGCCGTCGGCGAGCGGCGGCGGCCACGGCGAGCGCGTCGACGTCCTGTGGTGGGCCTATCCGCTGGTCGGCCCCGGCCCGGAGCGGATGCTCGTGCTCGCCGCGGACGCGGCCCGGCTCGCCCGCGCCGACGCCGCGGACCGCGCCCATGTGGAGCGCATAGCGCCGGGGTTCGCGCTGCACACCGACTTCCCCGGAGCGGACGATCTCGCGGGGCGGCTCCCGGAGATCCTGCCCAGCATGAGCGTGGCCGAGAGCGCCCGCATCGTGTCGCAGATCCTGGAACTGGGCTATCCGGTCCTCGAGTTCAGCCAGCACGACCGGGTGCCCGTCACGCCGGACTGGGGCGTGGCGCGCCGGACCGAGCGGCAGGCGCGCAAGCAGCGTGCGGCCGAGGCGGCCGCCGCCGGACTCGCGCCGGGCCCGGCGGCCGCGGACGACGCCGAGGACCTGGAGTACGCGGCGGTCCGCGAACACCTGGAGTTCCTGAACGAGGTGAGCGCGCGCATCGGCTCCTCCCTCGACCTGTCCCGCACCATCCAGGAGGTCAGCAAGGCGGTCGTGCCGCGCTTCACCGATGTCGCGGGCACGTATCTGCGCGAGCAGGTCGTCGCGGGCGAGGGCTTCCCCGAAGGCGTGCCGGACGAGACCACGCTGTGGCACCGCGTCGCCGTGGAGCACACCGACGAGCCGGGCCGCTGGGACGACGTCGTGCCCGTCGGCGAGTCCATGCCGTTCCCCGCGCACACGCCGTTCTTCCAGTGCATGACGTCGGGCGATCCCGTGCTCGTGCCGCGCATCACCGAGGAGATGGGCAACGCCATCGCCTCGCAGTTCGAGAAGCGCGACATCCGGCCGCTCATCAACCACCGCTCCATGCTGATCGTGCCCCTGAAGGCACGCAACGTGGTGCTCGGCTTCATGATCCTGCTGCGCCACCGGGAGCGGCCCGTCTTCAACGACATGGACCGCGTGACCGGCGCAGAACTGGCCGCCCGCGCGGGCCTCGTACTGGACAACGCGCGCATGTACACCTACCAGGAGTCGGTCGCCGACACCCTCCAGGACAGCATGCTGCCGCACATCGCGTCCCGGATGTCCGGCTGCGACATCGCCACCCGCTATCTGCCGGGCACCCTGCTCGGCCGGGTCGGCGGCGACTGGTTCGACTCCGTGAAGCTGCCCGGCGCGCGGACGGCGCTCGTCGTCGGTGACGTCATGGGCCACGGCCTGAACTCGGCCGCGATGATGGGCCAGTTGCGCACCGCCGTGCAGACGATGGCCGCGCTCGACCTGCCGCCCGCCCAGCTCCTGCGGAACCTGGACGACCTCGCGCAGCGGCTCGGCGAGCACTACCTGGCGACGTGCCTGTACGCGGTGTACGACCCCATCGCGGGCGATCTGCACCTGGCGAACGCGGGCCACATCCCGCCCGTCCTGGTACGGGCCCGCTCCGGCCGCAGCGAGCTCCTCGACCTGCCGACCGGGGCGCCCATAGGAGTCGGCGGCGTGCCCTTCGAGTCCGTCCGGGTCCGGGTCGCGCCCGGTGACCGGCTGCTGATGTGCACCGACGGGCTCGTCGAGGTGCGCGGCGAGGACATCGGCGTCGGCCTCGCCACGCTCGTCGAGTCCGCGGCCCACCCCGCCGCCTCCATGGACGCGGCCTGCGACACGATCATCCGCGCGCTCAACACCCGGGGCGGGCGCAAGGACGACGTGGCCCTGCTGATGGCCCGGCTGAACGGCGTCGCCTCCGAGGACGTCGGGCACTGGCGGCTCGCGGCCGACCCCTCCGAGGTCAGCAGGGCCCGCGACCTGGTGCGCCGCCAGCTGCGCGACTGGGGCCTGGACGCCCTGGAGGACACGGCGACCCTGCTGGTCAGCGAGCTCGTCACCAACTCCGTACGGCACACGCGCGGTGGCCGCATCGGGCTGCGCCTGGTCCGCTCCGGTCGGGTCCTGTGCGAGGTCGACGACGAGGACCCGTCGCTGCCGACGCTCCTGAACGCCGGGCCCGGCGATGAGTTCGGGCGCGGCCTGCGCATCGTCACCCGGCTCGCCAAGGAGTGGGGCACGAGCAGCGGCAGCTCCGGCAAGACGGTCTGGTTCGAACTGGAGTCGCCGCGCCGGTAGCCCCACACGGGGCGCGCGCCGCGGGCCGCGCCCCGTCACTCGTGCCGGTACGCGGGCACACGCCCGGGGAACACGTATCGAAAGCGCCGTGAAGGTGCGCGCGTGTGGCTTGTCGAGCGCCCCCCTGAGCGGTAGACCGATCTTGTCGTCGCATTGCGGCGGCACCGGTCGCACCGGCCACCCGCGTCCGTCGCACCGGTCACACCCTGGGGAGCTGGGCATGAGCGTCACGAGTCGGTACCGGGAAGCGTGGGAGGGCTTCTGGAGCGAGGCGCCCGAGGACGAGGGCGCCGTCTTCTGGGACGCCGAGCCCGCCCTGACCGTGGGCCTGCACCTGGCCCTGTTCGAGCCGCACGTGGCCGCGCCCGGCCTGCCGGTCGTCGACGTCGGCTGCGGCAACGGCACCCAGACCCGCTTCCTCGCCGACCGCTTCCCGCGCGTCCTCGGCCTCGACCTCTCGGCCGCCGCGATCGCGCACGCCCGGCGCTCGGACCCCGCGGGGCAGGCCGAGTACCGGCAGCTCGACGTGGCGGAGAAGAGCACCGCCGAGCAGCTCCACGCGGAACTCGGCGACGTGAACGTGTACATGCGGGGCGTGCTGCACCAGTGCGAGCCCGACGACCGGCAGCCCCTCGCCGACTCCCTCGCGGCGCTCATCGGCGAGCGCGGCCGGGTCTTCGTCGTCGAGCTGGCCGAGGCGGCGCGGCCGGTCCTGGCCGGTCTCGCCCAGAGCCCGGGCGGCCCGCCGCCCAAGCTGGCACCGGTCTTCGCCCATGGCCTCACGCCCGGCAAGGTCTCCGACGCGGCGCTCCTCGACCACGTCCACGCGGCGGGCCTGACCATCCTCGCCAGCGGGGAACTTCCGCTGTCCACGACCGAGTTCACATCCGACGGCACCCGCATCGAGCTGCCGTCCACCTGGCTGGTCGCGGGCCGCGCCGACTTTTCCACAGGAGCCAGTGGTCTGAACCAGTGAGAGTTATCCACAGGCCTGGCACGGGGTCGTCGCGACCGCGTACGGTTTCGAGGCATGAAGATCCTCATCTCTGAGGATCTTCATGGTGACCCGCGTTGATTCAAGATTTGGGGTGCTTGACAGGTCATTGGAGGCTGTTGAGATCCACTGGCGCCCATGGTGGAAGCTGTCAGAAGTGATGTCACCCTCAGGATCGCTTACGATCCGTGATCGTGGCTGGTCTGCGACGATCATGGGGCCATTCTCCTGGTCTGTACTGTGTGCGCTGCGGGCGATAAGGGCAGTCTGTGGCAGATATGCGTGGCGCACCTTGTGGCGGAGTCTGGATGTACGGCAGCCGCCCGGCCCCGGTTCGCCCGGAGCCAGAGGTGGTTTTCGTGCGTTCAGTGAGGGCTGTGGTGCGGGTCATCGGAGCGGTCACGCAGTCCGCCAAGCAGGAGCCATGCTGCGTGGTGTTCCGTGCCTGTGTTGTGGTGCTCCCGCCTCTCGTTCGGTTTCCCGACGAGTCGGCGAACCGAGATGAGGGCAGTCGTGGCTAGGCGAGGCGATCGGCCGGTCCTGCGGAGGGCGGGCCGCGCAGATCCACGTCGTGGCGCGAACGTGGGGCGAGTGCGTGACGTGTCAGCGCGACGAGCGTGTGATCACCATCATGGAGGGTGGGCCAATTGGCCCGACCAGCCCCCTCTGCGCTTTCAGCCCATCCTCTATATGGCCAGCCTTCGCTGCATCCACGACCTTGGGCGCTCCACCGCTGTCCTCCTGGAACAGGGTTATGATCCCGCCGCCACCAAGCGGCTCCTCGGGCACGCCCGCATCGGCGCCATCGCTGCCGTCCACGCCCCCGCGTGCGACCCCGCCTCCAACGCCAAGTCGACAGCCTGAGTGGCGCTCGGGGTGGCGCTGAGGAATTCCCTGGTGGTCCGCCCGCCGCGACGCTCGTCCGCTGAATTTACCGTGTGTCTTGCTGTCAGACGTCTGGGAGCCCTCGCAGAGTACAGATTCGGCGAGGGCTCCCAATTATCCCCGAATGAACTCACAAGTCCCTGGTGATTTCCCGTTCGACGGCCCAGAGATGTTGGCTCTTAGGGCAAGTTATGCCAGGCGTGGTTACAAGTTCCTCGGCACTCTGTTTCCCTTCGGCGTGTGTCGGCTACGACGAACGTGGACAAGAGTACGCGAATGGACTTCACGTACCCGCCAGGGGGCAGATTTATTATCTTCCCCATTTGTTCGAGAATCGGCTCTCGGACAATCAGTACTGCCGGGGTCATGGTCGGCCTGACGCCCGATCGCGCTAGCCCTTCACGTGCGTCGCCCACTGTTGCGTGGGCCTGCATGGCATAGCGAACAGCCTCGTGCAGGACAGCTTTCTGCTCAACCTGATCCAGCGATGAGAACCAGGCCGCAGCGTCGTCCAAGCTGCGAATCCCTTGGGTGACTTCGTTGACGATCCGTGCTGACGCTTGCAAGTCCTCACCTACTCCGGAGCTCGAATGCAACGTACGACTCGTTCCTGTCAAACTCCGCATTGTCTGGGCGGTTTGGATTGTAACTCTGCCAGAAGTCTCTGCCACGCCCAATCCCTTCACCGTTGCCCGTCCCTCTCGGTAGAGATTCTTGACGCTGTGGCGATTTCTGGACGGGCCGGACAGATGTAGTCCCAGTCTGATGCTGGGTTTGGTGTTCCGTTCGCGCGACTCCCGACCACGACGATTGACTGCCCGACTCTATCGGCGGCGTTCTGGATTCGCTTGGAGTTGTTCAGGCTGATGCCGGCTTCCGCTGCCGTTCTCAGTCTAGGTCCGCACCATCCATTGGAATTGTGGACCAGGACCGAAGTCTCGCCCGCCAGCACATAGTACGTGTGCAGGCCCCCGATGGTGAGGTTGTAGGTGCGCTGATGATCTCGGTGCTGATCATGACCATTCATCTTCCGGCCCTGGTGGCGTCACATTGCCAGCACCGAACCGCGCAGGTGGTCAGGGCTGTGGCAACGCTTGATCGGTCGGCAATCCTCTGTCGGGGCACGCCCGGCCAGCCCGGCGCCGACAAAGCACCATCCCTGGTCGACGATCGACACCGCGTGATCGAGGCGCCTCGGTCAGATATCTCGTGAGTCAGACCCCAACCCGGGACAGCACCCACCGATACGCCCAGCCCTCGGCAGGGCGCCGGTCGGCTCTGCAGTAGCAAAGACGGGTTGAGCATCAGAGTCCGTGGCATTGTGGCCGCGATTGTGTCGACGCACGACCGAAGCCGCGGCGGCCGCCCTCTGGAAGTTCTCCTGTTCCACAACATGAGACTGGGCGCAACAACGTCACGAATGCACGGGAGCCTTGCTGATATGAAATCAGCAAGGCTCCCATATTCATCTCATAAAGAGTTTTCTAGATTCGATAAACCCTGAACGGATAAATGGCACTGCTGGCGCTCTCAACTGTCCGCAGATGGCATGCCCCAAGAGGATCCCAAAGTCCCCCTTATCGTCCTGGCGATGATCCGTAGGTCATTCCATTGAGTTGCTACTTCGAGAGCGTTATCCGACCAGATAGAGTCTGGTCCTTCGTTTACCGAATCCACTCCTCTGTTGACTGTCAGGAGTAGGAGATAATCCTCTCGTTCGAGTGAGCCATTGGCCACTCTGGCACGAGCCACATGCAGCACGTCATCGAACTGGAGCAAGAGCTCGTCAGCCCCCGTGCCCGACTCTTGCAAGTATGAAATTTGACGCTCCGGTGTTGCGCCGAGCAATCCCAGCACGTCCAGAGCCCATCGTCGAAATTCGACAGTACCCTTCGCGAAGCTCATCGGATAATACCTCCCAGATCTCCTTCAGGTCCTACGACTCGCCAATAGGCGCCGGGGCCGTGATGGCCACCACCAGGGTTCCATCTGAGCATCCGTCCAGTCGGATCGCCGCGACTTGTGTACTCGCGAACTACCCAGCCGCCACCAGAATTGCGCCCTCTTCCCAGCCCTTCTTCCCTCCAACCCTTCTGGCCTGAAAAGAAGGGACGAACCTGATCAGGCTTAACACCTCCGCTCAAAGCCGAAGGCGTATCAAAGATGTCATCTGCAGAACGGATACCTGGGAGCCGTCCTGCCTTCTCGCTGAGGTCCCTGCGCAAGCGTTCACCACTGGCAGCACTCGAGGGGCAGTCCGGATCACATTCGGAGGGCGCGCCCTTCTTGGCTCTCCCGGCTACCCCTTCCGCTTTCTTCGCTTTCTTGATGGCCTTGGCAATGGCCTTGGCTGATGCTTTGAACATCTTGCCGAACGGAATGACTTCCGCGCCAGTAACGCCACAGTCCCAGTTGGCTCCGGGATTATCCCAGCACCCCTTTGCTGAATCTACGTCAGGAGTGACCAGATCCTTAAGGTCGCTGAAGAACTGCTTCGGAGTCGGCGGCTTGGGGAACGGGATCGGATTGAAGGGGAACCCGAACTCCGTTTGGGTCATCCGGCCGCCACCGCCGCCGGTGTACAGGGCGTTGCTGGTGGATCCGCTGCCGCCCCAATAGCCGCCGCCGATGTTTCTGCCACCGCCACCGCCACCGCCCCCGCCGAAGCTGGGGCTAGCGCTGCTGTCCGAGCGCTGGGAGCGGAAGTAGGAGACGGCGTTGTTGTAGAGCTTCTTCGCCGACCGCATCAGATCGATCACGCCGAGCATCGAGAACTGGCCCGTCGCATCGGAATACACCAGCGGGCTGTTGTTGCCGTAGGCGTAGCCGTTCATCTGCTGTGGGTCCGTCAGGTCCATGATGGGGTCGACGGAGATGAAGCGGCCGGTGGTGGGGTCGTATTCGCGGGCGCCGAGGTGGATCAGGCCGGTGGAGGCCGTGTCGTCGGTGCCGCCGACGAACGTCTTCGTGCCGGGCCAGGCCTTGGGCTGCTCGCCGCGCGGGCCGCCGAAGGGCAGCGTGCGGCGCTGGTTCAGCTTCAGGTCCGCGCCCGCGATGGAGAGCTGGCCGGTGCCCTGGTGGTCGGCGGTGGTGAAGGTGACCGTGCCGTCGTCAGCGGTGACGGCCTCGTGTCCGCCGCCCAGGGGGGTGTAGCGGGTGGCCTTGGCCTTGGAGGCGCCCTTGGGGAGGGTGACTTCGGTGTGGCCGAGGTAGAGGGTGGTCTCCGTCGGGGTGCGGGCGATCAGACGGTTGCCGTTGGTGTCGTAGAGGTACTCCGTGGTCTTGGTCTTGGCCTTGCGGTTCCCACTGGCATCCGGTTCGGTGACCTTGGCCAGGTGGCCCTCGGCGTCCCAGGTCAGCTTCTGGGTGTCGCCGCGCAGGGTGCGGGTGGTGGTGTTGCCGGTCGCGTCGTAGCCGTAGGAGTCCTTGGTGGCGGTCCCGCCGGGCTGCTGAGTGGTGACCGAGGTCAGGGCGTGCGGCTGCGAGGCACCCGGCTTGGGGTAGTCGTAGGTGCGCTTGGTGTCCTTGGCGTTGTCGCCGGTGGCGCCGCTGGTGTCGTGGAGGGTTTCGGTGAGGCGGTTGCCTGCCTTGTCGTAGGTGTAGGAGTGCCAGTACGGGGCCGGGCCGCCGACCTTGTCACCGACAGGGGCGGTGCCGCAGGCCTTGTCGCCCTGGGTCCACGCCTCCGTGAGGCGGCGCAGGTAGTCGTAGGTGAAGCACTGGGTGTCGGTACCGGTGCGCGAGACGTCCGAGACGGACAGGATGTTGCCCGCGTCGTCGTAGCGGTAGGTGTCGTGCTGGTCGACGCCCGGCTGGTCCTCGCGGTCGACGCGGGAGGTGGCCAGGCGCTGGGTGCCCCACTCGTAGGTGTTGGTGGCCCAGATCTTCTTGCCGCCGGAGGTGCCCAGCGTGTACTGGAGCGGCTTGCCCGTCAGGGAGTAGCTGGTGTCGGCCTTGAGGCCGTCGCCCAGAACGGACAGGGGGCGCAGGGTCTCCTTGTCGTAGGTGGTGTTGTAGCTGCCGCCGGGCAGGGAGCCGGCCTTGGAGTAGCTGATGCCTCCGACGAGTCCCGAGGTCAGGTACTGGGTGCCGGTCTGGTAGGTGCCGGCCAGCGCGCCTTCCTTCTCGGGGATCACCACGGCGGACTTCATCGGCCGGTAGAGGGAGTCGAGCATGGTGACCTTGGACGTGTACGCCGCCCCGTCCACGTAGCGCGTGGACTCGGCCAGCTGGCCCTTGGCCCCGTCGATGGTGTCGTAGACCCACTTCGCGCGCAGTTCGCCGGTGGGGCTGCCCTCACGCAGTTCGGTCGCACGGCCGAGGTTGTCGTAGACGTGGGACAGGACGGTCTCGCGGGCGTCTTCGGTCTTGGTGACCTGGCCGCGGTCGTCGTACGTGGTGGTCGTCTTGCCCTTGTCCGGGTCGTCGGTGCTTGTCTGACGGCCCATCTGGTCGTAGCCGTACGACCACGTGTTCCCGGCCGGGTCGGTGACCTTCTCGAGTTCGCCACGCGGTGTGTACGTATACCTCGTGGTGTCGAACTCCGCTTCGACGCTGCGCTTGTGGTGCTGACGCAGCTCTGTGGTCCGGCCGCGCGCGTCGGTGAGGGTGGTGGCGGCCGTGTCGCCTTCGGGCGGGATGACCGTGGTGCGGTCGCCGCCGTAGATGGTCTTGGTGGTGGCCAGGACCTTGCCGCCGTCACCGTTTCCGGCGATCTGACGCAGCTCGACCGGACGGCCCAGGCCGTCGTAGGTGGTGCGGGTCTGGGACTCGACGCTCAGCGCGTTGTCCGGCTTGAACAGGTCGCGGTTCGGGTTGCCCTCGGTGTAATAGGGGGCGAACGTCTTGGCAGCCAGGCCCCGTTCGTCGTAGAAGGTGTCGGAGAGGATGCGGCCGCCGTCCGGGCCGACCGCCTGGGACTGGCGCTCGCGCAGGAAGCCGTCGTAGATGGTGTACGAGGCGATCTGGCCGCCGTTGTTGTTCAGGGTCTGGGTGCGGACCGCGACCGGCTTGCCCTCGTCCACGAAGTACGTGAACTCGTGACTCGGGGTCTGGCTGGTGCGGCGGTCGGGCAGCCACACCTTGGACGAGCGGCCGAGCGCGTCGTAGCTCAGCTCGGTGCGCTTGCCGTTGGTGTCCACCGTGGCAGTCGGCTGACCGCGCAGCGGCTCCAGTTCCGTGACCGAAGTCTGCGCCGAGTCCGGATCGGCGGCCTTCGCCGGCGGCGTCGTCTCGGTGATTTTGGCCGCGAAGCCGGTGGCCGGGCTGTAACTGGTCGTGACGGTGCGGCCGTCCTTGCGCACGCTGCGGACAGGGTCGCCGCTGCCGGTGACCGTGACGTCAGCGGTCAGGTCGGTGGCCGTCAGCGGGCGTCCGTAGTCGTCGAACGTCGCGCCGGACTCCAGATAGGTGGCCTTGGAACCGTCGTGCTTCTTCAGCGTGGCGGTCGCCGTGACATCGCCCTTGGTCGGGGCCTCACCATAGGCACCGCCGTCGTAGGCGGTGCGTACGTCGGAGACCACGTCCTTGGCACGGTCCGGCTTGTCAGCGCACGCGCCCGTGACCGTCTCCACGCGCGACGGCAGCATCAGGATGTTCTTGTCGGCGTTGGTGGCGTACGTGGTGCGGGTGCACTGGTTGTCGGAAGCCGTGGTGCTGTCGCCGCGGTCGTCGACCTGCACGGGGCGGCCCGCGACGGTGTCGTACTCCGTCGAGACGGAGGTGGTGCGCCAGTCCTTGCCCGCGCCGTCGTCCAGCGAGGTCCAGGTCTTGCTGTGGGAGACACCGGTCAGGTTGGCGGTGACCGTGCCCCAGTCACGCACCTTCTTCGCCGTCTGGTGGTGCCAGGGGCGGTTCACGGTCTTGGACAGCACCTTGCCGCCCGGCCCTGAGTAGGCGACGGTCTTGTACTCAACACCGGCGGCCGACTCATGGTCGGTGATCGGGTCGCCCTCGTCCTCGCCGAGCTTGACGTCGACGGACTTGGTGCCGCCGGAGGGTTCCTTGCGGTCGCCGTCCATGCCGCGCAGGAAGTAGGAGTCCTGCTGCGTCTTCAGCGCGTCGCCGCCGCCCTGGCCGCCCGTCTTCACGCGGACGTGTCCGTAGCCGCGCCACTGGGACCAGGTCTTGAACTTCTTCTTCGTCAGACCGTCGTCATCGTCGTAGTGCCAGGCCGCGTCGCCCAGGTAGTCGTACGTCGTGACGGCGTCGGGAGCGCCACCGGTGCGGTCGGTGGTGGTCGTGGAGGTGACCACGTACTTGTTGAACCACTGCTTCTCGGGGTCGTCCCCCGAGTCTCCGCCGATGTACTGGGGGAAGCAGCGGGTGGTGTTGGACTGCGGGGTGGGCAGTGCGTCCCACTTGCACGCCGGGGCCGAGTAGTTGACGTCGACCTGGCCGCCGGACTCGTCGGCGATCGTGGACAGGCGGTCCTTGATGAACGGGGCGAACCCGTCGCCGATCTTGTCCAGGCGGTTTTCGAGCTGGGTGTAGGAGAAGGTGGTCCGCGGCAGCGTCACCGCGGGCTCGGCGGTGTGGCCGGTGCGCTCGACGGAACCGAGGAGCAACTGGTAGTCGACGTCTGCCTTGCCCCAGCGGTGGCGCAGCTTCCAGGAGTCGACCTTGCTGTACGTGTCACCCTTGAGGACCTGGGTGGTCACGCCCGTCAGGCGCTTGCGGGTGAAGAAGGACGGGGACAGGCGGCCCTTGTCGCACTTGCTGCCCGCCTTGCAGTTCAGGTCCCACGGCGTGTCGTACCAGTAGTAGGCGTCCTTCTCGATGTCCTTGCAGTCCGTCTTGCTGTCGACGATGCACCGCTCCGACGTGGTGAAGTCGACCTTGGCCAGCGGCTTGCCGCCGTACATGGAGGAGGACTTCAGGCCGTACTCGATGCGCTCGAGGGAGCCGCCGCGGGTGTAGGGAGTGTCGTCCTCGGCCTTGAGGTTGCGGCCGTAGGAGTTCTTCTCCTCGTCGTAGTAGTAGGCGATGGCGTTGCCGCGCGGATCGACGACGTAGTCGAGGTTCCAGCGCCAGGCCTGCTGGCACCAGGACTCGGCGAAGGAGTCCTTGTGGCAGGGCTCACCGCTGTCGTTGCCGAAGACCGGCACCGTCCACGCGGAGTTGGTGGCGGCCTTGCCGTCCTTCCAGCCGGGCAGGCGGTTGTAGCCGAAGTAGTACCGCACGCCCTCGGGGTCGGTCAGGCGCCAGTACTCGCCGTCGTCGTCACCGTTGCCGCGGTTGGTCGACGCGAGCTTCTTGATGCGGCTGCCGTCGTCCTGCTGGAACTTGAACTCGTCGTCCCCGGCCGGGACGAGCTCGCCGCCCTTGCCGTTGAACGTGATGAACGCGTTGTCGTAGTCCCAGCACTGGTCGCCGGGCTTGTTGCCGTCCGAGTTCTTCTGCCCGTCGTCGGCGCATCCCTTGTAGCGGCGCTCGATGTAGCCGGGCCACAGGTCGAAGCCGTCACCGACCCAGGAAGACTGGTTGTTCGTGTTGCCGGTGCGTCCGTCCATCGAGCCCGAGGAGTACGACAGGCCCACGTTCGGCTTCAGATCACCCGGTACTTCCGGTACCGGCATGTCGTACGACCAGGAGAAGTCACCGGTGCGCAGGTCCGTGTCCCACTTCGCTGACGGGGACAGCGAGGTCGCTTTGTAGTCGCTGTTCTTCCCGCCTTCCTCAGCGACCGCTGCCAGCACGGTCGGGCCGGAGGCGCGCAGGGTGACCGCGCTCGCGGTCAGGGTCTGCTTCTCGGTGTCGTTGACCGTGCGGACCGGCTTGCCGGTGCGGCACTTGTCCTTCGAGGGCGCGTCGAGGGCGCAGCCGGGCAGCTCGACCAGGGTGAGGCGGGAGGCGTAGCCGCCGCCGAAGGCCTCGGCGAAGCTGGAGTAGTCGACCTTCGTCTGGACCGTGCCGGCCTTGTCGGCCTTGCGGTCTCCGGATTCGAGGGTGAACAGCAGGCCCTTGACGCCTGCTCGTTCGGCTGCCTTGCGGCTCAGTACGCGGGCCTCGACGCCGCCGCTCGCGGCGGGGCTGGGCTTGGTCGCGCTACGACTGGCGGAGCGGGCGGCAGCGGCCTTCGGAGCGCCGACGGACAGGGGCAGCCCCTGGGCCTTCTTGGGTGCGCCAGCGGCCTTCGGCGCGGCATCCGGGACGGTCACCACGGCGGAGCCGGGGCGCGGCCACGCGGCCTTGGGCTTCCGCGAGGGCGTCGTCGGCCCGTGGTCTGTCTTGCGCGGCTCGGTCTTGGCGCCGTCGCGGCCCGCGACGGGCTTCTCCGCCGAGGGAAGCCCGGGACGTCCGCCGCTGTCTGCGGTCGCCGTGGAAGTGGTGGCTGCTTGCAGCAGCGTGCCCACCATCACAGCGGACACCGCCACTGCCACTCTTCGCCGTAGCCCCTTGTGGCCACGGCGTGGTCTGGATATGCCGTTCATTGAGTGATTCAGATCCCTTGTATGCCGTCGGTAGGGCGGCATGCCTGACTGCCCGCCGCATGCGGGCAGGGTCGGTGACGTTGAACAGGAACAGAAATGAAGTACGGGTGGTGGGCCCCGGCACGCGGGGCCCACCGTGCGAGCGGTCGGCTCAGTCGTCCGTGGGGACCTCGGTCGGAACGTCCATCGTTCGGTTCTCCATCCGCTGAATCTGGGCGTCGGACAGAGCACCCTGGAAGACCCACACGTCATCGACGGTTCCGGGGAAGTACTCTCCCGATGCGCCGTCGGTCTTGGTGCGGCCGACCTGGAGCGACTTGGTCGCCTTGAAGGCCAGCGTGTCCTCCGACCAGGAGACGAGGTCCTGGCAGCCGGACTCGTCAGCCTCGCCGTCACCGTCGGCATCGCCGCATGCGACTTCCTGCAGCGCTCCGTTCACATACAGGCGGGCTTCCTTGGAGAACCCGTCGTAGACGACCGCGAGGTGATTCCACAGCCGCGCGTCGGTGAATTCGGTGTGGGCGATGCTCTTGACCGAGGCGTCGGAGTCGTCCTTGTCCGGGATGGCCAGCTCCCAGCGTCCCAAGCCCTCGGGGTCCTTCTTGTCGGGCACGAAGCGCACGGTGAACGCGCTCTGCCGGTTGCCCTCCGCGCTGACCAGCGCGACCTGGCGCTTGGGAAGCGCGGCCGCCCTGGCCCAGGCGGTCACGGTGTAACTGGTGCTGGTCCCCACCGGTGCGCCGCTGGTCGCGGCGTAGCCACTGGTGCCGTTCAGGTCCAGGCCGTGATCGTCGACCATTCCCTCGCCGGCCTTGGCGCCGCCGTGCAGGTTCAGCGGCCGGTCCTCGTCGGAGGAGTCCGGTGTGGTGGCCGAGCTCGTGCCGGTCACGGTTTCGAAGTTCCAGCGGCCCTTGACCAGCGGGCGCTGCTTGAACATCTGCCGCACTTCGTCGGCCGATACGGGCCGGTCCAGCAGGCGCACGTCGTCGATGGTGCCGGGGAAGTGGTTCTTGAGCTGCCCGTCGTAGGAACCGGCACCGATGTACATGGACTGGTCGGCGTAGAACGCTCCGGCCAGCTTGGTGGAGCCGGCCTCGGATCCGTTCACGTACAGCGTCAGAGTGTCGGCGACCATGTCGTGCACGCCCACCAGATGGGCCCATTCACCGACGTAGGCCTGGTCGTCGTCGGCCTGCATGGCCCGGATGGGCTTGGCGTCAGCGGCATCGGAGGAGTACTGGTTGACCGCCCACCGGTTGTAGGCGGAGGAGTAGTACAGCTCGAAACCGGGCGCCTTCTTTCCTGCCTGCGCGGTGATGATCGCTGCCCCGTCCGGCTTCCTGCTGAGCTTGGCCCAGGCCGAGACGGTGAAGCTGCGCGAGGTGTTCACGTGCGGGCCGCTGTTCTTGCCGATCCGGGCGTAGCCGTCGCTGCCGTTGAACTTGGCCGCCTTGCCCGTCACGCCCTTCACGCCGGTGGTGACGCCGCCCTGGTATGCGGCCGGAAGCACGCCGCCGTAGCCGGTGATCTCCTTCGCGTCCGCCTTCTCGTCCAGGTCGAAGACCGCGACCGCGGGGCGGCCGGGGTCACCGGCGCTCTCGTGCACGCGCAGCTTGTCGACCTCGTCCTGAGCGAGCGGCTTGTCGAACAGCTGTACCTCGTCGATCGCACCGGGGAAGAAGGCCGACGGCGTACCGCTGTAGGAAGCGGCACCCAGCTGGAAGCCGCGGCGGGCCTCCCACGGATCGGCGTATGCGGTCTTGCCGACCAACTTGCCGTCCACGTACAGCTCCAGGACGTCACGCGCCGAGTCGTAGGAGCCCACCAGGTGCGTCCACTTGTCCACGCTGACGCCGCCGGGCTTGTCCGCCATGACCCGGGCGATGCCCGCGTCAGGGGTGTCGGACTTGTACTGGTTGAACGCCCACCGGTCGTACTTCTGCGTGTAGTACAGCTCGAAGCCCGGGCTGTGGTTGCCCGGCTGGGTGGCGATCACCGCGGCGCCCTCGGGCATCTTCGACAGCTTGGCCCACGCCGAGATGGCGAAGCCGCGGCTGGTGTCCACGACCGGAAGGTCACTGGCGGCGTAGCCGTCGGTGCCGTTGAAGGACACCGCCGAGCCGCGCGCACCGGTCGCCCCCGGTGTGACCCCACCGTGCAGCTGCGCGGTGCGCGGGGGCGTCGATCCCTTGGCCTCGCTCGCTCCCTTGGGCTCGTCCAGCGACCAGGAGGCACGGTCGGGCTGGCCTGCCTTGACCCGGAACTCGTACGTATGGATCTCGCTGCCGTTGCCGGCCGCGTCGAAGGACTGCGCGGTGATGAAGTTCGGACCCGCCTCGGCAGGCAGCGCCGACAGCGTCTTGGCCGCACCGCCCGTTGTGGTGATCTTGTTCTTCGAACTGGGGTTGACATTGATGCCGTACCGGTAGGACGTCACGTCCTTCTCGGCGGCGTTCAGCTCGAACTTCCCGTACTTGCCCACCCCGTCGTACCACGGGTCCTCCGGGTCTTCCGAGTCGGAGGCCGGGTAGTCGCCCGAGGTGATCGAAGGCCCCTTGGGGACCTTGGTGTCGTGGATGAAGTAGCAGGCGGTCGGGTCTCCCGCGTAGGACCACGGCGAGTACTGAGCCCCGTCGTAGACCCGTGCGTACCAATTGATCTGCTTGTTCTCCGGAATCGACCCGGGCAGGCTGACGGAGAAGCCAGAACCGGACTTCTTGAAGGTGGTGCGGTCCGGCTTCCAGCTGCCGGTCTTGCCGTTGCCGGCATCCCACTTGGCCTGGAACTGCACCGAGACCTTGTCCCCGTCGGGGTCCTTCACGTTCTTGGCCCGGATCTTCCCGAGCGTCCTCACCCGCGGTGCGCTGCCCGGCTTCGCGCAGACGCCTCCGTACTCCATGCGCAGCTGCGCCATCTTCAGCTGCGACGGCGGGCGGTTGTACTTCACCCGCAAGAACGCCTTGTCCGAGAAGCGCTTCCAGCCGTACGCGTCGGACTCGCTGCCGGCCCGCAGGCCGAACGTCATCGTCGACGCCTTGTCGTCGGCCGCGGACTGCAGGGCCGACTTCACCGAGAACTCCGCGTCCTTGGCCGCACAGCCTTCAGCTCCGTGGGCGAAGGACTTAGAGGACAGCTCCTTCTTCCAGAACCCGGAAGCGTTCTGCGAGTTCCACGTCGTCGACGAGGAGATGTCCTTGGTCTGCCACAGCTCCACCGAGCGGTCCGAGCAGGAAGCCGACCAAGTGTTCCTCACCACGAACTCTGCCGAGAGGATCGACTTGCCCGCGAACTTCGACACCGGAATGCGGTAGAAGAGCCGCTTGGTGTCATGAGGCATGCAGTAGTACCAGTTGCAGTACCCCATGCCCGCGTTGTTCTCGCCGTTGAACTTCCACTGCGGCGAGTCGGCCCAGTACTTCGACGCCATCGTCCACGCGGACGTCCGCGGCGAGTACCACTGCGGGTCGATGAACACCGGATAGGTCGTGCCCTTGCCCTTCAGCACGTCCTCGTCCGGGGTCAGCACCAGCTCCTTGCCGCTCTCGGGGACCTCCACGCCCACGGGTGCGAGCTTGCCGGACTCCGCCGCTGCGGGCTCCGAGGTCTGCTGCTGGGCGGCACTGCGCAGCGCCTTGGCCCGCGTCCCGGTGGTCTTCTGCTTGGCCGGGGCGTCGCCCTGGCTTGAGTCCCACATCATCGGACGCGGGGCCTCGAACACCGCTCCCTGCGCGCCCTTGTCCGACGCCTCGAGTCCGCCCTCGGCGGTCTCCTTCACGTCCATGCCGTCGGCCGCGAGCTTCAGCCGCACCGCGGCGAGTTCCGGGCTGGCGGCCGCCTTGGCGGACTTGACGACGAGAAGCTGGGTGAAACCGTCCTCCTGCGCTCCCATCCGCAGGTCTACGTCCGGCAGCACGTTCTCGTACGTGGCAGTACTGCCGTCGAGCGTGGGCTCGGGCAGCTTCTCAGGCCAGGAGAGGGCAAGCTCGCGGCCGGCCTTCGTCATCCGTACCAGCGGCTCGTCCCCACCGCCGGAGAACTCCAGCCCTACCGTGGTCACCTTCGGAGCCACCGCGCCATCTGCGGCTTTCACAAGACCGGTATCGACAGACTTCCAGCCGCCGTCCACCCGGGCCCGTACGGGACGCACATACTCCCGAGCTTCCAGATTCCCGTCAGCGGTGGCGTAGACATCGCTCGACTCACCGCGCATGGACGTCACTTCGACCGGCTTGCCGGTGCGCTTCGCCTCGTCCTGAGCGGCTTCTGTCGTGGCCGCCCCGTCAGGTGTGCCTGTACTCGTGGTTCTTGTTGCCGTCTCACCTGGCGCAGCCGGATCCGCTTGCGCGACCGGTGCGGCACCCGCCAACAAGGCTCCGGTCAAGAGCCCTGTCAGCGTCCCTGTAACTCCGCGCGAGCGCGCGCGTCTCCACATACTGAACCCGTTTCAGACACAAAGATGAAGATTCCCTTAATGGGTAATCAGGCGACGACCCTATGCAGCGAAGGTCCCTGGTTTGGCTGGGTCGTACGGGCATTAGGGGTTTATCGGGCGGCCTTGATGTGGCATTGATCATGGTTGCCCCCCGTGCGGGGGTAACTGGATAACATTCGCAAAACGCAAGAATGCTGAATAATGCGCCACGCTATGAGCGGCGTACTCTCCTGGCCTGGACCGGGTCACGGACCTGGGGTCACTGGTAGTCGCCGCGGTCCGTCCGGGTGGTGCGGGGTGGCAAGTGCCCCGGAAGGTCCCAATGCAGAGATGCCCCCCGAGTCGGTGCCGCTCCTCGTAGCAGGATTTCGCGCCACCCCGTAACGTGGCAGGGCATGAAGATCCCCGTCACTGCCGCACGTTGTCGCGAACTGCTGTCACGGTGTCGACCGAACACTCCTGACCTGCGACGGGACGGCGTGTCATGAAGATCCTCATCAGCGCCGACATGGAGGGCGCCACAGGTGTGACCTGGCCGGCTGACGTGCTGCCGGGTACGCCGCAGTGGGAGCGGTGCCGGTCGATGTTCACCTCTGATGTGAACGCGGCGGTGCTCGGCTTCTTCGACGGCGGCGCCGACGAGGTGCTCGTCAACGAGGCGCACTGGACGATGCGCAACCTCCTGCTCGAAGAGCTGGACGAGCGCGTCCAGATGCTCACCGGCCGCCACAAGGACCTCTCCATGGTCGAGGGCGTCCAGCACGGCGGCAGCCAGGCCGTGGACGGCATCGCCTTCATCGGCTATCACGCGGGCGCAGGGATGGAGGGCGTCCTCGCGCACACCTATCTCGCCAACCAGATCACGGGCGTGTGGGTCAACGGCGTCCGGGCCAGCGAGGGCTTGCTGAACTCCCACGTGGTGGCCGAGTTCGGCGTCCCCGTGGTCCTCGTCACCGGCGACGACCTGGCCTGCGAGGACGCCCTCGGCTATGCGCCCGGCGCGCTGAAGGTCGCCGTCAAGGACCACGTGTCGCGGTACGCGGCGGTGTGCCGCACCCCGGCCCGCACCGCCGCCGACATCCGCGCCGCCGCGAAGGAGGCGGCGTCCCTCGCCGTGCGGCACGAGCCGGTGGCGGACGGCCCGTTCACCGTGGAGGTCGAGTTCGACGCCGAGCACCTGTCGATGGCCGCGACGGTGGTTCCGGGAGTGCGGCGCGTGGCGGAGCGGAAGGTCGCGTACACGAGCGAGACCATGTACGAAGGCATTCGCACGTTCAAGGCGGTCACCACGATCGCCTCCGCCGCGGTGGAGGAACAGTATGGCTGAGCAGGTGGACTCCCAAGCTCTGGACGAGGTCGTCCGGTTCACCTCCGATCTCATCCGCATCGACACCACCAACAGCGGTGACGGCGAGTGCCGCGAGCGCCCCGCCGCCGAGTACGCCGCGGCGCTGCTCGCCGAGACCGGCCTGGAGCCCACGCTCCTGGAGCGCACCCCGGGCCGGACGAACGTGGTCGCCCGCATCGAGGGCACAGACCCGGGCGCCGACGCCCTGCTGCTCCACGGCCACCTCGACGTGGTGCCCGCCGAGGCCGCGGACTGGAGCGTGCCCCCGTTCTCCGGCGAGATCCGCGACGGCGTCGTCTGGGGCCGCGGCGCCATCGACATGAAGAACATGGACGCGATGATCCTGGCGGTCGTGCGCGGCTGGGCGCGCGCCGGAGTGCGGCCCCGGCGCGACATCGTGATCGCGTTCACCGCCGACGAGGAGGCCAGCGCCCGCGACGGCTCCGGCTTCCTGGCCGACGAGCACCCGGAGCTGTTCGAGGGCTGCACCGAGGGCGTCAGCGAGTCCGGCGCGTTCACCTTCCACGACGGCCGGGGCAATCAGCTGTACCCGATCGCCGCGGGGGAGCGGGGCACCGGCTGGCTCAAGCTCACCGCGCGCGGCACGGCGGGCCACGGCTCCAAGGTCAACAAGGAGAACGCGGTCAGCAGGCTCGCTGCCGCCATCCACCGCATCGGGGAGTACCGCTGGCCGGTGCGGCTCACCCCCACGGTGCGGGCGGCCCTGGTGGAGCTCGCCGGGATCTACGGCCTCGAGGCCGACCCGGACGCCCCCGGTTTCGACGTCGACGGCTTCATGGAGAAGCTCGGCCCCACCGCCGGCCTGGTCGAGCCCACGGTCCGCAACAGCGCCAACCCCACGATGCTCCGCTCCGGTTACAAGGTGAACGTGGTCCCGGGTGAGGCCACCGCCTATGTGGACGGCAGATTCGTGCCCGGCGGCGAGGAAGAGTTCCGCACCACCCTTGACCGGCTCACCGGACCGGACGTCGACTGGGAGTTCCATCACCGGGAGGTGGCGTTGCAGGCGCCGGTGGACACGTCCACGTTCGCCAGGATGCGCGCGGCCGTGGCCGAGTTCGCCCCCGAGGGCCGCGTCGTGCCGTACTGCATGTCCGGCGGCACGGACGCCAAGCAGTTCTCGCGGCTCGGCATCCGGGGCTACGGCTTCTCGCCCCTGCGGACGCCGGAAGGCTTCGGCTACCAGGCGCTCTTCCACGGGGTTGACGAGCGGGTGCCGGTCGAGGCTCTGCACTTCGGCACGCGGGTACTCGACCGGTATCTGCGCACGGCCTGACCGGCCGACGGAGCACCTGAAGGACCACTGGGGGAACGGACTATGGGGGAGATGATCGACATGGCGCTGACCAAGCCGTACGGCTCGTGGCTGTCCCCGATCGACGCCGGGCTCGCCGCGGCGCACGACGGCCACCCCGCCTTCGCGGGCTTCGTCGGGGGCGAGGCGTGGTGGACGGAACCGCGCCCGCTGGAGGGTGGTCGGCGCGCGCTGCTGCGCCGCCGCCCCGACGGCCGGGAGGAGTCGGTACTGCCCGCTCCGTGGAACGTGCGCAGCCGGGTCATGGAGTACGGCGGCCTGCCCTGGACCGGTGCCGAGCGCCCCGGCGGCCCGCACGACCCCGACAGCACGCGCGGCCCGCTCATCGTGTTCACGCACTTCGCCGACCAGCGCCTGTACGCCTACGAGCCGGACGCCCCGGGGGCGGAGCCCAGACCCCTGACCCCGGTGTCGGACGTGGGCGGCGGGCTGCGCTGGGCGGACCCGCGGATCCACCTCGACCGGGGTGAGGTGTGGTGCGTCCTGGAGGAGTTCACCGGCGAGGGGCAGACCGACGTGCGGCGCGTGCTCGCCGCCGTGCCCCTCGACGGCTCGGCCGCCGGGGACCGGGCCGCGGTGCGGGAGCTGTCCGACGGGCGCCATCGGTTCGTCACCGGGCCCCGCCTGGCACCGGACGGCGCGCACGTCGCCTGGCTCGCCTGGGACCACCCCCGGATGCCCTGGGACGGCACGGAGCTGATGGTCGCCGAGGTCGGCGCGGACGGCACCTTCGGCGGCGCGCGCCGGTTCGCGGGCGGCCCGCAGGAGTCGATCGCGCAGGTCGAGTGGGCGCCGGACGGGCGGCTGCTGTTCGCGAGCGACCGCACGGGCTGGTGGAACCTGTACCGCGCGGCGCTCGACGGCAGCCCCGTCGCGCTCTGCGCGCGCGAGGAGGAGTTCGGCGGGCCCCTGTGGCAGCTCGGCCTCAGCTGGTTCGCGCCGCTGGACAGCGGCCTGGTCGCGGTCGTGCACGGCACGGGCGCCACCGCGCTCGGCGTCCTCGACCCGGAGACCGGCGAGGTCGTCGACGCGGCCGGGCCCTGGACGGAGTGGTCGGCCTCGGTCGCCGTCAGCGGCACCCGGGTCATCGGCGTCGCCGCGAGCCCCCGCAGCGCGTACGAGGTGGTGGAGCTGGACACCCGCACCGGCCGTGCCCGGGTCATCGGCGCGGCGCACGACGACCCGGTGGACCCCACGTACTACCCCGAACCGCAGATCCGCACGTTCCTCGGCCCCGACGGCCGGGAGATCCACGCGCACGTGTACCCGCCGCACCACCCGGGCCACCTCGCCCCCGACGACGAACTGCCGCCGTACGTGGTGTGGGCGCACGGGGGGCCCACCTCGCGGGCGCCGCTCGTCCTCAACCTGGTGATCGCCTACTTCACCTCGCGCGGCATCGGCGTCGCCGACGTCAACTACGGCGGCTCGACGGGCTACGGCAGGGAGTACCGCGACCGCCTGCGCGAGCAGTGGGGCGTCGTCGACGTCGAGGACTGCGCCGCCGTCGCCCTCGCCCTCGCCGAGGAGGGCACCGCCGACCCCGCGCGCCTGGCGATCCGCGGCGGCAGCGCGGGCGGCTGGACCACGGCGAGCTCCCTGACGACGACGGACGTGTACGCCTGCGGCACGGTCATCTACCCCGTCCTCGACCTGACGTCCTGGAGCGACGGGGAGACCCACGACTTCGAGTCGCGCTATCTGGACACCCTCATCGGGCCGCCCGACGAGGTGCCGGGCCGGTACGAGGAGCGCTCGCCGGTGCGGCACGCCGAGCGGGTCACCGCGCCGTTCCTGCTGCTCCAGGGCCTGGACGACGTGATCTGTCCGCCCGCGCAGTGCGAGCGGTTCCTGGCGCGGATGGAGGGGCGCGGGGTGCCGCACGCGTACATCGCCTTCGAGGGCGAGGGGCACGGCTTCCGGCGGGCCGACACCCTGGTCCGGGCCCTCGAAGCGGAGCTGTCGCTGTACGCGCAGGTGTTCAGGATCGATCCGGCGGGCGGTCTGCCGACGCTGGAGCTGACCAAGTGAGCGCGGTCGTCGAGCCGTTGACGCGGCCCGCGCGGCTCGCCCCCGGCGCCCGGGTCGCGGTCGTCGCGCCCAGCGGACCCGTCCCCGAGGACCGGCTCGCGGCGGGCCTGGACCTCCTGCGCGGCTGGGACCTGGACCCCGTGGCCGCCCCCCACGTCCGGGACACGCACCCGCGGTTCGACTACCTCGCGGGCACGGACGAGGACCGCGCGCGGGACCTGCAGAGCGCCTGGTGCGATCCGTCGGTGGCGGCGGTGTTCTGCGCGCGCGGCGGGTACGGGGCGGCGCGGATGGTCGACCTCCTCGACTGGGACGCGATGCGGGCGGCGGGGCCCAAGGTGTTCCTCGGGTTCAGTGACATCACCACGCTGCACGAGGCGTTCGCGTGCCGCATGGGGCTCGTGACGCTGCACGGCCCGATGGTGGCGGCATCCGACTTCCTGAAGAACACGCGGGCGCAGGAGCACCTGCGGGCCACGCTGTTCGAGCCGGAGTCCGTGCGGGTGATCGCCTCCGGAGGCAGGCCGCTGGTGGGCGGGCGGGCCCGCGGGGTGACGCTCGGCGGCTGCCTCTCACTGCTCGCGGCCGACGTGGGCGCGGCGGGCGCGCGGACCGGTGCGCGCGGCGGGCTGCTGCTCCTGGAGGACACCGGCGAGGAGGCCTACCGCCTCGACCGCTATCTGACCCAGCTGACGCGGGCGGGCTGGCTCGGCGGCGTGGCCGGGGTGGCGCTCGGGTCGTGGGCGGAGTGCGAGTCGTACGAGAGGCTGCGGCCGCTCCTCGGCGAGCGGCTTGAGGGGCTGGGGGTGCCGGTCGTGGAGGAGTTCGGGTTCGGGCACTGTGACGGGGCGCTGACGGTGCCGTTCGGGATACCGGGGCGCCTGGACGCGGACGCGGGGACGTTGACCTTGGACATACCCGCGCTCGCTTAGGGAGCGCGCGAGCACGTGTGGCGTGCGTCCCGTCCGCTGAATTGCCGTCAAGAATCCAGTGCCACGGGCGTTGCCCCCGCATGACGCGTGTCTCCGTACGAGCGCGCACCGGTGTCTGCCGGGCGGTGGTCGGACGCCCACACCGTGGAGGCCGTCTTGTTCCGTCATGCCGTGTCGTCGTTCCGCGCAGCCTCACCGAGGGGTGGCGCCGCACCCGGAAGGGGCGGCCGGGTGAGACTGCGGACGCCGCTCGCGCTGGTCGCCGCCGCCGCGCTCACCGCGCCCCTGCTCGTCGCCGCGCCCGCGTCCGGGGCCGGGGAGCGTGGCGGGGCCCGGAGCGGCCGGTTCACCGTCACGCCCCTTACGTTCACGGTCACGGCGGGGGAGCGGCGCTGCACCGTGGACGCCGATCTGTACCGCCCGCGGGGCGTGGACCGGGCGCACCCCGCGCCCGCCGTGCTCGCCACCAACGGCTTCGGCGGCAGCAAGGACGACGCCGCCACGGCCGCCATCGGCAAGATCGTCGCCGAGCGCGGCTACGTCGGGCTCGTGTACTCCGGACTCGGCTTCGGCAAGTCCGGGTGCCTGATCTCGCTCGACGACCCCGGCATCGACGGCCGGGCGGCCTCCGGGCTCCTGGACTTCCTCGCCGGTGAGCGGGCCGCCGCCGACGGCACCCGGGCCGACTTCGTGGTCGAGGACGCCCCGGGCGACCCGCGCGTCGGCATGGTCGGCGCGTCGTACGGCGGCGCGGTCCAGCTGGCGACGGCGGCCGACGACCACCGCGTCGACGCGCTCGTCCCGCTGATCACCTGGCACGACCTCGTCTACTCCCTCGACCCGAACAACGCCGTCGACCGGACCGCCGGGGGCCGCGAGGTGCCCGGCGCCGCCAAGTGGCAGTGGATGAACGGCTTCTACCTCGTCGGCGAGGGGCAGCCCCTGCTCGTGCCGAACCTCGACCCGTCCCGGATCAACTCCCTGGACTGTCTGCACTTCGTCACCCGGGCCTGCGAGACCATCCGCACGCTCAACTCGGGCCGCTATCCGGCGGACAGGACACGGCGGATGCTGGAGTACGCGCGCAGCGTGTCGCCGGTGTCGTACCTCGACCGGGTCGAGGCGCCGACGCTGCTTGTGCAGGGCCAGGCCGACACGCTGTTCAACCTGAACGAGGCGGAGGCGACGTACCGCACGCTCAAGGAGCACGGCACCACCGCGAAGATGATCTGGCAGTCCTGGGGGCACAGCGGCGGCATGGAAAAGCCCGCCGCCGGTGAACTCGACCTGGCCAAGGGCGACCTGGAGTCGACGTACGTCGGCCGCCGGATCCTGGCGTGGTTCGACCGCTATCTGCGCCACGACGAGAGCGCGGACACCGGGCCCGACTTCGCCTACTACCGCGACTGGATCAAGGACCCGGAGCACACCTACGCCACCGCGTCGCAGCTCCCCGCGGACCGGCGGGAGCTGTACCTCTCCGGCGACGGCAAGCTCGTCGACGACCCCGCGCGCGTGACGCCCGGCAGCCGGACGTACCGCAACGGGCTGCTGCCCACGAGCCACTCCGAGCGCTCGGTCGCCGGGATGGCGGGCCTGCCCGATCCGGCGCCGTACGACACCGAGGGCACCCACCTCGGCTGGACCACCGCGCCGCTGAAGAGGTCCGTCGAGGTCGTGGGGGCGCCCGAGGCGACCCTTGAGGTGCACTCGCCCCGCGCCGAGCGGGCGCAGCGCTCCGCTGACGCCGCCGACAAGCTGGTGCTGTTCGCGAAGCTGTACGACGTGGCGCCGGACGGCAAGCAGACCCTGGTCCACCGCCTCGTGGCGCCGGTGCGGGTGCCGGACGTGCGGAAGCCGTTCACGGTCCGGCTGCCCGGGATCGTGCACCGGTACGAGAAGGGGCACCGGCTGCGGTTCGTGATCGCGGCCAGCGACGGGGCGTACGGCGGGAACCGCGGCGTGAAGCCGGTGACGGTGACCAGCGCGCCCGGCGACACCGGGGTGCTGCGGCTGCCCGTGACGTAGCGGAAGTCACCCGTTCGGCCCACGGACCCACCCGCCCGCGTCACCCGCCGTGCGCCGTGCGCCGACCGCTGTCCATCCTGACGGGACGGGCAGCGGCCGGCGCTGCGACGGATACGGAAGGGTCCCGCCATGAGCAGTTCCACGGGCGGCTCCAAGAGTCCCTCGAAGGGCGGCGCGGCCGGGCTGATGACGCCCGGCAGGATCACCGTCGCCGTCATCGCCCTGCTCACCCTCGTGTTCATCTTCGAGAACACCCGCAGCACCAAGATCCGGCTGCTGATCCCCGAGGTGACCATGCCGCTGTGGATGGCACTGTTCGGCACGGCGGTGATCGGCGCGGTGTGCGGGGCCTACTTCGTCCGACGGCGCAAGTGAGCCGGGCACCCCGGTAACGTGGGGCGGATGCGCCAGCCGAGCCCCCGCCACCTCGCCGAAGGCCCCCGTGTGGGGATACGCGGCTTCACCCCCGCCGACGGGGCCGAGTTCACGGCCCGGGCGCGGGAGAGCCAGGAGCTGCACCGGCCCTGGCTGTTCCCGCCCACCACGGAGGAGACCTACGCGGCGTACGCGCGCACGCTCGTCGAGGACCCCACCAAGGCCGGGTTCCTGGTCTGCGAGCGGGACTCGGGCGCGATCGCCGGGTTCATCAACGTGAACAACATCGTCCAGGGCGGCTTCCGCTGCGGGGCGCTCGGCTACGGCGTGTTCGCGCACGCCGCCGGGCGCGGCCTGATGCGGGAGGCCCTCGGGCTCGTCGTGGACCACGCGTTCGGCGAACTGCGCCTGCACCGCCTGGAGATCAACGTGCAGCCCGGGAACGCCGCGTCGATCGCGCTCGCCCGCCGCCAGGGCTTCCGCCTGGAGGGCTTCTCGCCGGACTTCCTGTTCATCGACGGGGCGTGGCGCGACCACCAGCGGTGGGCGCTGACCACCGAGATGCGGGCCGCGTCGCAGGCCGACCGCGCGGCGGGCGCCGATCCCCGCGGGACGTGATACCGGCCGTGACGTCGGCCACGGTCAGGGCCATTGAAGGCGATGGCCCGTGTCGCGGAGGATGGACCGCATGCGGAACATCGTGGTCATCGACGCGCCCTCCAACCTGGGCCTGCGCCCGCCCGCCCCGGGCACCGTGCCCGGCTGCTACAAACTCGCGGGGGCGCTGCGCGAGCGCGGCATCCTGCGGCGCCTGAACGCCTTCGAGGGAGGCGTCGTCGTACCGCCGCGCTACGACCGGGGCGACTGGCAGGAGGGCGACGGCGTGTTCAACGCGGCCGCGATCGCCGCGTACACGCCCCGGCTCGCCGACCGCATCGAGCACCATCTGCGCGCCGGGGACCTGCCCCTCGTCCTGGGCGGCGACTGCTCCATCCAGCTCGGCGCGTCCCTCGCGCTGCGCCGCCTGGGGCGCTACGGCCTGGCGGCGATCGACGCCTCCGCGGACTTCCGGCACCCGGGCAACTCCGACCGGATCGGCGCGGCGGGCGGCGAGGAGCTGGCCCTTGCCACCGGGCGCGGCCAGGACGACCTCACCGACCTCGAAGGCCTGCGGCCCTATCTCAAGGACGAGGACGTACGGATCTTCGGCATGCGCGACGAGGACGAGGACCGCGCCGAGCTCGGCGAGCTGAAGATCCCGACCGTGACCGTCGGCGAACTGCGGCAGTGGGGCGCCGCCGACGTGGCCCGCTCGGCCGTCGTCGCCCTGGAGCACGAGGCCCTGGACGGCTTCTGGGTGCACCTGGACGCCGACGTGCTCGACCCGTCCGTGATGCCCGCCGTCGACAGCCCCGACGAGGACGGTCTGCACCCGGACGAACTGCTCGCGCTGCTGCGGCCGTTGGTCCGCTCGCCGCGCTGCGTCGGGCTCAACGTCACCATCTACGACCCGGACCTCGACCCCGAGGGCACGGCGGGCGACGTGCTCACCGACGTCGTGGTGGCGGCCTTCGCCGACGCGTGATCGCTCTCGGCTTCACGGGAAGCGGGCAGGGCCTCTGGTCCGGGCGGCGTTCAGCGTGTTCCATGGTCAACGACCCGATGACCTGAGGAGACCGCCGTGGCGACGACCGTGCGACGCGACGTACTGACCCTGCCCGCCGCCGCGTTGGGCCCGGACAACCCGCTGCCGCCGCTGCGCCTTCCGCGCGAGCCGCACCGGGTCGACGACAGCGCGCGGCAGGGGCTGCCGCGCGACATGGCGCGCCAACTCGGCTACGAGCCGCTGCGCTCGGTCCTGCCCGCGCCGCTGCGGGACGGCTACGGCAGACGGCGTACGGCCACCTCTTTCGACGTGCTCGTCCTGGAGAACGAGCGGCTGCGCGCCACCGTCCTGCCCGGCATGGGCGGTCGCGTGCACTCGCTCGTGCACAAGCCGACCGGGCGCGAACTGCTGTACCGGAACCAGGTGTTCCAGCCCGCGTGCTTCGCCCTGAACGGCGCCTGGTACGCGGGCGGCATCGAGTGGAACATCGGCGCCACCGGGCACACCGCGCTGTCCTGCGCGCCCCTGCACGCCGCCGTCGTGACCGCGCCCGACGGCGGCCCGATGCTGCGCCTGTGGGAGTGGGAGCGGCTGCGGGACGTGCCCTTCCAGGTCGACCTGTGGCTGCCGGAGGACTCCGACTTCCTGCATGTGGGCGTGCGGATCCGCAATCCGCACGAGAAGCCCGTGCCCGTCTACTGGTGGTCCAACACCGCCGTGCCCGAGGAGCGCAGGGTGCTCGCGCCCGCCGCCGAGGCCTGGCGGTACGACTACGCGCGCGCCCTCTCCCGGGTGCCGGTGCCCGAGCCCCACGGCCCGTACGCCGCCGACCACTTCTACGACGTGCCGGACGGCGCGCGCCGCTGGATAGCCGCGCTCGACGCCGACGGGCACGGCCTCGTCCAGACGTCCACGGCCGCGCTGCGCGGGCGCAAGCAGTTCCGGTGGGGCGCGGGCAGCGGCGGGCGGCGCTGGCAGGAGTGGCTGACCGGGCAGGACTCCGGCGGGTACGCGGAGATCCAGGCGGGGCTCGCGCGCACGCAGCTGGAGCACGTGCGGCTCGACGCGGAGAGCGAGGTCGCCTGGCTGGAGTCGTACGGTCCGCTGTCGCTCCCCGCGGACGTGGCGCACGGGGACGACTGGGCGGCGGCCCGCGCGGCGGCCGAGGCGGGGCTCGCCGACGCGCTGCCGCCGTCGGCGGTGGACGCGGCGTACGAGCGGTGGCTGCCGTACGCCGACGACGAGCCGGGGGAGACGCTCGCCGTCGGCTCCGGCTGGGGCGCGCTCGAAGTGCTGCGGGGCGAGTACAAGCTGCCGGGCACGCCGTTCGCCGAGGCCACGCTCGGGCCCGAGCAGGAGCCGTGGCTCGAACTGCTGCGGTCCGGGGCGGTGCCGGAGCCGTCCGGGACCGGGGCGCCCGGGCCCACGCTCGTCGCCCGGCACTGGCGGGACATGCTGGAGACGGCGCCCGCGCGGCCGCACGCCGAGTACCACCTCGGGGTCGCGCAGTGGCACGCGGGGGACCGGGCGCAGGCGGAGCGCAGCTGGGAGCGCGGGCTCGAACGGGCCGCGGTGCGCTGGCCGCTGCTGCGCTGCCTGGCGGTGGCCGACCTGGAGTCGGGGCACGGGGAGCGGGCCGCCGACCGGTACGAGGAGGCCTTCGCGGACCTGGGCGAGACCGAGGCGGCGGGGGCCGTGGGAGCGGCGCTCGGCCGGGAGGCGATCGAGGCGCTCCTCGCCGTGGGCCGTGCGGAGGCGGCGCGCGGGGTCTGGCGGCGGCTGGGCCCCGCCGTCCGGGAGCTCGGGCGCTTCCGGTTGCTCGACGTCAGGCTCCTGGTCGCGGAGGGGGACGCGGCCGGGGCGCGCGCGGTGCTCGACGAGGGCTTCGAGGTGGCGGATCTGCGCGAGGGGGACGAGGGCTTGGGCGAGCTGTGGGCGGCGGTGGCACCGGGGGTGCCGGTGCCACGGCGCTACGACTTCCGGATGCGTCCTGCCGCGGCCCCGGAGAGCGGGGCCTGAGTTCCCGGTGCGGGGCGGCCCGGCGCGGCGGTGACGTCACGCGTTGCGGTCGACGTACTCGAAGACCGTGCCGTCCGGGTGCATCGCGATCAGATTGCGGCCCGCGGGGGTGGGGACGGGGCCCGCGACGATGTGGGCGCCGGAGGCGGTGAGCGTGGCGTGGGCCTCGTCGACGTCCTTCACGGCGATGGTCGCCGTGACCTTGCGCAGGATCTCCAGCTCGTGCTCGGGCCCGCTCATCAGCAGGAAGCACCCGACCGAGGCGACCGAGACGCCGCCCCGGTCGAAGCGCATCGCTGTGCTGCCCGTCAGCCGCTCGTAGAAGGAGACGGACGCCTCCAGATCGGTCACGCAGACACGCAGCACGGTTCCCAGGATTTCCATACGAACGAGCCTAGTTGGCCGGGGCCGGGCAGGAGATCCATTCGGCCGAGGTCACGCGCGCGGGCTCACGCGCCCTTGGTGACCTTGCGGATGGCGTCCCGGGTGCGGTCCACGACGGTAGCGACCGGCGCCGTCGCGACGTTCTTCAGGGCGGTGTCCGTGCCGGGGTGCGGCCGCGTCGGCGCGACGGCCTCGGCGGCCCGCACGGCGCGGGCGAGGGTCTCCAGCTTCTTCCGGTCGGTGACGCGGTGGAAGTGCGCGAACTCGTACCGCTCCTCGGCCTCGGCGTGCGCGAGCACGTCCTGGCGCAGCGCGGCGAACAGGTCAAGGAACTCCGGGGAGTCCGGGTCCATGTCATCGAGCCGGGCCAGGGCCTCCTTGGCCCCTTCCTCCTCCTTGAGGCGGTCGGCGACGACCAGCTCGCCGCCGTCGATGTTCCTGCGGGCGAAGGGGTGGACGACCTCCTCCTCGGCGGTCTCGTGCACCGCGAGGAGCCGGACGGCGTCCTGGAAGCACTCCTTGCGCTCCTCGCCCTTGGTGGTCGCCACCTTGTCGAGCAGCTCGCGTATCGCCGTGTGCTGTGCCGTGAGCAGCTCCACGACGTCGTTGCGCTCGGTCATCGTCGGCCTTCCTCCCGGTCCGTCTCCACGGACCTCTCGGGTGTCCTTCCGGTGCGAGCGGCCCGGGTACCCGGGGCCAAGGGTCGTTACGCGCCGCGACCGCGGGGTACCCGGCGGCCATGACTGCATCGGACCCTCACCACCAGCATCCGATCCCCCCTTCGAGCACGCCGAGCACGCCGAGCACACCGAGCACACCGAGTGCACCGAGTGCACCGGGCAAGGCGGCCACCGGCCTCGCGACCCCCGCGACGGCGCTGAGCGACGCGCTGTCGCAGGTCGTCCACGAGGCGGTACGCGCGTCCCTGCAGGAGTCGGTGCGCACCGAACTGCGCACCCAGCTCCGCGCCGAGCTCGCCGACGCGGCGCGAAAGCAGCGCCGCAAGGCCTCGCTGTACGCGACGGCCGGAGTCTTCGCGCTGTACGCGGGCGCCGCCGCGGCGCTCACCCTCGGACTGGTCGTCGCGATCGGCCTGCCCGGCTGGGCGGCGGGCCTGATCGTCACCGCACTGCTCGCGGCCGTGGCCGTGGTCCTGCGCAACGCGGCCCGGCCCGCCCGGTCCGCGCCCCCTGCCGACAGCCGCGCCTCCGAGGGCGCCGCGGCGGCCGAGCACGCCGTGCCCCCCGCTCCCCGCGGCGGCCCGGGCACCGCCGACTTCCCGGCGGTGCCGGCCACCCCGCCCGGCGTCACCACGCCGCCCGCCAGCTCCGAGTTGCCGAGCCCGCGGGCGCGCTGAGGCGGGCCGTGGGGGCGTACGGGCCCTGTCAGCCGCCGTCGGCACCGGGGCGGCCCGCGCCGGGACCCGCCGGGCCCTCGCCCACCGCCACCGCGTCCGGCAGCCAGCCCGTCGCGCCGAGGACCGCCGCCGCCACCTCGCCCACCGTGCGGCCGTCCGTCGCCACCCGGTGCGTGCCCGCGGGGACGCGCGCGTCCAGGTGCCGCGCCATGTGCGCGCTGCGGCGCAGCTGCCGTGCCAGCTCCGAACCCCGCTCCCGGGCCGTCAGGCGCTGCTCGGCCGTCGCGTCCGTGGCCGTGAGCAGGACGCGGACGAGGCGCGGCGACCCGAGGGCCTCCGTGAAGATCCACTCCTCGCTGCCGAGCACGGCTGCCGTGTTCGTGTACACGAGCCGACGGCAGCCCAGAGCCGCGTAGTTCGCCCACAGCGCCGCGAGGTTGCGGGTGGTGAGCCGCGAGCGGTCCGGGTCGTCCGGCGGCGCGGGATGCACCGTGTCCAGTACGTCGCCCTCGATCAGGGCGTGACCGACGTCGGCGGCCCGCAGCCGGGCCGCGACCTCCCAGCCCACGGACGTCTTGCCGACCCCGGAACGGCCCCCGATGAGCAGGACCTCCGGGTGTGCCCCACCCAGCGGCTGTGCTTCCCTCAGCGCATTCATGACCGCGAGCGTCCCAAGCAGGGCTGCCCTCACGCCACCCGGTATTCCTGCACCTCCCCCGACCGCAGCGCGAGCCCGTGCCCCACACCCCCGTCCGGCCGCACCGCCCCGCCCGTCGGGTCGAGTACGCCGTCGAAGAACATCGACTCGATCCGCACGTGGTCGTGGAACCACTCCACGTGCCGCAGGTTCGGCACGCACGCCGCGGCCGCCGCGTGCGCGTGCGGGGCGCCGTGCGCCGACACCTCCAGGCCGTGCGCCTGGGCCAGGGCCGCCGCGCGCAGCCACTCGGTGAGGCCGCCGCAGCGGGTCGCGTCGACCTGGAGGCAGTCCACCACGGGGACCATGCGGGCGAAGTAGGGCAGGTCGCAGCCGTACTCGCCGGCCGTCACGTCACAGACGAGGGCGTCCCGTACGAGGGCGAGCCCGCGCAGGTCGTCGGACGACACCGGCTCCTCGAACCAGCCGACGCCGTGCTCGGCGAGGACCCGGCCGACGCGCACCGCCTGCTTGCGGGTGTAGCCGCCGTTCGCGTCGACGTACAACTCGGCCTGCCGGCCGATGACCTGGCGGGCCGCGCGGACCCGGGCGATGTCACGGGCCGCGGCGCGGCCCCAGTCCTCCCCGACCTTGATCTTGACGCGGGGGATGTGCTGGCCGTGCACCCAGCCGTTGAGCTGCGCCGCCAAGTGTGTGGCGTGGTACGTCGTGAAGCCGCCGCTGCCGTACACCGGCACGTCGGCGCGGGCCGCGCCGAGCAGCCGCACCAGCGGCACCTCCAGGAGGCGGGCCTTGAGGTCCCACAGGGCGATGTCGACCGCCGAGAGCGCGCGGGTCGCGATGCCGGGGCGGCCCGCGTCGCGCACGGCCTTGGCCATCGCGTCGTGCGCCGCCGGAATGTCCAGGGCGTCCCGGCCCGTGAGGACCGGCGCGAGCTGTTCGCGCACCACGTCGACGGCGGCGCTGGGCGCGTACGTCCAGCCGGTGCCGGTGGTGTCGGCGGCGCGGACCTCCACGACGGCGATCGTCGTGGCGTCCCAGGCGAACGTGGCGTCGGCCTCCGGCGCGTCGGCGGGCACCGTGTACGCGGACACGACGGGCGGCTCCAGAGGGACCGCGTCCGACGGGGACGGACCGGGCGGCTTCATCGGACGGCCTCTCTCACGACGGGACGGACGGGCCCGCCCGCGACGGGACGTCCGCGACTTACGCGCCCGCGCGCCCCGCGAGAGCCCCGCTGGGGGCCGGTCCGCCCCGCACGGGTAACCCGTGCTTCCACGCGGCAAACGGCGGGGCGTTTCACCCCGGCGGCCACGGGCACCTGGGAGGTCCGTGCGGGAGCACACGCACCGTCGCCCGCACCGGTAGCCCAGAGGCATCCGTGCGCGAACACCGTACGGATGCCGTGCCGCACTCCACCGGAGGCGCAACGTGAGCCGAGCATCCCACCGCCCGCACGTCGTGATCGTCGGTGCCGGCTTCGCCGGGTTCCAGGCCGCGCGCACCCTCGCGCGGCTCGCCCGCCGCCGGGCCGACGTCACCCTGCTCAACCCCACCGACTACTTCCTCTACCTGCCCCTGCTGCCACAGGTCGCCGCGGGCGTCCTCGAACCGCGGCGCGTCACCGTGTCGCTCTCGGGCGCCCTCAAGCACGTCCGGCTCGTCCTCGGCGAGGCCGACGGCATCGACCTGGAACACCGCGCCGTGCGCTACACCGGCCCGGAGGGCGAGCGCGGCGAACTGACCTACGACCGCCTCGTCCTCGCCGTCGGCAGCGTCAACAAGCTGCTGCCGGTGCCCGGCGTCGCCGAGCACGCGCACGGCTTCCGCGGCCTGCCGGAGGCGCTGTACCTGCGCGACCACGTGACCCGGCAGATCGAGCTCGCCGCCGCCGCGCCGGACGCCGCCACCTGCCGGGCCCGCTGCACCTTCGTCGTCGTCGGCGCGGGCTACACCGGCGTCGAAGTCGCCGCGCACGGGCAGCTGTTCACCCGGTCCCTGGTGCGCCACAAGCCGCTGCGCGCCGGGATCGAACCCCGCTGGCTGCTCCTGGACATCGCGCCGCGCGTCCTGCCGGAGCTCGACCGGCGGCTCTCGACGACCGCCGACCGCGTCCTGCGCGGCCGCGGCGTGGAGGTCCGCACGGGCACCTCCGTGAAGGAGGCCACGCGCGAGGGCGTCCTCCTCGACGACGGCGACACGGTCGACACGCGCACCCTCGTGTGGTGCGTCGGCGTGCGCCCCGACCCGCTCGTCGCCGGGATCGGCGAGCCCCTGGAGCGCGGGCGCCTCGTCGTCGACCCGTTCCTGAACGTGCCGGGCCACCCCGAGGTGTTCGCCTGCGGGGACGCGGCGGCCGTGCCCGACCTGGCCGAGCCGGGGAGGTTCACGGCCATGACCGCCCAGCACGCCTGGCGGCAGGGCAAGGTCGCGGGCCGCAACGTGGCGGCCTCGCTCGACATCGGCAGGCGCGGCGCCTACCGCCACCACGACCTCGGCTTCACCGTCGACCTCGGCGGCGTCAAGGGCGCCGCCAACCCGCTCGGCGTCCCGCTGTCCGGGCCGCTCGCCGGGGCCGTCACCCGCGGCTACCACCTGGCCGCCATGCCCGGCAACCGCGTGCGCGTCGCCGCCGACTGGCTCCTCGACGCGGTCCTGCCGCGCCAGGGCGTGCAGCTCGGCCTCGTCCGGTCGTGGTCGGTGCCGCTCGACACGGCGTCGCCCGAGCTCGCCCGGGTGCCCGGCGGGCCCGCCCCCGGCCGGAGCCCCGAGTCCGCGCCCGAGACCAAGCCCGAGGAGTGAACGACCATGACCGAGACCACCCCGCGCGGCTCCACCGCGCCGGACCAACTCAGCGAACTGGCGCGGCAGTTGCGCGTCGACTCCGTGCGCGCCGCGGCCGCCGCCGGATCCGGGCACCCCACCTCGTCCCTGTCGGCGGCCGACCTGGTGGCGGTGCTCTTCGCCCGCCACCTCAAGTACGACTTCCAGCGCCCCGACCACCCCGGCAACGACCGGTTCATCCTCTCCAAGGGACACGCGTCGCCGCTGCTGTACGCCGCGTACAAGGCGGCGGGCGCGCTCGGCGACGAGGAGCTGCTCACCTTCCGCAAGCAGGGCAGCCGCCTCGAAGGCCATCCGACGCCGCGCCGCCTGCCGTGGGTCGAGGTCGCCACCGGCTCGCTCGGCCAGGGCCTCGCCGTCGGCGTCGGCATGGCCCTGTCCGGCAAGCGGCTCGACCGCATCCCCTACCGGGTCTGGGTGCTGTGCGGCGACGGCGAACTGGCCGAGGGCGCCGTGTGGGAGGCCGCGGAGCACGCCGCGTACGAGCGCCTGGACAACCTCACCGCGCTCGTCGACGTGAACCGGCTCGGTCAGCGCGGGCCCACCCGGCACGAGGGCGACCTCGACGCGTACGCGCGCCGCCTGAAGGCCTTCGGCTGGCACGTCGTCGCCGTCGACGGGCACGACATCGAGGCGGTCGACCGCGCCCTGCACGAGGCGCGCTCCACCACCGGCCAGCCCACCGCCGTCCTCGCCCGCACCCTCAAGGGCAAGGGCGTCGCGTCCGCGGAGGACCGCGAGGGCCTGCACGGCAAGCCGCTGCCCGACGCCGACGCCGCGGTCGCGGAGCTCGGCGGCCCCGGGCGGCTGCGCGTCAACGTCCAGGTGCCGCCCGCGGCCCGCGTGCTGCGCGCCACCCGCAGCGGCCACCTGGAGCTGCCCCGGTACGAGGTGGGCGCCGAGGTGGCGACCCGGGACGCCTTCGGCCAGGCGCTCGCGGCGCTCGGCACGGCACGCGGCGACGTCGTCGCCCTCGACGGCGAGGTCGGCGACTCCACCCGCGCGGAACTCTTCGCCAAGGAGCACCCCGAGCGGTACTTCGAGTGCTACATCGCCGAACAGCAGCTGGTCGCCGCCGCTGTGGGCCTGGCCCGGCGCGGCTGGGTGCCGTACGCGGCCACGTTCGCGGCGTTCCTCACCCGCGCCCACGACTTCGTGCGCATGGCGGCCGTCAGCGGCGCCGGCATCGGCCTCGTGGGCTCGCACGCGGGCGTCGCCGTCGGCCAGGACGGGCCGTCCCAGATGGGCCTGGAGGACCTGGCGATGTTCCGCGCCGTGCCCGACTCCACCGTCCTGTACCCGTGCGACGCCCCGCAGACGGCGCGGCTCGTCGCCGCCATGGCCGACCTCGACGGCGTGCGCTACCTGCGCACGACGCGCGGCGCGACCCCCGTCCTCTACGGCCCCGGCGAGGAGTTCCCCGTCGGCGGGTCCAAGGTGCTGCGCTCCAGCGACGCCGACCGGCTCACGGTCGTCGCCGCCGGAGTGACCGTCCACGAGGCGCTCGCCGCCGCCGGCGCCCTCGACCGCGAGGGCATCCCGGTGCGCGTCGTCGACCTGTACTCGGTCAAGCCCGTCGACCGGCGCACGCTGCGCGAGGCCGCCGAGCGGACGGGCTGTCTGCTCACCGTCGAGGACCACCGGCAGGAGGGCGGCATCGGCGACGCCGTCCTGGACGCGTTCAGCGACGGCAGCCCCGTGCCGCGCCTGGTGCGCCTCGCGGTCACCGGCGTGCCCGGGTCCGCGTCGCCCGCCGAGCAGCTGCGGGCCGCGGGGATCGACGCGGAGTCCATCGCGGCGGCCGTACGGCTGCTCGTGGAACACGTGGTGCGCTGACGGGGGAGCGGACATGAGCGAGACGCGCACCGTGCGGGCGGGCCGCCGCACCGTCGCACTGCACCGGGCCCGGAAGCCGTTCATCCCCGAGGGCGCGGGAGACGCCGCGGGAGGCGCCGTGTACACGAAGGGGGACCTCTTCGACTACTACCGGTCCGTCGCCCCCTTCATGCTGCCGCACCTGCGCGGCCGCCCCCTGATGCTGGAACGGCACCCGGACGGGATCCGCGGGCCGCGCTTCATGCAGAAGGACACGCCGGACCACTACCCGGACTGGATCGGCCGCGCCGAGGTGCCCAAGGAGGGCGGCACCGTCACGCACACCGTGTGCGACGACAGCGCCACGCTCCTTTACCTCGCCGACCAGGCCTGCGTCACCCTGCACCGCTGGCAGTCCCGCGTCGGCCGCGTCGACCGGCCCGACCGCATGGTGTTCGACCTGGACCCGGCCCGGGACGGCACGCCGCAGGACGTGTACGGCGCGGTGCGCGACGCCGCCGGGCTGCTCGGCGAACTCCTCGACCAGGTGGGCCTGCCGTCCGCCGTGATGACCACCGGTTCGCGCGGCCTGCACGTGGTCGTCCCCGTCAACGGCCGCCACCACGTCGACGACGTCCGCGACTTCGCCAAGGAGCTCACCGGCGTCCTCGCCGCCGCGCACCCGGACCGGTTCACCACCGCGGTCCGCAAGAAGGACCGCGGCGGACGGCTCTACCTCGACGTGCTGCGCAACGGGTACGCGCAGACGGCCGTCGCGCCCTTCTCGGTGCGGGCCAGGCCCGGCGCGCCGGTGGCCGTGCCGCTCGCCTGGGAGCAGCTCGACGCCCCCGGCACGCACGCGGCCCGCTGGACCATCACCGACGCGGTCGCGCAGGCCCGCACGGACCCCTGGGCGGGCCTGCTGCGCTCGCCCCGCGCGCTCGGCCCGGCCCGCCGCAAGCTGCGGGCGCTGCGGGGCGGCTGAAGGACCGGCGGAGGTTTGCCCCCGCGCGACCCGGTCACTCGGGTCAGGAGGTGGCCATGACGCATACGTCCCGCAAGCAGAACAACACGACAGCGGAGTCCGAAGACCTGCCCGGCCCCGTTCAGGTGCTGCGGCACGCGCGGGAGCAGCTCTCCGAACTCACCGGCCTCGCCGCCGAGTCCGTCTCGTCGTTCGAACGCACCGACGACGGCTGGGAGCTGGAGGTCGAGGTCCTCGAACTCGCCCGCGTACCGGACACCATGAGCCTGCTCGCGACCTACGCCGTGAGCCTGGACCCGGGCGGCGGGCTCACCGCCTACCGCCGGGTGCGCCGCTACGAGCGCGGCCGCGCCGACCCGCACCGCACGGGCGGCTGACCGGCACCCCTACCGACAGCCCAGCAGACCGACGACATCCCAGACACCCTCACCCAAGGCAAGGAGGACCGGTCGGCATGACCGTCGTCCCAGCACAGCAGAGCGGCGGCGCAGGCGGCACCAGCGGCCTGTACGACGTCATCGAACTCATCCTCGACCGCGGCCTTGTGATCGACGCGTTCGTGCGCGTCTCGCTCGTCGGCATCGAGATCCTCAAGATCGACGTGCGCGTCGTCGTCGCCAGCGTCGACACCTATCTGCGCTTCGCCGAGGCCTGCAACCGCCTCGACCTGGAGGCCGGGCCGAAGCGGAGCCCCGGCCTGCCCGACCTGGTCGGCGAGATCACCGAGTCGGGTGCGCGCGGCAAGTCCAAGGGCGCGCTCAGCGGCGCCGCCCAGACCGTGTCGGACGCCTTCAAGCAGGCGCGCGAGGAGGGCCGCTCCGGCGAGGAGGAGGCCGCCCGGCCGCGCCGGCGCAGCACGTCACGCTCCCGGAAGGAGGAGACGGAGTGACCACGTACATCTACGGGATCGCCCACAGCGGCCACCCGGCGCTGCCGGAGGGCATGGGCGGCATCGGCCAGCCGACGCGCCCGGTGCGCGTCCTCAGGCACGGCAGGCTCGCCGCGATCGTCAGCGACAGCCCCGACGACCTGCGCCCCAAGCGGCGCGACCTGCTCGCCCACCAGAGCGTCCTGGACGAGGCGGGCGCGGGCGGCCCCGTCCTGCCGATGCGTTTCGGCAGCCTCGCGCAGGACGACCAGGCCGTGCTCGACGTCCTCGACGAGCTGGCCGACCACTACGAGGAGCGGCTGCGCTCCCTGGAGGGCAGGGCCGAGTACAACGTGAAGGCCGTCCACGACGAGCAGGCCGTCCTGCACCAGGTGCTCGCCGAGAACCCCGAGCTGCGCGCCCTGGCCGAGGCCAACCGCAAGGCGGGCGGCGGCACCTACGAGCAGAAGCTGCGGCTCGGCGAGCAGCTGACCGCCGCCGTGCAGGGCCGCGAGGCCAGCGACGGCATCGAGGTGCGCCGCGCCCTCGAACCGTGCGCGGAGGCCGTAAGCGCGGGCCCCGAGGGCACGGGGTGGCTCGCCAACTACTCGTTCCTGGTGCGTCGCGAGTCCGCGGAGGGCTTCGTGGCCGCCGTCGCGGAACTGCGCAAGACGCAGCCGCACCTGGACGTGCGCGTGCACGGCCCGCTGCCCCCGTACAGCTTCGTCGACTCCGTCGGCCCCGTCGCGCCCGCGGACGACGCGGCGCGGGCGCGCTGAGGCCCGCCCGTGGGACTCGTCGGCGAACTGCTCGCGCTGCCGCTCGCCCCCGCCCGCGGCACCCTCTGGGTGCTCCGCCAGGTGGTCGCCGAGGCGGAGCGGCAGTACTACGACCCCTCGGCCATCCGTGCCGAACTCGCCCGGCTCACCGAGCTGTTGGAGGCGGGCGAGATCGGTGAGGCCGAGTTCGACCGCCGTGAGGACGAGCTGCTGACGCGGCTCGGCTACGGCGCCCGGCGGGGAGCGGCTCCGGAGGCCGCTCCCCGGACCGCCTCCCAGGACGGCCCCGGGACCGCTCCGGAGGAGAACAGGACGGCGACACGATGAACCGTTTGGCAGTGGGCCTCGCCGTAGGCGCGGGGTACCTCTTGGGACGGACCAAGAAGGCCAAGCTGGCCTTCGCCGTCGGCACCATGGTCGCGGGCAGGAAGCTGAAGCTGAGCCCCGCGTCCCTGGCCCGCGCGGTGACCGACCAGCTGGAGAACAACCCGCAGTTCAAGGAGATCGGCGACCAGCTGAAGGAGGACCTGCGGGGCGTCGGCAAGGCGGCGACCGGCTCGCTGCTCGACCGGCGCCTGGAGTCCTTCGCCGACCGCCTGCACGACCGCACCCTCGACGTCCGGGACCGGATGGAGGGGGCGGTGCCCGGCATGGACGGGGCGGACGGGCCGGACGGCGCGTCGGACGAGGAGCCGGAGGGGCCGGAGGGCGCCGACGAGCCCGAGCGGTCGCGCGCGTCGGACGAGAGCGACGAGAGCGACGAGGGTGATGAGCGCGACGAGCGCGACGAGCCCCGTCAGAAGGGCGGCACGGCGGCCAGAAAGACGCGGTCGGCGGCCAAGAAGGCCACCCGGTCGGCCACGGGCAAGAGCGGGGCCGCCACGGGGTCCGGGCAGGCCCGGAAGAAGAGCCCGGCACCCCGCAAGGCGCCCTCCGCCCGCTCCAGCCAGAGCCGGGACGGCGCGCAGCGCGGCACGGCGAAGCGGGCCCCCGCGAAGCGGCCCGCGGCACGGAAGTCCGGCCGCGCGAAGGGGGGCGACGATGCCTGACACGCGCGAGCGGATCCGCGACACCGCGAGCGGGGCCACGGGCTCCGCGAACGGCGCGGGGCCCGGGGGCGCGCTGAGCGCCGCCCTGCACGGCCCGGGCGCCGACCGCCTGAAGGACGAGGTGCGGGCCTACCTCATGGCGCAGGCCGAACGGGCCCTCGTCGGCGTCGGCCGCAAGCTCGGCGACGCCACCGTCAAGCTCAACGACGTGGCCGAGGGCCGCAGCCCGGGCTTCGCCCGCCTCGCCCTCGACGGCGGCCGCAAACTCGCCTCCGGCAAGGGCCCGTTGCGCAGCGCAGTGGAGGTGGGCGGCAGCCATCTGAAGGACGCCGTGACCGGCTCCCTCAAGGGCGCTCTCGACAAGGCGCGCGGCAAGGGCGGCAAGAGCGGCAGCGGGCAGAAGCCCACCGTCATCCTGGAGCACGTCGACGTGGGCGTGCCCGTGCGCGAGGCGTACGAGCAGTGGACGCGGTACGAGGAGTTCGCCACCTTCACCAAGGGCGTACGGGACGCCACCGAGGTCAGCGACACCGAGTCCCACTGGAAGCTCAAGATCTTCTGGTCCAGCAGGAGCTGGACGGCACGCCTCGTCGACCAGGCGCCCGAGGAACGCCTCGCCTGGACGTCCGAGGGCGCCAAGGGCACCACCAAGGGCGTGGTCACCTTCCACCCGCTCGGCGAGCGCCTGACCCGGGTCGTGCTGGTCATCGAGTACTACCCGAAGGGCCTGTTCGAGCGGACCGGCAACCTCTGGCGCGCCCAGGGCCGCAGGGCCCGCCTCGACCTGAAGCACTTCGCCCGCCATGTGTCGCTGCGCTCGGCGGCACAGGACGCCGAATCCGAATCCGACGCCGATACCGACAGCGAGGACGTGGAGCCCGAGGAGGACGCCGAGGACGTGGCGTACCGCGAGGACGACGACACGTACCCGGAGGAGGCCGTCGAGGAAGAGGACGACGACGGCGAGTACGCGGAGGGCGAGGCCGAAGCGGACGAACCCGTGGCGGCGACCCGGAGCCGTCGATGACGACCGCGAGCAGGCTGCCCGATTCGTACGGCCAGGGCGGCGGCACCAACCTCGCCGACGTCCTGGAGCGCGTCCTGGACAAGGGCGTCGTCATCGCCGGGGACATCCGGATCAACCTGCTCGACATCGAGCTGCTCACCGTGAAGCTGCGGCTCGTCGTCGCCTCGGTGGAGCGCGCCAAGGAGATGGGCATCGACTGGTGGGAGGACGACCCGGCCCTGTCCAGCAAGGCGCACAGGTCCGAACTGGCCCGGGAGAACGCCGAGTTGAAGCAGCGTTGGGAGCGGCTCGAACTGACCAGGGGCGGGGCCGCGGCCGAGCGCGGAAGCGATGCCGAACGTGACCGCGGAGGTGAACCGGAACGTGACCGCGGAAGTGAACCAGAACGTGAGCGATGACGTAACCGATGATGTGCCCGATGACGTGACCCACGGTGGGGGCGACGACGCGAGCGGCGAGCTGCGCTACGTCTACGCGGTGTGCCGCCCGCTGCCCGGGCCGCTGCACGCCGACCTCACCGGGGTCGGCGGCACGCCGCCCCGGCAGCTGGCCCACGAGGGCCTGGTGGCCGTCCTCAGCCCCGTCCCGGCCCGGGACTTCGGCCTCGAACCGCTGCGCGCGCACCTGGAGGACCTGGACTGGCTGGCCGAGACGGCCCGCGCCCACCAGCACGTCATCGGCGCGCTCGCCGCCGTGACGTGCCCGCTGCCGCTGCGGCTCGCGACGGTGTTCCGGGACGACAGCGGCGTACGCGCCATGCTGGAGAGCGAGAACGCGCGGCTGCGCCGGATCCTCGACCGCATCGACGGACACGTCGAGTGGGGGGTGAAGGTGTGGCTGCACGCCGACGCCGGCGGCCTCGCGTCCGCCGGGTCCTCGCGCCCGCGCGGCGCTCCCGCCTCCGGGCGCGACTACCTGCGCCGGCGCAGGGAGCAGCGCACGGCGGGCGAGGAGGCCGCCGCGCGGGCCGAGGTGTTCGCGCGGCGGCTGCACGCCGAGCTCGCGCGGTCCGCCGCCGCGTCCCGGCAGCACCCGCCGCAGAGCCCGGCCCTCGCCGACGCGGGCGGCGGCCTGAACATCCTCAACACCGCCTATCTGGTGCCCCGTTCGGAGGCCGAGGAGTTCCTGGAGCGGATCGGCCGCACCGAGGGCAGCCAGCCGGGCCTGCGCGTGGAGGTGACGGGCCCCTGGGCGGCGTACTCCTTCACGGACGACCCGGCTTCCACGGACGAGTCGGCTTCCACGGACGAGTCGGGTTCCAAGGACGATTCGGGTTCCACGGACCGCCCGGCTGCGGGCGGCGGGGCGAGGAAGGGCGCTGAGGGCGGATGACGGCGATCGAGCCCCTGCACGGCCGTGAGATCGCGCTGGTCGACCTCCTCGACCGGCTGCTCGCCGGAGGCGTGGTCATCGCGGGTGACCTCACCCTGCGCATCGCGGACGTGGACCTCGTCCGCGTCGACCTGAAGGCGCTGATCAGCACGGTCGGCGCGGCGGTGCCGTCGCCCTGGCCCGACCGCTGAAAGCCCGGCCGCCGAACGGGAGCGAACCCCCGACCACCGAACGGGAGCCGACCGTGGACCTCGAACCCCAGACCGTGGAGCGCGACCTCGTCGCCCTCGTCCTCACCGTCGTCGAGCTGCTGCGCCAGCTCATGGAGCGCCAGGCGCTGCGCCGCTTCGACACCGGTGAACTGACGGAGGACCAGGAGGAGCGGATCGGGCTCACGCTGATGCTCCTGGAACAGCGGATGGCCGAGCTGCGCGAGCGCTACGGACTGCGACCCGAGGACCTGAACCTGGACCTCGGGCCGCTGGGACCGCTGCTGCCCAGGGAGTGACGAGCCTCCATCGCCCCCGGATCACCTCCGGCACAGCACCTCGCCGTGCAGCACGGCGAACCAGCCGTCCGGCGCCCGCCCCCACTCCCGCCAGGCCTCGGCGACGGCTCGCAGCCGCTCGGCGTCGGCGTGCCCGCTCCCGACGGCGCGGTCCGCGTACGCGGACGCCACCGTCCGGTCCGCCCAGAGCCCGGCCCACCAGGCGCGCTCGTCGGGCGTGCTGTAGCACCAGGTGCTCGCCCCCGCGGTGACGTCGGTGAAACCGGCCGCGAGGGCCCAGGACTTGAGGGCGCGGCCCGCGTCCGGCTCCCCGCCGTTCGCGCGGGCCACGCGCCGGTACAGGTCGAGCCAGTCGTCCATGCCGGGCGTGCGCGGGTGCCAGGTCATCGCCGCGTAGTCGCTGTCGCGGGCGGCGACGATGCCGCCGGGCGCGCAGACGCGGCGCATCTCGCGCAGCGCGCGCACCGGGTCGCCCACGTGCTGGAGCACTTGGTGGGCGTGGACGACGTCGAAGGAGCCGTCCGGGTATTCGAGGGCGTGGACGTCCCCGACGGTGAACTCCACGTTGCCCAGGCCCCGTCCGGCCGCCGTCGCCCGTGCCTGGTCCAGGATCTCCGGCGCCCGGTCGAGACCCGTGACGTGTCCTTCCGGGACGAGCGCCGCGAGGTCGGCGGTGATGGTGCCAGGACCGCAGCCGATGTCGAGCACCTTCATGTGCGCCCGGAGCGAGCCGACGAGGTACGCGGCGGAGTTGGCGGCGGTGCGCCAGGTGTGGGACCGCAGGACCGACTCGTGGTGGCCGTGCGTGTAGACGGCCGCGTCGCGTCGCGGCCCGTCCGCCGACGCGTGCTGAGACCTCTGCTGTGACATGTCTGGACTGTACGCCGCCGTACCAGATCATGAGACCTGCGTATCAAGATATGGACTGTGGGCTACGGGGTGCGGTCGCGGTCCGGCGGCGTCGCACCGGGCCGAGCGGAGCCGCGCTCACACCAGTTGCGAAGGGCGGTACACCGTCAGCGCCTCCGGCAGCTTCTCGATCAGCAGCTCGCCCTCGACCGGTGTGATCTCGCCGTCGTACGCCACCACGGTGCCGGGCGCGAGGCCCGCGACGCGCAGCTTGCGGCGGCGGATCGCGGTCTGCACGGGGGAGCGCTCCACCGGCGAGGTGAGGGCGGCCGCGAGCAGCCGGGCGCCGGGCCTGCGGCCGCCGTGCACGATGCGGACGTCGAGGAGTCCGTCGGCGAGGTCGAACCGCCGCGCGGGCGCGAGGCCCAGGCGGTTGTACACGCAGTTCCCCGCGAACAGCAGCCACAGCGCCCGTTCGGTGCCCTGGAACTCGGCCCGCATCGGCTGCCGGTCCGAGCGCAGCACGTGGGCGGCCGCGAGGACCCCGGCGGGCCAGCCGCCGATCCGGTGCGACCACCGCTCGCGCTCGCGCACGAGGTCGGGGTAGACGCCGAGGCTGAAGGTGTTGAGGAAGTAGCCGTCGCCGTGGCCCGCGCTGAACCGCCCCACGTCCACCGCGACCGCGTCCCCCGCCTCGACCGCGGCGGCGACCTCGCGCGGGTCCTCGGCGCCCAGGTCCTGCGCGAAGTGGTTGAGCGTGCCGCCCGGCACCACCACGAGCGGCACGTCGTGCCGCAGGGCGGCGGCCGCCGCCGCGTTGACGGTGCCGTCGCCGCCGCACACGCCGAGCACCCGCGCGCGCTCCGCCGCCTTGTCGAGCTCGGCGCCCACCTCGTCCGGCGCGCACCGTACGACCTCGGCGTGCGGCAGCGCGTCGAGCAGCGGGCGCACCCGGTCCGGGGTCCGCGCGCCCTCGTTCACGACCACCACCAGGCCGCGCCCGCCCGGCAGGGCGGGGGCGTCGACGCGCGGGCGGCCCGGCGGCGGCAGCTGGGACCGGGTCGGCACCAGGCCGCGCACGGCGTAGGCGGCGCCCGCGCCCAGGGCGGCACCGGCGAGCACGTCGCTGGGGAAGTGCACCCCCGTGTACACCCGGGACAGGGCGACGGCACCGGCGAGCGGCGCGACGGCCGCGCCCAGGCCACGCGACTCCAGGGCCACGCCCGTGGCGAAGGCGGCGGCGGACGCGGCGTGGCCCGAGGGGAACGACGTGGTGATGGGCTGGCGCTTGAGCCGCCGCATCAGGGGCACGCCGTCGAGGAGCGGCCGCGCCCGCCGCACCGAGCGCTTGCCGAGGGTGTTGATGGTCGCGGACGCGAGCGCCAGCGAGGCCACGCCGCGCACGGCGGCGCGCCGGGCCCGGGGGTGCCGGGTCGCCGCGAGCGCGGCGCCCGTGGCGAACCACAGCACGCCGTGGTTCGCCGCCCGGCTCAGCCGCGGCAGGACCTGGTCGGCCCCGGGCCAGTGCTGCTCGGCCACAGCCGTGAAGACCCGGCAGTCCAGCGAGACGAGACGGGCCTTGGGCCCACGGGCAGGGGGCAGGGGAAGCTCGGCGTCAGGACTCATGGAACCCGGGTACCCGGGGAACGCCGCCGCCAACGGCAGAGTGATCCGCCCCACTCCGAACCACCCCGCCCCGAACCACTCCGCCCCGCTCCGCACCGCCCCTACCCGCCCCGAGCGGCCTCGCCGCGCACCCCGCGGCCCGCGACCGGGAGATAACCGTTTGCCGCCCACGCGCGGGCCCACGGACAATCGCCCTCATGGGACATCTAGAGGCCGCGCACATCGAGTACTACCTTCCGGACGGCCGGGCGCTGCTCGGAGATGTCTCCTTCCGCGTCGCCGAGGGCACATCGGCCGCCCTCGTGGGGCCGAACGGCGCGGGCAAGACCACCCTGCTCAAGCTGATCGCGGGCGAGCTGCGCCCGCACGGCGGCACGGTCACGGTCAGCGGCGGCCTCGGCGTCATGCCCCAGTTCGTCGGCTCCGTGCGGGACGCGACGACCGTGCGCGACCTCCTCGTCTCGGTGGCGCACCCGCGGATCCGCGAGGCCGCGCGCGCCGTGGACGCCGCCGAGCACGCCCTCCTCACCGTCGACGACGAGGCGGCCCAGCTCCAGTACGCGCAGTCCCTCGCCGACTGGGCGGAGGCCCGGGGGTACGAGGCCGAGACGCTGTGGGACATCTGCACCACGGCCGCGCTCGGCGTGCCGTACGAGAAGGCGCAGTGGCGCGAGGTCCGCACGCTCTCCGGCGGCGAGCAGAAGCGCCTGGTCCTGGAGGCGCTGCTGCGCGGCACCGACGAGGTGCTGCTCCTCGACGAGCCCGACAACTACCTGGACGTCCCCGGCAAGCGCTGGCTGGAGGAGCGCCTGAAGGAGACCCGCAAGACCGTCCTGTTCGTCAGCCACGACCGCGAGCTCCTCGCCCGCGCCGCCGACCGGATCGTCAGCGTGGAGCCCAGCCCCGCGGGCTCGGACGTGTGGGTCCACGGCGCCGGCTTCGCCACGTACCACGAGGCGCGCCAGGAGCGCTTCGCGCGCTTCGAGGAGCTGCGCCGCCGCTGGGACGAGAAGCACGCGCAGCTCAAGAAGCTCGTGCTCGACATGCAGCAGTACGCGTCGCGCAGCGACGAGATGGCCTCGCGCTACCAGGCGGCCAAGACGCGGCTGCGGAAGTTCGAGGAGGCCGGGCCGCCGCCCGAGCCGCCGCGCAAGCAGGACATCACCATGCGCCTGCACGGAGGCCGCACCGGCGTGCGGGCCGTGACCTGCAAGGACCTTGAGCTCACGGGCCTGATGGAACCCTTCGACCTGGAGGTGTTCTACGGCGAGCGCGTGGCCGTGCTCGGCTCGAACGGCTCGGGCAAGTCCCACTTCCTGCGCCTGTTGGCGGGCGACCCCGAAAGCCCGGTGGCGCACACGGGCCAGTGGCGGCTCGGCGCCCGCGTCGTGCCCGGGCACTTCGCGCAGACACACGCCCACCCCGAGCTCGAAGGCCGCACCCTCCTCGACATCCTGTGGCGCGAGCACGCCAAGGACAGGGGCGCGGCGATGTCACGGCTGCGCAGGTACGAGCTGACCGCGCAGGCCGAGCAGCGCTTCGAGAAGCTGTCCGGCGGCCAGCAGGCCCGCTTCCAGATCCTGCTCCTGGAACTCCAGGGCGCCACCGCCCTGCTGCTCGACGAGCCCACGGACAACCTGGACCTGGAGTCCGCGGAGGCGCTCCAGGAAGGCCTGGAGGCGTACGAGGGCACGGTGCTCGCGGTCACCCACGACCGTTGGTTCGCCCGCTCCTTCGACCGCTTCCTCGTCTTCGGCACCGACGGCCGGGTCCGCGAGACCCCGGGGCCCGTCTGGGACGAGCGCAGGGTGGAGCGCGCGCGGTAGCGTGGCCGACAGCGCAGGGAATTCCGCCGTACGCTGCGCAGTTGGAGACACCGTGTCCGTGAGGACGTCCTTCAGGACGGGCGACGTCGACGAGGCAAGGCAGCTCATCGAGGCCACGTACTACAGCAACTTCATGGACGTGTGCGAAGGGCCGCGGCCCTTCCGCGCGCGGTACGACATCGGGGAGCTGGGGGCGCTCACGCTCGGCGACATGAGCTGCGGCGCCGACGTCCGGATGCGCTTCGGCGAGCTGGGCGCCTACCACGTCAACATCCCGCTCAGCGGACACCTGTCCTGGCGGCAGGGCCCCGTGCCCTCCGCGACGGCGACGCCCGGCAGCGCCGCGGTCTACCAGCCGGTGGGCGACACCGTCCTGGACCGCTGGTCCGGCGACTGCCGCCTGCTCGCCGTGAAGCTGGACCGCGCGGCCCTCGAAGGACGCCTTGAGCAGCTCATCGGCAGGCCGCTGCGCGGCCCGGTGTCCTTCGGCCCGGTCTTCGACACGCGGCACGGCGCCGGACGCGGCTGGGCCCGGCTCGTGCGCACCGTCGTGGCGGACCTGCGCGAGGACGACGGCGTCCTGACCCACCCACTGGTCGCCGAGCCGCTCCAGGACGCCCTCCTGAACGGCCTGCTGCTCGCCGCCGACCACCGCTACCGCGACCGGCTCGCCGACCCCGTGCACCAGCTGCGGCCCGCCCCCGTCAAACGCGTGGTGGACGCCGTCCAGGCGCGCCCCGAGCACCCGTTCACCACCGCGTCCCTCGCCGCCGAGGGCCGCGTCGGCGTGCGCTGGCTCCAGGAGGCCTTCCGCCGCTACGTGGGCATGTCGCCGATGGCGTACGTACGGGACGTGCGGCTCGGACGGGTCCGCGAGGAGCTGCTCGGGGCCGGGCCGGGGGAGCGGTCCGTGAGCGAGGTCGCCCACCGCTGGGGCTTCACCCACCTCGGCCGGTTCGCCGAGCAGTACCGGGGGCGGTTCGGGGAGCTGCCCTCCCAGACGCTGCGGCGCTGACCCGAGCGCGCGGTCCGCAGCGAGCGCGCGGTCCGCAGCGAGTGCGCCGGGCGGAGCGTGTGCGCTATCCGGACGCGGTGCGCTATCCGGACAGACCGTGCGCACAGCGGATCGTCGGCGCGCGGGTGCCCGCCTAACGTGACTCTGTCGCCGGGTGGACCGGTCGTGTCGCGGGGGTCCTAGCCTTCTCCCGGGACGGGCCGTGGACGGAACCTCGGTGCTTCCGGCCCGGCTCCGCTGAGCGCCGGGCCGGTTTCGGACCGGCGGGCCCGGTCGTTCCCCCTGGCATTCCCCCGTGTGCCATCGGGCCCGCCTCTCCGAACGCCGCCGAACCCTTCCAGGCCGCTGCCAGGTGGCTTCCAGGTCCCTTCCCGGCCCCTCCCCGGTGGTTCGCGCCGGGCGTCCCGGTCAGACTCGACAGCACGGCAGCCGCCGGACCGACGGACGGGAGACCGCATGAGCGCCAGCGAGGACCGACGGGTTCTGGAACGGCACGGCCAGGCCCTGGACCAGTTCACCGAGCGGGTCCACGCGGTCCGGCAGGACCAGTGGGACGCCGCGACGCCCTGCGCGCGGTGGACGGTCCGCGACCTCGTCAACCACCTCGTGGCCGAGCAGCTGTGGGCCCCGCCGCTCGTCCGCGACCGCGCCACCGTCGAGGCGGTCGGCGACGCCTTCGACGGCGATCAGCTCGGGCCCGACCCCGTCGCCTCCTGGGACACCGCCGCCGCGGCGTCCCGCGCCGCGTTCCGCGCGCCGGACGCGCTCGCGGGCACCGTCCACCTCAGCTACGGCGACACGCCCGCGCGCGACTACTGCGCCCAGATGACCACCGACCTGGTGGTGCACACCTGGGACCTGGCGCGCGCCATCGGCGCCGACGAGCGCCTGCCCGGCGAACTCGTCGCCGCGGCCGCGCGCGAAGTCGCCCCGTACGCGGCCGACCTGGCGAAGAGCGGCCTGTTCGCCGCCGCGGTGCCGCCACCGCCGGAGGCGGACGCGCAGACGAAACTCCTGTGCCTGCTCGGCCGCACCCCCTGAACCCGCACCCCCTGAACAGGGCCGTGCCGCCCGCTCAGCGGGCGGGGCCCGCGCCGCCGTCAGGCGCGGCACGGCTGATGTCGGCGAGCGCGGACGCCGGGTCCTGCTCGATCGCCAGGTCGCCGAGGCTCACCATGCCCACCGGCCTGCCGCTCTCCACGACCGGCAGCCTGCGCACCGCGTGGTCGCGCATCAGGCCGACCGCCGCCGCCACTTCGTCGTCGGGGCCCACCACCACCGGGTTCGGCGTGCACACGGCCTGCGCGCTGACCGTCAGCGGGTCGGCGCCCTCGGCCACGGCCCGCAGCGTGATGTCCCGATCGGTGAGCACCCCCACCACCTGATCGCCGTTCGCCACGACGACGTCGCCGATGTCCTGGGCGCGCATCAACTGCGCGGCCTCGACCAGCGAGGCGTCGGGCCTGACCGCGACGACCCCCGGTGTCATGACTTCCCTCACGTACTCCGCCATGTCCGCAGAGACCTCCTTCGTCCGTCAGCCTTCGTTCGTCAGCCTTCGTCCGTCACCGATGCGACCCCGCCCGCAGTACCCCTGTGCCGCCCCTCCATGCCTCACCTGGCCGGAGGGGGCGCGATCCGGCGCGCGGCCGAGGTTTGCCCGGATGGGCGGGGGAGACCCGGGGCGCGACCTCCCTCACATCGAAGCCTTCACGCAGAGGGGAGGAGCGGTCATGGCGGTTCTCGCCGTGTTCATTCCGGTGCTGCTGCTGGGCGTGGTGCTCGCGCTCGGCCGGTACGAGGAGCTGTTGCTGCCACCCGCGGAGCGGTCCGAAGAACCCTTCGAGCCCTTCGTGGGCGACGGCGCGCACCGCGCCCTGTGACGGACGCGGCCGGGCGGTGCCCGAGCCCCACACCGGACGCCGCCCGAGCGGACACGGGCCCGCCGTATGCCCTTCGCGTCACTCCCGGGCCTCCCCGGACCGGGTCTCCCCGGACGCCGGGGGAAAACCCGCGCCCTGGCCGTCGCGGCGTTTGGTGCGCGGTGCGAGGGGCAGGCGGAAGGGAGTGCTTCGGAACGGAGGCACGTCCGTGGGAGAGGCTTCATTCGCCCCGGGTGTGCCCTGACGCGGCACGTGCCCGCACTCCCACGGTGACCGTGCGACCCCAAGCACCGCCAAGGGAGTTGTGACGCACCATGCCTACGGACGCAGCACGTCCTGAGGAAGCCGCGGCTGTCCCCGCAGAGACCTCGTCGAGCACGACGAACTCGTCGAGCACGACGAACTCGTCGAGCCGAACGAACTCGTCGAGCACGACGAACTCACCGAGCAAGACGAACTCACCGAGCAAGACGAACTCATCGAGCACGACGCACCGCGAGCGCCCGCACCACGGCCGACCCGGCCAGCAGCCGCAGCGCCCCCAGCGCCCCGCGGCGCGGAGCTCCCGTGCCGGGCGCCCGCGCGCCTCCCGGCACCCCCACGACGACGCCCCCGACACCGCCGCGGCCTTCGCCAGGCTGTGCGCGCTCCCGCACGGCCCCGAGCGGGACGCCCTGCGCGAGGAGGTCGTGCGCGCCTGGCTGCCGATGGCCGAGCGGCTCGCGGGGCGGTTCCGCAACCGCGGCGAGTCCCTCGACGACCTGCGCCAGGTCGCGGCCCTCGGCCTGGTCAAGGCCGTCGACCGCTACGACCCGGAGCGCGGCAACGCCTTCGAGAGCTACGCCGTGCCCACCGTCACCGGCGAGATCAAACGCCACTTCCGCGACCACATGTGGACCCTGCACGTGCCCCGGCGCGTCCAGGACCTGCGCAACCGCGTGCGGTTCGCCTGCCAGGACCTCTCCCAGACCGTGTCCGGGCGCGCCCCGACCATCGCCGAGATCGCCGAGCGGGCCGGGATGAGCGAGGAGGACGCGGCCACAGGCCTTGAGGCCCTCGACAGCTTCACCGCCCTGTCCCTGGACGCCGAACTGCCCGGCAGCGACGACGGCTACGCCCTGCGCGACACGCTCGGCGGCCCCGACCCCGCGCTCGACGTCGTCGTGGACCGCGAGGCCGTCAAGCCGCGCCTCGCTGCGCTGCCCGAGCGCGAACGGGCCATCCTCTACATGCGGTTCTTCGGCGACATGACGCAGAGCCGCATCGCCGAGCACCTGGGGATCTCCCAGATGCACGTGTCGCGCCTCATCAGCCGCTGCTGCGGGCGGCTGCGGGACGAGATCACCCGCGACCTGACGCGGCACCCGGCCCGCCCCCGCCCCGCCGCGTCCGGCGAGATCACCCGGGACGCCGCATAGCGAGCGCGATGTGACGGGACATCACGTCCACGGCGCGCGCCTCCGCCATCGAGAAGGCGAGGCGCGCGCCGGTCCTGAACAGGCTGAGCACCCCCTCGGGCGGACCGCCCGTGCCCGCGCCGAGGGCCACGCACAGCAAGGACGTCACCTGCGCCCGGACGAGCACCGGCGCGCCGGACGCGTCCCGGCCGAAGCCGTCCTCGGGGTGCGGCCGCACCTGGAGGACGGGCGCGCCGCAGCGCACCGTCTCCAGCACCAGCGGGCAGTCGGCGGGATCCTGCGCGAGGACGTCCGCCACCGGCCCGCCCCGGGGCCCGAGCACCGTGGTGCGGCGCGGCCGGGCGGCGCCCTCGTCGGTGATCACCCAGTCCGCGAACGTGCCGTGCAGGACGCCGGCGGCGCGCCGCAGCACCTCGGCCGGTTCGCCCGGCGGGGCGGTGAGCAGCGCCGCCGTCATCGCGTCCGACAGTTCGAGCAGCTCGGCGTGGCGGGTCGCCTCGGCCAGGTCGGGGGCGCGGCCCCGCAGGGCGCCGAACGTGCCGTGCTCGTCGGCCCGCGGCTCACCCGCTCCCACCGGCTGCAGTACGACGAGGACGACCGTGCGGGGCTCCGTGCCGGGCCGCAGCGCGGTCAGGGTCGCCCGCAGCGGCTGCTCGGGGCGCGGCTGGAGGCGCACCGTCAGGCTCCGGTCGCCCTCGCCGCGGGCGACCGCCGCGGCCTGTGAGCGGAACGCGATCCCGTCGGACGGCGTCAGGAACCCGGACAGCGGCCGTCCGGTCGCGTATCCGCCGCGCACCCCCGTCAGGCCCGTCGCCGCGCCGTTCATGCGCCGCACCACGGTCTCGGCGTCGACGAGCACCACGGGCAGCGGGAACCGCTGGAACACCGCGCGCAGCAGCCGCTGTTCGTCGCGGTCGGACGAGACGGCCGCGGCCGGGCCGTCCACCGAGAGCCGCTCGAACCCCGGCCACAACCGCTCGGCCGCGTGGTCCAGTTCGAACAGGGCCGCGTCGAGCATGGTGCCGAGGTCGCCGGACGGCACGGCGCGCGACGCCTTCAACTCCGCGACGCGGCGCACGAAGTCCGCGAGCTCCTCACCGAACTCCTCAGTCTGGGGCATGCGTCGAACGTAACCGCTGGACCCGTTTTCCGGAGGCTTCCGCGGGAAACCGCACAGGTGGGAAGCAAGGAGGAGAGCGCCATGCCGATGCCGATCGGACCGGAGGGACCGGAATCCGTCCTGCCCCAGCGCAGACTGTCCGAACTCGCCGAACAGGCCGTGCGGTGCACCGCCGCGTGCTGCGGCGCGGGCACCACGGTCACCGACGGCGGCGACGAGCTGCCCACCGCCGTCACCCACCCCGACCTCGCCGGGCTCGTCTCCGTCCAGCTCCGCTCCGGCGAGGGACCCATCCCGGCCGCGCAGGAGCGCGGCGCAGCGGTGGACGCCGCCGACCTGCTGCGCGACGAACGCTGGCCCGAATACCGTGCCCTCGCCCTGGACTCCGGCGTCCGCGCGAGCGTGACGCTGCCGTTCAGGCGCTCCGGCCTCACCCTCACCCTCAGCCTGTTCAGCTTCCGCCCCGGCAGCCTGGACGACGTGAGCTGCGGCCCCGCGCAGGCGCTCGGCGACCTCGCGACGGCCGGCCTGGTCCGCGACCGCCACTACCGCGCCGCCCTCACCGAGCTGGACCACCTGGGCGAGGCGCTGCGCACCCGGCCCGTCGTCGACCAGGCGCGCGGCATCATCATGCACGTCCTGAGCTGTGACGCGGACCAGGCCTTCGGCCTGCTGCGGCGCATCTCCCAGACCACCAACCGCAAGCTCTCCGAGGTGTCGGCGGCCCTGGTGGACACCCGCGGCCGCGGCCTGGAGCGCGAGCTGACCACACTGGCGAGGCGGAGCCTTTAGCCCGTCCGGCGCGGGACGACGAGCGCGCGTGGCGCGGAACGGCTCGAATGAACCCATGCGCACTTCCGTCCCGCTGGCCCTGGCCCCCCTCACCCTGGCCCTGTACCCCCTCCTCGCGCTCGCGCCGCCCGCCCACGCGGAGGGCGGCGCGGCCGCCGAGGTCACCCCGGCGCGCGCCGCGCCCGGCGAGCAGGTCACCGTCTCGGTGGCCTGCCCGGCCACCGGCACCACGCCCCCGCAGACGATGGACGCCAGCTCCCAGGCCTTCGAGCAGGGCACCGTCACGCTCCAGCGCGTACCGGACCACCAGAACCGGAACCCCGGCGGCGCCGGTTACCAGGGCACCGCCCGCATCGCCCCCACCACCGGCTTCGACGGCGGCGGCCCGAACGCCGCCGGACCCGTCTCGGAGTGGTCCGTGGACGGCGTGTGCCCCGACGACGGCCAGTGGCAGGCCACGTTCACCGTCACCCGTGCCGCGCCTGGCCCCTCGCACACGGCGCCCGCGCCCGCCGCGCCGCACGGCGTCCGCGCGGGCCGGGGCGGCGCCTTCACCGACTCACCGGCGGCCCTCGCCGCCGGTGGCGTCCTGGTGGCGGGCGCGTGCGCCGCCGCCGTCCACCGACTGCGCCGCGATCGCGCCTCCACGCGCTGACCGCCGCACGGAGCAACGCGTCCGCCCCCGGAAGATGGAGCGGCGCCGCCGTGGGTACGCACAGACCCGACGGCACGCGGATGGTCACACGGGTGGCCAGGGGAGCGCACGGAGGTGCCCATGCGGCGGACGGACCAGGCGGCGCGCGGCCGCGTCCGGTCGGGCCCGCCCCTGCCGGAGCCGGGCCTGCCGGTCCTGCCGGAGCTCGCCGCCGTGGTCGCGGCCGCGGCGGGCCGCACCCACGCGCCCCCGCCCGGCGGCGACCCGGCGCTGCGCGCGGCGGCCGGCGGCTACTGGGACCGCCGCGGCCTGCCCGTCGAGCCCGGGCACGTCGCCGCCGCGCCCGGCGCGGCCCCCCTGCTGCTCGCCGTCGCCGCGGCCGTCGGCGGCGACGTCCTGCTGCCCCGGCCGTGCGCCGCCTGGTGGGAGCCCCAGGTGCGGCTCCTGGGCCGCTCCGTCTACCACGTGCCGACGCCCGCCGAGTGCGGCGGCGTCCCCGACGCGTACGCCCTCCTGGAGACCGTCCGGCGCGTCCGCGCCGAGGGCGGGGCGCCGCGTCTGCTCGTGCTCTCCGTCGCCGACGACCCGACGGCGACGGTGCCGCCGCCCGACGCGGTCCACGAGGCCGTCGAGGCCGCGGCGGGCGAGGGCCTGCACATCGTGAGCGACGAGACGTGGCGCGACACCGTGCACCGCCCGCACGACACCGTCCTGATCGGCCCCGCCGAGATGGCCCCGGGCCGGGTCACCGTCGTCAGCGACCTCGCCGGTGCCTTCCTGCCGCCCGCCCTGCCCGCCGCCGTCGCCCGCTTCCCCGCGGACGGCCCGGGCGCCGCGCTGCGCGCCCGCGCCCTCGACGTGCTCACGGCCCTGGGCGCGACCCTGGCCGCGCCGGTCGCCGCCGCGGCGACGTACGCGCTCGGCGAGCCGGACGAGATCACCGCGCGCCTGGCCGCCGCCAACCGGCTGCACGCGCGCCTGGCCGCCGCCCTGCGCGAGACCGTCGTCGGCGCGGGCGCGCTCGCCCGGCCCCCCGCGGTCGGCCGACACGTGTACGCCGACCTCGGCCCGCTGCGCGCCGGGCTCGCCGCGCGTGGCGTCACGGACGCGCAGGAGCTGGAGGACCACCTCCAGGAGCGGCTCGGCCTGCCCGCCCCCGGCGGCCACCGCTTCGGCGACGACATCGACGCGCTGCGCGTACGCCTGTCCACGGGAGCGCTCCTCGGGCCGGGCCCCGAGGAGCGCTCCCGTGCGCTCAGCGCCCCGGAGCCACTGGAATCGCCGCACGTGGAGCGGGCGTTGGCCAGGATCGGCTCGGCCCTCGACGACCTCCGCGCGGAAGCACAGCGATGGGAGCCTCCTCGGTGACGCAGACACAGCAGCAGCCCCAGGACACGGACGCGGACACGGCGCGGGCACGACGGGCGGACGCGACGGACACAGCGGCCGCGACGGCCGCGACGGACACGACGCCCCCGGCCCGCGCGCCGGGCCGGACATCGACGGACGTCCGCCGCCCGGTCGCCCCGGCGCGCGGGCCCGGCTCGCCGCGCCTGTGGCCCAAGTCGTTCGCGGACCGGCTCACCGCGCCGCTGCCGGGCCTGCTGGCCTTCGCGCGGTTCGCCCGCGAAGGCGCCCTCCGGCCCACCCCCGCGGGCCTCGCCGACATCGCCCGGCTGCCCTTCGCACCGGGGCCGCTGCCCCGCGTCGACGCCCGTACCGTCGCCGTGACCTGGGCGGGCCACGCCAGCTGGGTCGTGCGGATCGGCGGCCTGACCGTCCTCACCGACCCCGTCTGGTCCCGGCGGATCCTCGGCACCCCCGCCCGGGTCACCCCCGTCGGCGTGGCCTGGAGCGCGCTGCCGCGCGTCGACGCCGTCGTCATCAGCCACAACCACTACGACCACCTCGACGCGCCCACCCTCAAACGGCTGCCACGCGCGACGCCGCTGTTCGTGCCCGCCGGGCTCGGACGGTGGTTCACCCGGCGCCGCTTCACGCGCGTCACCGAGCTCGACTGGTGGGAGAGCGCCGAACTCGACGGCGTCCGCTTCGGCTTCGTGCCCGCGCACCACTGGTCCAAGCGCGGGCTCAGGGACACCTGCCGGAGCCTGTGGGGCGGATGGGTGCTCACCGACGGCGAGGGGCAGCGGGTGTACTTCGCCGGGGACACCGGGTACGGGCACTGGTTCGCGCGCATCGGGGAGCGCTACCCCGGCATCGACCTCGCCCTGCTGCCCATCGGGGCGTACGAGCCGCGCTGGTGGCTGCGGGACGTGCACTGCGATCCGGAGGAGGCGGTGCGGGCCGCCCGCGACGTCGGGGCGCGGCGGATGGCCCCCATGCACTGGGGCACGTTCCTGCTGTCCGCCGAGCCGGTGCTCGAACCCCTGGAGCGGGTGCGCGCCGCCTGGGCAGGGGCGGGCCTCGCCCCCGGTGACCTCTGGGACCTGCCGGTGGGCGGGTCGCGGGTACTGGGTCCCGGCTAGGCCCGCTCCGACGCGGCGCCGCGCGGGCGCAGACGGCGCCACAGGGCCGGGGCCGTGCTGATGACGACGGTGAGGCCGACCGCCAGGGCCACGCCCTGCCAGGGCTCCTTGAACAGGGAGCCGCCGAGGATGCCGATGAGCTGGTAGGTGACCGCCCAGGCCAGGCACGCGGGGAGGTTGCCGCGGGCGAACGTGCGCAGCGGCATCCGGGCCAGCAGGCAGGCCAGCATGACGGGAAGCCGGCCCGCGGGCACGAGCCGGGACAGGACGAGGACCAGGACGCCGTGGTCCCGGAGCTTGTCCTGGGCGCGGGCGAGCCGCTCCTCGGGCGCGCGGTCGCGGATCGCCTCGAGCCAGCGCGACCCGTTCTTCGAGCGCATGCCGCGCCGCCCGAGCCAGTACAGACCGATGTCGCCGCAGAACGCCGCGAGCGAGGCCACGCCGAACACGACGAGCAGCGCGAACGGCGAGGTGTCGCTCTGGTGGAAGGCGACCACCGCCGCCGAGCTGACCAGCGCCCCCGTCGGCACCACCGGCACCAGGGCGCCGACCACCACGAGCAGGAACAGCGACGGATAGCCGACCGCCTGCTGCGTGGAGTCCGGCGACACCTGGGCCGCGGCGGCGAGCATCATCGGGCGGCCTCCGGCCGGACGCTCTCGCCGTGCGCGAGGCGGTGCACCGCCACGTCCGGCGCCCGGCGCGCGGCCTGCCGCACGAACTCGTCGCCCGGCGTGTGGAACTCGTGCGGCCGCACCGCGTCCATGCCGATCGGCCAGTACGTGCCGTAGTGCACCGGCACCGCGCTGCGCGGCGCGATCCGCGCCAGGGCCTCCGCGGCGCGGGCCGGGTCGAGGTGGCCGTGCCCCAGATAGGGGCCCCAGCCGCCGACGGGGAGCAGCGCCACGTCGACGGCGCCGACCTCGTCGGCCATCGCGTCGAACAGGCCGGTGTCCCCGGCGAAGTACGTCCGGGCCGCGCCCTGGACGACGTACCCGAGGGCGGGGGAGCGGTGCGGGCCCACCGGCAGGCGGCGGCCGTCGTGCAGGGCGGGCACCACCCGCACGACCACGCCGCCGTCCCCGACGGGCACCTCGTCGCCCGGCGCGACCTCCCTGAACCGCAGGTGGGACAGGCGGCGAAGCCCCGGCACCGAGCGCGCCGCGCCGCGCGGGACAAGCGCCAGGGTGCCGGGCGCGAGCCGGGCGAGGGACGGCACGTGCAGATGGTCGGCGTGCAGGTGGGAGAGCAGCACGACGTCGGCGACGGCGGCCTCGGGGGGCGGCAGGGCGCCCCTGCGGCGGCGCAAGTGCGCGAGCCGGCGCGCGAAGAGAGGATCGGTCAGGACGCGCGTCCCGGAATCCTCGACCGTGCAGGTGGCATGGCCCCACCAAGTGACCGTGACGTCCGGCCGCACCGTTCCTCCTTCGTGTGACTGTCTCCGAGCCTACGGCCAGGAGTAGTGTCGTCGGCTGACGCCAGAGGTGAGGGGGACGCCATGGGAAACACCTGCGGGGGACCGGCCCGCGCGGTGCGGGTGGCCGCCATCGCCAGCCTGACGCCCCTGGAGGAGCTGGACAGCGACCCGTTCCTCGTCGACTCGCGCAGCCAGCACGCGATGTGCGCGCGCTGGGCCGCCGCCCACGGCTACGTGGTGACCCGGGAGCTCGTGGTGCGCGGCCTGCGCGCCGACCACGCCGTCTTCTGGAACGACGTCGACGCGGGCCTCGTCGATCTGTTCGTGGTCCCCTGCCGCCGGGTCCTGGAGCGGGCGCTGCGGTCCGCCGACGAGTTCACCGCGGAGTGCGCCCGGCGCGGCGTCCGCATCGAGACCGCGGGCTTCGAAGAGCCGTGCTACGACTCCCACATGAAGGCCCGCGTCCACCGCCGCCTCTCCATGCCGACCGCGGGCTACGACGGCTGCTGACCCCCGCTCCGGTGCCCTGGCGCCTGCCGGGTTCCCGGGCCTGTGACAGGCTGAAGGGCAAGGTCGGGTCGTGAGGCGGGCGGAGCGCGGTGCGTGGTGGTCGGTGGCGGACGGTGGGGCGCGGCCTCGGGCGGGTGATCGCCGTCTGGGCGGTGAGCACGCTCACGATGCTGGTCCTCGCCGGCATCCTGCCGGACTTCAAGCTCCAGTCGGACGACGGCGACAGCGCCACCCGCATCGCCGTGACGGCGGCCCTCGGCGCGGGCGCCTTCGGCCTCCTCTCCGCGCTGGTGTGGCCGCTGCTCGTGCGGGCCCTGCTGCTCGTCCCCGCCCTGGTCATCGGCCTGCTCACCTTCTTCCTGAACGGCTCGCTCCTGCTGCTCGCGCTGCGGCTCATCCCCGACGGCCGCGGGGACGCGAACGCCGAGACCGCCGTGGTCGTGGCGGCCGTGATGTCGGCGGTGGCGTCGGCGACGGGCGGCGCGCTCGCCGTCCGCGACGACGACGCGTACCGGCGCCGCCTCTACCGCCTAGCGGACCGCAGGCGCCGCCGTGGCGCGGGACCGCAGCACGCCGGCACCCCGGGCACCGTCTTCCTCCAGCTCGACGGCGTCGGCCACGACGTCCTGTGCCGCGCGGCGCGCAAGGGCGTGCTGCCCACCGTCGCCCGCTGGCTCGGCGCCGACGGGGGCCCCGGCGCGCGCGCCACGCACCGGCTCACGCCCTGGCGCACCGACTGGTCGAGCCAGACCGGCGCGAGCCAGCTCGGCATCCTGCACGGCAGCAACCACGACGTGCCCGCCTTCCGCTGGTACGAGAAGGACACCGGCGAGGTCATGGTGTCCAACCGGCCCGCGTCCGCCGTGGAGCTCCAGCGGCGTGCGATCGCCCGCACCGGCGACGGCGGCCTGCTCACCTACGACGGCGCGAGCCGCGGCAACCTCTTCAGCGGGGGCGCCGACCAGCTCGCACTCGTGCTCTCCATGGCCGCGCGGCGCGGCAAGGAGAACCGCTCGCGCGCCGGGTACTTCGCCTACTTCTCCGACCCCGCCAACGCCGTCCGCACCGCCCTGTCCTTCGTCGCCGAGGTCGGCCGCGAGATCGGCGAGTCGACCCGGGCCCGGCTGCGCCGCCGCCGCCCGCGCGTGAGCAGGGGCGGCCTGTACCCCTTCATCCGCGCCTTCGCCACCGTCGTGGAGCGCGACGTCGTGGTCGCCGCCGTCATCGGCGACATGCTCGCCGGGCGGGCCGCCGTGTACGCCGACCTCGTGGCGTACGACGAGGTCGCGCACCACTCCGGGCCCACGAGCGGCGACGCGGAGAAGGTCCTCAGACGGCTCGACCGGTCCCTCGTGCTGCTCTCCCAGGTCGCCGAGCACGCGCCCCGGCCGTACCGCATCGTGCTGCTCTCCGACCACGGCCAGAGCCCCGGCGAGACCTACCGCGCCCGCTACGGCCTGACCCTCGGCGACCTGGTGCGGGCCGGCTGCGGACTGCCCGTGCCGCGCAGGGCCCGCCGCACCCGCAGCGGCGCCGAGGCCCGCGCGGCGGTGCGCGCCGCGCTGCGCAGGCCCGTGGAGGAGGGCACCGGCGAGCACCGGCCGCGCCGCATCGCCGAGCCCGTGGTGCTCGCGTCCGGGAACCTGGGGCTCGTCTCCTTCCCCGACGTGCCCCACCGCATGACGCGCGAGGAGATCGACCGGCGCCACCCCGCGCTCCTGCCGACGCTCGCCAACCACCCGGGCATCGGCTTCCTGCTGGTGCGCAGCGCGGACCGCGGGCCCCTCGTCCTGGGCGCGCGCGGCGCCGAGGTGTACCTGGACGAGCTGCCCGCGGACCCGGGCCCGGACGCCCTGGGGCCGCTCGCCGACTTCGGGCCCGGCGCCGCCGACGCCGTGCGGCGCACCGACGGCTTCCCGCACACCGCCGACATCATGGTCAACTCCGCGTACGACCCGCTGGACGGCGAAGTCCTCGCGTTCGAGGAGCAGATCGGCTCGCACGGCGGGCTCGGCGGCGCCCAGTCCCGGCCGTTCCTGCTGTCCCCGCTCGCGCTCTCGCGGCCCGTCGCCGAGGGCACCGAGCTCGTCGGCGCGGAGGCCGTGCACCGGGTCCTGCGGCGCTGGCTGCGCGAGGCGCACGGGCCGGAAGTGCCCCGCGTCACACCTGCGGATGATCGCCTTCCGGACCCGGTGGCACCGACAGCATTTCCGGCCGCCGACCACGTCGTACAGGACAAAACGCAGTGATTTTGCAGCGCGTCCCCGGTGCCTGACCATGGGCCCGCGCCCGGCGATCCCGGGCGCCCGGCACGACGAGAGGCGCACCACCCCATGCACGACACCGGATCCGCACCACCGTCGGCTCCGGCCCCGAAGCAGGACGCGGCGGCCGCGCCGCACGACGACGGCAAGCACGCGCGCCGCTTCGGACTCCCCATCGCCACCTGCCTCGTCATGGGCAACATCATCGGCGGCGGCATCTTCCTGCTCCCGGCCTCCGTCGCGCCCTTCGGCACGATCAGCCTCGTCGCGTTCGCCGTCCTGACCGCGGGCGCCATCGCGCTCGCCCTGGTCTTCGGCCGCCTCGCCGAGCGGGACCCGCGCACCGGCGGCCCGTACGTGTACGCGCGGGAGGCCTTCGGCGACTTCGCGGGCTTCCTCGCCGCCTGGGCGTACTGGATCACGACCTGGGTGTCGAACGCGGCGCTCGCCGTCGCCGCCGTCGGCTACCTCGACGTCCTGATGCCCGTGACCGACCACAAGTGGACCGCCTGCCTGGCCGCGCTCGTGCTCCAGCTGCTGCCCGCGCTCGCCAACCTCGCCGGGACGCGGTACGTCGGCGCCGTGCAGCTCGTCGCCACCGTGCTCAAGTTCCTGCCGCTGCTCCTCGTCGCCGTCGGCGGGCTCTTCTTCTTCGACCCGGCGAACCTCGGCCCGTTCCGGGCGGGCGACGACAGCGCGCTCGGCGCGGTGTCCGCCGCAGCGGCGATCCTGCTCTTCTCGTACCTGGGCGTGGAGTCCGCGGCCGTCAGCGCGGGCGAGGTGCGCGACCCGCGGCGCAACGTGGGCCGCGCCACCATCCTGGGCACGCTCGGCGCCGCCCTCGTCTATCTGCTCGGCACCCTGGCCGTCTTCGGCACCGTCGCGCACGACAAGCTGATCACCTCCACCGCGCCGTTCTCCGACGCCGTGAACGTGATGTTCGGCGGCTCCTGGGGCGGCACCGCCGTCGCGCTCGCCGCGCTGGTGTCCATGGTCGGCGCGCTCAACGGCTGGACGCTCCTGAGCGCCCAGACGCCGTACGCGGCCGCGAAGGACGGCCTGTTCCCGAGCGCGTTCGCCACCAAGCGGCGCGGCGTGCCCACCGTCGGCGTCCTCGTGACCGTGGTCCTCGCCTCGCTCCTGACCGTGTACAACTACACGGCGGGGCCTTCCGGGGTCTTCGAGGTCCTCGTGCTCGTCACCACGTTCACGGCCAGCGTGCCCTATCTGCTCGCCACCGCCGCGCAGATCTACTTCCTGGCCTCGGGGCAGCGCGAGCGGGTGCGCCGCGGGCGCCTGGTGCGCGACGCCGTGCTCGCCTGCGCCGCGTTCGGCTTCTCGATGTGGCTGGTCGCCGGGGCCGGGTACGCGGCCGTCTACCAGGGCGTCCTGTTCCTCTTCGCGGGCGTGCTCGTGTACGCGTGGATGGCGGCCCGCCGACAGCGGGCCGCCGGTACGCCTTCCTCCTAGTCCCCGCCCCGCCGCGTCACCGCGCGAGCGGCGCCGTCACCCAGCGCCGGGTCCTGAAGCCGTCCTCGGGGCCGATCTCGATCAGCTTGCGGGCGCCGACATAGGCCTCGTTGCCGGTCACCTCGTAGCCCACCTGGAACGTGCCGGGGACGTCCCTGACCTCGGGCCGGGACTCCCGCGCGACCGCCGCCGCGTAGTCGCCGTCCTCGCCCGTGCCGCGCACCGCGAGGTCGGCGAGCAGCCGCTCCTGCGCCACCGCGAGGGCCTCCTGCGGATCGCGCGGGGCCGGTGCCCCGCCCTCCCGGGCGCCCTCGGCCGCGGGCGGCGCGACCCGGCTGCTGGGCTCGCGCGAGGTGCCGACGGCCCCGCGGGTGGCCAGCTGGGCCTCCACGACGTTGCCGTCGTTGTCGAGGCCGACCCGGACCAGACCGCGGTCGGGCGAGATCACCGGGACGCCGTCGAAGGCCTGCCGGAACGTGACGTGGGTGACCAGGCTCTGCGGCACGCCGAGCTCCGAGCCGTCCTTGGTGCCGGAGTTCTGCATCAGGTCGTGCACGCCCTCCACGACCAGCTCGGCGCCGTCCGCGTGCTCCTCGGCGAAGGCGCGGGCCCGCTCGATCGCGATCTCGCTCGGCAGCCGCGTGGTGTTGCGGTGGTTCGGCTCGGCGAGCCGCAGCCAGCGCACCGCGTGCGGGCCCGTGGAGACGGTGCGGTCGCCGGACGTGGCGCTGAGCACGCCCTGCCGCTCGACCTGCACCTCTTCGAGGGCGGCGGCCGGGAAGTCGGCGATGCGCCCGGCCCGGAGCAGCTCCTCGCTGGGGTCGCGCGGTGCCAGCTGGACGACCTGGGCGTCCTGCGGCGCCTCGGTGAACCGGTCGGCGAGCGACTCGCGCGCGTGGTACCAGCGCCACGCGTACCAGTTGTCCGGCACGGCGTCGCGGAAGAAGTTGCGCTCCGTGTTGAGCCGGTTGACGGCCTCGGCCTGGGTGGCGCCGACCGCGCACACGGAGGGGGCCTGGCCGTGGTAGATATCCCAGCTGCCGTTCAGCCACGCGTCGCAGAACGTCTGCCCGGACCGCCACTTCTCCCAGAACTTCTTGCCGTAGTCCGGGTTGTCGATGCTGACGGTCTCGAAGCCGAAGAGCATCCGGAAGCCGACGTTGGGCCCGGCCCAGGTGCGGATCGGGGAGTGTCCGTCGAGCACCCGGAGCGACAGACAGGTCGACCAGAAGACATACTTCGCCTTCTCGTTGCCGAGCGCCATCCGGTTCGAGTAGGCGCGGGTGCGGCCGTCCCAGGCCGCGCCGAGCGGCGCGACGAAGACGCCGTTGCCGTCCATGGTGCCGTGGCCCGAGTGGTACACGGCGCACGCGGCGTCCATGCCGTAGCGGTCCTGCCAGTTGTCGTACGCCTCCTCGTACGCCCACACCTGGACGCCGCCGTCGGCGAACCAGAAGTTGCGGTCGTAGAACTGCTGGAGGTACGCGAGGAAGCCGGTGGCGTCCTCGTGCGTGTACGACAGCGGCGAGGCGTCGGCGAACCTCTCGATGCTGAACGCGCCCCACCAGCCGAACGTCGAGTCCCGCTGTCCGGCCGCGGCCGGTTTCTCCGGTTCCAGCGGAGACGGTCCGCGGTCCGCGTAGTTCATGCGCATGGCCTTACCCCCTGGGTGGTCTCCCCGTCGCGTGGCTGAACCGCACGCGGTCGAGGGGGCCTAAAAGTGTCACCGCGACCGGGGCTTGCCCAGGTGACATTCCGGCCATAGGGAACGCGCCACGGAGGTGCCGCGCCGCCCCAGGGGCCCCGGCGGCCCGGGCGTTCGCCGCCGCCCTGTTCGTACCGGCCCCCGGGCACCAGCGCGGCCCCCTCGAACACTCCGAGGGGGCCGCGCGGCCGGGCGGGAAGCGGAGGCTGTCTACTTGCCGTCTACCGGCCGAGGTAGGCGTCGAGAACCGTCACGGTCGACGCGTTCCCCTGCCGGTCGGTGACCACGGCACGGAAGGAGACGCCCTTCCCGCGGGCCGGGTTCGTCACCTCGGCCTTGCCGCCGCTGACCGTGAGCTCCGTCCACGTACGCCCCTTGTCGTAGCTGGCGTACGCGGTCAGGGACGCGAGGTTGCCACCGGCCGCGTGGCCCTGGACGGTGACCGGGACGGACTGTTTCACGCCTGCCGGGGCGCGGCTGTCCAGACCCAGCTTCGGCGTGAACCGCACGGTGGACACGGGCAGCGCGGCCTCCCCGTCCACGTGCCGCGAGCGGAACGTCCAGCTCGCCTCGACCCGCGAGGACACCGCGGCCAGCTTGGGGGAGCGGGTGACGGACGCCGTCAGGCGGTACTCCGCGTCGTCCGCCGGGACCTTGAAGCCCTCGGCGCCGGTCACCGCGTCGTCCTTCTCCGCGACCTTCACGCCGTCGCGGTACAGGACCGACTTCTGCGCGGTGTAGCGCGACCAGCCGGGGTGCCCCCGGCCGTCGGCGACGACCGGGATCCGGCCGCGCAGTTCGTCGCCCTTGCGGAAGACGCCCGTGCCGGGGCCGAGGAGCGGGCCGAAGACGCCGGTGTTGAACGTCTCGGTGTAGGCCTTCCCGGCCCGGAAGGCCCGCGGGTCCCGCTCGTAGGAGCTCTCCAGGGGACGGTCGCCGCCCGCGTCCTCGTCGCCGTACTGAGAGAACTCGACGCCCCACTTCGCGCCGTCGAGCGCGGACACGTACGCCGTCGTGGTGCGCGGCAGCCGCTGCGGCGGCAGGATCGGCGAGATGCCGCCCGCCTCCGGGAGGTATCCGGCGACGGACAGGTCGCCCCACCGGCCGGGGGCCGACGCGCCGGAGCGGATCGTCAGCTTCGCGAAGTCGGCCTTCCTCAGGTGCCGGGTGTAGCCGGTCGCGAACTTGGTGACCTTGCCGCCGAGCATGACGTCGTAGCGCTGGTCCGCGCCCTTGCGCCAGGTCCCGAGCCACTGCTGGCCGAAGCCGCCCGGCACCGCCGGGCCGAGGTGCGCGGTGCGCAGGCTGCCGAACCTGCTGATGTCCAGGGCGCCCAGCTCGTTGCCCGCGTACGTGTAGCGGGCGTCCAGGAACGCCAGCTCGGCCCCGGGGTCAGGGACGGTGATGTCGACCGGCTTCGCCCTGCGGGCGTCGAGCGTCACGGTCATCTTCTTGTTCACGGTCAGCTTGGGCTGGACCAGCCAGTCGATGCCCTTGTCGCCGTTGTCGGGATCGACGTAGACCGCCGAGTCCAGCAGGTAACTGCCCTTGGCGATGCGGACCTTGACGGTTCCCGAGGGGCTCTGCGGCCACAGGTTCTGCCCCTTGTCGCCGCCGGTCAGGCCCTGGAGCAGGGTCACGTGGTCCGGCGTGGGCCGCCCGTCGCGGCCGACGGTCCTCAGCGTCACCTCGTACCGCTCGATCTCGCGCTCCACGACGGCCGCCGTGCGCACGCTCTGCCCGCCGCCGGTCGCGGTCACGTACGCCGCGTACGTGCCGTTGACCGAGCCGCCGGGCCGGGTGTCCGCGACGAGGTCCACGGCCGCCCTGCCGCCCGCCGGGACCGTCAGCTTCCGCTTGCCGAGGGCGAAGAAGCCGGCGGGGGCCGGGCGGCCCTTCGGGTCGGTCGCCGTCACCGCGAGGTCGAGCGTGACGTCCCGGTCGCCGAGGTTCTCGTACGTGACCTTCTTCGTGACCGGCTTGTCGTCGGCGTGCGGCCACAGCTGCTTGCCGAAGTCGAGCGACACCGGCCGCGCGATCACCGTCTGGTCGACGGCCCGGTCCACGGCGATCCGGCCCGCGCCCTGCTCGAAGGGGCTGTACGCGCCGCCCCGCGCGGACGCCGTCAGGGCGCCCTTCAGCTCGGTGTGCTTCCAGTGCGGGTGCCGCTGCTTGAGCAGCGCGGCGGCGCCCGCGGCGTGCGGGGCCGCCATGGAGGTGCCGGAGATCGTCAGATAGCCGTCCGGCTTCTGCCCGACCTGCTTCTCGATCTGGCTGCCCGGGGCCGCGGCGGCCGTGATGTCCACGCCGGGCGCGGTCACGTCGGGCTTGACGGTGCCGCCGCCCGCGAGCGGGCCCCGGCTGGAGAAGTCCGCGAGCTTGTCGTCGCCGTCGACCGCGCCCACGGTGAGGGCGGCCTTCGCGCTGCCCGGAGAGCCGATGGTGCCGGGCCCGGACTCGCCGTTGTTGCCCGCGGAGACGGCGAACAGGACGCCCTTGTCGGCCGACAGCCTGTCGACCGCGGCCTCCAGCGGGTCGGTGCCCTCCGAGTCCCCGCCGCCCAGGCTCAGATTGACCACGTCGGCGCCCTGCGCGGCCGCCCACTCCATGCCCGCGACGATCCCGGAGTCGTCGCCGAAGCCCTCGTCGTCGAGCACCTTGCCGCTCAGGACCTTCGCGCCGGGCGCGACGCCCTTGAGCTTCCCGCCCGAGGCCGCGCCCGTGCCCGCGGCGGTGGACGCCACGTGCGTGCCGTGCCCGACGCGGTCCTCGACGTCGGGGGCCGCGCTGAAGTTCTTCTCGGCCACGACCTGGTCCTTGAGGTCGGGGTGCGCGGAGTCGACGCCCGAGTCCAGGACGGCGATCGTCACGCCCTTGCCGTCGTACCCGGACCGCCAGACCTTTGGGGCGCCGATCTGCGGGACGCTCTTGTCCAGGGTCGCCTCGCGGGTGCCGTCGAGCCAGAGGCGGCGGACCCCGGGCGCGTACCCGCGGGCGTCCGTGAGGGTCCGCCACAGCAGGGCCGCGTCCCGGCGCGGGGTGCGGACGGCCTCCGCGTTCAGGGACGGCAGGACGCGGCGGACCGTGGTGTCCCCGGCGGCCCGGACACCGGCGCGTGCGCCGCGTGCCGGGCCCTCGTAGCCGACGATCAGCTTCAGGCCCTGCTGCCGGGGCGTGCGGTCGGCCTCGCGGCTCAGCTCGGTGACGTCGAACAGACGCCGGTCCACGCGCCCTTCGGCGACGAGCCGCCGCGCGTCGTACGGCAGGACGAGCGTGCGGCCGCCGACGGTCTGGGTGTGCACCGGGATCCGTTCGCGGCCCTCGGCCGGGCGGAAGCCGGTCACGCGGCCCGCGGCGTCGACGTCGACGCGGTCGCCGGTGACGAGGGTGAGCCGCTGCGCGGGACCGGCCCCGGCGCCGTTCCCGGCCCCGCCCACGCCCTCGGCCCCGGCCGACAGGGCGGGCCCCGCGGCTCCCCCGGGGACCGGTCGGCCGCCCTCGGCCGCCGCCGGTCCCGTCAGGCCCGCCGTGAGCGCCGCGGCCACCGCTGTCGCGACGGCGACCGCGCCCGCTCTGGTTCTGTGATGGCGCACGTGTCCCCCAATCGAGTTCAACTTTGTTACGTAGACGGACAGTTGATGCGGAAGGTTCATCGCGGGGCGCAGGCGGACACCCGCCGGGCACCGCCCGGGTGATCCTTCTTACGGCCCCGTACCGACCCCGTACGCCGCGATTTCCCCCGGAGTGTGATCGGATGGGGGCCACCGAACTTCACTGAAGGGATTTGGCATCGTGGCTACCACGCGCTCCGCACACACGGTCTGGGAAGGCAGCCTGACCGAGGGCTCCGGCACGGTGACCTTCGACTCCTCGGGCATCGGGGAGCAGGCCGTGTCCTGGCCGTCCCGCGCCGAGCAGGCGAACGGCAAGACCAGCCCGGAGGAGCTCATCGCCGCCGCGCACTCCAGCTGCTTCTCGATGGCGCTGTCCCACGGCCTGACCGGCGCGGGCACCCCGCCCACCAAGCTCGTCACGTCCGCCGACGTGACCTTCCAGCCCGGCACGGGCATCACCGGCATCCACCTCACCGTCGAGGGCGAGGTGCCCGGCATCGACGAGGCCGCCTTCCTCGCGGCCGCCGAGAACGCCAAGGCCAACTGCCCGGTCAGCCAGGCGCTCACGGGCACCACGATCACGCTGTCGGCGAAGCTGGCCTGACCCGCCGCGGACACCGCGCGAAGCCGTCGGCCCCGTACACGGGGGCGGCGGCTTCGTCGTGTCTCCTGCGGCACCGTACGCGGCATTGACAATGACCCGCTCAAGTTTTGTGCTGGAGGGCGGAGTACACCGCGTCGGAAGGGGTTGTTGGACATGGCACGTGCGGTCGGCATCGATCTCGGCACGACCAACTCCGTGGTCGCCGTCCTGGAGGGCGGCGAGCCCACCGTCATCGCGAACGCGGAGGGCGCCCGCACCACGCCCTCGGTCGTCGCCTTCGCCAAGAGCGGCGACGTGCTCGTCGGGGAGGTCGCCAAGCGCCAGGCGGTGACGAACGTGGAGCGCACCGCACGCTCCGTCAAACGCCACATGGGCGACCCGGCCTGGCGCTTCCCCGAGGGCGCCGCGGTCGGCGGCCACCGGTACACCGCGCAGGAGCTGTCCGCACGCGTCCTGCAGAAGCTCAAGCGGGACGCCGAGTCCTACCTCGGCGAGGACGTCACCGACGCCGTGGTCACCGTGCCCGCGTACTTCGACGACGCCCAGCGCCAGGCCACCAAGGAGGCGGGCGGGATCGCGGGCCTGAACGTCCTGCGGATCGTCAACGAACCCACGGCCGCCGCGCTCGCCTACGGCCTCGACAAGGGCGACGACCAGACCGTCCTGGTCTTCGACCTCGGCGGCGGCACCTTCGACGTGTCGCTCCTGGAGATGGGCGAGGGCGTCATCGAGGTCAAGGCAACCAACGGCGACACGCGGCTCGGCGGCGACGACTGGGACCAGCGCATCGTCGAGTACCTCGTACGGCAGTTCAAGAACGCGTACGGCGTCGACCTGGCCAAGGACAAGATGGCCCTGCAACGCCTGCGCGAGGGCGCGGAGAAGGCGAAGATCGAGCTCTCCTCGGCCAGCGAGACCGACATCAACCTGCCCTACATCACGGCCTCCGCCGAAGGGCCGCTGCACCTCTCCGAGAAGCTCACCCGGGCCCAGCTGCAGGAGCTCACCGCGGATCTGCTCGACCGCTGCAAGGGCCCCTTCCACCAGGCGGTCAAGGACGCGGGCGTGCAGCTCTCCGCGATCGACCACATCATCCTCGTGGGCGGCTCCACCCGCATGCCCGCGGTCACCGACCTGGTCAAGGAGCTGACCGGCAGGGACCCGCACAAGGGCGTCAACCCCGACGAGGTCGTCGCCGTCGGCGCGACCCTCCAGGCGGGTGTGATCCGCGGCGACGTCAAGGACGTCCTGCTGCTCGACGTGACCCCGCTGTCCCTCGGCATCGAGACCAAGGGCGGCATCATGACCAAGCTCATCGAGCGCAACACGACCATCCCCACGCGCCGTTCGGAGACCTTCTCCACCGCCGAGGACAACCAGCCGTCGGTCGGCATCCAGGTCTTCCAGGGCGAGCGGGAGATCGCCGCGTACAACAAGAAGCTCGGCGTCTTCGACCTGACCGGGCTTCCGCCCGCGCCGCGCGGAGTCCCCAAGATCGAGGTCACCTTCGACATCGACGCCGACGGCATCATGCACGTCTCGGCGAAGGACGAGGCCACCGGGCGCGAGCAGCGCATGACCGTCACCGGCGGCTCCGCGCTGCCCAAGGACGACATCGACCGGATGGTCCGCGAGGCCGAGCAGTACGCCGAGGAGGACCGCAAGCGGCGCGAGGCCGCCGAGACCCGCAACCAGGCCGAGCAGCTCGTCTACCAGACGGAGCGGTTCCTGCGCGAGAACGGCGACCGGATCCCCGCCGCCACCAGGGCCGAAGTGGAGGCCGCCGCGGCCGAGTTGAAGAGCACCCTGGACGGCGGCGACACCCAGGCCGTCCGCGCGGGCGCCGAGAAGCTCGCCACGGTCAGCCAGCAGATGGGGCAGGCCATGTACGCGGCCGCGGGCGCCTCCGGCGGCGGGGCGCGGCCGGAGGACTCCGGCGAGCGGCCGCCCGCCGACGAGGGCGTGGTCGACGCGGAGATCGTCGACGACGAGCGCGACGGGAAGAAGGGCGACGGCAGGAAGGACGGCGGCGACGGGGCGGAGGGCGCCGGGGAGGGGACGCCGTAGGACGCCTCCCGGGCGGGCCCGCCTACCCCTGGTCCTGGAGGTACTTGACCGTCGCCGGGTCGGCCGGCAGCAGGGTCTCGACGGCCAGCTCGGCGACGGTCACGTCCATCGGCGTGTTGAACGTCGAGATGGACGAGATGAAGGACAGCACCCGGCCCTCGTGCTCGATCCTGAGCGGCAGCGCGAAGTGCGGCACCTGCCCGTCCGCCGCCGTGTCCTCGCCCGGGTCCGCCACGGGGTAGGCCGCCACCTCCTCGTACAGCGCGCGCAGCGCGTGCGAGCGCTGGAGCGCGATCTGCCGCTCCATCTGGTGCAGCAGGTGCCCGCGCCACTCCCGCAGATTGCGGATCTTCGGGGCGAGCCCCTCGGGGTGCAGCACGATCCGCATCGCGTTCAGGGGCGGCGCGAGCAGGCGCTCGGGCAGGCCGTCGAGGAGCGCGGCGATGCCGCGGTTCGCGGCGACCACGTCGTACGTCGCGTCGACGACCAGGGCCGGGAACGGCTCGTAGCCCTGGAGCAGCTGCTCAAGGCCCGCGCGCAGCGCGCCCATCGCCGGGTCGTCGAGCGGGGTCTGCGGGAAGCGCGGCGCGTACCCGGCGGCCAGCAGCAGCGCGTTGCGGTCGCGCACGGGCACGTCCAGGTGCTCGGCGAGCTTCAGGACGAACTCCTCGCTGGGCTTGGAGCGGCCCGTCTCCACGAAGCTGATGTGCCGCGCCGACGAGTCCGCGCGCAGCGCGAGCTCCAGCTGGCTGACCCGCCGCTCCTCGCGCCAGCCGCGCAGCAGCGCGCCCACGTCGGACGCCGTGCCCGCGCGCGGGGCACCGCCTTTGCCGTTCCGCCTGCCGGCCGCGAGAGTTGTCATACCCCTGACGGTAATCGACCCCCCGACGGCGATCGAGAAGAGTGGTGCGACCGACATGAACAACCCGTGGGACCCGCTGTCCTGGGAGGCCGCGGCCGTCTACCGCGCGCGCGTGCGCGGCTGTCTGCTGGGCGGCGCGCTCGGGGACGCGCTCGGCTACGCGGTCGAGTTCGACTCCCTCGCCGCCATCCGGGCCGCCCACGGCCCGCACGGCGTGAGGGGTCCGCTGACCGACGCCGACGGGCTGTGCCGGATCAGCGACGACACGCAGATGACGCTGTTCACCGCCGAGGCCCTGGAGCTCGCCCACGCGCGGGAGCGCCGCAAGGGCATCGGAGGCGCGGCGCCCCGGCTCGTCCTGGAGGCGTATCTGCGCTGGCTGGACACGCAGCACCGGCCGGGGCCCGTAGCGGAGGCGCGCGGCGGCCTCGCCGCGCAGCCCTGGCTCTACGCCCAGCGCGCGCCCGGCGAGGCCTGCCTCAGCGGTCTCGCCCACGCCTACGCCCCCGACCCGCGCGCCCCGCTCGGCCCGCGGGGGCCGGTCAACCCGGAGTCCAAGGGCTGCGGCACCGTCATGCGCTCGGCGCCCTTCGGGCTCACCCGCGCCCCCGCGGGGCGGGCCTTCGAACTCGCCGCGCGCTGCGCGCAGATCACGCACGGCCACCCCACCGGCTCCTACGCCGCGGGCGCGCTCGCCGCGATCGTGGCCCACCTGGTCGCGGGGGACTCCCTGGAGGGCGCGGTCCTGCGCACCCTGCGGCTGCTCGCCCGGTACCCCGGGCACGAGGAGACGTCCACCGCGCTCACCCGCGCCGTCGACCTGGCCGCCGACGGGGCGCCGGACGCGACCCGGGTGGAGTCCCTGGGCGCGGGCTGGATCGCCGAGGAGGCGCTCGCCGTCGCGGTGTACGCGGCCCTGGCCGCGCCCCGCGTCGAGGACGCCCTGACCCTCGCCGTGAACCACTCGGGCGACAGCGACTCGACCGGCTCGGTCTGCGGCAACCTCCTCGGCGCGCTGCACGGCGACCACGCGCTGCCCGGCGACTGGCTGAAAGTCACCGAGGGCAGGGCGGCCATCGCGGCGCTCGCGGACGATCTCGCGACGGAATGCTCGCGCCGCTGAGTCCCCGCCTGCGAATCGCTGTGGCAGGCTGACAACAGACCCCCGACACCAAGGTGAGGAGCGCGGCCATGCCCCTTGAACCGCTGTCGCAGAAGGAGATCGAGGACCGGCTCGCCGAACTGCCCGGCTGGTCGCTCACCGGGACCACCGAGAGCACCGGGAACGCTGAGAGCACCGGGAGCACGGAAGCCTCCGGGAGGAGCCTCACCCGCTCCTACCGGCTCGGCTCGCACTACGCGGCCACCGCGCTCGTCGTCCACATCTCCCAGGTGCAGCAGGAGCTCGACCACCACGCGGACATCACCCTCGGCTATGACACGGTGGCGCTCGCGGTGCGCACCCACAGCGCGGGCGGCGCCCTCACCGAGCGCGACTTCGAACTCGCCCGCAGGGTCGAGGAGCTGGCGCCCGGGCACGGTGCCGCGTGACGTCGGGAAGCGGCGGCGTGATGCTCGACTACGGCAAGGAGGCCGTCCGGTACGACGCGTCGCGCGGCGGTGAGCCACGGGCCGCCGCCGCGGCCGCCGCGGTCCTCTCGCTGCTGCCGCCGGGCACCCGCACCCTGCTCGACGTGGCCTGCGGCACGGGCCTCGTCACCCGGCGGCTCGCCGACCGGCCGGGCCTCGCCGTGACCGGCGTGGACGCGACGTACGCCATGGCCCGCATGGCCGCCGAGCGCGTCCCCGGCGCCGTCGTCCTGGGCGACAGCCGCCGACTGCCGTTCCCCGACGGCGCGTTCGACGCGGTGGCCACGGTGTGGCTGCTGCACCTGTTCGCCCGGCCGGAGGAGGCCGGGGCGGTGGTGGCGGAGTGCGCCCGGGTGCTCAGGCCCGGCGGCCGCTTCGTCACCACCGTCGACAAGGCCGCGTCGCACGACGTGGGCAGCGACATCGACGCCGCCCTCGCGGGCCGCCCGGTCCGCACGCCCGTGGACGGCGCGGCCCGCGTCGAGGGCTACGCCGCGGCGTGCGGGTTCGTCCCCGCGGGCCGCGCCCGCTTCACCGGGCACGGCCAGGGCCGCAGCCCGCGCAGCACCGCCGAGGACCTGTTCCGCGGCTGGTTCACCAGCATTCCGACGGACAGCGCCATGGCGCGGGGGTACGCTGCGCGGCTCGCGGAGCTGCCGGACCAGGACGTGCGGCGGCCCGACCCGGAGTTCGCGCTGCGCGCGTTCACGAAGAGCGCCTCCTGACCGCCCCGGAACGGCACCGCTCGGTTTGCCGAAACAGCAACGGAACTGGCCGTCCTCGGCAAGCCGACGCAGGCTGGCAGCGTTCGCGAAGACCAGGTGAGAGGGCGGCGGAACGATGACGGCGTACGAGACCGAGACCGAGACCGACGGACACGGCTCCCACGGCTCCCATGAGGGCCACGGCCATGGACACAGCCACGGGCACGGCCACAGCCACGGCGACCACGACATCGACTGGGCCGAGATGGCCCCCGTACTGGAGCAGAACGCCGAGGTCACCGCCCCGGTGTACCGCCAGGCCGCCGCGTGGCTGCGGGAGCTGCGCGCGGCGGGCGCCGAGCCCTCCCTGGTCGTCGACGCGGGCAGCGGCCCGGGCGTGGTCAGCTGTCTGCTCGCGGAGGCGTTCCCCCAGGCCGAGGTGGTCGCGGCGGACCCGGAGCGGGCCCTGCTCGACCGGGCCGAGGCGCGCGCGGCCCGCCTGGGGCTCGGCGGCCGGGTGCGCGCGCACCGCGCGGAACTCCCCGACGGCCTGGGCGAGCTGCCGCCCGCCGACCTGATCTGGGCGGCGCGCTCCGTGCACCACGTGGGCGACCAGGTCGCCGCGCTCACCGCGCTCGGGGAGCGGCTCGCGCCGGGCGGCGCGCTTGCGGTCCTCGAAGGCGGCCTGCCGCCGCGCAGCCTGCCGCGCGACATCGGCATGGGCCGCCCGGGCCTGCAGGCCCGCCTGGACGCGGCCAACGAGCAGTGGTTCACGCGCATGCGCGCCTCCCTGCCCGGCGCCGCGGAGGTCACGGAGGACTGGGCCGCGCTGCTCGGGGCGGCGGGCCTGCGCCACGTGGCGACGCGCACGTTCCTGCTCGACCTGCCCGCGCCCCTGGACGAGCGGGCGCGGGCGCACGCCATCTCCACCTTCGAGCGCTACCGCGACCTGGCGGCCGCCGAGGGGCCCGAGGAGCTCGCGGCGGACGACGTGGCGGTCCTGAACCGGCTGCTCGACCCCGATGACCCGCAGGGCCTGCACCGCCGCAGGGACATGTTCCTGCTGGTGGCGCACACGGTGCACGTGGCGGTGAAGGAGGGCTGACCCGGGCGCCCGGGGCGCCCCGCGGCCGGTGGTCCGCCCTACGACCGCAGCTCGTCGAGCCGGGCGAGCGCGTCGCGCACCGCCTCCCGCTCCTCATCGCCGAGCCCGTCCAGGGCGGCGTCGTCGAGCCCGATCCCGGCGGCCCGCTCCAGGAGGTGCCGCGCGCGCTCGTCGTCCCCCTGCCGCTGGGCGATGTCCCCGCGCAGCACGAGCAGCCGCAGGTGCTGCGCGGGCGTGGGCCGCTCGTCCGTCAGGCCGAGGGCGCGGTCGATGACCTTGGCCGCGCCCGCCAGGTCCTCCTTGGAGTCGACGAAGAGGTCGGCGACGTGCAGCGCCCGCGCGAAGGTCTCCTTCGGCGCGGGCCGGTGGCTCTGGTCCTCACCGATCTGCTGCCCGACGCGGATGCTGTTGCCCGCGGGGTCGGTCAGCAGGAACTGCCGCACGCCGTACGACATGTCCTTCAGCGGCCCGATCCGGGGCAGCCCCCGCCTCGGCACCTTGCCGTACGCGGCCTTGAGCCCGGCCCGGAACGTCGCGTACAGCGCGTCCACGTCGTCGGTGAGGACGTAGCACCCCGAGTACGAACCGGCGGGGTCGTACTGCTTCATGCCGAAGAACTGGAGCTCCACGGAGCCGCGTTCGACGACGGCGTACGCGTACGGGCTCTTCTGGAGGTAGGTCGTCTCGAAACCGAGGGCGGTGTAGAAGTCGACGACCGGCTGGACGGACTGACAGGGGAGCAGCGGGATGGTTTTCTCAGCCATCCCGCCAGTCTAGTCAAACTTGAATAATTGGCGGGCGGGGATGCGTATTCACGCGCCGTGGCGGACGTAGATTTCGCCACTTCGCCCTTAGGGAAGGCCACTTGGGGCTACGTTCTGCCGCATGAGGGAGCTGATGCGCTGGGAGTCCGACGACGGGCCCGTCGTCGTGGAGGTGGACTCGCGGGACGTGGGCTACCGGTCCGTCTCGCGCCGGGACGAGGACGGGATCCGGGAGGTGGAGGGCCGCTTCGAGGCGGCCCTCGGCAATGTGCGCGGCGCCGCGCTCTCGGCGCTCCGGACGTTCCGGGAGCGGGCGCTCGACCCGGACGGGATCGAGCTGGAGTTCGGCGTGAAGCTGAGCGCCGCCGCGGGCGCCGTCATCGCCAGGACCGCCGCCGAAGGACATCTGACGGTCAAGCTGACGTGGTCGAAAGGGGACGCCCCAGGGGGCGCGGAAGGCGCCGCGCGGGGCGAATAATGGCGGACATGCACTGGCGTGCCCGCATCCGCGCGGTCGGCGGCGGCCCGCCGTTGGGGGCGGGCGTGCTGGTCGACGGCGAGCGGGTGATCACCTGCGCCCACGTCGTCGACGGCCGCGACGAGGTCCGCGTGGCCCTGCCCGGAGTCGCCGGTGAGGAACCGGCGCGCGTCGTGTGGACGGGCCGCTGGCGTGAGCTGGGCGACCGCGGCGACATCGCGGTGCTCGCTCTCGACCGCCCCGTGGCCGTGCCGCCCTGCGCCCTCGCGCCCCTCGGCGCGCTCCGCCCGGACCGCGGCCGCGCCGCCCACGTGCTGCGCGCCCTCGGCTTCCCCGAGGGCCACGAGCGCGACGGCACGTACGTCACGGTGACCACCAGCGCCGACCGTCAACTGCACGGCGAATGGCTGGAGCTGGACGTCGACAAGGCCCATCTGCGGCGCCTCGGCGAGGGGTTCAGCGGCGCCGGGGTGTACGAGCCGGTGACCGGGGAGGTCGTCGGCATCGTCACCGACGCCGATCTGGAGGGTGAGCGCGGGGGCGCGCAGGGCCGCATGCTGCCCCTGGAGACCGTCCGCCGCCACTGGGAGGGCCTGGACGACCTGCTGCCCCTCGACTGGATGGAGCCCGCGCCGCGCCGCGAGCTGCGGGCCGTCTTCGACGGGGGCGAACTGAAGCCCGCCGCCGTGGCGTTGGCGGTGCGCCGGGCCTTCCCGACGTTCCTGCGGCAGCTGCCCGCCTTCCGGTCGCCGTGGCACGCCGTGCGGCACGTCGCCGAGGAGCTGACCGGCGAGGGCCGCGTCGAACGGCTGCTGCGCGAGCTGCGGGACCACGCGCCCGCCGCCGTCGCCGCCCGTCTCGCCGCCTGGCTGCGACGCTGGCAGCCGGAGCAGCCGGGCGCCGCCCCGGGCGGCCCGGAAGTGCGGGCCGCGCGCACCGGGTCCCTCATGGTCCGGGTGGAGCCGATGACGAAGGCCAAGAGCCTGGACCTGTCCGTGTGCGCCCTCGTCGACGGGGTCCCGGTCGGCCGGGCCGGACCCGTCCGGGTGCGCCCCCAGCAGCTGCGGACGAAGGTCGAGGCGCTCCTCGCCGAACAGGTCGGCGCCGTCGCCGCCTTCGACTGGATCGCGGAGTTCGTCGTGCCGCAGGGGCTCATGGGCGAGCCCTTCGAGGAGTGGCTGCTGCACGAGCCGGGCGCGGCCAGGCCCCGGCCGCTGCGGGCCGTGCCGGTCGTGGTCCGCCACACGGACCGCCTCAAACCCCTCATGGTCTGCCGCTTCACCCGTGAGCGCTGGGAGACCGTGCGGGCTCGCGGCGAGACCCGGCCCAAGCCCGTCGCCTGCTCCCTGACCTGGGACTACCAGGAGTTCTACGACTGGCTCGACGGCCAGGAGCAGCTGTGCGCCCTCGCGTACGCGGCGACGCCCGTCGACGCCTGGCTGTCGGCCGCGCTCGACATCGGCATGCCCATCATGCTGTGGCGGCGGCGCGACTGCGACGGACCGGGGCACGAGGACTGCGCGTCCGGCACCTTCCTCCGCCGGCTCACCGGGGCGGTGTCGGGACTCGACCCCGACCGGCTCCCGTACGAGGTCATGAGGTTGCGCAAGGAGGCCCGCTCCCCGGAGCGGGGCGGCGACGGCCACTGCGGGCACCGGCTGACGCTGTTCTGGGACGACCCGGAGCGCAGGCCCGATCCGCCGCTGGCCATGGGGAACAAGGAGAGGGGCTGAGGTGACCGCACACCCGTCGCACGCCTGGCACGTCTACACCGGCGGCCGCACCCCGCACGACCGCGTCGACCAGCTGCCCGACCCGCCGCCCTGGCGGCGCTTCACCGGCGGCCCGCCGCTGCCCACCCCGCCCGGCGACAGCGGCAACCGGCACGCCGCCGTCAGCTACCGCCCCGGTCCCGACGCCGTACGCCAGGTCAACGCCGCCCTCTACCTGCGCAGGCCGCTCCTGGTCACCGGCGCCCCCGGCACCGGCAAGTCGTCCCTCGCCTACGCCGTCGCCCACGAACTCGGGCTCGGCAAGGTCCTGCACTGGCCCATCACCAGCCGCGTCACCCTGCGCGAAGGCCTGTACGCGTACGACCCGCTGACCCGTCTGTACGCCGCCGGGCGCGCCCGCGAAGGGGCCGCGGAGCCAGCGGCGGCCGACGACATCGGCGACTATCTGCGCCTCGGCCCGCTCGGCACCGCCCTGCTGCCCTACGCGCGCCCCCGGGTGCTGCTCGTCGACGAGATCGACAAGAGCGACATCGACCTGCCGAACGACCTCCTCACCATCTTCGAGAAGGGGTCGTACGAACTCGTCGAGCTGGCCCGGCGCGCCGAGCCCACCGCCGAGGTGATGACGGCCGACAGCACCACGGACCGCGTCGAGATCCGCGACGGCACCGTCACCTGCCGCGCCTTCCCCTTCGTGGTCATGACCAGCAACGGCGAGCGCGAGTTCCCGCCCGCGTTCCTGCGCCGCTGCGTGACCGTCGACCTGAAGCAGCCCGCCACCGTCGAGGAGCTGACCGCGATCGTCAGCGAGCACCTCGGCGGAGTCGTCGGCGACGGCTCGGGCGCGCTGCCCCAGGGCGCGCACGACGTCATCCAGCGCTTCTTCGACCGGCGCGGCGGCGGGCTGCTCGCCAACGACCAGCTCCTGAACGCCATCTACATGTGCCATCATGCGGCCTTCGGTGAACCGCCGGAGTCCGTACGGGAGCTGGCCGACCAGGTCGCCCCGTACCTGAGCAGCGAGGCGACCGGCGCCGATGACGCTTGACCGGCTGCGCGCCACCCTTGAGGCCCTCGGCCCGCCGGTCACGCCCCTCGAACTCGCGGAGATGCTGTGGCTCGCCCGCCTGCTGCCCGAGGCCACCGAGAGCCCCGACGGCACCCGGACGCAGCGCCCGGGCGGACCCCGACTGCCGCCGGACGCCCTCGCGCCGGGCGGCGCACGGGACCCGGAGCACCGGCGCCGCCCGCGGCCCGGGCATCCCGACGACGACGCGGAGGAGGCCGCGGCCGAGGACGCCCCGCGGGCCGACGGGACCGGCGGGCGGCCCCTGCACCTGCCGCGCGGTGCCGCGCGGCCCGGCACCGACGCCGACGACGTGCTCGTGCCCGCCCCGCAGGCGCTGCGCCACGAACTCGCCATCCAGCGCGCCCTGCGCCCCCTCAAACGGCGCGTGCCGGACGCCCGCCGCCGCGTCCTGGACGAGGACGCCACCGCCGCGCGCGCCGCGGAGCGCGCGGGACGCCGCCCCTGGGTGCCCGTCCTGGTGCCCGCCGCCGACCGCCCGCTGCGCCTGGCCCTCGTCGTCGACACCGGCTCCGCCATGACCGTGTGGCGGCCGCTGGCGGGGGAGCTGCGGGCGGCACTCCAGCGCACCGGCGCGTTCCGCGACATCCGCCTCTGGTACGTCGCCGACCTCGCCACCCGCGTCGGCCTGCGGTCCGCGCCGGGCCGCCCCGCCGTGCCGCCCGCCGCCGCGGTCGACCCCACGGGGCGTCAGCTGACCCTGGTCCTCAGCGACTGCTCGGGCCCCCACTGGTGGGCGGGGCGCGCAGGCGAGGCCCTGCACACCTGGGCGCGGCGCGGGCCCACCGCCGTCCTGCAGCCGCTGCCCGAACGCCTCTGGCGGCGCACCGCGGCGCCCACCGTGCCCGGCCGGGCGATCGCGGCCCGGGCCCTCGCCCCGAACGCCGCGCTCCGCTTCCTCCCGCACCACGGCCGCGCCCACCGCCCCGCCGGGGCCCTGCCCGTGCCCGTCCTCGAACTCGCGCCGGAGTGGCTCGCCGACTGGGCCGCCCTGGTGACGGCGGCGGGCGACCGCCCCCGCGACACCGCCGTCACCTACGTCGGCGCCGCCCCGCCCGCCCCCGTCGAACCCCGCACCGACGAGGGCGACCTGCCGATCGCCGAGCGCGTCCTGCGCTTCCAGCTCGCCGCGTCCCGCACGGCCGCCGGGCTCGCCGCGCACGTGGCCCTCTCGGTGCCCGCGCTGCCCGTGATGCGCCTCATCCAGCAGCGCGTCACCCCCGGCTCCCGGCCGAGCGACCTCGCCGAGGTCCTGCTCAGCGGCCTCCTTGAACCCGTCGACCTGGAGCGCGGCCTCTACGACTTCGTCCCCGGCGCCCGCGCCGCCCTCATCGAGACCCTGCCGCGCCCCGAGTCCCTCGCCGTCACCGACCTCCTCACCCGTATCGGCGAGGAGATCGAGGCCCGCGCGGGCTCGGCCGTCCGCTCCTTCCGCGCGGTCGTCCCCGTCGCGGAAGGCACGGGCACCCGCCAACTGGGCGCGGCGGGCGCGCCGTTCGCGCTGGTCAGCGAGGAGGCGCTCGGGGTGCTGCGGGGGCGGGCGATCCGGGTGGCGGAGCGGCCGGCGGCGGCGCCCGCCCCGGTCGTGAGCATGCACGGGCGCACCATGTCGCTGGAGATCCACGACGAGGCCTTGGCCGAGTGGTTCGCCACGTCCGGCGAGGTGTCGGCGCCGCCGGGTCTGACGAACGTTCCCCCGCAGCACACCTTCGTGGGCCGGGCCGCGGAACTGCGGCGCCTGGACGAGGAGTTGCTCGCCCCCTGTCCGGCATCCGGCGACCTCCGCGCGGTGGTCGTGTGCGGCAGCACAGGGATGGGGAAGTCGGCTCTCGCCGCCTATTGGGGCACCCGTGAGTCCGTGCGCGCGTCGCTGAACCCGGTGTGGTGGCTGCGCGCGTCGACCCCGGCCGAAGGGCTGGCGGACCTCGCCCACGCCCTGCGGCCCGAGTCCGCGGACGCCATGTCGCGGGAGGAGGCGAGCGAGTGGGCCGTCGGCTGGCTGGCCGCGCACGACGACTGGGTGCTGCTCCTCGACGGCCCGGAGAGTCCTGCCGACGTCGCCGCGCTCCTGGAACGCCTGGGCGCGGGCGGCCGGGTCCTGGTCACCAGCAGACGGGCCGACGGCTGGGAGGGCGTCGGCCCGGTCCTGGAACTGGGCGTGATGCGGCCCGCAGAGGCCGTCGATCTGCTCCGTGCCCGCCTGGACCGGGACGTGGTGGAGGGGGACGCGCACGGCCTCGCCGAAGCGCTCGGGCACCTGCCGCTCGCCCTGTCGAACGCGGCCGCGTACATGGTGCGGGAAGGGGTGTCGCCCGCCCAGTACCTGATGCTCCTCGAACGCGACCGGTCCATCCTGAGCGAGGACCGGCCCGGCGTCGGAGACGCCATCCGGGCGGTCCTGCGTACCGTGGACGACCGGCTGGCACGCCGCGTCGTGAACGTGTTCGCCTGGCTCGCCCCCGAACCGGTCCCGCTGGGCCTGCTGTCCCGCATGGGCAGTGCCGCCGCTCTGGCCCGCGCCGCCGAGACGCTGGCGGGGCTCGGCCTCGTCAGCCGCGACGGCGACGCGCTGCGGATGCACCCCCTGGTGCAGGACGTCGTCCGCGAGCCGGACGAGAACGACGCGTGGCGCAGCGCGACGGCCCTCCGGGGCGCCCGGTTCGAAGCTGTGGCCTGCCTCGACGGCGCCCTGCCCGGAGGCGCCGAAGACCCCGCGACCTGGCCGCGCTGGCAGGCGCTGCTGCCGCACATCGACCACCTGGCCGAGCGATCGGAGCCCGAGAACGACTTCGCGGACCTCGCCCCCCTTCTGGAGGAGGCGGCGGACTTTGTCAGCGTGCAAGGAGAGGTGGAGCGCGGCATCGTCATGCTGCGCCGCGCGGTGGCGGGCAGAGAGCGCAAGGCCGGGGGCGTCTCCACGGAGAGCCTGCGCGCGACCCGGCGCCTCGTGAACGCGCTGCGGCGGGCGGGCCGCCTCGAAGAAGCGGTGCGCACGTGCGAGGAGGCGCGCTGGTTCCCTGCTCCGGACGCTCCGGAAGCCCTGCTCCTGCGGGTCGAACTCGCCGAGCTGAAACACCAGGCGGGCGAGCGGGACGAGGCGTGGCAGCAGTTCGCGAAGCTGCACGCCCTGGCCCGCCACGCCCTGCGCAGGCCATCCCCCGCCCTGTTCACCCCCTGCGCGGCCATCGCGGGCCTGGCCCTCACCCTCGGGGAGCCGCGCACGGCCGTGGAGCTGTACGAGGCCACCCTGGCCGCCGTCCGCCGGGAGCTGGGGGAGGACCATCCGGACACCCTCGCCGTCCGGGGCCGCCTCGCCGCGGCCCTGTACGCGGTGGGCGAGCGGGGGCGGGCCTCCCGCGAGGGGACGCAGGTCCTCGTCGACCTCACCCGGGTGTTCGGCGCGGACCACCCCCGGGTGATCAGCGCCCTCAGCGACGTCGCCCACGCCCTGGAGGGTTCGGAGGACGGGCTGCCCGATGCCATCAACGCGTACGGCGAGGCCCTGCGGCGCAGCCGGGCGGCGCGCGGCGAGGCGCACCCGGAGACCCAGCGCCTCTGGGGCCGTCTGGTCGACGCCGAGGTACGGGCCGGGAACCGGGAGAGCGCCGTCGAGGTGGCGGAGGAGTGGCGGTCGGCGGCGGCGGACGCGCTGGGCACCGACCACCCCGCCACCCTGCGCGCGTCAGCGCGCCTGGCCTACGCGTACGGGGCGAACGGCGACTGGAGCCTGGCCATTCCGACGTACGAGCGCACGCTGGAGCTCCAGCGCGAGGTGCTCGGCGAGGACTCCCCGGAGACCTGGGAGTCGTACGACCGCCTCGCCGCGCTCTTCGCGGAGGTGGGCGACGAGGACCGGGCGCTGCCCCTGTACGAGCGGGCGCTGCGCGCGCGGCGGGTGAGCCTGGGGGAGGAGCACGAGGAGACCCTGGCCGCGCTCGACCGCACGGCCATCGCGCTCCTCGGCAGCGGGCGCCACGAAAGGGCCGTCGAACTGCTCGACCAGGCGCTGGACGCCCGCCGCCGCAGGCTCGGCGAGGCGCACGCCGACGTGCTCAAGACGTACAGCTACCTCGGGTTCGCGCACCTGGAGGCGGGGGACCCCGCGCGGGCCGTCGTGACGTACCGCACCGCGCTGCACGGGTGCGCCCGCATGTTCGGCGAAGGGGACGCCCGCACCGTGGCGATGACCAGGAACCTCGTCGACGCGCACCTCTCCGGGGGCGACCGCTTCGGGGCCGTCGAGGTCCTGGAACACGCGGTGGCCGCCCTCGCGCCCGAACTCGGCGCGGACCACCGCGACGTCCGAGCCCTCAAGGACGAACTGGCCCGGTCGCGCCCCCGGGAGACCGGGGGCGCGACCGGGCCGTGATTCCGCTCGCGCGCCCTACGCGACGTGGAAGTCCGCCGGGTCGGGGCCGATCCGCCGGTCCTCGTTCAGCGCGCTGATCGCCGCCATGTCCTCCGGGTCGAGCTCGAAGTCGAACACCGTGATGTTCTCCTCGATGCGGGACGGGGTCACCGACTTGGGGATGACCACGTTGCCCAGCTGGAGGTGCCAGCGCAGGACGATCTGCGCCGGGCTGCGGCCGTGCTTCTGGGCGATCGCGACGATCGCCGGGACCTCCAGGAGCCCCTTGCCCTGGCCGAGCGGCGACCAGGCCTCGGTGGCGATGCCCTGCTCCGCGTGGTACTCGCGGGAGGCGCGCTGCTGGAGGTGCGGGTGCAGCTCGATCTGGTTCACGGCCGGGATCACCGACGTGGCGTCGATGAGGCGCTCCAGGTGCTCCGGAAGGAAGTTGGAGACGCCGATCGACTTGGCGCGGCCGTCCGCGAGGATCTTCTCGAAGGCCTTGTACGTGTCGATGTACGCGTCCTTGTCCGGCATCGGCCAGTGGATCAGATACAGATCGACGTAGTCGAGGCCGAGCTTGCTCAGGGACTCGTCGAACGCCTGGAGCGTCGAGTCGTACCCCTGCGCGCTGTTCCAGAGCTTCGTGGTGACGAAGAGCTCCTCGCGGGCGACGCCGGAGGCCGCGATGGCCTTGCCGGTGCCCGTCTCGTTCTCGTAGACGGCCGCCGTGTCGATGCTGCGGTACCCGGACTCCAGGGCCGTCGCGACCGCCCGCTCCGCCTCGTCGTCCGGCACCTGCCAGACGCCGAAGCCGAGCTGGGGCATCTCGATGCCGTTGTTCAGGATGATCGGGGGGACCTTGCTCACGGGCTCTCGATCCTTATGCGTCGTCGGGTGGTACGTCCATGGTCAACGATCAAAGGCCGTGCCGCATTCCTGGCGGGGGGCCCGGGCCGCGGCGGCCTCTTCAGAATGGCCAGATATGGCTCCGACCTTATCGGTCCGAACCATTGACCGCGTCCCGTCATGCCGCGACTCTGTTGCACGTCACTGAACGCAGGCCATCCATGTGAACACCCTACGCACAGCGGTGGTGGTGTATCCCAGTGGCTCCTGAACCCCCACTTCTTCAGGAAAGGCAGGCACGCCCATGAACAGCCACGACAAGGAGACGTCGGAGCTTCCCCCGGGCCCGACCGACCGCACGGCCTGGCAGACCCCCGAGTACACGGTCGTCGAGACCTCGCTCGAGGTCACCGCGTACCGCCTCGCCGACCGGTAAGCACGGACCGTGCTGCTGCAGGTGCTCGGCACCGCGGCGGGCGGCGGGCTGCCCCAGTGGAACTGCGCGTGCCCCGGCTGCGCCGGGGCCCGTGCCCACCCCGGGCGCCGCCGACGCCACGCCTGCCTCGCCGTCCGGGCGGGCCCGGGCCGCTGGTACCTCGTCAACGCGACGCCCGACATCGGCGAGCAGGTCGAGGACTGCCCCGAGCTGCTGCCCGACCCTGGGGCCGACGTCCGCCGCTCCCCCCTCGCGGGCGTCCTGCTCACCGACGCGGAGCTCGACCACACCCTCGGCATCGCCCGTCTGCGGGAGGCCCGCGACGGCGTGGACGTGGTCGCCACCGCGCCGGTGCGCCGCGCGGTCCGCGAACGGCTCGGCCTCGGGGCCGTGCTCGGCCCGTACACCACGGTCCGCTGGCGCGAGCTGACGGACACGGACACGCCCCTGGGCCGGGAGGCGGAGGTCGCCGTCAGCGCGGTGCCCGTTTCGGCCAAGCGCCCGCGCTACGCGGCCGACGCCACCGGGCCCGCGGCCGACGGGGACGCCTGGTCCGTCGCCCTGCGCCTGCGCGACACCCGCTCCGGCGCCACCGCCCTGTACGCCCCGGCCCTCGCCGCCTGGACCGACGCCTTCGAGCGGGCCGCCCGCGAGGCCGACCTCGTCCTCGTCGACGGCACCTTCTGGGACGACGACGAGCCGCTGCGGGCCGGGTTCTCCCGCACCACCGCCACCGGGATGGGCCATGTGCCGATCACCGGTCCGAGTGGTACCGCGCACCGGCTCGCACGCCTGCCGGGCCGCTGTCTGTACACGCATCTGAACAACACGAACCCCCTCGGGGACCCCGGCGCCGAACAGCACAAGCAACTCGCCGACCTGGGACTCGACGTCGCGGCGGAGCGGATGGTGATCGAGCTGTGAGCACAGCCACCCTGAACGGCACGGTGTCCGGCGAGCGCGAGCCGTGGACGCCCGACGAGCTGACCGAGCGGCTGCGGGCCGTCTCCGCCGAGCGCTACCACGACCGCCACCCCTTCAACGTCCGGATGCACGAGGGCGGCCTGAGCCCCGGCGAGCTGCGCCGCTGGATCGCCAACCGGTTCCACTACCAGCGCCACATCCCCGTCAAGGACGCCCTGATCCTGGCCAAGTTCGACGATCCGGGGCTGCGCCGCGGCTGGCTGCGCCGGATCCGCGACCACGACGGCGAGCGCCCCGGCGACGGCGGCATCGAGCGCTGGCTGCGGCTCGGCGAGGCGGCGGGCCTCGGCCGCGACGAGCTGGAGGACGCCTCCCGGGTGCTGCCGGGGGTGCGGCTCGCCGTCGAGGGATACGTCAACTTCTGCCGGCTGCGGCCCGCGCTCGACGCCGTGGCCGCCTCGCTCACCGAGCTGTCCGCGCCGGACCTGATGCGCACGCGGATCGTCGCGTTCGAGCAGCACTACCCGTGGATCGACGCCGACGGACTCGCCTACTTCCGCGGCCGGGTGGAACAGGGCGGCCGCGACGGGCAGGAGGCGCTCGGCCTGGTCCGCGCGTGGGCGCGCACCCGCGAGCAGCAGGAGCGGGCCGTGGCCGCGCTCGCCTTCAAGTGCGACGTGCTGTGGGCGCTGCTCGACGCCGTCGACCGGGGCCCCGCCGGGGCCGCACCGAAGGAGTGAGCCGCCGTGACCGACCTCGTACGACTCGACTGGCGGCCCGTGCTCGCCCGCTCGGTGCTGCTCCGGCACGACCGGGTGCGCGGCGTCGACCTGCTCGTCCTGCCCGAGCGGGTGGTGGTCCTGCGCGGCGCCGCCGGGAGCATCGTGGCGCTGTGCGACGGCGAGCGCGACGTGGAGGCGATCGTCGCGGACCTCGCCCGGCGCCACCCGGGAGCCCCGGTCGCTGCCGAAGTGCCCGTGTTCCTTGAGCAGTTGCGGGACGAGGGGTGGCTGCGGTGACCGCCGCCGCGCCGCCCCCGGCGCCCGGTCCGCCCCCGGCCCCGGAGCCGCCCTGGGCACTGCTCGCCGAGCTGACGCACGGCTGCCCGCTGCGCTGCTCCTACTGCTCCAATCCGACCAAACTGGTCAGTCGGTCAGCGGAGTTGTCCGGCGCGGAGTGGGCCGACGTCTTCCGGCAGGCCGGTGACCTGGGCGTCGTCCAGACCCATCTGTCCGGGGGCGAGCCGCTGTTGCGCCGCGATCTGCCGGGGATCGTCGCCGCCGCCGACGGCGCCGGGATCCACACCCAGCTCGTCACGAGCGGCGTCGGCCTGCACGAGGCCCGGCTCGCCGAGCTGCTTGCGGCGGGCCTGCGCAGCGTGCAGCTGTCCGTGCAGCACACCGACCCGGACGCCGCCCGGCGCATCGCCGGGGCGCGGGCGTCCGGCGCCAAGGAGCGGGCGGCCCGCCTCGTCCGCGCGGCCGGACTGCCGCTCGGCCTGAACGTGGTCCTGCACCGCGCCAACCTGGACGCGCTCGACGCCCTCGTGGAACTCGGCCTGGCCTGGGGCGCGGAGCGGATCGAGCTCGCCAACACCCAGTTCTACGGCTGGGCCCTGCGCAACCGCGACGCCCTGCTGCCGCACCCCGAGCAGGTGGCCCGCGCCCGCCGCTCCGTCGAGCGCTGGCGGGCCGAACTCGCCGGACGCATGGAGCTGGTGTGGGTGGCGCCCGACTACGTGGACGCCACCGCCAAGCCGTGCATGGGCGGCTGGGGCGCGGTGTCCCTGACCGTCGCGCCCGACGGCACGGTCCTGCCCTGCCCGGCCGCCGCCGAACTGCTCGGCGCGGCCGCCCCCAGCGTGCGGGACCGGCCGCTCGACTGGATCTGGCGGCACTCGCCCGCCTTCACGCGCTACCGGGGCGAGGCCTGGATGCCCGAGCCCTGCCGCTCCTGCGAGCTGCGGACGGTCGACTTCGGCGGCTGCCGCTGCCAGGCGTACGCCCTCACGGGCGACGCCGCCCGCACGGACCCCGCCTGCGGGCGCTCGCCCGACCACGGGATCGTGCGGGCCCTCGTCGACGCCGCGCGGGAGCCCGCGCGGGCCGCGGGCGGCTACGCCTACCGCGAAGGAGGATCATGAAGCGTTCCGGCATGTCCGTGGCGGCGTGCGCCCTAGCCCTCGCGGGACTCGTGGGACTCACAGGACTCGCGGGGACCGCCCCCGCGGCCCCGGCCGCGGCCCCGTCCGCGAGCCCCGCGGCCGCCGCGGCGCGGGCGGGCGCCGAGGACTGGTCCGTCGCCCTGGTCGAGTCCACCATGGCCCGCCACACGCCCGCGTCCATCGGCGGCTGGTCGTACCCCGTCGGGCTCTACCTCTACGGCCAGTACCGCACGTACCTGCGCACCGGCGACGAGCGGTATCTGACGTACCTCAAGGAGTACGTCGACCGGTTCGTCGACGAGGACGGGAACACCGCGCAGAAGTACAACAGCCTCGACAGCATGCAGGCGGGGCGGCTCCTGGTGGTCCTGCACCACGAGACGGGCGAGGACCGCTACCGGATCGCCGCGCGGAAGATCCGCGACCGCCTGAAGTCCTATCCGCGCACGTCCGACGGCGGCTTCTGGCACGCCGACACCGCGAGCCGCGCGCACCAGCTCTGGTCGGACGGCGTCTACATGGTGAACCCGTTCCTCGTCGAGTACGGCGAGGAGTTCGGCGACGAGGCGTACACCGACCGCGAGGCCGTCGCGCAGCTCACCACCTACGCCCGCCACCTCCAGGCGGACAACGGCCTGTTCCAGCACGCCTTCGACGCGTCGCGCACCGCCGCCTGGGCCGACAAGGAGACCGGCCGCGCCCCCGAGCAGTGGTGCCGGGCCATCGGCTGGTACGCGATGGCCGCCGTCGACGTCCTCGACGCCACCCCGAAGGGCGGGCCGGGCCGCGAGGAGCTCATCGCCACCGTGCGCAAGCTCGCGGCGGGCATCGCCCGCACCCAGGACCCGGCCACAGGACGCTGGTTCCAGGTCGCCGACAAGGGCGGCCGGGAGGGGAACTGGACCGAGACGTCCTGCTCCAGCATGTTCACCTACGCCCTCTCGCGCGCCGCCGAGAAGGGCTACGTCTCCGCGTCGTACCGCGAGGTCGCCCGGCGCGGCCACCGGGGTGTCCTGGAGCGGATCTCGCGCGGCCCCGACGGCCTGACCGACCTGACCGGCATCTCCGTCGGCACGAACGTCGGCGACTACGCCTTCTACGTCGCCCGGCCCCGGCAGACCAACGACTTCCACGGGCTCGGCGCCTTCCTGCTCATGCACGAACAGCTGCGGAAACAGAGGTGAGCCGGGCATGACCCCGTCGCGAAGGGCCGTACTGGGAGCGGCACTCGGCGCCGGAGTGCCGACCGCGGCGGCCACCGGGCGGCCGCCCGGCGCGCCCGTCGCCGGGTGGCAGCCGCGCTGGTCGCCGTCCGCCCGTGAGGTGGGCACCCGCGCCTTCGAGACCCTGGAGGACGACCGCGCGCACTCGCACCCGGCGGGCGGGCCGCACATCACCGCCGAGGGCGACGCCTTCCGCTTCAGCATCCACACCGTGGACCGGGACACCAGCGCCGACCGGCAGCGTCAGGAGGTCACCGGCTGCCGTACCGGCGACACGTATCTGACCTGGCGGAAGGGCCAGACCTGGCGGGTCACCTACCGCATGTTCCTGCCGGGTTCGCTCAGGGCGACGACGACGTTCACGCACATCATGCAGATGAAGCAGCCCGGCACGGGCAGCGCTCCGATCGTCGTGCAGTCACTGCGCCGCTCCGGCGGCAGGCAGACGATCGAGCTGAAGCTCTTCGAGCAGGACGTCGTGGTCGGCCGCACCGATCTGGAGCCGCTGCACGACCGGTGGACCGACGTCGACTTCCGGATCACGATCGGCGACGGCGCGGCGGGCTCCGTGCGCTGGATCCTCAAGAGCGGCGGCAAGACGGTCGTCGACGCGGCGGAGTCCGGCGTGGACACCTTCCTCGCCGACCGGGTGCGGCCCAAGTGGGGCATCTACCGCTCCCTCGGCGACACCTCCGGCTCGATCCGGGACACCTACATGCTCCTGACCGACCTGCGCGCCTACCAGCGCGTCTGAGCCGGCACCGCGCTCGCGCCGGCACGTCCCACTCCCCCTCACAGGAGGCACCCATGCACGGCAACAGCAGGTCGACCGCCAAGAGGGTGGCCCTCGCCGCCGGCGCCGTCCTCACCGCGGGACTCGTGACCCACGTGCCCCCGGCGGCGGCCGCGCCGCCCGCCCCGGCCGGTGAGCCCACCGCCATCAAGACCATCTCGAACGGCTGGACCATACCGTGGGGCACCTCCTGGCTGCCCGACGGCACGTCCGCGCTCATCACCGAGCGGGACGACTTCCGCGTCTGGTCGGTGTCGGCCGACGGCTCCGCGAAGAAGCAGGTCGGCACGGTGCCCGAGGCGCAGACCACCGGCGGCGAGGGCGGCCTCATGGGCGCCGCCGTCGACCCGCAGTGGGCGTCCAACCACTACGTCTACGTCATGCACACCGCGGCCGAGGGCAACCGCATCGCCCGCATGACCTACGACGGCTCCTCGCTCAGCGGCTACAAGGTCCTGGTCAAGGGCATCAAGAAGGCCAAGTACCACAACGGCGGCCGCCTCGCCTTCGGCCCCGACGGCCTGCTGTACGCCACCACCGGCGACGCGCAGGACCGCAACCTCGCCCAGGACAAGAACTCCCTCAACGGCAAGATCCTGCGCCTGACCCGGGACGGCGAGCCCGCCCCCGGCAACCCCTTCGGCACGCTCGTCTACAGCCTGGGCCACCGCAATCCGCAGGGCCTCGCCTTCGACCCGCAGGGCCGCCTGTGGGAGGCCGAGCTGGGCGACGCCACCAGGGACGAGCTCAACCTCATCAAGCCGGGCAAGAACTACGGCTGGCCCGCCTGCGAGGGCAACTGCAACGTGGCCGGGATGACCAACCCCAAGAAGACCTGGGGCGTCGCCGAGGCCTCGCCGAGCGGCATCGCCGTCGTCGACGGGGCGGTCTACATGGCGGCCCTCAAGGGCGAGCGCCTGTGGCGCGTCCCCATCAACGCCGACAGCGAGAACGTCGGCTCCGCCAAGGCGTTCTACGTCGGCCAGTACGGCCGCCTGCGCTCGGTGACCGCCGTGCCCGGCGCGCGGGCGCTGTGGCTGTCCACGACCAACGCCGACGGCAACGGCGGCCGTCCCGACGGCTCCGACAAGATCTTCCGCGTCTCGATCGGCTAGCGCGCGGCCCCCGGCCTCAGGGGTAGAGGGCCCCGACCTCGTCCGCGTACGCCTCCTCGATGGCCTTGCGCTTGAGCTTGAGCGAGGGCGTGAGCAGGCCGTGCTCCTCGGTGAACTGGTGCGCCAGGATCCGGAACGTACGGATCGACTCGGCCTGCGAGACCAGGGTGTTGGCGGCGACCACCGCGCGCCGCACCTCGGTCTCCAGGTCGGGGTCGCGCACCAGGTCGGCGGGGGAGAGCGGCGGCTTGTCGCGCATGGCGAGCCAGTGGTCGACGGCCTCCGCGTCCAGGGTGACGAGCGCCGCGACGTACGGGCGGTCGTTGCCGACGACGATGCACTGCGCGACCAGCGGATGGTCGCGCACCCGCTCCTCCAGCTGGGCGGGGGACACGCTCTTGCCGCCGGAGGTCACCAGGATCTCCTTCTTGCGGCCGGTGATCGTGAGGTAGCCGTCCTCGTCGAGGGCGCCCAGGTCGCCGGTCGCGAGCCAGCCGTCGTGCAGGGCCGCGTCGGTGGCCTTCGGGTCGTTGAGGTAGCCCTGGAAGACGTGCGGGCCGCGCAGCCACACCTCGCCGTCGTCCGCGATGTGCACGGTCGTGCCGGGCACGGCCTGGCCGACCGTGCCGTAGCGGGTGCGCTCGGGCGGGTTGGCGGTCGCGGCGGCCGAGGACTCGGTGAGGCCGTAGCCCTCGAAGACGGTGACGCCCGCGCCCGCGAAGAAGAGGCCGAGGCGCCGGTCCATGCCCGAGCCGCCGGACATCGCGTGCCGCACCCGGCCGCCCATCGCCTCGCGGACCTTGGCGTACACCAGCTTGTCGAAGAGCTGGTGCTGCATCCGCAGGGCCGTCGAAGGGCCGGGCCCGGTGCCGAAGGACTTGGCCTCAAGGGCGTCGGCGTACTTCACCGCGACCTCCACGGCCTTGTCGAACGGGCCCGCCCTGCCCTCCCGTTCGGCCTTGCGCCGGGCCGCGTTGAAGACCTTCTCGAAGATGTACGGCACGGCGAGGAAGAAGGTGGGCCGGAACGCGGCCAGGTCCGGGAGCAGCTCTGCCGCGCTCAGGCTCGGCTGGTGCCCGAGCTTGACCCGGCCGCGCACCGCCGCCACCTGCACCATGCGGCCGAAGACGTGCGCGAGCGGCAGGAAGAGCAGCGTCGACGGCTCGTCGCCGCGCTTGGCGTGGAACACCGGCTCCCAGCGCCGGATGACCGTGTCCACCTCGAACATGAAGTTCGCGTGGGTGAGGACACAGCCCTTGGGGCGGCCCGTGGTGCCGGAGGTGTAGATCACGGTGGCGACGGAGTCGGGCGTGACCGCGCGCCGGTGGCGGTGCACCACCTCGTCGTCCAGGTCGCGGCCCGCGTCGCCGAGCTCGCGCACCGCGTCCTCGTCGAGCTGCCACAGACAGCGGAGGAGCGGAAGCCGGTCCACGACCGAGCCGATGGTCATCGCGTGGTCCTCGTGCTCGACCATGGCCGCCGTGACCCCCGCGTCGTGCAGCATCCAGAAGACCTGCTCGGCCGACGACGTCGGGTAGACGGGGACGACCTGCGCGCCGACGGTCCACAGGGCGAAGTCGAACAGCGTCCACTCGTAGCGGGTGCGGCACATGATGGCGACCCGGTCGCCGAAGCGCACGCCCCGGGCGAGCAGGCCCTTGGCGAGCGCGAGGACCTCGTCGCGGAACTCCGCCGACGTCACGTCCCGCCAGCGGCCGTCGGCGCCCTTGCGGCCGAGCACGACGCGGACCGGATCCTCCAGGGCATGGTCGAAGACGGCGTCGGCAAGGCCGCCCACCCTCGGAGCCGACGCCAGGGGAGGGTTCGTGAACTCGCGCAATGGTGCTCCTTGTGGCGCTCCGCACAGAGCCGGTGACGGTACCCCACCCCGGACCCTTCCGGGAGGGGGGTGGGGAACGCGCCAATTGGCACGATCGTCACAGGTCAGCTGGTGAAATGCGGCCACAAGGGGAAGGGCCGGACAGTTTCCTGACGGATGAGTAAGTTTCGGTGGCGTAATCTCCACCGAATCTGTACGCGGAAGTTACCCCTGGAGCTGCTTCTCGGGCGCGCCCTCGATCGTCCGTTCGGGCCCCGCGGGCCCCTGACCTGCGTCGGGCGCCCGCTTGGTCCGGACCATCACGAGGACGGCGACGCCCGCCACGAGGCCGATGACGCCCGCCGTGAGCGAGGCGCCGTTGAGCCCGGACGCGAACGCCGCGCGCACGCTGTGCTCGGAGAACGCGCCCCGCACGGCCGCCGCCCCGCCGCCCGCCACGGTGTGCGCCGCGTCGTGGCCGAGCGTGTCCTGCATCCGGGAGGTCAGGACCGTGCCGAAGACGGCGACGCCGAGGGCGTAGCCGAGCTGCCGGAAGGTGTTCACCGCGCCGCCCGCCATGCCCGCGTCGCGCGGCGGCACCGCGGCGAGCGCGGCGCCCGCGAGCCCCGGCGCGACCAGACCGGTGCCGACGCCCGCGAGGACCAGGCCCGGCACGAGCGCGCCCCAGGACGAGCCCGCGTCGAGCACCGCCATGGCGAGCCCGCCCGCGCCGATCAGCAGCAGGCCGACGCCGATGACGTACCGGCCGGGCACCCCGTGCAGGAGCCGGCCGCCGACCGCCGCCACCACGAACGACGTGGCCGAGAGCGGCACCAGGACCAGACTGCCGCGCACCGGGCTCATGCCGAGCACCGTCTGGAGCCAGATCGAGAAGTACGGGATCACGCCGAACGCGGCCGCGTTGTAGCCGATCGCGCCGATCAGGACCCCCGTGAACGCGGGCTTGCGCAGCAGCCGCAGATCGAGCAGCGGATGCGTCGCGCGGCGCTCCACCGCCACGAAGGCGAGCAACGCGAGCGCCGCCACCGCGAGCGTCACACCGGTGCGCGCCGAGGTCCAGCCGACCGTCGACGCCCGCACCACGCCGAACGTGAGCGCGCCCGCGAACAGCACGAACGTCGCCGTGCCCGCCCAGTCCACGCGCCGCTCCGCGCGCCCGCGCGACGGCGGCACCGCGCGCAGCGTGAGCCAGACCGCGGCCACGCTCACCGGCAGATTGACGAAGAAGATCCAGCGCCAGCCGGGGCCCTCGGTGAGCAGCCCGCCGGCGATCGGCCCGAGCGCGGCGGCGGCACCGCTGACCGCGCCCCACACCCCGAGCGCCACCGAGCGCTCCTTGCCCTGGTAGGCGGCGCCGAGCAGCGGCAGGGTCGTGGCGAACATCGCGGCGGCCCCGAGCCCCTGCACGGCGCGCGCCGCCACGAGCAGCTCCGCGTCCGCCGCGAGGCCGCAGCCGAGCGAGGCGAGTGCGAAGACGACGGTGCCCGCTACCTGGACGCGCCGGTGGCCGATGACGTCGGCGGCGGCGCCCACGCCGAGCAGCAGCGCGGCGAGCGCGAGCGCGTAGCCGTCGATGACCCACTGCAGATCGCTGAGCGAGGCGTCGAGCGCCGCTGCCATGTCCGGCAGGGCCACGACCACGATCGTCACGTCGAGCAGCAGCATGAAAGTGCCCAGGCACACCGCTGTCAGCGGCCCCCATGAGCGCATGGTGTCTCTCCCGTTTCCTGGTTCCGTGGGCCACCGGGCGGTGGCTCCGGTGTCGTACGATCCGTGGCAGCCGGACGAACATGACGGCCAATGGCCACATCGCGGCCTGATCCGACACCCCAAGGGCACATGACGATGGAATCCTCCACGCTCGACGCATTGGACCGGCAACTGCTCCAGGCCCTGGAGACCGACGGGCGCGCCCCGTTCAGCAAGATCGCGGCGGTGCTCGGCGTCTCGGACCAGACGATCGCGCGCCGCTTCCGCAAGCTCACCGCCGAGGCCGGGCTCCGGGTCGTGGCGCTGCGCAACGCCGAGCGGCTCGGCCAGGACCACTGGATGCTCCGGCTTCGCTGCGCGCCGGACGGCGCGCAGACCATCGCGCACGCGCTCGCCCGCCGCCCCGACACGTTCTGGGTGGGCCTGGCCTCCGGCGGCACGGAGGTCCTCTGCATGACCAAGCCCCGCACCCCGGGCGACCACTACCTGCTGCTCGGCAAGCTGCCGCGCACTCCGCACATCGTGGAGATCCGCGCCCACCAGCTCCTGCACACTTTCTTCGGTGGGCCCCGCGGCTGGCTCGGCAAGCTCGCCCCGCTGAGCGACGAGCAGCTCGCGGCGCTGACCCCGGCGCTGCCCGCCCCGGCCGCGGGCCCGGTGCGGATCACCCCGGAGGACGAGCCGCTGGTCGCCGCGCTCGAAGCGGACGGCCGGGCCACCCACCCCGAACTCCAGCGCGCCACCGGCCTCTCCGAGTCCTCCGTGAAGCGCCGCCTGAGCGCGCTGCTCGCCTCCCGCGCGGTCTTCATCGACATCGAGTACGACGCCGAGCCGCTCGGCTACCGCTCGGGCGCGACCTTGTGGATCACCGCGGCGCCCGCCGTCCTTCACTCCGTCGGCGAGGCCCTCGCCGGGCACGACGAGATCGCCTACGTCGCCGCGACGGCGGGCCCCTCGAACCTCGTCGCGACGGTCGTGGCCACGGACACGGCCGGTCTCTACGCGTACGTGAGCGGCAAGCTCGGGCGGCTCGAAGGCGTACAGCACGTCGAGACGGCGCCGTTCCTGCGCCGCGTCAAGCAACTCACCTACCAGCCCACGCGCTAGGGGCGCGCCCTACGGGCCCCGGCCTCAGGTGCGGCCGCGCTGCAAGCGGTCGCCGCCCGCCAGGATCGCCGCCGCGAGCGCGTCCGCCGCGGCGTCGGCGCCGGGCGCCGCCGGGCGCCGCTCGCCGTGCCGCAGGACGAAGTCCACCGCGCCGAGCTCCGGCAGGCCGAACCGGTCGGAGACCCGGACCAGGCCCGGCGGGATCAGACCGCGGGAGTGCGCCATCACGCCGAGCCCGGCGCGCGCGGCGGCCACCAGGCCGTTCAGGCTGCCGCTGGTGCAGGCGATCCGCCAGGGGCGGCCGCTCCGCTCCAGGGCCCGCAGGGCGAGGGCGCGGGTGATGCCCGGCGGCGGGTACACGATGAGGGGCACCGGGCGTCCCGGGTCCAGGCGGAGGCGCGGCGCGCCGATCCACACCAGGCCGTCGTGCCAGACCAGTTCGCCGCGCGGGTCCTCGGGGCGGCGCTTGGCGAGGACGAGGTCGAGCTTGCCCGCGTCAAGGCGCTCGTGCAGCGTCCCCGACAGCTCGACCGTCAGCTCCAGGTCGACCTCCGGGTGGTCGCGCCGGAAGGACTCCAGGATGTCGGTGAGACGCGTCAGGACGAAGTCCTCCGACGCGCCGAAGCGCAGCCGTCCGCCCAGGCGGGCGCCGGTGAAGTGCGCCGCGGCCTGCTCGTGCACCTCCAGGATGCGGCGCGCGAAGCCGAGCATCGCCTCGCCGTCCTCGGTCAGCTCCACGCTGTGCGTGTCCCGGGCGAACAGCGCGCGCCCGGTCGCGTCCTCCAGGCGCCGCACGTGCTGGCTGACCGTCGACTGGCGCAGGCCGAGCCGGCGCGCGGCCTGCGTGAAGCTCAGCGTCTGGGCCACCGCGAGGAACGTGCGCAGCTGCGCGGGGTCGTACATCGCTCCAGGTTATCGCGGTACGTGATGACAGTCAGAGCGGTGTGCGGGATTCCCGATCGCCTCGAACAGGAGGAGCATGGAGAGGGCACGTACCGGGCCCGGCCCGTGGACGGGCCCGAAGAACCGAGACCCCGAGAGCGCGGAGCCCTGTGAAACGCCCGTCCTGGCCGTCGTGGATGCCGGTCGACCCCTTCATCACGGTGCTGCTCGGCACCGTCGGCCTCGCCGCGCTGCTGCCCGCCCGCGACACCGCGGCCGACGTTGCGTCCGGGGCCTCCACCACGGCCGTCGCGCTGCTGTTCTTCCTCTACGGCGCCCGCCTCTCCACCCGCGAGGCCCTCGACGGGCTGCGCCACTGGCGGCTGCACCTCACCGTGCTGCTCTGCACGTTCCTGGTGTTCCCGCTGCTCGGCCTCGCCGCCAAGGGGCTCGTGCCGCACGTCCTGACGCCCGCGCTGTACAGCGGCTTCCTGTTCCTGACCCTGGTGCCGTCGACGATCCAGTCGTCGATCGCCTTCACTTCGCTGGCGCGCGGCAACGTCCCGGCGGCGATCTGCGCGGGGACGTTCTCCTCGCTCGCCGGTGTGGTGCTCACCCCGCTGCTCGTGGCCTGGCTGCTCGCCGACACCGGCGGCGGCTTCTCCGCCGACGCGTTCCTGAGGATCGTGCTCCAGCTGCTCGTGCCCTTCCTCGCGGGGCAGTTGCTGCGGCGTTGCGGAGAATGGAGGAGCCGCGCGAAGCGCGTCAGGCAGGGTGGCGGCGGGCGACGGGAGGGCGGCTTCGTCACCCGGCACAAGAAGGTCCTGAGTCTCGTCGACCGGTGCTCGATCCTGCTCGTCGTCTACACCGCGTTCAGCCAGGGCATGGTGCGCGGCATCTGGAGCCAGGTCACCCCGGCCCGGCTCGCCGCGCTGCTCGGCGTGGAGGCGGTGCTGCTCGCGGCGATGCTCAGCCTGACCTGGTACGGCGCGAAGCGGCTCGGCTTCGGCCGCGCGGACCGGGTCGCGATCCAGTTCGCCGGGTCGAAGAAGTCCCTGGCGGCCGGACTGCCCATGGCGAGCGTCCTGTTCGGCCCGCAGGCCTCGCTCGCGGTGCTGCCCCTGATGCTCTTCCACCAGATGCAGCTGATGGTGTGCGCGGTCATCGCCAAGCGCCGCTCCCACGATCCGGAGGAGTTCACTGCGGCCGGGCGAGGCGCAGCGACACGAACCGCGGCCGGTACAGCTCCACGTTCCGGTTGACCCGCGCCTGCCCGCCCGCCGTGGCCGTGGCGTCGAGCGCGTTGACGTCGTAGCTCAGGACGAGCCGCCCGTCGCCGCTCAGCGCGGCGTGCGCCTGCGGGTTGTACGCGGCCGCGTCCCCGTTCGCCGCCCGGTCCCGCGGCAGCGGCGGCGCGAAGCCCTTGGCGGGGCCGTGCCAGGGCCCGGTGGGCGAACAGGCCCAGTAGGACGTGACGGTCGTCAGGCCCTGCGCGCCCGCGGCCATCGTGAACAGCACGTACGTACCGCCCTCGCGGACCACCGTGAACGCGCTGCCCACCCCCCGCTGGTCGCCGTCGCCGAGGATCCGGCGCGGCTTCGCGCGGCCGTCGGGCGCCCAGCGGCTGCCGTTCCAGTAGCGCCAGGCCGCGGGGTCGCCGAGGCCGCCGTGCGGGACGCGGGCGACGTAGGCGTGCGAGGAGGGGCGCGAGGCGGTCTGCGCGTCGTTGCCGCCGAAGACGTAGGTGTGGTCGCCGTCGTCGACCGTCGTGGTGCCGTACAGGACGCGCTCCTCGGGGTCGGCGACGCCGCGCTGGTCCTGGATCTGCGTGATGCCTTCGAGGGCGAGGTCCGGCAGGGTGAGCGTGGCGACCTCGGTGGCGGCGGGCACCCCGAAGATCCACGGCTTGGGGCCCGCGGCACGGGTCCACAGCAGGACGCGCACGACCTTTTCGTCGCCGCCCGGGGTGCGCGGCTCGACCTTCGCGGCGACCGGCCAGCGCCACTGCCCCGGCGCGGGGTCGGCGAACAGGGGCGTGGGCAGCGTCCGCTCGACCCCGCCCGAGCGGGACATCACCACGCCGGAGTTGCGCACCATCGGGGCGGTGCCGTCACGCCACTTGTGCGGCTGCCCCTGGAGGTTCGGCGGCTCGTGCACCCGGCCGAGGAAGGTGTCGGAGAACAGCCAGAGGACGCGCCCGTCGGGCAGCCGCACCGAGTGGGTGCCGTCGCCGCCGGACCAGTCGTCGTCGCGCGCGCCGTCGTCGCCGTACGCGGCGAACGCGTCGGTGGGCCGTGGCTCGGCGCGCCAGGAGCCGACCGTGCGCGCCGTGCACGCCGCACCGTCCTTCCGGTCGCTCTCGTCACCGGGCAGGACGGTGAGCAGCACGGCCACGCAGGCGAGCACGAGCAGCAGGGCCAGCCACAGTCCACGGGAACTGCGGCCGCCCTGCTGCCGGTCGGCGTCACTCTGGCCGGCGTACGGCCGTGTGGCTTGGGACACGCCCGGGACGCTAGTTCCTCGGGCGCACGCGGTCCATGGGGAGCCAGGCGACGGTGTCCGGTGTCACAGCAGAGCGCCCCGCCCGCCCCCGGTCGGCGTCGGCCACCGAGGCGAGCTCGTCGACCTCCGCGTCGGTCAGGGCGCGCTTGAAGACCCGTACCTCGTCGATGGCTCCGGCGAAGTGGGCCCTGCTGTCGACGCGTTGCCCGATGTGCACGCCGAACGGCGAGTTGCGGCTGACCGTGCCCGGCACGTCCGGCCTGGACAGCTCCATGTCGTCCACGAACAGCGTGAGCGTCCCGCCGCCGCGCCGCAGGACGGCGTGGTGCCACGCGCCGTCGTTGTACGCGCCCTGTGTGCTCAGGGAGGCCGAGCGGGGCGGCGTACCGCCGTCGCGGGTGGTGATCAGACCGGTGAGGCGGCCCGCCGCGGGTTCGCCGCGCAGCCACACCTGGGGCTGGTTCGTGCCGACGCCGCCCATCCACAGCAGCGGCTGCTCACCGCTGGTGGCGGCGTAGCGGAACCACAGGGAAAGGGTGAAGTCCCTTGATCCGAGCGGCAGTTGGGGGCGGTAGCGCAGGCGCACCGCGTCGTCGGTTCCGTCGAAGGCGAGGGCGTCGCCCGTGACGCCCTCGGTGCGGCGGGCGCCGCCGAGCACCGCGGCGCCCGTCGCACCGGGCGCCCAGTCGCTCGTGTGCGGGTCGGGGCCGCGCCGCGGCTGCAGCCAGTCCTCGGTGAAGCGCGCGAAGCGGATCTCGTCGCGGGCGTCGACCGGGCCCGCCTCGTACATCAGGCCCACGTGGTCGCCGTCGGCGTGCACCATGTCCGAGTAGCCGGACCAGTCGGTGGTCACGACGGTGCCGCGGTCGAAGCTGTCCCAGGTGCGGCCGCCGTCGTAGGAGGACCGGACGGTCATGGTGCGGCGCCGGTCGGGGTCGCCGGGGCAGGCGAGCAGGAGCCGCTTGCCGAGCCGCAGCGTCGAGCCCTGCACCTGGGGCGTGTACAGGTCGGGCTGGGGGCGGAAGGGCGCGATGAAGCTGTCGCCGCCGTCGCGGCTGACGGTGTGGGAGCGGTGTCCGAGGTCGGTGCCGTCCTGCTCGCGCCCGCTGACGTAGATGGAGCCGTCGTGGCGCTCGGTGACGGTCATCTCCGACGGCTTCTGCCGGAACGTGCCGTCGGCGGCGTCGACGTCGTACGAGTCGGTGGCGCCGATCCGCCAGTTGTCGCCCCCGTCGTCGCTGACGATGAGCGCGGCGTGGTTGGCGGTGACCCGGCTGCCGTTCCAGGTCTCGGCGTTCACGGCGAAGACGAGGCGGCCCTTGTGGCGGCCGCGGCTCAGCTGCAGGCCGTGCACGGGTCCGGTCGCGTACCAGGAGTTCCAGTGCGCGGGCAGGATCTCCTTGCTCAGGTCCCGCGGCTTCGACCAGGTCACGCCGTCGTCGTCGCTGTACTGGAGGTGCGGGGTGCGGTCGCACGGCACGTCGCAGTTCTTGCCGTCCGTGCGTCCCGTGTTGTAGGTCTCCGCGAGCACGATGCGGCCCGTGTCCCGGTCCACGATCGGCGTCGGGTTGCCGTGGGTGTCCCCGCCGCCCTCGTTGATGACCTGCATCGGCCCCCAGGTGCGGCCGCCGTCGTAGGACCGCTTGAGGACGAGGTCGATGTCGCCCGCGTCGCTGCAGTCGTGGACGCGCCCCTCGGCGAAGGCGAGCAGGGTCCCCTTCGTCGTCTTCACGACGGCCGGTATACGGAAGCAGGTGTACCCGGGATCCTGGGAAGCCTTGAAGAGGATCTGCTGCTCGAAGGACGGCGGCGCCTGGTCCCCGGCCGCGGCCTGGCCGGTCAGGGCCGACGGCAGGGCGAGCGCGGTGAGGGTGGCCGTGGTCAGCGCGGCGACGGTGCGCCGGGGCGTGCGGAGGCGGGCGGAGGCAGCGTGGTCGAGCCGGGGCGGTCCGGGGCGTGCGCGGTGTCTCAGCGGCATTCGGCTGGCCCTTCGTAGTGACCATATCGACCGGACATATGGACATCCCATGTCCAAGGTGCGGGGCGCCGACGCTACTTGGGCCGCAGGGAGCGCACAAGAACCGTGCGTGTAGCTGAAGCCATCCGGGCGAGCGGGTCCGGAATCAACCCTCCTAACGGGTGAGAATGAGCGTCGGGGAAGGTCTGCGCGCCCCCCGGGGGCCGTCGCTACGGGACGAGGACGACCTTGCCGAGGTTGCCGCGGGACTCGATGGCCTCGTGCGCCTTCGCCGCCTCCTCCAGGGGGAACGCGGCGTGCACGGCGGGCCGCAGCGCGCCCGCCGCGAAGAGCCGCCACAGCTCCCGGCGCCACGCCTCGTAGGTGTCCGGGCGGCCCCGGGCGATGAGCGCCATCTGAAATCCCGTCACGGACTTGGCGCCGACCAGCAGGTCGTACGCCCGCACGGTGCCGCCGCCCGAGCTGTACGCGACGAGGCGGCCGAAGGGGGCGAGCGCGGCCAGGGCCGGGGCGAGCAGCTCGCCGCCCACCGCGTCCAGGCAGTAGTCGACGGGCTCGCCCCAGCTCTCCTCGGCGTACGTGACCACGTCGGTGGCGCCGAGGGAGCGCACGAAGCCGGCCTTGGCGGGGTCCGACACGGCGCCCACGACGCGCCCGGCGCCCCGGTGCGCGGCCAGTTGCACCGCCAGATGGCCCACGCCGCCGGCCGCCCCGGTGATCAGCGCGGCCTCGCCGGGCGCGGGCCGCGCCGCGTCGAGCGCGCCGCAGGCGACCAGGCCGCTGCGGACCAGGGCCACCGCGTCGGTCGCGCTCGCGCCGTCCGGCACGGGGGAGGCCATGGCGGTGCGCAGCAGGGCGTAGTCGGCGTAGCCGTGTCCGAAGACCAGGCCGGTGACGCGGTCGCCGGGCGCGAAGCCGGTGACGCCCGGGCCGAGCCCGGCCACCTCGCCCGCGATCTCGCCGCCGAGCGGTATCGGCTCGGGGGACTCGCGCACCTTGCGCACGACGGGCAGCGTCACGCCCACCGCCGCGACGCGCACGAGCAGCTCGCCGGGTCCCGGCACGGGCACGGGGGCCTCTTCGAGCCGCAGGACCTCCGGGCCGCCGCTGTGGTCGTACCGAACGCGACGCATGTGTGCCTCCTCAAAGCAGAACCATTGGTAATCCCAACGATAACCGTCACTTCATGGGGAAGTCCAACGGTTCTTCGGTACGCTCCTCCCATGCGCGAGACCCCGCCCGCCCCGTCCACCATCCGCACCCTGCCCAGCTGGCTGCTCGGCCGCGCCGCCGCCCGCGGCCGCGCCCTGGTCGCCGGCGCCCTCGCGGCCGAGGGCCTGCGGATGTGGCACCACGTGGTCCTGTCCGCCGTCGCCGACCTCGGCCCCGTCGCCCAGGCGGAGCTCGGCCGCAGCGTGTCGCTCGACCCCAAGGACATGGTCGGCGTCCTCAACGACCTCCAGGACGCGGGCCTGGTCGACCGCACGCCCGACCCCAAGGACCGCCGCAAGAACGCGGTGACGATCACGGCGGAGGGCCGCCGCAAGGTGGAGCGCTGCGCCCACGTCGCGCGGCAGGCCAACGCCGACCTCCTGAGCTCGCTGTCGCAGGAGGAGCGGGATCGTTTCATGGAGATGCTGACGCGGGTGGCGGCAGTGGACGCACCGGACGCGTGACGCCGAGCCGCGCAACGGGTGCACCGGCGCGTGAGGGCGAGCACGAACCGGCAGGTATCAAGCCTGTCCGGCGTTTGAGGACGAGCGCGCAGCGCGATGACCCCAGCCGCAAGCGGGGCGCAGCCCGGGGCCCCGCCTAGCCCTGGTCGGCCATGGCCTGCAAGGCCACCCGGTGCTCGCCCGCGTACACGTTCATGGAGGCGCCCCGCAGGAAGCCCACCAGCGTGAGCCCCGCCTCGGCCGCCAGGTCGACGGCCAGGGACGACGGCGCCGAGACGGCCGCGAGCACCGGGATGCCCGCCATCACGGCCTTCTGGGCCAGCTCGAACGAGGCCCGCCCCGACACGAGCAGGACCGTGCGGGCCAGCGGCAGGCGCCCGCTCTGCAGGGCCCGGCCCACCAGCTTGTCGACGGCGTTGTGCCGCCCCACGTCCTCGCGTACGTCGAGCAGCTCGCCGTCCTCGGAGAACAGCGCGGCCGCGTGCAGGCCCCCGGTCCGGTCGAAGACGCGCTGGGCCGCGCGCAGCCGGTCGGGCAGGCCCGCGAGCAGCTCGGGGGTCAGGCGCAGGGGTTCGGGGCCGTCCTCGATCGGCCAGCGGGCCGTCGTGCGGACCGCGTCCAGGCTCGCCTTGCCGCACAGGCCGCACGACGAGGTCGTGTACACGTTGCGTTCGAGGGTGATGTCGGGGACGACGACGCCGGGCGCGGTCGACACGTCCACCACGTTGTACGTGTTCGAGCCGTCCTGGGTGGCGCCCGCGCAGTACACGATGTTCCGCAGCTCGTCCGCCGCGCCGAGGACGCCCTCGCTGACGAGGAAGCCCGCGGCGAGCGCGAAGTCGTCGCCCGGCGTGCGCATCGTGATCGCGAGCGGCCTGCCGTTGAGGCGGATCTCCATCGGCTCCTCGGCGACGAGCGTGTCGGGCCGCTCGCTGACCGCGCCGTCGCGGATGCGGAGGACGCGACGGCGCTCCGTGGCTCGTCCCATGTCGATCAGTCCCGGTTCTGTACGTGCTGGTAGCCGAAGCGGCCCTTGCCGCAGAGGTCGCCGTGGGTCACCGGCCTTTCGTGCGGCGAGGTGACCTTCACGATCCCATTGTCCTGCACGTGCAGGGAGAGGCCGCAGCCGCCTCCGCGGTACGCGCACACCGTCGTCGTCCCGGTCTGCGCCGACTCGTCCCCCTGCTCGCCGCAGGCGTCCACGCACTTGTCGTACTCCCGCACGTACAGGTCGTTGTCGACGCGCGGCCGCTCGTCCGGGCGGGCGGCCGCGCGGGCCGAAGCGGTCCGGCCGAGCCCCGTACCGCTTGATCCACACATCGACTTGGAGAGTGGTCGACAAGTCGACTGAGGAGGCGAGGAGTTCGAGGATCGCTCCGGCGCCCAGGACTGCGACTCTCACGACGGGACGCTCCGTTCGGCCGAGGTTCCGACGAGCCTTGCGTAGCCCCGGGGGCCGGACGGCCGCGCGACGGGGAATGGAATACTGTCTACAGTATGGGAGTTGGGCCGACAAGAGGCCGCGCACCACATCGCATACCGTCGACGAATCCCCGTCCGACCCCTTCCCAACGGACCGCCGGATTCCTACCGTTCGGGATCATGAGGCCCCCCGTCGCACCCCCCGGCTGGAGCCGCTGGCTCGTGCCGCCCGCCGCCCTGTCGGTGCACCTCTCCATCGGCCAGGCCTACGCCTGGAGCGTCTTCAAACCGCCCCTGGAGTCCGCGCTCGACCTCAGCGGCACCCAGAGTGCGCTGCCGTTCCAGCTCGGCATCGTCATGCTGGGCCTGTCCGCCGCCTTCGGCGGCACGTTCGTGGAGCGCAACGGCCCCCGCTGGGCGATGTCCGTCGCGCTCGTCTGCTTCTCCTCCGGCTTCCTGCTCGCCGCGCTCGGCGCCGCGACCCGGCAGTACTGGCTCGTCGTCCTCGGCTACGGCTTCGTCGGCGGCATCGGGCTCGGCATTGGCTACATCTCGCCGGTGTCCACGCTGATCAAGTGGTTCCCCGACCGGCCCGGCATGGCCACCGGCATCGCGATCATGGGCTTCGGCGGCGGCGCGCTCATCGCCTCACCGTGGTCGGCGCGGATGCTGGAGTCGTTCGGCACGGACTCCTCCGGCATCGCGCTCGCCTTCCTGGTGCACGGTCTGACGTACGCGGTCTTCATGGCGCTCGGGGTGCTCCTGGTGCGGGTTCCCGGGCCGGACGGCGCCCGCGGCCAAGGGGCGGCGGGGGCGCCGGCCGGGCCCCAGGTCTCGGCCCGCCAGGCCGTGCGCACCCCGCAGTTCTGGTGCCTGTGGGTCGTTCTGTGCATGAACGTGACCGCGGGGATCGGCATCCTGGAGAAGGCCGCCCCGATGATCACGGACTTCTTCGCGGACTCCTCGACACCGGTCTCCGCGTCGGCGGCCGCCGGGTTCGTCGCCCTGCTCTCGGCCGCGAACATGGCGGGCCGCATCGGCTGGTCGTCCGCGTCCGACCTGCTCGGACGGAAGAACGTGTACCGCGTCTACCTGGGCGCGGGCGCGCTGATGTACCTGCTCATCGCCCGCTTCGGCGACGACTCCAAGCCCCTGTTCATCGTCTGCGCGCTGGTCATCCTCTCCTTCTACGGCGGCGGCTTCGCCACCGTCCCCGCGTACCTGAAGGACCTCTTCGGGACCTACCAGGTGGGCGCCATCCACGGCCGCCTGCTGACCGCCTGGTCGCTCGCCGGGGTCCTCGGCCCGCTGATCGTGAACTGGGTGGCCGACCGGCAGGAGGAGGCGGGCAAGGAGGGCGCCGCCCTGTACGGCACCTCCTTCTCGATCATGATCGGCCTGCTGGTCGTCGGGTTCGTCGCCAACGAGCTGGTCCGTCCCGTCCACCCCCGCCACCACCTCGCCGCACCGAAGGAGACCGCCGCCGATGACGACGCCGCCGAGCCCGCCGCCCGCTGACCCGGGCACGCCCGCGCCGCGGCAGGACCGCCCGCCGCGCCGCCGCGCGCTGATCCTGGGATCCTGGCTGTGGGTGACCGTGCCCCTGGCATACGGCCTCTACGAACTCGTACACAAGGCCAAACAGCTCTTCACCGGGTGACGCGATGATGAGAAGCATCCAAACGAGCGCTCCCAATCCTGTCGCATTACGTCACCTGCTACCCGTGAGTCGCTCAGCAGACTGGACGGTCCCGCACTTCCGGCACCACGAGGGGACCCGCCCATGCCCGGCTCACGCATCGCCGCCGTCGGCCACTACCAGCCCGCCAGGCTGCTGACCAACGACGACCTGGCGGGCATGGTGGACACCAGCGACGAGTGGATCCGCTCCCGGGTCGGCATCCGCACGCGGCACATCGCGGGGCCCGAGGAGCCCGTCGACGAGCTCGCCGCGCACGCCGCCGCCAAGGCCCTCGCGGCGGCGGGCCGGGCGCCCGAGTCCGTGGACCTGGTCGTCGTAGCCACCTCCACGGCGATCGACCGCTCGCCGAACATGGCCGCCCGCGTCGCCGCCCGGCTCGGCCTGCGCTCGCCCGCAGCCCTGGACGTCAACGTGGTCTGCGCGGGCTTCACGCACGCGCTCGCCACCGCCGACCACGCCGTGCGGGCCGGGGCCGCGAGCCGCGCCCTGGTCATCGGCGCCGACAAGATGTCCGACATCACGGACTGGACGGACCGCACCACCTGCGTCCTGGTCGGCGACGGCGCGGGCGCCGCCGTCGTCGAGGCCTGCGGGCCCGACGACGAGCCCGGCATCAGCCCCGTGCTGTGGGGGTCGGTGCCGGAGATGGGGCACGCGGTGCGGATCGAGGGCCAGCCCGCGCGGTTCGCCCAGGAGGGGCAGAGCGTGTACCGCTGGGCGACGACGCAGCTGCCGCCGCTGGCCCGCGCGACCTGCGAGCGGGCCGGGCTCGTGCCCGCCGACCTGGCCGCGGTCGTCCTGCACCAGGCCAACCTGCGCATCGTCGAACCGCTCGCCGAGCGCATCGGCGCGGTGAACGCGGTGGTCGCCCGCGACGTGGTCGACTCCGGCAACACCTCGGCCGCGTCCGTGCCGCTCGCCCTCTCCAAGCTGGTGGAGCGCGGCGAGATCGTCACCGGCGACCCGGTGCTGCTCTTCGGCTTCGGCGGGAACCTGTCGTACGCGGGACAGGTCGTGCGCTGCCCGTGACGGGCTCAACTCCCTCTGGTACTGGTCACCGTGCTCGGTAAACTGTAGACAAAAGCCAATGCGCCCCAGGCGTGTCGTGGCCTTCGTGTGATCCAGGAGGGGGACCGGATGTTGTCCGCAGGACTGCCGCAGGGGACGGTGCCCAAGCTGGAACGGCCCGGCCCGCTGCGCGAGCGCGTCTACGAGGCGCTGCTCGAACTGATCACCACCCGTGCCCTCCGGCCCGGCCAGCACCTCGTCGAGAGCGAGCTGGCCGGGCACCTCGGCGTGTCCCGGCAGCCCGTGCGCGAGGCCCTGCAGCGCCTCAACACCGAGGGCTGGGTGGACCTCAGGCCCGCCCAGGGCGCGTTCGTGCACGAGCCGACGGAGGAGGAGGCGGACCAACTGCTCACGGTCCGCACCCTCCTGGAGGCGGAGGCCGCACGCCTCGCCGCGGCGAACGCGGGCTCCGCGGGCATCGAGGCCCTCGAAGAGCTGTGCGCCCGCGGCGAGTCGGCCGTCGCCGCCGGGGACGTGGACCTCGTCGTCGCCACGAACGCGGCGTTCCACGCCAAGGTCATGGACCTCGCGGGCAATGTGGTCCTCGCCGAACTGGCGGGCCGGGTCGACCGGCGGGTGCGCTGGTACTACACGCCGGTGGCGCGCCAGCGGGGCGTCCAGTCCTGGGTCGAGCACCGCGACCTGATCGCGGCGATCGCGGCCCGCGACGAGGCCCGCGCCACGGCCGTGATGCGGGCCCACACGGAACACACCCGCCGCACGTACCACGACCGGGCCCCTGCCTGAGGCTTCCCCCACCCACTCGCCCTTCATCGCGCTGACGCGCTCGTCCGAGCGGGGGTACGGGGGCGGCAGCCCCCGGATCGGGAAGGGGTGCCCGCGCGCGGAGCGCGCTGATGGACGCGGTGGGGCGCCCCGCGAGGGCCTCGGCTTTGTCCTGCCGCAGGAGAAAGTGGAGGGCAATTCGCGCGCAAGTTCTTCCCACTCCCGGCAGCCGCTGCTACGTTCCCCTCGAAAGCCCAACACGTAAGAGGGACAAGGCCGATGAGGCGGGGAGGGGCGCGTGAGACGCATGACGGCTCGACCCGCCAACGCGCACCAGGCGCGACTGCTGCGCCTGTTGCGTGACGGCGGCCCCAACTCCCGCGCCCAACTGGGCGATCAGGTCGACCTCTCCCGGTCCAAGCTGGCCGTGGAGGTGGACCGCCTCCTGGAGACCGGACTCGTGGTGGCCGACGGCCTCGCCGCCTCCCGCGGCGGCCGCCGCTCCCACAACATCCGCCTCGCCCCGAACCTCCGCTTCCTCGGCGTGGACATCGGCGCCACCTCGGTCGACGTCGCCGTCACCAACGCCGAGCTGGAGGTCCTCGGGCACATCAACCAGCCCATGGACGTCCGCGAGGGCCCGGTCGCGGTCTTCGAGCAGGTCCTCGCCATGGCCGCGAAGCTGCGCGCCTCGGGCCTCGCGGAGGGCTTCGACGGGGCGGGCATCGGCGTGCCGGGGCCCGTCCGCTTCCCCGAGGGCGTGCCCGTGGCCCCGCCGATCATGCCCGGCTGGGACGGCTTCCCCGTGCGGGAGGCGCTCAGCCAGGAGCTCGGCTGCCCGGTCATGGTCGACAACGACGTGAACCTGATGGCGATGGGGGAGCAGCACGCGGGCGTGGCCCGCTCCGTGGCCGACTTCCTCTGCGTCAAGATCGGCACCGGCATCGGCTGCGGCATCGTCGTCGGCGGCGAGGTCTACCGGGGCACGACCGGCAGCGCGGGCGACATCGGCCACATCCAGGTGGAGCCCGAGGGGCGCCCCTGCGCCTGCGGCAACAAGGGTTGCCTGGAGGCCCACTTCAGCGGCGCCGCGCTCGCCCGCGACGCCCAGGAGGCCGCCCACCAGGGCCGTTCGCCCGAGCTCGGCGCCCGTCTGGAGGCGGCCGGCGCGCTCACGGCCGCCGACGTGGCCGCGGCCGCCGCCGCGGGCGACCCCACCGCGCTCGACCTGATCCGCGCCGGCGGCAACCGCACCGGCCAGGTCATCGCGGGTCTCGTCAGCTTCTTCAACCCGGGTCTCGTGGTGATCGGCGGCGGCGTCACGGGCCTCGGCCACACCCTGCTCGCCGCGATCCGCACCCAGGTCTACCGCCAGTCGCTGCCCCTGGCGACCGGCAACCTCCCCATCGTCCTCGGCGAACTCGGCCCCACCGCGGGAGTCACCGGCGGCGCCCGGCTCATCAGCGACCATCTGTTCTCACCGGCCTGACCCGCCCGCGGACCCGCCCGTCGGCCCGTCCGCGCGCCCGTCACCCCGGCACACCCAGCACAGCGCGCACCCTGCTCTGCCCTGAGACCGGCCACACCCGTACGAGGGAACCGTCATGGCACCAGAACCACCGCTGCTCCGCATGTCCGGCATCACCAAGTCGTTCCCCGGCGTCCGCGCGCTCGACGGCGTCGACCTGCACGTCCAGGCCGGTGAAGTGCACTGCCTGCTCGGCCAGAACGGCGCGGGCAAGTCCACCCTCATCAAGGTCCTCGCGGGCGCCCACCAACCCGACGGCGGCACCATCGCCTGGCGCGGCGACACGGTCGCGCCACGCTCGCCGATCGCCGCCATGCGCCTCGGCATCGCCACCATCTACCAGGAACTCGACCTGGTCGAGCACCTGTCCGTGGCCGAGAACGTCTTCCTCGGACACGAGCCGACGGCGGCCGGTTTCGTCGTCCGCAGAGGCACGGCCCGGGCCGCGACCGCCGCGCTGCTCAAGCGACTCGGGCACGCCGAGATCAGCCCCGCGCGGCTCGTGGGGGAACTGTCCGCCGCCCAGCAGCAGATCGTGTCGATGGCCCGCGCGCTCTCCCACGACGTACGCCTCATCGTCATGGACGAGCCGTCCGCCGCGCTCGACCCGGACGAGGTCGACAACCTCTTCCGCATCGTCGGCGACCTCACGGCCGACGGCGTCGCGGTCGTGTACATCTCGCACCGGCTCGAAGAGATCCGCCGCATCGGCGACCGCGTCACCGTCCTGAAGGACGGCCGGGCCGTCGCCGTCGGGCTGCCCGCGAAGCAGACGCCGACACGCGAGATCATCGCGCTGATGACGGGCCGCACCGTCGAGTACGTCTTCCCGCCGCGGCCCGAGAGCACGCGCACGCCGCCGCCCGAACCCCTGCTCACCGTCCACGGCCTGGCCAGGGACGGTGAGTTCGCGCCCCTCGACCTCACGCTGCGCCCGGGGGAGATCGTCGGGCTCGCCGGACTCGTCGGCTCCGGGCGGTCCGAGATCCTGGAGACCATCTACGGCGCGCGCAAGCCGACCGCGGGCCACGTTCGCGTGCACGGCAAGGCCCTGCGCCCCGGCAGCGTCCGCGCGGCCGTGCGCGCCGGACTCGGCCTCGCCCCCGAGGAGCGCAAGGCGCAGGCCCTGCTGATGCTGGAGTCCGTCACGCGCAACGTGTCCGTGTCGTCCATGTCCCGCTTCTCGCACGGCGGCTGGCTGGACCGGGGCAAGGAGCGGGAGGCCGCACGCGCCGCCACCCGGGAGCTGTCGCTCAGGCCCGACAACCCCGCGGTGCCCGTGCGCACCCTGTCCGGCGGCAACCAGCAGAAGGCCGTCCTCGCGCGGTGGCTGCTGCGCGGCTGCCGCGTCCTGCTCCTCGACGAACCGACGCGCGGCGTCGACGTCGGCGCCCGCGCCGAGCTGTACGCCGTGGTGCGGCGGCTCGCCGACGAGGGCCTCGCCGTGCTGCTCGTCTCCAGCGAGGTGCCCGAGGTCCTCGGCCTCGCCGACCGCGTCCTGGTGCTCCGCGAGGGCCGGGTGGTGCACACGGCGCCCGCCGGCGAGCTCGACGAGCACCGCGTGCTCGACCTCGTGCTGGCGTCCGGCACCGCGGCGGGCGCACCGCAAGACACCGTCACCACGGAAGGGAGCCCGGCGTCATGACGCAGCCCGCAACGCCCGCCCGGCCCGTCACCGAGAAGAGCCCCCCGGCCGACGGCGCGCGCGGCCCCGTGCGGGCCCTCGTCGCCCACGCCGACCTGCGGACCCTGTCGCTGCTCGGCGTCCTCGGCGCCCTGATCGTGGTCGGCGGCGTCACCCAGCCCGACGCGTTCCTCGACACCGACAACGTCCAGCTGATCCTCACCCAGGCGTCCGTCATCGGCGTCGTCACCGTCGGCATGACCTTCGTCATCATCTCCGGCGGCATCGACCTGTCCGTCGGCGCGATCGTCGCGCTCGCCTCGGTGTGGGCGACGACCGTCGCCACCCAGGAGTACGGCTTCGCGGGGATCCTCTTCACGGCCGTCGTCGTCGGCCTCGGCTGCGGGCTCGTCAACGGGCTGCTCATCGCGTACGGCGGCATGGTGCCGTTCATCGCCACGCTCGCCATGCTGGCCTCCGGGCGCGGCCTCGCCCTGGAGATCACCGACGGCAAGACCCAGATGGTCACCGTGGACGGCGTGCTCAAGCTGGGCGAGCGCGACGCGTACGTGCTCGGCGTCCCGCCGCTGGTGATGGTCTTCGCGGCGGTGACCGCCGTCGGCTGGCTGCTGCTCAACCGCACCACGTTCGGGCGCCGCTCGGTCGCTGTGGGCGGCAACGCGGAGGCCGCGCGCCTGGCCGGGATCGACGTACGGCGGCAGCGGCTCTACCTCTACCTCCTCTCGGGCCTGTGCTGCGGCATCGCGGCCTTCCTCCTGATCGTCCTGGCGGGCTCGGGCCAGAACACCAACGGCAACCTGTACGAACTCGACGCCATCGCCGCCGTGATCATCGGCGGCACCCTGCTCAGCGGCGGCCGCGGCACCATCACCGGCTCCGTGCTCGGCGTCCTGATCTTCACCACGATCACCAACATCTTCGCGCTCAACAACCTGGAGACCGCCGTCCAGCAGATCGCCAAGGGGGCGATCATCGTCGCCGCCGTCCTGGTGCAGCGCCGTACGGCCACCACCTGACCACCATCCGAAGGGGTCACCGCCATGCCACACAGCACGAGCCGCAGAGGGCTGCTCTTCGGGGCGGCCGCCGTGTCCGCGGGGGCCGTCCTGACGGGCTGCACCAGCAACGAGTCCAAGGACGACGACTCGGCTTCGGAGAACAACCAGGCCGTCGCCGACAGCAAGCCCGGCAAGGAGGTCACCATCGGCTTCGCCGGGCCGCAGGCCGACCACGGCTGGCTGAACGCCATCAACGACAACGCCAAGGAGCGGGCGGAGAAGTACAAGGACGTCACCCTGGAGGCCACCGAGGGCTCCAACGACACCGCGGCGCAGATCGGGCAGGTCGAGACCCTCATCAACAAGAAGGTCGACGTCCTCGTCATCCTGCCCGCCGACGGCAAGGCCCTCACCCAGGTCGGCCTGAAGGCCATGAAGGCCGGGATCCCCGTCGTCAACCTCGACCGGATCTTCGCCTCCGCGCAGGCCTACCGCTGCTGGATCGGCGGCGACAACTACGGCATGGGCCTCAACGCCGGGCACTACATCGGCGAGAAGCTCAAGGGCAAGAAGGGCGCCCGCGTCGTGGAGCTCGCCGGGCTCGACAACCTGGAGCTGACCAAGCAGCGCACCAAGGGCTTCGACGACGCCCTGAAGAACTACCCCAACATCGAGAAGGTCGCCCGGCAGGCCGCCGAGTTCACCGTCGAGTCGGGCCAGGCGAAGATGGCACAGCTGCTCCAGGCGCAGAAGAACATCGACGCCCTGTGGAACCACGACGACGACCAGGGGGTCGGCGCCCTGCGCGCCATCAAGCAGGCCGGGCGCGACGACTTCCTGATGGTCGGCGGCGCGGGCGCGCTCTCCGCGTTCCAGGAGATCAAGCAGGACCGGGGCGTGCTGAAGGCCACCGTCCTGTATCCGCCGACGATGGCGGCGTCCGCGATCGACCTCGCCCGGGCGCTCGGCCAGGGCAAGGGCGTCGGCGGCATGGCCGAGTACGAGATCCCGGCCTCCATCACGCTCTACTCGGCCGTCGTCGACAAGGACAACGTCGACCAGTACATGTCCACCGGCTTCAAGTGAGGTGCCCGCTGACCCGCGAAGCAGGCGTCGACCAGGAGGAGTTACCGCATGAGTGAGACGGAGCACGAGGCCGCTTCCGGGGCCGGGTCCGGGTCCGCGGCGGGGCCGGCCGCCGGGCGGCGCCGCATCGGCGTCGGCATGGTCGGCTACGCCTTCATGGGCGCCGCCCACTCCCAGGGCTGGCGGACCGTGGGGCGCGTCTTCGACCTGCCGGTCGAGGCCCGGCTCGCGGCGGTCTGCGGCCGCGACGGCACGGCCGTGCGCGCCGCCGCCGACCGGCTCGGCTGGGCGGCCGCCGAGACCGACTGGCGGGCCCTCATCGCCCGGGACGACGTCGACCTCGTCGACGTCTGCACCCCCGGCGACAGCCATGCGGAGATCGCCGTCGCCGCCCTGGAGGCGGGCAAGCACGTGCTGTGCGAGAAGCCGCTCGCCAACACCGTGGAGGAGGCGGAGGCCATGGTCGCCGCCGCCGAGCGGGCCCGCGCCCGCGGCCAGGTGGCGATGGTCGGCTTCAACTACCGCCGCGTGCCCGCGCTCGCGCTCGCCCGTGAGATGGTCGCCGCGGGTCGCCTCGGGGCGCTGCGCCACGTCCGCCTCACCTACCTCCAGGACTGGCTGGTCGACCCCGGCTTCCCGCTGACGTGGCGGCTGCGCAAGGACCGGGCGGGCTCGGGGGCCCTCGGCGACCTCGGCGCGCACATCGTGGACCTCGCGCAGTACCTGACGGGCGAGGCCGTCGCGGGCGTGTCGGCCCTGACGGAGACGTTCGTACGGGAACGGCCGCTCGTCGCGGACGTCGCGGGCGCCGCGGACGCGTCCGGCGGTCTCACGGCGAAGAGCGGCGCGGTGACGGGCGGCGCGGTGACGGGCGGTGCGGGGTCGGGTGGTGCGGCTACGGGTGGTGGGGCGGCGGGCGGTGCGGCGACGGGTCAGGTCACGGTCGACGACGCCGCCGTCTTCACGGCCTGCTTCCCCTCCGGGGCCCTCGCCACCTTCGAGGCCACGCGGTTCGCCGCGGGCCGCAAGAACGCGCTGCGCCTCGAACTCAACGGCTCCGACGGCTCGTTGGCCTTCGATCTGGAGCGCCTGAACGAGCTCTCCTTCCACGACCACACCGAGCCCGCCGCGTCGGCCGGGTTCCGCCGCATCCTCGTCACCGAGTCCGCCCACCCCTATCTGGCGGCCTGGTGGCCGCCGGGCCACGGCCTCGGCTACGAGCACACCTTCGTGCACCAGGCCCGCGACCTGCTGCACGCCATCGCCACCGGCACCGCGCCCGAGCCGTCCTTCGCCGACGGGCTCGCCGTGCAGCGGGTGCTCGCCGCGGTGGAGGAGAGCGCGCAGAAGAACTCCGTGTACACGCCGGTGGCGACCTCGCCGGCAGCGGCCTGAGGCCGGTGACGGCCCACGACGCCCGGCGTCCGGCATCCGAGGAAAGGACCGTTCATGCCCCGCTCGTTCACCCTCTTCACCGGCCAGTGGGCGGATCTGCCCCTCGAGGAGGTCTGCTCGCTGGCCCGCGACTTCGGCTACGACGGCCTCGAACTCGCCTGCTGGGGCGACCACTTCGAGGTCGACAAGGCCCTCGCGGACCCCTCGTACGCGGACGGCCGCCGCGCGCTGCTCGACAAGTACGGCCTGAAGTGCTGGGCCGTCTCCAACCACCTGGTCGGGCAGGCGGTGTGCGACGCCATCATCGACGAGCGCCATCAGGCGATCCTGCCCGCCCGCATCTGGGGTGACGGCGAGGCGGAGGGCGTACGGCGGCGCGCCGCAGACGAGATGGCCGACACGGCGCGCGCGGCCGCGGCCTTCGGCGTGGACACGGTGGTGGGCTTCACCGGCTCCGCGATCTGGCACCTGGTGGCGATGTTCCCGCCCGCGCCCGAGTCGATGATCGAGCGCGGCTACGAGGACTTCGCGGAGCGCTGGAACCCGATCCTGGACGTGTTCGACGCGGAGGGCGTCCGCTTCGCCCACGAGGTGCACCCGAGCGAGATCGCGTACGACTACTGGACCACGCAGAAGGCCCTGGCCGCCGTCGGCCACCGCGCCGCCTTCGGCCTCAACTTCGACCCGTCGCACTTCGTGTGGCAGGACCTCGACCCGGTGTCGTTCCTCTGGGACTTCCGGGACCGCGTCTACCACGTCGACTGCAAGGAGGCCCGCCGCCGCCTCGACGGCCGCAACGGCCGCCTGGGCTCCCACCTGCCGTGGGGCGACCCGCGCCGCGGCTGGGACTTCGTCTCGGCGGGCCACGGGGACGTCCCCTGGGAGGACGTCTTCCGCATGCTGCGCGCCATCTCCTACGAGGGTCCCGTCTCGGTCGAGTGGGAGGACGCGGGCATGGACCGCCTCCAGGGCGCCCCCGAGGCCCTGCGCCACCTCAAGTCGTACGACTACGAGCCCCCGACAGCCTCCTTCGACGCGGCCTTCGCGAAGTAGCCCTTCGTCTGCGGCCCGCACAGGCGGCAGATTCAGCCCGTCCGGCGTTTGAGGACGAGGCGCGGAGCGCCGATAAAACGGGGGTCCAAGGGGGCGGAGCCCCCTTGTTCGGGAAGGGGCGGGCCTGGGGCGCACCCGCGAGGGCCCCACTTTGTCCCGCCCAAGGAAGAAGCCCAACACACCCCCCGCACAAGGGCTATCCGCCACGGACAAACGCGGCTACCGTCGCTGAGGTGTACAGGACATAACCCCCGGGGTGACGGCGCACCCCGGGCGCCAGGCAGCAGCCAGCCCCACACGGCCCCCGACCGGAGGACCCCGTGCACAGACCGCGCCCCACCACCCGCAAGGCCCTCGCCCTGCTCACCGGCACCCTCCTCACCGCCGCAACCCTCACCGTCGCCGCCCCCCACAGCACGGCCAAGACGCCGTCGCAACCGCGCGCGGAGGACTTCCAGCAGGTCACCCTCGCCAAGGGCGAGCCGGAGATGGGCGAGCCCATGACCCTCGCCGTGCTCCCCGACCGCTCGGTCCTGCACACGTCCCGCGACGGCACGGTGCGCCTGACGGACGCCAAGGGGGAGACGAAGGTCGCCGGCAGGATCCCGGTGTACTCGCACGACGAGGAAGGCCTGCAAGGCGTCGGCATCGACCCGAACTTCCGCAAGAACAGGGCGGTCTACCTCTACTACGCCCCGCCCCTGAACACCCCCGCGGGCGACGCGCCCAACGACGGCACCGCGGCGGACTTCAAGAAGTTCGACGGCGTGAACCGCCTGTCCCGCTTCGTGCTCAAGGCCGACGGCACCCTGGACGCGGCCAGTGAGAAGAAGGTCATCGACGTCCCCGCGAGCCGCGGCATCTGCTGCCACGTCGGCGGCGACATCGACTTCGACAAGCAGGGCAACCTCTACCTGTCAACGGGCGACGACTCCAACCCCTTCGCCTCCGACGGCTACACCCCCATCGACGAGCGCGCGGGACGCAACCCCGCGTACGACGCCCAGCGCACCGCCGCCAACACCAACGACCTGCGCGGCAAGATCCTCCGCATCAAGGTCAGGAGCGACGGCACGTACGCCGTGCCCCGCGGCAACCTCTTCGCCCCGGGCACCAAGAAGACCCGCCCCGAGATCTACGCGATGGGCTTCCGCAACCCCTTCCGGATGAGCGTCGACAAGCCCACCGGCATCGTGTACCTCGGCGACTACGGCCCGGACGCGGGCAAGGCCGACCCGAAGCGCGGCCCCGCGGGACAGGTCGAGTTCACCCGCGTCACCAAGCCCGGCAACTACGGCTGGCCGTACTGCACCGGCAAGAACGACGCCTACGTCGACTACGACTTCGCCACCGGCGCCTCCGGCGCGGCCTTCGACTGCGCCGCGCCGACGAACACCTCGCCGCGCAACACGGGCCTGACCAAGCTGCCGCCCGCGCAGCCCGCGTGGATCCCGTACGACGGCGGCTCGGTCCCGGAGTTCGGCACCGGCTCGGAGTCCCCGATGGGCGGCCCGGTCTACCGCTACGACGCGAACCTCGCGTCACCGGTGAAGTTCCCGCAGGCCTACGACGGGAACTACTTCGCGGGTGAGTTCGGGCGGCGCTGGATCAAGCGCATCGACCAGGGCGCGGACGGCGCCGTGAAGTCCATCAACGCCTTCCCCTGGAAGGGCACCCAGGTGATGGACATGGAGTTCGGCCCGGACGGGGCGCTGTACGTCCTCGACTACGGCACCGGCTACTTCAACGGCGACCACAACTCCGCCCTGTACCGCATCGAGAACGCCACCGGCGGCCACTCGCCCGTCGTCGAGGCCTCGGCCACGGTGACCAGCGGCCAGGCCCCGCTGAAGACCCAGTTCACGGCGAAGGCCACGGACGCCGACGGCGACGCGCTCACCTACGCCTGGGACTTCGGCGACGGCGGCACGTCCACCGAGCAGAACCCCTCGCACACGTACGACAAGAACGGCGTCTACACCGCGACCGTCACCGCCAAGGACCCCTCCGGCCGCACCGGCACCGCGAGCGCGCACGTCACCGTCGGCAACACCGCGCCCACCGTGAAGCTGGAACTGCCCGGTGACGGCCAGCTGTTCACCTTCGGCGACAAGGTGCCCTTCAAGGTGACCGTGACCGATCCCGAAGACGGCACCATCGACTGCGCCAAGGTCAAGGTCACGCACATCCTCGGCCACGACAGCCACGGCCACCCGGTCACCTCCGCCAGCGGCTGCGAAGGCACCCTCCAGACGTCCGCGGACAGCGAGCACGACCCGAACGCGAACATCTTCGGCGTCTTCGACGCCGAGTACACCGACAAGGGCGCGGGCGGCCAGCCCCCGCTGACCACCCACGACCAGAACGTCACCCAGACCCGGCACCGCCAGGCCGAGCACTACGGCGACTCCAAAGGCGTGAGCGTCATCAGCCACACCCCGGCCCACGGCGGCAAGACGGTCGGTGACATCCACGACGGCGACTGGGTGTCCTTCAAGCCGTACCAGCTGGGGAACGCCACGAAGCTCACGGCGCGCGTCGCCTCCGCGGGCTCCGGCGGCACCCTGGAGATCCGCGCGGGCGCGGCCGACGGCACCCTGCTCGGCGGCGCCAAGGTCGACCCGACCGGGTCGTGGGAGACGTACACCGACGTCAGCACGGCCATCGCGGGCGCGCCCGCGGGCACGACCACGCTCTACCTGGTCTTCAAGGGCACCGGCACGGGCGCCCTGTACGACGTCGACGACTTCACCTTCACCACGAGCTGAGAGGGAGGCACCGCGATGCGCGCACGCGCGCGGCTCGTCGTCGCCACGGCGGCCGCCACCCTGCTGATCGGATGCGTCTCGGAACCGGCGCGGTCCCGGCCCGACCCCGGCCCCGACGCCAACGGGCGCAAGGACGGCGAACGCGTCCTGGTCTTCTCCAAGACCGCCGGTTTCCGCCACGACTCGATTCCGGACGGCGTCGCCGCCGTCCGGGACCTGGGCGCCGCCCACGGCTTCACCGTCGACGCCACGGAGGACGCCCGCGCCTTCACCCCCAAGAACCTGGCCCGCTACGACGCCGTCGTCTGGCTCTCCACCACCGGCGACGTCCTCAACTCCGCCCAGCAGACCGCCTTCGAACGCTACGTCCGCGCGGGCGGCGGCTACGTCGGCGTCCACGCGGCCGCCGACACCGAGTACGACTGGCCCTTCTACGGCGGCCTCGTGGGCGCCCACTTCCAGTCGCACCCGGCGATCCAGCCCGCGAAGGTCGAGGTCGAGGACCATGCCCACCCGGCGACGGCCCACCTCGGCGCCGGCTGGGACCGCACCGACGAGTGGTACAACTACCGCTCCAACCCGCGCCAGCGCGCCCGGGTCCTCGCCTCCCTCGACGAGTCGTCGTACAGCGGCGGCACGATGGGCGGAGACCATCCCATCGCCTGGTGCCAGAGCTCCGTCGACGGCGGCGCCGGGCGCTCCTTCTACACCGGCGGCGGGCACACCAAACAGTCGTACGCCGACCCCGCCTTCCGCACCCACCTGCTCGGCGGCATCCAGTACGCCACGGGCGCCGCACAGGCCGACTGCCGCCCCGAGCAGGGCTACACGCCCCTGTTCGACGGCACCGCCGCCTCCCTCACCCGGTGGAAACAGGCCGGACCCGGCTCCTTCGCCCTGAAGGACGACGGCACCCTCACCTCCGTCGGCGGCATGGGCATGCTCTGGTACGCCGACCGCTCCTTCGGCTCCTACTCCCTCAAGCTCGACTGGAAGATGACCGGGACCGACAAGGACGACAACTCCGGTGTCTTCGTGGGCTTCCCTCCCTCCGACGACCCCTGGTCGGCCGTCAACAACGGCTACGAGATCCAGATCGACGCCACCGACGTGCCGGAGAAGACCACCGGCTCGGTGTACGGCTTCAAGTCCGCCGACCTGGCCGCCCGCGACCGCGCCCTGAACCCTCCAGGCCGGTGGAACACCTACGAACTCCGCGTCGAGGGCGAACGCCTGCGGATCTGGCTCAACGGCGTCCAGATCAACGACTACACCAACACCGACCCCGCACGCAGCCTGCGCGACGGCCACATCGGCGTCCAGAACCACGGCGTCGACGACCAGGTCGCCTTCCGCGACATCCGCGTGAAGGACCTGGCCGACGGCCGCTCCGGCCCCGCGCCCGGTGCCGTTCCCGGCGCCGCCCTCGGTGCCGGGGGAGCGGGCGCCCGATAGACGGCGGTGGGCGGAGGACGCCGGACCTCCGCCCACCGTCCCATCGTCTTGACGTCTTGTCGCCGTCTTGCCTCTCCGTGAGGCACGTGTGATGACTGAGCAGATGCGCACCGATCGCGTGCCAAGACAGGGAGGCAGCCGTGTCCAGTAGCGCTACCGAGGACCCCACGGGGGTGTGGCTGATCGGCGCCCGGGGGTCCGTCGCCACGACGGCCGTCGCGGGCTGCGCGGCGATGACGGCCGGCCTGCACCCGCCGACCGGCATGGTCACGGAGACCCCGGCCTTCGCCGGTGCCGGGCTGCCCGCCCTCACCTCCCTGGTCTTCGGCGGCCACGACACCGTCGAGTGCCCCCTGCCCAAACGCGCCGAACAGCTGGCCGCCCAGGGAGTGCTGCCGCACGGCCTGCCCGCGGCCGTCCACGCCGAACTCGTGGCCGCCGACGCCGAGATCCGCACCGGTGGCCCCCTGCCCGGCGACGCCCGCACCGACGAGGAACTCATCTCCGCCTTCACCTCCGAGATCTCCGACTTCGTCCGCCGCCGCGGCCTCGCCCGCGCCGTCGTCGTGAACGTGGCCTCCACGGAACCGGCCCCGCCCGCCGCGCCGCCCGAACCCTCCGCCCCACCGCCCTCCTCGGCACCGCCCTGGGCCCGCCGCCTACCGGCCAGCTCCCTCTACGCCACGGCGGCCCTGCGCGCGGGCTGCCCCTATGTGAACTTCACCCCCTCCACCGGCCTGCACCACCCCGCCCCCGCCGCCCTCGCCGCGACCAGCGGCCTCCCTTACGCGGGCCGCGACGGCAAGACGGGCCAGACCCTGCTGCGCTCCGTGCTCGGCCCGATGTTCGCCCAGCGCGCCCTGGACGTCCGCGCCTGGTCCGGCACGAACCTCCTCGGCGGCGGCGACGGCGCCGCCCTCGCCGACCCCGCCGCGGCCGCCGCCAAGAACGCGGGCAAGGAGCGCGTCCTCGCCGACACCCTCGGCGCCGTCCCGCAGGGCGAGGTCCACATCGACGACGTCCCCGCCCTCGGCGACTGGAAGACCGCCTGGGACCACATCGCCTTCGACGGCTTCCTCGGCACCCGCATGGTCCTCCAGACCACCTGGCAGGGCTGCGACTCCGCCCTCGCCGCCCCCTTGGTCCTCGACCTGGCCCGCCTCCTCTCCCGCGCCCACGCCCGGGGCCTGACCGGCCCCTTGCCCGAACTCGCCTTCTACTTCAAGGACCCCGACCCGGGCGCGTCCGCCGCCCTCGCCGACCAGTACGCCGCGCTCACCGCCTTCGCGGCCCGGTTGCAGGGACGGGGTGAGTAGCGCATGCGCCCCCTCCGCGCCCGCGCCCGCGCCTGGGCCGAACTCCTGCGGCTCCCAGCCCTGTTCACCGTCCCCGGCGACGCCCTCGCCGGAGCCGCCGCCACCGGTCTGCGCCCGGGCCGTGGCACTGCCCTCGCTCTCACCTCCTCCCTCTGCCTCTACGAGGCGGGCATGGCCCTCAACGACTGGGCCGATCGCGCCGAGGACGCCGTGGACCGCCCGCACCGCCCCATCCCGTCCGGCCGCGTCCACCCCGCCGCCGCCCTCACCGCCGCCACCGCCCTCACCGCCGCGGGCCTGGCCCTGGCCGCCCGAGCGGGCCGTCCGGCCCTCACCGTGGCCACCGCCCTGGCCGGCACCGTCTGGGCCTACGACCTGACCCTCAAACACACCAAGGCAGGCCCCGCCACCATGGCCACGGCCCGAGCCCTCGACCTCCTCCTCGGCGCGACGGCGACAGCCACGAACGCCTCGGCAGCCGGGGCGCGGCGGGGCGGCGGCCCTGACTCTGACCCTGGCCCTGGTGACGCGGCTGGCCACCCCGTGCGGGGGCGGGGCTCCGGCGGGGCGGGCAGCGGATTTTTGCGGCGAGCCGAACTCGACGGGGCGAGTCGCGGTGCCTCTGGGCCGGGCGGCCTCGGCGGGTCGGCCAGTGGAGCGGCTCGGCCGGGAGGCCGCGCTGGCCGGGCGGTCAACGGCGCGGCTCGGACCGGCAGCCCTGGGCGGGCGACCAGGGGAGCCGCCCAGGCCGGTGGCTTCGGCCGGGTGGCCGACGGAGCTGCCCGAGCGGGGGGCTTCGGCCAGGCAGCCGACGGAGCTGCCTGGGCGGGTGGCCCCGGTCCGGCGGCCAATCCGGGCGCTCGGGCGGGTGGCTTTGGCCGAGGTCCCAGCAGTGCTGGATCCACCGGCGGCTTCGCTCGGGCTGCCGACGGCGCCCTCCGAGGGGGTGGTCTCGGTCGGCCTCCTGGAGGGGCCCGCGCGGGGCGGGCCGTCCGGGAAGGGGCGCGCCGGGTGAGCTCCGCCGTGCCCGCCGCCCTGGCGCTCGGCGCGCACACCCTCGCTGTCACCTCCGTCTCTCGCCACGAAACCCAGGGCGGCTCCTCCACCGCCCCGTTGGGCGCCCTCGCCACGACCCTCGCCCTGGCCCACGCGGTGGCCCGGCCCCGGAGGACGGCATCCGGGCCACCTTCGCTCCCGCCGGGCCGACGGCCAGCAGTCAGGCTCGGTCTGCCGGGCACCACCCGCACACCCTGGTCGGCCGAGGGCACCGGCGCCCTCGCCCGGGCTGCCCTCGCCCTGGCCTACATCACCACGGCCGGCCGACCCTTCCTCCACGCGGCCCTGAACCCCTCACCTCCCTTGACCCAGCGCGCCGTCGGCGGCGGCATCCGTGCCCTGATCCCGCTCCAGGCCGCGCTCGCCGCGAGGTCAGGGTCCCTCGGCAGCGCCCTGGTCGCGGCGAGCCTGGCCCCGGCGGCCCGCCGCTTCGCCCGCCGGGTGAGCGTCACATGACCGCCGCCGAACGGCCTCTCGCCCAGGGCGCCACTCTCCCCGGCGGCGCCTCCGCCGCAGGCCCGGCTGCCCGGGTGGCCCCGGCCGCGGGCCTCCCCGCTCAAGGCGGCCCCGCCCGCCTCCGCTTCGGCTATGGCACCAACGGCCTCACCGACCTCCGTCTCGACGACGCCCTCGGCCTCCTCGCCGACCTCGGCTACTCCGGCGTCGGCCTCACTCTCGACCACATGCACCTCGACCCCCTCGCCCCTGACCTGGCCGCCCGCACCCGCAGGGTGGCCCGGCGACTCGACCGGCTGGGCCTCACGGTCACGGTGGAGACCGGCGCCCGCTATGTGCTCGACCCGCGCCGCAAGCACGGGCCCTCCCTGCTCGACCCCGACCCGCAGCGCCGTGCCGAACGGGTCCGCCTCCTCATCCGCGCCGTGCAGGTCGCCACGGACCTCGGCGCCCACGCCGTCCACTGCTTCAGCGGCACCACACCGGACGGCACCTCCGTGGAGACCGCCTGGTCGCGCCTCGCCGATGCGTTCGTGCCCGTCCTCGACGCCGCGTCCGGGGCCCGCCTGCCGCTGGCCGTCGAGCCCGAACCCGGCCATCTCCTCGCCACACTCGCCGACTTCCACCACCTCCGTCATCTCCTCGGCGACCCCGAACTCCTGGGCCTGACCCTCGACATCGGCCACTGCCAGTGCCTCGAACCGCAGTCACCCGCCGACTGCGTCCGCGCCGCCGCCCCTTGGCTGCGGCACGTCCAGATCGAGGACATGCGCCGGGGCGTCCACGAACACCTCCCGTTCGGCGACGGCGAGATCGACTTCCCGCCCGTGCTGCGCGCCCTGGCTGAGACCGGCTACCAGGGCCTGACCGTCGTCGAGTTGCCCCGCCACTCCCACGCGGGCCCTCAACTCGCCACCCAGTCACTGGATTTCCTCCACCGGGCCGCCGCCCTCGCGCTGCCCGGCACCTCCGGCGCTCTCACCTCCCCTCGTGCTCCCTCCGGTCCCGCCACCGCCCCGCCGCTGCTCCGCGAGGCCTCACCCCGAGGAGGAACCCCATGACCGAACCGCCCGCCGTCGCCGACCTCCGCTCCCGCCTCGACACCGCCCTCGGCGGCGCCGCCCGTGCCTGGCTCGACCAGGCCGTCGCCGAAGCCGTCGCCGCGGCCGGGAGCGAAGCCGTCGCCGCGGCCACCAGCGAAGGTGCCGCCGCAGCTACCAGCGAAGGTGCCGCTGAAGCTGCGGGCGAGGCCGTCGCCGAAGCTGTGGCTGACGGCGTCGCGAACCCCACCGCCGACGCTCGGGCTGCCGCACCACCCTCTTGGGAGCTGCGGTTCGCCGAGGCCGGGCGCCGCTGCGGGCCCGAGCACGCCGACGCCGCCCGCCTGCTGCTGCTCCACGCCGCCCGCGCCGACACCGCGACGCTCACCCGGCTCTACGACCAGGGCACTGCCGCCGAACGCCGCGCCGTCCTGCGCTGTCTGCCTCTCCTGGTGCCAGGCCCCGAGGCACTGCCGCTGGTCGACGACGCGCTGCGCACCAACGACACCCGCCTCCTGGCCGCCGCCCTCGGCCCCTACGCCGCCGCCCACCTCCCCGCGCACGCGTGGCGGCACGCCGTCCTCAAGTGCCTGTTCACCGAGGTGCCCGTGGACGCTGTCGCCGACCTGGAGCGCCGCGCCCACGCCGACGACGAACTGGCCCGGATGCTCGCCGACTACGCGGACGAGCGCGCCGCCGCCGGCCGGCCCGTCCCCGGCGATCTGCACCGCGTCCTGGCCCTGGCCGCCCCACCGGACCTCCCGGCGCCCCGCCTCCCGGAACGGTCGGACCTCTCGGTGCCGCCGGACCGCCAGGAACGGCCGGACCGCCCGGATCCGGCGGCCGCCGTGGCCGTCACGGCCCCTTCGACCCCCATCGGTGAGGAGCAGGAGTCCTGATGCGCATCTTCGACCCCCACATCCACATGACCTCCCGCACCACCGACGACTATCAGGCCATGCACGCCGCGGGGGTGCGCGCCGTCGTCGAACCCGCCTTCTGGCTGGGCCAGCCCCGCACCTCTCCCGCCTCCTTCGTCGACTACTTCGACTCCCTCCTCGGCTGGGAGCCCTTCCGCGCCGCCCAGTACGGCATAGCCCACCACTGCACGATCGCCCTCAACCCCAAGGAAGCGAACGACGCGCGCTGCACTCCCGTCCTCGACCTGCTGCCCCGGTACCTCGTGAAGGACAACGTCGTCGCCGTCGGCGAGATCGGCTACGACTCCATGACACCCGCCGAGGACACCGCGCTCGCGGCCCAGCTGCAGCTCGCCGCCGACCACGAGCTGCCCGCGCTCGTGCACACTCCGCACCGCGACAAGCTGGCCGGACTGCGCCGCACCCTGGACGTGGTCGCCGAATCCGCGCTGCCCATGGACCGGGTCCTGATCGATCACCTCAACGAGACCACTGTCAAGGAAGCCAAGGACGCGGGCTGCTGGCTCGGCTTCTCCATCTACCCCGACACCAAGATGGACGAGGAGCGGATGGTCGCGATCCTGCGCCAGTACGGCCCGGAGCACGTCCTCGTCAACTCGGCCGCCGACTGGGGCAAGAGCGACCCCCTCAAGACCCGCAAGGTCGGTGACGCGCTGCTCGACGCCGGGTTCACCGAGGACGAGGTCGACCGCGTGCTGTGGCGCAACCCCGTCGCCTTCTACGGGCTCAGCGGCCGCCTCGCCCTGGACGTCGTGGACACCGACGCCACCCACGAAGGCAACTCCATCCTCCGCGGCGGGGCGTGAGCCATGCGCTTCCGCCACCCCGACGGCTCCACCGTCCATCTCGCCTACTGCACGAACGTCCACCCCGCGGAGACCCTCGACGGCGTCCTCGCCCAGCTCCGCGACCACTGCGAACCCGTCCGCAAGCGGCTCGGCCGGGACCGCATCGGCATCGGCCTGTGGCTCGCCAAGGACGCCGCCCACGCCCTCGTCACGGACCCGGCCGCACTGCGCGGGCTGCGCACCGAACTCGACCGGCGCGGCCTCGAAGTCGTCACCCTCAACGGCTTCCCCTATGAAGGCTTCGGCTCCGACGAGGTCAAGTACCGCGTCTACAAACCGGACTGGGCCGACCCCGAACGCCTGGAGCACACCACCGCCCTGGCCCGCGTCCTCGCCCAGCTGCTGCCCGACGATGTCACCGAGGGCACCATCTCCACCCTGCCACTGGCCTGGCGCACCGCATTCGGCCCGGCCCGCGCCCAGGCCGCCCGCACCGCCCTCGGCACACTTGCCCAGCGCCTCGACGCCCTCGCCGAACTCACCGGCCGGTCCGTCCGCATCGGCCTCGAACCCGAGCCCGGCTGCATCGTGGAGACCACCTGCGACGCCATCGAACCCCTCACCGCGGTCGGCCACGATCGCATCGGCGTCTGCGTCGACACCTGTCACCTCGCCACCTCCTTCGAAGACCCGCACACCGCCTTCGACAACCTCGCCGCCGCGGGCATCCCCGTCGTCAAGTCCCAGCTCTCCGCCGCCCTGCACGCCGAACACCCCCACCTCCCCGAAGTACGCGCGGCCCTCGCCGCCTTCGACGAACCCCGCTTCCTGCACCAGACCCGCACCGTGCCGCGCGACCCCGCCCGCACGGCGACGACGGGAGCCCCGGGCACCGTCCTGCGCGGCACCGACGACCTCGGCGAGGCCCTCACGCCTGACGCCCTGCCCGACACGGCGCCCTGGCGCTCCCACTTCCACGTTCCCCTGCACGCGGCTCCCGCGCCGCCGCTCACCTCCACGCTGTCCGTCCTCAAGGACACGCTCGCCCTGCTCGTCGGCGGACCGCACCCGCGCACCCGCCACCTCGAGGTCGAGACCTACACCTGGCAGGCCCTGCCGCCCGAGCTGCGCCCACGCGCCCGCCCTCAGCTCGTCGACGGCATCGCCGCCGAACTCACCCTCGCCCGCGACCTCCTGACGGATCTCGGCCTGAAGGAACTGCCATGACACCTCCCGTTCCAGGACGGCCGACCCCACTCCTCGTCCTCGACGTCGTCGGCCTCACTCCCCATCTGCTCGCCCATATGCCGCGCCTCACGGCCCTCGGCGAGTCCGGCTCCCAGGCGCCCCTCGGCACCGTCCTGCCCGCGGTCACCTGCGCCGCCCAGTCGACCTTCCTCACCGGCACCACGCCCGCCGAGCACGGCATCGTTGGCAACGGCTGGTACTTCCGCGAACTCGGCGACGTTCTGCTGTGGCGCCAGCACAACGGCCTCGTCGCGGGCGACAAGCTCTGGGACGCCGCCCGCCGCGCCCACCCCGGCTACACCGTCGCCAACATCTGCTGGTGGTACGCCATGGGCGCTGACACCGACATCACCGTCACCCCCCGCCCCGTGTACTACGCCGACGGCCGCAAGGAACCCGACTGCTACACCCGGCCCCCGGCCCTGCACGACGAACTCACCGAGAAGTTCGGCACGTTCCCCCTCTTCCACTTCTGGGGTCCCGGCGCGGACATCGTGTCCAGCCGGTGGATCGTGGACGCCACCCGCCACATCATCGACACCCGTCGGCCCGACCTCGCCCTGTGCTACCTCCCCCATCTCGACTACGACCTGCAGCGGTTCGGCCCCGACGACCCGCGCTCCCACCGGGCCGCCGCCGACCTGGACGCGGTGATCGCCCCGCTCCTCGCCGACGCGAAGGCCGAGGGCCGCACCGTCGTCGCCCTGTCCGAGTACGGCATCACGCGAGTGAGCCGCCCCGTCGACATCAACCGCGCGCTGCGCCGCGCCGGACTCCTGGAAGTGCACACCCAGGACGGCATGGAGTACCTCGACCCGATGACCTCCCGCGCCTTCGCCGTCGCGGACCACCAGATCGCCCACGTCTATGTGCGGCGCCCGGAGGACCTGGAGGCCACCCGCGCGGCACTCGACGGCCTGCCCGGCATCGACCAACTCCTCGACGACGAGGGCAAGAAGGCCCACCACCTGGACCACCCCCGCTCGGGGGAGCTGGTGGCTGTCGCCGAACCCGACGCCTGGTTCACGTACTACTACTGGCTCGACGACGCCCGCGCGCCCGACTTCGCGCAGCTCGTCGAGATCCACCGGAAACCCGGCTACGACCCGGTCGAACTGTTCATGGACCCCGAAGACCCCTATGTCCGGCTGAAGGCCGCGGGTGCGCTCGCACGCAAGAAGCTCGGCATGCGCTACCGCATGGCGGTGGTGCCCCTCGACCCCTCACCTATTCGCGGCAGCCATGGCCGCCTCCCGACGAGCGAGGACCCCGATTCCGGACCGCTCATTCTGTGCTCCACCCCCCGCGCTGTCACCGGCCGCGTCGCGGCCACCCATGTGAAGTCTCTGCTGCTCCGGCTCGCCGGTCTGCCTTGAGTCCCGCGAGCTTGAGTCCCGCGGGCGTTCACGTGGACGTGGCGCCGTCCGCGCCCCGCTCGGCGGTGGCGTCGTCCACGCCGCCCCGTCCGCGTGGTTTCCACTGAACCAGAGAGCGCGGGCGCTGCCATCAGGGTTCGCCCCTGACCTCACCCCGAGGCGTTCTTCGAACCCATCCCTGACAACACCCTGACCTCGCCCTGGGAGGCCCGCATGAGCCGCAAGCCCGCGCCCGTCGATCCCGAACTCACCCACCGACTGAGCAGGCGAGGCATGCTCGGCGTCGCCGCGGGCGCCACCGCGGCCGCGCTCGCCGGCACCGCTGCCGCCGCGGGACCGGCCTCGGCCACCACCGCCTCGAAGACGGCCTCGGCCTCCGCTGCGGCTTCCGCCGAGGCGGCCGACAAGGTGTCCGGCAAAGGGCGCGGCCGCCCCGTCCTGCCGCCCGGCCGCCTCGGCGTCCAGCTCTACAGCCTCCGCGACAAGGTCGCGTCCCTCGGCTTCGCCGCTGTCTTCGCCGAGCTGGCGCGGTACGGATACGACGAGATCGAGTTCGCCGGATACGCCCAGGGCTCCGCGGGCGCCATCACCCTGGCCCAGCTGAAGAGACTGGTCCGTGACCACGGGCTCACCGCCATCGGCAGCCACGTCGGCTACTCCTACGACAGCGACCCGAACGCGTACACGTTCGCGCAGAACCTCACCAAGGTCCTCGACGACGCCGAGGCCCTCGGACTGAAGCACATCGGCACCGCGTCGGGCCCCTTCCGCCACGGCACGACCGTCGACGCCCTGAAGCGCGCCGCCGAGGACTTCAACACGTACGGCGAAGCCGCCCGTGCGCGGGGCATGAAGTTCTACCAGCACAACCACGCCGAGGAGTTCTCCTTCGCCACCGACAAGCCGAGCGTGCGCCTCTACGACGTGCTGCTGGCCGAGACCGACCCCGACCTGGTGTTCTTGGAGATGGACATCTACTGGGCGTACAGCGCGCAGTTCCGCTTCGGCAAGCAGGTGGACGGCACCCCGAGGCCCTTCGATCCGCTCGACTACGTCCTGCGGCGGCCGCACCGCTACCCGCTGTTCCACGTCAAGGACGGCATCCGCGACGACTCCACCCGCGACGGGTACCGCATGGTGGACGTCGGCGACGGCGACATCGACTACAAGAGGTTCCTGTCCAAGGTGACCTCCCGCACCCATTCGGGGCGCCGCTACCACCACTGGCAGGTGGAGCACGACACCCCGGCCGACTCCTTCGCCTTCGCCCGCAAGTCCAGCGCCCATCTGCACTCGCTGCGAGAGCGCTGCGGGGACTGACCGGGCCGCAAGCCGATCGATGCCGGGTGCCCCGGCCGCCGCGGGGGCGGCCGGGGCACCTCGCCCTGGCCGGACTCTCCCTGGCCGGAAGGATCAGCCCGCAGGCGCCAGTTCGCCACGCGCGCGTGGGACGCCCGGCTGACGCAGCAGCAAGGAGAGGCCCGCCGCGAGCAGCGACACCGCTCCTGCCGTCGTATAGGCGCCGACATAGCCCCAGGAGTGCACGACCGTCGCGCCGATGCCCCCGCCGAACAGGCCGCTGACCAGCTTCGCGCTGTAGACCATGCCGTAGTTGGAGGCGTTGTTGTTCTCCCCGAAGTAGTCCGGGACCAGCGCGGCGAACAACGGGTAGAAGGCGCCGCCCGCGAAGCCCGACAAGAAGGCGAAGACGAGGAAGAGCGGCTCGTTGTGGATCTCACCCGCCCACAGGACGCCGAACTGTGCCACCGAGAGGGCCACACACACGTACGTCAGCGTGGGACGCCGTCCCAGCCGGTCCGAGAGCCAGCCGACGACACCGCGCCCCGTACCGTTGATCACCGACATGACGCCCATGGAGGACGCGGCGATCATCGGTCCGAACCCCATCTCCTTGGCGAACGGCACCTGGAACGAGATCCCGAAGATGGACACCCCCGCGCAGCAGAGCATGCACACCCACATCAGCGGTACGACGCCGGTGCGCCACGCCTCTCCCGGAGTGAACTGCGCGACGGCCGGAGGGTTCTTGGCGAGCGCGACGGCCGTGCGCGTGCCCGTCGCCTGCCGCAGCGGATCGACGCTCTCGGGCCACCAGTTCTTCGGCGGGTCCTTGAAGAACAGGCCTGCCACCAGAGTCACGGCGAGCACATAGAAGCCGACGAGATCGAGCACGGTGCGGTAGTTGGAGGTGTCGAAGCCGTAGGAGAACAGGAAGATGAAGGGCACTGCCCCATAGGCGAACCCTCCGTTGACGAAGCCCGTCTTGCCGCCGCGTCGCTCCGGATACCACTTGCCGACCATGTTGACGCACGTCGAGTAGATGAGTCCGGAGCCGACGCCGCCGAGCAGTCCGAAACCGACCATCGCCGCCGCGACATTGGGTGCGTGGCTGAGGCTCACGAAGCCGAGCAGCGACAGGACGGAGCCCGTGAGCATCGCGGCCCTGCTGGTCAGGATGCCCTTCTCGCGCAGTTTCCCGGCCGGGAAGGAGACACCCGCCTGGAAGAAGATCCACACGCTCAGGACCCAGAAGGTGTTGGACGACGTCCAGTGGTGCGCGTCCGAGAGGGTGTCCTCGGCCGCACCGTAGGCGTACTCGAAGACGCTGATGGCGATCATGGCGACCCAGGGGAGGACGACCATCGTCCAGCGAGGGCGCCCCAGGATCTGCCGGTCGCTCTCGCCGACCCGGTAGACGCGTCCACGTGCGTCCGTGAGCTCTCGGTACGGCCGTTCCGGGGCGTCCCGCCCGCGCGCGTCGGGAACGTGGCCCTGCGGCCCGTGTGGGCCGCGTCCGTGGACGTCGGGCCCGTGCGAGTCGGGTCCGTGGGCGCCGGACTCGTGCGGGGCGGGTTCCGGGGTGTCCGGTCCCTGGGTGTCCGGTCCGTGCGGGGTCGCACGGCCGGACGCGGGGTGTTCGGCGAAGGGCTCCGCCGTCATATCAAGCCATCTCCTCACCTAAGGGGTGCGGGTTGGGTACGACGCGCCGGGCGGAGGGCCTGCCCGGTGACTTCAGGAACAGTGCGAGCACGGCCGAGCAGATGCCGATGCAGCCGGCGATGACGAACGCGCCCTTGTAGTCCCACGCGTCCACGACAACGACCCCCATGCCGGAGCCGACGAGTCCGGAGATCAGCTTCGAGCTGTAGACCATGCCGTAGTTGGTGGCGTTGTTGTTCTCGCCGAAGTAGTCGGCCGTCATCGCGGCGAACAGCGGGAAGATCGCACCGCCGCCGAACCCGGAGACCATGGAGCAGAACAGGAAGAAGGGCATGCTGCCCATGGACCCCGACACCAGGACACCGAACTGCGCGGTGCCGAGGACGAGACAGACGACGATGAGGGTGTTGCGCCGCCCGTAGCGGTCCGAGATCCAGCCGATCACGCCCCGGCCCGTGCCGTTGACGATCGCCTTCAGGGACATCGCGGTGGCCACGACACCGCCCGTGAAGCCCATGTCCTTGCCGAACGGCACCTGGAAGGCGATCCCGAAGATGTTGATCCCCGCCGTGCACAGCAGACAGAACCACATCATCCACAGCACCGGCGTGCGCGCGGCCTCCCTGGGTGCGTACTGCTTCACGGCGGGCGGGTTCTTCTCCAGGGCCCGCCGGACGCGCGGGTCGGCGGACACCTTCAAGGGGTCGACGTGGGGCGGCCACCAGCCCTTGGGCGGGTCCTTGAAGAACCATCCGGCGAACGCCACGACCGATGCGCAGACGACGCCCACAAAGATCAGGACGCCGCGGTAGTTACTCAGGTCCATGTACGACGTGAAGAGGAAGACAAACGGCACGGAGCCGTAGGCGAAGCCGCCGTTCACCAGGCCGGTCTTGCCTCCTTTGCGTTCCGGATACCACTTGCCGACCATGTTCACGCAGGTCGCGTAGACCAGGCCGGCGCCGATGCCGCTGAACATGCCGAAGCCGACGTACGCGACCGTCACGTGCGGCGCGAACGCGAGCGAGAGATAGCCGCAGACCGTGCCGAAGGCGCCGAGGAGCATCGCGTACCGGGCGGGGAGGCGGCCGCTCTCGCGCAGCTGACCGGCCGGGAAGGCGACGGCCGCCTGGAAGAACACCCAGACGCCCATCAGCCAGAAGATGTGCCCGCTGCTCCACAGGTGCGCGTCGTGCAGCGTGTCCTCGGCGGAGGTGAACGCGTACTCCGAAGAGCTGATGCCCAGCATGCCCATCCAGGGGAAGAGCACCATGGTCCAGCGTGGCCGCCCCATGATGTCGAGGTCGGTCTCACCGATGCGGTACAGGCGGCCGTTGCGGTCCGTCACCTCGCTGAAGGGGACGGATGTCGAAAGGTCGGTGGTAGTCATGGTCGAGTCGCACCCCTTGCGTCGAAAGAGCTGGCCAGCGCCCCCTGTCCGGTCCTTCGCGCGCGTACGGGTCCTGGGGCGGCCGACGCGCGCCGCCGTCCGCCCCGAGCGCCGGTCACCTCATCGCCCGCCCCCCAACAGCCCCGCGGCGCGCGCCCACCGGTACTTCGCCCCGAGGACCTCGACGGGCCTCTCCGTGGTGTACGGGTAGGCCACGACGCCGCGTTCGTAGAGGTACTGGCAGGCCTCCTCCACCTCGACATCGCCCGCGAGGGAGGCGACGACGGGCTTGTCGATGCCGCGCGCGTGGAACTCGGCGATGACGCGGGCCGTCAGTTCGGCGAAGACCATGGGAGGGGTGACGATGGTGTGCCAGTAGCCGAGGACGAGCGCGTGGACGCGCGGATCCTCCATGCCGAGCCGGATCGTCGCCTCGTACGTCGACGGGGGCTCGCCGCCGGTGATGTCCACCGGATTGCCCGCGGCGCCGAACGGCGGGATGAAGGCGCGGAACGCCGCGTCCAGATCGGGCGGGATCTCCATGAGCCGCAGGCCGTTGTCGGTCACGGCGTCGGAGAGCAGCACTCCGGAGCCGCCCGCGCCGGTAATGATGACGACGTTGTCACCCCGGGGCGTGGGGAGGACGGGCAGCGCCCGTGCGTACTCCAGCATCTCGTTGAGGCCCGGGGCGCGGATCACCCCCGCCTGCCTGAGGACGTCGTCGTAGACGGCGTCGTCGCCCGCCAGCGCGCCCGTGTGGGACCCGGCGGCCCGTGCGCCGGCCGCGGTGCGGCCCGCCTTGAGGACGACGACGGGCTTCTTCGGCACGGTGGCGCGCGCGGCCTCCACGAACGCCCTGCCGTCCTTGAGGTCCTCCAGGTGCATGGCGATGCACTGGGTGTGGGGATCCTCGCCGAACCACGTGAGCAGATCGTCCTCGTCGAGGTCCGACTTGTTGCCGAGCCCCACGATCGCCGAGACGCCGGTCTTCGTGGTGCGCGCGAAGCCGAGGATGGCCATCCCGATGCCACCCGACTGCGAGGTGAGTGCCACCCCGCCCTTCACGTCGTACGGTGTGCAGAACGTCGCGCACAGGTCCTGCCACGTCGAGTAGTAGCCGTAGATGTTCGGCCCGAGCAGTCGCACTCCGTGCCGCCGCCCGATGGCCACGATCTCGTCCTGGAGGGCCTGCTCCCCGGTCTCGGCGAACCCGGAGGGGATGAGGACCGCGTTCGGGATCCCCTTGCGGCCGACGTCCTCCAGGGCCTTCGCGACGAACGCGGCGGGGATCGCGAAGACCGCCACATCCACCTCACCAGGGACGTCCGTGACGCTCTTGTACGCCTTGCGGCCCAGGATGTCATCGGCCTTGGGGTTCACGGGGTGGATCTCGCCCGGGAAGCCACCGTCGATGAGGTTGCGCATCACCGAATTGCCGATCTTCCCCGGCTCGTTGGAGGCGCCGATGACGGCGACGGAGCGGGGCTGCATCAGCCGCCGCATCGAGGCGAGCATCTCCGCGCGCGTGTAGGTGGGCCGTTCCTCGGGGGCACGGTCTCCGAGGATGACGCGGACGTCCGCGGCGAGCGCACCCCGGGGAGTCGCGATCACAGGGTTGAGGTCGACCTCGGCGATCTCCGGGAAGTCCGTGACCAGTCGGGAGACGCGGCGGATCTGCTCCGCCAGCGCCCCGCGGTCCACGGGTTGCGCGCCGCGCAGGACCTCGGCCGCGCCGATCGAGTCGAGCATCGAGGCAGCCTCGTCGGCGTCGACGGGCGCGAGGCGGAACGTGACGTCCTTGAGGACCTCCACGAGCACACCACCGAGCCCGAAGGCGACGACCTTGCCGAACGTCGAGTCGGTGACCGCCCCGACGATCACCTCCCGCGCATCCGGGCCCGACGGCAGCAACTCCTGTATCTGTACGCCGTCGACCCGCGCGGTCGGCGCGTACGCGCGCGCGTTGTCGATGATCCGGTGGAACGCCGCGCGGACGTCGTCGGCGCCCTCCACGCCCACGACCACACCGCCCGCGTCGGTCTTGTGGAGGATGTCCGGTGACACGATCTTCATGACGACGGGTCCGTCGAAGCGTGCCGCGTGCGCCACGGCCTCGTCGACGTCCCGGGCGAGCTCCTCACCGGGGACGGCGATGCCGTAGGCGTCGGCGAGGACCTTGCCCTCCGGCGCTGTCAGCGAGGTGCGCCCCTCGGCGCGGACGGAGTCCAGCAGCGCGCGCACCCGCTCCAGGCGGTCTTCGGCCGGCAATCAGATCACTCCGTTCGACTTGAGCAGGCGCAGTTCCTCGTTCCCCAGGCCGAGTTCGCCGACGAACACCTCTTCGTTGTGCTCGCCCAGCAGTGGCGAGGTGACGACGTCCACGGGGGAGTCGGAGAGCTTCAGCGGGGAGCCGACGGTGGTGAACGTGCCGCGCTCGGGGTGGGCGACCTCGACGACCATCTCGTTGGCGACGAGCGAGGAGTCCTCGATGATCTCCTTGGTCGACAGGATCGGGCCGCACGGAATGTTGTGGGCGTTCAGGCGCTCCAGGACCTCCCACTTGGGGAGCGCGGAGGACCACTCCTCGATCAGCTGGAACATCTTGGTCAGCTGCGGGAGGCGGGCTTCCGGCGTGGCCCACTCGGGGGCGTCCGCGAGTTCGGGGCGGCCGATCAGCTCGGTGATGGGTTTCCAGCCGACGGGCTGCACGATGACGTACACGTAGTCGTTGGGGCCGCCCGGCGCGCACTTGACCGCCCAGCCGGGCTGGCCGCCGCCGGAGGCGTTGCCGGACCGGGGAACTTCGTCGCCGAAGTCCTCGTTGGGATATTCAGTGAGCGGGCCATGGGCCAGGCGCTGCTGATCGCGCAGCTTCACCCGGCAGAGGTTGAGCACGGCATGCTGCATGGCCACATTGACCCGCTGACCGCGACCCGTGCTCTCGCGCTGGAACAGCGCCGCGAGGATCCCCGCCACGACGTGGATGCCCGTGCCCGAGTCCCCGATCTGGGCCCCCGTCGCCAGCGGCGGCCCGTCCTCGAAGCCGGTGGTCGCCATCGACCCGCCCATGGCCTGCGCGACGACCTCGTACGCCTTGAAGTCGGTGTACGGGCCGTCCCCGAACCCCTTGATGGAGGCATAGACGATCCGTGGATTGATCTCCTGGATGCGCTCCCAGGTGAAGCCCATGCGGTCGACCGCGCCCGGGCCGAAGTTCTCGACCATGACGTCGGAGCGCCGGATCAGTTCGGTGAGGAGCTCCTTGCCGCGCTCGGTCTTGGTGTTGAGGGTGATGCTGCGCTTGTTGCAGTTGAGCATCGTGAAGTACAGCGAGTCCACGTCCGGGAGGTCGCGCAGCTGCTTGCGCGTGATGTCACCGGTCGGCGCCTCCAGCTTGACCACGTCCGCGCCGAGCCAGGCGAGGAGCTGGGTGGCGGAGGGGCCGGACTGGACGTGCGTCATGTCCAGGACGCGGATTCCGTCGAGGGCCTTGGCCGCCGCCCGGGCCGGACGAGCGGTGTGAGTCGTGTGAGCCATGGCAGGGGCACCTCACTTGTACATGGTCTGGTTCATGGTTCCGGGGGCGTAGGCGTCCGGGTCGACCCACACGTTGATCAGTGAGGGCTTGCCGGACTCCCGTGCGCGGCGCAGCGCGGGGCCGATGTCGGCGGGGTCGCGGACCTCTTCGCCGTAGCCGCCGAGCATCCGCGCGAACTGGTCGTAGGGGACGTCTCCGAGGGTGTTGCCGACCCGTTCGCGCTCGGCGCCGTACTTGGCCCGCTGGCCGTAACGGATCTGGTTCATGGAGGAGTTGTTGCCGACGATGCCGACGAAGGGGAGGTGGTAGCGCACCAGCGTCTCGAAGTCCCAGCCGGTGAGGCTGAAGGCGCCGTCACCGAAGAGGGCCACGACCTCCTTGTCGGGCCGGGCCTGCTTGGCGGCGAGCACGAAGGGTATGCCGACGCCGAGCGTGCCGAGTGGTCCCGGGTCCATCCAGTGCCCGGGGGCCTTGGGCTGGACCACCTGGCCGGAGAAGGTGACGATGTCGCCGCCGTCGCCGATGTACAGCGAGTCCTCGGTGAGGAAGTCGTTGATCTCGCTGACCAGCCGGTAGGGGTGGATGGGCGAGGCGTCGGAGCGCAGCTGCGGCAGCCGCTTCTCGATGGCCGTCTGCTCGGCCGCCCGCAGCTCGTCCAGCCACTCCTTGCGCCGCGACGCCCCGCCGTTGAGGCGCCCGGAGGCCGCTTCGGTGACGGACTTCAGGACGAGTCCCGCGTCGCCCACGATGCCCAGGTCGACGTCGCGGTTCTTGCCGACGATGCGGTAGTCGAGGTCGATCTGGACGACCGTCGCGTCGGGGGAGAGGCGTTTGCCGTAGCCCATGCGGAAGTCGAAGGGGGTGCCGACGATCACGATGAGGTCGGCGTTGGCGAAGGCGTACCGCCGCGAGAGCTGGAAGTGGTGCGGGTCGCCCGGCGGCAGTGTGCCGCGGCCCGCGCCGTTCATGTAGGCGGGCACGTTGAGGGCCCGGACGAGTTCGACGGCCGCCTCGGTGCCGCGGGTGGTCCACACCTGGCTGCCCAGGAGGATCGCGGGCTTCTCGGCGTGCACCAGGAGGTCGGCGAGCTTCTCGACCGCCTCGGGGTCCCCTGCCGACCGGGTGGAGGCGCGGTAGTGCCCCGCGCGCGGGATGCGTGCCTTCTCGACAGGCACCTTGGCGTCGAGCACATCGCGAGGTATCTCCAGGAAGGACGGGCCGGGGGCGCCGTGGAAGCACTCGCGGAAGGCCATGGACACCATGTCGGCCGTGCGTGCCGTGTCCGGCACGGTCGCGGCAAACTTGGTGATGGGCGTCATCATGTCGACGTGTGGAAGGTCCTGGAGTGAGCCCATCTTGTGCTGGGTGTGGGCTCCTTGGCCGCCGATCAGCAGCATCGGTGACTCGGCGCGGAAGGCGTTCGCGACGCCGGTGACGGCGTCGGTCGTGCCGGGCCCGGCGGTCACCACGGCGCAGCCCGGTTTGCCGGTCACGCGCGCGTAGCCGTCGGCGGCGTGGGCGGCGACCTGTTCGTGGCGTACGTCGACGACGTCGATGCCTTCGTCGACGCACCCGTCGTAGATGTCGATGATGTGGCCGCCGCACAGGGTGTAGATGACTTCGACACCCTCCGCCTTGAGTGCTTTGGCGACCAGATGCCCACCGGAGATGAGGGCGGGGTTGTTGTCGCTCGTGTCGCTGCTGTCGTCGGGCATGACGAAGTCCTGTCCCTTCGTAGGGGAGTTGGAGCGCGCTCGCACGGGACGCGGGCCGCCCTCGCGGTACATTGCATACAGTCGACGAATACTGTATGAACCTGGTTATCCCGCATCCGACGCAGGGTGTCCAGGGGGCATGCGGCACTTTCAGACAGGAGCCGGACATGGACCTGTACGAGCACCAGGCAAGGGAACTCTTCGAAGAGCACGGCATCTTGGTGCCGCGCGCCGAGGTCGCCACATCGGCCAAGGAAGCCCGCGCGTGCGCCGCGCGCCTCGGCGGCCGCGTCATCGTGAAAGCGCAGGTGAAGACGGGCGGCCGAGGCAAGGCGGGCGGCGTGAAGCGGGCCGCGGACCCGCCTGCCGCCGAGCTGACGGCACGCCAGGTCCTCGGCATGGACATCAAGGGCCACACCGTGCGCGCGGTAATGGTGGCCCAACCCGTCGAGGTGGAGCGCGAGTTCTACGTCTCGTACGTGCTGGACCGGGCCACGGGCCGGTTCCTCGCGATCGCCTCCGCCAAGGGCGGCGTGGACATCGAGGACGTCGCCGTGACCTGCCCCGAAGCGGTGGCGCGGGTACCCGTCGACCCCACGGAGGGCGTGACTCGGCGCAAGGCCGCTGAGATCGCCGCCGCGGCCGTCCTCCCCGCAGCAGCAGCCGACGTCCTGACCGCCCTGTGGAACGTCATGACCTGCGAGGACGCGCTGCTCGTCGAGGCCAATCCGCTCGTCCGCACACCCCAGGGGCAGCTGATCGCACTTGACGCGAAAGTGACCCTTGATGACAACGCACGCTTCCGCCAGGCCCGCTGGGGTGCTCAGGACGCGACGTACGACGACGAACGCGAGGCGGCAGCTGCGGCCAAGGGGCTCACCTATGTGAAGCTCGACGGCGAGGTCGGCGTCATCGGCAACGGCGCGGGCCTCGTCATGGCGACGCTCGACGCCGTCGCCGGGCGCGGCGCCCGGCCCGCCAACTTCCTCGACATCGGCGGCGGGGCCTCCGCGCAGGTCATGGCCGACGGCCTGGGCGTCGTCCTCGGCGATCCGTCCGTCATCTGCGTCCTGGTGAACGTCTTCGGCGGCATCACCGCGTGTGACGCCGTGGCCGACGGCATCGTGCGGGCGCTGGAGAGCGTCCGCCTGACCAAACCGCTCGTCGTCCGGCTCGACGGCAACAACGCCGCGCGTGGGCGAGCCGTCCTCGACGCGTGCGCCCATCCGCTCGTCGAACAGGCCACGACCATGGACGGCGCCGCGCGCCGCGCCGCCGAACTCACCCGCACAGCACCCGCCGTCTGAGGAGCCGGACATGGCGATCTACCTGACCAAGGAGAGCAAGGTCCTCGTCCAGGGCATGACCGGCGCCGAGGGCATGAGGCACACCCGCCGCATGCTCGCCGCCGGTACGGACGTCGTCGGCGGCGTCACCCCGCGCAAGGGAGGCCGCACCGTCGACTTCGACGACCGCTCCGTACCCGTCTTCGGCTCGGTGCGCGACGCGCGCGAGGCGACCGGCGCGGACGTCAGCGTCCTCTTCGTCCCACCCGCCTTCAGCAAGGCCGCCGTCATCGAGGCGGCCGACGCGGGCATCCCGCTCGCCGTCGTCATCACCGAAGGCATCCCCGTGCACGACGCCGTCGCCTTCCACGCGCACGCGCGGCGACGCGGCACCCGGGTCATCGGACCCAACTGCCCCGGCCTGATCACACCCGGGCAGTCCAACGCGGGCATCATCCCCGCCGACATCACCAAGCCCGGACGCGTCGGCCTGGTCTCCAAGTCCGGCACCCTCACCTACCAACTCATGTACGAGCTGCGCGACGTCGGCTTCTCCACCTGCGTCGGCATCGGCGGCGACCCCGTCGTCGGCACCACCCACATCGACTGCCTGGCCGCCTTCGAAGCCGACCCGGAGACCGAACTCATCGTCCTCATCGGCGAGATCGGCGGTGACGCGGAGGAGCGCGCCGCGACCTACATCGCCGAGCACGTGAGCAACCCCGTCGTCGCCTACGTCGCCGGGTTCACCGCGCCCGAAGGCAGGACCATGGGCCACGCCGGAGCCATCGTCTCCGGCTCGTCCGGAACGGCGCGGGCCAAGAAGGAGGCCCTGGAGGCGGCCGGCGTTCCGGTGGGCGAGACGCCGAGCGCGGCCGCGCACCTCGTGCTCGACCGCCTCGCCTCGCAAGCCGCCCGCCCGGCAGCGGGCTTCGGGCGCGGCGCACCAGGCGCGGGGGAGGTGGCCCCATGACCTACATCCCGGCCACCCCCGCGCTCAAGACCGGGCACGGCGCACCCCGCTCGCGCGGGGACCGCGAGGAGCCCGCCTCTACGCCGCCTCGGCCCGGGGGCGCCCCCGGCCTGGCGTGCCTCGATCCCAGGCGCCCACGGCCGTGGAAGCCCTCCAGCAGCCCGGGGCGCCCCCGGCCAGGCGCGCCTCCACCCCGCTCAGCCGATGCCCTGGCGGTCCGGCAGCAGGGCGAACTCGCGGTCCGCGGTCTCCGGCACCACCCGTTCCACGGCCTGCTCGAGGAGGGCCCGGTGCCGCAGGAGCGGCGTGCGGCGCTCCTCGGGGACGAGGAGCAGCAGATCGTCGATGCCGGCCAGCATGCGCCGGGTGACCTGCGGGTTGCCGGGAGCGCAGCCGCGGATCTCGGTCAGGCCGAGGTCCACCAGGTCCGTCCAGTCGGGCACGGGCTGGATGAGCCGCACCTCGCCGCGCCGGTCGCGGTGGCGCAGCGCGCCCAGCAGATAGGGGGCGAGCACCGCGAGGAACTGCACGATGCGGTCCAGGGCCTGCACGGCGGTCGTCGGGTCGTTCACGGCCGGGGACAGGGCGCGCAGCGCGATGTCGGACAGCTGCCGCAGGCCGAAGCCCAGATCCTGGTGGAAGGTGCGCTCCACCCCCACGTACACGGTGTACCGCAGGGCACGGCGACCCGGCGGCGGCCCGCCGTGCACCGTGAACACGGGCGTGCCCGGCACCACGAAGTCCCCGGTGCGCGGCAGCAGCCGCAGGACGACGCCCTGACGGCGCGCGGCCCGCACCGCGCGCGCGATGTGCACGTCCCGCAGCACCCCGGCGGGGCCCTCGTGGGTGATCCGCGCCGTCTCCGGGCCGAGCCGCTCGTCGTCGACCTGCCCCTCCGCCGGATGTTTCGCGGCCACCCGGAACGCCTCCCGGGCGATCCGGTCGATCACGAAGCCGATCCGCATCATACGCAGGGTGCCGTTCACGTAGGCCACGAAGAGCAGGAGGCTCACCAGCACCATGAGGAGGGCGAGCAGTCCCTCGACGAGCGGCACGTTCGTCACGAGCCGCGGGTCCCGTTCGCTGTCGAACGACGTCAGCGTCATCAGGGAGAACAGGAACGTCGCGAGGAAGACCGTGAGCGTGGCCTTGGTGATCCGGGAGCGGACGTAGAGCCGCACGACCCGCGGGCTGAACTGGCCGCTCGCCATCTGCACGGCGACCAGCGAGATGCTGAAGACCACACCGATGAAGGTCATCATCGCCGAGCCGATGGTGCTGATCACCACCTTCGTGTCCTCGGCGAGCTGGTTCATGTCCTTGATCGCGTCGTACTCCTCGTGGTCCTGGAGGATCCGCACCCACTCCGCGTCCACCTCGGCGGCGATCCACCACAGCACCAGGGAGCCCACGAGGCCCGCCGTCGGCGCGAACCACATCGTGTCCCGCAGATGCTCCCGCAACGGAGACAGCAACCGCGGCCGCCGGACCCGTACGTCACCCAGCGCACCTGTAAGCAAACCATCACTCATGGTGAAACTCTAGGCGCGGCGGCGCGCCCCGGGGTGTGGCGCGCGGCGGCGCGGCGTACCCGGCGGATACGCAGGTGAAAGGCACTCCGAAACCTTGGTATTGTTGTCCTCGTCGCCGCGGGAAACACCGCAAAGGCGGCAGACACCTAGTCCGGGTGGCGGAATGGCAGACGCGCTAGCTTGAGGTGCTAGTGCCCTTTATCGGGCGTGGGGGTTCAAGTCCCCCCTCGGACACCAGCTGGGACCCCACTTCACGTGGGGTCTTCTGCTTTTCTGGGCAGTGGCGTGACCAACCACGTGACCATTGGCGGAGACCTCCACCGGGTTCTCGTGATGGTCGAGGCCGTTTGTGATCTTCGACGCCCGCCAGTCGTGCAGCTGGAGGCCGTCCGGCAGCTTCATCCGCGCACGGGCCCTCCTGCGCCAGTGGGCCGAGACCTTCAACGGATCCTGCGCCCCTTCCGGACCTTGAAGCCGTCACGGGCGAACACCAGGCCGTGATCCCCCCCACGGAGGCCCCAGCCGCTCCTTCTCCGCTTGCTGGCGCTCCCACGCAGCCTCGCGGAGAAGGTACGCGCCCGACTGGAACTGTTCGGCGGCTCCGCCCGCTCTTCCCGCGTCCTGCCCCAGCACGGCTCCTCAAGCCGCAGCCGGTGAAGACGCCGGAACCACTCAGCACCGCCAACCCGTTCCTGGCACTGCTCCAACCAGTCAACGAAACGCCCCGACCCGTATGGGTCGGGGCTAGTCCTGTCTCTCCTGCGCCACCGCTCGAACCAGCATCGTCCCTACCTTCCGCCCTGCCGGGGGTTCGATCACATCCGTCTGAACGTCCTTGAAACCGTGGTGGCGCAGCAAGTCGGCCCATTCCTTAGGGGAATGATCGTGTCGCATCGCGACCGTGCCCGATGCGAGCTGCTGAGCCCCGGGCGGTAGTTGGGAGAAAGCCAGGAGGCCGCCCGCATTGAGGCGTGCCCGGATCAGGGGTAGTAGTACGGCTGGGGTCACGAACCACACGGCACCAAAGATCGAATACACGACGTCGTAGCGGTCACTGGAATGGGTCAGGTAGTCGGCCGCCTCCGCTGTCCGGAACTCAAGGCCGGGAAGGTGTCCCCATCGCTCCCGCGCCGTGTGCTCACGGCTCGGAGCCACGTCTACGCCGACGCAGTGAGCCCCAAGCGTGGCCAGGTGAGCGAGATTGCCACCGGCGCCGGACCCGAGTTCCAGAACCCTTAGACCTGCCACATCGCCCAGGACGGATTCGTTCGGCCCGTGGTCCGGGTACTGCGTCCAGTTCAACCACGACGTCGCTCCCCGGGCGTTCACGGTCCTACGGGGGACTCTGCCGTCAGCGAACCGGTCCCATAGGTCGGCAAGCGTCATTCCGTGATCCTTCCAAGCCGGAAGGGCCCACCCTCAGCGTCCGAGGGTGGGCCCGATTCCCGTGCTGGCTCTACGTGAACTGGTGGAACGGAATCGTGTCGAGCATGAACGAGTGGACGCCCTTGTCGACTTTCTTGGACGGACCCGGAAGGGTGTCAGGGTTCTCTCCAGTCGTCACGAAGTACGCGATCGTCTGGCCGAAGAGCCTCTCCGCCTCGTCCCGGCTGGTCTCCGGGTCTCGCATGATCAGTTTCACTTCCCGCTCCCAGACATCCGCTGATACGAACGTCTTCGGGTCGCGCAGCTTCACGGCCGCTCATCGTGCCTCTCCTTCTGTCGTTGGAGTGGTGCACTGAACTTGCTGACTCGCTCACCGCTGGAGGAGCCCTGCCCAGCGGGCTGTACTTGGCGGTGCGCCCGCCGGGGCCTCGGCCGTGCTCTGCCTAGCGGCGACCGCCGCCCTTTCTGCTCTGGTCGTTGGCCTTCTTGACCTTCTCTGACAGGTCGCGTGGGTCGCCCTTCGGCTTCTTGCTGTCGTCGCTCATGCGGGAACCCTCCGGCTTTCGAGTGCCTTGGCGAGTCGCTCGGCGGTGGCGATGTTGACCATGCCGAGATCGATCAGCGGAACCACTCCGGCCGTGTCGACCCGCAGTGAGCGGAGCTCGATTCCTTCCGCCTCCAGAGCGGCGGACAGTCTGATCTGCACGCGCGATGCCAGCTCGTACGTCGCGTCTTCTCTGCTGTTCATGGGGCGATGTTGAGTGCCACGGACGGACGTATCTCCCCCTGGGTCAGAGACAGTTGAGACGTCCGGCGCTACGGTGCGAGAAGGCCCAAACGTCCACACCGAGGGGGTTGACAGTGAATGTCGCGCTTCGATCGGCTCTGGACGACGCGGGCATGTCCCCACGCAAACTCGCGTATCGGGTCGGGGTATCGATCAAGCAAGTGGAACGATGGCTCGCAGACGCAGAACTGACCCCGCACGCACGCAACCGTGAGGACGCCGCACAGGCGCTTGGAGTGGACGAAGAGATGCTGTGGCCGCAAGTGGTGAAGGACCGGATCAAGACCGGCAACGATCGAGAGATCATCAACAGCTACCCGTATCGGTCTGCGTGCCCGTCGACCGTCTGGACTGAGCTGATCGACTCAGCGGAGACGGACATCTTCCTCGCGGGCTACACGAACTACTTCTTCTTCACGCAGGTCCCCGCCTTCGCTGACACCCTGCGCCGAAAGGTGGACAGTGGCTGCCGGGTGCGCTTCCTGCTCGGTGATCCCGAAGGAGAGGTGACGCGTCAGCGTGAGGTCATCGAGGACGTGACGCTGAGCGTGTCGACACGCATCAAGATCACCCTTGGGGAGCTGGAGAAGCTGGGGCCGCTGGACGGACTGGAGACGCGGTTCAGTGCTGCCGAGGACGCTGTGAATCACGTGTCGCTGTCCGTGTTCCGCTTCGATCGCGAGGCGCTTGTGACCCCTCATCTCGCTCGTCTCGTAGGCCACGACTCGCCCTTGTTGCATCTCCGTCGCCAGGGCGATGGAGGGATGTTCGACCGGTTCGCCGAGCATGCCGAGGAACTGTGGTCGCGGGCCGTACCCGTGGCGCAGTAAGTGCTGCTTGGGGCGCACAGCGATGGCCGTGGTCACGTGACCAACGCCTGATCAACAGCGGTAGAGAACGGGCAGAAACAGCAGGTGAGGGTGATCGATCCCCACGCCTTCCAAAGGGCCTCAACGCATGTGTTCTTGCTGGTCAGCACAGTAATGAGCCGGTGCCCGAGAGGAGAGGCCGCGTGACCTCGATCAGCCGGTGGGCAGTTTTTCGGGGGTCTCTGTGGGGCTTTCGGGGGAGTGGGCGCGGCCTGTGAGGAGTTCTGCGACCGCGATGCCCGAGACTCGGGTGGCGCCGTGGGTGATCATGTGGACGGCGCCCAGGGGGACGCCCGTCGGTACGCCCATCTCGATCACCAGGGCGTCGGGGCGGGTGCGCAGCAGGCGGGCCAGGGCCTCGGTCATCCAGCGGTGACGGGCCGCGTCGCGGACCACGACCACGAGGGCGCGGCCGTGCGCCGGGGTGAGCGCCGCCCGGTCCAGGACCTCGTCGAAGCCGTCGAGCTCGGGTTCCGTCAGGCGCACGGACGTCGTGTCCGGCCGCAGGGCGCGCAGCGGATCGGCCACGCCCCAGGGCGTGCCGCCGTCGACCGCCGGGTTCATGACGGGGGACAGCTCCACGACGTGCGGAGCGATGGTGAGGGGGAGGTCGGCCTCCGCTGTGCCTGCTGTCTCCGCCGTACCCGGCGAGCGCGTCCCCGGCAAGCGCGTACCGGGTGTCGTCCCCTCAGGGCTGCGCGGTCGTACCCGTACCGCCCGTCGTGCCGCGATCAGGCCGATGTCGGAGGGGAGGCCGGTGCCCGTTGCGGCGCGGGCGCGGGACCCTGACCAGGTCGCGAAGTCCCGTACGCGGGTGCTGGCTTCGGTGAGGCGGTCCTCGGGCAGGGTGCCGTCGAGCACGGCCCGTACGAGGGCGTCCGTGAGCAGCTCCACCGTGGACTCCTCGGCGCGCTCGCCGCCGACGCACACCGCGTCGACGCCGCCGGCGACGGCCCGGACGGTGGCGCCCTCGATGCCGTAGCGGTCGGTGACCGCGCCCATCTCGATGCCGTCGGTGACCACCATGCCGTCGAAGCCGAGCTCGCCGCGGAGCAGGTCGTTCAGGATGCGCGGGCTCAGCGTGGCGGGCAGCGCGGGATCGTACGCGGGCACGAGCAGGTGTGCCGTCATGACGGCCCGTACGCCCGACTCCATCGCGGCGATGAACGGCGGCAGCGCGGTGCGCGCGATCTCCTCGGCGCCGCCGGTGACGCGGGGCAGGCCGAAGTGCGGGTCCACGGAGGTGTCGCCGTGGCCCGGGAAGTGCTTGGCGCAGGCGGCGACCCCGGCGGACTGGAGCCCCCGGATCCAGGCGGCGGTGTGCCGGGAAACGATGTCAGTGCGGGCGCCGAAGGAGCGGACGCCGATGACGGGGTTCAGGGGGTTGGAGTTCACGTCGGCGCTCGGCGCGTAGTTCAGGGAGACACCCGCCGCGTGCAGTTCGCGCCCGATGTCGTGGGCGACGCGCTCGGTGAGGTCGATGTCGTCGACGGCGCCGAGCGCGAGGTTGCCGGGCCGCGATGCGCCCGTCCAGGCCTCCAGGCGCGTCACGTCGCCCGCTTCCTCGTCGATGGCGACGATCAGGTCGGGGTTCTCGGCGCGCAGGGCGGCGGTGAGCGCCGCGACCTGCTCCGGGCCGACGATGTTCCGGCCGAAGAGGACCACGCCCCCGAGCCCGGCGGCGATCCGGCGGCGCAGCCAGTCGGGGACCTCGGTGGTGCCGACGAAGCCCGGCTGCAGCACGGAGTTGGCGAGCTGCTCCAGCCTCGGGGGACTGCTCGAAACCATGCCGGGACCTCCGATGGGACAGGGGAGCGGGGGGTGGGAGAGCGGGCCGACACCGTGCTGGGCGACTTGGTACAGGCCAATCGGATGTTGGCTCAGCCCATTTGGCACTGTCAAGGCGTACGAACCAGCAGGAAACGGAAGGTGAAGCAGCACATGGGGTGACGGTCTGACCACGGTCGATCGGCGGCCCGGTCCCCGGCGGCCCGGTCCCCGGCGGCCCGGTCCCCGGCGGCCCGGTCCCCGGCGGCCCGGTCCCCGGCGGTCCGGCCTCGATCCACCGCTACCGGTCGCAACCGATCGGCCCTCCCCCGCCCATGGCCCCCGTCCATGGCCCCCGCCCACGGGCCCCCGGCCGCGACCGCGCGGCACCCCGACCCGTACGCCCCAATCCACCCCAGCGCGCCCCGCCCGCTCCTCGCGCCCCAGAGGCCACCTTGTAGGACGCGCGTTCGCGCGGTGGAATTCGTGTACGGGTCAGGGGCCGATCTCTCGCCGTGCCGCGGTGGGGGCTGCCCCGGGCGCCCACGCGGCCGAGTTGAGGAGGAACCCTTGCGGCGGTACGAACTTGTCGGACGGCGTGACATCAGGCTGGTCACCGACGCGCCGGTGCCGGAGCCAGGCCCCGGCCAGGTGCTCGTCCGCGTCCGCGCGTGCAGCGTCTGCAACCGCAGCGACCTCGCGTACTACCACTACTACGGCCTCAGGGACCACTGCGCGACGGGCTGCTACGGCCACGAGATCGCCGGAGTCGTCGAGGCCGTCGGGCCCGGCGTCTCGCGGGTCGCGCCGGGGCGGCGGGTCTTCGTGCGGACCCCGCTGACGTCGGGCTACGCCGAGTTCGCGCTGGCGCGTGAGATAGCCGTCGGCGTACTGCCCGACTCCGTGCCCTTCGAGCAGGGCTCGATGCTCCAGCTCCTGCCGCTCGCCGTGCACGCCACGCGCGGGGTGCGGCTGGGGGACCGGGTCGTCATCATCGGTCAGGGCCCGGTCGGCCAGATGGCGCTGCGCATGGCGGCGCGGCGCGGCGCGGCGCACGTCACCGCCGTCGACCTCGACGAGTGGCGCCTGGAGCGCTCCACCCGGGCGGGCGCCGACGAAGTACGCCATGTCGACGGCAGCGCGCGGCAACTGGCGGCCCTCAAGGAGGAGTTCGCCGCGCAGGGCGAGGAGTACGACGTCGCGATCGACGCCGTCGGCACCCCCACCACCCTCAACGCCTGCGTGGGTCTGGTCCGGCAGAACGGCCTCGTCGTGATGCTCGGCACCCACCACGTGGACACCCACGTCACCGTCGACCTCGTGACGTGGGAGCGCAAGGGCCTGCGCGTGCACAGCTCCGCCGAGCCCGTGGACACCGCGCGCGCCGAGGCGCTCGCCGTCGCCGAGCGCCTCGTGCGCCGCGACGCGGAGCGGCTGCGCCTGCCCGACCTGCACACCCACACGTACGCCCTCGAAGAACTCCCCAAGGCCATGGAGCAGTTGTCCGCCAGCAGGTCGCTGCACCCCGACGCCGAGCGCGCCCCGTACGACGGGCCGCCGCCCGAGACCCTGAAGGTCGTCATCGTCCCGTGACGGAGGCCGGGCGGTGAGGTGGGCGGTCGCCGGATACGGCGACGTCGTGGAGCGCCGGGTCCTGCCCGCCCTGCGGGCGCTCGGCGAGGAGCCCGTGTACCTGTGGGGGCGCGACCCGGACCGGGCGGCGCGCGTCGCCGCCCGGCACGGCGTACGGGACTGCGGCAGTGACGAGCGCGCGCTGCTCGGCGACGAGGTCGACGCGGTGTACGTGGCCACGCCCGTGGTGCTCCATGTTCCGCTGGCGCGCGCGGCGTTGGCGGCCGGGCGCCCGGTGCTCGTGGAGAAGCCGCTGGCCGGAGGGCTCGGGTCCGCCGACGGCCTGGACCTGGACCCGGACAAGCGCTCGGGCCTCGGTGGCGGGCCGCCCGTCGCCGTCGCGTACTACCGCAGGCTCGCCCCGGCCGTCCGGCGTCTGCGCGAGGAGTTGGACGGTTGGACGCCCGCGCGCGTGGACGTGCGGTTCCGCTGTGCCTTCGCTCCGGGCCCCGGGCATCCGATGTACTGGCGCACCGACCCGGCCGTGGCGGGCGGCGGGGTGCTCGCGGACGCGGGCAGTCACCGGCTCGACCTGCTGGTCATGCTGTTCGGCCGCCCGGACGAGGTGCGCGGTCGGCTCACGGACCGCTTCCCGCGGGGCGCGGAGCGGCGGGCCGAGGTGGAGCTCGCCTGGGCGTCCGGCGTACGGGCGCGCGTGGTCGCGGAGTGGGGCGACGCGCCGCCGGTGGACCGGATCGAGGTCGTGGGCGGGGGCCGGGCCCTGACGCTCGATCCGCTCGACTCGGGGCGCCTGCGCGTGCGCACCGCGCGGGGGTCGAGCGAGGTGGCGCTGCCGCCCGCGCCCAACCCCCATCAGCCGCTGATCGCCGACTTCGTGGCCGCGGTCGCGACCGGGCGGCCGCCGGTGTGCCCGGTGTCGGACGCCCGGATCGTGGACGAGATCATCGCCGCGGCGGGACGCCCGCACCCCGGCGGGTCCCGCTGAGCGGCTGAACGTTCCTGCGGACGCGGACGCGGACGCGGACGCGGGCCCGGCCCCGGGCCGGAGGCCTCAGGCCCCGTCGTCCGCCGACCACGGCCGCAGCCAGCGCGGGTCCGGTGTGTCGCCCGCCCGGATGAAGCGCGTGTCGATGGAGAGCCGCATCGCGTCCGTCGTGGTGTCCAGGGACGCGTGGATGACGCTCGGCACGTGCACCATCAGGTCCCCGGCGGCGAAGTCCGCGTGCAGCCAGCGGCGGTCCAGGGCGCGCGCGGTGAACTCCAGGTCGTGGGAGATCTGCCGCCGGTCGTCCGGCCGGTCCGTTGTGTCGCGCAGCGGCTCGTACTCCTCGGGGGACAGCCTGTGCGAGCCCTCCAGGTACACCAGGGCGCCCGACCGCGGCGGGCAGTCGCCGACCGGGATCCACAGGGTGACGACCCGGGGCGAGCCCTCGTCCATGTAGTCGAAGTCGACGTGGGCGCGTGAGGCGCGGCGCGAGCCCCGGTGGAAGTGGCGCAGGATGCGGCGCGGCAGCATCCGGGCGTCCCCGTCCAGGAGGTCGGCGGCCAGCTTGGCGAGCCGCGGGTCGTCGAGGAAGCGGTCAAAGGTCTTGGACCGTACGAAGGCGTGCGCCGGATGCCCGGCCACGCCGTGCTCGGGCAGCTCCTCGGGCACCCGGCCGGAGAACACGCCCTGGCGGGGGGTGGTGCCCGGCGCGAGGTAGCCGCGCGGAAGCAGTGAGAAGTACGCGGAGCGCAGCCGGAGCACCTCCTCCGGGTCGAGGAACCCCGGCAGGTACAGATAGCCGTCCGCGCGCAGCCGCTCCCGCAGGGCGGCGGGGTCGGGCAGCGGCGCCGTGCCGGTGGCGCGCAGCGGGCCGAAGAGCTCGGGCGAAAAGGGTATGGGTACGCCGTTCGACGAGAGGTTCACGAGGGAGTCCTTACGTCAGGGTCGACAGAGTGAGTCCTTGCGGAAGTCCTTACGACAGAGGTCGGTGGGGGGGGAGGGGGCGGCAGCGGTCGGCGCCGGGCCCTGGTCCTCAAAGGGGTGTCGGCCAGCGGTAGGTGACGGGTCGTCACTGCCGGGCGGGCGAGGGGCGGGAGCGCGTCAGTAGACGCCCTCGACCGCCTCCTCGGTGCCCGCGAGGCCGTCGCGGAAGGGCCGGACCGCGGCCACGCCGTCCCAGGGGAACCACGGATGCGGCCCGGTCCTGATCGCGCTGTCCCGTTCGAGGAGGTTGGGCAGGAAGAGGTCTTCGAGGAGGGTGGTGACGCGCACCCGGCCGCGCTCGCCCTCGGCCACCTCGCGCCACGGATCCTGCGGGTCCACGACCTGGAGCACCGCGAACGGCGGTGGCAGGTGGTACGAGTGGCCGGTGCCCTCGGGCAGCCTGGGCGCGCCCGGCACCGCGTCGGCCTGGAGCGCGTGGCCCGCCAGCGTGTTGCCGTACGTGTCGATCCACTGCACGCCGTCGAGGTGCTCCTGGCGCAGGAACGCGGCCTCGGCGGCGCTGCACGTGGTGCCGCCGGTGCACACCGCGCGGATGCCGTACGTGTGCAGGGGGCGCGGCAGCCGCATGGCGAGTTCGAGGAGCAGCCGCGAGGTGGTGAAGAGCAGCGCGGGCCGCTCGGCGGTCAGCAGCGTCAGGGTCTGCTCCACCAGGTGGGAGGTGTAGGCGTCGGCCTCGCCGCCCGCGCGCAGCGACGCCTTCACCCAGCGCGGGTCGAAGTCGATGGCGAACACGGCGCCGCGCCAGCTGTCCGCGAGCCCCTCCACGAAGTGCCCGTACGCGTGCGGGCCGCTGGGCGTCATCGCGAGCACGTCACCGCCCGCGACGCCGCGCGCCTCCAGGACGGTGCGGTAGACCTCGACGTCGTACGCGAGGCGCGTGACGTTCACGATCCGGCAGGGCGCACCGGTGGTGCCGCCTGTCTCGAACACCCGGAACGGGCGGTCGTGGTAGCCGCGCGGGCGCAGGTCGAGGGCGCTCGCGGCGCGCAGCTCGCCCTTGTCGAACAGGCCGAACAGTTCGAGCGCGGCGAAGCAGTCGACGTCCTTGAGCGGGTCGAAGCCGAGCCGGGGCAGCCGGGCCACCCAGAACGGCGAGCCCGTCGCGGGCGAGAAGTGCCAGCGCATCATGCGCCGCGTCCAGGTGTCGAGATCCACGGCGAGCTCGGGCAGACGCCCACGCAGCGTGTCGTACAGGGTGGCGAAGGTGACCTGCGGGGTCTGCCCGTCGCGGGCCGTGGTCGTCATGGGCCTCCTCCTAGGAGTGCGGGGCCGGTGCCCGGTGGACGAAGAGGGAGTCGCCGGCGATCGCGCGGGCGGCGTCGGCGGTGGCGCCGAGCACGGCGGCGAACGGGAAGGGCACCTCGTGCCCGACGAGCGGATGCGCGACGTCGGACGCGGTGAAGCGCCCGTCGAGCAGGGCGAGATGGGGGCGTACGAAGACGTCGCCGCCCGCGCCCTCGACGACCGCGGGCTCGCGGGTGAGCAGCCGGTCCCCGGCGCGCAGGAGGGTGCGGAGGTGGGCGGTGGCGCGCTCGGCCTCGCCGGGGTCGCGGAAGGCGGTGAGCGGCCAGTCGGGGGCGGCGGGGTCGGGGGCGGGCCCCGGGTGCAGTGCGTCGAGCGCGGTGGCCAGGGCCTTCGCCACCGGCTCGGGGTCGGCGTCCAGGCACACCACCGTGCGCACGTTGCGGCAGAACCGGCCCGAGTCGGCGGCGACGAGCGGCAGCAGCCAGGCCACCGCGTCCTCGACCGGCAGGCCCGGCGGCACCAGGGCGCAGCCGCGCCCCGGCCCGTGCAGGGTGAGGGTCGGCGCGTCCCGCATCGAGGCGGCGAGCCCGGCGCCGCCGTACACGACGTGCCGGTCGGTGAGCTTCACCAGGCCGTGCAGGTCGCGCTGTCCGGTCGGGTACAGGCCGATCCGCTCCGCGGGCCAGTCCGCCGCGAGCAGCGCCGCGACCAGGCGGGCCGCCGACAGCGGCTCGCGGCGGCTCGGCCGCACCCACACCGCCGCCGAGCGCTCGGCCTGGTCGAGCACGGAGTCCAGGCAGGTGAAGGTGTTGCCGGGCAGGGCCACCAGAGCGAGCGCGTCGTCGTGGTCCTGGACCTCCCGGTGGGCGACGCCTTCGGACAGCATCGCGCACCAGCGCTCGACCAGCGGGCCCGGAAGCCCCGCGCTCTGCCACAGCGCCGTGCGGAACGCCGCCGCGCTCTGCGGGCCGAGGCCGCCCACGGTCACCGTGCCGTGCGCGAACAGCTCCAGGGCGGCGCGGACCCGCGCCCGGCGGTCGGTCAGCGGCACGAGGGCCGTCCGGGCGGTGCGCCACCAGCGGCGGTCGGCGTGCGCCACGATCTCCGGTACGAGCGCGAGACGGCGGGCGGGCGTCCCCGGCAGGGCCGCCGTGTCCAGGGACTCCTGCCACGCGCCCCGGCGGAAGGCGGAGACGACGGCCGGGCGGTCCGGCGCGGCGGTCACGACAGCTCCTCCCGCAGGGCGGCGACCACCCGCGTCTGCTCGGCCCGGGTGAGCGTCGGGTACAGCGGCAGGGCGATGTGGTGGCGCGCGAACCAACGCGCCTGCTCGTAGGGGCCCTCCGCGTCCGCGGGCCGGGCCGTGTCCGCGAAGTACGGCTGGTCGCACAGCAGGTGGTCGTACACCTCGCCCGCGAGGGCCACGCCGTGCCGCTCCCGAAGCCGCTTCTTCAGCAGCGCCCGGTCGACGGGCGCCTCCGGGTAGGCGAGGTACTTGTAGTAGTTGCTGCGGCTTTCGGACGGCACCGCGTGCGCGCGCAGGCCCGGCACGTCGGCGAGCAGCTCGTCGTACCCGAGGGCGAGGTCGCGCCGTGCCGCCAGGGTCCTGCCGAAGCGCTCCAGGTCGACCGAGCCGACGGCGGCGTGCAGTTCGCTCATGCGCCAGTTGCCGCCGGGCCGGTCGTGCAGCGTGGAGCCCTGGGCGCTCTTGCCGTGGTCGCGCCAGCGCCGCACCTGCTCGGCGTCGGGGGCCGCGCAGGTGACCAGGCCGCCCTCGCCGCTGACCGCGACCTTCGTGGGAAAGAAGGAGAACGCCCCGAACCGGCCGAAGGAGCCCGCGAACCCGCCGTTCAGGGTGGCGCCGAGCGCGTGCGCGGCGTCCTCCACGACCGGTACGCCGCGCTCCGCGCACAGCGCGAGCACCTCCGTGAGGGACGGCGGGACGATGCCGCCGATGTGCACGGGAAGGACCGCCGCCGTGTCCGGGTGGCGGTCGAGCGCGGCCCGCAGCGCGTCCGGGGCCAGGCCGAGCCCGTCCAGCTCGATGTCCACGAACCGCACGGCCGCGCCCGCTCGCACCGCGGCCGCCGCCGTCGCGAAGAACGTGTTCACCGGCACGAGCACGGTGCGGTCCGCCACGCCGATGACCCGCAGGGCGATCTCCAGGGCCGCGGCGCCGGACGCCACGGCCACGCCCTCGACGCCCGTCCAGCTCCGCGAGAGCTCCTCGAAGCGGGTCAGTTCGGGGCCCTGCGTGAGGTGGCCGGAGGCGAGTGCCGCGTCCACGCGGTCGAGGACCGCCCGCCGGTCGGCGACGTCGAAGTGGATGCGCTGCGCGGGGACGTCGGCGGGCGCGGCGGCGGGCCCCGACAGGGTCCGGGTGAAGAAGGCGGTGGCGTGGCCCACGTGCGTGCCGTGGCCCATCGCCAGCTCGTGGACCTCCAGATCGCCACCGGCCGACGCGTAGGCGCGCCGGACGGCGTCGGCCGCGGCGCGCGCGTCGGCCGGTTCCAGGAAGGAGTCGGCGGTGCCGTACTGGAGCTGGAGCGGGGCGGGGGCGAGCGCGCCGTACAGGTCGGGCAGGTCGGCGTACTCCAGGACGCCCGGCAGGACGGCGCCCTCGTAGCCGGTGAGCAGCCGGGCGAACAGGGCCGGGTAGCTGCCCAGGTGGCTGGCCGCGCAGACCGGCAGCGGCCGGGGCGCGAGCAGCGCGGAGTGCAGGGCGACCGCCGCGCCCAGGCTGTGCCCGAACACCCCGACGCGGCCGGGGTCGGCCCACGGATGCCCGGTCAGGACGTCCAGGGCGCCGAGCGCGTCGCCGACGAGCGCGCCGAGCAGCGAGCGGCCCGTCAGCGCGAACGCGTGGGCGAGCAGGGCCCCCTCGTCCCGCCCCGCGCGGCGCTCCTCGTCGAGGCCGCCGCCGATGCCGTGCTCGAAGGACAGCGTGACGAACCCGGCGCGGGCGAGGTGCTCGGCGACGTTCCGGTCGGGAAAGTCCGGAGGCGTCTCGCCGGTGAGCTGTTCCATCCGAGCGTTCTTGCCGCCGAGGACGAGCACCGCGGGGAGGGGCGGTGCGACGTCCGCGGGGGCGGTGACGGTGCCGTGGAAGGTGCCGCGCAGGGGGGAGGCGAAGGCCAGCCGCTCGCGGCGCAGGCCGTCCGCGGTGGTCGTGGCGGTGGTGGTCGTGGTCAGGGGGGTCCGCTCGACGCGGGCGAGGCGCTGCACGACGGCGCGGAGTTCGCGGGACCAGGGGGTGTGGGGCGGGGCGAAGCGCAGGGCGGGCCCCGCCGTGAGCAGGTGGTGCAGGTGAGTGGACTGCATGCGGGTCTCGTTCGCTCCTGTGGGTGCGGGTGGTCGGCCTTCGCGGGGCGCCCCGGGCCCGCCCCTTCTCCGGAACGACGCCGGGACCGACCCGCCCCGGACGACGGGGCGGGCGGGTACCTGGAGGTCCTGACGTCCGGGCGTCCTGACGTCCCGTCCGGGCGTCCTGACGTCCTAGACGAAGTCGGCGTGCAAGGTCTCGGGGACCTCGACCGCGTAGGCGTCAAGGGCCTCGTCCAGCTTGATCTGGCCGCGCTTGAGCAGTTCGAGCAGCTCGTTCTGCGGCCGGTAGAAGCAGGACTTGCAGAGGTCGGTGCGGCGGGGGTTGGAGGCCTCCCACTCGGCGCGCGGACCGCCCTCCAGGACCTGGGGGTACCCGAGGTCGACGACGTCGCCGATGCGGTAGCGGCTGTTGAGGTGCACCTGCGGGCAGGGGTACAGATGGCCGTCCGCCCCGACGGCGGTCACGAAGCGGCTGTAGTGGCAGCGCTCGAAGTCGCCCTCGACCTCCTCGACCTGGTCCATCGGGCCCCGGTCGAGCTTCGGCACCGACACCTCGAAGGCGTCCGTGGACAGCGCGGAGGCCGCGACGAGGGAGTCGGAGATCTCCTCCATGACGGTCTCGATGGTCTCGTGCCCCATCGCGCTGTAGAACTCGGGCTCGAAGCGGACGTAGTGCGCCCCGGACTCGTGGGCGATGCGGGCCGCCGACACGATCTCGCGGTAGTTCTGCATCGTGATCACGTAGTTGAACCCGATGCGGAAGTCCGGTGCGACCGCGTTCGCGCGCAGCCGGCCGATGTTCTCTATGAACTTCGAGAACGTCTGCTCGCGGTCGCGCGTGATGTCGTTGAACGTGGCCTCCGTGCCCGCGTTCATGCCGACCCGCACCCAGGTGTGGGTGTTGATGACGGTGTCGGCGACCTTGGGGCGGCCGAGCCGGGAGCCGTTGGTGATGAGGCCGATGTGCAGGCCCACCTCGTGCCCGGCGTTGCAGATGTCCGCGTAGCCCGGGTGGATGGTGCACTCGCCGCTGCCGCAGAAGGTCACGGCGCGGCCGTCGTTCTCGGCGAACTCCTTGAGCAGGTTGATCGCCTTGTCGGTGGTGATGGAGTCCTTGAACGAGAACAGGTCGTAGAACTGCTCCTCGTTCGGCGAATGGAAGTTGCAGAAATTGCAACGCATATTGCAGGCGCCCATGATGCCGATCCGCATGTGGACCGGTTTGATCTCCTCGTCCGCCACGAATCGACGGAGCAGATCGCGGTGGGCCAGGACCTTTTGGGGGGAGTGTGCTTGATCGAGGCTGACGTCGGGGAGGCCCTCGCCGTTGCGGGGCGCGGCCATTCCGATATCGCGGACACCTTCAGTGCTGTTCACGAACCCCTCCACGCGCTTTTGGCGGTGTTTAGCGTTGTCCGAGCGACCTTTGTGACGGTAGGAGAGCGCTTCCAGAAGTGTCAATGGGTCTAGACAACCAGGAAGTTGAGTAAACATCTACCGCGCCATCGATTCAGGCCAAATGTGCCAAGCACTTGTTCGTGTCATGTGCCAATGACGGAAGCGCTGGTGGGGCTATGTCACTTAGGCGGGCCTAAGCGCGTTGGATGAGCGGTGAACTTCAGGGGCAGGGGTACGTGAACGTGTCCTCGAAGGTCCGGTACGTCTTCCCCGCGCCGCCGCGCCCTTGTGCCGGGTACTCGATCACCGGTACGGGCTTGCAGATCGGCCACTGGTGGGTCTCGGGCGACTGCTCGAAGGCGTACGTGCCCGCGGCGCCCTGCAGGCAGTTGGTGCACAGCAGGCGCCCGTCCCGCTCGACGATGCCCGCGTTGATCAGGGTGTTGTAGACATCGTCCTTCGTCGGCGTGCTCGCGGGAGCGGGCGTCCCCCCGCCGCTCCCGGCCTTGTCGTTTGCTTCGGAGTACGACCTGTCGTACGCGTTGGAAAGCAGCGTGAACGCGTCGTGGTACATGATCGCGTAGCCGTCGTCGAGGGGCTTCTCGCCGATGCCGTACCGCTCGTCGAGGTCGTTGAAGACCCGCAGGAAGCCGCCGAGGCCCGCCGGGGCGCCCTTGGCGGGCAGCCCGCGCGGCGTCCACCAGGCGGGCGTGACCGAGGACGCCGCCACGATCCGCGTCTTCGTCTCCCGCAGCATCCCGGTGAGTTCGTCCGTGGTCAGCGTCGGCTCCAGGCCGATGCCCACTTTCAGGATGCGCACGGGGCGGCTGCGGTCGCAAGAGGGCTCCTGCGACAGGCGTTTCACCAGAGCGGGCAGGTCCTGGTCGCGGCCCGCGAAGAACACCGTGTCGGATTCGGTGAGGCAGATCTTCTGCGCGGCGGACTGGAATCGCTGCGGGATACCGGCGGCGGGCCCGGTCGAGCCGAGGTAGGAGGCCGAGCGCTGACGCAGTCCGTACGCCGCGCCGAATTTCTTCTGCAGCAGCCGGTGCAGATTGCGCGAGTACACGTCGTCGGGACGGCTGTCGTATACAAGGAACCCATTCTTGTCACCCCGGTTCCGCTTCAGATAGTGATCGAGCGCGTCCACGAACATGCTGTTGTTCGGTGAGGTCTTGAAGAAGTACGCGGCGTTCATGTCGGCGGAGGTGATGACCGGGCCCACCGTCGCGATGCGCCGCGCGCTCAGCGCCTTCATCGCGTCCCGGGTCTCGGGCGTGCTGCTCGGCAGGCCCATCACGCCGACGAGGGGCGAGCGCCGGTCGTCCACGAGCTGCGCCAGGTCGTCGACGACCGGCTCCCACTGGTCCAGGTCCTTGCCGTCGGGCGCCATCAGGAGCTGGTAGTGCGGCCCGCTGCCGCTGTTGGCCCGCAGCTGGGCGGCGTGCGCCCCCGCCAGGGCCCGGCGGATCATCGCCGCCGTCATGGCGCTCGCGTCGTCCGACGTGAAGGGCATCATCAGCGCGATCCGGCCGTACGGCATGGGGGCCTGCCCCTGCTCGGGGTCCTCCCAGGCGCGCTCGACGCGGGCGTTCTCGTCGGCGACGGCACGGATCAGCCCGTCGAGTTCCTCGTCCCCGTCGAAGGCGCTCTCCGTGACGCCCACGCACTCCCCGCCGTGCTTCTCCAGGCCGCCCGGGCAGTCTTCTGGGCGCAGCACCAGGTAGACGATCACGCCGACGGCGATCAGGACCAGCGGCACCACGATCGCGACGATCTTGTCGAGGGGGCCGAACCCGTTGCGGCGGCGGCTCAGACGCATGCTTCCTCACAGTTCCGGCAGCGGCAGGGGACGCTTGTCGCGGGCGGCGGCCGGCCAGGTGCGGGCGGCCTGGCTGAGCACGGCCCGCCACGTCTGGTGGCGAAGGGAGAGGAACCCGAGCTCGGCCCCGATGTCGTCGCACAGGTCGGCTTCCGGCTCCGCCGTCGCGTCGGACAGGTACCACAGGCCGTGCAGCAGCCTGTTGATGCAGCGGTCGATCTCGTCTATGTCGCGGTAGCGGTCGTCGTGCGCGCCCGCGGCCATCGCGGCCCGGTCGTCGTCCCAGTCGGCCGCGGGCGGCGCCGGTGCCGTCGCCGCGTACCGCAGACAGGCCAGCCAGCGCAGCGCGCTGAGCCGGTCCTGTTCTGCCTGGAACTCCTCGGAAAGGGCGGCCACCACCGTCTTCGCGTCCCCGGCGGCGAGCGTGTGCCGCAGCGCGTCGGCCTCGCTGTCCTCGCCGCGCGTGGTGTGGTGGCGGCGCAGGAAGCCGTGCATCTCCTGCCAGCCGCGGCGCGACTCGGTGCCCCGCGAGGTGCGCCGGGCCTCGTGCACGAGCAGCGTGTGCAGCAGCGGATCGGCGGCGAGCGGCCGGTCCTGCGGGGTGTCCCGCTGCCAGTGCTCGGCCTCCAGGTAGTCGGCGGCGGCGTTCGCGGGCAGCTGCTCGGGGCCCTCCAGGCGCAGATGCGCGGCGAGGGCCTGCGCGGCCGTGCTGTCGCGGGCGAGCGACAGCGGCACGAGCCGGGCGCGCTGGTGCGGCGACGGCAGGAGGCGCTCCAGGATCGCCTCGCTGACCGGGCGGCCGTCCCGGGTGGTCAGGTCGAGCAGCTCGCGCGGGGCGAGCGGAGCCGTGGCGGGCGCGGCCCGGGACGCGTGCTCCAGGACGGCGTCGCACAGCACCCGGCTGGCCAGCGGGTGCCCGCCGGTCAGGGTGTGCAGGGCGGACGCCAGATACGGGTGCAGCGGGGCGGACGCGGCGTCCAGCATCAGCAGCACGTCGTCGCGGCTGAGCGGGGTGAGCTCCACCACGACCAGGCCCGCGGACGGCGCGTGCCCCGTGCGCCGCCAGCCCGTGGTCGTGACCAGGTCGGGCAGTTCCCGGTGGAGCGCGTCGGTGGCGTCCGGGGGCGCATCGCCGAGGCGGGTCGCGACGACGACGAGCGGGTCGTGGCGGGCGGCGCCGGGCCGCGCCCGGTACTCCAGGACGAGCTCGACCAGGCGGGCCCCGGCGGGGGAGTGCGTGTTGTCGAGCAGGGCGAGCGGGCGCGGGTCGCGGTTCAGGCGCTGCCACCGGGTGCGGGAGGCGGCGACGTCCTCCAGGAAGGCGTGCACGAGGGTCTGCTCGGCGGCGAGCCGGTAGTCGCCGCCCCGGTGGAACCAGTCGGCGAGGCGGGCCAGGCCCTCAAGGCCGCCGTGGCCGCCCTGGCCGCCCTGGCCCTCGTGTCCTTCGGGGGCCGCGCCGCGGCTCTCGGGCGTCTCGGCGTACCGGTCCTGGTACCACTGGCGCAGCGGGGCGGCGCCGCGGGCGCGGGTGTACCGCTCGAAGTACTCGGCGAGCACGGCGCGCACGACGGCGTGGGCGTCGGCCCCCGCCGCCGCGGCTCCGGATCCCGAACCTCCGGATCCCGAACCTCCGGACGCAGCAGCTCTGGACCCCGCGGCTCCGGATCCCGCGTCTCCGGATCCTGCGAGCCGTGCCCGCACCCGCGTGTCCCACTTCTGCGCGACCGCGGGCTCGGGCCCCGACTCCAGCTGACAGGCCAGCAGGAGCCGGGCGATCCGCGCGATGGCGCGGGCCCGCTCCGCACGGCCTCCGGTGTATCCGCCGTAGACGGCGACGAGCCCCGGCAGGAGCAGCGGGAAGCGTCGGCTCACGTCGGGGGCGAGGGAGCACACCAGCTCCTCCAGGAGCTCGACGACGAGGTCCTGTGCCGCGGTGTCGACGCGGGCGAGCGGAAGGCGCCCCGCGTAGTGCCGTTCGAGCGCGGCCAGGACGGCGGTGCGCCCCGTGCCGTGCCGCCCGGTGAGGAGCACCAGCGGCAGGTCCTTGTCGTACTCCCAGGGCACGCGGGCGCGTTCGCCGTAGGCGAGGCCGGTGAGTCGTGGGACGAGGTGGTGCAGAAGCGGGTCGCGTGCGTACAGCCGAGGTGTTTCGGATGTGTGCATCTCGCCGGAAACCGCTCCTGTCCGTCGCTGTCCGTCGCTGCCTTCCACTGCCGTCCGCCGCCGGGGTGAACGGTGCCCTCCTTGCCGGTGTCAACCACCCCGTGTCAACCACCCCGTGTCAACTGCCGCGTGTCAACTGCCGCGAAGGCCAAAGAAGTTACACCCCCCATACTTCCCTGGCCAGGGCTTTCGGGGCAGGGGATCGGGCATGTGCGGATCGGCTCCCGTCCCCACGCGTCCCCTCAGGACCGCGGCCTGAGCGTGAGTTCCACGCCCGCGGGCAGTTCCCCCGTCACCTCGCCCGGATAGTCGAGCCGCACCCGGCGCAGCGCGCGAAGCCCCGCGAGGTGCACCAGGTCCACGGTGTCGAAGAGCGTCAGATGCAGCTCCTCAAGGCCGGGCAGGCGGCGGGCGATCCGCCGCAGCGACACCGAAGCGCCGGGGCGCGCCCGCACTTCGAGGCGCGTCAGCTGCGGAATGCGCGCGCCGGGCGGGAACAGCATGATGCTCAGCTGCTCGTGCGACAGGCGCAGCGAGCGCAGGGCGGGAAGCCGGGCGAGCAGGGCGTCCCAGTCGTCGGGCCGCAGCCGGTCGCTCGCGTTGTGCAGGCGCAGCTCGCGCAGCTCGGTCAGGTCCGTGACGGCGGCCAGCTCCACGGCGTCCGGGGGCAGCGCGAGCAGCCGCAGCGCGCCGGGCCGCGGCAGGTCGCGCAGGCCCCGCCACGGCACGGCGGCCCCGAGCAGCAGCTCCTCCAGGCACGGGCAGGCCGAGAGCCGGGCGAGCGGCTCCAGCTGGGGCAGGTCGGCGAGGGTAAGCCGGCGAAGGCGCGGAAGGCGGGTGAGCGGCGCGGTGTCGCTGACGGCGCGGCAGCCGTGCAGCGCGAGCGTCTCCAGGGCCGGGAACGCGGCGAGGAAGTCGAGCCCGCTGAGCCGTAGATTGCCGCGCAGCCGCAGCTCGCGCAGGGTGCCGGGGGCGAGGGCGCCCAGGATGTCCTGCTCGCTGAAGTCGCCCTGCAAGGCCACGCGTTCGTATCCGGCGAGGGCGCTCAGTGCCTTCAGCTCGGCGGGCGAGCGCACCGTGACGGCCTCGCCCGCCCCGGCGGCGAGCAGCGGCCGCACGATCTCGTCGGCGTAGGCGTCGGTGTCGAAGCGGTCCCAGTGGGCGAGCAGTTGGGCGCGCACCGCGGACTGGGGCGTGGCCAGGAACTCGCGCAGGCGGGCGAGCGCCGCGTCGCCGCCGATGCGGCAGATGGCATGCACGGTCGTCACCTCGGCGTCGCCGGTCAGCGTGCCGGCGGCGGGCAGCAGGCCGAGCAGCAGCGTGCCGGTCTCGGCGAGGGCCCGCGCCTCGCGCATGCTGCGCGGCGGAAGGAGCTGCGCGGCCCGCTCCTCGACGGCGGCGCGGACGCCGGGGTCGAGCCGGGTGGCCTGGTCGAGCGAGGCGAGCGCGAGCAGGCGGAGCCGGGTGCGCACCCCGTCGTCCTCCTCGCGGTCGGCCCGGCCGGTCAGGCGCGTCAGGAGTTCGGCGCGCTCGTCGGGCCTGGCCTGGGCGACGGCCATCTGCAGGACGTCCTCCCAGGGGTCCAGGTGCGCGTGCGCGACGAGCGCCCCGATGTCGTGCTCCTCCAGGGCGGCCTTCGCGCCGAGGAAGTCCTGGAAGGTGCGGTGGATGAAGTCCACGGCGTCCGCGGCCGGTTCGCGAAGAAGGCCCGAGCGGTCCAGGAGCAGCCGCAGCACGTCCTCCGCGCTTCCGGCCCGGGCCAGCTGCGGCACCGAGGGGCGCAGCCTGTCCACCAGGTCGACGGCCGTCTGCCGCTCAAGCCAGGTCCGCTCGTTGCGGATCAGCCAGTACGCGAACCGCTTCAGCGGCTCCGTCGCGGACTTCTCGTCCAGCTTCGGGGGGAGCCTGCCGTACAGGTCGCGCTCGCGGTCGCGGCGCTCCAGGAGCATCGAGAGCGCCGCCTCGTACAGCGCGACCCGCCCTTGCGGCAGGAAGCCCCTGCGCTCGCGGTGCAGCGCGCAGATCAGCGCGCACAGCAGCGGGTTGGTGGCGAGGTGGCTCAGCTCCGGGCTGGCGCGCACCGACCGCAGCAGGGTCGCGGCCAGCTCCTCGTCCGCGCCCGCCGCCTCGTGCCAGCGCCGCACGAACCGCCGTACGTCACCGGGCCGCATCGGCGTGAGCGTGAACTCGCGGAACCCCTCGCGGCCCAGCCAGTCCCGGGGCAGCGCCGACGGCCGGGTGGTGACGAGCCACAGGTTGCCGGGGAAGGCCGCGTGCAGCCTGGCGAGCCAGGCCCGCGCGCGGGGGCGCTCCGCCTCCGGGATCTCGTCCACCCCGTCGATCAGGAGCACGCCGCGCCCGGCCTGGAGGACCCGCACCGCCCAGCCGGCGGGCTCGGTGCCCGTCAGGGGGCAGCCGATCCAGCGCAGGAAGCCGTCCGGCAGGGGCAGTTCGGCGTCCTCGCGGGCGAGCGTGCGCAGCGGGAGCACGAACGGCACCCGGCCGAGGAGCTGCGGCAGGTGCCCCGGCACCGCGTCCTGCTGGGCGGTGGTGAGGGCCAGCCACTGCACCAGGGTCGTCTTGCCGGTGCCCGCGACGCCGCGCAGCAGGACCCGGTCGTGCCCGGCGAGCGCCGCCTCGACCGGGCCCGTGGTGCGCTCGGAGTCGGGGTCGGGGTCGACGCCGCCCCCGTCCCCTTCCCCGTCGGAGTAGCCGTTGCCGGAGCCGGGCACCGGCTCGGCCGGGTCGCGCGCGGGCACCGCCTCCAGGCTCAGATAGGCGGTCTCCAGGGGCCAGGCCTGGCTCTGCGCGTCGTGCAGGTCCACGCCGTGGATGGTCAGGGTGGAGTGCTGGCCGATCACGTAGTGCGCGTAGCGCCGCTCGAAGTCGGTGTCCTCGGCGGTGGTGGCGGGCAGCCGCTCCAGGAGCAGGCGCAGCTGCTCCTTCTGCTCGCTCAGGGCGCGGCGCAGCTCGACCTGGGTGCGGGCCTCGAAGCCGGGGCGCTTGCTGAACTGGTGGACCAGGTGCAGACAGGCGGTGACGAGCAGCCGGTCGTGCAGCCGCGCGGCGTCGGCGCTGAGCAGGGCCCGGGTCTCCGGGGCGCTGGCCCGCACCAGGGCGTCGGCGAGCTTCTGCGGGCCGAGGTCGAAGGCCTGGACGTCGTCCATGTCGAGGTCGCCGAGCGCGCGCAGGGTGTGGCCGAGGGCGTAGCCCACGGCGTTCTGCTCGTCGGGGGCGATCGGCGGGTCGTGCGGTCCCGCCGCGCGGACCGCGCGGCGCACCAGCTCCCGCGCCAGCTGGTAGAGGTCGGCCTCGCTGAGGGTGCGGCGGTCGCCGGTGAAGGAGAGCAGCCGGCCGAGCCGTACCGGCCGCTCGCCGAACTCCGCGCCGGGGCCGCCCTTGGGCAGCAGGAGGCGCTTCACCAACGGCACGATGACCGATGCCGCGATCCGTAAGCCTGCTGTCGTGCCCGCGTCCAAGCCGGCCCCCTCTGCGGTCGCGCTTCTGGGTCCCGGCCCACTGTCCCGGCCGGGCCAGCCCACTATCCCGGCCGGGCTAGGGGAGATCCAGCCCCTTCGGATAGCCTCACTTGGTGACGACATCTGCATCACCGCGGAGGGCACCGAGGCTGTTCGCCATCAGTGACCTGCACGTGGCGTATCCCGAGAACAGGAAGTTCGTCGACGAGCTCTGGCCGGAACACGAGGGCGACTGGCTGATAGTCGCCGGTGACGTCGCGGAGATGGCGGCCGACATCGAGTGGTCCCTGCGCACCCTCGCCGAGCGCTTCGACACCGTGATCTGGTCGCCGGGCAACCACGAGCTGTGGACGCCCCGGGACGACCCCAACCAGCTGCGCGGCGAGCCCCGCTACCGCCACCTGGTCGAGCTCTGCCGCCAGTTGGGCGTGCTCACGCCGGAGGACCCCTTCCCGGTGTGGCGCGGCGAGGGCGGCCCGGTGACCCTCGCACCGCTCTTCCTCCTCTACGACTACACGTTCCGGCCCGAGGGCACGTACGCGAAGAGCGACGCGCTGGAGTACGCGTACGAGACCGGGGTCGTCTGCACGGACGAGGTGCTGCTGCACCCGGACCCGTACCCGAGCCGCGAGGACTGGTGCCGGGCCCGGGTCGCGGTCAGCAAGGAGCGGCTCGACGCGATCGACCCCTCCCTGCCGACGGTCCTGATCAACCACTGGCCGGTCGTGCGCGAGCCCACCCGGATCCTGCGCTACCCCGAGTTCGCCCTGTGGTGCGGCACGGAGGCCACCGCCGACTGGCCGGTGCGCTACCGCGCCGCGGCCGTGGTCTACGGCCATCTGCACGTGCCCCGCACCACCTGGCACGACGGGATCCGGCACGAGGAGGTGTCGGTGGGCTATCCGCGCGAGTGGAAGCGCGACTGGCACCCGTCGCCGCGGCTGCGGCAGATCCTGCCCGCGCCCGCCCGGTCCGCGCGGTGACGGCCGGCTCCGGCCGCGCCGCTCAGGAGCCGACGCGGATCAGCTCCTTCTCGTAGGCGAAGATCACCGCGTGCACGCGGTTGCGCAGGCCCAGCTTCTCCATGATCCGCTGGATGTGGAACTTCACCGTGCTCTCGCTGAGCGTCAGTTCCCGGGAGATCTCCGCGTTGCTGAAGCCGCGCGCGACCAGCTTGAAGACCTCGGTCTCCCGGTCGGTGAGGCGGCGCAGCGGCGCGGCCCCCGCGCCCGGTGCCCGCGCGGGCACGCCCGCGGGGCGGCCCGCCGCCGTGGCGCGCACGGCGGCGGCCAGCTCGCCCGAGCCGCTCGCGCTGGACAGCAGGCCGCGCACGCCGACCCGCAGCACCTGCCCGGCCGCGGCGTCCACGTTGTCGAGCAGCACCAGGACGTTCGCGGGCCGCGGCGGGGCGGGCCGGGACAGGGCGCACACGCAGGCGAGCGCCTCCGCCGCGCCGGTGTGCGAGTTGACCACCACGACGTCCGGCCGCAGCTCGCGGAAGCGGGCCGCGGCGCCCGTGCCGTCCTCGGCGACGGCGACGACCCGGAGGTCGGGACAGCCGTCGAGGATGGTGCGGAGTCCGGTCAGTGAGATGGGATGCGAATCGACCAGGAGGATCCTGGTACACGCCAAGCCTGACATCAATTCCCCCGGTTGCTTGGAGCGTTCGGCTCGTTCCGCGTCCGGGAGCTGTTCCCCGACGGCGCGGAACAGTTCTCCAGAATAGAGCGGGCCGCGCCGGTCGTTCCGCGCCCGCTGTCACACCTTCGCCACACACCCGTACGCGTCCCCGCACACCCGTCCGGGGTACCGTGCGGGCGAACGACGCGGCCCGCTGCCACCGGAGGGGACGACCTCGCCATGCACGCAAGCGCTCGCTTCACCGACCGGGTGGCCGTCGTCACCGGGGCCGCCTCCGGCATCGGGGCCGCCACCGCCGCGCGCCTGGCGGGCGAGGGCGCGGCCGTGGTCGTCGCCGACGTCGCCGCCGAGCGCGGCGCGGCCGTCGCCGAGGGCATCAGGGCCGCGGGCGGACGGGCCGAGTCCGTCCGCGCGGACGTGGCCGACGCCGCGGACTGGGAGCGCGTCCTCGCCGCCGCCCACCGCTTCGGCCCGGTCGGCGTCCTCGTCAGCAACGCCTACGCCTCCGAGGTCGCCCCCGTCCACGAGATGACCCGGGCGTCCTTCGAGCACCAGCTCGCCGTGAACGTCACCGGCGCCTTCCTGGGCGTCAAGGCGGCCCTGCCCGATCTGCGCGCGCACCGCGGCGCGGTCGTCGTCACCTCGTCCGTGCACGCCACGCACGGCATCCCCGGCCACCCCGGATACGCGGCGAGCAAGGGCGCCCTGGTGTCCCTGTGCGGCCAGCTCGCCGTCGAGTACGGGCCCGAGGTGCGGGTCAACGCCGTGCTTCCGGGGCCGATCCTGACCCCCGCCTGGGGCCGGATGGACGCGGCGGACCGGGAGCGGAGCGTCGTGGGCACCGCCGCCCGCCGGTTCGGCACCCCCGACGAGGTGGCGGCGGCCATCGCGTTCCTCGCCGCGGACGAGGCCTCCTACGTCACCGGGACGAGCCTGGTGGTGGACGGCGGCTGGAGCGTGGTGAAGGACTCGGCCTAGCCCGTTCGCGGAGCGGCGACCGGGGAGTGCGCCAACTCCCGTGTCGGTACGCACTGTTGGCCCCGCACGGGCCCGCGCCTACCCTGGGAGGCGCCCGAGGGGGGAGCCGCATGAGCGAACGCACCCAGGACCACGGTCAGGACGGACGCCCCACCCCGCCCGCCAAGGGCGAGCGCATCGCCGACTGGGCCGACGGCCGCCTCGGCGTCCACACCCTCGGCAAGTCGCAGCTGCGCAAGGTCTTCCCGGACCACTGGTCCTTCATGTTCGGCGAGATCTGCCTCTACAGCTTTCTGATCCTGATCCTCACCGGCATCTGGCTGACCCTGTTCTTCGAGCCGAGCGGCATGGAGGTCGAGTACAACGGCACGTACGAACCGCTGAAGGGCGTCCTGGTCACGCGCGCCTACGAGTCGACCGTCGACATCAGCATGGAGGTGCGCGGCGGCCTGCTCATCCGGCAGATCCACCACTGGGCGGCGCTCGTGTTCGTCGCGGGCATGCTGGTGCACATGATGCGGGTGTTCTTCACCGGCGCCTTCCGCAAGCCGCGCGAGCTCAACTGGCTGTTCGGCTGGACCCTGCTGATGCTCGGCCTGATCACCGGCCTGACCGGCTACTCGCTCCCCGACGACCTGCTGTCCGGCACCGGCGTGCGGTTCGCGCAGGGCGCCATCCTGTCGATCCCCGTCGTGGGGACCTACCTCTCCTTCTTCCTGTTCGGCGGGGAGTTCCCGGGCCACGACATCATTCCGCGCCTGTTCGCGGTGCACGTGCTGCTGCTGCCGGGAATCATGCTGGGCCTGATCGTGGCCCATCTGATCCTGGTCTTCTACCACAAGCACACCCAGTTCGCGGGCCCCGGCCGCAGCGAGCGGAACGTCATCGGGGCGCCCTTCTTCCCCGTCTACGTCGCCAAGGCGGGCGGCTTCTTCTTCCTCGTCTTCGGCGTCCTCGCGATCATGGGTGCGGTCGCCACCATCAACCCCGTGTGGGCGCTCGGCCCCTACCGGCCCGACCTGGTCGGCACCGGCGCCCAGCCCGACTGGTACCTCGGCTTCTCCGAGGGCCTGATCCGGGTGATGCCCAGCTGGGAGATCAACGCCTGGGGCCACACCCTCGAACTGGGCGTCTTCATCCCGTTCGCGCTGTTCCCACTGATCATGACGGTGATCGCGGCGTACCCGTTCGTGGAGGCCTGGGTCACCAAGGACCGCCGCGAGCACCACATCGCCGACCGGCCGCGCAACGCCCCCGCGCGCACCTCGTTCGGCGTGGCCTGGCTCTCCCTGTACGGCGTGCTCATGGTCGGCGGCGGCAACGACATCTGGGCGACGCACTTCCACCTGTCCATCAACGCCATCACGTGGTTCGTGCGGATCGCGTTCTTCGCGGTGCCGCCGCTCGCCTACGTCGTCACGTACCGGATCTGTCTGGGACTCCAGCGGCGCGACCGCGCCAAGGTCCTGCACGGCCGGGAGAGCGGCATCATCAAGCGCCTCCCGCACGGCGAGTACGTGGAGGTCCATCAGCCGCTCAGCCAGGCCGAGCGGTACACGCTCACCGCGCACGAGCAGCCCGTACCGTACGAGGTCGAGCCGCTCGTCGACGCGAACGGCGTGGTCCGCAAGGTCCCCCGCGCCGAGCGCCTGCGGGCCCGGCTCTCGCGCGCCATGTACGGCCCCGGCGCCCAGGTGCCGAAGCCGACGGCGGAGGAGTACCGGCAGGTCCACAGCGGGGACGGGCACCACTGAGGGCGGCGCCCGGTCAGGCCGGGAGCGCCCGGGGCGTGGCGGCGAGCTCCCGCAGCCAGGCGGGGCGCACGACCTCCATGCCGAGCCCCGTCGGCACCGGCACGGGCCCGCGGGAGAGGTACTCCTCCCGGTAGCGGCGGCAGTCGCGGTGCCAGACGTAGATGCCCGCCAGCCAGTTCCGCAGCTCCTGCACGTAGTCGTCGAGGGCCCCGCGCGCCGCCGCGGCCAGGCCGAGCTCCGCGCACAGGACCGGCAGCTCGTGCGCCACCACGTGCTGGAACTGGCTCAGGCGCGACCGCATCAGGTCGTCGACGATGCGCAGCGCGGTGGGGTGGTCGCAGTCGAAGAAGCTCTGCACGACGAGCACCGCGTTGTGCAGCTCGCCCTCGTACTCGATCTCCTTCTGGTACGAGAAGACGTCGTTCATCAGGGCCGCGTAGTCGGCGGCGGCGTGCTCCAGGGTGCGCAGCGGGCCGCTGTCGAGGACCTCCCGCGGGATCCGCCGGCCGTGCGCGAGCCGGCTGAGGCTCATCGTGAAGTCGGCGCCGAAGGTGTGGCGGCGCATCTCGATGTAGTCGACCGGCTCCGGGACGCGGTGCTGCGCCTGGTTGGCGAGCTCCCACAGCCAGCTGTCCGTCATCTCCACCAGGGACCGGCGCAGCGTGGCACGGCCCTCCGCGTCCATGGGGCGGGTCGTGCGCGCCCACAGGTCGGCGAGGCCCCGCTCCAGGGCGTTGGCCGGGGGCGGCGGCGGGGAGCCGTCGAGCGGCATGAACAGCGTCAGGCGGTCCGTGCACACCTTGGCGCCCAGCAGATCGCGGGACCTGCCGAACACCACCGGGTAGTAGTCGTCCCCGTACGTGCCCCACGTCAGCCAGCACGCGTCCAGGTCCAGCTGCTCGGCCGTGGCGTCCGGGTGCATGCCCGCCGCGCACAGCGCGAAGTCGAACCGGGCCAGCTTGTGCGCGTCCCAGATGTGCGAGGCCGGCACGCCCGGCTGCGGCTGGAGCAGGCCCGTCCGCAGCGACCAGTCGACGACCTCGCGCCGGGCGCGGTCCAGGTGCGGGGAGAGCGTCGTCGTGAACGGCAGGTCGAACTCCGGAAGCCGCGAAGGGCCCACGCGCTGGAACGGCACGTGCGTGAAGCGCCGGGGCCGCTGCGTGCCGGTCGCGGCGAGCAGCGCCTTGAAGCCCGTCGTGGAGGTGCCGATGCCCGAGGGGCTCACCAGCGGCGACGGCGTGGCGGTGGCGCCCTCGTTCATGTAGCGGCTGGAGCGCAGATGCCACTCGTGACCGCCCGACTGCCAGTCCTGGAGGCCCTTGGCGTACGCGAGGACGTCCGCGCACCGGCCGGGCGGCAGCGCCTTCTCGGCGAACAGCGGCGCCAGCTCCGTGAACAGGGTGTCCTCGAACTGCTGCATGCGCGACGTGAGCAGCTCGTTCACCGAGTCCGCCGCCTCCTGCGTCGTACAGCCGAGGAAGGTCTCCAGGACCAGGACGCCGTTGCTGAGCTCGCCCTCGTCCTCGACCTCGCGCTGGTACGAGAACAGGTCGTTGCGCAGGTGCACCGCGTCGGAGAACGTGTCCTTGAGGACGCGCAGCGGGCGCGCGTCCGCGACGGCGGCCGGCACCTCGGCGCCCGTCGCGTACTCGACGAGGCCTGCCGACCAGGGCGCGCCGCCCACCTTGCGGCGCATCTCGATGTACTCGACGGGGTTCGCGACCCGCTGGGCGTTGATGTTGGACAGCTCCCACAGCGACTCGTACAGGAGGTTGCGGGTGCTCTGCGCGAAGCGGGCGCGCCAGTCCAGGGACATGGCGGGCACCGTGCGCCGCCACAGGTCCGCGAGGCCCGCCTCCACCGGGTTCTCCGGCCCGGGCACCGGCGTCGCCAGGTCCATCGGCATGAAGGCGGGCAGCCGGTCGAGATAGGCCTTGCCGCCCGCGCGGTCCTGGGTGCGCTTGAACAGCTCCAGGAAGTGGTCGTCGAAGAAGAAGACCCACACGTACCACTCCGTGACCAGCGAGAGCGCGGGCCCGTCGCAGTCCGGGTGGGTGTACGCGCACAGCAGCGGGTAGTCGTGCGCGTCCAGGTCCGCCTGCTCCCAGACGCCCGAGCCCTCCAGCATGCCCATCCCGCGCGCCCACCGCAGGGAGTGCGAACGCGCCTCGTCCACATGGGGATTGAGGCGTGCCGGATGCACCATGTAGAAGTCCGGCAGTTCGAAGGGGCGTGTCGGCCGTGGCATGCGGAGGTCTCCTCAGACAGGGGGCGTACGGCAGCCAGGCACTACCCCCGGTGCGCCGCGCGAAGCGGCGCGGGGCCCGCGGTCACACCATCGCGTGATACGCCGATGCGAAAGTGTGGTGCGCGCCAAACGCCCGTGCGAGCCGCCGTGCGCCGGAGCGAACCGTGAGGAGACCGCATGACCAGGGAAGTCCGCCACCCCCTGCCGCTGTACCGGCAGGTCGTGCCGCCCGAGTGGATCGACTACAACGGGCACCTGAGCGAGGGCTACTACTCCGTCGCGTTCGGCTTCGCCACCGACGGCTTGATGGAGGCGACGGGGCTGCACGCCGACTACCGCGCCGCCACGGGCGGCACCCTCTACACCGTCGAGGCCCACGTGCGGTTCCTGCGCGAGGTCGCCGAGGGCGCCCACCTGGCGATCCGCAGCCGCGTCCTCGGCTCCTTCGCGCGCAGGCTGCACTTCGCCCACGAGATGTACGTCGTCGAGGGGCCGGGCGCCGAACCCGCGCCGGACGCCGAGCCCGTCGCGACCACCGAACTGCTCGCGCTGCACGTGGACCGGAAGCAGGGCCGCTCGGTGCCGTTCCCCGAGCCCGTGCGGGAGCGGCACGCGGGCCTCGTCGAGGCGGCGCCGCCCTGGGCGGGCAGGGCGGTCGGCGCGCCGCCCCGCTGAAGTGGTAGGAGTTCAGGGGAACGTCCCCGGTGGGGCAGGGCGAGCAGAGGGCAAGGTGGCGCAGACGTGAGGCTGACGATTCTCGGTGGCGGCGGGTTCCGCGTACCGCTCGTGTACCGGGCGCTGCTGGACGACCACGAGGAGGGCCGCGTCACCGACGTCGTCCTGCACGACGTGGACGCGGGGCGGCTCGACGCGATCGCGCGGGTGCTCGCCGAGCAGGCCGCGGGCGTGCCGGACGCCCCGGAGGTGCGGGTCACCACCGACCTCGACGAGGCGCTGCGCGGCGCCGACTTCGTGTTCTCCGCGATCCGCGTGGGCGGTCTGGAGGGCCGCGCCGCGGACGAGCGGGTCGCCCTCGCCGAAGGCGTGCTCGGGCAGGAGACCGTGGGCGCGGGCGGCATCGCGTACGGCCTGCGGACCGTGCCGGTCGCCCTCGACATCGCCCGGCGCGTGGCGCGGCTCGCGCCCGAGGCGTGGGTCATCAACTTCACCAACCCCGCCGGGCTCGTCACCGAGGCGATGTCCCGGCACCTCGGCGACCGCGTCATCGGCATCTGCGACTCGCCGGTGGGCCTGGCCCGCCGCGTCGCGCGCCTCCTCGGGATCGCGCCGGACCGCGCCTGGGCCGACTACGCGGGCCTCAACCACCTGGGCTGGCTGCGCGGCCTGTGGGTCGACGGCCGCGACGAGCTGCCGCGCCTGCTCGCCGACCGGGACCTCCTGGAGTCCTTCGAGGAGGGCAAGCTCTTCGGCGCCGACTGGCTCCAGGCCCTGGGCGCGATCCCCAACGAGTACCTGCACTACTACTACTTCAACCGCGAGGCCGTCGCCGCCTACCAGCGGGTCGAGCGGACCCGCGGGGCCTTCCTGCACGAGCAGCAGGCGCGGTTCTACGACGCCCTGGGCGAGCCCGGGGCGCCCGCCTTCAAGACCTGGGACGCCACCCGCGCCGAACGCGAGGCGACGTACATGGCGGCGAGCCGGGAGGCGGCGGGGGCCGGGGAGCGGGCCGAGGAGGACCTGGAGTCCGGCGGCTACGAGCACGTCGCCCTGGCCCTGATGCGGGCCGTCGCGCGCGACGAGCGGACGACGCTGATCCTCAACGTCCGCAACCGCACGACGCTTCCGGTGCTCGACGCGGACGCCGTGGTGGAGGCACCCTGCCTCGTCGACGCGAGCGGGGCGCACCCCGTGGCCGTGGACCCGCTGCCGGGGCACGCGGTGGGGCTCGTCTGCGCGGTGAAGGCCGTGGAGCGCGAGGTGCTCACCGCCGTGGAGGACCGCTCCCGCGCGGCGGCGGTCAAGGCCTTCGCCCTGCACCCGCTGGTCGACTCGGTCAGCGTGGCGCGCCGCCTGACCGCCGCCTACCAGCAGGCCCACCCCGCCCTGGCCTACCTGAAGTAGCTAGGCGGTCTCGCCGACCTGGTCGAGGAAGCCGTGGAGGTTGCGGAGCGTCCGCTCGTTCTGCTCCTCCTGGCTCAGGCTCTCCTCGAACCGGCGGGCGAGCGCCGACGTCTTCTTCCCCCGTACGTACAGCGAGCACGCCAGGTCGGCGCAGATGTAGAGCCCCACCGAGTTCCCCTGGCGCCCCGCCTCGCCCGCGCGGGGCGCGACGAACAGCGTGATCCCCGACCCGGCCTGCGGGGTCACGCACACCGAGCAGATGCTGGACTTGAGCAGGCTGCGGCGCGCCCCGGTGGACGCCCGCAGCGCCACTCCGATGAGGCCGTCGCGGTCGCCGCCGTCCCGCCGCGCCACCACGTAGCCGCGGTCCGGCGCCTTGGGGTCGCGCCAGCCGAGGAAGTCCAGGTCGTCCCAGGGGGTCTCGGCGAACCCCGGGGGCAGCGTCAGGCGCCGCGCCTCGCCCTTGGAGCAGTTCACGAAGGACGCGCGGATGTCTTTCTCGCCGAGTGGTTCCATGATCCGGAAGTTATCAACCGGAACGGACGGCCGTCCTCCCATTTTCCGCCGCCTCGTCCGCCGCCGTCCCCGCCCCGGCGTCCGGCGCCCGGCCCGCCGCCACCGCCACCAGCGGCGGCCGCGCCGCCCGGAACGGGATGGAGCGGCGGAGGCCGAAGCCGAGGGCCTCGTACAGGCGGATCGCCCCGGTGTTCCGCGCCGAGGTGTGCAGGAAGGGGGTGTCGCCGCGCTCCCGGATCCCGTACGCGACGGCGCGCACGAGCCGCGCCGCGAGCCCGCGCCCCCGGTGCGCCGGGTCGGTGCAGACCGCGCTGATCTCCGTGAACCCCGGCGGCCGCAGCCGCTCCCCGGCCATCGCGACCAGTGCGCCCCGGTGCCGCAGGCCCAGATACGTGCCGAGTTCGACGGTGCGCGGCAGGAAGGGGCCCGGCCGGGTGCGCGCGACGAGGTCGAGCATCTCGGGCACGTCGCCGGGCCCGAGCCGCACCGCCTCGGCGTCGGGCGCGGCCGCCGTGCCCTCGTCCACGAGTTGCACGCCCGCCACGTCGAACGTCAGCTCCCAGCCGGTCGGCACGGCCGCGCCCACGCCGGGCAGCGGCACCGACCCGTCGGCCCCGGCGAAGGCCACCAGGTCCGTCCAGTCCGCCGCGTCCGGTTCGGCGGGCAGGCCGAGCCACGGCGAGACGTCCACGGGGTAGCGCACCACCCGCCCGCGCCGCTCGGCGAACCGGGCGTGCGGGCCGGTCAGCGAGGCGAGCCCGGGATTGTCCAGCGGGTGCGCGGCCGCGCCGCCGGTCACCGCCCGACCTCGATCACGACCTTGCCGCGCGCGTGCCCCGACTCGACGGCCCGCAGGGCCTCGCCCGCCCGCTCCAGCGGATACGTGGCCGTGAGGTGCGGGCGCAGCACGTCCGCCGCGGCCAGCGCCGCCACCGCGTCCAGGACCTCGGCGGTGCGGGCCCGGGCGACGGCGGAGCCGCCGAGCTCGCCGACGAGCTGCTTGCCGCCCGCGGTGATCAGCTTCGTGCGGTCCGCCACCAGCTCGGCTACGGTCCGCAGGTGCTCGCCGCCGACCAGGTCGAAGACGCCGTCGACGCCGTCCGGCGCGAGCGCCCTGATCCGCTCCACCAGGTCGGGTCCCGGCGCCACGTGCGTGACGCCGAGCGACTCGACGTACTCCTTCTTGCCCTCGCTCGCCGTGCCGATGACGCGCAGACCCTCGTGGCGCGCGAGCCGCGCCGCGTAGCCGCCGACGCCGCCGCCGACGCCCGTGACCAGGAGCGTCGCCCCGGCGGGCAGGTCGAGCTGGCGCACCCCGTCGTACGCGGTCGCGGCGGCGACGGGCAGGGCCGCCGCCTCCGCGAACGACAGGCCGTCCGGCTTGTGCGCGGCGACCGCCACCGGAAGCAGCGTGTACTCGGCGTACCCGCCCGTCAGCGTGGACCCGAACACCGCGTCGCCCACGGCGAAGCCGGTGACGTCCGGGCCGACCTCCGCCACGACGCCCGCCGCCTCGCTGCCCAGGACCTCCGGCAGCCGCGCGGGCGCCTGGCCCGGCCTGCGGTAGCCGCCGCGCAGCTTGTGGTCGACGGGGTTGACGCCCGCGGCCCGTACGGCGACGAGGAGCTGGCCGGGGCCCGGCCGCGGCGGCTCCCGGTCGATGAGGGCCTCCACCTCGGGCCCGCCGTGCCGGGTGTACACATACGCCTTGGCCATGCGCTCCTCGCTCTCCTCCGCGATCGGTCCGCGCGGCACCGGAGCACCGCACCAATTGATCACAAGGCCGCCCGCCGTGCGGGCATTCCCCGGCGGCGGAGTGTTCACGGGGCCGCAACGTGTTCACAGGGGCGCAACGTGTTCGCGGGGCCGCAACGCGTTCATGGGGACACAACGTGTTCACGGGGCGGCAACGTTGGCCTTCCCGTCACGCGGCGGTCACCGCACCGCCCGCCTCTTCCGTCAGCCTTGCTCCGCTTGACACACTGCACCCACCCACGCCCCCCACTTCACGTGAGGTCGCTTTCCCATGCCCGAACTCAACCGGCGCCGCTTCCTGCAACTCGCCGGCGGCACCGCCGCGTTCTCCGCGCTCTCCGAGAGCATCGGCCGCGCCGCCTCCCTGCCCGCGCGCCGCCGCTCCGGCTCCATCGAGGACGTGGAGCACATCGTCGTCCTGATGCAGGAGAACCGTTCCTTCGACCACTACTTCGGCACCCTCAAGGGCGTGCGCGGATTCGGCGACCCCCGCCCGGTGACGCTGCCCGGCGGCAAGCCGGTGTGGCACCAGAAGGGCGGCGGCAAGGAGGTCCTGCCGTTCCACCCGGACGCGGACGACCTGGGCATGCAGTTCATCGCCGGGCTCGACCACGACTGGGCGGGCGGCCACCGGGCGTTCAACAACGGCGCGTACGACCAGTGGATCCCCGCCAAGTCCGAGCGGACCATGGCCTACCTCACGCGCGGGGACATCCCCTTCCACTACGCGCTCGCCGACGCCTTCACCATCTGCGACGCCTACCACTGCTCGTTCATGGGGGCCACCGACCCCAACCGCTACTACATGCTCACCGGGCACGTCGGCAACGACGGCACCGGCGGCGGCCCCGTCCTCGGCAACCAGGAGGCGGGCTACGGCTGGACCACGTACGCCGAGCGCCTGGAGAAGGCCGGGATCTCCTGGAAGGTGTACCAGGACATCGGCGACGGCCTGGACGCGGCGGGCAAATGGGGCTGGATCGCGGACGCCTACCGCGGCAACTACGGCGACAACTCCCTCCTCTACTTCAACACCTTCCGTGGTGCCAAGCCCGGCGACCCCCTCTACGACAAGGCCCGCACCGGGACGAACGTCAAGGCGGGCGACGGCTACTTCGACCTCCTGAAGGCCGACGTCAAGGCGGACCGGCTGCCGCAGATCTCCTGGATCGCCGCCCCCGAGGCGTTCAGTGAGCACCCCAACTGGCCGGTGAACTACGGCGCCTGGTACATCGCGCAGATCCTGGACGCCCTCACCGCCAACCCCGAGGTGTGGGCCAAGACCGCCCTGTTCATCACCTACGACGAGAACGACGGGTACTTCGACCACGTCGTGCCGCCCTACGTCCCCTCGTCGGCGGACCAGGGCCTGTCCACCGTCGCGACCGCGCTCGACCACTTCCCGGGCAACGCCCAGTACGCCGCCGGGCACTACGGCCTCGGCCAGCGCGTGCCGATGGTCGTCGTCTCGCCGTGGAGCACCGGCGGGTTCGTCTGCTCCCAGGTGCTCGACCACACCTCGATCATCCGCTTCATGGAGCGCAGGTTCGGCGTGCGCGAGCCGAACATCTCGCCGTGGCGCCGGGCCGTCTGCGGCGACCTGACCGCCGCGTTCGACTTCGCGGGCAAGGACACCGCCCCGGCCGCGCTGCCCGACACCTCCGGCTACGAGCCGCCGGACCGCGCGCGCCACCCCGACTACTTCCCGAAGCCGCCCGCGAGCCCGGCCCTGCCGAAGCAGGAGGCCGGCTCCCGGCGCACCCGCCCGCTGCCGTACGCGCCGCTGGTCGACGGCCTGGCGACACCGGCCGACGGCAAGTTCCGGCTCACCTTCGGCGGCGGGGACGCGGCGGGCGTCTGCTTCCACGTGCGCTCGGGCAACCGCGGCGACGGCCCCTGGACGTACACCGCCGAGGCCGGGAAGACGATCTCCGACGCCTGGAACTCGGCGTACTCCGGCGGCAGTCACGACCTGTCGGTGTTCGGCCCCAACGGCTTCCTGCGCACCTTCAGGGGCCCCGGCAAGAAGGCGGGGCCCGAGGTCACCGCCCGCCACGACCGCACCACCGGCAACATCAAGCTGACCTTCACCAACGCGGGGTCCGCCGCCTGCGCCCTCACGGTGACGAACGCCTACGGCGGCCGCAAGGAGACCTTCCAGGTCAAGCCGGGCGCCACCGTCCAGCACACGGTGGACCTGCGGGCCAGCAAGCGCTGGTACGACCTGACGGTGCTCGCCGACACGGACGCGGGGTTCCTGCGGCGCCTGGCAGGACACGTGGAGACCGGTACCGCCGGAGTGAGCGACCCGGGCCTCGCCACGGCCTGACCCCCGGGAAAACGGGCGTGCCCCGGCGCGGTGGGCGCGGTTAGCATGCGGGAGCATGACCCGCACCCACCGCCCGAGCGGCGCCCCGGACAAGCCCGTCCTCGACGGTCTTGAGCAGTACTGGTCCCGGCGGTGGGAAGAGGACGGCGTATACGCCTTCGACGCGGACGCCGCCCGCACCGGGCCGCGCGACGCCGTCTTCTCCATCGACACCCCACCGCCCACGGTGAGCGGCTCGCTGCACGTCGGCCACGTCTTCTCGTACACGCACACCGACACCGTCGCCCGCTACCGGCGCATGCGCGGCAAGAACGTCTTCTACCCCATGGGCTGGGACGACAACGGCCTGCCCACGGAGCGCCGGGTGCAGAACCACTACGGCGTCCGCTGCGACCCCGCCCTGCCCCACGACCCGGACTTCACCCCGCCCGAGCGGCCCGGCAAGCGGCAGGTCCCCGTCTCCCGGCGCACCTTCATCGAGCTGTGCGAGCGCCTCACCGCCGAGGACGAGCGGGCCTTCGAGGACCTGTGGCGCACGCTCGGCCTGTCCGTCGACTGGTCGCGGACGTACCGGACGATCGGCGCCCCGGCCCGCGCCGCGTCGCAGGCCGCCTTCCTCGACGACCTGGCGCGCGGCGACGCCTACCTCGCCGAGGCGCCCACGCTGTGGGACGTCACCTTCCGCACGGCCGTCGCGCAGGCCGAGCTGGAGGACAGGGAGCGGCCGGGCGCGTACCACCGGATCGGCTTCCACGCCCCCGACGGCCGCACCGTCCTCGTCGACACCACCCGGCCCGAACTGCTGCCCGCCTGCGTCGCCCTGGTCGCGCACCCGGACGACGAGCGGTACCGCGACCTGGTCGGCGGTCGCGTCCGCACGCCCCTGTTCGGCGTCGAGGTCCCCGTCGTCGCGCACCACCTGGCCGCGCCCGACAAGGGCACGGGCCTCGCGATGGTGTGCACGTTCGGCGACACCACGGACGTCACGTGGTGGCGCGAACTGCGGCTCGCCACCCGGCCGGTCATCGGCTGGGACGGCCGCTTCCTCCCGACCGCGCCGAGCGGGCTCACCTCGCCCGCCGCCCGCGCCGCGTACGCGGAACTGGCGGGTGCCACCGCGCACACCGCGCGGGAGCGCGTCGTCGCGCTGCTGCGCGCCGCCGGAGATCTGCACGGCGAGCCGCGCCCCGTCACGCACGCGGTGAAGTTCTTCGAGAAGGGCGACAAGCCCCTGGAGATCGTCACCACCCGCCAGTGGTACCTGCGCAACGGCGGCCGCGACGAGCGGCTGCGGACCGAGCTCCTCGCGCGCGGCGCGGAGCTCCAGTGGCACCCGCCGCACATGAAGGTCCGCTACGACAACTGGGTCGGCGGCCTCAACGGCGACTGGCTGATCAGCCGCCAGCGCTTCTTCGGCGTCCCGATCCCGCTGTGGTACCCGCTCGACGGCGACGGACGGCCCGACCACGGCCGCCCGATCGTCCCGGACCCGGCGGCGCTGCCCGTCGACCCCAGCGCGCAGACCCCGCCCGGCTACGACGAGCATCAGCGCGGCAAGCCGCACGGCTTCACCGGCGATCCGGACGTCATGGACACCTGGGCCACCTCGTCGCTCACCCCGCAGATCGCCGGAGGGCGCCGCACGGACCCGGAGCTCTTCGCCCGCGTCTTCCCGATGGACCTGCGGCCGCAGGCCCACGAGATCATCCGCACCTGGCTGTTCGCCACGGTCGTGCGCGCCCACACCGGGCACGGCAGCCTGCCGTGGCGGCACGCCGCGATCTCCGGCTGGATCCTCGACCCCGACCGCAAGAAGATGTCGAAGTCCAAGGGCAACGCCGTCACGCCCGCCGACCTGCTCGACCGGCACGGCTCGGACGCGGTCCGCTACTGGGCCGCGAGCGCCCGCCCCGGCACGGACACCGCCTTCGACACCGGCCAGATGAAGATCGGGCGGCGGCTCGCGACCAAGCTCCTCAACGTCGGCAAGTTCGTGCTCGGCATCGGCGCCGACCCCGGCGCGCGGGCCGCGGCCGAGCCGCTCGACCGCGCCCTGCTCGCCGCGCTCGCCACGGCCGTCGACGAGGTGACGGCCGCGTTCGAGGCCTTCGACCACGCGCGCGCCCTGGAGCGCGCCGAACAGTTCTTCTGGCACTTCTGCGACGACTACGTGGAGCTGGTCAAGGCCCGCGCGTACGGCGACCACGGCGACGCGGCGGCACGCGACTCGGCGCGGGCGGCGCTGCACACGGCCCTGGACACGGTGGTGCGGCTGTTCGCGCCCGTCCTGCCCTTCGTCACCGAGGAGGTCAGGTCCTGGTACGCGGACGGCAGCGTCCACCGCGCCGCGTGGCCGTCGGCCGCGGCGCTGCGGGCGCTCGCGGGGGACGCGGACCCGGCGGTCCTCACGACGGCCGGTGAGGTCATCGCGCACGTCCGCAAGGCCAAGTCCCTCGCCCGCCTCTCCCTGCGGGCCGAGGTCGGGGCCGTCGAGCTGTGGGCCCCGCGCGGGACGCTCGACCGCTTCGCGCTCGCCGAGCGGGACGTCCGGGCCGCGGGACGGGTGGGGACGGTGTCGGCCCGTGAGGCCGACGGTGAGCTGCGCGTGGAGGTGCTGCTCACACCGTTCCACTGAGTGGAACGCGGGGCTGGCGGAGCCCACCCGGGGGCACGGTAGTGTGCCCGGGTGACAACGCAATCGAACACTCCTGCAGGCTGGTACCCCGATCCCCAGGGTGCCGCCCAGCTGCTCCGCTGGTGGGACGGCGCGCAGTGGACCGACCACACCACGGCGGACCAGCAGGGCACGCCGGGCCAGCAGGTCCCGCCCCAGGCGGGCCCGGCCGCCGCCGCTCCCGCGCAGGCCGTCGCCGAGCAGGCGCCGTTCGCCGCGCCGCAGCAGGCACCCGCGCCGGCCGATCCGGCGAAGGTCCAGCGCCAGGTCCAGCAGCAGGCGGGCATCACGCCGAGCGCGCAGGGCGGCGGCACCCTGTTCACCGAGCCGGTCCTGGTGGTGAACCAGAAGGCCAAGCTCATCGAGCTGACCAACGAGTACAAGGTCATGGACCAGGCGGGCAACCAGCTCGGCTCGGTCACCCAGGTCGACCAGAGCGCGCTCAAGAAGGTCGCCCGCTTCGTCTCCAGCCTCGATCAGTTCATGACGCACACGCTGGAGATCCGCGACGTCCACGGCCAGCCGCAGCTGCGCCTGACCCGCCCGCGCAAGTTCATGAAGTCGCGGGTCATCGTGGCGCGCCCCGACGGCCAGCAGGTCGGCGAGATCGTCCAGCAGAACGTCTTCGGGAAGATCAACTTCGCGATGATGGCCAACGGCCAGCAGGTCGGCGCCATCAAGGCGGAGAACTGGCGCGCCTGGAACTTCTCGATCGTCGACCACACCGACACCGAGGTGGCCCGGATCACGAAGACCTGGGAAGGCCTCGCCAAGACGATGTTCACGACGGCGGACAACTACGTCCTCCAGATCCACTTCCAGCTCCCGGAGCCGCTCCTGAGCCTGGTCGTGGCGACGGCCCTGACGGTCGACACGGCCCTCAAGCAGGACTCGCGCGGCCTCGGCTGACGCACGCCCGTACCGAAGGAAGCGGCCGCACGCCCCTGGGGGAGTGCGGCCGCTTCCGTACGTGCCGGTTGCGCCGGTTGTACCGGTGACGCTAGCCGCGCCGCGCGGACAGGGCTTCCGGGGACAGCGCGTCCGCGGGCTCCGGCTGGCCGGGGATCGACGGCAGCGAGCCGGGGGCGGGCGCGGGGGCCCGGGGCGACCGGGTCAGGAGCACCACCCCGTACGCGGCGAGCGCCGCGCCCGCCGCCGCGAGGAACACCCCGCCCACGCCGCCGCGCAGCCGTTCGCCGAGCAGGGCGACGCCGATCGCGGACGCGGCCACCGGATTGGCGAGCGTGACCACGGCGAGCGGCGCGCCCAGGCCGCCGCGGTACGCCGTCTGCGACAGGAAGAGACCGCCCACGGCGAACGCCGCGACGAGCAGCGCCACGACCACGACCCGCGCGCTGAGCAGCGGCCCGGAGGCGTCGGTCGCCGCGACCGTCACGGTCTGCGTGAGCGCGGAGGCGACGCCCGACGCGAAGCCGGACGCGGTCGCGTGCCGCAGCCCCGGACGGGCGCCGCGCCGCGAGAGCGTCCCGATGACGACGGCCGTCACCGCGGCGACCGTCAGGGCCTCCGGCAGGGACAGCGTGTCGTCGGGCGCGGGCCCCGACGCGGTGAGCAGCAGCGTGCCCAGACCGATCAGGGTGAGGCCCGTGCCCCGCCACTCGAGGCGGGTCACGCGCCGCCCGGCCAGGCGCGCGCCCAGCGGCACGGCGGCGACCAGGGTGAGCGCGCCGAGCGGCTGCACCAGCGTGAGCGGCCCGTACTTCAGGGCCGCGACGTGCAGCAGCGCGGCGGAGGCGTTGAGTCCGACGGACGCCCACCAGGCTCCGCTGCCGAGCAGCCCCAGCAGCCGGGGACCGCTGTCCGTGAGGCGCGCGGCCAGGCGCTCCTGGGCGACGGCCGCGGCGGCGTACGCCACGGCCGACACCAGGGAGAGCGCGACGGCGAGCAGGGTGGCGCTCACCGCCCGGCTCCGGAGCTGACCAGTTCGGCGGCAGTAGCGGCGGCGGGGGCTTCCGCGGGCACGGAGCGGCGTACCACCCGCGAACGCGCGGGGCGCGCCGGGCGCGGCGGCCGGAGGACGGCGAGCGCGATGCCGAGCAGCGCGGCGGCCGCGAGCGCGTCGAGCCAGTAGTGGTTGGCGGTCCCGACGATCACCAGGAGCGTGACCAGCGGATGCAGCAGCCACAGCCAGCGCCACCGGGAGCGGGTCGCCACGATCAGACCGATCGCCAGCATCAGCGCCCAGCCGAAGTGCAGCGACGGCATCGCCGCGAACTGGTTGGCCATCGTGTCGGCCGCGGGCTTCGCCGCGTACACCGACGGCCCGTACACCTGCGCGGTGTCCACCAGGTGCGCCGCGGGCAGCAGCCGGGGCGGCGCGAGCGGGAAGCCGAGGTGCAGCGCGAGCGCGGCGGCGGTGAGCACGGCGAGGACGCGCCGCGCCCACACGTAGTGCCGGGGCCGGCGCAGATACAGCCACACCAGGAAGAGCAGCGTCGCCGGGAAGTGCACGGTCGCGTAGTAGGTGTTCGCCACGTGCACGACGCCGTCGCCGTGCAGCAGCGCGTCCTGTACGAGGCCTTCGCCCGGCAGCCGCAGGGCGCGCTCGGCGTCCCAGACGCGGTGCGCGTTGCGCAGCGCCTCGCCGGTGTGCCCGTTCGCGAGCTGCCTGCCGAACTTGTAGACGAGGAAGAGCCCCACGACCAGGAGGAGCTCGCGGACGAGGGGCGGCCGGGCGGCGGCGCGCCCGGCCGCCTCGGCCGGTGGTGCGGCGGCTGGCCTCGGTGGTCCCGGGGGTATCCCGGGCTCCCCTTCGGCAGCCTCGGTGCGGGATTCGCGGGCTTCCATGCCCCGGCCCCTTTACGTGACGACTGGGTGGTGCGGTGATGTGGGCACCCCTGAACGCCGCACATCGATACGCCAGTGTACCGATACGGAGGCGTACCGGTACACTGGCGTATCGATAACGTGGGCAGGGCGAGTCGCCCTACCGAGGAGTGAAGAGCCATGACGTCGCGGGAACCGGTACGTGAGCACGGGTGCGGCAAGCCGTCCGCCTCGCGCCGCTCCAAGCTGACGCCCGAGCGTGAGCAGGAGTTCTACGACGCGGTCCTCGACCAGCTCCGGGAGTGCGGCTACGAGGCCGTGACCATGGAGGGCGTCGCCGCCGCCACCCGGTGCAGCAAGTCCACGCTCTACCGCCAGTGGAAGACGAAGCCCCAGTTCGTGGCCGCCGCGCTGCGGGCCAACCGCTGTGTGCGGTTCGCGGGCATCGACACCGGCTCGGTGGCTGGTGACCTGCGCGAGGCGGCGCGCTCGGCCGCCGCGTGGAGCGAGCGCGACACGATGCTGGTGCAGGCGCTCAGCCACGCCGTCCAGCAGGACGAGGACCTCCAGCGGGCGCTGCGCGAGGCGCTGGTGGAGCCGGAGGTGCAGGCGATCGACGTCATCGTCCGGCGGGGCGTGGCCCGCGGCGAGCTGCCCGCGGACCATCCGGCGGCGGAGTTCGTGGCCGCGCAGCTCTTCGGCGTGCTGCGGGTGCGGCCGATGCTGGAGGGTAAGAACGCGGACGCGGAGTATCTGACGCGGTTCGTGGACGCAGTGCTGCTGCCCGGGCTCGGCCTCGTGGGCGACGGCTCGGGACCGGCGGGCGCGGCGGTGTCCGCGGCCGCGGCGGGCGGCGCCGCCGACTGAGAGCGTGGGCCCGGGGCCGGGGGATGACCGGACCGGGGCCCGCCGCGCCGCACCGTGGGGACGGGGGCGGCGCGTCACCACCGCCGGGGCGGGCCGGGCGTGCTCGGCCCGCCCCGGCGGTGGTTTCCTACCGTTCCCGGGCGCCCGTGGGCGCGTGGACCTGCTGTCCGTCGCCGCCCCCGCCCCCGCCGCGGGCCTTCTTGATGCCCTTGGTGATCTCGTCCATGGACGACAGGGGCGGGGCGTCGTCGTGGACGTCGATGCCGAAGCGGACGAGGACCATCGTCATCTCGTCGGCGGGGGACTTGAACGCGAGCGACTGGACGTAGCCGTCAGGGCCCTTGCGCGCGTCGACCTTCCAGCGGACCAGATAGCCCTTCTGCCCGGCGACCGTGACCGCCTTCGACGCGAGCTGGTCGTGCGACTTCGGGGCGCCGCCGTAGATCGTGCCGCCGTACGCCTCCGCCGCGTTCTTCTTGATGTCGGCCTTGGCCGCCGCCTCCGGGGTCGACGCGGTGACCTTCAGACGGACCGCGGGCGCGGAGAAGGCGCCGCCGCGCACGCACTGCTTGGCGGAGTCGCCGGGGCAGGGGTACTTGCCGGTCGTCACGCCCGCGCCCGCCACGTTCGACTGGCCGTCCCAGCCGTCGGGGACGGGCAGGCTGATGCCGCTCGCGGTGTCGGTGGCGTAGCCCTCCTCGGTCTGCGGACCGCCGGACGGGCCGGACGGGCCGGGCGAGGGCGAGCCGTCGGGCTCCTCGCTGCCGTCGTCCTGCGGGCCCGGCTTCGAAGGCGCCGACGGGGCCGGGGGCTTGGCGCTGTCCTTGTCGTCATCGTCGTCGGCGGTCAGCGCGTAGACCCCGCCGCCGATGCCCGCGAGCACCGCGAGGGCTATGACCACGCCGATCGCCGTGCGTATGCGGCGCCGCGGCGGGCCGGGCGGCTGCTGGGGGTAGGCCGCGGCCGGGTAGCCCGGGGCGGCGGGGTAGCCCGAAGCGGGGTAGCCGGCCGCGGGGTGGCCGGGAGTGGGGTGGCCGGGAGCGGGGAGGTCGCTGCCGCCCGGCGCACGGACGTGATCCGTCCACGTGTTCCCGTCCCACCACCGCTCGGACGGCGGGGCGCCAGGGGTCTGCCCGGGGTCCGGATACCAGCCGGGTGGAGTCGCGTGCGTCATGGGCGTCAGGGTATGGGCACCGCCTGAAAGCCCGATGAGAGGGGTCCGCCGGATCCGGCCAACTCCTGCCGGGTGGCGGGGATTCGCCCCGGTCGCACGGATATGCCCGGAGGGGGTGGGGTGCGTCGGGCCGTGCGCGGGCCGCGCTCACCGGGAGGGCCCTTGCCCAGGAGGCCCTCGCTCCGCCTCAGTGCCGGTGCCGGTCGCTCGCCTCAGCGCGCGTGTCCGTTGACCACGAGCCGGGTCGGCGCCTCCGCCTCGGTGACGCCCGGCAGCCGGAACCCCGTGCGGCCAGGGGTGATCGAGCCGAGCACGCTCGGGTGCCGGGCGCCGGTGCTCGTCGGTACGGTGCCGGGCAGGCCGTGGGCCGTCAGGAAGCCCAGGACGGCGAAGGCATACGCCTCCTTGGCCGCCGACGGAAGGCCCAGCTCGTCGGAGCCGCGGACCGGCACGGCCGTGCCGAGGTCGGACCGCAGCATCGCCATGAGCGTGGGATTGCGGACCCCGCCGCCGGAGGCGATCACCTCGGTGGCGCCCGTCGCGCGCACCGCGTCGGCGACCGTCACCGCCGTGAGCCGGGTGAGCGTCGCCACCACGTCCGCGGCGCCCAGCGGTCCGAAGCCCGCCAACGCCTCGCGCAGATACGCCGGATGGAACAGCTCCTTGCCCGTCGTCTTCGGCGCGGGCAGCGCGTAGTACGGCTCCGCGAGCAGCCGGGCGAGCAGCTCCTCGTGCACGGTGCCGCGCGCGGCCAGCTCCCCGTCCCTGTCGAACGGCAGATGGGACGCGCGGCCCTCCGGCGTCAGCTCCCGCACCGCCGCGTCGATCAGCGCGTTGGCCGGGCCGGTGTCGAAGGCGGTGCCGTCCGGGGCGGTGATGTTGGCGATGCCGCCCAGGTTCAGCGCCACGGGCGTGCCCGGCCTGCCGCGCAGCCACATCTGGTCGACCAGGCTCACCAGGGGGGCGCCCTGGCCGCCCGCGGCCACGTCGCGCGGGCGGAAGTCCGCGACCACCGGCAGGCCCGTGGCCTCCGCGATCCACGCGGGCTGCCCGATCTGCAGGGTGCCGCGCACCCGGCCGTCCGCCACCCAGTGGTAGACGGTCTGGCCGTGCGACGCCACCAACTCGGCGCGGCCGTCGCACAGTTCCCGGTCCGCCTCCACGGCCGCCGCGGCGAAGGCCTGACCGATGAGCGTGTCGAGGCGGCAGACGTCGGCGAGGCTGGTGGCCGCCGGGGGCAGGGCGGTGGACAGGGCCGAGCGGAGCGCGTCGTCGTAGCCGCGGCTGATGAGGCCCAGGGGGGTCATGACGAGGCGGTCGCCGTCGAGGGCGAGGTCGACGGCCCCGGCGTCGATGGCGTCGTAGGAGGTGCCGGACATCAGGCCGATCACACGCACGAAGTCTCCTCTTTCCGGTTCGGCCAGCCCGCGCGCCCGGGCCCGGTCCCTCCCACTATGCCTTCACCTCGCCGGACCCCACCGGACCGCCCTGGCCCGCCAGGCTCAATTCCCCCCACTCTCCCGCCCTTTCCGCGCGCATCCGTGCCCGCGCTCAACCTCGGGGCAGCCCTGCCGTCGCTGACCGCCCGCCCGGTGCGCGGCGCCCCCGCGTCCGCCGCGCCGACGCTCCGAGGTGCCCGGCGGCAGCCGTCGGACCGGCTTGATTTCTCCCGCGCGTCCGCTCGTGCCCCGCGCCGCCGCGTGCCCCCTTTCGCCGCGTCGGCGCGCCGGTCAGTGGCCTCGGGCCGCCGGTCAGCGGTCCGGGCCGCTGGTCAGCGACCCCGGGGCCCGGCAGGCGGCGGTACCGCCCGGGCGCGCCACTGGCTCGTGCCGCCCCAAGCGCCGCGCAGGGCCCTGGCCTTGAGGAGCCAGAGGGATATGTCGTACTCGGCGGTGTACCCGATGGCGCCGTGCAGCTGGAGCGCGGCCCGCGCCGAGCGGTACGCGGACTCGGCCGCGCAGACCTTGGCGGCGGCCACGTCCCCCCAGGCTTCCTCCTCGGTGAGGGACACCGCCGCCCCGAACACCAGCGGCCGCGCGAACTCGAGCCCCACGAGGACCTCCGCGAGGCGGTGCTTGACCGCCTGGAAGGACCCGATCGGCACCCCGAACTGCGTCCGCTGCTTCACATACGCCACCGTGCGGTCGAGCAGCGCGCACCCCACGCCGAGGCACTGCGCGGCGGTGGTGAGCGCCGCCCAGCGCAGGGCGCACCGTGCCGCCTCCGGCACCGCGGGGCCGGACGCGAGCACCTCCCCGCCGGGCAGCGGCCGCGCGAGCCGCCGCGCCGGATCGAGGGAGGCCCGCACGCGCGCGTGCCCGGGGGCGAGCCGCAACTGCCCGCCGTCGACGGCGAGGACCAGGGAGGCGGCGTCCGCGTCCAGGACGTACGGCCCGGTGTCGGGGAGGGCGAGGGTCGCCCGCGCCGCACCCGTCACCAAGGACGGCAGCAGCCGCTTCGCGGGCCCCGGCACTCCGAGCTCGGCCAGCCGCGACAGCAGCGCCGCCGCGGCCACGGTCTCGACCAGCGGCCCGGGAACGGCGTGCCGACCCAGCTCCACGAAGGCGACGGCGGTGTCGACGGGCAGCTGCCCCACGCCCTCGTACTCCTCGGGGGCCGCGAGGGTGAACACTCCGGCGTCCGCGAGCCGTCGCCACACCGCGGCCCCGGGCGCGTGGTCCCCCGCGGCCCACGCCCGCGCCACCGCGGGCGTGTCCGCCGCCTTGAGCACGCCGTCGAGGGCCCGGGCGAACGCCCGCTGCTCGTCGTCCAGAAGGAACCTCATCAGCGCCGTCCCTTGGGCAGGCCGAGCAGGCGCTCGGCGATGATGTCGCGCTGGATCTCGTTCGTCCCCGCGTAGATGGGGCCGGCGAGGGAGAAGACGTACCCCTCCGTCCAGGGCGCGGGGTCGGTCGACGCGGGGTCGGTCGATGCAGGGGCAGGGGGCGCCGGGCGGGGGGACGCGGGGTCGGTCGACGCAAGGTGAGGGCGCTCTCCGGTGTCCGTCAGCTCCCCGTCCGCCCCCAGGAGGTCCAGCGCCGCCTCGTGCACCGCGATGTCGTAATCCGACCAGAACACCTTGTTCAGGCTGGACTCCGCGCCGAGCGTTTCGCCCGCTCTCGACCGCGAGGCGTTGGCCCAGGTGAAGAGCTGGTACGCGCGGGCGCCGATCACCGCGTCCGCGACCCGGTCGCGCAGCGCCGTGTCGGAGGGGTCGCCGTGCGCGTGCCAGAGCCGGACCAGGCGGTCGGCGGTGGCGAGGAAGCGGCCGGGGGAGCGCAGGGCCAGACCGCGCTCGTCGCCGGTGGTCGACATGGCGATGCGCCAGCCGTCGCCGGGGGCGCCGATCACGTCCTCGTCGGGGACGAAAACGTCGTCCAGGAAGACCTCGGCGAACGCGGGCTTGCCGTCGAGGCGGCCGATGGGGCGGATCGTGACGCCGGGCGCGTCGAGCGGGAACATCACGTACGTGAGGCCCCGGTGCGGCCGATCCGCGCGCGGGTCGCTGCGGAAGAGGCCGAAGGCGCGGTCGGCGAACGCGGCCCGCGACGACCACGTCTTCTGCCCGCTCAGCCGCCAGCCGCCGGGTGCGCGCCGGGCCGTGGAGCGCAGCGACGCGAGGTCGGAACCGGCCTCCGGCTCCGACCAGGCCTGGGCCCAGACGACCTCGCCGCGCGCCATCGGCGGCAGCACCCGGGCGCGCTGCTCAGGCGTGCCGTGGTCGAAGAGGGTGGGGGCGAGGAGGCTGATCCCGTTCTGCGAGACGCGGCCCGGGGCGCCCGCCGCGTAGTACTCCTCCTCGAAGAGGAGCCATTTGACGAGGTCGGCCCCCTGGCCGCCGAACTCCTCCGGCCAGGACACCACCGACCACCGGTCCGCCGCCAGGGTGCCCTCCCAGGCGCGGTGGGCGGCGAAGCCCTCCTCGGTCTCGAGTGAGGGCAGCGGAGCGCGCGGAACGTGCGCGGCGAGCCAGGCGCGCGCCCGCAGCCTGAACTCCTCTTCCTCCGGGGTGAAGTCGAGGTCCATCCCCCTGCTCCCGTCTCTCGCCCGCCCTGCCGTCCGTCCACTCTTCCCTAACAAGTGTTTGGTAGATTATCGTGAGGACGGTCAGCCGTCGAGCACACGATCGGGGGATTCGTCCATGGCAGCGCCGCCGTACGTGCCGGGGCACGGTCTGCTCGCGGGCCGCGCCGCCGTCGTCACCGCCGCGGCCGGCGCGGGCATCGGCGCGGCCACGGCCCGCCGCTTCCTGGAGGAGGGGGCCCGCGTCGTCATCGGCGACGCCCACGCCCGCCGCACCGAGGAGGCGGTGACCGCGCTCGCGGACGAGTTCGGCCCCGACCGCGTCGACGGCGTCCGCTGCGACGTGACCGCCGAGTCCGACGTGACCGCGCTGTTCGACCTGGCGGAGCGGCGCCACGGCGCTGTGGACATCGTCGTGAACAACGCGGGCCTGGGCGGCACCGCCGCCCTCACGGACATGACCGACGAGATGTGGCACAAGGTCGTCGACACCACCCTGACCGGCACCTTCCGCTGCACCAGAGCCGCCCTGCGCCGCCTGCGCGCCACCGGCACGGGCGGCGTCCTGGTGAACAACGCCTCGGTGCTCGGCTGGCGCGCCCAGGAAGGCCAGGCGCACTACGCGGCGGCCAAGGCGGGCGTCATGGCCCTCACCCGCTGCGCCGCCCTGGAAGCCGCCCCGCACGGCATCCGGGTCAACGCGGTCGCGCCGAGCCTCGCCCTGCACCCCCACCTCGCCAAGGTCACCACCGCCGAGCTGCTCGACGAGCTCACCGCCCGCGAGGCCTTCGGCCGGCCCGCCGAGCCCTGGGAGATAGCCAACGTCATCGTCTTCCTCGTCAGCGGCTACTCCTCGTACATGACGGGCGAGACGGTCTCGGTCAGCAGCCAGCACCCCTAGGCGGAGAATGAGCCCGTGCCGACCCAGAAACAGCCGACCCAGAGCCCAGCCACGTCCCCGGTGGCCCGCAAGCAGAAGAAGCCCCCGGTGCCGCCCTCGCCCGAGCGCCGCGCCGAACTGCTCGGCATCGCCGCGGAGGTCTTCGCCGAGCAGGGGTACAACGCCACCACCGTCCGGAAGATCGCGGACGCCGCGGGCATGCTCGCGGGCAGCCTCTACTACCACTTCGACTCCAAGGAGTCGATGCTCGAAGAGATCCTGCGGACGTTCCTGACCGAGCTGTGGGACGGGTACGACGCGGTCCTGGCCGCTCCGCTCGGCCCGCGCGAGACGCTGGAGGCCCTCGTCACCGAGTCCTTCCGGGAGATCGACCGGCACCGCGCGGCCGTCGCGATCTACCAGAAGGAGTCCCGGAACCTGGTCACCCAGACCCGCTTCGAGTACCTCCTGGAGTCCCAGCAGCGCTTCGAGAAGACCTGGCTCACCACGCTCGAACGGGGCGTCGCCGACGGCGTCTTCCGCGCCGACCTGGACGTCCGCCTCACCTACCGGTTCGTGCGGGACACCGTCTGGGTCGCCGCGTCCTGGTACCGGCCGGGCGGCGGCCACAGCCCCGAGGAGATCGCCCGGCAGTACCTGTCGATGGTCCTGGACGGCATCGCCGTCCGCGCCTAGCCCCGCGCCGCCGCGCGGCGCCCGTCACGCGAGGAGTACGCAGCCATGGCCGAGGCCTTCATCGTCGAGGCGGTCCGCACGCCCGTCGGCAAGCGCGGCGGCGGCCTCGCCGCCGCGCACCCCGCCGACCTCGGCGCCCATGTGCTCACCGCCCTCATGGAGCGCAGCGGCGTCGACCCCGCCGCCGTCGACGACGTGGTCTTCGGCTGCCTCGACGCGGTCGGGCCGCAGGCCGGGGACGTCGCCCGCACCAGCTGGCTCGCGGCCGGACTCCCCGAAGAGGTGCCCGGCGTGACCGTCGACCGGCAGTGCGGATCCTCCCAGCAGGCCCTGCACTTCGCCGCGCAGGCCGTCCTCTCCGGCACCCAGGACCTCGTCGTCGCGGGCGGCACGCAGAACATGTCGATGATCCCCATCGCCTTCGCCTCCCGGCAGGCGGCCGAGCCCCTCGGCCTCACCGAAGGCCCCTTCGCGGGCAGCGAGGGCTGGCGCGCCCGGTACGGGAACCGGCCCGTCAACCAGTTCCACGGCGCCCAGCTGATCGCCGACAAGTGGGGCATATCCCGCCAGGACATGGAGGAGTTCGCGCTCCGCTCCCACCGGCGCGCCCTCCGCGCCGCCGACGAAGGCCGCTTCGACCGCGAGACCGTGGCCTATGGGGACGTCGTCACCGACGAAGGCCCGCGCCGCGACACGACCTTGGAGAAGATGGCGGCCCTCACGCCCGTCATGGACGGCGGCAGCATCACCGCCGCCTGCTCCTCCCAGGTCTCCGACGGCGCCGCCGCCCTGCTCCTCGCCGGTGAACGGGCGGTGCGGGACCACGGGTTGACGCCCCGCGCCCGCGTCCACCACCTCTCCGTGCGCGGCGAGGATCCGATCCGCATGCTCTCCGCACCCATTCCGGCCACCGCGCACGCCCTGAAGAAGACCGGCATGACGCTCGACGCCATCGACCTCGTCGAGATCAACGAGGCGTTCGCGCCCGTCGTCCTCGCCTGGCTGCGGGAGACCGGCGCCGACCCGGAGAAGGTCAACGTCAACGGAGGCGCCATCGCCCTGGGTCACCCGCTCGGTGCCACCGGCGCCCGCCTGATGACGACCCTCCTGCACGAACTGGAGCGCACCGGCGGCCGGTTCGGCCTCCAGACGATGTGCGAAGGAGGTGGCCAGGCCAACGTCACCGTCATCGAACGGCTGTGACCGCCAGGGCCGCCGCGGCACGCCGTCCCGCGTGCCGCGCGGACGCGCCGCACCCGTACTCCCCAGGTGGCCTGGCATATGACCGTCTGTCACCCGTGCGGGAGCAGGTGGGCGGACCTCGCTCCGCGACGGCCCCGGCCCGGCTAGTCTCAAGTTCTGTACGTCGATTGAGCGACCCCGGGAGGTAGCGCGATGACGCAGGGACGGCCCGGAGGTGGCGCCTGGGCCCCGCTGTGGGAGCGCGACGAGGAAATCGGCGCGGCCGAGCGGGCCGTGTCCGGTCTGTGCTCGGACATGACGACCGAGGGCGGCCTGCTCGTCTTCAGCGGTGACGCCGGCATCGGCAAGACCGCGCTCATGGCCGAAGTCCGCCGCCTCGCCCACGGCCGGGCCACCGTGTGGGCCGCGCGCGGCGGCGAGACCCTCAAAACCGTCCCCTTCAACGTCGTACGACAGCTCCTCCAGCCCGCCCTCGTGGCCCTCACCCCCGACGAGGTCCGCGAGTACCTCGGCGACTGGTACGAGATCGCGGGCCCCGCCCTCGGCATAGCCGAGCCCGGCAGCGGCAGGCCCGAGCCGCAGGCCGTGTGCGACGGCTTGATCGCGGTGGTCTCCCGCCTCTCCCGCGTCTACTGGCCCCTGGTGCTGCTCGTCGACGACGCGCACTGGGCGGACCAGGAGACGCTGCACTGGCTCGCCGCGTTCGCCGAACGCCTCGACGACCTGCCGGTGCTCGTCGTGGTCGCCCACCGCCCCGGCGAGGCCACCGGCGACAGCGCCCGCCACCTCGCGCGCATCGGCGCCGCCGCACGCCCGGCGACCCAGCTGCGCAACCTCACCCCGGAGGCCACGGCCGGGCTCACCCGGGCCACGCTCGGCGAGCACGCGGACGCCCCGTTCTGCCGCGAGGTGTGGGCCGTCACCAACGGCAACCCGTACGAATCCGTGGAGCTCCTCGCCAAGGTGCAGGACAGCGAGCTCGAACCGGTGGAGGGCTCCGCCGCCGAACTGCGCGTCCTCAACCGCTCCGCCCGCGGCCGCGGCCTCGTCGCCCGCCTCGAAGAGCTCGGCACCGACGTCACCCGCTTCGCCTGGGCCGCCGCGATCCTCGGCTCCGCGATCTCCGTCGACCTCGCCGCGTCCCTCGCGGGACTGCCCCGCGACGGGGCCGAGCAGTGCGCCGAGCGGCTGCGCACCGCCCGCATCGTGACCGGCGGCGAAGAGGGCCTGGAGTTCGTGCACCCGCTGATCGCCTCCGCCGTGTACCAATCCATCCCGCCCGCCACCCGCACCGCGATGCACGGCCAGGCGGCCTGGGCCGTCACCCGCTCCGGGCGCGGCGCCGCCGCGGCCTCCCGGCACCTGCTCGAAGTCATCCCGGACGACGACCCCGAGCTCGTCGAGCAGCTGCGCGAGGCCGCCACCGAGCACCTCGCCGTCGGCGCGCCCGACGCCGCCCGGCGCTGTCTGGAGCGGGCCCTGCGCGAGCCGCCCCGGCCCGACGTGCACGCCCGCGTGCTCTACGAACTCGGCTGCGCCACCCTGCTCACCTCGCCCGTCACCACCGTCGGGCATCTGCGCGAGGCCCTTTCGATGCGGGGCCTGAGCCAGGAGCTGCGCGTCGACGCCGTGTGCCGCCTGTCGCAGGCCCTCGTGCACAACGACCAGCTCGGCGAGGGCCTGCGCGCCATCACCGAGGAGGCGGCCCGCCTTCCCGTCGGCACCGACCGGCTCCGCCTGCAGGCCGTGCACTTCATGTGGGAGGGCATCCACGCGGGCGAGGAGGACTCGCCGGGCCGCTCCCGCAGGCTCGCCGCGCTCGCCGGGTCGCTTTCCGGGCGTGACAACGCCGAGCGCGCCCTGCTCATCCTGCGCGCCTTCGACGCGATGACGCGCGGCGAGAACGCCGAAGAGGTCGTCGAGCTGTGCGACCGCGCCCTCGTCAACGGCCGCCTGGCGCCCGGACTCGGCTGGACCGACGCCGAGTGGAGCTTCGAACTGCGCCTGATGCTCGGCGGTTCGTACGCCTTCGCCGACCGGCTCGACCGCGCCGAGAGCCTGTTCACCGAGGCCGTGAAGGCGTACGAGACGGCGGGCTGGAGCGGCGGCCACCTCGCGCTCGCGCACGCCTTCCTCGGCTACGTCTACCGCAGGCGCGGGCGGCTCAGGGACGCCGAGAAGTCGCTGCGCGAGAGCCTGCGGCTCGCCGACCGCGTGGGCCAGGGCGGGCTCCCGATGCACTGGGAGGCGGCCAGCATGCTCATCGACACGCTGCTCGCCCGCGGCCACGCCGAGCAGGCGAGCGCCGTCGCCGACCGCTACGGCTTCGCGCCGCCCAACGCCTCCACGATCTACGTCCCCGACGCGATGTCCGTCCGCGGCAGGCTCCTCCTGGCCCTCGGCCGCCGCGAGGAAGGGCTCAACGAACTGGAGGCCACCGCCAAGGCGTTGACGGCGCGCGGCCAGTACAACACGGTGCTCGCGCCGTGGGCGTACGACCTCGCGCGGGCCCTCGCCGACGAGGACCCGCGGCGCGCCGCCGACGTGGTCACCGACGCGCGCGTGCAGGCCGAGCGGTTCGGCACGGACACGGCGATCGGCGAGGCCCTGCGGTGCGAGGCCGCGCTCGCCTCCGGCCCCCGCTCCGTCGCGCTGTACGCGAAGGCCGTGGCCTATCTGGAGGCCTCGCCCTGCGCGTACGAACACGCCGTCGCGCGCGTCGAGTACGGGGTGGTCTCGGGCAGCGTGGAGGAGCTTCAGCGCGGGCTCGCGCTGGCGCGCAGCTGCGGGGCCGACGAGCTGGCCGCCCGGGCCGAGCGGTTCCTCGCCGGGGTCTAGGCGCTCGCGGAGGGGCCGGGCCTGGGTCGATCGGCCTGTGGCCTCGTCGCCGAACGCCGGACGGGCTTGATCCGGCCGTGGCGCGTCCGTCAGGGCTCGCGCAGGCGCTTCAGGGTGTCTTCGGCCTCCTTCATGAGTCTGGTGACCAGTTCCTCGCAGGTCGGGACGTCGGCCAGGACGCCTGCCACCTGGCCCGCGGCCATGACGCCGCGGTCCGGGTCGCCGTCCACCATGGCCGACTTGAGGAGCATCGGGGTGTTCGCGGCGAGCAGGGCCTGGGCCCAGGTGAGGTGCTTGGCGCGCTTCAGGGCACGGCCGTCGCGGGCCAGGGCGGGCCAGCTCTGGCCCGACAGCCGGCGGAACGCCGCCGCGTGGCGCAGCGCGCGCAGCAGGTTCGCGGCGCGGCCGGAGCGCTCCAGGGCCGCCACCAGGTCCGTGCGGAGCATCCGGTGGGGGAGGCCGTCCACGCGCGAGGTCAGCGTGACGTCCTTGACCGTGGCCGCAAGATAGCGGGCCTTCACCGCGTCCGGGACCGGGGACTCCGCCGTGAGCAGGAAGCGGGTGCCCATGGCCACGCCCGCCGCGCCGTACGCGAGGGCGGCGACCAGGCCGCGGCCGTCGTGGAAGCCGCCCGCCGCGACCACGGGGATGTCCACGGCGTCCACGACCTGCGGCAGGAGCACGCTCGTGGCCACGTCACCGGTGTGGCCGCCGCCCTCGCCGCCCTGGACGACGACCGCGTCCGCGCCCCACGCCGCCACCTTCTCGGCGTGTCTGCGGGCACCCACGGACGGCATCACGACGACCCCGGCCGCCTTCAGCTCCCCGATGAGGGCCTCGGACGGGGCGAGCGCGAAGGAGGCGACCCGGACGCCCTCGGCGACGACGATCCGCACGCGGTCGCGCGCGTCACCCGCGTCCGCGCGGAGGTTCACGCCGAACGGGGCGGACGTGCGGGACCTCACCTCCCGGATCGCGGAGCGCAGTTGGCCGAGGGTCATCGTGGCGGAGGCCAGGATGCCAAGGGCGCCCGCGTTCGCCGCCGCCGACACCAGGCTGGGGCCCGCGACCCAGCCCATGCCGGTCTGCACGATCGGGTACCGCACACCGACGAGCCGGGTCAGCGGCGTCTCCAGGAGCGGCGCCGCCGTCACGGTCGGACCTCGCGGTCGCGCAGCCCCGCGGGGTCCAGGACCTCGCGGATCAGGTGCAGTTCGGCGGCCGTCGGCTCGCGGGTGGGAGCCGGGTCGTCCGGGACGGGCAGGGCGAAGGACGTCGCCCCGCGGATCTCCGCCGCGGTCACGCCCGGGTGCGCGGACACCACGCGCATCGAGCGGTCGGGAGTGGCGAAGTCGAACACGCCCAGGTCCGACACGACGCGGCGCAGGTCGTGGTAGCGGGTCGCGGCGGGGCCCGCCGCGGCGGCGCGGTCGTGCCCGACGCCGCAGACCATGTCGACCCGCTCGACGAACACGCGCTTCGCATGCCTCGGGATCCAGTAACTCACCGGGTTGTTCAGGGTGTTCACCGGGGCGCCGCGCACGCCCAGGAGCTGTCGGGCGGGGTGGTGCCAGTCGCCGACACACGAGATGTTCTGGTTGCCGAAGCGGTCGAGCTGGCTCGCGCCCATCATCACGTGCCGCCGCCCGCCCATCACCATCGTCAGGTGGCGGCGGTAGGGCAGCCAGCCCTCCGTCACCGACGAGCGCTCCCCGAGGGCGGGCACGTCGCCCATGAGGAGCGCCTCGCCGTCCGTGAGCAGCAGCTCCGGCGCGAACGTCAGCTTCGCGAGGCGGGCCGCGAGCGTGGGGACCGTGCCCATCGGGGACGCCAGGACCTCGCCGTCGCCGCGCCACGCCTCGGCGCAGGCGATCACGCAGTACTCGGCACGGGTGACGGCGGTCGTGGTGCGCGTCATCGCTGCTCCTTGTGCCAGGTCCGGACGGCTTGGTGGTAGTCCTCCTCGCCGCCCGAAAGGAAGCGGTCGCGGAACGCCGTCCAGCTGTCGGGGGCGGCCGCCGCGGTGGCGTACGCCTTCTGGAAGGCCTCGTCGCGGCCGTAGTCCGGGACGCACGACGTGAAGTGCGCGCCCCCGGGGGTCTCGGTCACGCCCGTCACGCTGTGGCGTGAGACGAGCAGCGTCTGGGGCGCCACGTGCGGGGCCGGTGCGGCGGACGGGGCGGAGACGGCGTCGTCGGGGGCGCCGAAGTCGACCAGGCGCTCGCACGACACGTACGCCGTGTCGGCCGCCTCGCAGAACAAGTCGTCGAAGTACGGGTCGGGGCCCAGATACCGGCCGTTGCCCAGGCGGTCCGCGCGGTTCAGGTGCACCAGGGCCGCGTCCAGGCGCAGGGCGGGGACCGCGACCAGCTCCTCCCCGTCCTCGTACGGCGAAGTGACCGTGCGCAGGTGGGGATTGACCCGCAGCACGTCCGAGCCGAGGCCCGCGCGCACGGGCAGGAAGGGCAGGCGCTGGGCGGCGGCGGTGAGCCCCTGGAGGAACATCGCCTCGTCCAGCTCGACCAGGTCGAGGCCGCCCCGCTCGCGGGCCGCCCGGAAGTGCGGCTCCAGGGGGATCGAGTCGAGCGTCACGAAGGCCGTGACCAGCTTGCGGACCTTCCCCGCGGCCAGGAGCAGGCCGACGTCCGGGCCGCCGTACGCCACGACGGTCAGGTCGGTGACGTCCGAGCGCAGCAGGGCGCGGACCAGCGCCATCGGCTTGCGGCGCGAGCCCCAGCCGCCGATGCCGAGCGTCATCCCGCTCTCCAGGCGCCGCACGACGTCCTCGGGCGTCATGGTCTTGTCCCGGCCGCCCCGCGGCGGAGGGATTTCTGCCGGATCGCTCATGCCGTGCCCTCCCCGGCCGGTACGGAGCTGTCGGACGGCGCGGCGGGCGCGCCGAAGCCGTCGCGGACGCGGGCCGCCACGCCGCTCAGGTTCGCCTCGAAGGTGAAGCCCTGCTCGAAGCGGTAGCTGCGGCGCACGTCCACCGGGTCGATGCCGTTGATCGCGGCCTTGGCCAGGCGGAGCAGCGTGCCGTCCTTGCGGGCGATCTCGCGCGCGAGGGCGAGGGCCGCCGCGTGCAGCTCGGCGCGCGGCACCACCCGCCACACCGAGCCGTGCGCGTGCAGCTCGGCCGCGGTGGCCGTGCGCGCCGTGTAGTACAGCGCGCGCATCAGGTGCTGGGGGACCAGGCGGGCCAGGTGCGTGGCGGCGCCGAGCGCGCCGCGGTCCAGCTCGGGGAGGCCGAACGTGGCGTCGTCGCTCGCCACGATCGCGTCCGCGTTGCCGACGAGGCCGATGCCGCCGCCCAGGCAGAAGCCCTGGACGGCGGCGACGACCGGCACCGCGCAGTCGTACACCGCGGCGAAGGCCTCCGCGCAGCCGCTGTTGACGCCGAGCAGCGCGCCGTGTCCGGGGTCGCGGCGCAGCTCCTTGATGTCCACGCCCGCGTTGAACCCGCGGCCCTCGGCGGCGAGCAGCACGCAGCGCACCCCGGGGTCGCGGCCCGCGGCGCGCACCGCGTCCGCCAGGGCGAACCAGCCGTGCGCGGGAAGGGCGTTGACCGGTGCGTAGTCGACGGTGACGACGGCCACGCCGTCCTCTGGGGGTGAGGTGGAGACAGGCATCAGAGGATCCGCTACCTTTCGTCCAGCGCCTTCAACCAAACATTTGTTAGTTGCTCAGGAAGGTAGCAGCGATGACTGACAATCGACAGGTGGTCGTGGTCACCGGCGGCACCCGCGGCGTCGGGGCCGGGATTGCCCGCGGCTTCCTGGCCGCCGGCGCGCACGTCGTCATCTGCGCCCGCAAGCCGCCCGAGCGGCCGGTCGAAGTGCCGGGCGCCACCGCGGAGTTCCGCCCGGCCGACCTGCGGGACCCCGAGGCGGCGCACGCCCTGGTCACCGGCGTCGCCGCGGACCGCGGGCGGCTCGACGTGCTGGTGAACAACGCGGGCGGCACGCCGTTCGGCCTGCTCGCCGAGGCCACCGCCGCCCGGCAGACGAAGATCGTCCAACTGAACCTGCTCGCCCCGCTGTACACCTCCCTCGCCGCCCACGAGGTGATGAGCCGTCAGGAGACCGGCGGCGCCATCATCATGATCGGCAGCGTCAGCGGCACCCGCCCCTCGCCCGGCTCGGGGGCCTACGGCGCCGCCAAGGCGGGGCTCGCGAACCTCGCGCGCACCATGGCGGTCGAATGGGCCCCGCACGTGCGCGTGAACACTGTGGTGCTCGGCTTGGTGCGCACCGAGAGCACCCATCTGCACTACGGCGACGAGGAGGGGGTCGCCGCGGTGGCCCGCACGATTCCGCTCGGCCGCCTCGCGGAGCCCGCGGACGCCGCCGACGCCTGCGTGTTCCTCGCCTCCGCCGCCGCGCGGTACATCAGCGGCGCGGCCCTCCAGGTGGACGGCGGCGGCGAGCGGCCCGCGTTCCTGGACGCCGCGACCGTGAACCACTGACCCGGGCCGCGCGCGGCCCGGTCATCCGCCGGGCGCGCGGGCCGTCCACCCCGTACGAAGGAGTTCCGTATGACCGCAGCCGTCGAATCCGGGATCTGCGCGGGCCGTGTCGTGATCGTCACGGGTGCGGGCCGGGGCCTCGGCCGGGCGCACGCGCGCGCGTACGCGGCCGAGGGCGCGCGGGTCGTCGTCAACGACCTGGGGGCGGCCCTCGACGGTTCCGGCGCCTCCGGAGGCCCCGCGCAGGACGTCGTCGACGAGATCCGGGCGGCGGGCGGCGAAGCCGTCGCGCACTGTGGCGACGTCGCGACGACCGCGGGCGCCGCGTCCCTCGTGCGGACCGCCCTGGAGACCTACGGCGGGCTGGACACCCTCGTGAACAACGCGGGCTTCCTGCGCGACCGCATGCTGGTCAACCTCGACGAGGACGACTGGGACGCCGTCCTGCGCGTGCACCTGAAGGGTCACTTCCTGCCCCTGAAGCACGCGGCCGCGCACTGGCGGGCCGCCGCCAAGGCCGGACGCGCCCCGCACGCGTGCGTGGTCAACACCAGCTCGGGAGCGGGCCTGTCGGGCAGCGTCGGACAGGGCAACTACAGCGCGGCCAAGGCGGGCATCCTCGGCCTCACGATGGTCGCGGCCGCCGAACTGGCCCCCTACGGAGTGCGCGTGAACGCCATCGCGCCCGCAGCCCGCACCCGCATGACCGAGCGGACCTTCGCCGACACCATGGCCGCCCCCCAGGAGGGCGCCTTCGACGCGATGGCTCCGGAGAACGTGTCGCCGCTGGTCGTCTGGCTCGGCTCCACCGCCTCGTCCGGGGTCACGGGCCGCGTCTTCGAGGCCGAGGGCGGCCGCATCACGGTCATGGAGGGCTGGCGCCCCGGACCCAGCGCCGACAAGGCCGCCCGCTGGAGCCCGGCCGAGGCGGGCGGGGCGGCCCTGGAGCTGCTCGCCCGCGCCGAGCCGCCGCAGCCCGTGTACGGGGCGCGCTGACCGCCCCCTCCCGCTCCGACCGCACCCCTCCCGCACGGCTGCCGGGGTCACGTGAACGCCAGGAACACCGTCTCGTCGTCCCCTTGGAGACGGATGTCGAACCGGTACGTGCCGTGCGGCCCCGGGCGCGCGAGCAGCGTCGCGCGCCGGTCGGGGGTCAGTGAGCGGAGCAGGGCGTCGTCCGGGTCGTCCGTCAGGTACGCGCGCGTGTACAGGTGGTCGAGCAGTCCGCGCGCGAACACCGCGACGCAGACGTACGGGACGCCGCCGGGCCTGAGGGTGCGGACCGCCCAGTGCCCGTCCGGGTCCGTCGGCACCCGGCCGAAGCCCGTGAACGTGACCCCGTCGCGCCCCCGCGGCGTGCCGCTGACCGCGTCCTGGCGCAGCGACCCGGGCGCACCCGCGCGCGAGCCGTCCGGCGCGGGCTGCCACGTCTCCACGAGGCCGTCGTCCACGGGGACGCCCTTGCCGTCGTACACGTACCCGTGGAGGGTGACGGCGTCCGGGTGGCCCGCGGGCGCGATCTCGCCGCCGCGCGGGAACGGCAGCGCGTAGCCGTGGTACGGGCCGACGGTCTGCGAGGGCGTGGGCGCGTGCGGCGGCACGGGGCTCATGCGGCACCGTCCTCGAAGCAGGTGGCGGACGGGCCGTCCAGGACGATGTCCCAGCGGTAGCCGAGCGCCCACTCCGGCACCGTCAGACCGTGGTCGTAGGCGGCCACGAGGCGGGCCCGCGCCGCCTCGTCGGGGATCGAGAGGAAGACCGGGTCGTACGCGAGCAGCGGGTCGGCCGGGAAGTACATCTGCGTCACCAGGCGCTGCGCGAACGCCGTGCCGAACAGCGAGAAGTGCAGATGGGCGGGGCGCCAGGCGTTGTCGTGGTTGCGCCACGGGTAGGCGCCGGGCCGGATCGTGGTGAAGGAGTACGTGCCGTCGTCGCCCGTCAGACAGCGGCCGAAGCCGGTGAAGTTCGGGTCGAGCGGCGCCGCGTGCCGGTCCCGCCGGTGGACGTACCTGCCGGACGCGTTGGCCTGCCACACCTCGATCAACTGGCCTCGTACGGGCCGCCCGTGACGGTCCGTCACACGGCCGGACACGGTGATGCGCTCGCCCAGCGGCTCGCCCGAGTGCTGGCGGGTCAGATCCCGCTCGAAGTCGGTGACGTCCGCGACGCCGAAGACCGGCCCGCTCAGCTCCACGGCCTCCGGGTCGGGAACGGGCACGGCGGAGTGGCGGGGATGGCGCAGCAGGGCCCCGCGGTAGGGCGGGACGCCGTGGGGCGTGCCGGGCGGCCGGGGCGCGGCCGCGCCGGGGGCGGACCGTTCGGCGCCCGGCGCGGTGACCGTCCGGCGCGCGGTCGGGTCGTCGTAGGGGGGATGAGGGGTCATTGCGGCTGCCGCTCCCTTCCGGACCGGGCAGCGCCGGTCCTCACGCGTCCGGGACGCGCACCTTCGCCGCCGTCCGCGCGACGATCTCGGTGACGCCGACTCCCGGTGCGCACTCGGTCAACTGAAGTCCGTCCCCGGTGACGTCGAAGACACCGAGGTCCGTGATGACGCGGTGCACGCACCGGCTGCCGGTGAGCGGCAGGTCGCACTCCTCCACGAGCTTGGGCGAGCCGTCCTTCGCGGTGTGCGTCATCGTCACGATCACCCTGCGGGCGCCGTGCACCAGGTCCATCGCCCCGCCGATCCCGGTGACGAGCCTGCCGGGGACCGCCCAGTTGGCGAGGTCCCCGCGCGCGGAGACCTGCATCGCGCCCAGGACGGCCACGTCGAGATGGCCGCCGCGGATCATCCCGAACGACAGCGCCGAGTCGAAGTACGCCGCCCCGGGAAGGGCCGTGACCGTCTCCTTGCCCGCGTTGATCAGGTCCGGGTCGACCGCGTCCGCCGTGGGGTAGGGGCCGACGCCGAGGACGCCGTTCTCCGACTGGACGACCACCTGCACGTCCGGCGGCAGGAAGCCCGGGATCAGCGTCGGCAGGCCGATGCCCAGGTTGACGTACTGGCCGTCCCCGAGCTCGGCCGCGGCCCGGGCCGCCACCTGTTCGCGGGTCCACGCCATCAGTCGCTCACCGTCCGCTTCTCGACGCGCTTGGCGGCGGCCTCGCGCGGGCCGAGGGCGACGACGCGGTGCACGAAGACGCCCGGCAGGTGCACCGCGTCCGGGTCGATGGCGCCGGGCTCCACCAGCTCCTCCACCTCCGCGACGGTCACCCGTCCCGCCATCGCGGCCAGCGGGTTGAAGTTGCGGCTCGCCTTGGCGAACACCAGATTGCCGTGCCGGTCGCCGCGGGCCGCCCGCACCAGGGCGAAGTCGGTGCGCAGGCCGTGCTCCAGGACGTGGGGCACGCCGTCGAACTCCCGCGTCTCCTTGGGCGGCGAGGCCACCGCGACGCCGCCCGCGCCGTCGTACCGCCACGGAATCCCGCCGTCGGCGACCTGCGTGCCCACCCCGGCCGGGGTGTAGAAGGCGGGGATGCCGCAGCCCCCGGCGCGCAGGCGCTCCGCGAGGGTGCCCTGCGGGATCAGCTCCACCTCGAGATCGCCCGCCAGGTACCGGCGCGCGAACTCCTCGTTGCCACCGATGTACGAGGCCGTCACGCGGGCGATCCGGCCCGCCGCGAGCAGCACGGCCAGGCCGGTGCCGAGCGCGCCGCAGTTGTTCGACACCACGTGCAGATCCGTGGTGCCGCGCCGGTGCAGCGCCTCGATCAGCACGGTCGGCACACCGCTGAGGCCGAAGCCGCCGACCGCGAGGGACGCGCCGTCCGCCACGTCGGCCACCGCCGCCGCGGCCGTGGCGACCACCTTGTCCATCCGGCAGCCTCACCTCCGCACGATCGTCAGCACACTGACTTTTGTCATCTGTCGTCCCGCGAACTCCAGTTCACGCTCCCACTGCCAGATGAGGCCGTCAAGGCTGCCTCAGGTCAGCTATCGTTCAGTGCACGAACTGTCGTGTCAGGGGAGGACCAGCCATGGCCGCGGTGGATCTGACCAGCCATCCGGGGCACCTCGCCCGCCGCCTCCAGCAGGCCCACCACCTCCTGTGGAACACGATGGTCTCGGAGGAGACCACGTCGCCCCAGTTCGCCGTCCTCAACACGCTGGTCGCCGAGCCCGGCCTCGACCAGCGCGGCGTCGGCGAGCGCGTGGGCCTCGACCGGTCCACCGTCGCCGAGGTCATCAGCAGGCTCAGCCGCCGCGGCCTCGTCGACAAGGTCCGCGACCCGCAGGACGGCCGCCGCGCCCTGCTGCGCCTCACCGCCGACGGCAGGCGCGTCCACCGCAAGCTGACGGTGCGCACGGCCCGGATGAACCAGATCTTCCTCGCCCCGCTGGACGCCGAGGAGCGCCGGCAGTTCCTCGACCTGGCCCAGCGGGTCGCGGACGCCGCCGAGCACCTGCGGTCCGCGCCCCTGACGCCCTCGTGAGCACCGCCCCGCTCACGCCTGGGTGAGCACCACCCACACCGGGCCCTCGGCGAACGCAAGCGGCTTGCCCTCGCGCGTCGTGAACGTGGTGCCGTCCCGCGCCGTGTCGCGCCGCCAGCGCGCCTCGTACGCACGGCCGTCCCGCAGCACCCGCGCGCTGCCCGAGCCCACCGTGCGACTGAAGGGCGACGCGCTGCCCGAGCGGTCGTGGAAGCGCGAGTCGCGGATGTCGACGCGCTGCTCGACCACGGTGGCGGCGCCGAGCGCGGCCCCGGACGCGGTACGGGCGGGCGTGCCGTCCATCGCGATGTGCCAGCGCCCCTCGTACTCGACCCAGGTGAAGGTGAAGCGCGCGGAGGGGAAGCGCAGCGTCTGCCGGGTCGTGGGCGTGCCGCCCGCCGGGCGCGGCCCGAACCGGAAGCCCGTGCTCTCCAGCCCTTCGGCCGCCACCCGCGCCCCCAGCGCCGCCGGGCGGACGTAGAGGTTGTGCGGCGCGGGCTTCGCGCCGCCCCGGTAGTACGCCCTGCCGGGGGCCCCGCCCGGGGGCAGGGCGCGCAGCGGGGCCGCGTCGATCAGCGGGAGCAGCTTCGACTGCGCCCCGGAGAACGCGAGCACCGGGTCGTCGAACTGGCGCAGCAGCTCCAGGTCCGTCTCCCGGGCGCTGCGCACCGGCCCCACCACGGGCGGCAGTCGGCGTGCGTAGACGGCCATCAGCCGGCTGAGCCCGGCCTCCACCCGCTCCACGTACACGACGTCCGCCGCCTCCAGGCCGGTCTGCGGGCGCGCGGGGCCCACGTTGTCGACCTTCACGGCGAGCACGCGGCCGCCTCTGCCCTGGCCCGTCGGCCGCCCGTCCGTGCCCGCCCGCTCCAGGGTGCAGGCGGGCGTGAGCGTGGCGAGTGCCAGCACCGCGACCGCCGCACGCCACGCTCGCGCTCCTCGCGCCGTCGTGTGCCCCACGCGTGTTCGCCGTTCCATGCCGGGGATGTACCCGAATACGGCCGTTGTCAGCCGAGGTCGAAGGCGTTCCGCAGACCGAGGCGGTAGCGGGTGCGGTCGGCGCGCTTGAGGCCCGCCAGCTCGGGGACGCGGTAGCGGGGCTTCACCGTGCACCGCTGCGCGTCCGAACCCGCCCGGTCGAGCAGGGCGTTGACGGCCTGGCGCGCGGCCGCGTTGGCGCCCTCCATGGTGGCCAGGTCGATGTCCACGGCCACGTAGTCGCCCGCGAGGAAGAAGTTGGGGATCTTCGTCGCGGCCGACGGGCGGTGGTGCAGCGTGCCCACCGGGTGGATCAGGAGCTCGTCCTCGTTCGTCGGGTTCGGCCCGCCGATGCCGTCCACGCCCGGGTCGAGGTGCCAGGAGTGCAGCTTGCCGTCGGTCAGGACCTGCTTGCCGGTGTCGTTGAGATGGGCCTTCAGCTGCGCCCACACCTCGCGCGCCACCTCCTCGCGCGTGCAGTTCTTGGCCGTCTTGCCGTACAGGATGCCCGGCTTGTCCCAGTCGGAGATGTCCACCGACAGACAGTCCACCGCGACGCCGTCGCCGTAGTCGGCGGGGAAGTCGCGGCCCTTCCAGTGCGCGGCCTGGGCGATGCCCGTGAGCGACCAGGGCGAGTCGACGCAGTTGAAGTGCCCGTCGACGATTCTGGGCCGCTCCGTCAGATAGAACTGGATGCCCGTCATCCAGTCGGTCTGCAGCTTGTCGCAGCGCGCCAGCTGCGGATCCGCCCCGCGCAGCGCGGCACCCCACGTCCTGCGGGCGTGCTCCACCGGCATGGCCTGCACGTAGTGGTCGGCGGTCACGTCGCGGCGTACGCCCCCGGCGTCCTCGATCACCGCATTGGTCACCCGGCCGCCGCCGTACGCCACCTCGCGCACGGTCCAGCCGACGCGGAACTCCACGCCGAGCGACTTCAGATGCGCCACCCACGGGTCGATCCACGCCTCGTTGGTCGGCGCGTTCAGGATGCGGTCGGGCGGGCCGTCCGCGCCCCGTCCCAGGGCGTTGAACACGAAGGCCTCACCGAGCGTGCCGACGGTACGGGTGCTGGCCACCTCCGCCTTCGTCGCCACGATGTTGCGGGTCACGCCGATCGCGAGGATGCGCTGGTAGTCGTACGACATGTCCTTGGCACGCACGAAGTCCCACCAGGGCTCGGCCTCCCACTGGTCGTCGCGGCGCTCGTCGCAGCTGGTGAGGAAGACCAGGGCGCGGTTCACGAAGTACGCGACCTCGTGCGCCGGGATGCTGAACGCGGTGTCGAGGAACGCGGTGAGGGCGCGCGCGATGTCGTCGGGGGTCAGGTCGGCGGGCTCGCCGTCGCGGCCGGGGATCGGCAGGCGGATGTCCTCGCGGCCGCCCGAGCGCGTGAAGCTCATCTCCGGAGGCGCGACCAGGTTGTCCCACACACCGTTGCGGTTCCCGGGGAAGGGGATGCGGCGCATCGTGTCCGGCAGGTTGTGGTAGATGCCCGGGATGAAGCGGAAGCCGTGCTCACCGGGGAGCGGTTTGCGGGTGCCCTTCGCGCTGTCCGGTACGTCGAAGCTGCGGGCCTTGCCGCCCAGGGCGCGGCGCTCGTAGACCGTGACGGCGAAGCCGCGCTCGGCGAGTTCGTGGGCGGCGGTGAGCCCGGCGACGCCGCCGCCCAGCACCGCCACGGACTGTCTGGCGCGAGGGGCCGCGCTCGCGGGGCCGGGTAGCCCGCCGAGGCCGAGGGCGGCCGCGCCGCCCGCTGTCGCCGCGCCCTTGACGAAGGTCCGGCGTGTGCTTCCTGATGCGTGCGCCCGCCCCATCGAGCCCTCCCCTTACCGTCGGTAACGCCTGTGTCAGGCGCGGAGCCTACGGCCGTGCTCTGCGGGGTGGAAGTGACTGGGGCAGGCTTGGCGGAAACTCGCCCGTGTCCCGTCTCGCCCGTGTCCTGCCTCGGACGGTTACGCCTCGGAGGGTTGCGCCGGCGCCGAGCCCAGTACCTCCGCCAGGTCGTACCCGGCCGGTTCCTCCAGTTGGGCGTACGTGCACGACGCGGGGTCGCGGTCGGGGCGCCAGGTGCGGAACTGAGCCGTGTGGCGGAAGCGGGCCCCGTTCTCCATGTGGTCGTAGGCCACCTCGCACACCCGCTCGGGCCGCAGCGGTACCCAGGTCAGGTCCTTCTTCCCCGACCACCGGTTCACCGCCCCGGGAAGGCGCGCGCTCTCGTGGGCGGCCTCGTCCGCCCAGGCCGCCCACGGATGCCCCGCGACGGAGTCCATCCGCAGTGGTTCCAGCTCCGTCATGAGCTGCTCGCGCCGCTTCATGGAGAACGCGGCGCACACCCCGACGTGCTGGAGCGTGCCCGTGGCGTCGTACAGGCCGAGGAGGAGCGAGCCCACGACGGGCCCGCTCTTGTGCAGCCGGAAGCCCGCGACCACGCAGTCCGCCGTGCGCTCGTGCTTGATCTTGTACATGAGGCGTTCGTTCTGGCGGTACCTGAGGTCGAGGGGCTTGGCGACCACGCCGTCGAGCCCGGCCCCCTCGTACCGCTCGAACCACTCCCGCGCCACCTCCTCGTCGAGCGTCGCGGGCGCCAGGTGCACCGGTGCCGGCACGCCTTCCAGCGCCTTGGCGAGCAGCCGGCGCCGGTCGCGCAGCGCGAGGTCCCACAGGGCCTCGTCGAAGAGGGCGAGCACGTCGAAGGCGACGTAGGAGGCGGGGGTGCGCTCGGCGAGCAGCCGCACCCGGGAGTCCGCCGGGTGGATGCGCTCGGTGAGGGCGTCGAAGTCCAGGCGCCCGCCGCGCGCGATGACGATCTCGCCGTCCAGGACGCACCGCTCGGGCAGGTGCTCCCGCAGCGCCTCGACCAGTTCGGGAAAGTAGCGGGTCAGGGACTTCGTGCCCCGGCTGCCGATCTCCACCTCCGGGCCGTCGCGGAAGACGATCGCGCGGAAGCCGTCCCACTTGGCCTCGTACTGCATGCCCGGCGGGATCCTCGCCACGGACTTGGCGAGCATGGGCTTCACGGGCGGCATCACCGGCAGGTCCATGATCCCGATTCTGCTCCGGGGCGGGGGAACTCGCCCGGTATGCCGGTGTGGAAGGTGGGGAATGCCCGGTATGCGCGTTCGTCCGCGGGCGTCTAGCGTGGCTCGCATGGGTGGCGCGGGCGCGGCGGTGGAGCTGACGGCCGGAGAGCGGACGGTACGGCTCTCCAGCCCCGACCGGGTGCTGTTCCCCGAGCGCGGCTTCACCAAGCGGGACCTCGCCGAGTACTTCATCGCCGTCGGCGACGGCATCCTGAGGGCGCTGCGCGACCGCCCCACCACCCTGGAGCGCTATCCGGAGGGCGTCGACGGCGAGCACTTCTACCAGAAGCGCGCCCCGAAGAACCTGCCCGACTGGATCCCCACCGGCACCATCACCTTCCCCAGCGGCCGCACCGCCGACGAGATCTGCCCGAGCGAGGTCGCCGCCGTCGTCTGGGCCGCCCAGTACGGCACGCTCACCTTCCACCCGTGGCCGGTGCGCGGGGCCGACGCCGACCACCCCGACGAGCTGCGCCTCGACCTGGACCCGCAGCCCGGCACCGACTACGCCGACGCCGTCCGCGCGGCCCACGAACTGCGCGCGGTCCTCGCCGAGTTCGGGCTGCGGGGCTGGCCCAAGACCTCCGGCGGGCGCGGCCTGCACGTGTTCGTGCCGATCGCGCCGCGCTGGACGTTCGTACAGGTGCGACGGGCCGCCATCGCCTGCGGGCGCGAGCTGGAGCGGCGCATGCCGGACGCCGTGACCACCGCCTGGTGGAAGGAGGAGCGCGGCGAGCGGATCTTCGTCGACTTCAACCAGACCGCCCGCGACCGCACCATCGCCTCCGCCTACTCGGTGCGCGCCCGCCCGCACGCCCCCGTCTCCGCGCCCCTGCGCTGGGAGGAGCTGGACGACGCGGTGCCCCGCGACTTCGACCTCGGCACCATGCCCGCGCGCTACGCCGAGGTCGGCGACGTGCACCGGGACATGGACGAGCACGCTTTCTCCCTGGAGGGCCTGCTCGAACAGGCGGACCGCGACGAGCACGACCACGGCCTCGGCGACCTGCCGTACCCGCCGGAGTACCCGAAGATGCCGGGCGAGCCGAAGCGGGTCCAGCCGAGCCGCGCGAAGCACGACGACAGCTGAACCCGCCAGGGGGGAAGCGCCCGCGGCCGGGCTACAGCTCCTTGATCCGGATGTCCCGGTACGACACCACGTCGGTGACCCCGTGGACCTGGAGGCCCACGTAGCCGGAGGCGAAGCGGCGCCCGTCCGTGCCGGGGTCGTCGCCGCGCGGCGGCTCGAAGACCTGGCCGCCGGTGTTGTCGAACTCGTTGATCAGGACGCCGTTGCGGTAGACCGCGTAGTGCTGGTCGACCACGCGGATCTCGTAGTCGTTCCAGGTGCCCTTGGGCGTGACGCCCGCGCCCGCCAGGCCGACCCGGTCGAAGCCGTACACCGACCCGGTCTTGTACATGTCGCCGTCCGGGCGGTCGAGGACCTGGACCTCATGGCCGTACTTGATGGCCACCCACTCCGGACGCGGCTCCTCCGGGTGGTCGTGGACCTGCGGGAAGCGCACGAAGACGCCGGAGTTGGCGTTGCCGGAGCCGGGCGCGTCGTCCCGCCACTGGAGCTTCAGCGAGAAGTCGCCGTACTTGCGCTCCGGGAACCACAGCATGCCGAGCCCGTTCCTCGTGGTGCCCGAGGTCATCGATCCGTCGGCGTTCAGACCGAACGAACCGCCGCCCACCTGCTGCCACTTGGCGAAGGACCGCTGCGTGCCGTCGAAGAGGTGCCGATAGCCCTCGGTCTGTCCCGGCTCGCCGATGCCGGACTCCTTCGCCGCCTTGTTGATCTTGTTGTACTCGCGCTGGTCGATCTCGCCCTTCTTCTTCAGGCGGTCCGTGACCGTCTTCACGTGCTTGAGGAACAGCGCGTGCGACGACCAGTCCTTCTCGTCCTCGATCAGCTCGCCGATCCGGCAGCGGTTGTCGGTGACCCGGTTCGGGATGCCCGTGTCGACGGTGCCGACGAAGACCGTCAGGCGCTCGTCGTACTCGGGGCAGTTCGGCCCCGGCACCCCGCCGCCCTCGTCGACCGTGAACGCCACCGACTTCGCGGGCGCGGTGTTGCCCGCCTTGTCGCTCGCCCGGTACGCCACCGTGTGCCGCCCGACCCGGTCGACCACCACCGGCGCGGTGTAGGCCACGTACGGGCCGCCGTCCAGGGAGTACTCGACCTTGTCGAGGCCCGAGCCTGCGTCGGTCGCGGTCACGGTGACCTTCGCCCGGCCGATGTAGGCGCCGTCGGAGTTCTTGTCGCCCTCGACCTTCGCCGAGGTCTCCGGCGGGGTCCTGTCCTCCTGCGGCGGCGCGACCACGGTGAACTCGACGGCCTTCTCCTGCGCCACGTTGCCCGCCTTGTCGGACGCGCGGTAGCGCACCTTGTGGGTGCCGACCGCGTGCACCATGACGGGTGCGGAGTACGTCGTCCAGGCGCCGTCGCCGACCGCGTACTCGACCTTGTTCAGGCCGGACCCCGCGTCGGACGCCGTCACCGTGACGGTGGCCATGCCCAGGTACTGGCCCTGGCCGTTCTGCTCGCCGCTGACCGTCGCCGAGGTCTCCGGCGGCGTCCTGTCGTCGGTCGGCGGCGCCACCACCGTGAAGTCGACCGCCTTCTCGGCCGCCGCGTTGCCCGCCCTGTCGGAGGCCCGGTAGCGGATCTTGTGGGCGCCGACCGTGCTCACCACCACCGGCGCGGTGTACGGCTGCCAGGCGCCGTCCGCCCCGACCGCGTACTCGACCTTGTCGACGCCCGTCCCCTCGTCGGTGGCGGTCACCGTGACCGTCGCCGAACCGACGTACGCGCCCTCGGCGTTCGTCGCCCCGTCCACCTTCGCCTTGGTCTCCGGCGCCGTCGTGTCGGTGCCCCCGCCGTCGGTCACGACGAGGATGCCCTGCATCGCCCCGTGGCCGGGGATCGTGCAGTAGTAGCGGTAGCGGCCGGGGGTGAGGGTCACCTCGGCCGTCCACTTGCCGCCCTTCTCGTCGTTCGGATTGGCGAGCAGGTTCAGCGGGACGTCGTTGTTGTACTCCGGGTCGGAGACGTCGAACGTCAGCGTGTGCGGCATGCCGGTGTTGTTGCCGGTCGCCACGCTGTTCTCGAACACGATCGTCGTCCGGCCCGCGACCGCCGTGGTCGGCGCGGACTTGTACTTGGCGATGTCGTTGTCGGCGGTCCACGTCAGGGCCTGCCGCGCGGGGCGCGGCCCGTCCGGGCGGGCCGTGGCCGCCGAGGTCAGGCCGACCACCAGGGCGAGCGCGGTGAGCAGCACCGCCCAGACGCCCGTGGGGCGTGACCGCGTACGAGCGGATCTCATCGTCCCGCCTTCCTGGCCAGGTCACCCGCAGCCGGGGTCGCCGCGCCGCCGGTATAGGTCACGCGCCACAGCGCGGACTTGGCGTCCGAGGTGAAGAAGCCGCGCCCGTAGTCGAGGACGTAGAGCGAGCCGTCGGGGGCGAACTTCCAGTCCATGAGGTTCTTGATGCGGTCGTTGCCCACCGGAATGATCTTCTTGAGCGATTCGGCGTGCACCGGCAGGCCGCCCTTGCCGACCGTCTTCGGGTCGGTGAGCACCGCGTGCCGCGGCTGGTCGCCGTCGTAGAAGTCGCCGACGAACCACTTGCCGTCCCAGTAGGCGGGCCACTTGTCCGCGCTCGCGCTCGCCGGGTCGTAGCGGTAGACCGGACCGTTCATCGTCGCCTGGCCGCCGCCCTTGAGCCACGGCAGGAGCTGCTTCTGCTCCTCCGTCCTGTAGCTGGGGACGCCGTTCGCGTCGCGCGGGTAGTCGATGCCGCCGCCCTGCGGGGAGTACCAGATGGTGTTCGGCTCGGCGGGCGGGATCTTCACCAGGCCGTCGTTGTTCGGCGACTCGTTGCGCAGGTTCTCGCAGTCGTACCAGCCCAGCGGCTTGCTCGGATCGGGCAGATTGCGGTCGCGGTAGGGCTGGTTGTTGCCCATGCAGTACGGCCAGCCGCGGTTGGAGGCGTGGGTGATCGCGGCGAACGTGTCGTACTTGGCCGGGCCCCACGTCGTCGACGGCTGCCCCGCGTCGGGGCCGACCCAGCCCGCGTACAGGGTGTCGGTCTTCTTGTCGACGGAGATGCGCGCGGGGTTCCTGACGCCCATCACATAGATCTCGCCGCGCGTCTTGCCGCCGCCCTCGTCCGGCTCCTTGCCGGTGAAGAGGTTGCCGTCGGGGAGCGTGTACGTGCCGTCCGGCTCGGGGTGGATGCGCAGGATCTTGCCGTTGAGGTTGTTGGTGTTGCCCGCCGTGCGGCGGGCGTCGGCGAAGGAGACGCCCTTGAAGTTCGGCTGCGGGTTGTTGCCCGAGTAGCCGTCGCTGAAGCCGGACGAGTTGTTGTCACCGGTCGCGACGTACAGGTTGCCCTGGGAGTCCCAGGCCATCCCGCCGCCGGAGTGGCAGCAACTGTGGATCTGGATGGGCCACTTGAGCAGCACCTTCTCGCTGTCCATGGCCAGCTTCCCGGTCGCCTTGTCGTACGTGAAGCGGGAGACGTACCGCTCGCCCATGTGCTTGTCGCGGTCGATGCGGGAGTGCGGCGTGTAGTGCAGGTACACCCAGCCGTTGTCCTCGAACCGCGGGTCCAGCTCGATCCCGAGCAGGCCCTCCTCGACCTTGATCAGCTCGCCGCCGCCGCCCTTGTTGCCGAAGACGGTGAGCGCGCCCGCGAGGGTCACCTGCTTGGTCTTCGGGTCGTAGACGTGGATCTCGCCGCGGCCCTTGCCGATGTCCGGGTCGTTCCAGTCGGTCACGACGGGCCGGGAGGAGTCCGCGCCGCCGCGGCCGATGTAGAAGACCTTGCCGTCGGGGGCGGTCACCAGGCCGTGCGGCTCGCCGATCTGGTCGTTCTCGCCGGGCTTGTTGGGCTGGGTGAGGCGCTCCGCCTTGTAGTGGCCGGTGATGGACGCCTTGCAGTCGGCGCGCACCAGACGGGTCGTCCACAGCAGGGCGCCCCGCAGATGCGTCCGGAAGTCCGTCTCGTCGTACGCGTCGGCCGTGCCGCCCATGCCGGTGTAGAAGGAGCGGCCGCCGTCGTAGTCGCGGCACCAGGAGACCGGGTGGTCCCAGCCGTTCGCGCCCGCGCCCGGCTTGTACGTGGACTCGCGCACCCGCGCCACCGTGTGGACGGCGCCCGACGGATTGGTCTCCCAGTTGAGCCACCTGTCGGGGCGCTTCCACTCCAGGGGCAGGTCCTTGGTGGCCGGGCCCACCCGGTCGCCGACCTCGACGGTCGCGCGCTGCACGGCCGCGGGGCCCTCGTCCTTGGGGCGGGCGCCGACCAGTCCGGTGAACCAGCTGGAGTAGGGCTCCGCGCGGGCCGCGTCGTGCAGGCCGAGGAAGCCGCCGCCGGCCTCCATGTAGGCCTCCAGGCCTGCCTCCTGCTCGGCGTCGAGCACGTCGCCCCCGCCGGTCACGAACGCGACGGCGTTGAACTTGCCGAGCCGCCCCGCGTCGGTGAACACCGCCGGGTCGTCGGTCGCCGTGACCGTGAACCGCTCGGCGGCGGGCCCGGAGCGGCCGATCTTCTCGATCGCCGCGATGGCGGCGTCGACGACCGGCGACTCGTCGCCGGGCGCCGCGGATCCGTAGAAGGCGAGGACGCGCACGTTCGCGCCACCCGGAGGCGCGGGCAACGCTCGTGACATCGTTGTCTTCATCGCTTCGGCGTCACTGGGCGGTTCGGGGAAGGGGCGCGCGGACGCGACGGGCCCGGAGAGGACCCCGGCCGCGAGCGCCCCCGCGGCCATGGCCGCCGCCCAGGAGCGACGGGTGGTTCTGTGCCTTGCTCTGCCGAACTCTCGTGTGGTTAAGGGTTGTTGACGCGGTGTGAGCCGCATGAGAACACCGACCCCTCGTTGGTCACGACTGCGGCGACTACAACAACAGCGCGGTTGAAGCTAGCCCCCTTTCGACGGCTAGCCAAGAGCTATGACGTCACTTCACCCGAACTTTGTCCTGCCTGTGGAGAAACGGGGTTCCTGCCGCTAGCGTGTGGCCGAATCCGGTGCCCCGTGCGCCATGGCTACGCCTGATGAAGTGTCAGTTTCCATTCCACAGTGGGGGAGTTCGGCATGGACAGACGGAGCTTCAACCGACGGATGCTGGTGGGCGGAGCGGTCGCGGCGACCGGGGTGACATCGATGTCGGCCATGGCGCCCGACGCGGTACCGGCCGAAAACCCTCCCAGGACGGCCCCGGCGGGCGGCGAGGTGCGCCGCATCACGATGTACGCCGAGAAGCTCCCCGACGGGCAGCTGGGCTACGGCCTTGAGCGGGGCAAGGCGACCGTGCCGGGCCCGCTGATCGAGCTCAACGAGGGCGACACGCTGCACGTCGACTTCGAGAACACCACGGACGTCGCCGTCAGCCTGCACGTCCACGGCATGGACTACGAGATCTCCAGCGACGGCACCAAGCACACCAGGTCCGACGTGGCGCCGGGCAAGAAGCGCACGTACACCTGGCGCACGCACGCGCCCGGCCGCCGCAAGGACGGCACCTGGCGCCCCGGCACGGCGGGCTACTGGCACTACCACGACCACGTGGTCGGCACGGAACACGGCACCGGCGGCCTGCGCAAGGGCCTCTACGGGGCGGTGATCGTGCGCCGCAAGGGCGACATCCTGCCCGACAAGACCTGCGTGATCGTCTTCAACGACATGATGATCAACAACAAGCCCGCCCACTCCGGCCCCGACTTCGAGGCCACCGTGGGCGACCGGGTCGAGTTCGTGTCGATCACGCACGGCGAGTACTACCACACCTTCCACATCCACGGTCACCGCTGGGCGGACAACCGCACGGGCATGCTGACCGGGCCCGACGACCCCAGCCAGATCCTCGACGACAAGATCACCGGACCGGGGGACTCCTTCGGCTTCCAGGTGATCGCGGGAGAGGGAGTCGGCGCGGGCGCGTGGATGTACCACTGTCATGTGCAGAGCCACTCCGACATGGGGATGGTGGGCCTGTTCCTGGTCAGAAAACCGGACGGCTCGATTCCGGACTATGAACCCCATCATCCCCACGAGAAGGCGGAGCAGGGAGGAGCCCACCACTAGGGGCCTGTCAGGTGACGGGTGCTGTCAGCGCAGGAGGCTCCATTTGTAGCGGGCGTCCTTGGGGTCCAGGTCGTTGCGTACCGTCACATAGGACGTGCCCTCGCGGTACGGCGTGCTCAGGAGCTTGCCGTCGTCGTGGGACACCCAGAACAGGTCCCCGGCGTTGTTGCCGTTGAAGTGCCAGAACTGATTGACGTCGTTCGCGTCGCACGTGCCGAGCCAGGCGAGGCCCCAACCGGCCACGTCCGCAAGGCACTTGCCGGTGCTGACGGAGACGATCTGCCACGCCGGCCGGTTCGCCAGCTGCAGGCGCCACCGCTGCCGGGAGTCGCCGAGGTCGCAGGCGGCGAAGGTGGCGGTGCCCTGGAAGGCGTTGGCGGGGTCGTCGGCGGTGGACATGCACAGGCCGTTGCCCGTGTTGCGGAACAGGCTCCCGGGGTCGGGCTCGGCCGCGCCCGCGGGCGCCGCCCCCGTGAGGAGGGTGCCGCCCGCGGCCGTGACCAGGGCCGCGGCCAGGGCGGTGAGCCGACGTGTGAACTTCATGGGACGTCCTTTCCGGTGGCGGTGCTGCTCCCGATGCTGAGGCACGGCGCGGCGCGGCACCATCGCCGGAACGGGGGACGGCGGGGGCGCGCGGGGGGCCCGCGGGCCGGTGCCGGGCGCGCTCCGGGGCGCCGCCGCCGCGGCTATTCTGATCGGCAACCGCCGATGAGGAGTTTCCGAGGTGAGCGAGGCAGGGGCGCGTCCCACGCTGGAGGCAGTGGCCGCGCGGGCCGGGGTTTCGCGCGCGACGGTGTCACGGGTGGTGAACGGCGAGGCAGGGGTGCGGGAAGTCCTCGCCGCGAAGGTCAGACGGGCCGTGGACGAACTCGGCTACGTGCCCAACCGCGCCGCCCGCAGCCTCGTCACCCGGCGCTACGACGCCGTGGCCGTGGTCATCGCCGAGCCGGAGACCCGGGTCTTCGCCGATCCGTTCTTCGCGCTCCAACTGCGCGGCATCAGCAAGGAACTGACGGCCCACGACGTGCAGCTCGTACTGCTGCTCACCGAGGGGCGCGCCGACCACGCGCGCGTGGGCCGCTATCTGGCCGGCGGCCACGTCGACGGGGCGCTCGTCTTCTCGCTGCACCTGGACGACCCGCTGCCGGTCATCATCAACGGCGCGGGCGTGCCCACGGTGTTCGGCGGCCGCCCCGGCTGGTCCGGCGGCGAGGACAGCGTGCGGTACGTCGACTGCGACAACCGCGGCGGCGCGCGCTCGGCCGTGCGGCACCTCGCCGGGCTCGGCCGCACCCGCATCGCGCACATCACCGGGGCCCTCGACCAGACGTCGGCCGCCGACCGCCTCGACGGCTTCCGGGACGTCCTGCCGACCGCGGACGCGCGCCTCGTCGCCGAGGGCGACTTCACCCCCGCGGGCGGTGAGCGGGCCATGCGGCACCTGCTCGACCGGTGCCCGGACGTCGACGCCGTGTTCGCCGCGAACGACCTGTCGGCGGCCGGGGCGCTGCGGGTCCTGCGCGCCTCCGGGCGGCGCGTGCCGGACGACGTGGCGGTCGTCGGCTTCGACGACATGCTGCCCGTGGCCGAGCAGGCCGATCCGCCGCTGACGACGGTGCGCCAGGACATCGAGGAGATGGGCCGGATCATGGCCGCCATGCTGCTGCGCGGGCAGGACCGGAGCCCCGCCCCGGAACCGGAGCAGGCGCGCGCGCACGCGCGCGCACGGCGGCGCGACACCGACGACGTCGGGCACGCGGCGAGCGTGGTCCTGCCGACGGAACTGGTGCGCCGGGAGTCGGCGTAGAGAAGGCGGCAGGCGGAGTCGTGGGGGCGGCGGCGTCGCGGGGCCCGCGTCGAAAGTCCTCCGCGCTCCCGGTCACATTTCTCGCCCGCCAGGGGTCATAGGGACAGCTGCGCCGATACGGCGGCAGCGCCCGGGAGCCTGCTCCCGGACCCCACGAGCGAGGAGTAGTCATGGCGGCATCGATCCTGGTCACGGGTGGCACGGGCACGCTCGGGCGGCTCGTGGTGCCGCTCCTGCGGGCGGCCGGGCGCGAAGTGCGGGTGCTCACCCGGCACGACCGCGCACCGGGCGACGGCATCACCGACGTCACCGGTGACCTGGTCAAGGGCGAGGGCGTCGAGGAGGCCGTGGCCGGGGTCGACACCGTGCTGCACCTGGCGGGCGGCCCCAAGGGCGACGCCGAGGCGGCCGGACACCTGGTGCGGGCCGCCCGCGCCGCGGGGGTGCGCCACCTCGTGTACATCTCGGTCATCGGGGCGGACCGGGTGCCGCTCGGCTGGTTCCGGTCGAAGCTGGCCGCCGAGCGGGCCGTCGCGGAGTCGGGCATCGCGTGGACGACGCTGCGCGCCGCCCAGTTCCACGACCTGGTGCTCACCATGGCCGAGAAGATGGCGAAGCTCCCGGTGCTCCCGGTCCCCGGCGGCCTGCGCTTCCAGCCGGTCGACGCGCGGGAGGTGGCCGCACGGCTCGCCGAGCTGACGCTCGGCGAACCCGCGGGCCTGGTGGCCGACCTGGCGGGGCCGAAGGTGTACGGCATGGGCGAGCTGAACCGCGGCTATCTGAAGGCGCGCGGCAAGCACCGCCTCCTCATGCCGGTCCGCATGCCCGGCAAGGCGGGCCGCGCCTACCGCGCGGGCGAGAACCTCACGCTCGACGGCGCGCTGGTCGGCGAGCGCACCTGGGAGGAATTCCTCGCCGAACGCGTGCGGTAGCCGATCCTGGTCCGCGCCGTTCCGCTTCCGTCCCCGTCCGTACTGTCGGCGGTACAGCGGACAACGAAATGGCCGGGAAATCTTGCGGCCGGGATCTTCAACCGTCAGCCTCTATCCACGACTTGAGGATCTCGGGCCGCCCGCTCGGCGGGCGCGCTCGCGGTTCGGCATGCGCGGGCCCGGGACGGGCCCGCCGCGGGCACCCGGTGCCCGCAACGGGGCAGCAGCAAGCGGAGGGTTTCCATGGCCACAGATGCCGTACGTCCGAAAACGTCCAGACTTCCGTCCCTGAGCGGGATGCGATTCATCGCGGCACTGCCCGTTTTCGCATTTCACGCGACTTCGGGGATGAATTTCCTGCGCGGCGACGCCGGTGAATTCTTCACCGACGTCTTCAAGGACGCCGGTACGCCGAGCGTGAGTTTCTTCTTCGTGCTGAGCGGCTTCATTCTGACCTGGTCGGCACGGCCGCGCGACACGGTGCCGGGCTTCTGGCGACGCCGGATGATCAAGGTCTATCCGAACGCCCTCGTCGCCTTCGCGGCCACCGTCGTGATCATGCTGCTCGCGTCCGACCCGATCGAGGCGAAGAAGTTCTTCACCAGCCTCTTCCTCGTCCAGTCCTGGGTGCCGGAGCTGCCGGTCCTCACCGGTATGAACCCGGTGGCCTGGTCGCTGTCGTGCGAGGTCTTCTTCTACCTGAGCTTCCCGCTGCTGCTGCCGCTGGTGCGGCGCCTTTCGGTGCGCGCCCTCTGGGCGCTGGGCGGGGTGCTGCTCGTCGTGCCCTGGCTGGTGGCGCTGCTCGCCGACAAGGTCGTCGAAGGCACCCCCCTGGTGCCCGGTGGCGCCCTGACGCACCACCAGCTGTGGTTCGTGTACTTCTTCCCGCCGACCCGCATCGTCGAGTTCGTCCTCGGCATCGTGGTGGCGCGCCTCGTCCTCAGCGGGGTCGTGCCGCGCATCGGCCTGATCCCGGCCGCGCTGTTCGCGGCCGGCGGCTTCGTCCTCAACGCCCAGGTGCCGTACCTGTACAGCCTCGGCGGCACGGCCGCCTTCTGGGTCGTGCCGCTGATCGTCGCCGGTGCGACGGCCGATGCGGACGGGACGCGCTCGGTGATGCGCGGGCGCGTGATCGTCAAGCTCGGCGAGATGTCGTTCGCCTTCTACCTGGTGCACACGATGTTCGTGGTGTCGGCGCACCGCTGGCTGGTGCAGGACATGTCGGACGGCGCCGCGCTCGCGACGCTCTTCGGCTGCCTGGCCGGGAGCCTCATCGTGTCGTACGCCATGTTCACCTGGGTGGAGGCGCCGCTGGTGCGGAAGTTCGGCAGTGCCCCGCGGCCGAAGACGGGCCCGCCGGCACCGCCCGCCGCCACCGCGGCCGCGCCCCTCGCGGCCGTGGACGCGAAGGAGTAGGGCCCGCGGCTCCGGCGCACAGGACGCACGCCCCGGCCCATGGCGGGCCGGGGCGCGCTTCGCCGGTCCCGCGCTAGGACCCGACGGACACGGTGAACCGGCGCGGATTGCCGTCGTGCGCCGCTCCCGACACGTCCGGCTGGCCGTCGGGGCGCACGTCGTCGTACGGGAAGGCGTAGCCGATGGGCGAGTTGGCGTGCACCACGCGCGCCCAGTGGTTGGTGACCGGGCCCCGGTAGTAGTCGGCGGCGGTCGTGCCGTTGGGCTGGGACGGGTGGGTGAGCATGATGCTGCGGTTGAACCCCGCGGCGAGGCGGGCGAGGATCGCCTTCTTGTCGTCGGAGTCGCCGGGGTTGTTGGCGAACGGGCCGTGGTTGCAGGTGAAGACGTCCTTCGAGGACGGCTTGGCGAAGGTGTGGCCGCCCTCGAAGGCGAGGGTGTCGCCGCTGACCCGGCCGACGCGCACGCCCCGGCCGCCCTGGAGGTCGATCCGCAGGTCCGTCGAGCGGTACTTCGCCCAGACCTGGTCGACGTGGGCCGTGAAGAGGTCGCGGAACGGCATCTGGTCGGGGCGGTCGAAGTAGGGGGCCATCAGGTTCTGCGGCGAGACGACCCGCAGCACGCGTCCGCCGCCGCGGATCACCAGCCGGTCCCACGGCTGCCCGTCCCGGCCCGCCTGTGCCACCAGGTCGGCGGCGATCCTGTCGACGGCCCCGTCGGGCAGCGGTGCGACGGTGTGCGTGGCGTCGCCCTCCAGGCTGAGGCCGATGGGCAGGGCGGTCACCAGGTCGACGTAGCTGATGTTCGCGTACAGCTGGGTGCTGTTGAAGGTGAACTCGCAGAACGACCACGTGCGCCCGTAGTTGGGGTCGGCCGGGGTGGCGAAGGCGGGCTCGACGAGCGCCGGGCCCGGGTTGAGGAAGAAGTCCAGCTTGTCGTCGCGCACGAAGTAGACGCGGGCTCCGTACATCTGAGGGAGCGTCAGGACCTTGGGTGCGGAGCCCGCGGCGCCCAGCGGGATGGCGCAGTCCACCGGAAGGGGGGTCTGCGGGGCCGACGGCGAGTCCGGGCGGTAGACGCCGCCGTCCGGTTTCAGGAGCAGCCAGCGGCCGGTGCCTGCCTCGTGACCGGTGACGTACGCGCGGACCTGCCCCGGGAGGGACTTGTTCCGCAGGGCGAGTTCACAGGTGGCGGGGGCCGCGTCGGCGCGCGGGCTGAGCGCGCCGCCCCAGACGGGATAGGTGAGGGCGCCCGCGGCGGCGACGGATGACGTCAGGAACACTCTGCGCGATATCACGGCATCTCTCTCCTGGCTGGAACGTGGGGGGAGTCGAGCAGGAGCCGGCCCGGCTGCGCGGTGGTGCCTCAAGGTGCCCCCACTGTCGCGGCCCCGAAATCACGGCGTCAAGAGGTGTGACTGAGAGCGCTCTCAGAATCTTCTCCGGCTTCACAAGGTGATGACGGGACCCGGCCGAGGCTGACGGGAATCCGCCGACCGACGGCCGGCCGCGGTCACGCTGCGTGTCCGGTACGGTCCGGCGCGTGCGGGCTGCGCGCGCGGACTGTCAGTGCCCGGTGCCAGACTCGGCGGAGGAAGGTCGAGCGACGCGACGGAGCCGAGCGGTGCGACAAAGGAGTCGATCATGCTCAGTACGCGCTATGTCACCGGATCCCCGGTCTGGGTCGATCTGGGCACGACGGACATGGACGGAGCGGCCGCGTTCTACCGCGGCGTCTTCGGCTGGGACTTCGCGAAGGGCGGCGAAGAGGTCGGCGGGTACGGCACGTTCCGGCTCGACGGCAAGGCGGTCGCGGGCGGAATGACCGTCACCCCCGAGACGGGCGCCCCCGCCTGGTCGGTGTACTTCCGCACGCCGGACGCGGACGCCACCGCCAAGCAGGTCGAGCAGGCGGGCGGGAGCACCGCCTGGGAGCCCGTGGACGTCCTGGACCTCGGCCGCTCGGCCGGGTTCACCGACTCCGGCGGCGCCCCCTTCTCCGTCTGGCAGCCCGGCCGGAACAAGGGCCTCGACCTGGTCGACGCCCCCGGCAGCCTGGTGTGGACCGAGCTGTACGCGCCGGACGTCACGGCGGCCGCGTCCTTCTACGGCACGGTGTTCGGCTGGCAGACCCTCGGCCAGGACTTCGAGGGCGGGACGTACACGATGGTGTATCCCGGCGAGGGCACGCCGGACGACATGTTCGGCGGCCTGTGGCCGCTGGACCAGGACCCGGTCGAGCAGGAGGCGGGCGCCTCCTGGATGCCGTACTTCCAGGTGGAGGACATCGACGCGGTGGTGGCGCAGGCCCGCGCCACGGGCGGCGCGGTCCGGGCGGAGCGCATGGACCTCAAGGACGTCGGCGCGTTCGCCAAGCTCGCCGATCCGTACGGGGCGCGGTTCGCCCTGATGCAGCCCGAGCGGCCCTGAGGCCCGGGGCGGGCCGCCTCTGAGGGTTCTTGAAGGCACACGCCGTGTTCGTGACGGAACACGGCGCGACGCGCCCGACGCGCGCAAAGGTGCGACGGGCCCCCGCCCCGGCCCCTAGGGTGGTTCATGCCGAACGGTCGGTCGCCCCGTCCCCCGGGCTCTGGCGCGCCTCGTTGATCGAACGTTGATCCGTTGTTTCGCGCTGTCGGCCAGGATCACTGCATGCACATTGACACCACGGTGACCGAAGCCGAACTGGCCTGGCAGGAGCAGGCGCTGTGCGCGCAGACCGGACCCGACTTCTTCTTCCCCGACCCCGGCAGCTCGGTGCGCGAGGCGAAGCGCATCTGCCGCCTGTGCGACATGCGCTCCGCCTGCCTTGCGTACGCACTGGACAACGACGAGCGGTTCGGCGTGTGGGGCGGGCTCTCCGAGAAGGAACGGCAGAGCCTGCGGCGCGAGAGGGTCTCGCGTACCGCTTGAGCGCCCCGCCCCGGCCGCGCCCGGACCGCAGGTGACGCAGCCGTATGTGGCTCAGCCGTACGTGACCGTGAACCTCTCCGTGCCCGCGGGCACGTGCACGTCGTCACCCGCGACCGGCAGCGCGCGCCCGTCCGCCGTGGCCGCGCGCACCGGGCCGAAGCGGCACGGATAGACGTACCGCACGCCCTCCGGGGCGTCCGTGACGTCCACGGTCACCGTGCGCTCGCCCGCGTCGTGCGCGAGCCGGTAGCCGAAGGGCGCGCCGAACAGCGTCGGCGCCGCCCCGACCGCCACCGCCGCGCCGTCCGGCACCCAGTGCGGGCGCACGCCGGGGGCCACGTACACATGAGGGTCGCGGTCCTCGTCCGCCTCGAAGAAGAGGATGTCGCGGACCAGGAGCAGATACTCCGCCGCCGCCCAGCCGTGCGGGATGTCGCCCATGTACCAGTGGCGGTGCGGCACCTCGCCGTAGTCGGACGCGATGGGGAAGGCGTGCTGCTCGTTCCAGGCGCCGAGCGCCACCGCCCGGTCCTCCGTGCGCGGCGAGGCGGCCGCCACGGTCCAGCCGAGCAGCGCGTCCATCCGCGCCGGATCCCCGGCCAGCAGGTAGGCGTGCGCCAGCTGCATGGTCAGATACGGCCCGTAGGCGTTCCAGGCCGCCTCGTGCCGGAAGCCGCCGGTCACGAAGTGCGCGTACATCGTGTCGAGCGTGAAGCGGGCCGCCCGGTCGACGTCGTCACCGAGCTTGCCGCCCATGTGCAGCCGCAGCGGATGGAAGTACGCCGCCGCGCCGATCATCGTCGAGTCGCGCCGGCCCACGTCACCGGGGCCTGTCGGGATGTACGTCTCCCAGTCGCCGCGCCGCCGCTGCTCGGCGAGCACCCAGCGGATCGAGGCCGCCGTGGCCCGCTTCAGGTCGTCGAACGCGGCCCAGAGTTCGGCCACCTCAGGAGTGCCGATGCGCTCGGCGAGCCGGGCCGCCTCGTAGAGGCCCGCAAGGGCCCACAGGTCGTCCCAGTAGTGCGGCTTGTCCCGCTCGCCGAGGTGCTCGGCGCTCCAGCCGCTGTGCAGCAGGCCGTACTGGTCCCGGTTGTCGCGCAGCCAGCGCGCGGCGTCGACGACGTACGGCGCGTACAGCTTCGCGCCGAACGCGGCGTCGCGGCCGCGCGTGCGGTCGAAGCGGCCGATCGCCCACAGCGCCTGGCCGTTGCTGTCCCACTCGCGGTCGTCCTTCTCGTGCGGACCGCCGTAGAAGCCGTACTCGGCGCACGGCCCGATCCGGCCCGTGCCGCGGTTGAACCGCAGCGGATAGTGCGTGCCCAGTTGGTGCTCGGCGAGGGCCGTGTCACCCACGAGCGAGCACGCCGTGGCCTCCACCGACGAGTCGCGGATCCAGAACGAGTCGTACACCGTGGGGCCGGGGTGGATCTCCCCGTGGTCGGAGAGCACCAGCAGCTGCGCCCGCGCCTGCACGAAGCGGTCGGCCAGGTGCGCCACGGGCTCCGGCAGCTCGGGCCGCACGCCCTGGCCGAGGAGCTTCGCCGTCCAGAACGCCCGGTTGGCCTCCTCCAGGTCGTCCGCGGGCGTCGCGCGCAGCTCCGCCAGGTCGTCCGCGCCGCTGTACAGATCGACCGGCAGCCGTACGTCGAGCGTGAACACCTCGTCGCCCGCGACCCGGAACGGCCACGCGAAGGCCGCGCTGCACAACCCCGCCACCTGGTCCTGCGCCTGGAGCGCCGCGTTGAGCTTGCCGCCCGTGACCAGGTCGTGGAAGGGGCTGCGGAACAGATACGCCGCGGGGTCCGTGGTGAAGTCCGGGTTGCCGTACACGCCGTAGTGGTCCGGCGGGGTGTCGAACACCGGGCCCCAGCCGCTGTTGGTCTCCACCCGCGCCTCGTCCGGCAGGTACCGCAGGAACGTCAGGCGCCGGTCGGTGAGCTGCTCGCCGTGCCGGTCGTGCCGCTGGAACCCGCTCGGCCCCGCGGGCAGCACCGCCGCGCACAGCCAGCCCTCGCGCGGGCGCCCGTCCGGGCTGCGCACCGCGAGCCGGGACACGGCCAGGTCCCGCTGCCGCGCGCCGACCGCGGCGGCGAACGTCCGCTGCACGCACTCGACGCCGTCCGGCGTGCGGAACGCCGTCACCACCACCGGCAGGTGCGGCGCCTGGATCCGCTGCTCGACCGTGCCGCCCTCCGCCAGCTGCGGAAGCCGCACGGTGGCCGCCGCCGGGTCGTGCAGGAAGAACGTCAGACAGTACTTGTCGTAGACCGGCTCGACCTCGCCCGCCTGGCCGACGAGCGACTCCTGGCGGTGGTCCTTGACGCCCACCATGTGCCAGTAGCGGTACAGGGCGTTGGAGGCGAACGCGGCCTCCTTCGACGCGTACGTGCCCCGGTCGAAGTCGTCGCTCCAGCGCCGGAACGCGGCCTGCGCCCACCACGGCACGGGATACGGCACCCGGGCCCGATCCGCCCAGCCGCGCCACATGACCTCGTAGAACATCCACTCGTGCGTCTGTGCCACGCCTCTCCACCCCCCAGGGGTCGACGAAGGTGTCTCGTCCGCCCAACATGGCACCGCGGCCGCGGACCGTAAATCGCTACGGCGGCCCGGGCGCGCCGGGCAGAATCACCGCATGGCACGCCCTGACCCGGCCGCTGCGGCCGCCCGCCTGCTCGCCGACCTCGACCCGCTGCCCCACCCGGAGCGGATGCGCCTGCTCGCCCGCGCCGGGCGGGAGCGACACGACGAGGTGCCGGCGCTCCTCCCGGCCCTGGAGGGCGGCGGCGAACCCGCGCCCGAGCCCGGCCGCCGATGGGGCCTGCCCCGGCGCGGCCGCGACGGCACCGCCCCGTTCGTGCCCGGCCGCGCCTACGAACGCGGCGTCGCGGTCCTGCTCGCCGCCATGACCGGGGACACCGCGTGGATCGCGGCCCGCATCGCCGACCCCGACGCGTTCGTCCGCGGCCACGCCCTGCGCGCCGCCGACGCCGTGGGCGTGCCGGACGCGGCCTTCGCGGCCGCGCTCACCGACGCGCCCCGGGCGGTGCGCCGCCAGCTGCTGCGCGCGCTCGCCGCCGGGCGCCGCACCGCCCTCGCCGACCGGCTCGTCGACGGCGTCCGGCGCGACTGGGGCGACGCCGAGGCGGCCCGGCTGCTGCCCGGCTGCTCCGAGGACGTGGTGGTCCGCCTGCTGCCCGAAGTACTGTACGCCGTGCGCGCCTTGACCGCCCTGGCCAAGCGGCACCACGGCGTCCTGCTCGACGTCGTCACGCGCGAGCTCGCCGCCGCGCCCGAGGTGCTCCGCGACGCCTGCTGGGAGCGGTGCGCGGCCGCCCTGGAAGCGAGCGCGGAGCACGACCCGGGGCGCGTCCTCGACCTCCTTGAGCGGTACGCGCCGACCCGCTTCCCCGACCGGCTCCTGCCCCACCTCGCGGCGTTCGCGGCGGTCGCGCCCGACCGCACGCTGCGGCTGCTCACCGGTGAATGGGGCCCGGCGCTCCGCGGCAGCGGCCGTCTCACCCGGTCCGTGCTGCGCCGCCTGGCCCGGCGCGACGGCCCCGAACTCACCGCCTACGCCCGCTCCGTCGCCGACGACTCCGCCGCCCTCGCCCGGCTGCTCGCGGCGCACCCGCCCGCCGTCAGGACCGCGCTGCACGCGGCTGCCGTCGAGGGCCGCGGGGCCGGGCCCGCCGCGGTCGACGGCGTCCTCTGGGACGTCCTGCCGCGCCACGCCGCCGCCGACGAGGCCCGCCGCGTCGCCGCCCGGGCCCGCGCGGACGGCGCGTACTGGACCACCGTGCTCGCCGCCGAGTCCCATCTGCCGTGCGCCGAGGTCCGCGAGCACCTCGTCGCCGCCACCCGCCGCCCCGTCGCCGACGACCGGGCCGAGGCCTGGCCGTTCCTCGTCCGCAACGCGGCCCGCTCCCGCGACCCGGCCGAAGTCACCCGCGTCGTACGGGACATGGCCGAGCGCCTCGCCAACGAACAGGACCCGGTGCGCTCCGAGGCCCTGTACGCCCTGTCGACCGTACGGCCCGCACTGCTCGCCCCCGACGCCGTCGCGCACCTGGACCGGCTCGCCGCCGACGCCGTGGCCGCGCGCGACTGCTCGTACGACACCCGGGACGCGCTCAGCACCCTCGCGCTCGCCGTGCTGCGCGAGCACGCCGCCAACGCGCGCACCGAACTGGTGAGTTGGGGCCTGCGCACCCTCACCCGGCTGACCGGCAGCACCGGGCGCGCCGACTTCGGGCGGCTCGACCGGGTGCTGCGACGCGGTCAGGAACACGCGGTGTACGAGGCGCTGCGGCCCTGGATCGAGGCGGGCGCGGAGAAGGCGGACTACGGCCTGGCCTTCGCCCTCGCCCGCGCCGTCGGGCGCCGCGCGCGGGGCATGGCCGCGCTCCAGGACCTGCTGTGGCAGGCGGTCCGGTTCGGCGACAACCCCACGGCCGCCACGGCGATCGGCCTGTGGCTCGCGGCCGCGGAGACCTCGGCCGACCGCGACGAACGCGTCGCGCGCGTCCTCGCCCGAGAGCCGTCGGCGGCCGCCCTGGCCCCCGTGCACACCGTCCTCACCCACCGCCGCACCGATCTGCTCGACCCGCTGCTCGGTGCGACGCCGCCGTACGGCCGCTTCCTGACCCCGGGGTCGACCTGGACGCTGCCCGCCGGGCCGCGGGCGGTGCGGCGCTGGACGGCACGCCAACAGGAGGCCTGGGCGCGGCAGTTGGGGGTCGTCGTGGCCGATGAGAAGCTGCCGCTCGCGGACCGTGCCGCCGCGCTCGCCCGCTGCGCGGCCGTGCCCGGTACCGGCGCGGACCTCGTCCGGCACTGGAGCGCTTCCGCCGACGTACGCCTCGCCGAGGCGGGCCTCGCCGCGCTCGCCCACACCGACAGGCCCGGGGACGCCGTGCCCGCGCTGCTCGCGCACGCGGGCGACGACCGGGCGCGGGTCGCGGTGTACGCGGTGAACCTGGCCTCCCAGTACGTGGCGCCCTCGCTCCTCGCCGGGCCGCTGCGGGAGGTTCTCGTCGGGCCAGGGGTGAAGGTCACCAGCCGCAAGGAGGCCGCCCGGCTCGCGGCGACCCGGCTGCCCGCGGCGCCGGCCGCGGCCCTGCTGCGCGAGGCGTACCGGGCGCCGGGCGGCCACCCGGACGTGCGGGCCGCGTGCGTGGCGTGCGGCGGCGGGCTCCTCGGCGAGGCGCCCGTGTGGGAGCTGCTCGCCGACGCCGTCCGGGGCGAGCCCGCGCCGCGGTACGCCGTCCTGCGGACGCGGCCCCTCGACGTCGCCCCCGCGCACCGGGAGCGGTACGCGCGCCTCGTGCGTGACGTGGGCGCCGCCGGTGACGCCGAGACGGCGGTCCTCGCCTTCAGCGTGCTGCCCCGGTGGGCGCCGTGGTCGGCCGAGGCCGCGGCGGTGCTCGGCGCGGCCTGCGCGGACCTGGCGCGGGGCCGGGCCGAGTGGCAGGCGGCCGCGGACGGCCTGGTCACGGCGGCGGTCACCGCCGTCGGCGGCGACGAGGCGCTGTGCGCGGCCCTGGCGGCGCTCGCCGCCGTGCCCGGGGAGCCGGGGCTCGCGGCGCGGCGGCGCGTCGAGCACGTGGTGGCGCGGCTCGCGCTGCCGCAGGGGGCGACGGGGCGGTCGGTGGCCCGGCGTGCGGGTGAACTCCTCACCGGCTACGAGGACTTCAGGCCGCAAGCCGTGCGGTTGTTGGTGGCCGCCGTGGATGTCTTCGGGGCCGGGGTGGGGCGGGACCTGGAGCGGGTCGCGGAGCTGCACGAGGGGCGGCCGGTGCTTGCCGGGGCGACGGCGCGGGGCCTCGCGGAGCGTCTCGCCGGGGTGGACGCCTCCCTGGCCGGGGCGGCCCTGCTGCCCGTGGCCCGGGCCCTCGCCGCGGGCCCCGGCCCCGCCCGGCCCCTCTTCGCCGTCTCCCTCACCGAAGCCCTCGGCTCCCGCACCGGCTGGCCCCCACCGTGGCGAGCCCTCCTGACCACGCTCCGCCACCACCCGGTACCCGACACCAGGGACGCGGCACTGGGGGTGGCTTTGCCGTAGCCCTCGCTTGAACGGTTGCGCGGCACCGGGGCGCTGTGCCCACCCGTCCCGCCCTGCGGGACGATTGCCCACAGCGGGGGGGATCGCCGTCGTCCCGCGTGCCCCCCCACCGGCAGCGCGGAGCGTCGGGGCCCGGCCTCGCAAGGCGGGGGAGTCTCGGGTGGGC
>NZ_JOJM01000002.1 GCF_000720325.1 Streptomyces sp. NRRL B-1347
TCGCAGGGCAAGGCTGGGGAGATACGGGCGGGCGGGTGGGAGAACCCGCCGCGGAGCGGCGGAGAACCCCGGCCCGCCGCGGAGCGGCGGAGAGGCCCGGCCGCCGCGGAGCGGCGGCGCTGTCCGCCCCGACGGCTAGTCTCACGGCATGGGTTTGAACACGTCCGCCGACACCCCCCTCCCCGTAGGCGAGGTCTCGCGCCTCATCGGCGGCTGGATCGACCGGCTCGGCGCCGTGTGGGTCGAGGGGCAGATCACTCAGCTGTCCCGGCGCCCCGGCGCGGGCGTGGTCTTCATGACGCTGCGCGACCCGTCGCACGACATCTCGGTGAGCGTCACGTGCTACCGCCAGGTGTTCGACGCGGTCGCGGACGTCGTGTCCGAGGGCGCCCGCGTCGTCGTGCACGCCAAGCCGGAGTGGTACGCGCCGCGCGGCCAGCTGTCCCTGCGGGCGGCGGAGATAAGGCCGGTCGGGGTCGGTGAGCTGCTCGCCCGGCTGGAGCAGCTGAAGAAGACGCTCGCCGGGGAGGGCCTGTTCGCCGCCGACCGCAAGCGGCCGCTGCCGTTCCTGCCGCAGCTGATCGGCCTGGTCTGCGGCCGCGCCTCCGCCGCGGAGCGCGACGTCCTGGAGAACGCCAGGCACCGCTGGCCCGCGGTCCGCTTCGAGGTGCGCAACGTGGCGGTGCAGGGCGTGCACGCGGTGCCGCAGGTGGTGCAGGCCGTCAAGGAGCTCGACGAGCACGCCGAGGTCGACGTGATCGTCGTGGCGCGCGGCGGCGGCAGCGTGGAGGACCTCCTGCCGTTCTCGGACGAGCAGCTGGTGCGGACGGTCGCCGCGTGCCGTACGCCGGTCGTGTCGGCGATCGGCCACGAGCCGGACAACCCGCTCCTCGACCACGTGGCGGACCTGCGCGCCTCGACGCCGACCGACGCCGCGAAGAAGGTCGTACCGGACGTCGGCGAGGAGCTGGAGCGGGTCGCGTTCCTGCGGGAGCGGGCGCGGCGCAGCGTGGCGGCGTTCCTGGAGCGCGAGGAGCGGGGCCTGGCGCACGCCCTCGCCCGGCCGTGCATGGAGCAGCCGCACCGCATGGTCGAGGAGCGCGAGGAGCAGGTCACGGCGTACGTGGACCGGGCGAGGCGCACGCTCGGGCACCTCCTCGACCGCGCGGAGTCGGAGCTGACCCACACGCACGCGCGCGTGGTGGCGCTCTCCCCCAAGGCCACGCTCCAGCGGGGGTACGCGGTGCTGCAGAAGCAGGACGGCGCCGTCGTGCGGGCGGCGGACGAGGTGACGGGCGGCGAGGAGCTGCGCGCGCGGGTCGCCGAAGGCGAATTCCCGGTACGGGTCGACATCTAGGGTGGGCGCATGACCAGCAAGACGGACGAAACCGCCGGTACGGCGGGCGCGCTCGGCTACGAGCAGGCGCGGGACGAGCTCATCGAGGTGGTACGCCGCCTGGAGGCCGGAGGCACCTCGCTCGAGGAGTCCCTGGCCCTGTGGGAGCGGGGCGAGGAGCTGGCGGCGGTGTGCCGGCGCTGGCTGGAGGGCGCCCGGGCCCGGCTGGACGCCGCGCTGGCCGACGAGGACTGAGGCCCGGCCGCAACGGGCCCGCCCCGCCCCGCCCCGGCGGAGCCCGCCCGCCCCGCACCACCCCGCCCCGGATGTTGCGTAGCTCACCTCGCCCCGACTTTAGTTGAAGATTGAACCTCACTGGCGTAAGGTCATCCTCACGTCCCCGCTCCATGACGTACGGCCCGCCGCCGTACGACGACGCTCTGAGATTGAGAAGGCTGAAACAGATGTCCCTCGTTCTTGACCCCGCCGCCCAGGACCTGCTCTTCCGCGAGGCCCGCACCGCCAACACCTTCACCGACGAGCCCGTCAGCGACGAGCAGATCCAGGCCATCTACGACCTGGTCAAGTTCGGCCCGACCGCGTTCAACCAGTCGCCGCTGCGCGTGACCCTGGTGCGTTCGCCGGAGGCCCGCGAGCGCCTCGTGCAGCACATGGCCGAGGGCAACCGCCCGAAGACCCTGACGGCCCCGCTCGTCGCCATCCTGTCGGCGGACAACGAGTTCCACGAGGAGCTGCCGGAGCTCTTCCCGCACTTCCCGCAGGCCAAGGACGTCTTCTTCGCCGAGCGCCCGGCCCGTGAGCAGGCCGCCGGTCTGAACGCCGCGCTGCAGGCCGCCTACTTCATCGTCGGCATCCGCGCCGCGGGCCTCGCCGCGGGCCCGATGACCGGGCTCGACTTCGCGGGCGTGCAGAAGGAGTTCCTGGACGACGACCACACCCCGCTGATGGTCGTGAACATCGGCAAGCCGGGCGACGACGCCTGGTTCCCGCGCTCCCCGCGCCTCGCGTACGACCAGGTCATCACGACCGTCTGAGCGAGCGACGCCCCGCGGCGCACCACCCCGCACCGCACGTCAGAGGCCCCCGGCACGTCGCCGGGGGCCTCTGGCCGTCACGGGGTGCGCTCACCGCGGTGAGCGCGGAGCCGCGCGGGTCAGCCCGCCTTGACCGGCTCCACCGGGGTCCGCTTCATCTCCAGGGACTGCGCCATCGTCGACAGCTGGCCGAACGGGGCCGAACCGAGGACCACGGTCGTGGCGCCCTTGTCCTGGAGCACGAGGGCGTTGTAGCGCGCGCCCTTGTAGCGCTGCCACGTCTTGCCCGCGATCTTCTCCGTCGCGTCCGTCTTCCGGGCCTCCTGCGTGGCCTCGTCGATGAACTCGGACGGCTTGCCGGTGGACTGCTTGACGGCCACGTACTCACCGGCCGGGTCGAGGAAGCCCAGGTGCCAGCTGTTGTGGGCCGCCCCGTTGTACCGGACCGAGGTGGGCTTCCAGGACGCCGGCAGGCCGCTGGGGGCCGCCACCGGATATGGCGCCGCCCGCCGGGCCGTCAGGAGCTCGACGCGGTAGTCGACCCGCTCGACCGGGTCCTTGGACTCGTCGTGCGGGATGAAGACGTAGATGGCCGCCACGACGATGCCGATGACGGCCATCGAGAGCAGCATGTTCCGCACGGTCTGTTTGCCAGTTCTGCCTGCCACGCCCCCCATCGTCGCAGGTCCCCGGCGGGGCTCTCGCGCGGCCCCTCCCGTCCCGCGCGCCCGCTCATGCGTGGGGCCCCCTGCTCACTTTGTCGACCTGCGGATAGAGTCAAGGCATCACCCTCATCCGGCCGTCGTCGTATCAGAAAGGTGCGTCTCGATGACCGAGCATCACCACCTGCCGTCCGAATTGGAGGTCTCCCCGGAGGCCCCCGACCGCAACCTCGCCCTGGAACTGGTCCGGGTCACCGAGGCCGCCGCCATGGCCGCGGGCCGCTGGGTCGGCCGCGGCGACAAGAACGGAGCGGACGGCGCGGCCGTGCGCGCCATGCGGACCCTCGTCCACACCGTCTCGATGAACGGCGTCGTCGTCATCGGCGAGGGCGAGAAGGACGAGGCGCCGATGCTCTTCAACGGAGAGCGCATCGGCGACGGCACCGGCGCCGAGGTCGACATCGCCGTCGACCCGATCGACGGCACCACCCTCACCGCCAAGGGCATGCCGAACGCGATCGCCGTGCTCGCCGCCGCCGACCGCGGCACCATGTTCGACCCGTCCGCCGTCTTCTACATGGACAAGCTGGTCACCGGCCCCGAGGCCGCCGACTACGTGGACATCAACGCCCCGGTGTCGGTGAACATCCGCCGCGTCGCCAAGGCCAAGAAGTCCGCCCCCGAGGACGTCACGGTCGTCATCCTGGACCGGCCCCGGCACGAGGGCATCGTCAAGGAGATCCGCGAGACCGGCGCGCGCATCAAGTTCATCTCCGACGGCGACGTGGCCGGTTCCGTCATGGCCGTGCGCGAGGGCACCGGCGTCGACCTGCTCATGGGCGTCGGCGGCACCCCTGAGGGCATCATCAGCGCCTGCGCCATCAAGTGCCTGGGCGGCGTCATCCAGGGCAAGCTGTGGCCCAAGGACGACGCGGAGAAGCAGCGCGCGCTCGACGCGGGCCACGACCTGGACCGCACGCTCACCACGAACGACCTGGTCAGCGGCGAGAACGTGTTCTTCGTCGCGACCGGCATCACCGACGGCGAGCTGCTCCGCGGCGTGCGCTACGGCGCCGAGATGGCCTCGACCCAGTCCCTGGTCATGCGCTCCAAGTCCGGCACCATCCGGAAGATCGACTCCGACCACCGGCTCGCGAAGCTGCGCGCCTACAGCGCGATCGACTTCGACCGGGCCAAGTAGTCAGGCCGGACGGGCGGGCCAAGTAGACCCACCCCGCGCGGCGGCGAACCGCGCGCAGACGACGGGGGCGCTCCGTGCGGGGAGCGCCCCCGTTGTCGTACGTCGTACGCGCCCGAGGTCCCGGGTCGTGCGGCCGGGCGGCGTGCGGGTGCTAACCCGCGGCCGCGACCGCGCCGGTCGCCGTGCGGGTCGCCTTCTTCAGCTCCAGGTCGCGCCGGCGGCGGCGGGCCAGGACCACCCGGCGCTCGGCGGCGGTCAGACCGCCCCACACGCCGTACGGCTCGGGCTGGAGCAGGGCGTGCTCGCGGCACTCGACCATCACGGGACAGCGCGCGCAGACCCGCTTCGCGGCCTCCTCGCGGGAGAGGCGCGCGGCGGTGGGCTCCTTGGACGGAGCGAAGAACAGACCGGCCTCGTCGCGACGGCAGACGGCGTCGGAGTGCCATGGGTTGTCCTGGTCCCGCTCGCGCACTGGCACCCCGCCCCACGCAGCCGGCTGCGCTCGTGCAGAGGAGGCCCCCTCGGCCGGGGCGGCGACCTGCAGGGACTGATGCGTCGGTTGCAGCACGGTCTACTCCTGACGACGGCTTCGCGAGCGAGAGACGATGCACGAAGCTCTACCCGCTGTGTGCGGGCCTATGCACTGCGTCCCGGTGCACGGAAGTTCCGGTTCCTGATACCGGGTCCGCCTGGCCGAAACGTGCCGTCGCCCTGGAGCCGTCGCGCGCGCCGGGCGCGCGGCGGCGTACTCAGCCCTCCTGGCGTTTGCGCAGCAAGCCGCGCAGGTCGCGGATGAGCTTGCCGCGCCGCGGGCGGGCCGTGAGGTCGCCGAAGACGGTGAAGCCCTCCACGAAGACCACCGGAGCGTCGCGCTCCGCCGATTCGAGGGTGTCCACTTCGAAGGTGCCGAAGACAGCGGTGCCGCGGCCGCGCAGCGACACGTTCTCCGGGACGCGGACCTTCACGTCGCCGAAGACGGCGAAGCCCTTGACGACGACCTGCCGGTGCCGGAACGTCGCCTCGCTGAGGTCGATGACCACGTCGCCGAAGACGGCGTACGCGTGCGTGCGGCGACCGGGGCTCCAGCGGCCCCTGCGGATCGCGTCGCTGAAGATCCCGTACAGCGTGTCGTCGGCGCTCTCGGGGATCGCGCCCGGCGACGGGCGCGCGGGGGCCTTCGTGAAGGAGGTCCTGCCGCCGGGGCCCTCGGGGTCCGGCAGGTCCGCCAGCTGCGGCTCGATCTCGGCGAGCGTCTTCGCTCCATAGACACCGTCGAGCCGCTCGCTGTGCTCCTGCGGGTCGATGCGGCCCGTGGCCAGCGCGTCCGCGAGGACGTCGGCGGCCCGCTCTCGATCGGCGTCCGAGGCCCTGAGCTGCGGCGGGGCCGTGGTGGGAGGGGTCGGGGAACGCTTCTCTAGGTCCACGGCGCCAGACTACCCAAACGCGATAGATCGCGACTACCCCTCGATGGGCCGCGAATGCTCCGCGCACCCAAGTGAGCCTTACCTCACCAGCACCCCGCTCCCCGCCCGTTCTACGCTGGTCGGGCGCCGCCAATGGAGGCGAGCGCCGCGCTGTCTGCCAAGTGAGGAATTGGGCGTCATGCCAGAGTTTGCGTACTCCGATCTGCTCCCGCTGGGAGAGGACACCACCCCGTACCGGCTGGTGACCGCCGAGGGCGTCTCCACCTTCGAGGCCGACGGGCGCACCTTCCTCAAGGTCGAGCCGGAGGCGCTGCGCAAGCTGGCCGAGGAGGCCATCCACGACATCCAGCACTTCCTGCGGCCCGCGCACCTGGCCCAGCTGCGCCGCATCGTCGACGACCCCGAGGCGTCGGCCAACGACAAGTTCGTCGCCCTGGACCTGCTGAAGAACGCGAACATCGCGGCCGCGGGCGTGCTGCCCATGTGCCAGGACACCGGCACCGCGATCGTCATGGGCAAGCGCGGGCAGAACGTGCTCACCGAGGGCGGCGACGACGAGGCCCTGAGCCGCGGCATCTACGACGCGTACAAGAACCTGAACCTGCGCTATTCGCAGATGGCTCCGCTCACCATGTGGGAGGAGAAGAACACCGGCTCCAACCTGCCCGCGCAGATCGAGCTGTACGCGACCGACGGCGGCGCGTACAAGTTCCTCTTCATGGCCAAGGGCGGCGGCTCCGCCAACAAGTCGTTCCTGTACCAGGAGACGAAGGCCGTCCTCAACGAGGCCTCGATGATGAAGTTCCTCGAGGAGAAGATCCGTTCGCTCGGCACGGCCGCCTGCCCGCCGTACCACCTGGCGATCGTCGTCGGCGGCACGAGCGCCGAGTACGCCCTGAAGACCGCCAAGTACGCCTCCGCGCACTACCTGGACGAGATCCCGGCCGAGGGCTCCGAGCTCGGCCACGGCTTCCGGGACAAGGACCTGGAGGAGAAGGTCTTCGAGCTGACGCAGCGGATCGGCATCGGCGCGCAGTTCGGCGGCAAGTACTTCTGCCACGACGTGCGCGTGGTGCGCCTGCCCCGGCACGGCGCCTCCTGCCCGGTCGCGATCGCCGTGTCCTGCTCGGCCGACCGCCAGGCCGTCGCGAAGATCACCGCCGAGGGCGTCTTCCTGGAGCAGCTGGAGACCGACCCGGCGCGCTTCCTGCCGGAGACCACGGACGAGCACCTGGGCGAGGACGAGAACGTCGTCAAGATCGACCTCAACCAGCCCATGGACGACGTCCTCGCCGAGCTCACCAAGTACCCGGTCAAGACCCGGCTCTCGCTGACCGGCCCGCTGGTCGTGGCCCGCGACATCGCGCACGCCAAGATCAAGGAGCGGCTCGACGCGGGCGAGGAGATGCCGCAGTACCTGAAGGACCACCCGGTGTACTACGCGGGCCCGGCGAAGACCCCCGAGGGCTATGCCTCCGGCTCCTTCGGCCCGACCACGGCCGGGCGCATGGACTCCTACGTCGAGCAGTTCCAGGCGGCGGGCGGCTCCAAGGTCATGCTGGCCAAGGGCAACCGCTCGCAGCAGGTCACCGACGCCTGTGCCGCGCACGGCGGCTTCTACCTGGGCTCGATCGGCGGCCCCGCCGCGCGCCTCGCGCAGGACTGCATCAAGAAGGTCGAGGTCGTCGAGTACGAGGAGCTCGGCATGGAGGCGGTCTGGAAGATCGAGGTCGAGGACTTCCCCGCGTTCGTCGTCGTCGACGACAAGGGCAACGACTTCTTCCAGAACCCGGCCCCCGAACCGACGTTCACGTCGATCCCGGTCCGGGGCCCGGGGCTGGCGTAGCGCGTGCGGGCGGCGGGGGATGGATTTCGCCCCCGCCGCCCCTACCCGTCCCGTCACCAGGGGCTGTGCCCCTTCTACCCCCACGTGCGGGTCGGTTGTGGCTGGGCGCGCAGTTCCCCGCGCCCCTTCGGGGCGCGTCTCTTACGCGAACCGCTGGTTCGCCGCGTGTGTGCACTTCTGGAGGCGCAGCGGGTCCTTCGGGCCTGACAAGGTCAGGCAGAGCTCCGTCGCCGCAGCGGGGCGCAGGGTGCCGGACTGGCGCACGAACTTCTGGTTGGTGCCGCCGTGGCAGTTCCAGAGGGTGACGGCGGCACCCTCCTTGTACGCGCCCTCGGGCACGTCCACGCAGCGGTCGTGCGTCAGGCCGGTGCGCAGGGCCTGCTGCTCGGTGTCGTACCACCAGGTCTGGTTGCGGTTGCCGGTGCAGTCCCAGCCCTGGACCTTGGTGCCGTTGCGGCTGTTGGAGGCGTCGGCGTCGAGGCAGGAGCCGGTGGCCTCGTTCTTCAGGGGCCCGAACGCGTCGTCCCAGCCGCCCTTGTGGAGCTTGGCACTGCCCGTGCTCGCCGGGTCCGCGCAGCCGCCCTCCGCCCAGCCCGAGTCGTAGAGCTGGGTGAGGCAGGACGCGAAGGCGCCGTGGCCGCGGGCGTTGGGGTGGAAGGACTGGCGCACCGAGTTGGAGTCCGGCGGGAAGGGGTTGGACAGCTCGACGTACAGGCCCCGCGCCCAGGTGTCCTCCGTGCAGACCTCGTGGCCGTGGAAGAGCCGGGAGTTGTCGAGGTAGGTGGCCCCGGTGCTGCGCGCGGCCTGCCGGATGCCGCGCTCGAAGGCGGGCACGGCCTCGTTGCGGCCCCACTGGGTGTCGGAGTCGTAGCCGAGGCCCCCGCAGGCCAGCTTGCCCGGGAAGTTCGGGTTGTCGCGGAAGTCGGGGCCGATCGGGCTCGGGTAGCCCATGACGACCAGCTTGTAGTCGCTGCCGGAGTACCCGGCCTGGCTCATGACGGTGCGCAGGTCGCGGACCGTCTGCTCGACCTTCGGCACGAGCGCGTCGACGCGGGCCTGCCAGCCGCCCGCGTACTTGGGCGCGCACGGGCCCTGGAGGGTGAGGTAGCGGGTCACGCAGTCGGTCATGACGGGGGCGAACTGGAGGTCGTCGTTCGCGCCGATCACCAGCATGATCGCCTTGATCCTGGTGTTGCGGGCCTTGATGGCCAGGTTGTCGCTCTGCACCAGCTCGTCGGCGTACTGCTGCTGCCCGCCGATGCGGACGTTCGCGGTCGTCGCCCCCGAGCAGGCGACGTTGTACGTGACGTCGACGGGGATGCCCGTGCGGTGGATGGCCGCGTCGGGCGAGCGGTGGCACCAGTTGTCGGGGCCGTCCGTGCCGGACTCGTAGCGGCCGATGCCCTCGCCGCTGATCTCGCTGTCCCCGAGCGAGATCAGGCCGGTCTTGCGCTCGGCGAGCGGGCGCTCGGCCGCGTCGCCGTACAGCTTGGTGGCCTCGGCCGCGCGGATCTTCTCCAGGTCCGCGGGCAGCGGGGCGGCCGTCGTGGCCGGACCCTTCGGCCCCGCGGGCGCGGCCTGGGCGGGTGCCGCCGCGAGGGCGCCGCCGAGCAGGGCCGCCAGGGCCGTGGCGGCGGTGACCGTGGTTCGCAGGCGGCCCGCGCCGCCGTTCCTGACGCGTGTCGTGCGCTTCATTGCGCCTCCCCGGTTTGGTGTTACCCAGGGTTTTTACTGGTGGGTAGGGGCCTTGGGAATACTCCGAACAAGACAAGAGCTCAACTTTCCGAGGCAGTTGCACGTTCTTTGAGGCAGTTGCGGACGATACGGAACGGAAGGACAGTCGGACCATGAGCGGCGGCGCAGGCAACGACGGCAGCGGCGAGTACCGGATCGAGCACGACTCCATGGGCGAGGTGCGGGTCCCCGCGGACGCCAAGTGGCGTGCCCAGACCCAGCGCGCGGTGGAGAACTTCCCGATCTCGGGGCAGCGCATCGAGCGCGCGCACATCGCCGCTCTCGCCGAGATCAAAGCGGCGGCGGCGCAGGTCAACGCGCGCCTCGGCGTGCTCGACAAGGACGTAGCCGACGCCATCGCGGACGCGGCCCGCGAGGTCGCCGACGGGCGCTGGGACGACCACTTCCCCGTCGACGTCTTCCAGACCGGCTCCGGCACCTCGTCCAACATGAACACGAACGAGGTCCTGGCCACGCTCGCCACCGAGCGGCTCGGCCGGGACGTACACCCGAACGACCACGTCAACGCCTCGCAGTCGTCCAACGACGTCTTCCCCTCCTCCATCCACATCGCCGCGACGGCGGCCGTCACCGGCGACCTGATCCCGGCCCTGGAGCACCTGGCCGCCTCCCTTGAGCGCAAGGCCGCGGAGTTCGCCGACGTCGTCAAGTCCGGGCGTACGCATCTGATGGACGCCACGCCCGTCACCCTCGGGCAGGAGTTCGGCGGGTACGCGGCCCAGGTGCGCTACGGCGTCGAGCGGCTGCGGGCCTCCCTGCCGCGCCTGGCCGAACTGCCGCTCGGCGGCACCGCCGTGGGCACCGGCATCAACACCCCGCCCGGCTTCTCCGCCGCGGTCATCGCCGAGGTCGCGCGGGCGACGGGCCTTCCGCTCACCGAGGCCCGCGACCACTTCGAGGCGCAGGGCGCGCGCGACGGCATCGTCGAGACCAGCGGGCAGCTGCGCACCATCGCCGTCGGCCTCACGAAGATCTCCAACGACCTGCGCTGGATGGCGTCCGGGCCGCGCACCGGGCTCGCCGAGATCAGCCTGCCCGACCTGCAGCCCGGCTCCTCGATCATGCCGGGCAAGGTCAACCCCGTGATCCCCGAGGCCGTCCTGATGGTGGCCGCCCAGGTGACGGGGAACGACGCGACCGTGGCCACCGCGGGAGCCGCGGGCAACTTCGAGCTCAACGTGATGCTGCCGGTCATCGCCAAGAACGTCCTGGAGTCGGTGCGGCTGCTCGCGAACGCCTCGCGGCTGCTCGCCGACCGGACGGTCGACGGCGTGGTCGCGCACCGCGAGCGGGCCCGGGAGTACGCCGAGTCCTCGCCGTCCGTCGTCACCCCGCTCAACAAGTACATCGGGTACGAGGAGGCGGCGAAGGTCGCGAAGCGGGCCCTTGCCGAGCGGCGGACCATCCGCGAGGTCGTCCTCGACGCCGGCTACGTCGACCGCGGCGACCTGACCCTGGAGCAGCTGGACGAGGCCCTGGACGTCCTGCGGATGACCCGTCCGTAGGGGAGCACCCGGCAGGGTCGCGGTGACGGGTCCTAATATCTGTTCATGACAGACGACCGCGACGGAAGCACGGCATCGGCGAGCGCCCGGCGTTGGGCGCCGGGGACCCACATCCTCTGGCGCTACCGCGCCAACGGCGGGGACGGGATCCACATCTGCCGACCCGTCACCGTCGTGGAGGACTCGGCGGACCTGCTTGCCGTCTGGCTGGCACCGGGCACGGAGTGCGTGCGCCCGGTGCTCGCCGACGGCACCTCCGTGCACGAGGAGCCGCTCGCCACCCGGTACACCAAGCCGCGCACGACCCGCCGCGGCCACTGGTTCGGCACCGGCGTCCTGAAGCTGGCGCGGCCGGACGAGCCCTGGTCGGTGTGGCTGTTCTGGGAGCCGGGCTGGCGGTTCAAGAACTGGTACGTGAACCTGGAGGAGCCGCGCACCCGCTGGTCCGGCGGCATGGACTCCGAGGACCACTTCCTCGACCTGTCCGTGCTCCCGGACGGCAGCTGGCGGTGGCACGACGAGGACGAGTTCGAGCAGGCCCGGCGCGCCGGCCTGATGGACGACGAGCGGGCGGCGGCGGTCCGCAGGGCCGGCCGCGAGGCCGTGGCGGCGATCGAGGCGTGGGGCACTCCCTTCGCGGACGGCTGGGAGCGGTGGCGGCCCGACGCGAGCTGGCGCATTCCCGCCCTGCCGGGTGACTGGGACCGCACGCCCGCGCATGTCTCCTCATGAGACCCTTGATGCGCCCCCGTGGTTCAAACGTAGGATCGTCCTCCGCAAGGGCGCACAGCAGCAACTCTTGGTGCCCCCGCGCGGCCTGACAGGATGTCATCGAGGAGCGGCTCAACGTGAGCGAGGAATACGGAGTGCGTGGCGGCCGCGACCGCACGGGCCAGGCCGAGGCGTTCGACGCCATCGGCACGGCGTACGACGTCGCGTTCCCGCACAAGGAGGGCCAGCTCGCGGCCGGAAAGAGACTCGTCGCCGAACTGCCCGCCGGGTCCCGGGTCTTGGACGTGGGCTGCGGCACCGGGCTGCCCACGGCCCGTCAGCTCACCGGCGCGGGGCACACCGTGCTGGGTGTCGACCTGTCAGCCGGAATGCTGGACCTCGCGCGCGGGAATGTACCGCCGCCCGCGGCCGAGTTCCGTCGCCTCGACCTCGCCGACCTGCGGATCGACGGCGAAGGACCGGGCAGTGTGGGGCAGTTCGACGCGATTGCCTGCTTCTTCGCGCTGTTGATGCTGCCCCGGGAGGAGATACCGTCTGCTCTTCGGCTGCTGCGGTCGCTGCTCAGGCCCGGTGGTCTGCTCGCGCTGTCCATGGTCGAGGCCGACCTGGATGACGCGGCGATTCCGTTCCTGGGGCACGTAATCCGGGTATCCGGTTACCTGCGGGACGAACTGCGGCAGGTCGTGCGGGACGCCGGTTTCGACATCGCCCACGAGGAGTCGTACGCGTACGCCCCGGCGAGCACCGACGCACCACCTGAGCACCAGTTATTCCTGCACTGCCGACGCGGCTGAGCAACGCTTGGACGGCGCGCGCGGCGCGCAGCCCCGGACGGACGGATTCAAAACGCGTGACGGAGCACCTCAGCCCCTACGAGGGCCGCAAGGCACCAGTTGCCCGGCCCCCCGCCCCCGCGGATCCCCGCGGGGCGCTGCTGCGTACCCCGGAGCCGGAGGTGCGCGGCTCCGCGGGGGTGAACGCCATGCCCGCGCAGGCACGTACGGGTGAGCAGGACGCGGGCAGCGAGCACGCCCAGTCGTCGTCGACGGCGGCCACGAACGGACCCGGCGGCCACCGGCCGCGGCCCGCCCCCGAGGGCGTTCCCGGCCAGGCGCACACCGGCGCGGGCGAGGCACGGCCCGCCACCGAGCTCCCGTCCGCCGCGGTCCCCGGCCCGCCCGGGGGCGCCGAGCGCCGCTCGGGGCGGCCGCGGCCGCCGGGCCCGGCCGCGATGCGGCGCGACGGCGACCGGCTGCGCTTCGTGGGCGCGGCGACGCGGCGCATCGCCCGCGGCATCGACCTCGACGAGATCGTGATGGGCCTGTGCCGGGCCACGGTCCCGACGTTCTCGGACGCGATCCTCGTCTATCTGCGCGACCCGCTGCCGGTGGGCGACGAGCGCCCCGCCGGGCCGCTGCTGCTGCGCCTGCGCCGCACCGACCGCATCCCCGAGGACCAGGACACCGACGGCGGCACGCTGCCCGCGCTCCAGGTGCAGTCCGACCTGTCGACGGCCGCCGAGCTGTGCGAGGTCCGGGTGGGCAGCGCGCTCGCGGAGGTCCTGCGCGGGGTGCGGCCGGTGTTCGCGGACTCGTCCGCGGCGCTCGGCGCCCTTCCGGAGCTGCTCGGCGAGGGCCGCGCGGTCCCGGGCGGGCAGCGGGCGATCCTGGCGCCGCTGCGGGGGCGGCGGCGGGTCATCGGCGCCGCGGTGTTCCTGCGCCGCCCGGACCGGCACGCCTTCGAGGCCGACGACCTGCTGGTGGCCGCCCAGCTGGCCACGCACAGCGCCCTGGGCATCGACAAAGCGGTCCTGTACGGCCGCGAGGCGTACATCGCGGACGAGTTGCAGCGCACGATGCTGCCCGAGACCCTGCCGCGCGCCACCGGCGTGCGGCTCGCCTCGCGCTACCTCCCGGCCGCCGAGACCGCCCGCGTCGGCGGCGACTGGTACGACGCGATCCCGCTGCCCGGCAGCCGCGTGGCGCTCGTCGTCGGCGACGTCATGGGCCACTCCATGACCTCCGCCGCGATCATGGGCCAGCTGCGCACCACCGCGCAGACCCTCGCCGGGCTGGACCTGCCGCCGCAGGAGGTCCTGCACCACCTGGACGAGCAGGCCCAGCGGCTCGGCTCGGACCGCATGGCGACCTGCCTGTACGCGGTGTACGACCCGGTCTCGCACCGCATCACCATCGCCAACGCGGGCCATCCGCCGCCGGTCCTGCTGCACCTGGGCGGGCGCGCGGAGGTCCTGCGCGTGCCCCCGGGCGCGCCCATCGGCGTGGGCGGCGTGGACTTCGAGGCCGTCGAGCTGGACGCCCCGGCGGGCGCGACGCTGCTCCTGTACACGGACGGGCTCGTGGAGTCCCGCCTCCGTGACGTGTGGACCGGCATAGAGCAGCTGCGCGAGCGGCTCGCCGCCACCGCCCAGCTGACCGGGCCCGACCATCCGCCGCCCCTGGAAGCGCTGTGCGACGAGGTGCTCGACATGCTCGGGCCCGGCGACCGCGACGACGACATCGCGCTGCTCGCCGCCCGCTTCGACGGGATCGCGCCCAGCGACGTGGCGTACTGGTTCCTGGAACCGGAGGACGCCACTCCGTCGCGTGCCCGCCGGCTCGCCCGCAGCGCCCTGGAGCGCTGGGGCCTGACGGACCTGAACGACGCGGTGGAGCTGCTGGTCAGCGAGGTCGTCACGAACGCCGTGCGGTACGCCACGCGCCCGATCACGCTGCGCCTGCTGCGGACCGACGTGCTGCGCTGCGAGGTGGGCGACGACGTGCCGCAGCTGCCGCGGCTGCGCCAGGCGCGCGCCACGGACGAGGGCGGACGCGGCCTCTACCTGGTCAACAAGCTGGCGCGGCGCTGGGGCGCCACGCGGCTGAGCACGGGAAAGGTGGTCTGGTTCGAGCTGAACCAGACATGAGCCGGGCCTGAGCGGGCACCCGGACCCAGCCGCTGCCAGGTCCGGCCCCCGGGCTCGGCCGTGCCCTGCCCGGCCCGGCCCGGCCGAAAAGTTGCCGACACCTTGTCGGCGTCGTTGACTGGCGTGGTGAACGAAGCGACCTGACCCCCTCTCCGACGGGAGGACGCGCTCGTGAGCGAGGCGCCCCGCACGGTCCCCTCCACCACCGACAACGCCGGTGTTCCGGTCGAGAGCGACGAACATTCGCTGACCGTCGACGCGAACGGTCCGATCCTGCTCCAGGACCACTACCTGATCGAGAAGATGGCCCAGTTCAACCGCGAACGGGTGCCCGAGCGCGTGGTGCACGCCAAGGGCTCGGGCGCGTACGGGACCTTCGAGGTCACCAACGACGTCAGCCAGTTCACCAAGGCCGACCTCTTCCAGCCCGGCAAGCGCACGGAGATGCTGGCCCGCTTCTCCACCGTGGCGGGCGAGCAGGGCTCCCCCGACACCTGGCGCGATCCGCGCGGCTTCGCGCTGAAGTTCTACACGGAGCACGGCAACTACGACCTGGTGGGCAACAACACCCCGGTCTTCTTCGTCCGCGACCCGCAGAAGTTCCAGGACTTCATCCGCTCGCAGAAGCGCACCCTCGACAGCGCGGTGCGCGACCACGACATGCAGTGGGACTTCTGGACCCTGTCGCCGGAGTCCGCGCACATGGTCACCTGGCTGATGGGCGACCGCGGCATCCCGAAGACGTACCGCCACATGAACGGCTACTCGTCGCACACCTACATGTGGATCAACGGCGGCGGCGAGAAGTTCTGGGTGAAGTACCACCTCAAGACCGACCAGGGCATCGACTTCCTCACCCAGGACGAGGCGGACGACCTCGCGGGCAAGGACGGCGATCTGCACCGCCGCGACCTGTTCCAATCGATCAAGCGGGGCGAGCACCCGAGCTGGACGGTCAAGGTCCAGATCATGCCGTTCGACGACGCCCCGGACTACCGCTTCAACCCGTTCGACCTGACGAAGGTGTGGCCGCACGGCGACTACCCGCTCGTCGAGGTCGGCCGGATGACCCTGCACAAGAACCCCGAGGATTTCTTCGTCCACATCGAGCAGGCCGCGTTCGAGCCCTCCAGCATGGTGCCGGGCATCGGCCCGTCCCCGGACAAGATGCTGCTCGGCCGGCTGTTCTCGTACCCGGACACGCACCGCTACCGCATCGGCCCCAACTACCAGCAGCTGCCGCCGAACCGGCCGCGCTCCGCCGTCCGCTCGTACGCGAAGGACGGTCCGATGCGCTACGAACCGGCGAACGTCGCGCGCCCGTACGCGCCCAACTCCTACGGCGGCCCGTCCGCCCCCGTCCAGGAGTCCGTGGACCCGGCGGGCTGGCGGACCGCGGGCGAGATGGTGCGCGAGGCGTACAAGCTGCACCGCGAGGACGACGACTTCGGGCAGCCCGGCACGATGGTGCGCGAGGTGCTCGACGACGCGGCGCGCGACCGCCTGGTGTCGAACATCAGCGGGCACCTGCTCGACGGCGTCTCCCGGCCGGTCCTCGACCGGGCGCTGCGCTACTGGCGCAGCGTGGACAAGGACCTCGGCGACAAGGTCGCGGCGAAGGTCGACGGCGCCGGGCGGAGCTGACGGGCCGCCGAGCCGACCGGTATGCGAGAAGTGCCCGGAACCAGCTGGTTCCGGGCACTTCTCGTCCTGCTCCGCCTGTTCCGCGCTACTCGTCCGCGCGCGACGACGCTACTCGTCCGAGCGCGACGATCTGTCGGCTCGCTGGTCGTCCGGGTCGTCCGGGATCCCGAAGGTGGGCGACGTCGGGGTCGTCGGAGTCGTCGGCGGCTTCGTCGTCGGCTCCGTGGGCGGTGGCGTCGTCGGCGGCTTCGTCGACGGCGGCTCGGTCGTCGGGGGCTTCGTCGACGGCGGCTTGGTGCTCGGCTTGTCCTTGTCGTCCCGCTCGGTGGGCCGGGTCGTCGGGGCCGACGGCACCTGCGTGGTCGGCTCGGGCGGCGGCGCGACGGCGGCACCCATGTCGGTGTCCAGCTTGAACTTGGTGCGCGAGCCGGTCGCGTTGAAGGTGTACGCCGCCCAGATCTCGGCCGGGAAGCTGCCGCCGTCGACGCGCGGCTTGCCGCCCGCGCCCCGCATGGACACCTGGGTGCCCCGCTTGACGTCGCCGTCGTCCTTGGGCTGCTCGCCGAACAGGCCGACCGAGGTGACCAGCTTCGGCGTGTAGCCCACGAACCAGGCCGACTTGTTGTCGTCGGACGTACCGGTCTTGCCCGCGACCTGCTGACCCTTGCGGGTGGGCGCGTCGCGCACCGACGTGCGGGCGGTGCCGTCGTCGACCACGCCGGTGAGCACGGACGTCACCGAGTCGGCCGCGCCCCGGCTGATGACCCGGTCGCCGATCGCCCCGGGCAGGTCGACGGTGCGGTCCTTGTGCTCGACCGACTTCACCAGGCGCGGGGTGACCTTGACGCCGTGGTTGTCGAGCGTCGCGTACGCCCCGGCCATCTCCAGGGGGCTCGCCCCCATCGTGCCGAGCGTCTGCGCGGGCACGGCGGGCAGACCCTTGGTGCTCATGCCCAGCTTGCCCGCGACCTCCAGGACCTGGTCCATCTTCACGTCCACGCCCATCTGCGCGAAGGCGGAGTTGATGGACTTGTTCATCGCGGTCTGCACGGTGACGGGCCCGTAGGACTGGTCGTCCTCGTTCGGCGGCGCGAACGCGATGTCGCTGCCCTTGACAGGGCGCTCGCTGCGGCCGCTGTAGATCGTGTTCGCCGTGATCGGCTTGCCGTCCTGCGTGGTGGCGCCCTTCTCCAGGGCGGCGGCGAGGATCAGCGGCTTGAAGGTGGAGGCGGGCTGGTAGTCGGTGCGGGTCGCGTTGTTCCTGAAGTGCTTGAGGTAGTCGTCGCCGCCGTACATCGCGACGATCGCACCGGTCTTCGGGTCCACGGACACCGCGCCCGCCTGGACGCGCGCGTCGGCCTTGCTCTTCTTCGGGTCGAGGCGGTCGTTGAGCTTCTGGTCGACGGCCTTCTCCAGCTGGCGCTGCTTCTTGCGGTCGATGTTCAGCGTGATCGTGTAGCCGCCCGCCTTGAGCTGCGCCTCGGCCTCGGACTTGGTGTAGCCCTGCTCCACCAGCTGGCGCTGGACGATCTCGTTGGCGAACTGGACCAGGTAGCCGGTCTGCCCCTTCATGCCGGGCGCGACCTTCGGCGGGCGCGGGGTGGGGAACGTCATCCCGTCGCGCTTGCCGGAGTCGAGCCAGCCCTCCTCGACCATGTTGTTCAGGACGTAGTTCCAGCGCTCCTTGACCAGCTTCCTGCCGGTGGGGGTCGCGGACGTCCAGTCGTAGGAGCTCGGCGCCTGGAGCAGGGCGGCGAGGTAGGCGCCCTGCGAGACGCTCAGCTTCGCGGCGTCGATGCCGTAGTAGGCCTGGGACGCGGCCTGGATGCCGTACGCGCCGCGGCCGTAGTAGCTGGTGTTGATGTAGCCCGCGAGGATGTCCTCCTTGCTCTTCTCGCGGTCCACCTTCAGCGAGATGACCAGCTCTTTGAGCTTGCGCGTGACGGTCTGTTCCTGCGACAGGTAGTAGTTCTTGACGTACTGCTGGGTGATCGTGGAGCCGCCCTGCTTGCCCTTGCCGGACAGGGTGTTGAGCACGCCGCGCGCGGTGCCCTTGAAGTCGACGCCGGTGTCCTTGTAGAAGGACTTGTTCTCGGCGGCGACGAAGGTGCGCTGGACCCCCTTGGGGATCTCCTTCAGGTCGACGATCTCGCGGTTGACCTCGCCGTCGCGGTACAGGACCGTGCCGTCGCTGTACTTGATGATGTTGCTCTGCTTCTTCGCCAGGGCGTTGCCCTTGGGGATGTCCACCACCAGGTAGAGGATGACGAAGCCGAGCATGCCGAGCAGGATGACGCCGAAGAAGTAGCCGAGGAGCTTCTTCCAGGTGAAGAAGCGGCGTATGCCGGTGCGCTTGGGCTTGCCGCTGCGGGTGCGCCGCACCGGGCGGCCGCCGGAGTCGCCGGAGCCGGAGCCGGTGCCGGCCGGTGCGCCCTCGGCGGGGCTCGTACCGGCGTCGGCGGACGTGCCGGCGTCGGCAGGCGTGCCCGTGGCAGGCTCGCCGCCGGACGGGCGGCCGCGCGCTGCCCGGCGCGCATCGCGCTGCCGCGCTTTTCGCTCTTCCGCTCGGCCCATGACTGTGGTCGCTCCGCTTCTTCTCGTGCCCGTCTCGTGCCGCTCGTACGTCTCGTACTGCCCGTACGGGTCAGGTCAGCTCACGAAGCTAACACCGCACCCAAGGACAAAAGGCGCCCAATCCGGTCTTTTGCGGACGTGACAATGAGCACCCACACCAGGGGAACCCTTGCCGCTCCACCGGAATCGACTCCTTGAGGACGCGGACGGTTGCCTCCCTTTTCTGCCGGAGTGGTCACACCCACCGCACCCGGACGACCACGGCCCGGCTACACACTCGACGTATACACACCACGTATACGTGGTGTGTATAGTCCTCCGCATGTCCATCGGTCACACTCTCCTCGGTCTGCTGGAGTCCGGTCCGCGTCACGGCTACGACCTCAAACGCGCCTTCGACGAGAAGTTCGGGCACGACAAGCCGCTGCACTACGGCCAGGTCTACTCGACCATGTCGCGCCTGCTGAAGAACGGCCTCGTCGAGGTCGACGGCATAGAGGCGGGCGACGGCCCCGAACGCAAGCGGTACGCCATCACCGAGGCGGGCATCACCGATGTCCAGCGGTGGCTCGCGACGCCGGAGAAGCCCGAGCCGTACCTCCAGTCGACGCTCTACACCAAGGTCGTCCTCGCGCTGCTCACGCACCGGGACGCCGCCGACATCCTCGACACCCAGCGGTCCGAGCACCTGCGCATGATGCGCATCCTCACCGACCGCAAGCGCAAGGGCGACCTCGCCGACCAGCTGATCTGCGACCACGCCCTGTTCCACCTCGAAGCCGACCTGCGCTGGCTCGAGCTCACCAGTGCCCGCCTCGGCAGGCTCGCCAAGGAGGTGCTCCCCGCATGACCCCCGCCGGTTCCCTGCTCGCCGCACACGGCCTGCGCAAGGCCTACGGGCCCACGACCGCGCTCGACGGCGCCGAGTTCTCCATACATCCCGGCGAGGTCGTGGCCGTCATGGGCCCCTCCGGCTCCGGCAAGTCCACGCTCCTGCACTGTCTGGCCGGGATCGTGCGCCCCGACGCGGGCGAAATCTCGTACAACGGCCGCTCATTGACGTCGATGACGGACACCGAGCTGAGCGCGCTGCGGCGCAGCGAGTTCGGCTTCGTCTTCCAGTTCGGCCAGCTCGTGCCGGAGCTGACCTGTGTCGAGAACGTGGCCCTGCCGCTGCGGCTCAACGGCGCGAAGCGCAAGGAAGCCGAGCGCACCGCCCTGACCTGGATGGAGCGCCTGGAGGTCGACGACGTGCGCGGCAAGCGCCCCGGCGAGGTCTCCGGCGGCCAGGGCCAGCGCGTCGCCGTGGCCCGCGCGCTCGCCACCAGCCCGCGCGTGGTCTTCGCCGACGAGCCCACGGGCGCGCTCGACTCGCTCAACGGCGAGCGCGTGATGGAGCTGCTCACCGACGCCGCCCGGTCCACCAACGCCGCCGTCGTCCTGGTCACGCACGAGACGCGTGTCGCCGCGTACTCCGACCGCGAGATCGTCGTCCGCGACGGCAAGTCCCGGGACATGGAGCGCCTCGTATGAGCACGACGCGCACCAGGCCCGCCGTGACCCCGGCCCCCGCGCCCGCCCCGCCCGCGGGGTCCACCGGCCTCCGCGCCTGGGTCCGCGACCTGGCCATGGGCCTGCGCTTCGCGATCGGCGGCGGCCGCCAGGGCTGGACCCGCACGATCCTCACCGCCGTCGGCGTGGGCCTCGGCGTGGCGCTGCTGCTCGGCGCCGCGTCCGTGCCGGACATGCTGACCAAACGCGACGCCCGCTCCACGGCGCGCACCCCGCTCACCGAGATGAACGGCAAGCAGGTCAAACCCGGCGACACGACGGTCCTGTCCATCAACGTGAGCACGGACTTCCGCAACTCCGAGATCATGGGGCGCGTGCTGCGCGCGGACGGCGCCCACCCGGTGCTCCCGCCCGGCCTCGACGCCCTGCCCAAGCCCGGCGAAGTGGTCGTCTCGCCCGCCCTGCGGGACCTGATGAACGGCTCCGGCGGCACGCTCCTCAAGGAGCGCTTCAGCCAGTACCGCCAGGCGGGCACCATCGGCGACGCGGGCCTGATGCACCCCAAGGAGCTGTACTACTACATCGGCTCCGACACCCTGACCAAGGCCGACGGCGCCTACCGCACGCCGTCCTTCGGCTACAAGGAGCCCGCCGAGCCGCTCGACCCGCTCCTGGTCGTCCTCATCGTCCTGATCTGCGTCGTGCTGCTCACCCCGGTGCTCATCTTCATCGGCACCGCGGTCCGCTTCGGCGGTGAGCGCCGCGACCAGCGGCTCGCCGCGCTGCGCCTGGTCGGCGCCGACCGCCGTGCGGTGCGGCGGATCGCGGCGGGCGAGGCCCTGTGCGGGGCGCTCCTCGGGCTCGTCGCGGGCGCCGTGTTCTTCCTGCTCGCCCGGCAGCTCGTCGGCATGGTCGACATCTGGAAGGTCAGCGCCTTCCCCTCCGACATGGTGCCGCTGCCCGGGCTCACGGCGCTGATCCTCGTGGCCGTGCCCGTCTCCGCGGTGGTCGTCACCCTGGTGTCGCTGCGCTCGGTCGCCATCGAGCCGCTGGGCGTCGTCCGCAGCTCGGCACCGCGCAAGCGCCGCCTGTGGTGGCGGCTGCTGCTCCCGGTCCTGGGCCTGGGGATCCTGCTCGGCCAGGAGCGCATCTCGAGCGAGTCCACCACGGCCGATGTGCACGTCTACGTCATCGCCGTCGGCGCGACCCTCGCCCTAGTGGGTCTCGCCACGCTGCTGCCCTGGCTCGTCGAGGCCGCCGTGGCCAAGCTGCGCGGCGGGCCCGTGCCCTGGCAGCTGGCCACCCGCCGCCTGCAGTTGAGCAGCGGCACGGCGGCCCGCGCGGTCAGCGGCATCACAGTCGCGGTGGCGGGCGCGGTCGCCCTGCAGATGCTCTTCGCGTCCATGCACGACGACTTCAACACCGTGACGGACAACGACCCGCGCCGCGCCCAGCTCAGCGTGAACTCGTCGCAGGCCAGCGGCGCGCTCGCCCAGCGCATGATCGACGACTTCCGCGCCACCAAGGGCGTCAAGAACGTCATGGGCAGCGTCTCGTCATACGTCGTCAGGCCCGGAAAGCTGCCGAAGGGCCAGGAGTCCGACGGCTACCGGCCCACCACGGAGCTGCGCGTGGGCACCTGCGAGACGCTGCGCGAACTGGCCCACGTCAAGTCCTGCACCAACGGCGACACGTTCGTCGTGCGCTCCGGGGACCGCGAGATGACCGCGCAGGTCGACATGGTGGCCCGCCTCGGCAAGCCGATCGACCTCAACCCCGACTCCTGGTACAGCTACGACGGCAAGCCGCGCGGCAAGCACTCCCCGTGGACGCTGCCGAAGTCGACGCGCACCGTGCAGGCCAGGCCCGACCCGGTGGGCGACAAGTACTACGGCATCTTCGCGACGCCGCGCGCCCTCGACGTGGACCGCATGGCCGACGCCTCGACCAACGCCATGGTCCAGATCGACCGGAGCGTGCCGGACGCCGAGGAGTACGTGCGCAACGCCGCGGCCCGCATGGGTCCGCTGGTGCGCGTGGGGACCATCGAGATGATGGAACGCGACAAGCAGTACGCGTCCGTCCAGAAGGGCCTGCAGGCCGGGGCCATCGCCACGATGATGCTGATCGCCGCGTCCATGCTGGTGTCGATGCTGGAGCAGCTCCGCGACCGCAAGCGCCTGCTCGCGGCCCTGACCGCCTTCGGCACCCGGCGCACCTCGATGGGCTGGTCGGTCCTGTGGCAGACCGCCATCCCGGTGGCCCTCGGCCTCGCCCTCGCCGTCGTCGGCGGCCTGGCCCTCGGCGCCGTGATGTGCCGGATGATCGCCAAGCAGGTCACGGACTGGCTGGTGTTCGTGCCCCTGGCGGGCGCGGGCGCGGTCCTGGTGGCGGTCGTGACGGCCCTGAGCCTGCCACCGCTGTGGCGGATGATGCGACCGGACGGCTTGCGCACGGAGTGACGCGAGTGCGGCGCTGGGGGCGGGAGTTCATGAACTCCCGCCCCCAGCGCGTGCGGCAGCGCCCCGAAGGGGCGCGGGGAACTGCGCGACCAGCCACGACGGCGCCGCAGCAGAACGACGGCACAGCGCGCTGCTTCCAGCGAAGCGCTCAGAGCACCCGCACGGGCAGTGGCCGCAGCGCCCCTCGCAGGGCGTCGGCCAGCTCCGCGTACTCCGCGGCACGCGCGGCCCCCGAACGCATCGCGAGCGCGACGCGCCGCGTGGGCGCGGGATCGGCGAAGTACCCGGTGAGCAACTGGCTGCTGCGGCTGGTCTCGACGCGCACGGCGGTCCGCGGCAGCAGCGTCACCCCGAGCCCGCCCGCCACGAGCTGGACCAGGGTGGAGAGCCCGGCGGCCGTCGTGGTGACGGGCGCGTCGGCGCGGCCCGCCTCGCGGCAGATGTCCAGGGCCTGGTCCCGCAGGCAGTGCCCCTCGTCGAGCAGCAGCAGGTTCAGCTCCCGCAGCGCCTCGCGGGGAATCCCCTCGCGGCCGCCCAGCCAGTGGTCGAGCGGTGTGACCAGGACGAAGTCCTCGTCGAACAGCGGCAGTTCGGTGACGCCCGGCACCCCGAGCGGCACCGCGAGGAGCAGCAGGTCGAGCCGCCCCGCGGCCAGGCCTTCGAGCAGCGACGACGTCTGCTCCTCGTGCACCTGGAGATCCAGGTGTGGATACGTCTCGTGGACCAGGGCGAGCACCGTCGGCAACAGGTACGGCGCCACGGTCGGGATAACGCCGAGCCGGAGCGCGCCCGTGAACGGCGCCTTCACGGCGTCCGCCTCCTCCAGGAGCGCCTCGACCTCGCCGAGGACGGCCTTGGCGCGCACGGCGAGCCGCTCCCCCGCCGGGGAGAGCAGCACCTTGCGGGTGGTCCGCTCCAGGAGCTGGACACCCAGTGCCTCCTCAAGGGCGGAGACGGCGCCGGACAGCGCGGGCTGACTCATCCCGATCGCCGCCGCGGCGTCCCGGAAGTGCAGATGCTCGGCGACGGCGGCGAAGGCGCGCAGCTGCGCCAGACTGGGTTGCTTGCCCCTATTTACGGCAGCCACTGATAGCTACCTCCAATCAACAAGACCGAGTGTAGCTATTTCCCTAATCAATGCACCCTGTGCCACGATCGTCAGTAGTCCAACCCCCTGGAACCCCTTACCGGGGGTTTCCATCGCTGCAAGGAGAGCGCGTGCTCACTGTTGGTGACAAGTTCCCCGAGTTCGACCTGACTGCCTGTGTCTCGCTGGAGAAGGGCAAGGAGTTCGAGCAGATCAACCACAAGACCTACGAGGGCAAGTGGAAGATCGTCTTCGCGTGGCCCAAGGACTTCACCTTCGTGTGCCCGACCGAGATCGCGGCCTTCGGCAAGCTGAACGACGAGTTCGCCGACCGTGACGCCCAGATCCTCGGCTTCTCCGGCGACTCCGAGTTCGTGCACCACGCCTGGCGCAAGGACCACCCGGACCTGACCGACCTGCCCTTCCCGATGCTGGCCGACTCCAAGCACGAGCTCATGCGCGCGCTCGGCATCGAGGGCGAGGACGGCTTCGCGCAGCGCGCCGTCTTCATCGTCGACCAGAACAACGAGATCCAGTTCACGATGGTGACCGCCGGTTCCGTGGGCCGTAACCCCAAGGAGGTCCTGCGGGTCCTCGACGCTCTCCAGACGGACGAGCTGTGCCCCTGCAACTGGAGCAAGGGCGAGGACACCCTGGACGCGGTCGCGCTCCTGGCCGGTGAGTGAGCATGGCCCTCGATGAGCTGAAGGCCGCCGTCCCGGACTACGCCAAGGACCTGAAGCTGAACCTCGGCTCGGTCATCGGCAACTCCGAGCTGCCCAAGCAGCAGCTGTGGGGCACGGTGCTCGCCTGCGCGATCGCCTCCCGCTCCGCGCAGGTGCTGCGCGAGCTGGAGCCCGAGGCGAAGGCGAACCTCTCCCCTGAGGCGTACACCGCGGCCAAGTCCGCGGCCGCCATCATGGCGATGAACAACGTCTTCTACCGCACGCGTCACCTGCTCTCCGACAAGGAGTACGGGACGATGCGCGCGGGCCTGCGGATGAACGTCATCGGCAACCCGGGCGTGGAGAAGGTCGACTTCGAGCTCTGGTCGCTCGCGGTCTCCGCGATCAACGGCTGCGGCATGTGCCTCGACTCGCACGAGCAGGTGCTCCGCAAGGCCGGCGTGGACCGCGAGACGGTCCAGGAGGCCTTCAAGATCGCGTCCGTGATCCAGGCCGTCGGCGTCACGCTGGAGTCCGAGGCGCACCTGGCCTAAGCGCTTCGCTGGAGTTGCGGCGATGGGCCGTCGCTCGACTCCGGTCCGTCGTGGCTGGTCGCGCAGTTCCCCGCGCCCCTTCGGGGCGCTGTCGAAAGGCCCCGCTCCCCACCACGGGAGCGGGGCCTTTCGTGCACCCGAGTACGGACGGAGAATTCCAGCCCGTCCGGCGTTTGAGGACGAGCGCGTCAGCGCGATGGGGTGGACGGTCAGCCCGAGGAGGGGCGGACGGGCGGGGAGGGCAGCTGCTCCGGCGCGGGAGCCGTGTCCGCCACCGCCTCGGCCTGGCGGAGAGCCAGTTCCCGGGAGTAGGCACGCAAGTGCCCCACCACCGTGTTCGTCACGGCGACCAGCGGCACCGCCACCACCGCTCCCCCGATCCCGGCCACCATTCCCCCGGCGGCCACGGAGAGCACCACGGCCAGCGGATGCACCCGCACCGCGCGGCCGAGGATGAACGGCTGCAGGATGTGCCCCTCGATCTGCTGCACCGCGAGGACCACCACGAGCGACATCACGGCCGTGAACACGCCCTGCGTGACCAGCGCGACGACCACCGCGAGCGCGCCGGAGATCACCGCACCCACCAGCGGGATGAACGCGAACAGGAAGATGAAGACGGCCAGCGGCACGGCCATCGGCACGCCCAGGAAGTAGATCCCGAGCCCGATGAAGACCGCGTCGATGAGGGCCACTATCACCGTGCCCCGCACATACGCGGTGAGCGTCCGCCACGCCTGCGGCCCCGCCCCCGCGACGCCCGGCCGGGCCGCGGCGGGCACGAGCCGGAGGAACCACTTCCAGATGCGCGGCCCGTCGTACAGCAGGAAGAGCGTGGAGAACACCGCGAGCAGGATGCCGGTGAGGGCCTCCATGATGACGGTGACGCCTTCGAGGCTCGCGGAGGTGATCTCCTCGGAGTTGGCGCCCACCGCCTCGCGCAGGCTCTTGGCGATGTCGTTGATCTGGTCCTCGGTGACGTGGAAGGGGCTGTTGAGCAGCCACTTGCGCAAGTCCTCGATGCCGTCCTGGATCTGGCTGGAGAGCGTGTCGACGTTCTCCATGACCTGCCAGACCACGAACCAGCCCACCAGGCCCATGATCACGAAGCCGAGTACGGCGGTGACCATCGTGGCGAGCCCGCGCGGCAGGCCGAGCCTGCTGAGCCGGGCCACGGTCGGCTGCAGGAGCGCCGTGATGAGCAGCGCGGCGACGAACGCGAACACCACGAGCTGGACCGCGCTGATGACCTTCATCAGGACCCAGACCGTGCCCGCGAGCACGAGCAGCCGCCACCCGGCCTCGGCGGCGACCCGCATGCCCCACGGCACGGCGGCCACGGGGTCGGGGCGCGCCGCTATGGCGGGGGCGTAGGCGGGCGGCGCGGGCACCTGGTCCGCGGCCGCGGCGTCGTCCGCGTCGTCCGGGTCCTCGCCGCGGGCCCGGCCCTCGGCGTCGGCCCGCGCGTCGGCGGCGTGCCGCACCATGTCGGCGTACCGCTTGCGCAGCGACAGCTTGGCGCCCGCCGGGGCGGGCTCCCCGGTGACGTGCTCGCCGGTGGCGGCGTCGTCCCCGGTGGCGGGCCGCGCGGCGGGCGCGGAGTCGTCGGCGCGCGCGTGCGTGCCGTCGGGCGCGTCAGCTGTATCAGACGCATCGGACGCACCAGGCGCACTGGACGCACCAGACGCACCGGAGGCGTCAGCAACGACGGATGCGACGGACGCCTCGGACGGCTCGTCCCGTCCGGCGGCGGCCGGCTCCGGTTCGGGGGTGTCCTGGCCGTCCTGGGCACGGCCCGTGTCCAGGCGTTCACCCAGCCTGGTCAGGCCCGCGCCGACGCGCCGGCGCCACCCTGGAACTCGCGACATGATCCGTCCTCTTCCCCCCGTCTTGCCCCACCGGAGCCCCGGTCCTACCGCTGGGGCGTTCGAACCGACCGTACATGGCGAAGCCCCCCACCGTAGGACGATGAGGGGCCGTGACTGGTTGAGCGTGATCGCTCAGTACCAGTGGTTCGCCTGCCAGAAGCTCCAGGCTCCGCACGGGCTGCCGTAGCGGTCGTTCATGTAGTTGAGGCCCCACTTGATCTGCGTGGCCGGGTTGGTGCGCCAGTCGGCACCCGCCGAGGACATCTTGGAGCCGGGCAGCGCCTGGACCAGGCCGTAGGCACCGGAGGAGGCGTTGGTGGCGCGGTAGTTCCACGTGGACTCGTGGTTCACGATGTTGCTGAAGCACTGGAACTGGCCCGCGGGAACCATCTGCCGGGCCATCGACTGGACCTGGGCCACCGTGTAGGAGCCCTGCGGGGCGAAGTCGGAGGCGTCGCGCGAGGAGGAGCGGCTCGCCTTGTTCTCCAGGCGCTCCTTCTCCTGCTGCTTCTTCTTCTCCGCGGCTTCCTTCGCGGCGGCCTTCTTGTCCGCTTCCGCCTGCTTCGCCGCCTTCTGCTTCGCGACGGCGTTCTTGGCGGCCTGGACGCGGGCGGCCTCAGCGGCGGACTTCTTCGCGGCCGAGTCGGCGGCCATCGCCTGGGCGTCGGCCTGCTGCGCCACCGAAGTGGTCTGCACCTGGGCCTGTTCGCCTGCGGGGATGTCTGCGAGGAGAGTCGAGTCGCTGGCCGTCGCCTCGAGGTCGTTCGAGTTCGAGGACTGGGTGTCGCCCGAGGCAACACCCACGACGGCGCCGACGGTGGTGACCGCAGTGGCCGACGCCACCGCGAATCCCCGGACCGAGATCCGGCTCACACGGTTTCCTTCCAGCATCGCCCGCATAGGTGACCTCGCGGACGCAATCGTGCCCCTGACGCTGGCCTCCGCTTGCTGATCGGTCACGGGAGGCGCGGGCCCGGTGGACAACTCCCGTGGCGGGAGCGCCGCGTGGTGCTTCGGGCGGCATACGGCTACCACTATGAAGTTCTGTTGTTCTGTACCGCTGGGGGTACAGGAGTGCCGTATGCGGGGCCTGACAGGACCCAGACTCTGCCGTAGCGAGATGCCGGGAGGCAATTCCGAGTTGCGTGTGAAAGCTCACATCCCGTTTGTCCCAGCAGTTTTACGGAAACACAGACGCACGGGGCCGAGGCCCCACTAGGCTCTCTCGCTTCACCGGTCGCGGCCAATCGCCGCAGCCTCAGGGGCATTTGACCGCACCTCAGTCCTGAACCACGAAAATCCCCCGTTCCGTGCGGAACGGGGGATTTTCGCGCTTCGGGCGAAACGGTCAGACCTGGCCGTCCTCCAGCATCTCCGTCACCAGGGCCGCGATCTGCGAGCGCTCCGAGCGCGTGAGCGTCACATGGGCGAAGAGCGGATGCCCCTTCAGCTTCTCGATGACGGCGACCACTCCGTCGTACCGCCCGACCCTGAGGTTGTCGCGCTGGGCGACGTCGTGGGTCAGGACGACGCGGGAGTTCGCGCCGATCCGGGACAGGACCGTCAGCAGGACGTTCCGCTCCAGGGACTGGGCCTCGTCCACGATGACGAAGGCGTCGTGAAGGGAGCGGCCCCGGATGTGCGTGAGCGGCAGGACCTCCAGCATGCCCCGCGCCGACACCTCCTCGATGACCTCCTTGCTCGCGACCGAGCCGAGCGTGTCGAAGACGGCCTGCGCCCAGGGCCCCATCTTCTCGGCCTCGGTGCCGGGCAGATAGCCGAGCTCCTGCCCGCCCACCGCGTACAGCGGCCGGAAGACCATCACCTTCTGGTGCTGGCGCCGCTCCAGGACGGCCTCGAGACCCGCGCAGAGCGCGAGCGCGGACTTGCCGGTGCCCGCGCGGCCGCCCATCGAGACGATGCCGACGTCCGGATCGAGGAGCAGGTCGAGCGCGACGCGCTGCTCGGCGCTGCGGCCCTTGAGGCCGAAGGCCTCGCGGTCGCCGCGGACCAGGCGCACATTGCCCTCGGCCGTGACCCGGCCGAGTGCCTTGCCGCGCTCGGACTGGATGGTCAGGCCGGTGTGCACGGGCAGCTCGGACACCTCGGGGACGTACAGCGTCTCCGCCTCGTAGAGGAGGTCGACCTGCTCACCGGAGAGGGTCAGTTCGGACATGCCGGTCCAGCCGGAGGAGTCCGTGATGGCGAGCTCCGCGCGGTACTCCTCGGCGAGGAGACCGACGGAGGACGCCTTGATCCGCAGCGGCAGGTCCTTCGACACGACGGTGACGTCGTATCCCTCGGCCTGGAGGTTGCGGGCCACGGCGAGGATCCGCGAGTCGTTGTCGCCCAGGCGGTAACCGGCGGGGAGCACGCCGGGATCGGAGTGGTTGAGCTCGACGCGCAGCGTCCCGCCCAGGCTGCCGATCGGGATGGGCGCGTCCAGGCGCCCGTACCTGATGCGGCAGTCGTCGAGCAGGCGCAGGGCCTGCCGGGCGAAGTAGCCGAGTTCGGGATGGTGGCGCTTGGCCTCTAGCTCCGTCACTACGACGATCGGCAGCACCACTTCGTGCTCGTCGAAACGCGCGAGCGCGTTCGGGTCGGCGAGCAGGACGCTGGTGTCGAGAACATAGGTGCGCCGGCCTTGCTGGCGCTTCGTGCTGGTCACCACGGAAGGACGTACCCCCTCGGATGAGGTCGGGGAGCGACGGAGGGAACTGGGCCGGTGTGCGGCCCCCATGCGCGGGCCGGGCACCGGCCCTCCGTGTCGTCCGCGCTCACCGCGCGGTCGTCCTTGCGCAAAGGGCCTCCCGGGCGGACGGCCCCGTGCCGTCCGCTGAGATACGGCGCCCGTGAATCGGACGCCGACCTGGAGGGCTTATTCCCTCGAACAAGCGCAGCCATGCCATGGCATATGACGGCGCGTTGGTTAACTCCCGGTTACCGAGTCCTCAGTCCACCCGGTTCGTCATCCACCGTAACGGCGGTGGCGCGCGGCGTAATCACGCAGCGCACGCAGGAAGTCCACCTTCCGGAACGCCGGCCAGAAGACTTCGCAGAAGTAGTACTCGGAGTGAGCGGACTGCCAGAGCATGAAGCCGGACAGGCGCTGCTCACCACTCGTCCGGATCACCAGGTCGGGGTCCGGCTGGCCGCTGGTGTAGAGGTGCTTGGAGATCTGCTCGACGTCGACGCTGTCGGCGATGTCCTCGATGGAGGTGCCGCGCTCGGCGTGGTCGAGCAGCAGGGAGCGGACGGCGTCGGCGATCTCCTGGCGGCCGCCGTAGCCGACCGCGACGTTGACGAGTATCCCCTTGTTGGTGTCGGTGGCCTGCTCGGCCTCCTTCAGGACCCGCTGGGTGCGGCCGGGGAGCAGGTCGAGGGTGCCCACGTGGTGCACGCGCCAGCGGCCGTCGGCCGCGAGGCTGCGGACCGTCTCCTCGATGATGCCGACGAGCGGGACGAGCTCCTCGTCGGGGCGGTCGAGGTTGTCCGTGGACAGCATCCACAGCGTGACGACCTCGACGTCGGTCTCGGCGCACCAGCCGAGGAACTCCTCGATCTTGTACGCGCCCGCCTGGTGGCCCTGCTCGGTGGTGCCGCCGGAGGCCTTGGCCCAGCGGCGGTTGCCGTCGAGGATGACGCCGATGTGCTTGGGCACCTGCGCGTGATCGAGGCGGCCCTCCACCCGGTGTGCGTACAGCCGGTACACCAGGTCGCGCAAGCTCACGAGATTCCACCTCTCACGAAAGTCGGCCGCTGCCCCGGGGGGCCGAACCGGCCGGGGGGGTCCTGGGGCCCGACGGCAGCCCCTGAAGCCGAAAGGGTACCGCTGCGCGGGGGGTCCCTCGGCCCGGGTGCCGTTACGGGCGGGAGAAAGCGGGGTATTAGGAACGCCCGCCCACGCCCCCGCCCTGAACCCCCGCCTCCGGCGCGGAAGGGGGGCGCACGACACGGGCGTTGGGGCGCCGCGACACCTCTATCAAGCCCGTCCGGCGATTGAGGACGAGGCCGCAGGCCGACACCGCCCCACCCGGCGCCAGCTCACAGACCGCAGGACGCCCATCGAGCCCGTCCGGCGATTGAGGACGAGGCCGCGAGGCCGATCGAGCCCGTTCGGCACCTGAGGACGAGGCCGCAGGCCGATCAAGCCCGCCCAAGCCGAACGCAGTGGCGTAGCTTCGTTTCATGAACGACTTCTCCGCGTACCGAGCCGCCCCCGACCGCTACGAGTCGATGGAGTACCGCCGCACCGGCAGGAGCGGCCTGAAGCTCCCGGCCGTCTCGCTCGGCCTCTGGCACAACTTCGGCGACGACCGCGCCCTGGACTCCCAGCGCGCGATCCTGCGCCGCGCCTTCGACCTGGGCGTCACCCACTTCGACCTGGCGAACAACTACGGCCCGCCGCCCGGCAGCGCGGAGCTGAACTTCGGCAAGCTCTTCGCCCAGGACTTCGCCCCCCACCGGGACGAGCTGATCGTCTCGACCAAGGCGGGCTACCTCATGCACCCCGGCCCCTACGGCGAGTGGGGCTCCCGCAAGTACCTGCTGTCGTCGCTCGACGCCTCGCTGAAGCGCATGGGCCTGGACTACGTCGACGTCTTCTACTCGCACCGCTTCGACCCGGACACCCCGCTCGAGGAGACCATGGGCGCGCTCGCGTCCGCGGTCCAGCAGGGCAAGGCGCTGTACGTCGGCGTCTCCTCGTACAACAGCGAGCAGACGGCTCAGGCCGCGCGGCTGCTGCGCGAGATGGGGGTCCGTCCCCTCATCCACCAGCCGTCGTACTCGATGATCAACCGCTGGACCGAGGACGACGGCCTGCTCGACACCCTGGAGGCGGAGGGCATGGGCTGCATCTCCTTCGTGCCGCTCGCGCAGGGCCTGCTGACCAACAAGTATCTGAAGGGCATCCCCGAGGGCTCGCGCGCGACCCAGGGCAAGTCGCTCGACCCCGGGCTCCTCAGCGACGAGGTCGTACGCCGGCTCAATGGCCTGAACGACATCGCGGCGCGGCGCGGTCAGTCGCTCGCGCAACTGGCGCTGAGCTGGGTGCTCAGGGACGAGCGCATGACGTCGGCGCTCATCGGCGCGTCCAGCGTGCGGCAGCTGGAGGAGAACGTGGCGGCCCTGTCCGGGCCGAAGCTCACGGAGGCGGACCTCGCGGAGATCGACGCCTTCGCGGTGTCGACGCCGGGGACGAACATCTGGGCCGGACGGAGCTGACGGCCGCGCCGCGCGGGGGTCCTGCGGCGCCCTGGCCGCGCCCGCGCCGCGCCCGCGCCGGGCTCGTGCCGCGCCCGCGCCGCGGCCAAAAGAAAACGGGCCGGTCCGTGGGGGGGGGAGACGGACCGGCCCGAGGGGGGGTTTCCACCATAACCCTTCGTAAGTGGTTCGGAGTGCATCGGCGTGCCACAACTACTCTCCGAGACCGCCCGGCGACTGCCTGACCCCCACGCCCCACCGGATTCCGGCCCTCGCGGCGCGATCCGGCCGTCGGCGGCGGTAGCCCCGAAGGGTGACGCGGGGGCGGGGCGCGCGCTTGACGCGGGGAGCGCTAGCGTCGCGCCATGGCGACCCTGACGGCTCCCGGCGCCGGGAGCCCGGTGGCGGTACCCCTCGAAGTGGCGGACTCGCCCCGCGCGCGGCGGCGCGGGCTGCTCGGCCGCGACGGCGTCCGCGGCGCCCTGCTGCTGCCGCGCACGAGCGCCGTGCACACGCTGGGGATGCGGTTCGCCGTGGACGTGGCATACCTGGACCGGGCGTCCCGCGTCCTCGCGGTGCGGACGATGCGGCCGGGCCGGGTGGGCCTGCCCCGGCTCCGGGCCCGGCAGGTGGTGGAGGCGGAGGCCGGCGCGATGGCGGGGTGGGGGGTCCGCAGGGGCGTGCGCCTGGTGGTGGACCTGGGCGGAGCCGATCGGAACGGCGCCTAGGAGCACGGTGCGGCGCTCGCGCCCGGGAAGAGCGCGCACGAGGCCGCGCAGCCCCCTCCACTGCGCGGCACCCGCCCCGCGCAGCTTTGCGCCCGCGAATTAGCGTTGGTCTGAACTTACGTGAGTTCGGCGGCCGAATCGAGCCGGTGTACACAACAATCGATAACAATGCTGAATCGGCGGCCACATCGCACCGGAGTCGCCCCGAATTGCCCGAATTGACGCGCGGGGCGCCGGGCTTCGGACTCCAGCGCTCAGGTGCCCAGGGGCTCAGGGGCTCACGGGCTCAGGCTGAGCGCGCGGCCGCGGCGGCCGCCTTGGCCTCCTGGTTGGCCACCAGGCGCTCCATGTTCTCGTCGCCCCACACGCCGAGCGGCCCCAGGGCCCGGTTCAGCGACTGGCCGAGGTCGGTGAGGGAGTACTCCACCTTGGGCGGCACCTCGCGGTAGACCTCGCGGTGCACGATGCCGTCGGTCTCCATCTCCCGCAGCTGCTGGATCAGCATCTTCTCGCTGACGCCGGGGACGTGCCGCCGCAGCTCCCCGAACCGCAGGGTGCCGCCCGCGTACAGCGCCCACAGGATCAGGGGCTTCCACTTGCCGCCGACGACGTCCACGGCCGCGTCCAGACCGCACGCGTACGGCCCCTTGCCCTTCGCCATGTGCCAACTCCTCGTCCGCGTACGTCCACTGCCTCACTTACCGGATCGACAGTACCGCCGGACGGGCGGTCAGCGCTTGCGTGCGTCGAAGAGGTGCCGGGTGCTGTGGGCCACGAACGGCCCTTCCTCCCGGATCAGCTCGTGCAGCTCGCGCAGTCGCGTCCGGTACGCGTCGACGGTGAACCCGGGCACCATCCACACCACCTTCCGCAGGAAGTGGACGACGGCCCCGACGTCGAAGAACTCCATCCGCAGCCGCTCGGCCCGCAGCGACACCACGTCGAGCCCGGCGGCCTCGGCCGCGGCCCGCTCGCCCTCGGGGTCGCGGGCGTTCCTGACCTCCTCGGGCTGCTCCCCCAGGAAGTACTCGACGACCTCGAACACGCTGCTCGGGCCCACGTGCTGGGCGAAGTACGTCCCGCCGGGCCGCAGCACCCGGGCGATCTCATCGAAGTGCGGCGTGACGGGATGCCTGCTGGTGACGAGGTCGAAGGCGCCGTCCGCGAACGGCAGCGGCGCGTCCTCGGCGGAGGCCACGACGACCGCGCCGCGCGGGTGCAGGAGGGCCGTCGCCTTCGCCACGTTCGGCGGCCACCCCTCCGTGGCCACGGCGACCGCGGGCAGCGAGGGCGCGGACGCCAGCACCTCACCACCCCCCGTCTGCACGTCGAGCGCGGCCGAAGCCGCCCCGAGCCGCTCCCCCATGCCCCGCGCATACCCCCACGAGGGCCGCGCCTCGGTGGCCCGCCCCTCGAACCAGGAGAAGTCCCAGCCTTCGGTGGGGGCGGCTTCGGCTTCGGCGACCAAGTCGTCGAACGTACGGGAACCAGCGGGTGCGCTGTTGCGGGAGGTGCTCATGGCCCGATGCTCTCAAGCACGGGTCCGGTCTGCCCGGAATTACGTACGGGCCGCCGCGAGGTGACGGGTGAGCCCCTCGACGTCGGCCCAGGTGGCGGGGTCCGCGCCGTCGCCGAAGCGGTAGTGCAGCGCGGGCTCGGTCACCGGTCCGAGCGGGGTGGGCCGGTGCGGCAGCGGTGTGCGGCGGGCGTGGTCGATGCCCACCGCACGGACATCGGCGGCGCCCAGGGTGAAGGAGACGGGGGCGGGCGGGTGCTCCAGGTGCGCGGGGACCGTGAGGTCGGCGCGGGCCGGGTGCAGCGTGACGAGCATGGTGCGCAGACCGTGCCGGCCCACGAGGACCTCGGCGAGCGGCTCGATCGCGTCCAGGGGCGCGGGCGCACCGGCGGCGAGGCCGAGGGCGAGGGTGACCTCCTGGGCGACGCCGGTCCTGGTGCGCTCGACGCGGAGGGTGGCGAGCGCGGGCCGGTCCGGGTGGCCGACGACGAGCAGATGGCTGGGGTGCGGGGCACGGTCGCGGGCCAGGGCGGTCAGCTGCCGCGGCGACCAGGGCAGGTTGATGGGCTCCGCGGTGCCCCACCCCGCGGGGGCGTCGCCGGTGAGGTGCCGCCAGGCGGCCTCCAGGCCACGGCCCAGGACGAGGTCGGGGTCCGGGGCGTGGTGCGTACGGAAGGAGACGGTGAGCTGCCGCTCGCCGGTGGCTCCGGGCGGTGCGAAGGCCTCCGCCGCGGTGGCCTCGCCGTCCTGGTCGAGGCCGGGGGCGAAGGTGCCGTCCTGCCAGTGCAGCACGGCTCCGGACAGGCCGTCGTAGTAGCCGTGTTCGGGGTCCTGGACCACCCAGCGGTTCGGCGGACCGGTGAGGGCCGTGCGCAGGGGCAGGCTCAGTCGGGCGTGCGGCGGCGTGACGATGTGCAGGGCGCGCCCGGAGGTGACGGTGGTGCGCAGCACGTCGGAGAGCCACGCGGTCAGCGCGACGACGGGCCGGTCCACGATGACGACGGCCGTGGAGTCGGTGAGGACGTCGACGGCGGGCAGGGCGCCCTCGGGAGCCGGGGCCGCTGTGACCCCGCCGTCGTCGGGGGTGTCGACCACCCGGACGGTGGCGGCGTCCGGCGGCCAGGTGGTGCCGCCGAGCAGCAGCGTGAGGCGGCCGCAGAACGACCCGGCGAGCTCCTCGGCCTCCGGTACGGCCGTCGAGGCACGGGCCTCGGTCCACCAGAACGGCACCTCGGGCACGGGCACCTGGGGGCCGAGGAGGCGCTCGGCCTCGCCCGGGGTGTGGACGATGACGGGCGCCTCGACCGACACGAGCGGTCGGCCCGTCGGCGTGCACAGGTGGATGACCGCGTCGTCGGCACTCGTGCTCACGCCCAGTTCCGGGCCGCCCGCGTGGAGTCCGGCCAGAAGGGCCATCGGGTCGGGCATCGTGGGCGTCAGGGCGATGACGTCCTTGGTCACGGCGTCTCCTCGGCGGAGTTCTCCGCGGTCAGGGCTGTCTGGACGAGCCGGGGGCGGCGGCCGCGGCGGATGAGGGTGCCTCGGCCGGGCGGTTGCGGGGAGGGGTGGACACCGGGGAAGAGCTGGCCTTCGCTGCGGTCGCCGGCCATCAGCAGGGAGGTGGCGCCGGTCTCGCGCAGGGCGGTCAGGAAGGGCTCGTACAGGGCGCGGGAGGCCCCGGCGGCGCGGCGGGCCACGACGAAGTGCAGGCCGATGTCCTGGGCCGAGGAGATGTAGGGCAAGAAGGGGGCCAGGGGCTGCTGGCCCGCGGTGGTGAGGATGTCGTAGTCGTCGACGAGGATGACGATGCGAGGGCCGGTGAGGGCGGGGTCGCCGGTGTCGGGCGTGTCGGGGTCCGCGGTGTCCGGGAGGCGCTTGTCGAGCTCGCCCGCGATGCCGGTGGCGAGCGCGGCCGCGAGCTTGGCGTTGTGGGCGTAGCCGCCGCGGTAGGGCTCGGGGACGTGGCCGCGCAGGCCGCGGCGAGGGTCGAAGACGCCGAACACCAGCTCCTTGTCCCCGTACCGCGCGATGAGCTGCCGGGTGATGAGCTTCAGGAGGTTGGTCTTGCCGCACTCGTTGTCGCCCAGGACCAGCAGGTGCTGGTCGCGGTCGAAGAGGTCGAGGTGGACGGGGCCGAGGGTGTCCTGGTCGACGCCGATCGGCAGCCGGTCCGGCTCGGCGGAGGGCGAGGGCAGCGTCGCGGCGGGCAGGCTGAGCGGCAGCACGCGGACGGGGGCGGCGAGTTCGCCGTGCCAGGTGACCCCGATCGTGCGGGCCGCGTCCTCCAGGGCGGTGCCGAGGTCGCTCGTCCCGGTGCCGCCGTCGGTGCGGGGCAGCGCGGTCTGCGCGAAGAGCTTGCCGTCGGTCAGGACCCGGCCGGGGGTGCCCGTCGTGACCGTCTCGGCGAGCTTGCGGTCGATCGTGGAGTCGGTGGGGTCGTTCAGGCGCAGCTCGACGCGGGTGCCGAAGAGGGACTGGGTGGCGATGCGGACGTCGTTCCAGCGGAGCATGCCCGCGACGACGTGGATGCCGTAGCCGCCGCCCCGCTTGAGCAGCTCGGCGACGGCGTCGTCGAGGTCGCTGAACTCCTCGCGGAGCGCGCCGAAGCCGTCGACGAGCAGGACGAGGTCGGTGGAGCCGAGCTCGGGAAGACCGCCCTGGGCGCGCAGGCGGCGCAGCTGGTCGAGGGAGTCGATGCCGTGCTCGCGGAACAGCTCCTCGCGCAGGGCGAGCTGGGCGGTCATCTCGGCGACGGTGCGGGCGAGGCGCTCGCGGTCGGCACGGGACGCGACGCCCCCGACGTGCGGAAGGCCCGCGAGCGCGCCGAGGCCGCCGCCGACCAGGTCGAGGCCGTACACGGCGACCTCGTCGGGGGTGTGGGTGAGGGCGAGGGACAGCGTCAGCGTGCGCAGCAGCGTGGTCTTGCCGGACTGGGGGCCGCCGATGACGGCGACGTGGCCGCCCGCGACGTTCAGGTCGAGGAGCCACTGCCCCTGCCACTGCTTGGCCGGGTCGTCCAGGACGCCGAGCGGCACGCACAGGCGGCCGTCGGACCGCACGAGGTGCAGACCGCGCCCGGAGACGCCCAGCGGTCCGGCCGCGGTGTCCAGGGCGACGGCGTCGGGCAGCGGCGGCAGCCAGATGCGGCGTACGGGCGGGGCGGCGACGGCGAGCTGGTCGACCATCGTGGACATGACGGTGGGACCGGTCTCCCGCTCGCGCGCACCGGTCTCGTGGCCGGTGGCGGTGTCCCCCGCGGGCGTGTTGAAGGCGGAGTAGGCCCAGGCGCGCGGCCGCTCGTCGGCGGTGTCCCGCGGGACGGGGCCGCGCCGGGCGCCGGACACGTAACCGGCCTTGAAGCGCACGTACGTCGACGTGTCCACCTTCAGATAGCCGAACCCGGGCAGCGGCGGGAGCTGGAAGGCGTCGACGGTGTCGAGGACGGTCCGCGACTCGTCGGCGGAGAAGGTGCGCAGGCCGAGGCGGTACGACAGATACGTCTCCAGGCCCTTCAGCTTGCCGCTCTCGATGCGCTGGCTGGACAGCAGCAGGTGTACGCCGATGGACCGGCCGATCCGCCCGATGGACAGGAAGAGGTCGATGAAGTCCGGCTTGGCGGTGATCAGTTCGCCGAACTCGTCGATGACGACGAACAGATGGGGCAGCGGTTCGAGCCCACGGCCCGGCTCCTTGGCGCGCAGCGCGGCGTAGTGCCCGATGTCGGCGACGTTCCCCGCGTCCTTCAGGACCTGCTGGCGTCGGGTGATCTCACCGGCGAGGCTGGTGTGGACGCGCTCGACGAGGTCGGCCTGGTTCTCCAGGTTGGTGATGACGCCCGCGACGTGCGGAAGGCCGGTGAAGGGGGCGAAGGTCGCGCCGCCCTTGTAGTCGACGAGGACCATCGCCAGGTCCTCGGGCGCGTGCGTGGCCGTCAGGGCGAGGACGAGGGTGCGCAGGAGTTCGCTCTTGCCGGACCCGGTGGCCCCCACGCACAGCCCGTGCGGGCCCATGCCGAGCTCGGCGGACTCCTTCAGGTCGAGCAGGACGGGTTCGTGGCGGTCGTCGACGCCGATGGGGACGCGCAGGAAGTCCCGTTCGCCACGGGGCGCCCACAGCTCACCGAGGTCCAGGCCGGCCGGGTCGTCGACGCCGAGGAGCGCGGGGAAGTCGACGGGGCCGGAGACCGGGGTGCCTTCGGCTGCGGACTCGGGGGTGAGGCGGAGCGGCGCGAGGAGGCGGGCCAGGCCTTCGGCGCCGGGGACGCTCACCGTGTCGGCAAGACCCTGGGACCGGCGGCCCTCGGAGCCCCGGAGGTCCTCGACAGTGACCTGATCGCCGTCGACGGTGATGCGGACGCTCACCTCGTCCGGCTCGTGGATCTGCTCGGCCAGCAGGTGCAGCACGGTGACGCCCATGTCCGCGAGCCCGACGGCGGCGTCCGGGCGGGGAAGTTCGACCGCCGTCCCGCCGTGCACGTCGCTGACGACCAGCATCCGGTCGGTCATGCGCAGCGCCCGCCGGTCCGAGAGGCCACGCCGCACCTCGGCGGCGTACGCGGCGCGGCGGCGCAGGTCGGGTGCGCACAGCCGGGCGAGCGCGTCGGGGGCGGGGGCGATGCGGCGCACGGCGGCGGGGTCGTCGTACGACTCCGGGGCGGCGTCCGGATCCAGCACGTGGGGCAGCCACTTGGCCCACTCCCAGTCGGCTATCCGGTCGCCGGACACACCGAGCGCGATCGCCACGTCGTCCGGCGCGTGCGTGACGGCCGCCTGCACGAGGAGCGCGCGAGCCACCCGCAGCACGCCGTCACGGTCACCGATGACACTGACGTTTCCCGCCCGGTCGAGCGGCACGGTCAGCGGGAAGTCCGGCGCCACGGTGAACCGCGCCTGCAGGGCGCGCGCCTCGTTCAGCATGAACGGGTCGGGCGGCGTGAGCACGCCGCTCCCGCTGTTCTGCCCGATCACGACGTCCTGGGCGGGCACGTCGCCGGTGCCGACGCGCACGTCCAGGAAGTCGGCGTCGGCGCGGCGGCGCTCCCACCGGCGGGCGGGGTCCCGGGCCAGGTCGTAGAGGGCCGGGGGCGGGGGGTTGAGGAGGCGCGCCCGCGCCCGGGCGTCCCGTTCCCTGCCGCCGAGTTCATGGCGCTGCTCCTCCACGTACTCCAGATACCGCTCGCGCTGCGTACGCCGGGTGCGCTGGGCCTTGCCGCGCTGCGACAGGAACAGGGCGACCGCGCCGAGCAGCGCGAAGACCAGCACCACGGCGCCGAGCGCGGCGAACTGGCTGGAGCGGATCACGGTCATCATCACGACCGATCCCATGACGCCCGCCATGGGCAGCAGGGCGGTGGCCGCGTTGCCCATCTTGCCCTCGGGCAGGTTCGGGGGCGGCTCGATGACGTGCTGGGCGGGGGCGGCCGGGGGACGGGTGGAACGGGCCGGGCGGTGGACAAGGCGGTGGGTCATCGCGGGCTCCCGGCGGACTTCATGCACCTGCGTCGGGTCATCGTGGCCTCACCGCACCCGCACCGCGCGCCGCATCGCCTCGGCGGCGAGCCGGGTGACCGCCTGCCTGCTGGCGTCGGCGAGCCGGGCGGGATCGATGGCGCCGCCGCCGGCCAGATGCCGGTCGTACGGTACGGCCACGACACAGGCCCCGGACTCCCGCAGATGTCCGGCCGCGGCCCTGGCGTTCAGCGTCATGTCGGGTGAGGTGGCGGTGAGCGCGACGACGGTGGTGGCGAGGGCCGAGTGCGGCAGCTGCCCGAGCCAGTCGAGGACGAGCCGTGTCCCGCCCACGCCCTCGGGCGTCATCGGGGCGACGACCACGCGGGCGTGCGCGGTGTCCATGGCGGTCCGCGCGACCTCGCCCGGCAGCGTCTCGCAGTCGACGACGGTCATGGCGAAGTAGCGGCGCAGGGCGAGCGTGACGGTGCGGTACGTCGCCACGTCCAGGGGCGCGCCGACCTGCCCCTGGCTGCCGGGCAGCAGCCAGCCGCCGTCGCTGACCGGCACCAGATAGCCCGTGACGTCGGTGAGCTGCATGGCGGGCGTAAGGATCCTGGCGAGGTCCCCGCACGCCCACCGGACCGACTCGGCCCCCATCCGCACGGGCAGCGTGCCGAGCGCGGCGTCCGCCTCCAGGGCGAGCACCGGATCGTGCCGGTAGTGCGTGAAGGCCCGGCTGAGCAGCGCGGCGACGGTCGTCTTGCCGACGCCGCCCCGGATGGAGGTCACGGCGAGGACGCGCCCGGTGGTGACGGGCTGCTGGATCTCCTGCGCGGTCCGGGACTCCTCGGCGACCTCCTGCGCGGCGGACGCCGTGAGTCTGCGGAGCGTACGCCCTGTCCGCCGAAGGGCGGAGTCACCGTGCTGGGGGCGGCCTCGGGCCAGGGCGAGGCGGGGGTCGAGGGTGGGGGGGGGGTGGGGGGCGGGGCGCGCCGGGACGGCTGCGGTCGGCGCGGGGGCGGGGTCACGCGTCGGGGTTCCGGGCTCCGGGGCCGGGAGGACCGGAGAACTCTCCGGACCGGAATCGTCCGTCGCCGCGGAGGCGACCGGCGTGCTCACTTCCGCCGTGCGCACCACGACCGTGCCCGCCGCCGAACCGGCCGTACCCGGACGCGCGTCACCCGGGCCCGCGTGCGTGCTCAGCTCCCGCAGCACATCGCGCTGCCAGTCCCGTCTCTGTGTCATGTCCCCGCTTCCTAGGCGAAGGTGTCGAGCAGGCGCCCGTACACACCGAACACGCCGAGGAGCAGCGGTACGAGTGCGATCACGGCCATCGACTCCAGCAGGTCCCCGACGCGTCGCAGCCGCACGCGTACGTGCTCGGCGGGGCGTACGGCGAGGACGAGCAGCGGCGTCGCCGTGAGCCCGGCGAGCAGCGCGAGCGGCCCGGCCGCGCCCGCGTGGTCAAGCCACACCCAGGCGAGCCGCGCGACGACGACGCCCGCAGCGGTCAGCAGGGCGGCCACCTCTCCGACCAGCGGGAAGGCCCGCGCCCGCAGGGCGAGCACCAGGGCCGTCGCCACGGCGAGGAGCACCGGCCACACCGACGCCTCGCCGAGCACGAGCGCGGCGGCGACGGCGGCGGACCCGGCGAAGACGAGGCTCGCAAGGGCGAGACCGCGGTGCGTGGCCGCGAGGGCCACGCCGACCCGGTACCGGCTGACCGACGCCCCGGCCGACCGCCGGTCGTCGAGGCCGGAGAGACCGGAGGTCATCAGGGCGAGCCGCGGCAGCACACCCAGCGCGACCACCGACAGGACGGCCAGCACGGCACCCACCCGCGCCGCCCCGTCATCGCCCTGCACGCTCAGGGCGATCTCCCACGCCAGCACGCACCCGACGAGCGCGCCGGAGCCGACGAACGCGCCGCGTCCCAGCGGCGTGCACCACCCGAGGAGCAGCAGCGCGACGGCGAGGGCTCCGCCCGTGCCGGCGAGGCGCGCGGCCGCCGTCCAGCCGTCGGCGTCCGCGAGGCACCAGGCGCCCAGGGCACCCAGGGCACCGGCCGTGGTGATCAGCGTGGCGGCGAGCGGCGTACGCCGCAGCCGCGCGCACAGCAGACCGCCGAGCCCCGCTACGACGGCCGCCCCCACAAGGCCGGCGCCCGCCCGGTCGGCAGCGAACTCCTGGCGGGCCAACACCCCGGCGACCAGGACCCATACGACCCCGGCGACCCCGCAGAGCACGCTCCGCGCTCGTGGCCCCCAGCGCCAGCCGCGCACATCCATGTCGTCGGCGGCCTCATCGGTGACGTCGTGCACGACCGGCGCGGAGGGCGCGTCCTCCGCTCGCACCAGCCGCAGCACCGTCCCGTCGGCGACGCCAGCGGACTCCAAGGTGGCGTCGGCCGCGATCGCGTTCCCGTCGACCCCGACGAGATACCGCAGTTGAGGCTGCTCGCCCACCCGATCGCCGAGCAGTCGCAACACCTCGGGCAGCAGCAGTCCGACGGGCTCCTGCGAGGGCAACACGAGATCCACGCGCCGCCGCTCCCCCACCAGGGTCACCCGGCTCAACGCCACCGACCCTTGGCTCCCCATACGGCCCAATGCCCGCGCAGATATCACAAGTTCGAACCTATCACCGAGAAGAGGAAGTCAAAGTGGGCGATTCAGCCGCACCGGGCGAAGAAGAATGCGGAACAGACGACGAGACACCCGGCTTCTCCTTCATCACCCGATTGGAGACGAAGGACCACCCCACACAGCCCGCACACAGCACGGCCGCGATCACGATCCCTCCGAACACCTTCCCCAACCGCTCATCCACAGACCGCCGTTGCCGCTCCCCTCCTAACAACAACGCGTCCCGAAGCCGCCGCCGCCGAACGGCAACGGACTCCAGCAACTGACTGTCGTAGTCCTGGGCTGCCATAGCGCTCCCTCACCCTCTCTCTGCACCCGGCCCCAGCGAGAGTGAACAATCACTCGGGCGGCGTGGGCTGCTCCACCCCATCCTCGAAGAGGTACGCGTACATCCCCTGCAAGTAGTCGTACAGGGCATCCTCGTCCGGGAACTCGACGTCCGTCAGCCGCTCGTAATCACCAATCGTGGCACTGCGCTCCCGCAGCAGGTCAACGAATCCCTTGCGCACCCCGTCCACAAAAGGATCACCGAAGGCCATCAGGGTGGGGCGCAGCGCATCATGCGCCTCGTAGGCCTGCTCGTAATGCAGGTAAGTCTTGATGAATCTCTCGAGTTCCGTATTCACGCAACTCCCTCTCTGTGCATACCCCAGTGCCCTAGGGGTGGCGACCAGGGGCTGGATTCGGATACATCGTATGCAGCTCCCAGCGCCCGTTCTGAATGTGATAGATCGCCTTGATCGTCCCACCGGTGAAGTCAACCGGTAGGAACTCACTCGGATTTGCCGGATCTCGATAGAATCCGGTAAACCTCTCGTGCCCCTGAGGCCCCAATATATCTGCAATCGGCATCTCAGAGGGAGGAGCGCCCTGTCGAAGTTGATTCCGGAAGTAGGCGTCCGCGATGACCATGTCCTCCGCGTCATCGAATCTCGTGGCGTAGGGACCGACCCGATGGGCCCGACCACTCACACCGTCCGTGGTGGTACCGGTCAATGGGTCAATGTTGTTCTCCGACTTCAGCAGCCCGGGTGCTCCTGAATCGGGGCCGTAGACCTTGGGCGCTCCGTTGGCATCGGTCTTCACCGTACCCAGACGGTCGATCAGGGCTTGGTCATTCGGGTGGAGGTGGCGCCCAGGCGCATGCCCTTCACCTCCCTGACGGTCGTCCAGCTCCTTGATGCGGTCGTCCACGGCCCGCGGCTCCAGGAGGGAGTGCTCCCCTGCGGGCATGCCTTGCGGGAGGGCGCCGTTCCCGTCGCCAGGACCACCGGTGTGCGGCGCGGCTCCCGAACCGTGAGTAACGCCGGAGGTCGGATCAGAGCCACCACCCGAAGCGTGTGCGCTGTGCGATTGGGGTGCAGCACCGGCCCCTCCGTGGTGCGACGAGGAGGCGTGATCCGCCGAGGGCGCATGGCTGTCGTGCACCCCGCCCCCCGGCGCGCGCGAACCGACCTCGCCCACAACACCAGGAGCCGTGTCACCGCCGGGAGGACTGCCACCGACTCGGCGCACCGCGTCGTCACCCACGTGCGCTCCGGCCAGCACCGGTTCACGCTCAGGAGCGCGCACGTTGAGTGGCGCCTCCCCACTGGGCACGGCAGCCCGCTCTCGTGAGGGGAGTTCCGACGGGGCGTCCTCCGCCTTTTGGAGAACTTTCCCGTGCTGGTCAAGCACCGTCCCATCGCTCGCCAGATAGACCGTGCGGCCCTTGTCGCCGACATACGGCACCGCGTCCTGAGGCACAGCCTCAGGACGGACGGGAACCCGCACGCCGTCGCCCGCCAAGTGATAGGAGCTGTTCCCGAAGTTGAGCCGCGCTCCTGCCCGGCCGCTCCTCAGCTGCCCCAGCACGTCCCCGACCTTGGTCACCCCGAACTGGACGCCCTTCGCCGCGTACGTGAAGGGGTCCACCGCGCGGCCGAACTTGCTGACTCCCGAGATCGTCTTTGCCATCGCGCCGCCCTTGGCGGCGGTCCCGGCGCCGCGCGTCGCCAGGATGGTGAGCGCGTTGAAGCCGACCAGGCCCGCAGCCCGCGCCGGGTTCTTGCTCCACTGGTCGTAGGCGATCAGGCCCTTGCCGGTGTCGACGACCGCCCGGCGGGAGTCCCGCAGCCAGCTGGGAAGTTGGTCGTCCCTGGCCATCCAGAAGACACCGGCCGCCGGTCCGACGCTGAGCGTCAGCCCGGTGGCGAGCTTCCCCAGGTTGGTCCACGCCTCCCCGGCCGCGCCCCAGCCGTCCGCGCCGCCCAGCGTGCCCAGCGCCTTCGCCGCACCGCCCAGGCCGTCCACGAAGAAGCCCTTGCCGACGTCCTTCGCCTTGTGGAGCAGCCAGTCGACGCCGTCGCGGTCCTTCTCGACCGCCCCTCCCCAGGGAAACGACTCGGCCTGGTCAAGCACCTCATCGGTGTAGCCGTACGTGTCGCAACTGGTGGTGCCGTCGCTGCTGGGCCTGAGCTGGACGCCGTCGACCAGTCCGGTGATCTTGTTGTGGCAGTCGATCTCGGCCGCGCGGAAGGCCTGGGTGGCGGCCTTGACCTCCTCCACCAGCCGGTTGTTGTGCTCGCGCTTGTCGTCGTCCTTGCGCCAGTCGTCGTCGGTGGAGACCTCGTCGATGTAGAAGGCGCTGGCCTCGGTCTGGAGCTCCTTGAGCTTCTTCGCGATCGGCCGCACGTCGGACGCGTAGGTGCTCAGCGCCTGCGCCACCTTCTCCAGGTCGTCGGCGAAGGCGTCCGTCTTCGTCTTCACCGGCTTCGTCGTGGCGAACAGCTGCTCCGCCTCCGGCGCCTCGTAGAACGCCGAGAGCCCTTGGAAGTCGGAGTGCACGTCCGATCCCCCGTCCCGGAACCGCGATGCTTCGCGGCGCAGGTCCGAGACGTCTCGCTCCAGCTGCTCCAGATCACCGGTGAACTGCGGTATCGCGTTCGGGTCGATGGGCTCGTTGCTCACTTCTCGCCGCCCCCGCCAGCGCCGTTGCCGCCAGGCATGTCGGGCACGATGCCGTTGATGGCGTCACGGTTCCTGCTCGCGGCCATCTTCAGATCGCCCTCCACGTACTCCTTCGTGGCCAGGTGCGCGCCGAGCAGGGAGCTCGCGGCGCGGCGCGAGATGTACTCCAGGTCCTCGTTCCACTGCCGGGCGAACACACCCAGGGCGGAGCCCACCGGGCCCTGCTTCCCGCCCCCCTTGCCGGGCTTCCCGTCCCCCTCGTGCCCGCCCTCGACGATCGTGCCCGCCGAAGCCGCCGCGCTCGGCAGCGTCTTCTGCATGTCACGGCCGGCCTTCGCCATGCGCTCGGCCGAACCACCGGCCCGCATCAGCACGCTGCTTACTCCACCGGGCTGGATGTCCCAAGCCGTCACTGCACGCCCCCTCGATCCCCAGCGACCGGGCCGCGTCGCGCTGCTCGGCCCGGCCCACAAACGTCTGACAACCGGCTGACAACCGGCCTCGGCTCAGCCGATGTTGTTGACCGCCGCCCGTGCCCGCGACAGCGTCGTCTGGGCCGTGCCGTCGTTCTCCTCCAGCGTCGAGCGCACGAGGCGGATGATCTCGCGGACCTCGTTGGCGGCCTTGTTCCAGCGGACTTCCTTGCCGTGGTACTCGTCCGAGACGCCGTCGGCCTGGTAGTCGGCCATCGCCGCCTTCACCGCGCGGTCGCGGTCGCCGAGCACCCGCTCCAGCTGGCCGATGATGATGTGCAGCCCGCCCTGTACGTCGGCGGAGGCGCCGGTGTCGTACGAACGCCGGTCCTGGTTCCCAGCCATGCCTGACAACTCCCCGCAACAGTGGAATGTGGAAGGTCGGGCCCTGCGTCGGCCCGCGTGCGGCTGCCGCTCAGCCGGAGAAGCGCGCCGCCTGGAAGTTGGCCGCGCCCATGTTCCGCTGCGCGTTGTCGGACTGCTCCTGCGTGCCGGTCGCGAACGCCTCGTCCATGCCCGCCTGGCCGCCCAGGATCGACCGCAGCGAACCGTTCAGCGCCGCCGTGATCTCGTCCGCGCGCAGCTTGAAGGAGTCGAACGTCGCCTTGCCCGCGCCGTTGAACTTCCCCTCCAGCGGCTCCGCCGCCGACACCAGCGCCCGGATCAGCGCGCCCAGGTCGTCGCTCGACCCGGAGGTGTTCTTGCCGAGGACGGCCAGTGTCGTCTCGCCCATGTCGAACTTCATGCACCCAACCCCCGCTTCAACTCGCCCGGCACACAACCGAAGTGCGCCTCCGGCGCCACGGCCTGCTCACGCAGCGCTCATGCCTCATAGCTCATCGAACATACTTCCCGACATTTCATTGCAAGCGCAACGCAGTTGGGGGCTCGGTGGCGTGATCCCGCCACTCCGCGGAGCGGGTCCGCGCCGCGTGAGCACCGGCGTCCCGGCGGTCACTCCTCTCACCACGGGGTCGGGGACGACTCCTTCGTACGGGCACTATGGCCAAAAGTGTGCGGCGAGTGAGCGGCGCGGCTTGCGGCGTTGGCTTGTTTGCGGCTGCGTCGAGGTGGGTCGGTGGGGGCCGGGGGTCCGTGGCCTCGCGATGCCTGGCCCGTGCGCGGGGCCCTCAGGGCACCCGGCGCAGCATGCACCACGTGCGTGGGCCCCCGGACGGCAGGGTCAGGTCGGACGTGACCTCGAAGCCGAGGCGTTCGTAGAAGCGGACGTTGGCCTCGGCGGAGGTTTCCAGGAATGCTGGTACGCCGTCCCGTTCCGCCGCCTCGATGCCGGGGCGCAGTACCGCACGGCCCAGGCCGGCGCCCTGGCGGTCCGGGTCGACGCCGACCGTGCCCAGGAACCACACCGGTTCCGTGGGGCGGTGCGGGCGCAGCGCCGCCTCGGCCTCCTCGTACGCCTGCGCGCGGTCTCCGGCCAGTTCCGCGAAGCGGGGGGCCAGGCCGGCGAGCACGGCCCCGGCGTCCGCCGTGGCCGGGGTGGTCCACGCGGCCACGGCCGCTCCGCCCCCGGCGACCCACACCCGGCCGTGATCCAGGCCTATCCGCGTCAGGAACAGCTCCTGCAAGCCCTCCACGCGGCGTATGTGGTCGTCGGCGGCCACCGTGTGCCGGGTCCAGGGGTAGTCGGCGAAGGCCCGCCCCAGGGTGCGGACGGCCCGGGGGACGTCCTCGGAGGTTGCCGGGCGCGCGGCGGCGTCGCTCCGGTCGTCGCGGTCGTAGTCGTAGTCGTCGTCGCGGTCGTAGTCGTCGCGGTCGTAGTCGTCGTACTCGGGCACCACGTTCTCCCATCGGCCTCGTCCGTACGGTAAGAACGATCGGGAGCGCCTCTGTGTCCCCGGCCCCGGCCCCGGTGGCACGTGTCTCACGTACCGCGGGGGAACGAGACCTCCACGCGGCGGTTCTTCTTCCGCCCCTCCTCCGAGCCGTTGTCGGCGATCGGGTAGTCCTCGCTGTAGCCGCGCACGGAGTACGTGACCTGTGGGCCGAGGAAGCTGGCCAGGCGGTCGTGGACGGCTTCGGCGCGGTCCTTGGAGAGCTTCTTGCCGTGGGCGTACGAGCCGAGGTTGTCCGTGAAGCCGAAGACCCGGACGTCGGTCGCCTTCTGGGCCTTCGCCTCGTCGGCGATCGCCTCGATGCGGGCGTCCGCCTCGGGGTTGAGCTTCGCGCTGTCCTTGGGGAAGAGGACCTCGGCCTGCAGCGCGAACTTCACGTCCGTGTTGGTGTCCTCGCGGCGCTCCTCACCGCCCAGGTCCTCGACGACGGACTTGATGTCCAGCACCTTGGCGGGCGCGAGCGTCGCCCCGTCGGCGAGCTTCAGGCCCGGGCTGTTGGAGTCGACCTCGGGGGGTGGGGAGGTGGTGGAGGTGCCGCCGGGGGGTTTGCTGGGGTCGTCGTCGGCCCAGACGGGGGTGGGGGCGAGGAGGAGGGCTGCGGTGAGGGTGGTGGTTGTGGCGAGGGTGCGAGCACGGGAGCACGGCATCGTCACTGGCCCCCGGCGAGTTCGATGGGAGCAGGTGGCATGGCTCCCACCTGGAACGACATCTTGTTCGTCGACTCGGGTGGTGCCGGGAACTGGGCGTACCACTCACTGGTCTGGCCGGGCTTGACGCCGCCGGTGAACTTGGTGCAGAGGCAGCGGCCTTCCGTGTCGCGCAGCACCAGGTACCGCTTCTTGCCCTTGCCGTCGACGAGGTTGGCGCCAGCCACGGATGAACCGTTCTTGTTCAACTCGCGTTCTTCACCGCGCCAGTTGGCTGCAGCGAAGAACCGGTTGCCATTGTTCGTGACCGTTCCGGACACCGTCACGAAGCCGCCCTCGTCGCGCACCGCCGACTTGATCGTGAGGGTGATGCTCTCCTCGCCCTTCACCTCGGCGAGCACTTCGTCCGAGGACTGTTCCTGCCCCCCGTCCTCGCCCTTGTCCTCGTTGTCGTCACTCTGCTTGCCGCCTTGATTCTGGTTCGTCGAGCCCGACGACGAGTTCTCCTTCTTGGAGTCGTCACCGCCGTCCTCGCCACCACCGCAACCGGCCACCGCGAGGACCAGCCCAGTCGTGATCGCCACCGCGGTCATTGCCCTGCGGGTCGTCATGGTGCGCCGAAGCTTCATCTCAACGGCTTCCTTTTCTTCTCTGTGATCGCTTGTTCTTCTGTGGTCGCTTGTCACTTGGCCAGGTGTACGGAGAACAGCACCGACGCGTCCGGCAGGTCGTCCAGGTCGAAGTCGTCGGGGTCGATTTCGATGGGGTCTTCCTCGCCGTCGCAGACGAATTGCACGATGTCCTCGGAGTCGGCCGGGGGGTCGACCGGCGGATCGGCTGGCTGATCGGCCGACGGGTCCGCCTCGCAGCGGGGCTTGATGACGGCGGTCGCCTCCGCCCTCGCGTGCTTCGTCTCCGTACCCGGGATGATCGAGTCGCCGACCGTGTAGTTGGTCGTGACCTCCACTTGGTAGCCGGGGTATCCGTTGACCTCGGCGTTTCCGAAGCCTGTGACCTTGGAGTCGTTCTCCGCGGCCAGCGCGTCGGCCGCCGCCTCCGCTCCCTCCCCCGTGAACAGGTCGCCGCCGAGCCAGTCCAGCCACTCGTCGTCGCCTGCCTGGATGGCTTCGCCCAGGCCTTCGAAGAGCTCGTCACGCGAGTCCTGCGCCGCCGCCAGCGCGGCCGCGTCCGCCGCTGACTGCGCGCCGTTGCGGGCGGACGCCGCCTGAGCGAACGCGAAGAACGCAAACGCGACGAAGAGCAGAATTCCGGTCAGCCAGATATAGATCGGAAGCGTCTGCCCCGTGTCACGGCGCAGTCGGTTACGAATCAGCCTCCGATGACGTCGGATACGGCGTCCTGAATCGCGCCGGAGATCTGCCCGTCGAGTCCGAGACCGTCGATGAGAACGAAGATCCCGGCAATCAGAATCATCAACCCCGCATACTCCACGAACCCCGCCCCCCGGTCCCCCTCGCTCCCCCGGGCCCGCCGTACCCGCGCGGACACCGTCAGGGTCCACATGACCCACGCACCCAGTACGCGTTCCTTCAGCATGACGGACGACCTTTCTCTTCCACCGGGTACCGATACCGACTACGTGACCGACTATCACAACCACTGCCCCAAGAGAGCCCCCGCGCAACCGACTTCCCGTCCGGCGCGCAGGTTGGCCTATTTCGCCGGCCTCACTGGGTATCGAATGCCTCATCGCCGCCCTTCCCTTCGGGAGGGTCCCATACGCGGTTGCATCAGCAAGGACATTTGGTGAAGCTCACCGCCCCAGAATCGAGCCGAAGTCGGAACCGGAGCCCAGGAACATCCCGGCGGCGATCAGGATCATCGTCGCCGGAAGCATGAACACCAACGTCACCAACGTCGCCTTGGGGATCGTCTTCGCCGCTCTGCGGCGGGAGTTCTGGGCGTCCGTGCGGCGCATGTCCGTGGCGAGTTGGATGAGGGTTTCGGCGATGGGGGAGCCGAGTTCCTCGCCCTGTTGGAGGGCGGAGACGAACTGGGCCACCTGTTCGGAGGAGTTGCGGCGGCGGAGTTCGTCGAAGGCCTGGCGGCGGCTGACGCCCATGTCCATCTGGCGCAGGGTGATGCGGAGTTCGTCCGCCCACGGACCCTCGTACTTCTCGGCCACCCGGTCGAGGGCCTGGCGGAAGCCCAGGCCCGCGGAGACGACGACCGCGAGGACGTCGAGGAAGTCGGGCAGGGTGCGGTCGATGACCTCGCGGCGTTCGCGGACGGCCTGCCAGATCAGGGCGTCCGCCGCCATCGCGCCGAAGACGAACGTCATGGCGGCGAACAGCGGCTGGCCGTTGGTGAGGAAGACCAGGCCGAGGACGAGGCCGAAGACGCCGTACACCGCGCGGCGGGCGGCGTAGCGGTCGATGGTGAGGCCGCCGGGGTTGCCCGCCATGTCGATCCTGCGGCGCTTGGCCGCGACCCGCTTCGGGCCCATCAGGCGCAGGACCAGCGGCGCGAAGCGCATGCCCAGGCGGTCCACGGCCCCGCCCGCCGCCGAGACGCGGGTCGCGCCGACCTCGAGGGCGACCGCCAGGTCGGGCGGCAGCTTCGCCTCGGCGCGGTACATGCGGATGCCCTGGCAGGCTCCCGCGACGGCCAGGCCCATCAGGAGGGCGATCAGCAAACCCGGCACCGTGACCCCACCTCCCCTCAGACCTCGATCTTGCCCAGGCGCCTGATCACGAAGAAGCCCACCGCGTACAGGCCCAGCGAGATCAGGATCAAGGTCTGCCCCAGGGGCGAGCCCGTCACGCGCTCCAGCGCGCCCTCGTTCGAGGAATTGATCAGCAGGAGCGAGCCGAGGCCGAGGAGCGGCACCGTGAAGGCCGTGGCGTGGACCTCCGAGAGCATCGTGCGGACCTCGCGCCGCGTCTCCTTGCGGTCCTCCAGGGTCTGGGTGAGGTTGCGCAGGGAGTTGACGACGGAGCCGCCCGCTTTGTTGGACAGGACCAGGGTCGTCACCAGCACTATCAGTTCGCGGGACGGGAGGCGCTGGGCCAGCTCCTCCAGGGTGTCGTCGATCGAGCGGCCCACGGTCAACTGGTGGGCGACGTGCGAGAGTTCCTCGCCAGCAGGAGATTCCAGTTCCTCCGCCGCCATCGCCAGGGAGGTGCGCAGGGCCAGGCCCGCGGCCGTCGCGTTGGCAAGGATGCGGGCGACGTCCGGGAGCTGGTTGATGAACGCCTCGATGCGCTTCTGCCGCTGCCAGTTGAGGAAGATGACCGCTCCCCAGACCGCCACCACTCCCGCGATCGGTCCGAAGAAGGGGGCCAGGGACGCCGCCGCGATCAGCCACACGGCCGCCACGACGGCCGTGACGTACGTGAAGAACTCGCCGGGCGTCAGGTCCAGGCCCGTCGCCGAGAGCCGCAGGTGGAGTTCGCGGCCCAGGCGGGTGCGGCGCAGCCTGCGGTCGACCGCCGTGAAGCGGCGCCTGCGCGCGCCGCTCTCCAGGGCCGCGGGCCCGCCATCGGCGGACAGGCGGTCCACGAGCGCCTGGCGCTGCGCGCGCCCGGACGCGTACGTCTGGACTCCGGCGACGGCGAGCGTGCCGGTGAGGAGCGTGGCGCCGAGGGCCAGGAGCGTGGGGTTGTTCATGGGGTGTCCTCAGGTCTCCTCTGGTCTCCTCAGCCGATCGCTTCGCGCGTGTCGAGTACGTCGATGGCCTCGGCCACGCCGTACGCGGGCGGCACCGGCTCACCGGCGACGTACAGGCGCTCGGCGACGGGGCGCGGCAGCGGCAGGTGCTCGAAGTAGCCGTGGACGACCCGGTCGGGGCCGACCGGGTGCGGGACGAAGCGGGTGACGGGGGCGATGCGGAACTGCTGGCGGCCGTGCGAGACCAGCAGCACGATCTCGGCGACCTTGCGGGAGCCGTCGGCGTGCCGGGCGAGCTGGACGACGACGTCCACGGCCGAGTTGATCTGGTCGCGCAGGGCCTCGAAGGGGACCTGAACCTCCGACATGGAGCCCAGGGTCTGGAGCCGGGTGAGGGCGTCCTCCGCGGTGTTGGCGTGGACCGTCGCCAGGGAGCCGTCGTGGCCGGTGGACATGGCCTGGAGCATGTCGAGCGTCTCGCCGCCGCGGACCTCGCCGACGATGATGCGGTCGGGGCGCATCCGCAGGGAGTTCCTGACCAGGTCGCGGATCGTTATCTGCCCCTTGCCCTCGACGTTCGGCGGGCGGGACTCGAGTCGGATCACATGGTCCTGCTGGAGCTGGAGTTCGGCCGAGTCCTCGATGGTGATGATGCGCTCGTGGCCCGGCAGGAGGCCGGAGAGGGCGTTGAGGAGCGTGGTCTTCCCCGAGCCCGTGCCGCCGCTGACGATGAGGTTGAAGCGGGCCCGCACGAAGGCCGCGAGGAGCATCAGCATGTGCTCGTCGAGGGAGCCGAGGCCGATCAGCTCCGGCAGCGTGTACGCGCGCGGGAAGCGGCGGATGGTGAGGGTCGCGCCGGTGAGGGCGAGCGGCGGGATGATGACGTTGACGCGCTCGCCGGTGGGCAGGCGCGCGTCGACCATGGGGTTCGACTCGTCGACGCGGCGGTTGACCGTGGAGACGATGCGTTCGATCGTCTGCATCAGCTGGTCGTCGGAGGCGAAGCGGAGCGGGAGCTGCTCGACGCGGCCCGCGCGCTCCACGAAGATCGAGTCGGGGCCGTTGACCATGATCTCGGTGATGGACGCGTCGGCCAGGAGCGGTTCCAGTACGCCGAGGCCGAGGGCCTCGTCCACCACGCGCCGGATCAGGTGCGCCCGCTCGGACGCGGAGAGGACGGGGCCCTCGCGGCTGATGATGTGGCCCAGGACCCGCTCGAGGCGGACCCGGCGGTCGGCCGCCGACAGGGACGACATCTCGGCCAGGTCGATCTCTTCGAGCAGCTTCGCCCGGTAGGTGGCCACGAGGCCGTCGTCGCGGTTGGGCGCGGCGGCGTCGGCGGGCGGCGCGATGCGGGAGCGCAGGCTCATGCGGGGTCAGCCTCCTGTCCCGGGGGCACCGGGCTCTGCCGGGTCGTCGTTGGGCATGGTCACGGTCTTCTTGACCTCCCAGTCCGTGTCCACGAAGGGCAGGAGGGTGGGCACCTGGACGGTGACCGTGGCGGTGGTGGTGTCGCCGCCGCCTCCGACCGATACGTCCGCGTCCAGGCCGGAGTCCATCGCGGCGTACCCCGCGGCCTCGCCGCCGGTCCCCTCGCGGGACTCGACGCGGGCGGCCGCGCGGGCACCGGAGCCGGCCTGGTTGGCCGCGTAGCCGACGAGGCCGAGCTGGATGGCGGCGAGGCCCACGAGCAGGAGGACGGGCAGGAAGCCGGCGAACTCCAGCATGGAGACGCCCTTGTCGCCCCGGGGGCGGCGGCTGGCTCGGGCGAGGGCCCGTGCGGGCGCGCGCCTGTCGCCGTGGCCCCGTCGTAACGCCGGGCTCCTCACGGCGTCACCTCCCGCTCGTCCGCCGCTCCGGCCTCGGCCTTGACCGTCCAGCCCGCGTCCGTCCCGGGGAAGAACACGGGGACCTGGAGCTTCACCCGGGCCTTGATGACGTCGCCGTCCTGCCCGCAGGAGATGTCCGCGCTGCCCTGCCACGCCGAGGGCAGGCGTTTCTGCCCGGCCTGTGAGCAAGCCCCGGCCACGTCGCCGTCCACGGCGGTCGCCGCCGCGGCGGCCCGCGCCGCCTCGTCCGCCGCGTTCCCCGCCAGGGAGTACGAGTAGCCGTACAGCGTGCACTGCCACAGGATGCCGAGGACGGCGAGGAGGAGCGGGAACATGCCCGCGAATTCGAGGGTGACGGCGCCGCGGTCGGACTTCGTGGCGCGGCGCAGGCCGCGGCCGCCCTTGCGGCCGCCCCCGGCCTCCGGCTCCACGAGGCCCAGTTCACCGGCCAGCCCCCACAGCGCCTGCTTGACGGTGGACTTGGCGTCGAGGTCGTGCAGACGGCCCGCGTCGACGGCGGTGTGGAGTTCCTTGGGGACGTCCGGCACGGTCGTGCGGGCGGCGCGCGTGCCGGTGACGCGGGCGACGAGGGACGGCTGGATCTCGGTGCCGCGCGCGTGCCGGTTGACGACGGTCACCGTCTCCTCGGCCTTGCGGATCTGGAGCCGGTCCCAGAGCCGGACCATGCGCTTGGCGGCGCGTACGGCCACGACGTCCGGGGTGAGCAGGAGGACGGCCTGGTCGGCCATCTCCACGACGGCCGCGCCAGCGGTCGTGACGTACGTACCGCAGTCGACGACCACGACGTCGTACCGGCCGCGGAGCGCGTTGACGGTCTGCCGGGCGACGCGTTCGGTGATCTCCTCGCCGCGCTCGCCCTCGGCGGGGGCGAGGAGGAGGCCGATGCCGGTCTCGTGGGCGTAGACGGCGTCCTGGACGACGCGCGGCGTGAGGTCGCTGATCGCGGCGAGGTCGGCGACGGAGCGGCGGAACTGCACGTCGAGGTACGAGGCGACGTCGCCGGACTGGAGGTCCAGGTCGAGCAGGGCGGCGCTGCGGCCCGACGCCTGCGCGGCGAGGGCGAGCTGCACGGCCGTGAGGGTGGTGCCGACGCCGCCCTTCGCGCCGGTGACGGCGACGACCCGGCCGTTGCCCGCGGGCGCCGCGCCGGAGCCGGAGCCGTACAGCTCGACGGCGCCGGTGCCGAGGTGGCGCCGCATGCCGGTGGCCCATCCTGCCGCGGCCTGGACGCGCTCGGCCAGGGCGTCGTACGCGAGCGGGTAGGTGACGATGCCGCGCGCGCCGCAGTCCATGGCGGCGGTGAGCAGGGCCGGGCTGGTGTCGGCGGTGACGAGGACGACGCCGACGGCGGGGAAGCGCAGGACCAGGTCGCGGATGAGGTCGAGGGCCGGGGCGGGCGCGATGCGCTCGTGTACGAGGACGACTTCGGGCAGCTCGTCGACGGACTCGGCGGCGAGGTGGGCGAGGGTGTCGAGGAGCGCGGTGGAGTCGGCGACGGGCGCGGCGGGTTCGGCGTCCGGGAGCTGGGCGGCGAGCCCGCTCAGGGTGCGGGCGGCGTCCGGGTCGCCGACGGCGGGGAGGATGCGGATGGTCATGGGCGGCGGCCTCCCACGGGCCGGGCGAAGCCGGGGCGGGCACGGCGGACACCGGCGCGGACGAGGGCCTCGGGGGTGCCGGGCGCCGGTGGCGGCCACCCGCCGTGCGCGGCCCGCGGCGGACGGACGGCACGCGCGGAGTGCGCGGCACGCGCGGGGCGCACAGGGCGCGCGGGGTACACGGCCCGCGTGGGGCACGCGGGGTACACGAGGCGCCCGCCGAGCGGCGGCACCCCCGAGAACCAGCCGTGGCACCGGGCACGTGCCACCAGAACCGCGCGAGCCACACCAGCCAAGGGAACGTTCACAGCGGGCCCCCTACTTGTCCTCGTCCAAGGTGTACGTACGGTCCCCGCGCGGTACGTCCGCGTCGCCGCCCCCGCCGACCAGGGCGAGCCGGACGTGCGAGGCGAACGACTCGGCGTACGCGACGCGTTGGGCGTCCCGCGTGTCGAGGGCGAACGTGATGGGCACGGCCTCGTCGGTGCGGCGGCGGCTGCGGTCGTCGCGGTCGGGTTCGAGGGCCGTCAGCTTGCCGACGTCGATGACCCTGGCCTTCTCGACGATGACCTTCGACTGGTCCTTGCCGCGGTCGGTCTCGGCCTTGAAGGTGGCGTAGATGTTGACGGTCGAGCCGGGGGTGATCTTTCCGGCGACGCCGGTCGCCGCGTCGATCATGATGGCGATCTCCTGCTGGCCCGGGGCGAGCCGGGGCCGCTTCACGATCATGTCGCTCTGCAGCAGGGAGCCCTTCCGCAGCTGGGTGACGGCGATCTTCCCGCGGATCTCCCGGAGGTTGGTGACGGCGTTCTCCGACAGCCACCGCTCGGGCATCTCGACCTTCTTGAACTGGCCGGGCTCCAGCTCCTTGTACGGCGCGATGTCCGTCTTCAGCTCGTACGCCTCGGTCTCGGGGCCGACCTTCGAGTTCACGTCGCGGATGACCGAGAGGACGCCCGCGAAGGCGCCGATCGCGCACAGGACCGACAGGACCATCAGGATGACACCGCGGCGCTGGCGTGAGTTCATGGGCCGGACTACCTACCTCGTTCGTTCGTGCAGCGAGTGCGTGTGGCTTGCGTGTGGCTACGGACGGTGAGCGGGGTGGTGCGTGAGCCGGTGGGGCGCGGACGGAAGGGGGCCTAGGTGGCGCCGCGGGGCAGCAGCGCCCGCGCCCCGGTGGTCACCTCGGGCGTGGCGGCCCGCTCTGACGGCGGGAGCAGCGGCGCCGCGCAGAACGCGCAGCGGTCACCGATGAGTTCGAGACCGCACCAGTGGCAGTCCTCCCTCCGCACGGACGACACGAGTTGGTAGAGCACGGAGATGTCCGGGATGGCCGCGGCGAACTCGACGAGCTTGCCGGTGGCCCACCAGCGCGCGGACTCGGCGGGCAGCGGCACGTCGACGGCGCCCTGCGCCTGCCACACGTCGGCGAGCGTGTCGGTCACCCAGCCCGGGGCGAGCTGCCCCGGCGCGTACAGCAGCTTCGTACCGAACTCCGGCGCGGGCAGCACCGCGTCACCCGTCGCCTTCACCATCGCGGTCCGCGGCGCGGCGAGTACCGCGAACTGCGTGCCCGGAACCCATGACTTGGTGTGCGACCGCAGCGTGACGGGCACGCGGTCGAGCCTGGCGACGGACCCGAGCAGGGCGCCCGCGTAGATGTAGTGGCTGAGCAGCCGCGCGGCGGACGCGAGCACGCCGGGGCTGAAGTCGCAGATCGACAACTGCCGTAACTGGAGGGCCAGTACGGACAGCCCGAGCGGCGGCAGCTCGCTCCTGACGAACGCGATCCGCTCGCTCTCAAGCACGGACCGGATCGCGTGCAGCCGATGCCGCAGCGCCTGCGGCGCGGACGCCGGGCACAGCACGATCACGTACCCGTGGTACTCGATGAGCTGGTGCATCTCGGTGAGCGCCCGGTCGAGCGAGTACGTCTTCGGCGACTGGCCCGCGCTCTTCAGCACGGCGGCGGTCGGGGTGTGGCGATCGGGCGAAGGCAGCACCAGGTCCGGACTGGTGACAGCTATCGCGGTCGGCATGCGCACACCCCCGGCTCCGAGTCCTCACGCTCCCGTCCGCGCACGCCGACGTTCACGTGCGCCCCTAGCTGTGCACCATATCCACGCGGGGGCCGCGCTAACACCCAACTTCCCACTGTTCACCTATGGGTTGCCGCGACGCGCGCGCCTCCGGGCGGTGCATCAGGCGTTGCCCACGGCAGGGCAGGTGGCGTCCACTGGTGTCGGCGAGCAACAGGTCGAGGCAGCTGTGTGGTCCTCCTGTTCGCGCCACACAACGTGCGCCCCGTTCGCCACGAAGGGCCTCATTGCAGCCACCCGAAGAGATCACGACCTGGGATCGGCGAAGTACCCCAGAGCAATGAGGCAGACACCGGCACCCGCGACAACGACGGAATGGGCCACTCCGCCCCCCACGACCAGCAATGCACCACATCCCCATATACGCGGATTCCTGACAGTTCGCTGGAGCCAGTCCCCCGGCATACGCCCCAGAAGCAGCGCGTGAATACCGACCACAATCCCCAAAACCGCACCTCCCAGCAACACAAGAAGGAGCAGCAGCATCAACGCGCCAAACATGTACCCAAGACCCCTGTCACTCTGACGCCCACCCTCTACCCAGAAAAATATCCTACATCGCAACGAAGCCGGAACACCTGGCCTCCCACCACCCAACGACAGAGCAGGGAGAGGCCAGGCGCAACCACAGTCGTTCGCTAGTGATTACTGATGACTACACGGAACGATATCTCCAAATAGTGAGACTTCCCGGCCCCTCCCAATGCCACGATGCCATCATGATCCCCGCGCTGCACAAACTTGTCGCGGCTCGTCCCGTAACCCGTCGCATAGTGCGCGAACGAAGACAGGGACATGGAGTTCTCCACCGTAATTCGTGCCTGGACACCTCTCGGGCTCGCGCGCAGGATCTTGTATGTAGCGGTGTGCGAACCCAGCACTGCCGTTGACATGTTGGAGCTTCCCGTCAGCATCCCCCAGGCATCCGAAAGGAACCTGCCAGCCTTGTTCCCCTTGTCACCGATTGACTCCGACTTCAGGCGGCCAGATTTCTTACCCTTGGCCCATTGCTTCATGATCTCCTTGCGCCGCGCGGCCGTGAGGTCACTCATCGCGACCTGTTGCGCGACTCGACTGTCCTCCCCATACACCTTGTCGCCAGGCAGAACACCTGCCGCCCATTTCATGCCGACAAGTCGAAGGTCGTCACTACCGCCGCCAAGAATTGCATCCTGAGGGTTGCACTTGATCTCCATCGGAGCCATTCCACACGAACGCGCCAGCATGTACTGAGGGCTTGCTATTGCAGCCGGAATATAGGGGAGGTCAGTCGGCTGCGGCCCAGCCAGCGGCCCAGCGGCAACGTCGAAGCATGGCGCCAAGGGGACGACACCACAGGAAGGCCGCCCTCGGGGCATCCCACCTTGAGGCCCACTGTCCGGGTAGTCCGGGTAGGTCGATCCCCAAGTAGCATCTGTGCCGAAGTCCGGAGAGGCATGCTCTTCCTGGAAGGAAGCCTCGTCACCACAGGAACTGCGGTTACACGTGAATGTGCTGCCCATTCCTGATGCATCTGCCAGCGTGATAGGGCTGTTCTCAGAGTAGCTGTAGCCATTGAGGCTGCCTGGCTTCTGATGCTCAAGCAGCGGGTCCACGCTGATGAACTGGCCGGTCGCCGGGTCGTACTCGCGCGCCCCGACGTGCGTCAGCCCAGTCCCCTTGTCCACCGGCTTGCCCAAGAATCCCTTGTCGTCCGGCCAGGCAGGGGTCTTCTCGCCGCGCGGGGAGCCGAAGGGGGACGTGTAGCGCTTCGTCACCGCGTACGTCGTCGCGTCCAGGGCGATGCTCGACGTGCCGTGGTGATCGGCGGCCAGGAAGCTGAGTTCCGTGTCCGCGGCGCCGCTCGTGCCGGTGCGGACCGCGATGGTCTGGCCGTTGGCGGTGTAGTAGCGCGTGCCCGTGAGGGTCTTCTTCGTGCCCTTCGTCGTCAGACGGACTTCCGTGGCACCGAGGTAGAGGACCGTGTCGCCGTCGCCCTTGGCACGGCGGATGAGGAGTTCGCCGTCCGCGTCATAGAGGTAGGCGGTCTCAGCCGTTCCTTCGAGGGTCTTGGCCAGCTTGCCCTCTGTGTTCCACGTGAGGGTCTGCTGGGCCTTCGGCCCGGGGCGCTTCGTGGTGTTGCCGGACTTGTCGTACTCGTACGCGGCCGGGCGCGAACCCGTCGTCTTGGTGAGCGGGTGGGGCTGGCCCTGCGGCGTGCCGTAGTCGTACGACGTGGTCTCGTCACCCGACGACGCGTGCTGGGTCTCGGACTTGCGCTGGCCCGCGTCGTTGTACGTGTACGACGTCCAGTACGGGGCGGCCCCGTCGATGTTGGCCTTGGTGCGCTTCGCCGCGGCGCAGTCCGCCGTCTTCGGGGTCCAGGCCTCGGTCAGGCGGCTGTAGCCGTCGTAGTCGAAGCACTGGTAGTCGGCCTTCGACGTGCCGCCCTGGGTGGTCGCGTCGAAGATCGACGTGACGTTGCCCACGTCGTCCCGCTTGAACTTCAGCTCCTGCGGCATGTAGCCGTGCACGTCGTCGGTGACGTAGGAGCGGGTGAGACGGCGGGTTCCCGCCTCGTAGTCGTAGTTGAGGTAGGCCTTCTTCTCCGTGCTGGCGCCGCTCATGCCGAGCGTGAGCTGGCGCAGGTCGCCCTGCGGGGAGAAGGCGGCGCCGTGCAGGTAGCCCGTGGTGCCGTCCAGGCCGGTCTGCTGGCCCGTGGCGTTGTACTCGTAGCCGATCGTCTCGCCCTTGAGGCCCGCGACGGCGGGCTGCGAGGCCTGGCTGATGGTGCCGTCGAAGCGGTAGCCCGTGCTGAAGGCCAGCTTCTGGGGAACGCCCGCCTTCACGATCGGGTCGTCATCGGGCAGGCTGAGTTCGCTCTCCTTGACCTCGTAGAGCGGGGTGTAGGTGGTGACCTTCTGGGTGTACGCCTTGCCCGTCAGGCCGCCGTCGTAGCGGGTGGCGGTGTCCTGCTGCCCCTTGGCGAGGTCGTCGAAGGTCCAGGCGGCGAGTTTGTTGGCGTCCGTCTTCTCGGTGTGCCACATGCCCGTCTTGCGACCGAGGTCGTCGTAGCCGTACAGCAGCTTCCGGTTCTCGACGTCCTTGGTCGTGAGAGGCCGGTCGAGGCTGTCGTACGTCGTGGTCGTGACGCCCTTGTCCGGGTCGTCCGCACTCACCTGGCGGCCGAACAGGTCGTAGGAGTAGGACCACTTGGCCTTGTCGGGGCCGGTGATCGTCTCCTGCTGGCCGCCGGGCGTGTAGGTGTAGCGGGTGCTCGTGAAGTCGGTTCCGGTCGGCTTCGGGCCGCCGTACTCGCGGCGCAGCACGACCTGGCCGCGGGCGTCGCTGACCTCGGCCGTGGCCTGCCCGCCGTCGGGGGCGCTGGTGGCCACCGCGTCACCGGAGTAGGTCGTCGTGGTCGTCCAGCGCGTCACGCCGAAGTTCTTCGTGACGGCCTTCGTGGCACGACCCGCCGCGTCGTACGTGGTGTCGGTCTGGAGCGGCGCCTGGCTGCCCTCGGTCTGCACGGGAGTGCCGCTCGGCGCGGAGGTCTCGTCCCAGGTGTCGCCCTGGGCACTGACGGCGAGTCCCCGTGTGTCGTACAGCGTGATGCCGATCAGACGGCCGCCCACCGGCGTGGGCGTCTGGGTCTGACGGGGGCGCAGGAGGGAGTCGTAGAACGCGTAGGAGGTGTTGTAGCCGGAGCCGTCGCCCTTGAGGGTGCCGGTGGACACCCAGGACATGGCCTTGCTGGTGACCTTGTAGTCGTAGACGTAGTTGGGGGTCTTGTCGAGCACGCGGAGCCGGTTGGGCAGCCAGACCTGCGTGGTGCGGCCGAGGCTGTCGTACGTCGTCTCCGTGATCTTGTCGTTGGGGTCGGTGATCTTCAACGGTGCGCCGGTGGCGAATTCGACGTCCGTGGTGGTCTTGTGGCCCTTGACGTTGGAGACGCTGCTCGACCTCAGGGGCCCGGAGGCGGCAGGGGTGTAGCTCGACTTCGCCGTGACGAGCCCGTTGGTGTCCTTGACCTCGACAGGGCGCCCGAGCGTGTCGTACGCCGTCGTGGATGTCTTCTGCCAGGACGCGACGTTGTCCGTGCCGTACGACTTCGCCCGGCCGGTCCAGGTCGGCTGGCCCTTGGTCGGCTTCTGGGCGGACGTCCACTTCGTGGCGTCAGGGTCGTCGTAGACAGTGGCCGTGTCGGTCACGACGTCGCCCGGCTTGTCGGAGTCGGCGGGCAGATCGAGATCCGCGACCGTCGTCGAGCAAGGCTTGGCGACCGTACGAGTGCGTGAGGCAAGGGAGTTGATTCCCTTGTCGTCGTTGCGGGCGTACCAGGTGCGGGTGCAGGTCTCGTCGCCCGTGACGGCGTCGTCGCCCTTGTCCTCGACGGACTCGGGCATGCCGTAGTCGTCGTAGGCGGTCTTGACGGTGCGGACACGGTCGCGCGGGGTGTCGCCGCTGGTGACACGGGTGCGCTCGTGAGTGGCGGCCGCGCGGACGAAGTACGCCTCGGTGTCGGCGTACGACTTGTGCTGCGTCGCGGTCCGCTTCGACCACGGGTCGGTGATCGTCGCGGAGACCTCGGTGTCGCCGTTGTAGGTGACCGTCTCGCGCGCGAAGCCCGCGTACTGGTCGGAGTCGGTGATCTCCTCCGCCTTGACGCCCCCGGCCTTCGCGGTCCTGCGCTTGTCCGGGTCGGGGGTCTTGCCGTCGGAGCCGGCGACGCGGTCGCCGTTCATGCCGCGCATGTAGATGCTGACCGTCTTGAGGCGGTCGGTGCCCTTGTCGCCGGTGTAGTGCGTGACCTTCTCGTAGCCGCGCCAGACCGACCAGGTGCGCTCCTTGGCGGGCGTCATCGGGTCGTCGTTGTAGTGCCAGGCGCCGCCGCCGGAGTACTCGTACGCGTGCTGCACGGCTTCCGCGCCACCGCGCGGGTCCGTCGTGGAGACGGAGGTGACGGGGTACTTCTGGAACCAGTCGAGCTTCGGGGTCTTCTCGCCGTTCGGCGACCAGTACACGGGGTAGCAGCGCCGGGTGTTGTCGTCCGGCTTCGGCATCGTCTGGCCCGCCACGCAGTCGGCGGGCTGGTACGAGACGATCGTCTGCGCGCCGGTCTCGGACGTGACGCTGCGCAGGCGCGGCTTGTCCAGGGAGAGGATGTCGTCCGACGCGCCGTCGACCCGGTTGGGCAGGAAGGCGTGCGTGAACTTCACCGGGTCCAGCGAGATGTCGTCGCCGCGCTTGCCGGTGTGCTGGATCTCGTCGAGCCACAGGGACTGATCGGTGCTGTCACCGGTGTCGCCCGGGTCGAGGTAGAGGTGCTTCAGCTTCCAGCTGTCGACCTGCCAGTAGGCGGGCGCGTCCAGTGCGGCGTTCCACGCGTACGTGGTGACGGCCGTCATGCGCTTGCGGGTGAAGAACGACGGGCCGACGTTGCCGGTGCACTTCTTGTCGTCCTTGCAGACGCTGTCGAAGGGTACGTCCGGCCAGTTGTCCCGCTTGTCCTCGGTCAGCTCGTCGCAGCCGGTGCCGGATGCCAGGCAGCGCTCGGCGTAGGTGAAGGCGACCTTGTGGGAGGCGGCGGGCTTGGCGGAGAAGAGGGCGTCGGCGCGCTGGCCGTAGCGGATCTCCTTGAGGTAGCCGCCGCGCGTGTAGTCGGTGCCGGTGTTGTCGTCGCCGAGCTTGTCGTAGTTGTTGTGCTCGGCCTCGTACCAGTACGTCATGGCATTGCCGCGGGTGTCCTCGACGAGGTCGAGGTTCCAGCGCCAGGCCTGCTTCTTGTCCCGGTCGGAGAAGCCGGTGCCGTCGGAGTGGCCGGGCTCGCCTTCGTCGTCGCCGAAGACCGGCACGGTCCAGACCGAGTCGGTGCGGTCGTCCGCCCCCGCGCCGTCCAGCTTGTTGAGGCCGAACGTGTAGGTCGTACCGTCGCCGGTGGTGACCGTCCAGTATTCGCCGTTGTCGTCGCCGTTGCTCGCGCCGCTGTGGCGCTTGACGGTGGACGCGTCGTCGTTCTTCAGCCGCCACTCGCCGCTGGTGTCGTCCTTGACCAGCTCGGTGGCCTTGCCGTTGAGGACCAGCGAGGCGTTGTCGTACTTCCAGCACAGGTCGTACTTCTTGTCGTGCCCGTCGTCCTCGCACGAGCCGTACTTGCGCTCGATGTACGAGGAGGTGAGGTCGAAGCCCTCACCGATGACCGTGCCCTGGTTGTTGGTGGAGGCGGTGCGCCCGTCCACGCTTCCGGAGTCGTAGGAGATCGTCAGATCCGGCGCGGGGCCCGCCGCAGCCGGGGGCGTGCGCAGCGGGTACGACCAGGTGAAGGAGCCCGACGAGCCGCCTGCCTCCCAGGTGGAGGAGGCCGCGAGCGGGGTCGCCTTGTAGTCGCCCGCACCCGACTTGGTGCCTGCGGCCAGGGCGAGGACCATCGTCCGGCCCGCCTTCGCACCGGATGCGGCCGCGGGGAAGGACAGGGCCGCCTTCAGCCGCTCGTCCTTGCGGGCGTTGGTGAACTCGACCGGCTCGCGGGTGCGGCAGTCCGCCTTGCCGGGGTTGTCGAGGGCGCAGTCCGGAAGGCGCAGGGCCTGGAGGCGACCCGCCCAGTCGCCGCCGTACGCGGAGGCGAAGGCCGAGTAGTCGATGCCCAGACGTGCCGTGCCGCCGTCCTTGGGGCCCGTCACCGTGAGGACGACGCCCTTGACTCCGAGCCTCTTCGCCTCCCGCTGGCCGAGGACCTCGACCTTGAGGCGGTCGGCGGCCCGTCGGGGAGCGCCCTTCGCCGCCTTCGGCGTGGAGAGCGTGACCGGCAGCGATCCGGGGCTGGCCTTCGCCGCGCCCGAGTCGGGCAGCTTCAAGGTCGCCGTGCCGCCCTTGGGCCAGGTTACGGTGCGCCGCTGGTCACCGCGGGCCCGCTCGGCCGCCTTGAGGTCGGCCGCCGCGGACTTGCGGACCGCGGCCGCGTTCTTGTCGTTCGCCTTCGCGGTGAACGGGGAGACCTCGGCCGAACGGGGCGCGTCCAGCTTCGGTCTGCCGAGCGGGTCGGTGGCCGCGGATGCCGTGTTCGTGAACATCACCGGGGACAGGAGCCCCGGCAGTAGGGCGAAGCCCGTGACGACGGCGATCCGCGAGCTCCATCGGCGTCTCGCTGATCTGCCGGTTCCGGGCAGCCCGAAGCCAAGCTGTTTCATGTGTGTGTCTCCTCGCGTGCGGCCGCCGCGTCGGGCGGCCGCACGCCTTCGAAACCAGTGAGGGAGAAGAGAGGGCCGCAAGGGAGGCCCTGTCGGCCTACGAGGCCCTGACGGCCTACGTCGAGGGCTCCGCGATCTGGTCGGTGACCTGCTCCCGGTTCATCGCGCCGGCCCACACGCGCAGCTTCGCGAGGTCGCCCGGCAGGTAGTGGCCGGTCTTGCCCTGAGCGGATCCACGTCCCACCGTCAGCGCGCCGTCACCCTGCTGGGCCCTGGCGAGCCCGGCGTCGTCCTCGCCCTGCTGGGCGAACCGGCCGACGTAGAGACGGGCCACGCCGAAGCGCTGATCGCCCTCGTCGTCCGTGAAGTCGAGACCGGCGTCGAAGACCCCGGTCACGTCGACCCAGGTGTCCCACTCCTTCTCACCGATCGTGTCCTCGGCCGGTGCGACCGCCGTCGCGACGACCTTGCCGTCGGCATTCACCGCGGTGCGTCCGAACTTCCACTGGTAGGCGTCGGCGGAAACCTTCTCCACCCACAGCGCCCACGACGACTCCTTGCCGGCCGGCGTGGCCTGCCCGGCGACGAGCGCCCGGTAGCCGACGTCCTTGCCCGCGAACTCGGACTTGGTCAGCCGCACCCGCGCCGAGACGGTGAACGACCCGGTCTCGTCGACGACGGGGCCCCCGGCCTTGGCGTAGCCGCTCTTGCCGTCCAGGACGAGGGAGGTGGCGTCCTCACCGGTCAGGCGGGCGCCGGAGTCGGACAGGTCCAGTGGACCCCGGCGGTAGGGGAAGGCGGCGCTGGACGGGTCGCCCGGGTCCTCCGGGCTCTCGACGACCTGGCCTCCGGAGGAGATGGTGGCGTCCCAGTGCCCGACGAGTTCGTTGGTGGGCAGGCCGGCGCGCTCCAGACGGTTCTCCTCGCGGATCTCGTCCGGCTCCAGCGGCCGCTGCCACGTCGCGACCTCGTCGATCCGGCCCAGGAAGTACTCGGCGTACGAACCGCCCACCTTGGAGCGCCCGACCATCATGTTCCGGTCGGCGGTCCAGGGGGTGTACGTGGACGCCTCGTCCGCGAGCACCACCGGCTTGCCCTGGGCACGACCGTTGATGAAGAGCTGGAGGGTGTCGTCCTTCTTGTCAGCGTTGTCCTGCGTGTCGAAGACGCCGACGAGATGCGTCCAGACCTTCAGCGGCGGGTTCTCCGCGTCGGCCGTGGAACGGATGTATACGGGTCCGTCCTTGTCCTGGTCGGTTCGGTTGAACACCCACTTCTTGAGGGCGGACGAGTAGTAGAGCGTGAAGGCCGAGCCGTGCTCGCCCGGTGCCGACAGCACTACGCGGTTGGACTTGTCGTCGGTCAGGTAGGCCCATGCAGACACCGTGAAGGAGCCCTGTGTGTTGACCGGGACGCCGTCCGTGGAGGCGTAGCCGACCTGCTTGTCGGGGTCGCTCTGGTTGTCGTTCAGGCGCAGCGAATAGTCTCCGGCGCCCCGGCGGCCCAACGTCGACCAGTCGGTGGCGGCCTCGTCGCGCCTCACGATGTCGTGGCGGCTGCCGACCTTCCCGGTGTCGTTCGCGACGGTCTTGCCGGACCCCGGACCGGCGTCGTCGAAGCGCCACCGTCCGGTCGTGCCGTCGGCCGCGCCGACCTTGAAGACGAACTCGGCGGGCGGGCCCCAGCGCACCCGGCCCTCCTTGTCCTTCTTCAGGTCACTGGCCTCCACGGACAGGGTCTGGGTGCCCGCGAGGCCGGGTCTGACCGGGACCGTCGTCATCTCGCTGTTCGGCGCCGACACCGTCCTGGTGGCATCGGCCTCCGACGTCAGGAACCGCCAGCGGTACTGCTTCACGTCCTTGTCCGCCTTGTTCGGCTTGAAGAAGAAGATGCCGCTCTTCCCCGGGCCGCCGTGAGCGTCACATTTGTTGGTGGTGCACTCGCGGTACGGAGCGAACGACTCGATGATCGGTTCCTTGGGCGCCGTCGAGTCGATCCGCAGGTAGCACCACTTCGAGTACGGGGAGAAGAGGTCGCCCTTCTTGCCGCCGTAGACCCAGTGCGACTGGGTGCGCGCCTTGAAGCGGTACAGGCCGCCGTCCGCCCGGTTGGTGGTGGTGATCTCCTCCGTCGTGCCGTCCGGGTCCCAGCCCGAGTCCGGCTTGTAGTCCTTCCAGACCTCGTCCCACGAACCCGACGTCGTGTCCGTGCTGGAGCGCTGCATCACGAACTCGGCCTGGAGGGAGCCCTCTTCCTCTCCCTGGTGCTGTTCGACCTTGGTCTGCACCCGGGCCCGGAGCGTCGGCTTGTCCACCGTGACGGTCACCGGGTCCTTCGCCGGGCGGCACTGCGCCTTGCCGTTGCCCGTGCCGGGGATGGCGCCGACCGACGTCGGCACTCCCGGCTTGTGCATGTACCAGACTTTGAGCTCCGCGTTGTTGTCGAACCGCTTCCAGGCCCGCGGCTCGCCCTCGTCCTTGGCCCGCAGCATCAGCGTGAGGCGCGAGATCTTGCCGTTGGCGAGGGAGCGCACCGTGGAGGTGAGGTTCTCGTCCTTCTCGTCCGGGTTGTCGTTGAACTCGATCCAGGAGTTGGGCTGTTCCGGGCTGCAGAGATTGCCGCGCCCCGCCGACACGTACCGGTCGCCCATCTGGTCGAGCTGCTTCGGGCCCGGCCAGCGCGTGCCCTCGGAGATGTTGTCCGTGCGCTCCAGGTCGATCCAGTGCGGCTGGCAGTTGAACGACCACGTCTCGTACGCGCGGAACGTGGCGTCCAGGACGTGCTTGCCGGCGAGCTTGGAGGCGCCGAACTCGAAGTACATCCGGTCCGTGTAGCCGCCCAGGTCGCAGTAGTACCCGTCCGCGATGCCGCAGCGGCCGACGCCCTTGGGCTCGCTGAACTTCCAGAACTTGTCGCCGTCCGACGACAGCTTCGTCCACTCGGACAGGCCCAGGCCCACCGAGGGGTCGATGAAGACCGGGTACACGGTCTTCTTGCCGCGCAGCAGGTCCAGGTCGGGGGTCACGGAGACCGCGCCGTCCCCGACGGTCACGGGCAGATCCGCGGTCGCGTCGCCCTGGCCGGGCTGCGCCGGGTCGTCGGTGGCGCTCTTCGCCGCGGGACGGTCCTCCGGGGCGATCGCGCGCAGGCCCTTGCGGGTCGCGGGCGCGGGTGTGGTCGCGGTGTCGCCCGCGGAGTCCCACATCTGCCCGGACGGCCCGCGGAACACGGCGTTGCCGTCGGCGTCGACCGCCCGCAGCCCGCCGCCCTCGCCGGGAGTCACGCTCAGGCCCTCGCCGCGCGCGGTGAGCCTGACCTTCTCCAGCTCGGGGCTCGCCGCGGCCTCGGCCGACTTGACGACGAGGACCTCGCGGTAGCCCTCGGCCGTCGCCGTCAGCTGGAGGTCCACGCCCTTGACCGGCACGTCCGCGTACGTGGCGGTCGCACCGTCGAGGGTCGGCTCGGGCAGGGCGGCCGGCCAGCCCAGCTTGAGCCGCTGGCCCTTCGTGCCCAGGGCAAGGAGTCCGGATCCGCTGCCGCCGCCGGAGAAGGCGAGGTCCACCACGGCGGACTTCGGCCCGACGGTGCCGTCGGCACGCTTCTCCAGCGTGACGTCGATGTCGCGCCACGCGCCGCTCTCGCCGCGGGCCCGCTGCGGCTCCGTCGACTGGGTCATGACGAACGAGCCGTCAGGATTCGCCATCGTCGTCGTGTACTCGGTGCGCTCCGACGTGACTTCGACCGGCTCGCCCGTCGCCGCCGCGCGCTGTGACGCGGTCCGCTCCGTCAGCGGCCCGGTCGGCGCCGAGGCGTGCGCCTCGCCTCCGGGAAGGGCGAGCGCGACCGCAGGCAGCAGCGACAGGAGGAGCGCCGTCGCCGACACTCCCCCGATGACGCGTCGTGACCCTCTTCGTTTTCGGGCATGGCTCTGCCCCCACCTCAACTCCACAGTCCCCACCCCAGAGTTACGAAAACTTCACAGTTTGCAGGTGGAGAGAGTTAACGCCCGACGAGTTCCCGGCGTCAATGTGAACCGCGCCACAAATTCAGAAAGCTGTGCAACCCCAACAGGGCGAAAGTGAGCGGAACTTGAGCGTCCGCTGACGTGCACTCTCCCCGTCTGGCGTCACGCGCTCACCACGCTGCGCAAACGGCACCGCAAGGCAACGTCACGAACACGCCATTTCCGAAACAGCCGCGATCCACGGTTTGAGGCGTGCATTCTTTGCCAGAGCGACGTCACAACCCGATCCGAGAGCCGACACGGCCATACGGAATCAGCCACGCGAGGCCGCCGGGGCTCACGCTGCGCACCCCCTTGACAACCAGATTGGTCTGGACCAGCTTGTACGACCAGGCAACAGCGGTGGCCACCGCCCCCTTCCGGCCCGTACGGGCCCTCCCCCCACCGGAGGCAGAAGTGGACCGCGCAGGCATACGCGCACGCAGAAGGAAGAGCAGTGTTCTCGCCGGGATGCTGGCCGCGCTCGGGCTCGCGGTCGCCGGGCTATCGACCGGTGGCGCCGGGAGCGCCGACGCCCGGGACGCCGGAGCGCGGGACGCCGGGGCGCAGACACGGGCCGTGCCCAAGCACGCCGTCACCGGGTACTGGCAGAACTTCAACAACGGCGCCACCGTGCAGCGGCTCAGCCAGGTGCAGGACCAGTACGACATCATCGCCGTCGCCTTCGCGGACGCCACCGGGCAGCCGGGGCAGGTGACCTTCAACCTCGACTCCGCCGGGCTCGGCGGGTACACGGTCGCCCAGTTCAAGGCCGACATCAAGGCCAAGCAGGCGGCCGGGAAGTCCGTGATCGTCTCGGTCGGGGGCGAGCGCGGAAGCGTGTCCGTGAACAGCTCGGCCGCCGCGGGCAACTTCGCCAACTCCGTGTACGCGCTCATGCGGGAGTACGGCTTCGACGGCGTCGACATCGACCTGGAGAACGGGCTCAACGCCACCTACATGACGCAGGCCCTCAAGTCCCTCGCCCAGAAGGCCGGGCCAGGGCTCGTGCTCACCATGGCGCCGCAGACCATCGACATGCAGTCGACGTCCAACGCGTACTTCAAGACGGCCCTGAACGTGAAGGACATCCTCACGGTCGTCAACATGCAGTACTACAACAGCGGGGCGATGCTGGGCTGCGACGGGAAGGTCTACGGCCAGGGGTCCGTGGACTTCCTGACCGCGCTCGCCTGCATCCAGCTGGAGGGCGGGCTCGCGCCGTCCCAGGTGGGCATCGGGACGCCCGCGTCACCGCGCGGGGCGGGCTCCGGCCACGTCTCGCCGACCGTCGTGAAGAACGCCCTCGACTGCCTGGCCCGCGGCACCGGCTGCGGCTCGTTCAAGCCGTCCAAGACCTACCCGGGCATCCGCGGCGCCATGACCTGGTCGACCAACTGGGACGCCCTGAACGGCAACGCGTGGTCCAACGCCGTGGGCCCGCACGTCCACGGCCTGCCGTAACCCGGACCCACCTCCGGGGGTGCCGCGGCGCCGCGGTACCCCCGCGGATCAGAAGAAGCTGCTCCAGTCCTGGTCCGTGATCTGCTTGACGCACAGCACCAGGAACAGCAGGCCCGCGATCGCCAGCATGCCGTTGCTGATCCAGCCGTTGCGCCACTCCGCGGGCGTGCGGGACGAGTTGAGCAGCCAGATCAGGGTCAGGGCGAGGAAGGGCATGAAGGCCGCACCCAGGACTCCGTAGATGATGATCAGGCGGAACGGCTGCCCCTGGAAGAGCAGGACGATCGGGGGGAAGGTCAGCCAGAGCAGGTACGCGCGGAAGGGCAGCGAACGCTCGCGGGCGCCGGAGGCGACCTCGGCGCCGGACCCGGCAGCGCCGTCCGCGCCCGTGCGGGACTTGCGGTAGTGCTCCACGAAGTCCGCGAACATCAGGCTCACGCCGTGCCAGACGCCGATGAGCGAGGTGAAGGACGTGGCGAAGAAGCCGATGAGGAAGAGCTTGGCGGTGGCGGTGCCGTACTCCTTCTCCAGGATGTCGCTCAGCTGGACCAGGCCCTTGTCGCCGCTCGCGAGGGCGACGTTCGCCGAGTGCAGCAGCTCCGCGCCGACGAAGAGCATCGCCACGACGAAGATCCCGGTGGTGATGTACGCGACGCGGTTGTCCAGGCGCATCACCTTCATCCAGCCCGTGTTCGTCCAGCCCTTGGCGTTCACCCAGTAGCCGTACGCGGCCAGCGTGATGGTGCCGCCGACACCGCCGATGAGGCCGAGGGTGTTGAGGACCGAGTCCTTCTCGTCGGGCAGGACGGGGAGGAGGCCCGCGACGGCGTCACCCAGGTTCGGGGTCACGCGGACGGCCAGGTACACCGTGACCACGAACATCACGCCGACCAGGACCGTCATGACCTTCTCGAACACGTCGTACTTGTTGAACCAGACGAAGACCAGGCCCACCACACCGGTGAGCACCGCCCACCACTTCAGGTCCATCACGTCGGGGAACAGGGCCTGGAGCGGCAGGCCCGACGAGGACATCGCGGCCGCGCCGTACGCGAAGCCCCACACCACGACGTAGACGACGAAGAACCACGTCGTCCAGCGGCCGAGGCCGGCCCAGCCCTCGAAGAGCGTGCGGCCCGTCGACAGGTGCCAGCGGCCCGCCGCCTCCGCGAGGGAGATCTTCACAACGCAGCCGATGACGGCGGCCCACAGCAGCGTGTAGCCGAAGTTGCTGCCCGCGATCAGCGTGGCCACCAGGTCGCCCGCGCCGACCCCGGTGGCGGCGACGACGATGCCCGGACCGATGTACTTCCAACTGGACTTGCGGGGCGCGGACGCGACGTCCCCGCCAGTGATGGGTCCACCTTTGGTTTCGGCCATGCGATCAAGAAAGCGCACGGACGCCCGGTGCACAAGGGGTCGTACGGCAGCGGACCGTGGGACGCGGGAGGCGCGTGCTCCGGCCGCGCGGGCGGCACGCGGCCGCCGGACGGCCCGCACACAGGCACCGCACGGCCACCGCACAGTCGGCTCAAAGACATGTTGACCAGAACATGCCATCCCAGGACCATGGGCCAGCACGGGCCGTGCCCACCCGGCACCCCGCGCGCTCGTGCCACCCGCACCACATGCGTCGCAATGCACCACCCCCACCCCCACAGGAGCATTCATGCGACTTCGCATACGCGGAAAGAGATCAGCCGCTCTCGCGGCCGTGCTCGCCCTCGCGGTCGCGGCGCCCCTCAGCGCCAACGCGTCCGACAGCTCGTCCCCCTCGGCCAGGAAGGCCGCGGCCGCCGCCGCGGCCGAGGACGAGATCCGCCAGTACTCCGTGCCCGGCCCCGCCACGCGCGCGGCCCGCACGACGCTCGCCGCGACGGGCGTGTCCATCGACGAGGCCGACGACCACGGGGTCGTCGTCTCCGCGAACGCGGCCCAGGCCAGGAAGCTGCGCGCGCTCGGGTACACGCTCAAGGCGCTGGCTGGGCCGCCCGAGCGCACGGGCGACGGGCCGGTGCGGGTGCGGGACTTCCCGCCCGCCGACTCCCGCTACCACAACTACGCGGAGATGAACGCGGAGATCGACCAGCGGCTCCAGCAGTACCCGAACATCATGAGCAAGCGCGTGATCGGCAAGTCGTACCAGGGCCGCGACATCGTCGCCATCAAGATCAGCGACAACGTCGGCACGGACGAGAACGAGCCCGAGGTCCTCTTCACCCACCACCAGCACGCCCGTGAGCACCTGACGGTGGAGATGGCCCTCTATCTGCTGCGCGAGTTCGGCGCGGGCTACGGCAGCGACGCGCGCGTCACCAAGATGCTCAACGAGCGCGAGATCTGGATCGTGCCGGACCTCAACCCGGACGGCGGCGAGTACGACATCGCCACCGGCTCCTACCGCAGCTGGCGCCTGAACCGGCAGCCCAACCCGGGCGGCGCCACCGGCACCGACATGAACCGCAACTGGAACTTCAAGTGGGGCTGCTGCGGCGGCTCTTCGGGCACCCCCGGCTCCGAGACCTACCGCGGCCGCGCCCCCGAGTCCGCACCCGAGGTCAAGGTCGTCGCGGACTTCGTGCGCAGCCGGGTCGTCGGCGGCAAGCAGCAGATCAAGGCGGGCATCGACTTCCACACGTACAGCGAGCTGGTCCTGTGGCCGTACGGCTACACGTACAACGACACGGCGCCCGGCCTTACCCAGGACGACCACGACGCCTTCGCCACCGTCGGCCGCAAGATGGCCGCGAGCAACGGCTACACGCCCGAGCAGTCCAGCGACCTGTACATCACGGACGGCACCATCGACGACTACCTCTGGGGCAGCCAGAAGATCTTCGGCTACACCTTCGAGATGTACCCGAGGTCCGGCGGCGGCGGCTTCTACCCGCCCGACGAGGTCATCGAGCGCGAGACCTCGCGCAACCGGGACGCGGTGCTGCAACTCCTGGAGAACTCGGACTGTATGTACCGCTCGATCGGGAAGGAACAGCAGTACTGCTCCGGCCAGTGACCTGGCACGCGTAGCCCCTGGGGTCCTTATTGATCACTCACAGGGGTTGATTCCCGGCGCCACATGCATATCGGGGCAGTTCAGGCGCAGCCTCTCGGCGGGTGATCACAAAAGCGGATCACCCGCTGACCGGACTACGGAGAGGAAGTGCTCTGTGCGCGCTGTGTCCTCCATGCTTTCGATGCTCTCGGCGTCCCCAGGACCCTCGCGGCGGCGAGCCGCGCTGGCCGCTGTCGGCGCGGTGACAGGAGTGGTGCTCGCCCTGGCGGCGGACGTCGCCAGGGCGGCGGCGACCACCGGTTCCCGGGCGGGCCGCTGCTGCGGGATGCGCCGCCCGCTGCGGGTGCTGAGCCGGCGGCGTAACGATCAGGCACGGCCGGTTCGGCGGCCGGGCCAGGAAGGCGCGGTACCGCGCCAGCCGTGAAACGGCGCCGGAGCGGGGGCACTCGGCGATCCGCCGGGTGCCCCCGCTCCGCGTCGGCCACGCGGCGGGCCGCACGAAGGGCCCGTGCGCGGTGGGCTATACGAAGAGGCTCACCAGCGCCGCGACCGCGAAGCCCGCCACCGAGAGGACCGACTCCAGGACCGTCCAGGTCTTCAGGGTGTCGCGCTCGGAGATGCCGAAGTACTTCGCCACGATCCAGAAGCCGCCGTCGTTGACGTGCGAGGCGAAGATCGAGCCCGCGGAGATGGCCATGATGACCAGGGCGGTGAAGGCGTTGGAGTAGTCGCCCTCGGCGAGCAGGGGGGCGACGATGCCCGCCGTGGTGACGATCGCGACCGTCGCCGAGCCCTGGGCCACGCGAAGGACCAGGGAGATGAGGTAGGCGAGGACGATGACCGGCAGGCCCACGTCGTTGAAGGTGTCGGCGAGGGCGCCCGCGACCCCGCTGCCCTTGAGCACGGCGCCGAAGACCCCGCCCGCGCCGACCACCAGGAGGATGTTGCCGACGGGCTTGAGGGACGCCGTCGACACCGTCTCCAGGGACTTGCGGGACCAGCCGCGGCGGATGCCGAGCAGGTAGTACGCCATCAGGAGCGCGATCGTCAGGGCGACGAAGGGGTGGCCGAAGAACTCGATGACGCTGCGGAGCGTGGACGGGTCGAAGGCGATCGAGGAGAACGTCGCGAGCAGGATGAGAAGCAGCGGGGTGCCGATGATCAGGAAGACGGTGCTCAGCGCGACCGGCTCCTCCGTCGGGGTCAGGCCCTGCGCGCGCTGTTCCTCGGCGACGGCCGCCTTCGCCTCCTCGGAGGCCTCCAGCATGTCCTGCGGTACGGGGACGAAGATCCGCTTGCCGATCCAGGCGGCGAACACCCAGGCCGCGAGCACGGCCGGGACGCCGCAGACGACGCCCATGAGGATGACCCAGCCGAGGTCCACCTTCAGCAGCCCCGCCGCCGCCACGGGCCCGGGGTGCGGGGGCAGGAAGGCGTGCGTCATGGACAGGCCCGCCAGCAGCGGCAGGCAGTACAGGAGGATCGACTTGCCGCTGCGCTTGGCGGCGGCGTACACGATCGGCGCGAGGACGAAGATGCCGACGTCGAAGAAGACCGGGATGCCGAAGATGAGGCCGGTCAGGCCCATGGCCACGGGGGCGCGCTTCTCGCCGAAGAGGTCGAGCAGGCGCCGGGACAACACCTCGGCCCCGCCGGAGACTTCGAGGATCGCGCCGAGCATCGTGCCGAGGCCGATGATGATCGCCACATGGCCGAGGATGCCGCCCATGCCGCTCTCGATGAGCGAGACCGCGTCCGACTTCTGGACGGTGCCGAAGAGTTCGGTGACCGAGAGGCCCGCGGCGAGTCCGACGGCTATCGAGACCGCGAGCAGCGCCACGAACGGCTGGAGCCTGACCTTGATGATCAGGAAGAGCAGGAGCAGGATGCCGAGGGCCGCGACGGTCAGCAGTCCCGCCGTGCCGTCGATCAGGGCCATCAGGCCACCGGTGTGCGGAGGCTGCGGCGGGTCGGAGGCGGCGAGCGCGGTGAGGGCTCCGGCGGAGCCCGAGGGGGCGAACGGGGACATCGTTGACCTCGTAAGTGCATGGGGCTTTCTGGGCAGGGGGGATCGCGGTGGGGCGCCCCGTGGGTGGCGGGCGCCGCTCCGTGACGACAGACGTGCGGTGGGGGGTGTCCGGCGCGGCGGGCGCGGGCGGGGATGGGCCCGCGGCCGCGGCGTCGGAGGTTCAGCGCGGGCTCGGCGGCGCTGACGGGCTCGGCCGGTGCCGAGCGGGCTCAGCCGAGGACGGCCAGCGCGTCGATCTCGATGAGGAGGCCCTTGGGCAGGCCCACGTAGACCGTGGTGCGGGCGGAGGCGGGGGCCTTGAGGCCCTGCTCCTCGAAGTACTGGTTGTAGATCTCGTTCATCTCCGCGAAGTGGTCGACGTCCGTGAGGTAGACGCGCATCATCATCACGTCGTCCCAGGTGGCGCCGCCCTCTTCGAGGACGGCCTTGACGTTGGCGAAGGTCTGCAGGGTCTGCTCGCGCAGGGTGGGGCCGGCCGGGGTCGGGGCCTTGCCCTCCTCGGCGGGGAGGAAGCCGACCTGCCCGGCGACCTGGAGGATGTTGCCCTTCTTCACGCCGTGCGAGAACTTCGCGGGCGGGGTGGTGTGCGTGGAGGGCGTGATCGCGGTCTTCTGGGTGTTCTCGCTCATGAACTTGCTTCCTTGATAGGGGCCTTGCCGGAGTACTCCCGGCTGATCGCCTCCGCCGTGCGGCGCACCAGCGGGAGCAGGGTGAGGAGTTCCTCCGCGGTGACGACGACGTTCGGCGCGGACACCGACATGGCGGCGACGACGCGGCCGTCCGCGCCCCTGATGGGCGCGCCGACGCAGTTGATGGACTCCTCGTGGCCACCGAGGTCGGTGGCCCAGCCCTGTTCGCGCACCAGCGCCAGCTCCCTGAGGAAGGCGGCGGCGTTGGGCGTCGAACGGGACGTGTACGTGGGGTAGTCGAGCTTCTCGGCGATCACCCGGCGCTCGCTCTCGGGGAAGTCGGCGAGCAGGAGCTTGGCGACCGCGGCGACGGTGATGGCGACGGACTTGCCGATGCGCGAGTACATCCGTACCGGATAGCGGCTCTCGACCTTGTCGATGTAGACGACCTCGCCCTCCTCGTACACCGCGAGGTGGACCGTGTGGCCGCACTTCTCGTTGAGCGCGAGGAGGTGGGGGTGGGCGATCTCGCGGACGTCGAGGTGCTCGACGGCCTCCTGGGCGAGCGCGAAGAGCCGCGCTCCCAGGCGGTAGCGCTGGTCGGACTGGCGGAAGACCAGGCCGTGTTCGTGCAGCGTGCGCAGCAGGCGCAGGGCCGTGGACTTGTGCACTCCGAGGCGGTCGGCGACCTGCCCCAGGTCGGCGGGTCCCTCGGCGAGCAGGGGCAGGATCGTCAGGGCTCGGTCGACGGTCTGGCTCATGGCGTACGTACCTCCTCGGCGGCCCCGGGACGGCGCGGCTCTGCCGTCCAGCCGGGGCCAAGGCGCAGTGTCTCCCAGGCGGCGGGGTCCAGGGCGGCGAGCGCGTCGGCGTGCTCGCGCGCGGGGGGCGTGGCGAGGTCGCCCGGCACGGTGAGGGCGGCGGCGGCCATCAGGTGGCCGTGCCGCAGCCGTCGCTCGGGCGCCAGGCCGCGCAGGGTGCCGGACAGGTATCCGGCGGCGAAGGCGTCACCGGCGCCGACCGGGGCGACGACGTCGACGCGCAGGGCGGGGACGAAGGTGACGGTGTCGCGCCCGGTCTCGGGGTCGGTGACGAAGGCGGTGGCGCCCTCGGCCCCTTGCTTGACGACGAGTTGGGCGGGTTCGGGGAGGGCGGCGCGGATGGCCGCGGGCCCTCCGGTGAGCTGCCAGGCGGCCGCGGCCTCGTCGACGCCGACGAAGACGAGGTCGGCGCCGCGCGCCAGGTCGAGCAGGACGGCGGGGCTGCGGCCGCCCTCGGGCCACAGTCCGGGGCGGTGGTTGACGTCGAAGGAGACGAGCGAGCGGCGGTGCCGTCCGGCCGGCCGTTCGCACAGGTCCCGCACGAGCGCGAGGCAGTCGGCGGAGAGGGCGGCGGTGATGCCCGACAGGTGCAGGACGCGTCCGCACCACAGCGCGTCGGCGGTCAGCGTCCGCGGCGACATCGCCGAGGCCGCGGAGCCCGCCCGGTAGTAGACGACCTCGTGGGCGACGGCGTCGCGGTCGTCGGCGGTGCGGAAGTAGATGCCGGTGGGCCTGCGCGGGTCGCGCCCGACGGCGGAGGTGTCGACTCCGTACGCCCCGATGGCGTCGACGAGGTGGTCGCCGAAGCCGTCGGCCCCGACGCGGCTGACCCAGCGGGCGCGGTGCCCGGCGGCGGCGAGCGCGCAGGCCACGTTGGACTCGGCGCCGCCGATGCCCCGCTCGAAGGCGGGCACGTCGGCGAGCCGTCCCGGCCGCGTGGGCAGGAAGGTGACCATGGACTCCCCGAGCGTGACGACGTCGAAGCCGCCGTCCGCGGCACCGCCGTCCGCGCCGCGGGAAGCACCGGCCGGGGCTCCAGGGGCAGTCCCGCCCTCGGGCACCTCGCCGGTCGCGGCCTCGGTCGCGTCTCGGTCTGCTCCGGTCACGCTCGTGTCAGCCCTTCGTTCGTCGTTCGCCGCACGCTCGACGGCCGGGTGGGAGCCCGGATCGGCGGGCCCCGAAGGCCCGGGAGCCGGGGTGAGCCCCGGTCAGGGGACCGGGCCCGGATCCGTTGACCCGGCGTTGGCTCGGATGTTAGACAGCAGTAAGCGACATACGCAATGAACGTTGCAGTATATGCAACGCATCTCTGAGGAGGCGCCCATGGCCGCCGACACGCCCGCCGCCGCACCCTCCGGCACGCCCGCGGAACGCGCCGCGACCGCGCTCGCAGGGCTGGCCGAGGAACGGGTCGACCACCGCTTCAAGGGACTGCCGCCCGACGCCGCGGGCCTCACCGTCGGCGAGCTCGCGGCCCAGCGCCGCAACCTCTTCACGGACGGCTTCACCACCCCCGTCCTCGCCCTCTCCGCCGAGCGCCTCGAACACAACCTCGCGCTCATGGAGCAGTACGCGACCCGCCACGGCCTCGCCTTCGCGCCGCACGGCAAGACCTCCATGGCGCCGCGCCTGTTCCAGCGTCAGATCGAGCACGGCGCCTGGGGCATCACGCTCGCCGTGCCCCACCAGGTGCGGGTGGCACGGGAGTTCGGCATCCAGCGGATCTTCCTGGCCAACGAGCTGGTCGACGCCCCCGCGCTGCGCTGGCTCGCCCAGGAGCTGGCGCACGACGCGGACTTCCGCTTCCTCTGTTACGTGGACTCCGTGCGCGGCGTCGAGCTGATGGACGCCGCGCTGCGCGACGCCGGGGCGGGGCGCCCCGTCGACGTGGTCGTCGAGCTCGCCGCGGGCGAGGGCGCGCGCACCGGCGCCCGTACCGAGGCCGACTGCGCGGCCGTCGCCGACGCCGTCGCGGCCACCGGCACGCTGCGGCTCGTCGGGGTCGCCGGGTACGAGGGCGAGGTGCCGGACCCCACGCCCGAGCGGGTGCGGGCCTATCTGCGGCGGCTCGTCTCGCTCGCCGCCGACTTCGACGCGGCGGGGCGGTTCAAGGCGGGCGGGCTCGACGAGGTCGTGATCAGCGCGGGGGGCTCCGCCTGGTTCGACGCGGTCGCCGACGTCTTCGCCGACGTCCCGCAGCTCACCCTGCCCGTCCTGAAGCTGTTGCGCTCCGGCGCCTACGTCTCCCACGACGACGGGCACTACCGGCACCTCACGCCCTTCAACCGCGTGCCCGACGAGGGGGCGCTGCACCCCGCCTTCCGGCTGTGGGCCCAGGTCGTGTCGCGGCCGTCGGCGGAGCAGGCCTTCATCAACACGGGCAAGCGGGACGCGGCGTACGACCTCGATCTGCCCGAGGCGCAGGCGGTGCGCCGGGGCGGGGTGGAGCGGGCCGCGACAGGGGTGGAGGTGCACGCCCTCTCCGACCAGCACGGATGGGTGCGGACCTCCCCCGAGGCCGACCTGGAGGTCGGCGACTGGCTCGGCCTCGGGCTCTCCCACCCCTGTACGTCCTTCGACAAGTGGCAGCTGATCCCCCTGGTCGAGGCGGACGGAACGGTCACGGACTACATCCGCACGTACTTCTAGCCCGCGGCGGGACGCCCCTGACCCACCCCTTGATCCAGCCCCTCCGGCGTGTGAGGAGCGAGGTCCGGGGCGGAGCCCCGGTTCGGGAAGGGGCGGGTCTGGGGCGCCCCGCGAGGGACCACCCACCCGCACCCACCAGAGAGGCACCCCATGGACCTGGTCATCCGCGGAGCGCGCGTCATCGACGGCTCCGGCGACGCCGCGTACGCGGCCGACGTGGCGATGGAGGACGGACGGATCACAGAGATCCACCGCGAGGGGGAGGCGGGCCCCCGCCCCACGGGGACCCGCGTCCTGGACGCCCGGGGCCTCGCCCTCGCGCCCGGCTTCATCGACATGCACGCGCACAGCGACCTCGCCCTGCTCCGCGACCCGGACCACAGCGCGAAGGCGGCCCAGGGCGTCACCCTGGAGGTCATCGGCCAGGACGGCCTGTCGTACGCGCCCGTGGACGACCGCACCCTCGCCGAGGTCCGCCAGGCGATCACCGGCTGGAACGGCGACGGCAGCGACATCGACTTCGACTGGCGCTCGGTCGGCGAGTACCTGGACCGCCTGGACCGCGCGCACGGCGGCCGCGGCATCCCCGTCAACGCCGCGTACCTCATCCCGCAGGGCACGGTCCGGATGTACGCGATGGGCTGGGAGGACCGGGACGCGACCCCGGCCGACCTCGCGCGGATGAAGGAGCTGGTCGCCCAGGGCATGGAGCAGGGCGCCGTCGGCATGTCCTCGGGCCTGACCTACACCCCCGGCATGTACGCCAAGGACGCCGAACTCACCGAGCTGTGCCGCGTCGTGGCCTCGTACGGCGGCTACTACTGCCCCCACCACCGCAGTTACGGGGCGGGCGCCCTGGAGGCGTACCGCGAGATGGTGGAGCTGACCCGGACCGCCGGGTGCCCGCTGCACCTCGCGCACGCCACGATGAACTTCGGCGTGAACAAGGGCAAGGCCCCGGACCTGCTCGCGCTCCTCGACGAGGCGCTCGACGGCGGCGCCGACATCACGCTCGACACCTACCCCTACACACCGGGCTGTACGACGCTCGTCGCGATGCTGCCGAGCTGGGCGAGCGAGGGCGGCCCCGAGGCGATCCTGTCCCGGCTCCGGGACAACGAGACCGCCGAGCGCATCCGGCACCACATGGAGGTCATCGGCTCCGACGGCTGCCACGGCGTGCCCATCGAGTGGGACACCATCGAGATCTCGGGGGTGTCCGACCCGGGGCTCGCGTCCTGCGTCGGCAAGACCATCCAGCGCTCCGCCGACATGCGCGGCGAGGAGCCGTGGGTCACCGCGCGGCGGCTGCTGCTCAACGACCGCCTCGGCTCGACGATCCTCCAGCACGTGGGCCACGAGGAGAACGTCCGCGCGATCATGCGGCACCCCGTCCACACCGGCGGCAGCGACGGCATCCTGCAGGGCTACAAGCCGCACCCGCGCGCGTACGGGACGTTCCCGCAGTACCTCGGCAAGTACGTACGGGAGTTGGGGGTGCTGTCACTGGAGGAGTGCGTCGCGCACCTCACCTCGCGGGCCGCCACCCGGCTCCGGCTGCCCGACCGCGGGTACGTGCGCGAGGGCTACCGCGCCGACCTGGTCCTCTTCGACCCGGAGACGGTCGCGGCGGGGTCGACGTTCGACGCGCCGCGCACGGCGCCCGTGGGCATTCCGCACGTCCTCATCGACGGGAAGTTCGTGATCGAGGACGGGCGGCGCACGGACGTCATCGCGGGACGCGCCGTGCGCCGCACCGCCTAGTTCACGCGGTGCTCAAGCCCGAGTCAGCGGCGCGCGGCCGCCGCCGGCTTGGGCAGGGTGCAGCCCGGCCGGTTCAGGTCGACCTTGTTGCCGGCACCGATGCAGGGGACGATGGTGTACGTCTGCTGGCCGTAGTTGATGCCCTGGCGGACGGTGACCTTGCCGTTCTCGTCGACCTCGCAGGGGTTGTTGTCGGTGCAGCGCTGACCGTCCTCGTTACCGGTGTTGTTCAGGGCCACGACCTTGCCGGTCTGGTCGTCGATCACCGGCGAGCCGGAGGTGCCGCCGATCGTCTGGCACGCGGAGGTGTAGCGGACCGAGTCCTTCCAGGTCCACTGGCCCTCCTTCAGGCGGTACGCGAAGCCGTCGATGTTGCACTTGTACATCCGCTTCCAGTAGCCGGACGCGACGGTGATGGCCCGGCCCGCCGTGGGCCGCGCGGAGTCGATCTCAAGGGCCTTGATGCCGTAGCGGCTCTCTATGTCGCGGTAGGTGCTGGTCAGTTCGTACAGCGAGACGTCGTTGTCGGTCATCGTGCCGTACGCGATCTTGCTGGCGCGCACGGTGCCCGCGTTGCCGCCGCCGGCGTTCAAGAGCGTGAAGCTGCGGGTGGACGCGCGGTTGACGATGACCTGGCCCGGGCCCGGGAAGCCGGTCTCCAGACAGTGGCCGTTGGACATCACGAGCGCGCGGTCGGTGGGCTGCGAGCTGGGCACGCGCACGACGGAGCCGGAGCAGTTGCTGAGCGCCACGGTGCCGGCGAAGGTCACGGCCTTGGCTTTGACCTTGGCCTTGACCTCGGCCTTCGTGTCGGCGACGGGCTGCGTCCGTGCCACCTGCTTGTCGGCCGTGGGCGCCTCGTTGGTAACGGCGGCCGCGGGCAACGCCGTCGCGCCGAGGAGCAGCGCGGTGAAGACGGCACCGACGAGAGGCTTGTTCATGTGGGGGTCCCCTCTGGAATGACTGCACGACCGGGGGACCAGCCGACCCCCCAGTTTTGTCATGCGCATTCTTGAGCCACCCAGCCCCCGGGAACAAGACCATGTAAGGCCGACTCCGGAAAGCGCCCCCACGCGGAAGCGCCCGAAGGGGCGCGGGGAACTGCGCGACCAGCCCGAGACGGCCCGCACCCAAGAGAACACCTGCCCCACCCGAGCTCCCACCGTCCAAGGCGCCCCCGCCAGAGATAGGCTCGGGGGCATGCAGGTGATCCAGTCGACCAAGCTCGCCAACGTCTGTTACGAGATCCGGGGCCCCGTGCTCGAGGAGGCGATGCGGCTCGAAGCAGCAGGTCACCGCATCCTCAAGCTCAACACCGGCAACCCCGCCGCCTTCGGCTTCGAGTGCCCGCCGGAGATCCTGGAGGACATCCTCCGCAACGTCGGCGACGCGCACGGGTACGGCGACGCGAAGGGCCTGCTCGCCGCGCGCCGCGCCGTGGTGATGCACAACCAGACCCTCGGCATCGAGACCGACGTCGAGCACGTCTTCATCGGCAACGGCGTCTCCGAACTGATCGTCATGGCCATGCAGGGCCTGCTCGACGACGGCGACGAGGTCCTGGTCCCGGCGCCCGACTACCCGCTGTGGACGGCCGCGGTCTCGCTGTCCGGCGGCACCGCCGTGCACTACCGCTGCGACGAGCAGTCGGACTGGATGCCCGACCTCGCCGACGTCGAGCGCAAGGTCACCGACCGCACCAAGGCGCTCGTGATCATCAACCCGAACAACCCGACGGGCGCGGTCTACGACGAGGCGGTCCTGCGCGGCCTGACCGACATCGCCCGCCGCCACAACCTGCTCGTCTGCTCGGACGAGATCTACGACAAGATCCTCTACGACGGCGCACGGCACACCCCGACCGCCGCCCTCGCCCCCGACCTGCTGACGCTCACCTTCAACGGCATGTCGAAGGCGTACCGCGTGGCCGGGTACCGCGTCGGCTGGATGTCCGTATCGGGCCCGAAGGCGCACGCCACCTCGTACATCGAGGGCCTGACGATCCTCGCGAACATGCGCCTGTGCGCGAACATGCCGGGGCAGCACGGCGTGGTCGCCGCCCTCAGCGGGCGGCAGACCATCAACGACCTCGTCCTGCCGGGCGGCCGCCTGCTCGAACAGCGGGACACGGCGTACGACCTGCTCACCCAGATCCCCGGTGTGACCTGCGTGAAGCCGAAGGGGTCCCTCTACCTCTTCCCGCGCCTCGACCCGAAGGTCTTCAAGGTCAAGGACGACCGGCAGCTGGTCCTCGACCTGCTGCGGGCCGAGAAGATCATGGTCGTCCACGGCACCGGCTTCAACTGGCCCGAGCCCGACCACTTCCGCATCGTCACGCTGCCGACGGCGACGGACCTGGCGGAGGCGGTGACCCGGATCGGGACGTTCCTGGACGGCTACAGCCAGCCGTAGCGCGGCACGGGCGGGGCCCGGTACGGACCCCGCCCAAGATCGGACTCAACTTTAGACATAATCTAAATCAAGAGCTACGATGGGTACTCGACAGCTTGGAGACCCATCCCATGTACGAGCCGATCCGCGCCAAGTCGGTCCACACGATGGCCGACCCGGGCGACTTCCCGCACCGCAGCCGCGAGGAGGAGCTGGACATCCAGCTCGCCGGGCACCTCGCCGCACTGCTCGCCGTCACCGACGAGCTCCGCGCCCTCGCCCCCGACCCCGCCCTCGACGCCGCGGCCGAGCGCCTCGCGGCCCAGGTCGCCCGCCTGCGCGGGGGCCTGCCGCCGGTCCGCTCGGCGGTCGCCGCCGCCATCCACGAGCCGCATCTGTCCGCCCTGCACCAGCGCGCCCACGCCCTGGCGGGCCGGGCCCTGGTGGTCGCCGCGTCCCGCGCCGACACGGGGGCGGCGATCCTGGCCGCCCACCGCATGGAAGCCCACGCCCAGGCCACAGAACTGGTCGGAGCCTGACCTTCCCCAGCCCCGCCCACCCGCTCCCCTCAGGGGCAGCACGGGTGGGCGGGTGGGAAAGAGGGCATTAGCCCAGGCGCGCGACCAGCGACCGGTACTCGTCCCACAGCTCCTTCGGCGTACGGTCACCGAAGGTGTTGAGGTGCTCGGGCACAAGGGCCGCCTCCTCGCGCCAGACCTCCTTGTCCACGGTGAGGAGGAACTCCAGGTCGGCCGCGGGCAGTTCGAGCCCGTCCGTGTCCAGGGACCCGGGCGTCGGCAGGACGCCGATGGGCGTCTCGACCCCCTCGGCGGTGCCCTCCAGACGGCCCACGATCCACTTCAGGACGCGGCTGTTCTCGCCGAAGCCGGGCCACACGAACTTGCCCGCCTCGTTCTTGCGGAACCAGTTCACGTAGTAGATCTTCGGCAGCTTGGACTGGTCCTTGCCCTTGGCCACGTCGACCCAGTGGGCCATGTAGTCGCCCATGTTGTACCCGCAGAACGGCAGCATGGCGAACGGGTCGCGGCGCAGCTCGCCGACCTTGCCCTCGGCCGCGGCGGTCTTCTCGGAGGCCACGTTCGCGCCGAGGAAGACGCCGTGGTTCCAGGTGAAGGACTCGGTGACCAGCGGGACCGCGGAGGCGCGGCGCCCGCCGAAGAGGATCGCCGAGATCGGCACGCCCTTGGGGTCCTCCCACTCGGGCGCGATGATCGGGCACTGTGCGGCGGGCGTGGTGAAGCGGGCGTTCGGGTGCGCCGCCGGGGTGCCGGACTCCGGCGTCCAGGAGTTGCCCTTCCAGTCCGTCAGGTGCGCCGGGGTCTCCTCGGTCATCCCCTCCCACCACACGTCGCCGTCGTCGGTCAGGGCGACGTTGGTGAAGACGCTGTTGCCCCACAGCGTCTTCATGGCGTTGGCGTTGGTGTGCTCGCCGGTGCCGGGCGCGACGCCGAAGAAGCCCGCCTCGGGGTTGATCGCGTACAGCTGGCCGTCCTCGCCGAACCGCATCCAGGCGATGTCGTCGCCGATGGTCTCGACGGTCCAGCCGGAGATCGTGGGCTCCAGCATGGCGAGGTTGGTCTTGCCGCAGGCAGACGGGAAGGCCGCGGCCACGTACTTCGATTCGCCCTGCGGCGGCGTGAGCTTCAGGATCAGCATGTGCTCGGCGAGCCAGCCCTCGTCGCGGGCCATGACCGAGGCGATGCGCAGGGCGTAGCACTTCTTGCCGAGCAGGGCGTTGCCGCCGTAGCCGGATCCGTACGACCAGATCTCGCGCGACTCCGGGAAGTGCGAGATGTACTTCGTGGAGTTGCACGGCCAGGGGACGTCCGCCTGGCCGGGCTCCAGCGGGGCGCCCAGGGTGTGCACGGCCTTCACGAAGAAGCCGTCGGAGCCCAGCTCCTCCAGGACCGGCTGGCCCATGCGGGTCATCGTGCGCATGGACACGGCGACGTACGCCGAGTCGGTGATCTCGACGCCGATCGCGGACAGCGGCGAGCCGAGCGGGCCCATGCAGAAGGGCACGACGTACATGGTCCGGCCGCGCATGGAGCCGCGGAAGACCCCCTTCTCCCCCGCGAAGACGTCCCGCATCTCCGCCGGGTCCTTCCAGTGGTTCGTCGGCCCCGCGTCCGCCTCCTTCTCGGAGCAGATGTAGGTGCGGTCCTCGACGCGGGCGACGTCCGTGGGGTCGGAGGCCGCGTAGTAGGAGTTCGGCCGCTTGATCGGGTCCAGCTTCTTGAAGGTTCCCTTGGCCACGAGCTCCTCGGCCAGGCGCTCGTACTCGGCCTCGGAACCGTCGCACCAGACCACGCTGTCCGGCTGGGTCAGTTCGGCGATCTCGTTCACCCAGGAGATGAGCCCCTGGTGGTTGGTGGGGACGGTGCCCGCGGACTGCGAGGACTGCAAGGAAGAGGGAGCCGCGATATCGCGCGCCACGATTGCTCCTATACGAGGGGTTTTAGGTTGGGGCCCCGTGGGGGCTGCGACCCGGACGCTTCACTGCATTTCGATCTTCTGGCGCTCATCCGGTGCCGACCGCACTCATTTGATCATCCGTCCCTGTTGCGCATCTGTCCAGAGGGCTTCACACGTGAGCGGAGTGAGCATGGCCACTTGTAGGATGGGATTTCACCGCTTTGATACGTAACTTACGGTTCCGTAGGTACGATGCGGCGCATGACCGCTCCCGTCCCCGACGCGATCACGAGTTCGGCCGCAGGTGGCTCCGGCCCCGCCGTCCCCGCCGGCGAGATCGCCGCCGCAGCCCTCGAACCCGTCGCCGCGGCCGTGCGCCCGGTGAAGCCCAAGCTGCGCGGCTGGCTGCACGCCGGGATGTTCCCCGCAGTGCTGGTGTCCGGCCTCTTCCTGACCGCGCTCGCCGACTCCACCCGCGGCCGCGTCGCCTGCGGGATCTACGTCCTGACGGCCTGCCTGCTGTTCGGCGTCAGCGCGCTCTACCACCGGGGCGACTGGTCGCCGCGCATGGACCGCGTCCTGCGCCGCCTCGACCACGCCAACATCTTCCTGATCATCGCGGGCACGTACACCCCGCTGACCATGCTCCTGCTGCCCGACGCCAAGGGCCAGTGGCTGCTGTGGGGCATCTGGGCCGCGGCCGCCGCGGGCATCGTGTTCCGCGTCTTCTGGGTGGGCGCCCCGCGCTGGCTGTACACGCCCTGCTATCTGGCGATGGGCTGGGCCGCCGTCTTCTTCCTGCCCGACTTCATGCGCGCGGGCGGGATCGCGGTCCTCGTCCTGGTCATCGTCGGCGGCCTGCTCTACAGCGCGGGCGGCGTGGTCTACGGCTTCAAGCGCCCCAACCCCTCACCGCGCTGGTTCGGCTTCCACGAGGTCTTCCACTCCTTCACCCTCGCCGCGTTCGCCGTGCACTACGTGGGCATCTCCTTGGTCGCCTACCAGCACGCCTGACGCCCCCCGGGGGGGGCGGGCTCACTCCTCGACGCCACAGGGCCGCGACTGATGTCGCGGCCCTCTTTTCTGCGCCTCCCCTGAAACGCGAAAACCGGGGTTCGAAAGGCCGCCGCCTTTCGAACCCCGGTGTCGCTTACGGGCTAGTTGCCCCAGGTGCCCTGGTTCACGGCGCAGTTCCAGCCGTTGCCCCGGACCTGGAACTTCACCTTGTAGCTGTTCTTGTTCAGCAGGCGGGTGCGGACCTGGACGCCCAGCTTGGCCTTGCCGCTGAAGGACTTGTCGTAGACGGTGATGGACCGCGACGTCTTGTGGGTGATCTTGCCGCCCTTGGCGGTCGCCCGGCCGAAGCGGATGTTCTTGACGTTGGTGACGGTGAACTTGACGTTCGAGAACTTCTTGTTGCTCTTGTTCTTGATGCCGAAGTACAGGCCGTTGCCCGTCACCCAGCCGCCCTGGCCGATGTAGAAGCGGGACGTGTAGACGATGTCGATCGGGCAGCCGGAGCTGGTCGCCTTGGCGAACGGCGCGGCGCTGCTCGGCTTGTCGGCGGACGCGGTGCGCTGGGTGGCGTCACCCGCCGCGGAGGCGGTGCCGGCGAGGCCGAGCTGGGCGGCGGTGATGAGCCCGGCCGTGCCCAGGGCTGCGGCGGTCGTACGCGTCATGCGGTTCACTGCGGTGAGTACCTCTCCCCCGGTGCCCCATGTGCTGGGGCCAACTGACAGAACGATGCCAAACATTCACAGCGGCTCCTTACGCCACTGCGACGCCCGTATTGGTATCACGCCGATGGTCACACAAGGAGCACAAGGTGGCCGCCCCGCCCCTGCCGTGACAGAAGCAGGACAATCGGCGGGCAGCCCCGGGAGCTGATTCACCGTCCGGGGTCGCCCGGCCGCTCAGCGCAGCGCGCCGAGGGCCGCCGCGAGCTCGGCCGGGTCCGTCGTCGGCCGGTCGCACACGAAGTCCCGGCACACGTACGCCGTCTCCCGGTCCGTCACCGGGGACCGGTCCGCGAGCAGCGGCAGTTCGCCGTCCGCGGGGCCGACGGCCACCGCGGCGCCGGGCGCCGTGCCGAGCAGCGCCACCCGGTGCATCGGGCCGTCCACCGCGCCCACCACAGCGACCTCGCGCGGCCCGTCGAGCGCGGCCTCGGCGACGGCGAGCCCGTGCCCGATGAACCGCGGCGCGCGCGGCGCGAGCGCCCTGACCACGCCGAGGGCCCGTTCGGCGGCGCGCCGGTGCGGTGCGGCGCCGGTGTGCGCGGCGTAGGTGAGCAGCGCCCCGGCGGCGGCGGTCCAGCCGGAGGGCGCCGCGTTGTCGGTGGGGTCCTGCGGCCGCCGAATGAGGCGTTCGGCGTCGGCCGCCGTGTCGTACAGGGCGCCCGTCTCGTCGTCGGTGAACTGCACCAGGACGTGGTCGAGGAGCAGGCCCGCGAAGTCCAGCCACACGCCTTCGCCGGTCACCGCGGCGAGCGCGAGGAAGCCCTCGGCGACGTCGGCGTAGTCCTCCAGGACACCGGCGTTGGCGCCGGCGCGGCCGTCCTTGGAGGTGCGGGCGAGCCGGGCGCGGTCGTCCATGTGGAGGCGGACGAGCAGATCGCCCGCGCCGACCGCGGCCGCCACCAGGTCGGGCCGGTCGAAGTAGGCGCCGGTCTCGGCGAGCGCGGCGACGGCCAGGCCGTTCCAGGCGGCGACGACCTTGTCGTCCCTGCCCGGGGCGGGGCGCAGGGCGCGGGCCGCGAGGAGGCGCTCGCGCACGGAGGCCACCCGGTCGGCGTCGGCGACCACGCCGTCGCGCTGGGGCAGTTGGAGGACGGACGCGCCCTCCTCGAAGGTGCCCTCTTCGGTGACGCCGAAGTACGCGGCCGCGAGCTCGGCGTCCGCGTCGCCGAGGACCTCGCGCAGCTGCTCGGGGGTCCAGACGTAGTACGCGCCCTCCACGGAGCGGCCGGTGGCGTCGGCGCTGTCGGCGTCGAGCGCGGAGGCGAAGCCGCCCTCGTTCGTGCGCAGCTCCCGGACCATGAAGTCGGCCGTCTCCAGGGCGACCCTGCGGGCCAGTTCGGAGCCGGTGGCCCGCCACAGGTGGGCGTAGGCGCGGCACAGCAGGGCGTTGTCGTACAGCATCTTCTCGAAGTGCGGCACGACCCACTCGCGGTCCACCGAGTAGCGGGCGAAGCCGCCGCCGAGCTGGTCGTAGATGCCGCCGCGCGCCATGCGCTCGCAGGTGTCGGCGGCCATCTGGAGGGCGCCTTCCGCGCCGGTGCGGGCGTAGTGGCGCAGCAGGAACTCGATGACCATGGACGGCGGGAACTTGGGCGCGCCGCCGAAGCCGCCGTACCGCTCGTCGTAGTCGCGGGTCAGGCCGAGCAGCGCCTTGGCCAGGTCCTCCTCGCCGGGCCGCCGGTCGTCGCCGAGGGCCAGTTGACGCTCCGCCAGGTCCTTGACGACCTTCGCGGCGACCTCGGTGACCTCGGCGCGCCGGTCCGCCCACGCCCGCCGCACGCCGTCCAGGACCTGTGGGAAGGACGGCATGCCGTGGCGCGGTCCCGGCGGGAAGTACGTGCCGAAGTAGAAGGGCTCGGCGTCGGGGGTGAGGAAGACGGTCATGGGCCAGCCGCCCTGCCCGGTGGCGGCCTGCACGGCCTCCATGTAGACGGCGTCGACGTCGGGGCGCTCCTCGCGGTCCACCTTGACGTTGACGAAGTTCTCGTTCATCAGCGCGGCCGTCGCCTCGTCCTCGAAGGACTCGTGCGCCATGACGTGGCACCAGTGACAGCTCGCGTACCCGACGGACAGCAGGACGGGGACGCCGCGTTCGCGGGCGGCGGCGAACGCGTCGGCCGACCACGGCCACCAGTCGACGGGGTTCTCGGCGTGCTGGAGGAGGTAGGGGGACGTCTCGTGGGCCAGTCGGTTCGGCATGGGTCCATCCTCGCGCACGTCGCGCCTGACGGCGGGGTTCCCCGGCGCGCCCCGGGGCCCGGCCTCGCGTACACCGCGCGTTCGCAGCACACTGACACGTACATGTAGAGGTGACGGGGTACGTGCACCCGTGCAGGGCGGGGCGCGTGGACACGTGCCCCGCGAAGGCACACGGGCACGGGCACGCGCGACGGCGGTGTCACGTGCTCCTCTTCGAGGGGGACCAGATGCGGGACAGCCACCGGGCCGAAGCCGAGCGCCTGTTGGCACGGGCGGTCGAGGAAGAGGTCCGGCGCACCGGCGGCCGCACCGACGGCAACGTGCTGCTCTCCCGGGCGCGGGCCTCCCTGGACGCCATGGAGCAGACGGCGGCCGAGGAGTACGAGGCGTACACCCGGGCCCTGGATGAGTCGGCGGCCGGGCAGCTGACGTTCGGTCAGCGGTATGCGAAAGAGGCGGCCGGGACGCCGCTGCTCGTCGTGGCCGTCGCCGCCGTCGCCGCGTGCGTGGCCGACCTCGTGCTCGGCACCGGCGGCGGCACCGCGCTCGGCGCGGGCGGCGCCGTCGCGGTCGCCGGGTTCGCCGCGACCGTGGTGAAGGTGACGGCGGCCCACGTCCCGGCCGCCCAGCGGCACGCGGGCACGGTCCACCAGCCCGGCGGCCCCGAGCAGCTCCGGCTCCAGTGGCTGACGGCCCTGGAGGTGCGGGGCATCAGGCCGTTCCTCGACCAGCAGCGGGTGCTTACGGCGGCGACGGCGGGCGGCGTCGGCGGCACGCGCGCCGCGCAGCAGAAGCGGGCGCCGCAGCTGCGCGGCGCCGACAAGAGCGCGGCCGCCAAGCGGCGCACCGTCCTGGAGCAGTCCTTCGCGCAACTCCCGCAGCCGGACGGCGAGTTCGCGGGCCGACGGGCCGAGCTCGGGCGGATCGCCCAGTGGGTGCACGCGGCCCGGGCCAGCACCCAGACCAAGCCGACGGTGGTGGTCCTGCACGGCGCGCCGGGCGCGGGCCGGTCCTCGCTCGCGGTGCGGTCCGCGCACGACCTGAAGGACCAGTTCCGCGGGGCCTGCGTGGTGGACCTGCGCGGCGAGAGCCCCGACACGCCGCCGCTGTCCACGCGCGACGCCCTCCTGCACCTCCTGAACCGCCTGGGCGCCCCGCGCGAACAGCTCCTCTTCCGGGAGCGCTCGACGCAGGAGCAGCAGGTCAAGCGGCTCAGCGAGCTCTACCACCAGCACCTCACCGGCCTGGAGGTCGTCATCGTCCTGGACGACGCGAGCGACCCCGAGCAGGTGCGCACCCTGGTGCCCGAGCGCTCCGACAGCCTCGTCCTCGTCACCGCCCGCAAGCCCCTCGACCTGCCCGCCGACCTGCCCGCGTGGGTGCACCAGCTGGCGGTGGACGCGCTGGACGACGCCGGGGCCGAGCAGCTCATCCGGCAGGTGGCGCAGGACCTGCCGGAGCCGTACGACGCCCAGTCCCTGGACCGGCTGCGGGAGCTGTGCGCCGGGCTTCCGCTCGCGCTGCGCGTCGCGGGCTCCGCGCTCGGGCCGCGCACCCCCGAGGCGCTCATCGCCGACCTCGCCGCGTACGGACCCGTCGAACCGGTCGAGCGCACCCTGTGGCTGCGCTACAGCGACCAGCCCGAGGCCGCGCGCCGCCTGCTTCGGCGCCTCGCCCTCGCCGGGCGGGCCTCGCTCGGCACCGCCGCGGCGGCCGCGCTGCTCGGCGCCGACGAACAGGAGGCGGCCCGGCAGCTCACCGCGCTGTCCCGCGCGGGCCTCGTCGACCACGTGCGCGCCAGCCGCTACCGGCTGCACGACATCGTCCGCTCCTTCGCCCAGGCCCGGCTCGCCGACGAGGAGGAGCCGGCCGAGCGCAGCGCCGCGCAGGAACGTCTCATCGTCAGCTACGGCGAGCTCGCCGACTCCGTGATCCGCCTCGTCGACGGCAAGACGTCCACGCGCGCGGACCACTTCGGGCAGCACGGCTTCACCTCCCTGGACGCGGCCCTTCGCTGGCTCGACGACGAGTCGAGCTTCATCACGGCCGCCCTGCGGCACGCCGAGGGCGTCGAGCCCCGGGCCGTGCTCGGGCTGCTCGGCGCGCTGTGCGACTACTGCCTGCTGCGCGGCGACCTCTACCGCCTGGGCGAGATCAGCGAGCTCGCGCAGGCGGTCGACCAGGGCCTGCTCGGCCGGAACGTGAAGTGGCGCACCGGCATCGCGGCCCGCCACCTGGGCGAGCTCGACCAGGCCCGGTCCACCCTCGCCTCGGTCGTGGACCTCTACTTCGAGGCCCACCAGGACGCGGGGGCCGCCCGCGCCCTCGGCTCGCTCGGCATCACCCTGCACCACCAGGGCAACCTCTCCGAGGCCGCGGCCCGGCTCCGCGAGGCCCTGGACCTCCAGGTCGCGGACGAACTGGCGGGCGACCGCGGCTGGACCCTGCACGCGCTCGCCGCCGTGGAACGCGACCGCTCCCGGCTCTCCGAGGCGCAGGAGATGCTGCTCACGGCCCTCGAACTGCACCGCGGCAGCGAGTCCGTGCACGGCGAGGCCTGGGCGCACTTCCAGCTGGGCCAGGTGTGCCTGCGCATGGGCGACGTACCGCGCGCGGAGACCGAACTGCGCCGGGCGCTCGATCTGTACCGGCGCACGCGGGACGCGCGCGGCGAGGCCTGGGCGCTCACCCAGCTGGCCCGCGCCCGGCTCGTCGCGGGCGACCCCTCCCCCGCGGTCGACGGCCTGCGCCAGGCGGTCTCCCGGCACCGCGACAACGAGGACGCGCGCGGCGAGGCCTGGTCCCTCTACTACCTGGGCCAGGCCCTGGAGGAGACCGGCGTCCTCGACCAGGCGGTACGGGACCTGGAGCGGGCCCGCACCATGTTCTCCCGCATGCGCGACGTCTACGGCCTGGCCTGCGCCCGCCACCACTCGGCCCGCGTCACCCGCGACCAGCGCGCCGCCCAGACCGGCTCGCTGCGCAACTCCGGCTTCGCCCGGCAGCTCCTGGTCGACGCGCGGGCCGACTTCCAGCGCATCGGCGTCGCCCACGGCGAGGGCTGGACCTGCCTCGAACTCGCCGTCATCGACGCGGGCAACGCCCGGACGCAGGCGGCCCTCGCCCTGTGCGACGACGCCATCTCGCTGTTCGCCTCGTACGGCGACCGGCGCGGCGAGGACTGGGCCCACTTCCTGCGCGCCACGCTGCTGCCGTACGCGTCCCCCGGCGGCTGGGACATCGGCGTCGCTGTCGCCCAGGAGGAGCTCGCCCAGCTCACCCGCACCGCGCATCCGCTGCGGGACGCCAAGCTCGACGGCTACACGGAGGCGTACCAGCTGTTCCTGGAGCGGAAGGCGGAGCTGGAGACCGGCTGGCAGGGGTGGCGGCTCGGCATGACGCCCGACCGGCACGCCAGAGAGATCATGGGGGTTTCCGTGACGCCCCCTCAGTGAGCGCGCGATAGTGGGGCGTTGAGCGGCCGGGGCCGTCTGAGGGGGTGGGCGTGATGGGCGGCTGGGTACCGGACGCGCTCGGCCCGTTCCGCGGGCCGCGGCGCGAGGAGGGCCTGCCCGGACAGGTGCGCGCCTTCCTGCGGCGGCGCCCGGGGTCCGCGCTCCTCGAGCTGTACGGCCCTCAGCCGCTGCGCACGTCGGCGTTCGCGGCCCGGCTCGCCCGGTTCTCCCGGGACGCGGCGTCACGGTGGCGGTCCGACCCCGTGTGGCTGGCGGTGGGCCCGACGGACGCGGCGGCGCCGGACCGGCTGCTGCTGCGGCTGCTGGAACAGACGTTGAAGGAGGAGCCGCCCGTCAGCGGTTCGCTGTACGACGTTCCGCTGGTGCTTTCCCGCCTGCGGACGGCCGAGCCCGAGCGGCTGACCGACGAGCTGCCCGGTCTCTTCCGCGCGCGCCTCGCGCGGAAGAGGCTGACGGTGGTGCTCGACGGCGTGCCCGACGGGGAGCCGGGCGCCGACCTGCTGCGGCTCGCCGAACGACTCGTCCAGGACACCGAATCACACGTCGTCGCCGTCTCGCACCAACCGCACGCCGGGCTCGGGGAGTCCTGGGCCCGCTGTGAGGTGGCGGCCGCCGAGCCCGAAGCGCCGGACAGGCCGGTCGGCCGCTCCACGAGCGTCCTGTTGTCCGCCCTCAGGCGCTGGGAAGGCGAAGAGTTCGACGCGTCGGTGACCGGCGCGCTCGTACCGCCGCTCTCGGACCGGCGACGCCACGAGGAGCTTCGGGAGCTGACCTCCCACGGATGGATCCAGCAGACGCGGCCCGGCTGGTACCGGCGAACCGGCTCCCGGACCGCGCCCGGCACGTCGGGCCTGGACCGGCCCCTGGCCCAGGCCGTGCTCGCGGACACGGTGGACCCGCTCCCGGGAGCCGACGCGTACACCGACCTGTTGGTACGGCTGCTGCGCCGGGGCGCACCTGAGGGCGCGGCACTCCTCGAACGCCTGGAGCCCCGACTGATCACCCAACAGGGGCTGTTCCAGTTCCACAGGGCCAAGCAGACCCTGTGGCGCGCGACCGGTGGCTGGAAGCCCCTGCGCGTCACGGCTGCCGTCGCCGTCCGGGAGACGGGGCGGCCCCGGCAGGCCATGGAGGCCCTGGAGCGGCTCGGCGGACCGCGCGCCGGCCGGGAAATCGCCGTCACCCTGCGCTACTTGGGCGAGCTGCCCTTCGCCGTGGGGGCACTCGACGCCCTTGAGGCGTCGAGTCCGGGCCCCCGCACCGCTCCGGACGGCTGGGTCCTGCACACGCGGGCCGCCATCCAGTGCGACCAGGGCCGCCTCAAGGGCACGGAGCGGCTCCTGCGCCGGGCCGTGGAGGCCCACCAGGTGCACGGGGACGTGCGCGGCGAGGCCTGGGCCGTGCACCACTACGGCCGACTGCGGCTCCTGCGCGGTGACGTGGAGGAGGCCCGCAAGGTCCTGGAGGACGCCCGGAACAGGTTCACCGGCCTCGGCGACCTCCAGGGCGAGGCCTGGACCGGGACCGAGCTGGGCAGGGCGGCCCTCTTACGGGGGGACGCCGAGGAGGCCGTCGAGATCCTCACAGAGGCCAGGGGGCAGCACGTCACGAACGGGGACGTGCGGGGCGAGTCCTGGACGGCTCTGTACCTGGGCGTGGCGCACGCGGTCTCGGGCCGCCTCGAGGAAGCCGTGCCGACGCTCGATCAGGCACGCCGCGGCTTCTCCGACGCAGGCGACGTGCTGGGGCGGGCGTGGGCCGACCACTGTCTCGGGACCCTGCCCGCCTACGTCAGCGAGGACCGGGCGGCCGCGGAGGCGGAACTGGACGCGGCGCTCAGGAGGTTCCGCCAGGTCGAGTGCCCCCACGGGGTGGCGTGGACGCTCCTGGAACAGGCCGCCCCCTGGCGGCACGAAGGACACGTCGCCTACGGGCCCCTCGACCAGGCACTGCGGATCTTCGAGACCATCGACGACCCCTCCGGGGTGCGCTGGAGCGGCGGCTGGGCGCCGGGCCGCGCCGTGGGCTCCGTCCCCCTCACCGCCCGCCTCACCATCCCCGACCCCGGCACGGAGTTCGACCACGCCGCCCTGTCCCCCGCCACACACGCGTGCGTCCGCCTCCGTCTCCTCGACGACCGCTCCACCGCGGGCACGGCGTCCCGGATCGCGCTGCGGATCCAGCCGGGCCCCGAGCACCCGTGGTCGGACCGGGCCGCCGCGCTCCCCTGGCTCACCGTCCGCGTCACGCCGCTCACCGGCGCCGACGTCGAGCCCGCGCACGCGGTGACGCTGCGGCCCTCGCCCCGCGAGGCGGACGCCGCCGAGTTCCTGTTCACGCCCCGCCGCGCGGGCCGGCACCGGCTGCTGTTCACCGTCGAGCACCTGGCGACGGCGACCGTGCTCCAGGAGGTCGAGACGTACATCGACGTCGTCGAGGGCGACGGCGAAGGCCCCCGCTCCGGCCACGCGCCCGAAGCCCTGCGGAGGTCCTGAGTCCCCATGGCCCACGACCTCCCCGCCCGCGTCGTCCAGGACCCCAGCCGCGGCTACACCCGGCTGCCCCGGAACGTCATCCGCCGCCCCGACCTCGTCGTCGGCTTCGACGGACGGCGCGCGGACGAACCCATGCGCGCCTGGATGTACGGACCCGCCGTGCCGTCGCTCAGCGGCTCCGAGCACACGGTGACGCTGCGGGCGCGGCCCGGCGAGGTACGGGCCGTGGCGGCGCGCCTCCGGCAGGTGTGGAAGGACGAGTTCGTGGCCCTGCGGCCGGTGGACGCGGACGGGCTGCCGCGCGGCGCGCCCTTCCCGTACGCCAGCCGCGTCGACCTCACCGGCGAGGACGGGGCCGAGCTGCGCGCCGCCGTGGACCGGCTCGCTCGGTACGGGGCGCAGCTGCTGTTCGACGTGCTCCTCGGCGGCGAGGACGAGGCCCTGAAGCTGTTCCGCGGCTTCCTCGCGGACGCGCTGGGCCACGAGGAGCCGCTGCGCGTCCGCTTCCACTCCGACCTGTTCCTGCCGTGGCCCATGCTGTGCCTGCCCGCCACCGCCTCCGGGGAGCCGGAGAGCCCCTCCCTGGCGGGCGTGTTCGGCCGGTTCCTCGGCTACCGGCACCAGATCGAGCAGACCGGCGGCGACGCCTACGCACGCGTGGCCGACGACCGCGACCCGCCGCCCCGCGCGGCCCCCGCCGTGAGCCTCAACCACGACACCGCCGTGGACGCGGCGGGCCTGACCAGGGCCGCCGACGTCGCGGCCGCCCTGGCCGCGGGCGGCGACCTGGTGGAGCGCACCACCCGGGGCGAGCTGGAGCGCGCCCTGGGCGACCGGCTCCTGGACGAGCAGCTGATGTACTTCTGGTGCCACGGCCACTTCACCGCGCCCGGCGACGAGGCCCCGTACCTCGTCCTGAAGCTGACCGACCAGCTCGCCATCGACGGCTACACGCTGCGCGCCCACCGCCCGCCCCCGCACGCCTGCGTGCCCTTCCGCCCCTTCGTACTGCTCAACGCCTGCTACGCGGGCCTGCCGGGCAACGCCGACCTCGCCTACCTCGGCCGGGCCCTGTTCGACGCGGGCGCGTGCGGGGTGCTCGGGCCGCAGATCGAGATGCCGCAGCGGTTCGCCGCCGAGTACGCGCTCGCGTTCGTCACCCGCTATCTGACCGGCGAGGAGACCGCGGGCGCGATCGCCCATGCCCTGACCCGGTACTTCGCCGACACCTGGCACAACCCGCTGGGACTCGCGTACGCGCTGCACAGCGGCATGGACAGCAGGCTGGAGCGGACCGCGTGACGGCGGCAGGGGACGGGGACGTGGACGGTGACGGCCCGGGCGAGGCGGCCGCCGTCGTCGACCTCGACGAGCGCGGCTGGCCGCTGCGGGCCACGCGCGACGGGCCGCGGCCCGTGCCGCCGGCCGGCCTCCTCGACCACTTCGCGGCCCGGCTCACCCCGCCGCCGTGGGCGACGGACGTCGTCGTGTACGTGCACGGGTGGCAGACGTCGCCCACGTCGTCCCGGCAGGCCGTGGCCGAGCTCCTGTGCCTGGTGGAGCGACAGCTGGCGCGGCGGCCGGGCCTTTACCCACGCCTAGGCGGGGCGGCGGACGCGCGGCCCGGCGCGGCGGCCGACGCCCGGCCCGGCGGGGCGGCGGGCCGGGGCTTCGCGCCCTGGCCGGTGCTGATCCGCTGGCCCTCCCGCTCGCTGCCCTCGCTCGGCGGCTACCGCCGCATCCGGGACCGCGCGCACGCCATGAGCGCGGAAGGGCACGCGGCCCACGTCATCGGGCAGCTGCTCGGCTATCTGGACGCCCGGCGCGGGGACCCGCGCCACGCGCCGGTCCTGGCCGGCCGGGGCGGCCAGTACCTGCACCTCGTCGGGCACTCCTTCGGCTGCCGCCTGCTGTGCGAGGCGGTGCAGTGGGCGGCCGCGCCACCGGGCGGCACGCTCGGCTGGAGCACGCCCGCGCCGCCGGGGCGGCCGTTCACCGTGGACTCGATGCTGCTGTTCCAGATGGCCGCGCCGCGCGACGCCTTCGCCACGACGTTCACGGAACTCGCCGGGGCGCCGCTGCGCGGCCCGGTCGTGGCGACGTACGCGCAGGGCGACCGGGCCACCGGCTTCTGGCACCTGCGGGCCGAGAAGCGGACGGGCATCGGGCACGCGGGCATCGGCACGGCGCCCGCGCCCGTCTCCGGCATCCGGATGCGGGGCACGGGCGAGGCCTATCCGCACGCCGCCCTCGACCACCGGTTCGTCAGCGTCGACGCGAGCCACGTGTTCGTGCGCGGGCGCGGCCCGGCGGGCGCGCACTCCGACCATCTGCGGCCGGAGTCCGCGCACCTGCTGCTGTCACTGGCGGACCACTCGCGCTGAGCCCGCCGGCCGGCCGGGCGGGGTCAGCCCCGCTTGGCCTTGGCCTCGCCGGCGTCGACCGGCTCGCCGGAACCGGCACCCGCGTCGGCGGCCGAGTCCGGGGACTCCTTGAAGTCGACCTTGCTCATGTGCCGGTTCATCGACTTCATCAGCCGCCACACGGCAAGGGCCATCACCGCGAAGACGATGAAACCGAGGACACCGGGGGTCACCTTGTTCTCGTCCACCTCCTTGGCGAGGGGGACGAGATGCGTCATTGCCAGGCTTGCGCTCATTTAGGCATTGTCGCGGATGCCCGCGAAGAGGTCGTCCTCGGGGAGGGAGGTATCGACGAGGGACTTCGCCAGCTCGTACTCCTCGGTGGGCCAGACCTCCTTCTGGACGTCCATCGGAACCCGGAACCAGCCGCCGTCGGGGTCGATCTGCGTGGCGTGCGCGATCAGCGCCTTGTCGCGGATCTCATAGAACTCCGCGCACGGCACGTGCGTGGTGAGCGTGCGCTCGACCCGCTCGAACTCGTCCCAGCGCTTGAGCCACTCGCCGTACGGGGACTCCAGGCCGCGGTCCAGCATCGCCTGGTGCAGGGCCTCGGTGCGGGGGCGGTTGAAGCCCTGGTTGTAGTAGAGCTTCTGCGGCTGGAAGGCCGGGCCGAACTCGCCCTCCGGGTATTTCTCGGCGTCCGCCGCGCCCTCGAAGGCCACCATCGAGATCTTGTGGGTCATGATGTGGTCCGGGTGCGGATACCCGCCGTTCTCGTCGTACGTGGTGATGACCTGCGGCCGGAACGAGCGGATCTGCTTCACCAGCTCGCCCGCCGCCTTGTCCACGTCCTCCAGGGCGAAGCAGCCCTCCGGCAGCGGTGGCAGCGGGTCGCCCTCGGGCAGGCCCGAGTCCACGAAGCCCAGCCACTCCTGCTTGACGCCGAGGATCTCGCGGGCCTCGTCCATCTCCTTCTTGCGGACCTCGTGGATGTGCTCCTGGATGTACGTGTCGCCCTGGAGCTTGGGGTTGAGGATGTCGCCGCGCTCCCCGCCCGTGCACGTCACCACGAGCACGTCCACCCCTTCGGACACGTACTTCGCCATGGTGGCCGCGCCCTTGCTCGACTCGTCGTCGGGGTGGGCGTGAACGGCCATCAGTCGCAGCTGCTCAGTCAAGACTCGATCCTCGGTGAATTGGGCGCCCTCGGTCATCCACTGCAATGGGCGGCTTCTATAGTGACGGAATCGGGGGGTGGAAAATTCCGGCACCCCTGTCCAGTGTCCAGTGGAGGACGAGCATGACCGCGGTCAGCGGCCGTGACACCAGCGGCACCGCCCCCCGGCCCCCGGAGGGCCGCTACGGCTCCGCCCTCACCGCCGACCAGCGCGCCGACCGCAAGCTCAAGGTCGTGGGCGCCGTCCTCGGCGTCCTGACGCTCGCCGTCGTCGGCTGGTTCGGCTACGACTCCGTCGCGGGCTCGAAGATCAACGCCGAGATCATCAAGTGGGACGCCGTCTCGGACAAGGCCGTCGAAGTCCACCTGGAAGTGCGCAAGGACGCGGACGCCAACGGCTACTGCACGCTGCGCGCGCAGGCCGAGGACGGCGGCGAGGTGGGCCGCGGGGACTTCCGCTTCGACCAGGACAGCGGCCGCATCGACAAGACGGTCACCCTCCGCACCACGGAACGCGCCACGGCCCCGTCCGTGGTCTCCTGCCACACGGACTGACCCGGGCGCTCGCTCTTCCCGCCGCTCACGATGCCGCTGGGCCGGGCCGCCAAGGCAGCACGGACGGGCGGGTGCGAAAAGAACGCGGTGGCCTGGGCTAACGCAGTTCTGATGGCGTATGTCCTCCCCCTACGGCACCGAAATTGTTAGGCTCGTGGTTTCGCCCACCCATAAGGGAACATCCTTCTGGGTAGGGCGTTGCTTTGTATTCCAGCACCTACGAGGAGCACCTGTGACCCAGACCAGCGAGAACGTCACCTGGCTGACCCAGGAGGCGTACGACAAGCTCAAGGAAGAGCTTGAGCACCTGTCTGGTCCCGCGCGCACCGAGATCGCAGCCAAGATCGCGGCGGCGCGCGAGGAGGGCGACCTGCGCGAGAACGGCGGGTACCACGCGGCCAAGGAGGAGCAGGGCAAGCAGGAGCTCCGCGTCCGCCAGCTGACGCAGCTCCTGGAGCACGCCAAGGTCGGCGAGGCGCCCGCCGAGTCCGGCGTCGTCGCCCCCGGCATGGTGGTCACGATCGCCTTCGACGGCGACGAGGACGACACCGTGACCTTCCTCCTCGCCTCGCGGGAGTACGCGAGCGACGACATCGAGACGTACTCGCCGCAGTCCCCGCTCGGCTCCGGCGTGAGCGGCAAGAAGATCGGCGAGGACGCCCAGTACGAGCTGCCGAACGGCAAGCTCGCCTCGGTCAAGATCCTGGAGGCCAAGCCCTACCAGGGCTGAGCCCGCCCCGACGCCCTGGAAGCCCCCGGCACGCGCCTCGCGCCGGGGGCTTCGCGCTGTGTGCGGACCGGGGCGTCAGGACGTCGCCGTGCGGTACTTGCGGACCGCGAGCGTACGGAAGATCAGGATGATCAGCACGGACCACAGCACCGATGCCAGCACCGGGTGCTGCATGGGCCAGGCCTCCGGCACGGGATAGCCCGCCGGGAGGTTCCCGAAGAGTTCGCGGCAGGCCTGGACAGTCGCGCTGAACGGGTTCCACTCGGCAATGTGCCGCAAGAACGTCGGCATGTTCTCTGCCGGAACGAACGCGTTCGAGATGAACGTCAGAGGGAACAGCCAGATCAGGCCGCCGGACGTGGCCGCCTCCGGGGTGCGGACCGACAGGCCGATCAGGGCGCCGATCCAGGTGAAGGCGTACCCCGTCAGAAGCAGCAGGCCGAAGGCGGCGAGCGCCTTGGGGAAGCCCTCGTGGATCCGCCAGCCGACGAGGACGGCGACCACGGCGAGGACGAGCAGGGTCAGGGCGGTCTGCACCAGGTCCGCGATGGTGCGGCCGGTGAGCACGGCACCGCGCGCCATGGGCAGCGAGCGGAACCGGTCGATCAGCCCCTTGTGCATGTCCTCGGCGATGCCCGCGCCCGCTCCGGCGGTGGCGAAGGTGACGGTCTGGGCGAAGATGCCCGCCATCAGGAACTCGCGGTACCCGGCGGGGCTCAGGCCCGCGCCCGGGACGTTGATCGATCCGCCGAAGACGTAGCTGAACAGGACGACGAACATCACCGGCTGGATCAGGCCGAACAGAATGATCTCGGGGATCCGGCTCATGCGGATCAGGTTCCGCTTGGCGACGACGAGGGAGTCGCGGACGGAGGCGCTCACGCCGCCCGCGGGCCTGGCGGCGGGTGCGGTGTCGCTGAGGGCGCTCACTTGTCGGCCTCCTTCTTGCGCTTGTCCTTGGCGCCGGCCCTGGACTTCCCGGGGGCGGCGTCCGTGCCGTTCTCCGCTTCGGCCTCGGCGATGTGGCCGGTCAGGGAGATGAAGACGTCGTCGAGGGTGGGGCGGCGCAGGCCGATGTCGTCGATCTCGATGCCGCGGGCGTCGAGGTCGCGGATGACCTCGGCGAGCAGCTTGGCGCCGCCGGTGACGGGCACGGTCAGCTTGCGGGTGTGCTGGTCGACGGTGGTCTCGCCCTTGCCGAAGCCGGTGAGGACGTCGCTGGCGACGGCGATGTGCTCGCGCTCGTGCACGACGACCTCGACGCGCTCACCGCCGGTCTGGGCCTTGAGCTGGTCGGCGGTGCCGCGGGCGATGACCCGGCCGTGGTCGATGACGCAGATGTCGTGCGCGAGGTGGTCGGCCTCTTCCAGATACTGCGTGGTCAGGAGCAGGGTCGTGCCGCCCGCGACGAGCTCCTGGATGACTTCCCACAGGGCCTGGCGGTTGCGCGGGTCGAGGCCGGTCGTCGGCTCGTCCATGAACATCACCGGCGGCGAGACGACGAGCGCCGCGGCGAGGTCGAGGCGGCGGCGCATGCCGCCCGAGTACGTCTTGGAGGGGCGGTCGGCGGCGTCGCTCAGATTGAAGCGCTCGAGCAGTTCGCCCGCCCGGGCCTTGGCCTGCTTGGTCGGCATCTGATAGAGCTGGCCGACCATCTGGAGATTCTCACGGCCCGTCAAGTACTCGTCGACGGCGGCGAATTGACCGGAGAGTCCGATCGAGCGCCGCACCTCGTTCGGATGCTTCAGTACGTCGATTCCGGCGACGACCGCTCTGCCGCTGTCGGGGGTCAGCAGGGTGGTGAGACAGCGGACCGCTGTCGTCTTTCCCGCGCCGTTCGGCCCGAGGAGGCCGAGCACGGTGCCTTCCGGGACATCCAGATCGACGCCGTCCAGAGCCTTTACGTCGCCGAAGGTCTTGACCAGGCCTTCGGCATAGATGGCGCCTGGCATAGGGGTCTCCCATAGTTTGGGTCGGTACCTAGCGAAAAGCCTAGATTCGCCGGACCTCGCTCGCCCGGCGGCCAGTGGAGTGGGTCACACCCTAACGCGATACATCGCGTCTCCTCAACCGGTTCTGGGCAAGCCTGTGGAAAACCCCGGCACCCGGCCGGGGCGGCGATCAGTTCGCGGTCCTCAGTCCAGGACCGTGTAGCCCGCGTCCCGCAGCACCGCGCCCACCTCTGCGCAGTGTTCCGGCCCCTTCGTCTCCAGGTGCAGCTCCACCTCGACCTCGGTGAGGCCGAGCCGGGGATCGGTGCGGACGTGGCTCACGTCGAGGACGTTGGCGTCCACCACGGACAGCGCGCCGAGCAGCGAGGCCAGCGCCCCGGGGCGGTCCGGCAGGCGCAGCCGCAGCGACAGGTAGCGGCCCGCGGCCGCCATGCCGTGGCGCAGGATGCGCTGCATCAGGAGCGGGTCCACGTTGCCGCCGGACAGCAGGGCGACGACGGGCCCCTGGAAGGCGTGCGGGTCGCTCAGGAGCGCCGCGACCGTGCTGGCGCCCGCCGGTTCGACGACCATCTTGGCCCGCTCCAGGCACAGCAGCAGGGCGCTGGAGAGGGCGTCCTCGGAGACGGTGACGATGTCGTCGACGAGCTCCTCGACGAGCTGGAACGGCACGTCGCCGGGGCGGCCCACCTTGATGCCGTCCGCCATCGTGATCGGGTTGCGGATGGACACCGGCCGGCCCGCGGCGAGCGAGGGCGGGTACGCGGCGGCCCCCGCCGCCTGCACGCCGACGAGCCGTACGTCGGGGCGCAGCGCCTTGACGGCCACGGCGATGCCCGCGGCGAGCCCGCCGCCGCCCACGCCGATGAGCAGCGTGCGCAGTTCGGGGCACTGCTCCAGGACCTCCAGGCCGACGGTGCCCTGTCCGGCGACGATGTCCGGGTGGTCGAAGGGGTGGATGAAGACGGCACCGGTGGCGTCCGCGTACTCCTGCGCGGCGGCCAGCGTCTCGTCGACGACCTGGCCCTCCATGCGCACCTCCGCGCCGTAGTCGCGGGTCGCCGCGACCTTCGGCAGCGGGGCGCCGACCGGCATGAACACCGTCGAGCGCACCCCGAGCAGCGAGGAGGCGAGCGCCACGCCCTGGGCGTGGTTGCCCGCGCTGGCCGCGACGACGCCCGCCGCGCGCTCCTCGGGCAGCAGTCCGGCGATGCGCACATAGGCGCCGCGCAGCTTGAAGGAGCCGGTCCGCTGGAGGTTCTCGCACTTCAGGTGGACGGGGGCGCCGACGAGCCCGGACAGGTACCTGCTGCCTTCCATGGGCGTGACCCGTGCGACGCCGCCCAGCATTTTCTGGGCGCCGCGCACGTCGTCCAAGGTCACGGCGGGCAAGGAGCGTCTCGTGCGGTAGCTCATGACTGCAGTCTCGCAGTTCACGCCAGTCTCCTCCCGGCCTGCCCACGCCGCGAGACGGGTTTGCGCAGCGCCGGTACGGGTAGCGCCCGGACCCCGTACCCTGTCCCCCAACCCACCACCCTTCCCATGAAGTGAGCCCACGGCCATGCCCACAACTCCGGACATGACGACCGCCAGCGATCCCGGCCTCCTCGACACGCTCCAGCACCAGGTAGCGGTGTTCGCGCGGCGTGCCGAGCAGACCCGTCTGGGCGGCGTCGGACAGGTCCGCAACTCCATGGACCGAGCCGCGTACCTCCTGCTCAACCGTCTCGACAAGGAAGGCCCGATGGGCGTCAAGGCGCTCGCGGCGAGCATGGGCATCGACTCCTCGACGGTGACCCGCCAGGTCGCGCCGCTCGTCGACACCGGCCTGGTCAAGCGCACCTCGCACCCCGAGGACGGGCGGGCGGTCGTGCTGCAGCTGTCGCCGCGCGGCCAGTCGCGCCTGGACGAGGTGCGGTCCTCGCGCCGTGAGCTCATGGCCGAGCTCACGCAGGACTGGACGCCCGAGGAGCGCTCAGGCTTCACCGCGCTGCTCACCCGCTTCAACACCGCGCTCTCCGCGCGGCAGAGCTCCCAGGCGGTGCCCGACGCGGTGACGCCGGCCGACTCCTGAGCCCGGGGCCGCGGTTCGCCGACTGCCGCGGCCCCGGCCCTCGTACGGGAGTGCGCGGACGAGCGCGCGCGGGACAGCGCTCGCCCGGCACCGCCCGTACGAGGGCGTGGCTCATGACGACACGTTCCACCTCCAGCTGCCCGGGCGCGCGGTTCCGCTCGTGCCGGGCTCTTGACCTGGGCGCCGTGCCTGGCCTCAGATGAAACCGGTCCCTCTATGCCCATCGGCGGGAGGTACGGTGCGAGAGCGGCAGGCCGCCCAACAGGCTCGTCGCGCCCGGGAGTTCAAGGCTTTCGTCGCGGGCGCGGCAGGGCGTCTCCTGCATGCCGCCACGCTGCTCACCGGCGAACCGCCGGACGCCAACCCCCGCGCGCGGACGCTGCTCACCCGCGCTCTCGCCGCGACGTACGCCTCCTGGGACCGCATGCGCGGCGAGGATCCCTACGACCGCACCCGTACGCACGTGGCCGTGCACTACGCGCGCGGTGCCTGGTGGCGCTACCGCGGCCAGGGAGGGCTGCTCACCCGGCTGTCGCCCCTGGAGCGGCTCGTTGTCGTACTGCGCCTCTACGAAGGCGTCGCCGAGGAGCAGACCGCGGCGCTCCTCGGGCTGCCGCCGGAGCGCGTGCGCGCCGTGTGCGCCCGCGCCGTGGCGACGGTCCTGCACCCGCCGCGGGGGCCCGCTCCCGCGGTACCGCCCGCCCTGGGGGAGGCGACCTGGTCATGAGCCAGCAGGAGCGCCGCGAAGCGGCCGTACGCCAGCTCCTGGACGCGGGGGCGCCCGCTTCCGTGCCGCCGGACCTGCACGCGGACGCGGTGCGGCGCGGCTCGCGCGCGCTCAGGCGCCGCACGGCCGGGCGGCGCCTGCTGTGGCTGCTGCTGCTCGCGGCCGCCGTGGCGTTCTCTGTGTGGGCCGCGACGGCGCAGCCGTGGGTGGAGCCGCCGTCGCGGACGACGCCGCCGCTCACGCGCTGGTAGCCCGCGAGCGGCGGCACGGCGTGTCCGGCCGACCGGACTAGCCCAGGGCCTGCTTGAGGTCCGCCAGGAGGTCGTCGACCGCCTCGATGCCCACCGACAGGCGCACCAGGTCGGCGGGGACCTCCAGGGCCGAGCCCGCCACGGAGGCGTGCGTCATGCGGCCGGGGTGCTCGATGAGGGACTCCACGCCGCCCAGGGACTCGCCGAGCGTGAACAGACGGGCCCGGTTGCAGACCTCCACGGCCGCTTCCTCGCCGCCCTCGACCTGGAACGACACCATGCCGCCGAAGGCCTTCATCTGCTTGGCGGCGATCTCGTGGCCGGGGTGCGAGTCCAGGCCCGGGTAGAAGACGTTGGTCACGCGCGCGTGGCTGGTCAGCATCTCCGCGACGCGGGTCGCGTTCTCGCTGTGCCGGTCCATGCGGACGGCGAGCGTCTTGACGCCGCGCAGCACCAGCCAGGAGTCGAAGGGCCCGGCGACCGCGCCCATCGCGTTCTGGTGGTAGGCGAGCTCCTCGCCCAAGGCGTCGTCGTTGACGATCAGGGCGCCGCCCACGACGTCCGAGTGGCCGCCCATGTACTTGGTCATCGAGTGGACGACGACGTCGGCGCCGAGGGCGAGCGGCTGCTGGAGGTAGGGGCTGGCGAAGGTGTTGTCCACGACCAGGCGGGCGCCCGCCTCGTGGGCGATCTGCGCGACCGCGGCGATGTCCGTGATGCCGAGCAGCGGGTTGGACGGGGTCTCGACCCAGACGGCCTTCGTCTTGGGCGTGAGGGCCGCTCGTACGGACGCGGGGTCCGAGGTGTCCGCGACGGACCACTCCACGCCCCACCGGGCGACGACCTTCGCGAAGAGGCGGAACGTACCGCCGTACGCGTCGTTGGGGATGACCACGTGGTCACCGGGGGCGAGCAGCGTACGCAGCAGGCAGTCCTCGGCGGCGAGGCCGGAGGCGAAGGCGAGGCCGCGGCGGCCGTTCTCCAGGGCCGCGAGGTTCTCCTCGAGCGCGGTGCGGGTGGGGTTGGCGCTGCGGCTGTACTCGTAGCCGCCGCGCAGTCCGCCGACTCCGTCCTGCTTGTACGTGGACACCTGGTAGATGGGCGGGACGACCGCGCCGGTCAGCGGGTCGGCGGTGTTGCCCGCGTGGATGGCTACGGTTTCGAAGCTCTGGCTGCTGTGCGAGTCACTCATGCGGCCTGAGCGTAGTGCGGGACGGCGGCGGGGGCCGTGCGGGGAGGTCACCACGAGCGGTTTGGCCTGCGCGGACGGTCAGGTTGGCCAATTGTCACAGGCGTCTGGTTCGCTTGAGTCATGGAGATTCTCTGGGTCCTGATGGCAGTGGTCATGATCGGGGCGGTCCTCGGGCCGATCCTGCTGCGCAGGCGCGCCGGGATCCGCCAGGTGCACCCGGGCGCCCCGGACGCGGCCGACCCGGCGAACTACGGCTTCGCGCGCCAGGAGGACCTGGACATCCGCATGCCGGGCCCGGACGCCGACCTGGTCGAGGTGCTCGACCTGGTGCAGCGCACCCAGGACTGGCGCGGCGCGTCCCAGCTGCTCGCCGGGACGGACGTGCACGGGGAGCAGCGCTGGCAGCGCGTGCAGGCCTTCGCGGGCGCCGCGTCCCTGGAGCTGCGGCAGCGGCCCGGCGGGGTCAGCGACACCCCGGGCGGCCAGTGGCTGCGGGTGTGGCGCGCGGAGGCCGAGAAGGACGCGGGCGGCGCTGCGGTGCAGGCGGAGTTCCTGGTGCAGCAGGCCTGGCGCACGTCGACGCCGGGGACGGACGAGTTCCGGATCATCCTGGAGGAGGCCAGGGCGGCCTGCGGCCAGGCGGCGCTGCTCTCCCCCGGCGACCCGGTTCCGTACGTCATCGAGCTGTCCATCGCCCGCGGACTCGGCTACGAGCGCGCGGAGTTCGAGCAGCTGTGGCTGAAGATCCTGGACCGCGCGCCCGCGCACATGGGCGCGCATCTGGCGGCGCTGCACTACTGGTGCGAGAAGTGGCACGGCACGCGCGAGGAGGCCTTCTCCTTCGCCGAGGCCGCGGCGGCCCGCGCCCCCCGCGGCTCGCTGCTCTCCGCGCTCCCCCTCTTCGCGGTGTACGAGCACCTCCCCGAGGTCAACATGGTGCGGGGTTTCTACCAGAGCGAGGTCGTGACCAAGGCCGTCGAGGGCGCCCAGTTCGCGGTGCACTCGGCCCGTCCGGACGACCCGATGCTGGCCCACGTCCGCCATCTCCTGGTCTTCTTCCTGGTCCGCGGCGAGCGCTGGGGCGAGGCGATGGACCAGCTGGTGCGCGTCGACGGCCACGTGGGGGCGCTGCCCTGGACGCTCTCGGGGGACCCCGCGGCGGACTACGCGGTCTACCGGGCCCTCGCTGTCGCGGGCTATGAGGCAAACGGCGGCAGCCCCGCGACGCTGCCGCGCTGATCGCTTCGCTGGGAGTGCCGTGGAGAGCCGTGGAGAGCCGTCGATCGTCTGCTAGCCCGTCGTGGCTGGTCGCGCAGTTCCCCGCGCCCCTTCGGGGGCGCTGCCGTACCGGTCCAGGAATTCCCCGGCGCCACCAGACGTTGACCTCCATGCCGACACCTGCTCCAGGAGGACCCCGATGATCTTCGGCCGCACCCCCGTGCTCCCGACTCCCGAGGAGGCCCTGAAGGGCCGCGAGACCCCCGAGTTCGAGGTCCCCTCCCGTCACACCGTCCTCGGCACCGCGCTCCAGGGCCCGTACCCCGAGGGCCTGGAGGTGGCGGACTTCGCGCTCGGCTGCTTCTGGGGCGCGGAGCGCAAGTTCTGGCAGACGGACGGCGTCTGGACGACCCTGGTCGGCTACCAGGGCGGATACACGAAGAACCCGTCCTACGAAGAGGTGTGCTCCGGCCTGACCGGCCACACCGAAGTGGTCCGCGTCGTCTTCGACCCCTCCAAGGTCACGTACGCCGAGCTCCTGAAGGTCTTCTGGGAGTCGCACAACCCGACGCAGGGCTTCCGCCAGGGCAATGACGTGGGCACGCAGTACCGCTCCGCGATCTACACCCACTCCCCCGTCCAGGAGGAGACGGCCGCCGCGTCCCGCGACGCCTACCAGCAGGTCCTCACGGCCGCGGGCCTCGGCACGATCACCACGACGGTGCTGCCCGCCGAAGACCGCGCCTTCTGGCCCGCCGAGGGCTACCACCAGCAGTACCTGGACAAGAACCCCGACGGGTACTGCGGCATCGGCGGCACCGGCGTCGAGCTGAGCAGCCCCTCCGAGACGAACTGGGGCCGGGCCTGCCCCACCGGCATCGCCCCCGCACCGGAAGCCGCCCAGTAGGCATGCCCTTCGCGTACGCCGACGACGGCACCCAGCTGGCGTACGAGCTGCGGGGGTCCGGTGAGCCGCTGGTCCTGTTGAGCGGTCAGTCCAACAGCCGGCGGTGGTGGGACCCCGTGGTGGCGGACTTCGCCGCCGCGTTCACCGTGGTGACCCTCGACTGGCGCGGCACCGGCGAGAGCGACCGGCCGGACACGGACTCGTACAGCACGCGCGGGTTCGCCGACGACGTCGCGGCCGTCCTCGCGGACGCCGGCATCGAGCGGGCGCACGTGTACGGGACGTCGATGGGCGGGCGGGTCGCGCAGTGGCTCGCCGCCGACCGGCCGGATCGCGTGGACCGGCTCGTCCTGGGCTGCACGTCACCGGGGGCGCCGCACGGCGTGGAGCGCGGGCCCGAGGTCCGGCGCGCGCTGGCGCAGCCGGACCAGCAGGCGGCGGCGCGCGTGCTGCGGGAGCTGATGTACACGCCCGCGTGGCTGGCCGCCCAGCGGGCGGCGGGGCGGACGCGGTTCCCCACCCTGGGGGACCCGTCGATGCCCGCGCACGCCCGGCGGCGTCATCTGCGGGCCAGCGCCCGGCACGACGCGTGGGACGCGCTGCTCCGGATCAAGGCGCCGACCCTCGTGGTGCACGGGAGCGACGACGCCTTCAACCCCGCGGCCAACGCCCCGCTGCTCGCGGAGCGCATCGCGGACGCCCGGCTGCGCTGGGTGCGGGGCGCCCGGCACGCGTACTTCGAGGAGTTCGCGGACGTGGCCACGCCCCTGGTCCTGGGGTTCCTGCGCGGGGAGTGACCCGCGCGCGGGCACCCCGGGTCACGCGTCCCCGGCCCCGTACGGCTTGGTGATGATCTCCAGCTTGTGGCCGTTGGGGTCGTCCCAGTAGAGCCCGCGGCCGCCGTCGTTCGTGTTGATCTCGTTCTTCCGCGTGTGGTACGGGTCCGCCCAGTAGGTGAGGCCCCGCTCCTTGATCCGGCCGAAGATCGCGTCGAACTCCCCGTCGGAGACCATGAACGCGTAGTGCTGCGACACGAGCGGGTCGCCGTCGCCCTCGTAGTAGTCGAGCGTGACGCCGTTGGGGATCTCCACGGGGACGAACGGGCCGTACTGGGGGCCGACTTCGAGCCCCAGGATGTCCGCGAGGAACCGCGCGGACTCCGCCTTGTCCTCGGCTTGGACGATGGTGTGGTTCAGCTGGATGCTCATCGTGCGGACCTCCTCCGGTGCCGTGTCGTGCTGACACCCGGAACGCTACGGCCGGGCCGCCGCCCCCGGCATCCGTCACCGGCCCCACCGTCGCTGCGCCATGCGCCCTAGGCCCCCGGGACCAGGCACTTTCCGGCCGCGGCCCCGTCAGATCGTCGTCGCGTCGATGACGAAGCGGTAGCGGACGTCGCTCGCGAGGACCCGCTCGTAGGCCTCGTTGATCCGGTCGGCGCCGATCAGCTCGATCTCCGCGCCCAGGCTGTGCTCGGCGCAGAAGTCCAGCATCTCCTGGGTCTCGGGGATGCCGCCGATGGCGGAGCCCGCGAGGGTCTTGCGCTGGAGCATCAGCGAGAAGACGTTGAGGGACACGGGCTCCTCGGGGGCGCCCACGTTCACCAGGGCGCCGTCCGTCTTCAGCAGGCCCAGGTACTTGTCGAAGGGCAGCGGCGCCGACACCGTGGAGACGATCAGGTCGAAGGCGCCCGCGAGCTGCTCGAACGTGGCGTCGTCGCCGGTCGCGTAGTAGTGCTCGGCGCCGAGCCGGAGCCCGTCGTCCTTCTTGCGCAGGGTCTGCGACAGGACGGTGACCTCCGCGCCCATCGCGTGCGCGATCTTGACGGCCATGTGGCCGAGGCCGCCGAGCCCGACGACCGCGACCTTCTTGCCGGGGCCCGCGTTCCAGTGCGCGAGCGGGGAGTACGTGGTGATGCCCGCGCACAGCAGCGGCGCGGCCACGTCCAGGGAGAGGCCGTCGGGGATGCGCAGGGTGAAGGCCTCGTCGACGACGATCTGCCGGGAGTAGCCGCCGTAGGTGGGCTCGCCGCGCTTGTCGAGCGCGTTGTACGTCTGGATGTTGCCCTGGACGCAGTACTGCTCGAGGCCCGCGCGGCAGGCGTCGCACTCGCGGCAGGAGTCGACCATGCAGCCCACGCCGACGCGGTCGCCGACCCGGAACTTGGTGACGCCGGGGCCGACCTCGGCGACGACGCCCGCGATCTCGTGTCCCGGGACCATCGGGAAGATGCCCTCGCCCCAGCCGTCACGGGCCTGGTGGATGTCGGAGTGACAGATTCCGGCGTACTTGATGTCGATCAGTACGTCGTGCTCGCCGACGGGGCGGCGCGGCACGGTGGTGCGCTCCAGCGGTGCGTTGGCCGCGGGCGCGGCGTAGGCCGGGACGTGTCCGGCCGGGGCGCCCGGGGTGGTGGTCTGGGAGGTCGTCTGTGCGGTCATGCCATCGAGCCTGGCAGCGGCGCGGGCGGTCACCCAGGCCTCCGTTGTGCCTACGCACGGTGTGCGTACCACTGGCGGTATCAGGCTCGGGAGCGTACGCACGGCGGAACGCCGGAATACTGGAAGGCATGGACGCGAACGCCGCCGCCCCCGAGGGCCTCGACCGCCGGGCCGAGCTGAGCGAGTTCCTGCGCACCCGCAGGGCCCGGCTCCAGCCGCAGGACGTCGGGCTCACGGGTTACGGCAGGCAGCGGCGGGTACCCGGCCTCCGCCGCGAGGAGCTGGCGCAGCTCGCGGGCGTCTCGGTGGCGTACTACACGCGCCTGGAGCAGGGCAACGGACGCAACGTCTCGGCGGAGGTCCTCGACTCCATCGCGCGGGCCCTGCGGCTGAACAGCGCGGAGCACGCGCACCTCACGCACCTCGCGAAGCCCACGGCCCACAAGAAGAAGCGGGTCGCGCCGACGCAGCCGCTGCGGCCCGCGCTCCAGCACCTCCTCGACGCGATGGACACCGTCCCCGCGTACGTCGGCGGGCGCCGCTCCGACATCCTCGGCTGGAACCGCATGGCGACCGCCGTGTTCGGCGACTGGGGCGCCCTGCCGCGCGAGCGGCGGAACTGGGCCCGGCTCGTCTTCCTCGACCCGCGGATCCGCGAGCTGTTCGCGGACACCTGGGACCGCAAGGCCTCGGACATGGTCAGCTTCCTGCGGATGGACGCGGGCCGCTATCCGAACGACCCGCAGCTCTCGGCGCTCGTCGGGGAGCTCTCCGTGAAGAGCGAGACGTTCCGGAAGCTGTGGGCCGCGCACGACGTGCGGGAGAAGGGGCACGGCGTCAAGCAGCTGCGGCACCCGCTGGTCGGCGAGCTCACCCTCTCGTTCGAGACGATGCGGCTCGACGACGACGCGGAGCAGTACCTGGTCACGTACCACGCCGAGCCCGGCTCCCCGTCCGCCGAGGCACTCCGCCTCCTGGCCAGCTGGAACGCGGAGTCCCCGACGGGGGTTCGCTAGCGGCTTCCCGGCGCTGCGCGCCTCGTCCTCAGGCGCCGGACCGGCTCGATCCATCGCGCTGACGCGCTCGTCCTCAAACGCCGGACGGGCTGAAACCCCGTGGCCCGCGCGCCGTCGTCACGGCTGGTACGGCGGGGCCGCGCCCCAGTTCCAGACCGGGACGGGCTGGTCGGCGGGGCGGGTGGCTTCGGGGCCCGAGAAGTAGACGGCGAGGCGCGTGCCCCACTCCACGTACGCCACGAAGGCCGAGCGGAACTCCGCGTCGGTCGGCAGGCCCGCCTCGTCCGCCGCGTCCTGCATGAGGTTCACCCAGCGGCGCCGCTGCGGCTCGGTGATGCCCTTGCCGAGGTGTTTGGAGACCATGTGGGCGTGCGCGCCCGAGCCGTCGGGCCCGCCGTGGGCGCGGGAGTAGGCCGTCGGGCCGCCGAAGACCTCGCCGAGCCACTGCGCGACGTGCGCCGCGTGCTCGGGCGCGAGCCCCGCGAAGACCGGGGCGAGCAGATCGTCCGCGAGGACCTTCTCGTAGAAGACCTCCGTGAGCCGCTCGAAGCGCTCCGCGCCGCCCGCCCACGCGTACAGCGTCGGCGTCGAGGCGCCGGAGCCGCGCACCGAGGTCGGCGTGTAGTGCCGCATCTCCTCGATGTTCTCGACATACGGGCGGACGTGCGCGAAGAAGTCCCGGAAGTGCTGCGACGACCGGAAGCCCTCCAGGTGGTCCTTCGTGGAGGTCCAGGTGATGCGCAGGACGAAGTGCCAGAACTCCTCGGTGGTCTCCTCACAGCGGGCGAGTTCGTAGTCCACGCACTGCGGCGCGGCGGCCAGCGGCACGGCCGCGTGGGTGTACGCGGACAGGAACTCGGCGGCGCGCTCGGCGGGCACGCGGTAGCGGACGTACTCGACGGTGTGGGCGGGGCTCGCGCTCATGGCGTGTCGGCTTCCTCTTCCGGGACGTCAAGGGCGGCGGCCGCGCCCCAGTCCCAGAGGGCCTGGAGCACCGGACCCAGCTCCCTGCCGTGCGGGGTGAGTCGATAGGTGACAGTGGGCGGCCAGCCGGGCGTCCGCGTGCGCCGGACCACCCCGGCGGCGGTGAGCTGTGCCAGCCGCTCCGCAAGTACTTTGTCGGACAACTCCGGGAGCGCGGCGGCCAGTTCGCTGTACGCGTACACGTCACCCGCGAGCAACTCGCGCACCACGAGCGTGGTCCAGCGGCCCCGCAGCGCCGCGAGCGTGACCTCCACGGGGCAGCAGGGGCTGGGCGCCGCGACCCGGGCGCGCGGGTCGTCGGGAAGCCCGGGCCGTCCCGCGCGGACGCCCTGACCTGCCTGACTTACCGTTCGGTGAGCCACGAGGACGCCTCCTACCGTTCCGTACATGACTGAGTCGAGCACCCCCATCCTGCCCCCGGCCGCCCTGCCGACGCGCGCCGAGGACGTCCCCGCCGCGTTCGCCGCGCGCTTCAACAGCGGCGACCCGGACGCGGTCCGCGAGCTGTACGAACCGCACGCCGCGTTCGTGCCCGAGTCCGGCGTGCCGGTGCACGGCGACGCCGCGATCGCCGCGCAGAACGCCCCGTTCCTGGCCCTCGGCCTGCCCATCTCCGTACGCACCCGGCAGGTGCACGTCGCTGGTGACGGCGACATCGCGCTGCTCGTCGTGGACTGGGAGATCGGCGGCGAGGTGCGCTCGACGGCCACGGACGTAGCACGACGCGGCGCCGACGGACACTGGCGATATGTGATCGACAGTCCGTTCGGCGCCGCGCCTCAAAGCGACTAGCGACTAGCTCACGTACTCAAGCGACCGGCCCACGTGTCCGTGCGGGCGGCTCACTTGCCGTAGTACGCGTTGTAGATCGACACCGTCGACTTGTTGCCCTTCTTGTCGCTGACCTTGGCGTGGAAGGAGATGCCCTTGCCCGCGGCCGGGTTCTTCACCGAGATCTTGCCGTTCTTGACCTCGACGGGCTTCCAGTTGCGGCCGTAGTCGTAACTGACCCAGACGGCGAGCGACTTGAGGTTGGCCCCGGCCGCCGCACCCTGCACCGTCACCGGCACGGACTGCTTCTTGTCGGCGGGCGCCCGGCTGTCGAGGCCGACCGCCGCGTTGAAGCGCACGCCGGAGACGGGCAGCTTCGTGACGGCCGTGGTCTTCTTCGAGCGGAAGGAGTAGCTCGCGTCGATCCGCGTGGAGGCCGCGGCCACGGCCACGCTCCGCTTGACGGACGTCGACAGCTGGTACTGGGCGTCGCCCGCGGGCACCTTGAAGGCCTTGCCGGTCAGCGGGTCGGTGTTCTCACCGATCTGCGTGCCGTTGTGCTTCAGGGTGGTCTTGGCCGACGTGTACACGGAGCCGCCCGCGTGCGTCTGGCCGTCGGCGAACAGCGGCAGGGAGCCCGCGATCTCGTTGCCCTTGCGGAAGACGCCGTAGTCGCCGCCGATCCGCGGGCCGAAGACGGCCGTGTTGAACTTCTTGTCGTACGTCTTGCCCGCGGTGAAGGTCTGCGGGGCGCCGAGCGTGTACCCGGCGTCGACGACGGGCCAGCCGTCGTCGCCCACGCCCCCGCGCTGCTCGAACTCAAGGCCCCACTTGACCTTGTCGCCCGTGGACACGTACAGGGTGCGCGTGCTCGGCGCCTTCTGCGGCAGGCTGACGCCGAGGCTCAGGCCGCTGCCGGGCAGATAGCCGAACGCGGCGACCGCAGCCGTCTTCCCGCTCGACGAGGCGCCGAGGCCGACCTTCACGGTGGCGAGCTCGGACTCCTTGTAGTGCTTGGTGTAGCCGGTGGCGAACTCCTTGACCTTGCCGCCCGACACGACGTCGTACTCGCTCTTGTCGCCCTTGGACCAGCGCGCGTCCCAGCTCTGCCGCAGCGAGCCGTCGCTGACGGCCGGGCCGAGGTGCGCGGTGCGGAAGGCCGCGTAGGAGTCGAGGAACCAGCCCGACGCGAAGTCGACGGCGTCGTTCTGGATGCCGTAGAGCGGCAGCGCCAGCTCGGACTTGGCGTCGGCCGCGGGCACCGTCACGTCGACGGGCTTCGCCTTGCGGGCGTCCACGGTCACCGTCGTGTCCTTGGTGACGTTCAGCTTCGGCTGGACGATCCAGTCGATGCCCTTGCTGGCGTCCTGCGGGTCGACGAAGACGCTCCCGTCGAGGGCGTAACCGCCCTTGGGCACGCGGACCTTGGCGGTGCCGGACGGGTCGTAGACGGTGAAGTCCTGGTCGGCGGTGGCGGCGGAGGTGCCGATCAGGGACGAGCTGTAGGCCGTGGCGGGCTGCCCGTCGCGGCCGACGTGCTTCACCGTCACGTCGTACGACTCGACCTCGCGGTTCACCGCGGCGGCCGTGCGCACGGACTGGCCGCCGCCGGTCGCGGTCACGTACGCGGAGTACGCGCCGTCGAGGGTGCCGCCCAGCTTGGTGTCGCTGGTCAGGTCGACCGACGCGGTGCCGCCCGCGGGCACGGTGACCTTCTTGGCGGCGAGCTCGAAGAAGCCGGAGGGCGCCGGATTGCCCTTGGGGTCGGCCGTCTTGAGGGCCAGGTCGAGGGTGACCTCGCTGGTGCCCAGGTTGCGGTACGTGACCTTCTTGGTGACCGGCTTGTCGTCGGTGTGCGGCCACGCCTGGGTGCCGAAGCTCACCGACACCGGGTCGGCGATCACGGACTGCTTGATGGCGTTGTCCACGGCGATCCGGCCCGAACCCTGCTGGAACGGCGTGTACTTGCCGGGCTTGGTGGACGCGGTGAGCGCGCCCTTCAGCTCGGTGTACTTCCAGTCCGGGTGCTGCTGCTTGAGCAGCGCGGCGGCGCCCGCGGCGTGCGGCGTCGCCATCGAGGTGCCGGAGATCGTCAGATAGCCGTCCGGCTTCTGCCCGACCTCCTTCTCGATCTGGCTGCCGGGGGCCGCGGCGGCGGTGATGTCCACGCCAGGAGCGGTCACGTCGGGCTTGATGGCGCCGTCGCCGACGCGCGGGCCCTCGCTGGAGAACTCGGCGAGCTTGTCGTTGTCGTCGACCGCGCCGACCGTCAGGGCCGCGTCCGCGCTGCCCGGCGAGCCGACCGAGCCGGGCGCCCCGTCGTTGCCCGCGGCGATCGCGAAGAGGATGCCCTTGTCCTCGGAGACCTTGTTGACGGCGGCCTCCAGCGGGTCCACGCCGGGCGTGTCGCCGCCGCCGAGGCTCAGGTTCACCACGCCTGCGCCCTCGGCGGCCGCCCACTCGATGCCCGCGATGATCCCGGAGTCGTCGCCGGAGCCCTCGTCGCCGAGGACCTTGCCGTTGAGGACCTTCGCGCCCGGGGCGACGCCCTTGTAGGCGCTGTTCTTCGTGCCGGTGCCCGCGGCGATGGACGCGACGTGCGTGCCGTGCCCGACGCGGTCCTTGGCGTCGGGCGACGGGGTGAAGTTCTTCGCCCCGACGACCTGTTCCTTGAGGTCGGGGTGGGTGGCGTCCACACCGGTGTCCAGGACGGCGATCTTCACGCCCTTGCCGTCGTACCCGGCCTGCCAGGCCTTGGGGACGCCGATCTGCTTGACGCTCTTGTCGAGGCTCGCCCTGCGGGTGCCGTCGAGCCAGACGCGGCTGATGCCGGACGCGGTGGTGCGGGCCGCGCCGCGGTCCGCGGTGAGCGCGTCCCAGAGCTTCGCGGCGTCGCGCTTCGGGGTCTGCACGGCGTCGGCGTTGAGCGTCTTCAGGGAGCGGCGGAGCTTGGTGCCGCCCGCGTCCCGCACGTCGGCCTTGGCCGCCGCGGCCGCGCCCTTGTAGGCGACGATGACCTTCAGGCCCTGCTTCTGGGCCGCGCGGTTGCTCTTCTTGCTCAGCTCAGTGACGTCGAAGAGCCGCTGGTCGAGCTTGCCGTCGGCTATCAGCCGCTGGGCGTCGGCCGGCACGACGAGGGTGTGCCCGTCGGCGCGGGTGGTGCGCACGGGTATGTGCGTACGCCCCTTCGCGGGGTCGAACCCGGTGACGCGCCCCTTGGCGTCGACCGTGACGCGGTCCCCGGTGAGGAGCGTGATGTGGTGTTTCACCGGCGCCTTGACGCCGTCGTGCTCAGGTGCGGCGGAGCCGGGCCCCGCCTGGGCCGGGCTGGTCATGCCCGCGGCAAGCGCCACGGCCGCCGCGGCCGCGATGGTGGCCGCGCCCGCGCGACGCGCGGTGACCGGTCGTCTCGCTTTCTTCACTTGTCTGAGCAAGTTTCCCCCTCAAGGTGAAAGCTCTGAGTCACGCAGTATGTCGAGGGGGACGATATCCGTTCAACTATGCGACAGAAGTGAATAGTTGGGGTTGTTGGCCGGTTCAACATGGTCCCGCAACGCCGTCGACACGGAACGGGCCCGCACCCCGGGTACGCCGACGGGCCCGCACCCCGGGCGGGGTGCGGGCCCGTGCGGACGGCCCGGAGGCGGTGGATCAGAGGGCGGAGCCCGCCTTCCACTGCGCCCAGCTCATGTTCCAGCCGTTGAGGCCGTTGTCCGGGGCGATCGTCTTGTCGCCGGTGTTGCGGACGTCGACGACGTCACCGGTGATCGTGTTCTCGAAGAACCAGGAGCCCGGGGTGGACTTGTCGCCCGCACCCTTCGCGTCCTCGAGGCCGATGCAGCCGTGGCTGGTGTTCACATTGCCGAAGATCGACTTCGAGCCCCAGTAGTTGCCGTGGATGAAGGTGCCGGAGCTGGACAGGCGCATGGCGTGCGGGACGTCCTTGATGTCGTACTCGCCCTTGCCGTCGCTGTCCGTGAAGCCCACGGTCGCGCCGTTCATCCGGGTCTCCTTGAACTTCTCGGAGATCACCATCTTGCCGTTGTACGTCTTGTTGTCCGGCGACCCGGCGGAGATCGGGATGGTCTTCACGACCTTCCCGTCCCGCATGATCTTCATCTGCTTGGTCTTGGCGTCCACGACGGACACCTGGTTGCGCCCGATCTTGAACTGGACCGTCTTCTGCTGCACGCCGTACACCCCGTCGGCGCCCTGGACGCCGTCGAGGGCCAGCTTCAGCGTGACGGTGGAGTTGCCCTTCCAGTAGTCCTGGGGGCGGAAGTCCAGGCGCTGGTTGCCGAACCAGTGGCCGACGATCTCCTGGCCGGAGGTGGAGGTCACCTTGACCCCGCTCTGCACGGCCTTGCGGTTGGTGATCGGCTTGTCGAAGTTGATCGACACCGGCATGCCCACGCCGACCGTGGAGCCGTCCTCGGGCGTGAAGCTGCCGATGAAGCTGTTGGCCTTCGAGACGGTCGTGAAGGACGAGTTCTCGTGCGCCTTGCGGCCGTCGGAGTCCGCGGCGGTCGCGGTGATCTTGTACGTGGTGGCGCGCTCCAGCTGGGCGCTGGGCTTCCAGGTCTTCTTGTCCGCGGATATCTCGCCGGCCACCGCGGCGCCGCCCTCGGCCTTCATCACCACGTTCGTGAGCGTGCCCTCGCTCACGGTGACCTTGGCGTCCTTGTTGATGCTCGCGTTGTCGGAGCCGTTCTTCGGCGCGATCGCGATCTTGGCTGCCGAGGTCTTCTTGGCGGCCGCCTCGTCGACCTGGCTCTGCGACTCCCCGCCGCCCGAGTCCTTCTTGTCGCCGTCGTCACCGCTACAGGCGGAGAGCAGGAGCACCCCGCCGACCAGGGCGGACACGGCCACCAGACCTCTGCGCCGCTTACTGTCCGTCATTACACGCATCTCCATCGTTGCCGAATCCCCACAAGACCCGAGGGTCCCGTAATCCCGCTTCACGCCTAACGCAGTTCCCGGTCCTTCGCGTTCCATTTCCGCCCGGGATGTGGGGAACGCCACGTCGGGCGGGACGGCCGGGACGGCCGCGCGCTCAGGAGACGACGGAGCCCCGGACGGCTGTTGCCGACCGGGGCTCCCCTGCGTTCCGGTGCTGACCGGTGCGCGGTGCCGCGGGCGTGCCCTAGGGCTCCTCGCCGTCCTCACCGTCATCATGCTCGTCCGGGTCCCAGTCCGGCGAATCGGGGTCGTAATCGATCACTTCGCTGCTCCAGGACGCCTGGGTCAGCTCGATTCCGGGCAGCTCCTTGACCAGGTCGAAGGGGTCCACGAGGTAGGCGAGCGCCTCCGCGTCGTCCTCCTTGACGGCGGCCTCGGCGTGCATGCGCTCGTCGTGGGGCAGGTGGGGGTCGTCCACGATGCGCTTCAGGGCGGCGGCGGTCAGCTCGCCGGACCCGTCCACCTCGACGACCAATTCGGCACGCAGCCGTACAAAACGTGATGTTTCATTCACCTTCATGGGAGGGAGAGTACGGCCCATTCCGGGCGTGGCTTCCGCACGACCCGCGCCTTTCATTAGCATCGCCCCAGACGGCCAATTCGCCAGCTCCACAAGGGGGATCCGTTTCCCGTGACCGCACTCCGCCCGCTGCTGACCGCGGCCGCCGCTGCGACCCTGCTCAGCGCCCTGTGGTTCGTCCCCTCCGCGAAGGCGGCCCCGGCCGACGGACCGCGCCACCCCGCCACCACCCCGCACGAGACGGCCGCCACCGACCGGCTCGCGGACACCACCACGCCCTACGTGGTGGGCGGCGCGGCGTTCCTGGGCCTGGGCGCGGGATTCGTGGCGTACTCGGCGCGCCGGGAGAGCACGGCGGACTGATCCGGCGCCGGCCGGGGCCGGGCGCCCCGTCGGCGATCGGCCTCTCCTAACTCCCCTTTCCGTCCGACCTCTTGGGCACGGCGGTCATCGACCGTACCGTTGTCGATCAGCTTTGGCCGATCGCCGCGCCCAGGAGGCTCCCGTGTCGGAGAAGGGCTTCGTACGCCGAGTGGGCCCCTTCCAGGCCACCGCCATCAACATGAGCCAGATGTGCGGCATCGGACCTTTCGTGACGATCCCGCTGATGGTGGCGGCGTTCGGCGGGCCGCAGGCGGTCACCGGCTTCGTCGCGGGCGCGCTGCTCGCGCTCTGCGACGGCCTTGTCTGGGCGGAGCTGAGCGCCGCGATGCCCGGGTCCGGCGGCAGCTACGTCTATCTGCGCCAGGCCTTCCAGTACCGCACGGGCCGCCTCATGCCCTTCTTGTTCGTGTGGACGGCGATGTTGTTCATCCCGGTCGGCATGTCGACCGGGATCGTCGGCTTCGTGCAGTACCTGGGCTACCTCGCGCCCGGCATGGGGCGGACGACCGGCGATCTGATCGGGCTCGGGGTGATCGCGCTGGTCGTCGCGCTGCTGTGGCGCGGCATCGAGCACATCGCGCGGATCACGGCCGTGATGTGGGTCGTGATGATCCTGTCGGTCGGCTGCGTGATCGTCGCCTCGCTGACGCACTTCGACGCCGACCTGGCGTTCACCTACCCGTCCGACGCCTTCGAGGTGACGAGCAACCACTTCTGGATCGGCTTCGCGGGCGGCCTGACGATCGGCATCTACGACTACCTCGGCTACAACACGGCCGCGTACCTGGGCGCCGAGATCAAGGACCCGGGGCGCACCCTGCCCCGCGCGATCGTCTTCTCGATCCTCGGGATCATGACGATCTACCTGCTGCTCCAGATCGGCACGCTCGGCGTCATCGACTGGCACCGCATGACCGACCCGGACGACGTCGCCTCGACGTCCGTCGCGTCAGCCGTCCTGGAGGAGACCTGGGGCAGGGGCGCGGCGGACACCGTCACCGTGCTGATCCTCGTCACCGCGTTCGCCTCCGTCTTCGCGGGGCTGCTCGGCGGCTCGCGCGTGCCGTACGACGCGGCCAGGGACCGGGTGTTCTTCCGGCCGTACGCGAAGCTGCACCCGAAGCACCGCTTCCCGGTGCTCGGCCTCGCGACGATGGGCGTGGTGACGTCCGGGGGCTTCCTGCTCGGCCGCCACACCGACCTCGCGACGCTGATCCAGCTCCTGACGGCCGTGATGGTCCTGGTGCAGGCGCTCGCCCAGATCCTCGCCCTGAGCGTGCTGCGCCGCCGCCAGCCGGGGCTGCGCCGCCCCTACCGCATGTGGCTGTACCCGCTCCCGAGCTTCGTCGCCCTCGCGGGCTGGCTGGTCATCTACGGGTACGCCGACAAGAACGCACCGGGCCGCCACCCCATCGAGTGGTCGCTCGCCTGGGTCGCGCTCGGGTGCGTGGCGTTCGTGGTGTGGGCGCGCCTGGAGAAGGTGTGGCCCTTCGGGCCCAAGGAGATCAGCGAGGACTTCCTGACGGCGACGGCGGACACGGGAGGCACGGCGGGCCCGGCGGACCCGGTGGACGGCGGCCCGGCCCCGGAGGATCCGGAGCCGGTGCCGAAGCCGTGATCAGGCCAGCGGCCCTGTGACCTGCTCCGCGGCGCCGACCAGCTCGCCGCCGCGGACGAACGCCTCGGCCGCCGCCAGGTCCGGCGCGAGGAAGCGGTCGGGCCCGGGACCCTCGACCCCGGCCTTGCGCGCGGCCTCGATGACGGCGCGGCTCGCCGGTGCGGGGGTGAGGCCCTCGCGCAGCTCGATGGCGCGCGTGGCGGCGTACAGCTCGACGGCGAGGATCCGGGCGAGGTTGTCGACGGCGGTCCGCAGCTTGCGCGCGGCCGACCAGCCCATGGAGACGTGGTCCTCCTGCATGGCGGAGGACGGGATGGAGTCGGCGGAGGCCGGGACGGCGAGCCGCTTCATCTCGCTGACCAGGGCGGCCTGCGTGTACTGGGCGATCATCAGGCCGGAGTCGACGCCCGCGTCGTCGGCGAGGAACGGCGGCAGGCCGTGCGACCGGTTCTTGTCGAGCAGCCGGTCGGTGCGCCGCTCGGCGATGGAGCCGAGGTCGGCGGCGGCGATGGCGAGGAAGTCCAGGACGTACGCGACGGGGGCGCCGTGGAAGTTCCCGTTCGACTCCACGCGTCCGTCCGGGAGCACGACCGGGTTGTCGACGGCGGCGGCCAGCTCGCGCTCGGCGACCGTGCGGGCGTGCGCGAGGGTGTCCCGGCCCGCGCCCGCGACCTGCGGGGCGCACCGCACCGAGTACGCGTCCTGGACCCGCGGCGCGTCGTCCTGGTGGTGCCCGGTCAGGCCCGAACCGGCGAGCACGGCCAGCATGTTGGCGGCGGCGGCCGCCTGCCCGGGGTGCGGGCGGATGGCGTGCAGCTCGGGCGCGAGGACCTTCTCGGTGCCGAGCAGGCCCTCAAGGGAGAGCGCGGCGGTGATGTCGGCGGACTTGTAGAGGACGTCCAGGTCGGCGAGGGCCATCACCAGCATGCCGAGCATGCCGTCGGTGCCGTTGAGCAGCGCGAGGCCCTCCTTCTCGCGCAGCTCGACCGGGGCGATGCCGTGCTCGGCGAGCAGCTCGGCGGCGGGCCGCAGCGCCCCGTCCGGGCCCTCGGCCTCGCCCTCGCCCAGCAGGGTCAGGGCGCAGTGGCTGAGCGGGGCGAGGTCGCCGGAGCAGCCGAGGGAGCCGTACTCGTGGACGACCGGGGTGATGCCCGCGTTCAGGACGTCGGCCATGGTCTGCGCGACCTGCGGGCGCACGCCGGTGTGCCCCGAGCAGACCGTCTTCAGGCGCAGGAACATCAGCGCGCGCACCACTTCGCGCTCCACCCGCGGGCCCATGCCCGCCGCGTGCGAGCGGACGATGTTCCGCTGGAGCTGGGCGCGCAGATCGTGGTCGATGTGCCGGGTCGCGAGGGCGCCGAAACCGGTCGAGACGCCGTAGACCGGCTCCGGCTTGGCGGCGAGCGCGTCGACGATCTCCCGGGCCGCGGTGAGGGCCGCGACGGCGTCGTCGCCGAGCTCGATGCGGGCGTTCCGGCGGGCGACGGCCACGACGTCCGCGGCGGTGGTGCCGGACGTCCCTACGACCACAGTCTGCATATCCATATTCAGGAGCGTACGCACTGAAACCCGTGCTGTCACTGGTCGGAAGGTCCGAGCCCGTCCGGCCCCCGGGGCGCGGCGCGGGCCGCGCGGGCTACCGCCCCCGGAAGCGCCGCCGCTCGCCCCGCGCGGGGGCCGCCGCCTCGTCGGCGAGGCGCACCACCGGATCGTCCGCGCCCTCGCGACCGGCGACCACCGGCTTCACCGCCCGCGCGCCCTTCGCCCGGTACTGCGCCGCGTCCGCGAGCCGGAAGAGCCGGCGGGCCGACCGCACGGGCCCGATCGGGTCCCCCGTCGACGCGACCCCGCAGGCGACGCCCTCGCCCAGCTCCAACTCGTACGCGCGCACGCACAGTTCGTCGGCGACCCGCACCACCTCGTCCGAGGTCGGCCCGATCGAGAGGAGGCAGAACTCGTCGCCGCCGAGGCGGGCCGCGAGGGCCCCGGGCAGCATCGCCCCGCACAGCGAGAGCAGCGAGCCGAACCGCTCCAGGAGCCGGTCGCCGACCGCGTGCCCGAGCCGGTCGTTGACCTGCTTGAGCCCGTTCACGTCGCAGACGACGAGGCTGACGACGACGCCCTCGGTGCGGTGCCGCTCCACGGCCTCGTCGAGCCGCACGTCGACCGCGCGCCGGTTGGCGAGGCCGGTGAGGGAGTCCGTGAAGGCGAGGCGGCGGGCCTCTTCGAGGCGCTCGGTCTGGGCGATCCCGGCGGCGACCACGGCCGCGAGGACCGTGGCGAAGTCCGCGTCGGCGCGGTCAAAGACCGGCGCGTCCACCGGCCGCGCCACGTACAGCTCGCCCCAGGCGCGGCCGCGCAGGACGATCGGGGCCACCACGCAGCAGCCGCGCCCCCGCCTGCGCAGCGCGGCGACCCGCTGGTGGCAGTAGCCCGCGCGCTCGCCACCGCCCGGCCCCCGCGCGGTCTCCACCCAGGCGTGCGGCTCACCGCCGCCCGCCCAGCGCTCGTGCAGGAACTCGGTGATCTCCGGGAACTGGTGGACGGGGTAGGCCTCGTCGTCGGGGAACTCCTCCTCCCCCGCGGCCAGCTCCCCGACGTTCGCCAGGACGCGCAGGCGCCCGCGCTCCCGCTCCCACACGGACAGCGCGGCGAAGCTCCCGTCGAGGGCCCGCCGGGCGCCCTGGGCGGCCGCCCGCCAGGACCCGCGCGGGGTGTGCGCGGCGGCCATCCCCTGCGCGAGCGCCACGACAGCGCGCAACCGAGCGTCCTGTCCCATCACTCCAGGTTACGGACATTCGACGCAAATGGAGACGCGGGGCGAGGGCACCCCGGCAGGGGCGCCCCGAGGCGTGGCGCCCCGGAGGTCTCCCTCACTCCCCGGGCCACTCCGGCTTCCGCTTCTCGTTGAACGCCGCGACGCCCTCGGCCCGGTCCCCCGAGAACGCCACCGACCGCCAGGCCGCGTCCTCCACCTCCAGGCCCGCGCGCAGGTCGAGCCCGTGGCCGAGGCGCAGCGCGCGCTTGGCGGCGCGCAGGCCGACGGGCGAGTTCGCGGCGATGCGGGCGGCGAGCGCGAGGGCCTCGTCGCGGTCCTCGCCCTCGCCCGCCACCAGGTCGACGAGCCCGAGCTCCTTGGCCTCCGCCGCCTCGACGCGGCGCGCCGAGAAGATCAGCTCGGCGGCCCGCGCGGCGCCCACGCGCCGGGGCAGCAGCTGGGTGCCGCCACCGCCGGGGAGCACGCCCACGGACACCTCGGGCAGGCCGACGACGGCCGTCGGGTCGGCGACGATGACGTCGCAGGACAGCGCGAGCTCGAAGCCGCCGCCGAGGGCGTAGCCGTGCACCGCGGCGACGGTGGGCATCGGCAGGTCGAGCACCCCGGTGTACGCGGCCCGCGTGACGGGCCGCTGGCGCACCAGCTCCGCGTCGGTGAGGGAGTTGCGCTCCTTCAGGTCGGCGCCCACGCAGAACGCCCGCTCGTGCGTGGAGGTCAGGACCACCACGCGCACGTCCCGGTCCGCGCCGAGGGCGTCGCAGGCCTCGCTGATGGAGCGGGCCATGGCGCTGGACACGGCGTTCATGGCCTTGGGCCGGTCGAGCGCGAGCTCCGCCACGTGCCCGTGCCGCCGTACTCCCACGAACTCCCCGAAACGCTGCTCGCCCATGACCCCTCCGACTCCCGGTTAACGATCGTTACGCCGAGATGATGTCAGCCGGGCCGCGCCTTGGGTACCCGGGACCGGCCGGAGGTCAGCCCCTGCGGGTGAGCAGCCAGGGCTCGACGATGCCGAGCCCGCGGACCGGCCGCTGCCACATCGGCTGGAGCGCGAAGCGGTACGAGGGCGGCTCCCCGCCGTCCTCCCCCACGCGCTCGGCGAGCGCCGCGGCCTCCGTCTCGGACGCGGGGGCCTCCCCGGTCCTGGTCAGCTCCTCGGCGAGCGCCCCGTCGACCAGCACGGCGTCCCGGGGCGCTATCGAGGTGAGGCGGCTCGCGAGGTTCACCGTGGTCCCGAACACGTCGCCCATGCGGGTCGTGACCGTGCCGAAGGCGATGCCGACGCGCAGCTCGGGCATGGTCTCGTCGTTCGCCATGGTCTCGATGAGCCGCAGCGCGATCTCGGCCGCGATCCCGGCGTCGTCGGCGGCGAAGAGGACCTCGTCGCCGAGGGTCTTGATGAGCCGCCCGCCGTGCGCGGCCACCAGGTCGGCGGCCGTCGTCTCGAACGCCTCGACCAGCTCGCCGAGTTCCTCCTCCTCCATGCGCCGCGTCAGGCGCGTGAAGCCGACGAGGTCGGCGAAGCCGACGGCGAGCCGCCGGTCGACCATCTCCTCGTCGTCGGCCGCCTGGACCACCCGGCCGGTGGCGGCGGCGAGCTGACGCCGCCACACATAGATGAGGAACTCCTCCAGCTCGGGCAGCAGCAGCTCGACGAGCGGATACGTGACTTCCGTACGGGTCATGCCGGGCTCGGGCGGCTCGGTGAGGCCCTCCAGGAACGAGTCGATCTGCCACTCCGCGAGCCGCGCGGTGGTCTGCCCGGTGGACCGGGCCACCTGCACCGCCATCGCCTCGCTCAGGAGCCCCGCCTCGACGAGGCCCGCGAGCCGGCGAAGGGCGAGCACGTCGGCCTCGGTGAGGGCCTTGGCCTGGCCGATGTCGGGGAATCCCATGGCCCGCCAGAAGCGGGACGCAAGCTCCATGGAGACGCCCGCGCTGCGGGCCGCCTGGAAGGGGGTGTAGCGCCGGTCGGCCCCGAGGATCAGCTGCTCAAGGCGGAGCGCCAGGGGGTCCTTGTCGTCGTCCGGGTCGGCCGGGTGGCCGGGGTTCGCCGTGCGGTCGAGGGCCGCCGCCAGGTCGGGGTCCTTGGGCTGGTGCGGCCCCGCCGACCGGTAGGGGTCGTCCGGCTTGTCGGTCTCCTCGGGGGACGACGGGGCCGCCGCGCGGGGCTCACCGTCGGGGGCTGGGTGTGCGCCCTGGCCGGAGCCGGTGTCGTCGACGGTCACGCCTGCTGCCCTTCCGATCTGCCACGGTCAGATATCGACCGGCGCCAACTTTACGGCAGGTGTGCCCCAGCTCACTCCCGACTCGACCCACCTCCCTCGCGGGGAGCCCCCGCGAGGGCCGTCAGCCGACGCCGCGCAGGTGGACCACGTCCCCCGCCGCGATGGGCTCCCGCATCCCGTCAGCCGTAGCCAGAACGAGCCGCCCGTCCCCGTCCACCGCCACGGCCTCGCCGGAGACCGCGCGCCCGCCGGGCAGCTCGGCCCGGACCGCGCGGCCGAGCGTCGCGCACCCGGCCGCGTACGTCTCCTGGAGTCCGCACGCCGCCGGGTCGCCCCCGGCCCGGCGCCAGTCGCCGTACCAGCGCTCCAGGCTCCGCAGGACGGCCCGCAGGAGCGGGTCGCGGTCGGTGCCGGCCGCGCCCGCGAGGGCGAGGGAGCCCGCGTGCGGCACGGGGAGTTCGTCGGCGCGCAGGGTGACGTTGAGGCCGATGCCGATGACGACACCCCCGGCGCCCGCGGTGCCCGCGCGCTCGGCGAGGATGCCGCCGGCCTTGCGCTCCTCCCCTTCGACGGTGACGAGCAGGTCGTTGGGCCACTTCAGCGCGGTGTCGACCCCGGCGGCCCGGGACAGACCGGTGGCGACGGCGACGCCGGTGAGCAGGGGCAGCCAGCCCCACCGCTCGACGGGCACCTCCGCCGGCTTGAGCAGGACGGAGAAGAACAGGCCCGAGCGCGCGGGCGCGGTCCAGCGCCGGTCGAGGCGGCCGCGCGCGGCGTGCTGCGCCTCGGCGACGAGCACGGCGCCCTCGGGCAGCTCGTCGGCGCGGGCGGCCAGGTCGCTGTTGGTGGAGCCGGTGGAGGGCACCACGTCCAGGGAGCGGTAGAGCCCGCCGTCGCGGACGAGGGCGCGGCGCAGCGCGGCCGCGTCGAGCGGCGGACGGTCCAGGTCGCTCCAGCGGTTCCCGGCGTTCTCATGGTCATTCGAGGGCGTCATGCAAGCCACCCTAGGTGTGGTAAACGCCGCACTGCACAGGCGTATCCGCGCCGATACGCTACGAGTCAGTAGCCAGCGTCGTAAGCCCCTCACCGTCCCCTCTGAGCAGGCAGGGAGCCGCGTCCCGATGTCCGAGCCGCACGAGCCCAAGCAGCCTTCCGCGCAGCCCCAGGAGTCCGGGGCGCCCACCGGGGGCGATCCCGGCACCGACATCCACACGACCGCCGGGAAGCTGGCGGACCTGCGGCGCCGCATCGAGGAGGCGAAGCACGCCGGTTCGGCGCGCGCGGTCGAGAAGCAGCACGCCAAGGGGAAGTTGACGGCGCGCGAGCGGATCGAGCTGCTGCTCGACGAGGGCTCGTTCGTGGAGCTCGACGAGTTCGCCCGGCACCGCTCCACCGACTTCGGCATGGAGCACAACCGCCCGTACGGGGACGGCGTGGTGACCGGCTACGGCACGGTCGACGGCCGCCCGGTCGCCGTCTTCTCGCAGGACTTCACGGTCCTCGGCGGCTCGCTCGGCGAGGTCTTCGGCCAGAAGATCATGAAGGTCATGGACTTCGCCCTGAAGACGGGCTGTCCGGTCGTCGGGATCAACGACTCGGGCGGCGCCCGCATCCAGGAGGGCGTCATGGCCCTCGGCATGTACGGCGAGATCTTCCGCAGGAACACGCACGCGTCGGGCGTCATCCCGCAGATCAGCCTCGTCGTCGGGCCGTGCGCGGGCGGCGCGGTGTACTCGCCCGCGATCACCGACTTCACGGTGATGGTCGACCAGACCTCGCACATGTTCATCACGGGCCCGGACGTCATCAAGACCGTCACCGGCGAGGACGTCGGCTTCGAGGAGCTGGGCGGCGCCCGCACGCACAACGCGACCTCCGGCGTCGCGCACCACATGGCGGGCGACGAGAAGGACGCCATCGAGTACGTCAAGTCGCTGCTCTCGTACCTGCCGTCGAACAACCTCAGCGAGCCCCCGGCCTTCCCCGAGGAGGCCGATCTGGAGCCGACCGACGAGGACCGCGAGCTCGACGTCCTGGTGCCGGACAGCGCCAACCAGCCGTACGACATGCACACGGTGATCGAGCACGTCCTGGACGACGGGGACTTCTTCGAGACGCAGCCGCTGTTCGCGCCGAACATCCTCACCGGCTTCGGCCGCGTGGAGGGCCACCCGGTGGGCATCGTCGCCAACCAGCCGATGCAGTTCGCGGGCTGTCTCGACATCGACGCGAGCGAGAAGGCCGCGCGCTTCGTGCGCACCTGCGACGCGTTCAACGTGCCCGTCCTGACCTTCGTGGACGTGCCGGGCTTCCTGCCGGGCGTCGGCCAGGAGCACGAGGGCATCATCCGCCGCGGCGCCAAGCTGATCTACGCCTACGCGGAGGCGACGGTCCCGCTGATCACCGTGATCACGCGCAAGGCCTTCGGCGGCGCGTACGACGTGATGGGCTCCAAGCACCTGGGCGCGGACCTCAACCTGGCCTGGCCGACCGCGCAGATCGCGGTGATGGGCGCGCAGGGCGCGGTGAACATCCTGCACCGCCGCACGATCGCGGCGGCCGGTGACGAGGCCGCCCAGGAGGAGACCAGGGCGCGGCTCCTCCAGGAGTACGAGGACACGCTCCTGAACCCGTACACGGCCGCCGAGCGCGGTTACGTCGACGCCGTGATCATGCCGTCCGAGACCCGCTCGCACCTCGTGCGCGGCCTGCGTCAGCTGCGCACGAAGCGGGAATCCCTGCCTCCGAAGAAGCACGGCAACATCCCGCTGTAGCCCGGCCGCACACGTCCGTGACCCGACCCCCGAGGAGTCCCTTCGTGATCAAGGTCGTACGGGGCAACCCGACCCCCGAGGAGCTGGCCGCCGCCCTGGCGGTGGTCCAGGCGCGCGCCGCGGCGGCCGCGCACGAGCCGTCCGGCGCGCCCCGCACCCCGGACGCCTGGGCGGACCCGGCCCGCGTGGCCCGCGAGCGCCTTCCGCAGCCAGGGCCCGCGTCCTGGGGCCGCACGTACTGGCCCGCGTGACGCCCGGGGCGGGGGCGGCTGCCCGCGCCCCCGCCCCGGCGGCTCAGCGGCCGAGCACGGACCCGAACGCCTTGTTCTGGTACGTCAGGCCGAATGCCTTCTCGCTGAGCGCGTACGCACCGGCGGTGGTGATCCCGTCCTTCGCGCCGCGCAGCACCCACGCGGAGCCGTCGTTCCACCGGGCGCCGGGGAACACGTCCTCGCCCGGCGCGGCCACGACGACCTCGGCCCTGCCGTCGCCGTCGGTGTCCCGCACCTGGACCGCGGAGCCGAAGCGGTCGTCGTCCTCGGGCGCGCCCGGCACGCCCGCCGTGCCCTGGTCGAGGACCTGCGCGCCGGTGCCGGTGAGCCCGGCGGCGGAGCCCTTGAGGAGGTGCACCGCGCCGGTGGCGGTCCGGCCCGCCGCGTCCTCGCCCGGGGCGCCCACCGCGACGTCGGCGTATCCGTCCCCGTCGACGTCGCCGACGGAGGCGCTCGCGCCGAACTCGTCACCTTCCTCGCCCTCGTCCGGCACGCCGGGGCTGTCCTGGTCGAGCACGGTCGCGCCGCCGCTGCCGGGGCCGCGCTTGCCGCCGTAGTAGACACCGACCGCGCCGCCCCTCGCGGCCTTCTTGTCGGTGATCACGACGTCGTCGTACCCGTCCTTGTTCACGTCGCCCGAGCCCTCAAGGCCGGTGCGGGTCGCGGGCAGCGCGGCGGGCGGGGCCGTGAAGGTCACGCCGGTGCGGCCGCCCTTCCAGTAGCCGACCCAGCCGTTGAGGAAGTCGCCCTCCGCGTTGTCGATGCCGGAGGCGAGCAGGTCGTCGTCGCCGTCGCCGTCGTAGTCACCGGCCTCCAGACGCTCGATGACCCTGAAGGCGTCATCGCTGTGGAGGTCCAGGCGCTGTTGCTTCGGGGCCCGGGTCCGGGTGAAGCCGTCGCCGGACAGGCTGATCGCGCCGTAGTAGGAGTACGTGGCGACGTGCGGCTTGCCGTCGCCGTCGAAGTCGCCGACGACCACGGACTCGCCGTAGCCCACGTCGTCCGCGCGCGGCGACGTCATGCTCAGACCGCCGTGGACGAGCCCGCCCCGGCCGCCCCACAGCACGGTCAGGAACCCGCGCCGGTTCTCGCCCGGCACTCCGACGACCAAGTCCGCGTACCCGTCGCCGTCCAGGTCCCCGGTGTCGTACGCGGCGCCGAACCGGTCCCGCTCCTCCGGCACCCCCGGCACCTTCGCCGAGGCCTGGCTCACCAGCTGCTTGCGCCCGCCCGCCACGCCGTCCTTCGACCCGTAGAGGACGGCGACGTGCCCGGCCTTCTTGACGCCGTTCACGGTCGCGTCGGGGGTGGCCAGGACCACGTCGCCGTAGCCGTCGCCGTTGAAGTCGGCGGCGTCCTTCGCGGCCGGCGCGGGCGCGGCGGCGGCCGATCCCGCGAGCGGGACCGCCAGGCCCCCGGTGGCCACGGCGGCCGTGGCCACCGCCATCAGGACCTTTGTGCGCATAGCGCGCATAACAGAACGCTCCAATCCCAGAGAACCGACGCGTAGTTGACACCCGGACACCATCGCGGGGTTGTACGGGTGAACGAAGGATCTGCGGAACTTAGGTACGCGTACTCAGGCGCGGTCCGGGCCCGGCGCGCACCATCGGAGCCATGCTGTGGTCCGACCCGGAGAACGACCCGCCCAAGGACATGCGGGACATGCAGACCAAGATGCGCCGCGCGGGCGTGCTCCTGGCGGTCGCCATGCTCCTCGCGATGCTGATCCTGGGGATCATCTGAGCGACGGGCCCCCGGCTACGCTGGCCGCATGAGTGATCAGCCCACCCGCCGACTCGTCCTCGCCTCCCAGTCCCCCGCCCGCCTCGGCCTGCTGCGCCAGGCCGGCCTCGCCCCCGAGGTGATCGTCAGCGGCGTCGACGAGGACGCGGTCACCGCCCCCACCCCGGCCGAGCTCGCCAAGGCCCTGGCGCGGGCGAAGGCCTCGGTGGTCGCCGCGCGCCCCGACGTCAAGGGCGCCCTGGTCATCGGCTGCGACTCGGTCCTGGAGCTGGACGGCCAGGCCCTCGGCAAGCCCGCCGACGCCGAGGAGGCCACCGCCCGCTGGAAGTCCATGCGCGGCCGCGCGGGCGTCCTGCAGACCGGGCACTGCGTGTACGACACGGCGTCGGGCCGGCACGTCGCCGCCACCGCCTCGACGGTGGTCCGCTTCGGCGACCCCTCGGACGACGAGATCGCGGCGTACGTGGCCAGCGGCGAACCGCTGCACGTGGCGGGCGCGTTCACGCTCGACGGCCGCTCGGCCCCGTTCATCGACGGCATCGACGGCGACCACGGCAACGTGATCGGCCTCTCGCTGCCGCTGCTGCGCCGCCTGCTCGCCGAACTGGGCGTCGGCATCACCCAGTTGTGGGCCGCGTAGCGCGCCCCTGACACGGGGCCTCAGGCGGCCTGCGGAGCCCCGTCGCCGGGCGGCGGGGCGTCCACCGCGGCCGCCCCGTGCTCGTGCCGGTCGTAGGCCATCAGCGTCAGCACGACGAGCCCGAGCACCAGCATCATGAACGCGAACGCGAGCCAGCCCACCAGGCCGACCGCGAACGCGCCGAGCAGCGCGTGCAGCACGGCCGCGCTGATCAGCACGGCGCGCCCGAAGCCGCCCGGCGCGCGGTCACACACGGCGGCGCGTGCCAGCAGGAAGCCGCACAGCGCGAGGTAGAGCCCGAAGACGCCGCCCGCGATCCACGTCGAGACGGTCATGGCGTGCGGGTCGAGCCCGGCGAGGGACATCTCCTGCTTGTCGACGACGAGGCCGAGGAACCAGTTGAGGAACGCGATCCCGGCCGCCTCCGCCCACAGCACGACCGCGCCCGCCCACGCCACCGGTCTGCGCGCCACGGCACTCCACCCCTCTCCACCGGTCCCCGGCAACCGCTGATGCCGCTGTTACCGCGAGTACGTACGAGTCATCGGGCACGCTACTAACGGGTAAACCGAGGGACAAGAGCCGCGGCGGAGGCAAAGATTCATTGGGCCATTCGTAGGGACTCCACAAAGAAAGCTCCCGCGCCGCAGCGCGCCCTCACAGAGACCTTGACCACACCGGAGGGCTACGCTGCCCGGAAGGGACCCTGCGTACCACGGTGCGACAAGGGATTACGGGGGTCGAGCGCGCCTCGGATCACGCTCCGTGTGGGCAAGCTCACCAATGGGGACGGGTCGATAGGCCGTGTCGGCAGTCCCTAAACTCGGCTTGTTTCAAGGAGGGAGCCATCGTGCGCAAGGTGCTCATCGCCAACCGTGGCGAAATCGCTGTCCGGGTCGCCCGGGCGTGCCGGGATGCCGGGATCGCGAGCGTTGCCGTCTACGCGGACCCCGACCGGGACGCGCTGCATGTGCGGGCCGCAGACGAGGCGTTCGCCCTCGGCGGTGACACTCCGGCGAGCAGTTATCTGGACATGGCGAAGGTACTCGCCGCCGCCAAGGACTCCGGGGCGGACGCCGTCCACCCCGGCTACGGCTTCCTCTCCGAGAACGCCGAGTTCGCGCAGGCCGTCCTGGACGCCGGTCTCATCTGGATCGGCCCGCCGCCGCAGGCGATCCGGGACCTGGGTGACAAGGTCGCCGCCCGGCACATCGCGCAGCGCGCGGGCGCCCCGCTGGTCGCGGGCACGCCGGACCCGGTCTCCGGCTCCGACGAGGTCGTGGCCTTCGCCGAGGAGCACGGCCTGCCCATCGCCATCAAGGCGGCGTTCGGCGGCGGCGGCCGCGGCCTGAAGGTCGCCCGCACCCTCGAAGAGGTGCCGGAGCTGTACGACTCCGCGGTGCGCGAGGCCGTCGCCGCCTTCGGCCGCGGCGAGTGCTTCGTCGAGCGGTACCTGGACAAGCCGCGGCACGTCGAGACCCAGTGCCTCGCCGACCGGTTCGGCAACGTGGTCGTCGTCTCGACCCGTGACTGCTCGCTGCAGCGCCGCCACCAGAAGCTGGTGGAGGAGGCCCCGGCCCCGTTCCTCTCGGACGCCCAGCTGGAGGAGCTGTACAGCTCCTCGAAGGCGATCCTGAAGGAGGCCGGCTACGTCGGCGCGGGCACCGTGGAGTTCCTGGTCGGCGCCGACGGCACGATCTCCTTCCTGGAGGTCAACACGCGCCTTCAGGTCGAGCACCCGGTCACCGAAGAGGTCGCGGGCATCGACCTGGTCCGTGAGATGTTCCGCATCGCCGACGGCGAGGAACTGGGCTACGGCGACCCGGAGTTGCGCGGCCACTCCTTCGAGTTCCGCATCAACGGCGAGGACCCGGGCCGTGGCTTCCTGCCCGCGCCCGGCACGGTCACCAAGTTCGCGGCCCCGTCCGGTCCCGGTGTCCGCCTCGACGCGGGCGTCGAGTCCGGCTCGGCCATCGGCCCGGCCTGGGACTCGCTGCTCGCCAAGCTGATCGTCACGGGGCGCACCCGCAAGGAGGCCCTGGAGCGGGCCGCGCGCGCCCTTGCCGAGTTCGAGGTCGAGGGCATGGCCACCGCCATCCCGTTCCACCGCAAGGTGGTCACCGACCCGGCGTTCGCGCCCGAACTGACCGGCTCCGACGAGCCGTTCACGGTCTTCACCCGGTGGATCGAGACCGAGTTCGTCAACGACATCCCGCCGTTCGCCCCCGTGGGCGGCGACGCCGACGAGGAGGACGGCGACCGCGAGACGATCGTCGTCGAGGTCGGCGGCAAGCGCCTCGAGGTCTCCCTGCCCGCGGGCATGGGCATGTCCCTCGCGCGTACGGGGCTCTCGGCGGGCGCCAAGCCGAAGCGCCGCGCGGCCAAGAAGTCCGGGCCCGCCGCCTCCGGCGACACCCTGGCGTCCCCGATGCAGGGCACCATCGTCAAGGTGGCCGTCGAGGAGGGCCAGGAGGTCAAGGAGGGCGACCTCATCGTGGTCCTGGAGGCCATGAAGATGGAGCAGCCCCTGAACGCCCACCGGTCCGGCACGGTCAAGGGCCTCCAGGCGGAGGTGGGCGCGAGCCTCACCTCCGGCGCGGCCATCTGTGAGATCAAGGACTGACGACTCCCGGTGCGGGCGCCCCGGGCGCCCGCACCCCGCCCTCCGCCCACCCGCCCCTTCCGGAGCGGGTGGGCGGGGGACTTTCAGCACCCGAGGAGGAAGCATGCGCGCCGATGCCCAGCGCAACCACCAGCGCCTCCTGAAGGAGGCCCGCTCCGCCTTCGCGGAGCACGGTACGGACACCTCCCTCGAAGACGTCGCCCGCCGCGCGGGCGTGGGCATCGGGACGCTGTACCGGCACTTCCCGAACCGCCACGCCGTCATGAGCGCCGTGTTCGAGGACGCCGTCAGCGACCTGCTGAACCGCTCGCGGGAGCTCCTGGACGCCCCGCAGCCCTGCGCGGCCCTCGTGGCCTGGCTGCGGGCCCTCGTCGCGCACGCGAGCGAGTACCGGGGGCTCGCGCGGGCCCTGATGTCGGTGTCGCGGGACGACAGCACCCCGTTGGGGCGGTGCAGCCGCCCCATGCGGGAGGCGGGCGCGGCCCTCCTCGGCCGCGCGCAGGCCGCGGGCGCGGTGCGCGCGGGCGTGTCCATCGAGGACCTGCTCCAGCTGACGAACGCGATCGCCCTGGCCGCCGAGGAGTCCCCCGACGACCCGGAGCTCGCGGACCGGCTGCTCACCTTGACCCTGCGCGGCCTCAAGGCCCATCCCGCGGACCCGTCCGGCGGCTGAGGGCGGGGCGTGGCGCGCCCCGCCCCCGGAAGCTACCGCCGCCGCAGATCGGCCACCCGGGCGGACCTCTCCCCCGGCTGCTGGTCGTTCAGGACCGCCGCACTGCGCAGCTGTGGCCCCTGGCCTCCGTGCCCCCGCCGCTGGCCGGGCAGCGGCACGTCCCTGCGGGGTTGGCGGCCCGTGGGGACGGGGTCAACTCCGGGGGCCTGGCCGGGGCCCGCAGCTCCGCCCGCCACGGCGATCTGCACGCCCTGGTCCGCCAGGGCCTGCAGCTCCGTGGCCGCACGGTCGTCGTGGGCGGGCGGCTCGTCGGTGACGAGCCGGGTGATGACGTCCGTCGGCACGGTCTGGAACATCGTGTCCGTGCCGAGTTTGGTGTGGTCGGCGAGGACCACGACCTCGGCCGCCGCCTGGACGAGCGCGCGGTCCACGCTCGCGGAGAGCATGTTCGACGTGGACAGGCCGCGTTCGGCGGTCAGGCCACTGCCGGACAGGAAGGCGCGCGAGACCCTGAGGCCCTGCAGGGACTGCTCGGCGCCACTGCCCACGAGGGCGTAGTTGGAGCCGCGCAGGGTGCCGCCGGTCATGACGACTTCCACTCTGTTGGCGTGGGCCAGGGCCTGGGCCACGAGCAGGGAGTTGGTGACCACGGTCAGGCCGGGTACCCGCGCGAGCCGGCGGGCCAGCTCCTGCGTGGTCGTACCCGCCCCGACGACGATGGCCTCGCCCTCTTCGACGAGACCCGCCGCGAGGTCGGCGATGGCCGTCTTCTCGGCGGACGCGAGATGCGATTTCTGCGGAAAGCCGGACTCCCGCGTGAATCCGCCCGGCAATACCGCACCGCCATGCCGGCGGTCGAGGAGTCCTTCTGCCTCCAGCGCGCGCACGTCCCGCCGTACGGTCACTTCGGAGGTCTGGACGACGCGGGCGAGCTCACGGAGCGATACAGCCCCGTTGGCCCGCACCATTTCGAGGATCAATTGGCGACGTTCTGCAGCGAACACGAAACTGACAGTAACCCCAACGACCGTCTGCTTTCAGCAGTTTGCGCCGAATTACAGAAGTTGTACGCACGACAGGGGTGGAAGTGGTATAGGGGTACTCCACGCGCCTATGCCGCACGCATGGACGGCAACAGGCTGTGACCTGCGAAGAGTTGATTCCGGCCGCCGGAGGGATCACTTCCGGCGGCCGTGGGTGACGCGCTGGGACGTCGAGGACGCCGGAATCAGGCCTCGCCGCTCGTCTTGCGGGTGTGCAGCTGCCGGGCCACCTCGGCGATCGACCCCGAAAGCGAGGGGTACACGGTGAAGGCGTTAGCGATCTGCTCCACCGTCAGATTGTTGTCGACCGCGATCGAGATGGGGTGGATGAGTTCCGAAGCGCGCGGCGCGACGACTACGCCGCCGACCACGATGCCCGTGCCGGGGCGGCAGAAGATCTTGACGAAGCCGTCCCGGATGCCCTGCATCTTCGCGCGCGGGTTGCGGAGCAGCGGCAGCTTGACCACCCGGGCGTCGATCTTGTCCGCGTCGACGTCGGCCTGGGTGTAGCCGACGGTGGCGATCTCCGGGTCGGTGAAGACGTTCGACGAGACGGTCTTCAGGTTCAGCGGGGTCACCGCGTCGCCCAGGAAGTGGTACATCGCGATGCGTCCCTGCATGGCGGCGACCGAGGCGAGGGCGAAGATGCCGGTGACGTCGCCGGCGGCGTACACGCCGGGGGCGGAGGTCCTGGACACCCGGTCGGTCCAGATGTGCCCGGAGTCCTTGAGCTTGACCCCGGCCTCCTCCAGGCCCATGCCGCTGCTGTTGGGGATGGCGCCGACGGCCATCAGGCAGTGCGTGCCGGAGATGACGCGCCCGTCGGCGAGGGTGACCTCCACGCGGTCGCCGACGCGCTTGGCGGAGGCGGCGCGCGAGCGCGCCATCACGTTCATCCCGCGGCGCCGGAAGACGTCCTCCAGGACGGCGGCGGCGTCCGGGTCCTCGCCCGGCAGCACGCGGTCGCGCGACGACACGAGCGTCACCTTCGACCCGAGCGCCTGGTAGGCGCCCGCGAACTCGGCGCCGGTGACGCCGGAGCCGACCACGATGAGCTCCTCGGGCAGCTCGTCGAGGTCGTACACCTGCGTCCAGTTCAGGATGCGCTCGCCGTCCGGCTGCGCGTCCGGCACCTCGCGCGGGTGGCCGCCGGTGGCGATGAGGACGGCGTCGGCGGTGAGCCGCTCCTCGGACCCGTCCGCCGCGCGCACGACGACGGTCCGCGACCCGTCCATGGCCTGCTGGCCCTCCAGGCGCCCGCGGCCGCGAAGGACGCGCGCGCCCGCCCTGGTCACGGACGCGGTGATGTCGTGCGACTGCGCAAGGGCGAGCCGCTTCACACGCCGGTTGACCTTGCCGAGGTCCACGCCCACGACCCGGGCGGCCTGGTCGATGTGCGGGGTGTCGTCCTCGACGATGATCCCGAGCTCTTCGTACGACGAGTCGAAGGTCGTCATGACCTCGGCCGTCGCGATCAGGGTCTTCGACGGCACGCAGTCGGTGAGCACCGACGCCCCGCCCAGACCGTCGCAGTCGACGACGGTCACCTCCGCGCCGAGCTGGGCCGCGACCAGCGCCGCCTCGTATCCGCCGGGTCCGCCACCAATGATCACGATCCGAGTCACGTACTCCATTCTCCCGCACCCGCCGCCCCCACGTTGACCCGGGTCCATCCCCAGCCCGCCCCGCCCCGCCCCCAACACACCCCCGAGCCCTCCTACAGCCCGTCCGTCACCCGAGAACAAGCACCCAGCGCACCATCCCCCCACCCGGCACCCGAGAACAAACACACGGCGCACCCATCAAGCCCGTCCGGCACCCGAGAACAAGCACACGGCGCACCCATCAAGCCCGTCCGGCGTTTGAGGACAAGCGCGAAGCGCGCACACCGCCCCACCCGGCACCCGAGTACGAACGAACAACGCACCACCCAGCCCGTCCAGCACCCGAGAACACACGAACAGCGCACCACCCAGCCCGTCCAGCACCCGAGCACGAGCGAGCAGCGCACCATCCAGCCCGTCCGGCGCTTGAGGACAAGCGCGAAGCGCGGAAATCCCCCACCGACACCAACACCGACACCGACACCGACACCAAGGACAAGGGCGCGAAGCACCAGGAAAGCCGGGAATGGGGGCGCAGCCCCCAGAACGGCAACTGCGTAGGGCGCCCACGCCAGAAAGCCGTACCCTCGACGGCATGTCGCTCTACGCCGCGTACGCCGGCAATCTCGACGCGCGGCTCATGACGCGCCGCGCCCCGCACTCGCCGCTGCGCGCGACCGGCTGGCTGAACGGCTGGCGGCTGACGTTCGGGGGCGAGCACATGGGCTGGGAGGGCGCACTCGCCACGATCGTGGAGGCCCCGCGCTCCCAGGTCTTCGTCACGCTGTACGACGTGGCGCCGATGGACGAGGACTCCATGGACCGCTGGGAGGGCGTCGGCCTCGACATCTACCGGCGCATGCGGGTGCGGATCCACACCCTGGAGGGCGAGGAGCCCGCGTGGGTCTACGTCCTGAACGGCTACGAGGGCGGCCTGCCGTCGGCACGCTACCTCGGGGAGCTGGCCGACGCCGCCGAGTCCGCGGGCGCCCCCCACGACTACGTGATGGAGCTCCGCAAACGCCCGTGCTGACCCGCTCCTGGAGGGCCCCGGCGATCAGCTTGTCGGAAACGACAACGCAACGATCACAATCCCGTGAGCCTCGTCATCTACGCGCGTAGGGCGTAACCGGCTACCCTCGTCGGCGTGAACGCTTCAGTTATTCCGGACGACATCCAGGGCGACCCGTACGCCGCCGCCGACGCCGCCGCCACGCGCCTGCGTGAGCTGACGGGCGCCGAGACCCACGACGTCGCTCTCGTGATGGGCTCCGGCTGGGCGCCGGCCGTCGACGCGCTCGGCGCCCCCGAGGCCGAGTTCCCGGTCACCGAGCTGCCCGGCTTCCCGCCGCCCGCCGTCGCGGGCCACGGCGGCAAGATCCGCTCCGTCAAGGTCGGCGACAAGCGCGTCCTGATCTTCCTGGGCCGCACGCACTACTACGAGGGCCGCGGCGTCGCCCCCGTCGCGCACGGCGTCCGCACCGCCGTCGCCGCGGGCTGCAAGACCATCGTGCTCACCAACGGCTGCGGCGGTCTGCGCGAGGGCATGCGCCCGGGCCAGCCGGTCCTGATCAGCGACCACCTCAACCTCACGGCGACGTCCCCGATCGTCGGCGCGAACTTCGTGGACCTCACGGACCTGTACTCGCCGCGCCTGCGCGCGCTGTGCAAGGAGGTCGACCCCACCCTCGAAGAGGGCGTGTACGCGCAGTTCCCCGGCCCGCACTACGAGACGCCCGCCGAGATCCGCATGGCCCGCACCATCGGCGCGGACCTCGTCGGCATGTCGACCGTGCTCGAGGCCATCGCGGCGCGCGAGGCGGGCGCCGAGATCCTCGGCATCTCCCTGGTCACCAACCTCGCCGCGGGCATGACGGGCGAGCCGCTGAACCACGAGGAGGTCCTCCAGGCGGGCCGCGACTCGGCGACCCGCATGGGCGAGCTGCTCGGCAAGGTCCTCGGCCGCCTCTGACCGCGCCACCCCCGGCCGTACGACCCCCCTCACGGAGAGGCTGACCACACGTGCCTGACCACCAGGACCACGACGTACTCATCGCGCGGGCCCAGGCGTGGCTCGACGAGGACCCGGACGCGGAGACCCGCGAGGAGCTGGCGAAGCTCGTCGCGGGGGCGGACGACGCGGACGTCCTGGCCGACCTCGCCGCCCGCTTCGGCGGGACGCTCCAGTTCGGCACCGCCGGGCTGCGCGGCGAGCTGGGCGCGGGGCCAATGCGAATGAACCGCTCCGTGGTGATCCGCGCGGCCGCGGGCCTCGCCGCGTACCTGAAGGGCAAGGGCCACACCGACGGCCTGGTCGTCATCGGCTACGACGCCCGCCACAAGTCGGCGGACTTCGCGCGGGACACGGCGGCCGTGATGACCGGGGCGGGGCTGCGCGCCGCCGTCCTGCCCCGGCCGCTGCCGACGCCGGTCCTCGCCTTCGCCATACGGCACCTGGGCGCCGTCGCGGGCGTGGAGGTCACGGCCAGCCACAACCCGCCGCGCGACAACGGCTACAAGGTCTACCTGGGCGACGGCTCGCAGATCGTGCCGCCCGCCGACGGGGAGATCGCGGCGGAGATCGACGCGGTGGCGAGCCTGCACGACGTGCCGCGCCCCGACTCCGGCTGGGAGGTGCTCGGCGAGGAGGTCCTGGAGGCCTATCTGGCGCGCACGGACGCGGTCCTGGGCCAGGGCTCGGCCCGGACCGCCCGGACCGTCTACACGGCCATGCACGGCGTCGGCAAGGACACACTCCTCGCCGCCTTCGCGCGGGCCGGCTTCCCCGAGCCAGTGCTCGTGGCCGCGCAGGCCGAGGCGGACCCGGACTTCCCGACGGTGGCGTTCCCGAACCCGGAGGAGCCGGGCGCGATGGACCTGGCGTTCGCCGCGGCCCGCGAGGCGCGGCCCGACCTGGTGATCGCCAACGACCCGGACGCGGACCGCTGCGCGGTGGCCGTGCCCACCGACGCCGAGCGGACCGAGTGGCGGATGCTGCGCGGCGACGAGGTGGGCGCCCTGCTGGCGCAGCACCTGGTGCGCAGGGGCGCGCGGGGCACGTTCGCGGAGTCGATCGTGTCGTCGTCGCTGCTCGGCCGGATCGCGGGGAAGGCGGGTCTCGCGTACGAGGAGACCCTCACGGGCTTCAAGTGGATCGCCCGCGTGGAGGGCCTGCGGTACGGCTACGAGGAGGCGCTCGGCTACTGCGTCGACCCCGAGGGCGTCCGCGACAAGGACGGCATCACGGCGGCGCTCCTGATCACCGAGCTGGCCTCGGAGCTGAAGGAGGAGGGCCGCACACTGCTCGACCTCCTGGACGACCTGGCGGTGGAGCACGGCCTGCACGCCACCGACCAGCTGTCGGTGCGCGTGGAGGACCTGTCGCTGATCGCGGACGCGATGCGGCGCCTGCGCGAGCAGCCGCCGACGGGCCTGGCCGGGCTCGCGGTCACGCGCGCGGAGGACCTGACCGAGGGCTCGGCGCAGCTGCCGCCCACCGACGGCCTGCGCTACACCCTCGAAGGCGCGCGGGTGATCGTGCGCCCGAGCGGCACCGAGCCGAAGCTGAAGTGCTACCTGGAGGTCGTGGTGCCGGTCGCGGACCGGTCGGGCCTGCCGGCCGCCCACGCGCGGGCCGCGGAGCTCCTGGCCGCCCTGAAGCGGGACTTCGCGACGGCGGCCGGAATCTGACGGCACCCCGCTGAAGACCGCTCCACCCGTACGGGTGGTTCCGCGCGGCAACTGACGCAGCGTGCAGGTGCGCTGCCGGTCACCCCAGGAAGGGTCCGACCGGTAGCGCACCTTCTTTTTGTCACGCCCGGGAGCCGCAGTGCCGTACGGACCCCTCGCCCGCCTCTCCGGCCTCGCCGCCGACACGCCGTCCCGCGTCCCCTCGTCGCGCCGCTCCCGTCCCGCCGCACGGCCGGCGAAGGGCCCGCGCGCGCGGGCGGGCGACGCGCTGCGGCACGCGGCCCCGGCGCTCCTCGCGTACGCGGCGGTGCGCGTCCTCGGCCTGCTGGTGTTCGCCTTCTGGGCGCGCCGCGAGCACCGCGGCGTCTGGCACCTGCTCGCCGAGTCCTGGGACTGCGACTGGTACTTGAAGATCGCCGAGCACGGGTACGCGGACGCGCTCGGCCACACCTTCGACACGAACAACCTGGCGTTCTTCCCGCTGTACCCGCTGCTGATCCGGGCGGGCGAGCTGCTGGTGCCCGCACCGCGCGGCGCGGTGGGCCTGGCGATCGCGTGCGCGGCCTCGTTCCTCGCGGCCTGGGGGATCTTCAAGGTCGGCGACCGGCTGCACGGGCGGCGGGCCGGGGTGCTGCTCGTGGTGCTGTGGGCGTGCCTCCCGGTGGCCCTCGTGCAGTGGATGGGCTACACGGAGTCCCTGTTCACGGCCTTCGTGGCGTGGTCCCTGTACGCGGTCCTCACCGGGCGCTGGGTGACGGCCGGAGCCCTTGCCGCGCTCGCGGGCCTGACCCGTCCCACGGGCATCGCGGTGGCCGCCGCGGTCTCGGTGACGGCGGTCCTCGCGCTGCGCCGCGGCTTCTGCGCGCGGGCCCTCGCCGGCGCCGTCCTCGCGCCCCTGGGCTGGCTGGCGTACGTCGGCTGGGTGGGGGTCAGGCTCGGCCGCTGGGACGGCTACTTCGCGGTGCAGAAGTGGTGGCACAACGAGTGGGACGGCGGGGTCGGCACCCTGCGCTGGGTGAAGAGCCTGTTCGTCGTGGAGCGGCCGCAGCTGTTCCTGGTGATGGTGACCTTGGTGCTGTTCGGCGCGCTCGTGCTGTTCGCGCTGTCGGTGGCGGGGCGCGAACAGCCGCTGCCGCTGCTCGTGTTCACGGGCCTGCTGCTGGCGATCGTGCTGGGCTCCCGGGGGGTGTACTTCCCGCGGGCGCGGTTCCTGCTGCCGGGCTTCCCGCTGCTGCTCCCGGTGGCACTCGCGCTCGCCCGGGCCCGGGCGCGGGTGGTGGTGCCGGTGCTTGCGGGCGCGGCCCTGACGTCGGCGGCGTTCGGCGGGCACATGCTGCTCGTGTGGCTGGGGCCGCCGTGAGCCCCCCAGGCCCGCTGTAAGCCCTCCAGGCCCGCCGTGAGCCCCCGGGTGCGCCGGGGCGCGCCCCGGGGCATGGGTGCCCACTGCATCCCGGCCGCGGCCGCGTTGAATCCGGTCCGGTTCGCGGGGAGTCGGGGCCCTGCGGGCGTCCCGGAGGCCGCGCGAGGACAACGATGCCCCACTATGGAAGCGCTGTCCGGCGGCTCCCCGGCCCCCCAGTGGGAGCCGACGGCACCGGCGCCCCGCTCACCCCCCTTGCGAGGCGCCGCCCTGCCGGACACGGCGACGGCCGTGTCCGGCTCTCAACGGCCTCGGGGCTCAGCCGGTCGCGAGGAGCACGGCCAGGACGACCGCTCCCGCGAGGCTCGGGCCGAGGATCTCGTACGCCCAGCGCACCAGCGGCTCGCCCTGCGCGGCCGCCGCGCCCTCGCGGCGCTCGGAGATCTCCCGCAGGTCGTCCATGGCCTGGTCGCCGGGCGCGCGCGTGTTCTCGTGTGCGCTGCCGGGGCGGACCAGGCTCGCGGACGGGTCGTCCGAAGCGACCTGCCGCGCGTGCCGCTGGGCGGCCCGCTTGCGGCCGCGCAGGGACACCGGGATGGCCCAGAGCTGGTACTTGGTGCCGTCCTGCGCGAAGACCTCGTTCGAGTACCCGGAGCGGAGCCCGGTGACCGCGCCCCACGGCAGCACGATCGTGCGGAACGGGTTGCGGACGCGCAGCCGGTCCTCGCTCGCGTACACGGCGGGCCGCACGGTGTAGGCGACGACCAGCGGCACCGCGAAGAGCAGCCCCGCGAGGGCCACCCAGGGGGTGCGGCCCTCGCCCCGGATCAGCGCGTCGACGCCCAGCCAGGCGCCGATCGCGAGCAGCATGACGCCTCCGGCGATGGCCGCGTGCGACCGGTAGACGCGGTCCTTGTATGCGGGGGTGGGCTCCGCCGGGGTGGGCTGCGGGTCGCTCGTCATACGGCTGATTCTGCCTGACGCGTTGACGGGCGCCGTGCGCGGCGGGGGTATGGCGATTGGTCCAGACCTAGTACCGTCGAGGGTTGTCATGTACGCCTAACCGTCGCCCGGCGACGCGACGGCCCGGCGCCGCACGGCCCTCCCACACGCACCCCCCGTACGCACACCCCGAGGAGTCACCCGCAACGAACACCCCCGAGGAGAGTCATGACCCCCACCGGAAGAGGAACCAGGAGAACGCCCGGACTCTTACGAAGAGCGGCCGCAGCCCTGCACGGCAGGACCGCCGTGCTGCTCGCCGCCCTGCTGCTCCCCGCGGCCCTGCTCACCGCGCTCGCGGCGGCCCCCGCCATCGCCGCGGGCACCCTCACCGCGGCCTTCAGCACCGAGGGCAGCGGTTCGTCCTGGCAGGGCAAGTACGTCGTCCGCAACAGCGGCTCCACCGCGGCGGCCGGCTGGACGCTGGAGTTCGACCTGCCGCCCGGCGTCACCGTCAGCGGCCACACCCACGGCGAGGCGACCGTCTCGGGCAGCCACGTCACCGTGAAGAACGCGTACTACAACGGCCGCGTACCGGCGGGCGGCTCCACCGAGCCGTACAGCTACCAGTTCACCGCGCGGGGCCCGATCGGCACGCCCACGGGCTGCACGGTCAACGGTGACAAGTGCGACGGCACGCCGGACAAGCCCCCGACCGCGCCCGGCACCCCGACCGTCACCACCGCCACCTCCCGCACGATCTCCCTGAGCTGGCCCCCGGCGGGCGCGGGCGACTACCCGGTCACGACTTACGAGGTCCTCAGCGGCGGCAGCGTGGTCGCGAGCTCGGCGACGAACAGCGCGACCGTCACCGACCTGACCCCGGCCACCCGCTACTCCTTCACCGTCCGGGCCAAGGACCGGCGCGGCAACACCAGCCCGGAGAGCCCGCCGGTCAGCGCGACGACCGTCGACCCGTCCACCGACCCGACCCCGCCGACCGCGCCCGGCAATCTGCGCGCCACCGGCAAGAACCAGGTCTCGGCGACCCTGGCCTGGGAGAAGTCCACGGACAACGTGGCCGTGGCCGCGTACGACGTCTACCGCGGCAAGGAGCTTGCGAAGACGGTCCCGGCCTCGGCGACCACCGCGACCGTCGAGGGCCTGACCCCCGCCACCGCCTACGCCTTCACCGTGAAGGCGCGCGACACCGCCGACAACGAGTCGCCCGCGTCGAACACCGTGAACGTCACCACCGACGACGCGGCAGGCCCCGGCAACCACCTCACGGTCGGCTACTTCGCCCAGTGGGGCATCTACGGCCGCCAGTACTTCGTGAAGAACCTGGACACCTCGGGGGCAGCGGCCAAGCTCGACGTCATCAACTACGCCTTCGAGAACGTCGACCCGGTCAACCACACCTGCCTGGCCGGGGTGGTCAAGGGCGTCTCCGGCAATCCGCAGGACCCGGACGAGGGCACCGGCGCGGGCGACGCCGAGGCCGACTACGGCCGCGCCTTCTCCGCCGCGCAGTCCGTGGACGGGGTCGCGGACGACGGCTGGGGCAAGCTGCGCGGGAACTTCAACCAGCTGAAGAAGCTCAAGGCCAAGCACCCGCACCTGAAGGTCGTCGTCTCGCTCGGCGGCTGGACGTTCTCGAAGTTCTTCGCGGACGCGGCGGCCACGCCCGCCTCCCGGGCGAAGTTCGTGAAGTCCTGCGTCGACACCTGGATCAAGGGCGACCTGCCCGTCTACAACGGCGCGGGCGGCCCCGGCACCGGCGCGGGCGTCTTCGACGGCATCGACATCGACTGGGAGTGGCCGGGCTCGGAGGGCCACCCCGGCAACCACTTCAGCGCGGCCGACAAGGACAACCTCACCGCGCTGCTCTCCGAGTTCCGCAAGCAGCTCGACGCCACCGGCGGCCGGCACAAGCTCCTGACCGCGTTCACGCCCGCCGACCCGGTGAAGATCGAGGCGGGCTGGGACATCAAGAAGATCTTCGAGTACCTGGACTTCGCCAACGTCCAGGGCTACGACTTCCACGGCGCGGGCAGCGACAACTCCTGGGAGCCCAAGCGCTCCGGCCACCAGGCCAATCTGCACCGCGACGCACAGGACCCCTACTCCTTCGACTTCAGCGTCGAGAAGGCCGTCCAGACCTATCTGGACGCCGGAGTGAACCCGCGGAAGCTGACCGTCGGCTTCCCGTTCTACGGCCGCGGCTGGAAGGAGGTCGCCGACGGCGGCGTCAAGGGCGAGTGGCAGTCGGCGAACGGCGCGGCCCCCGGCCAGTTCCCGGAGGAGGCGGGCACCAGGGGCTACCACAACCTGATCACCAACGTCCCGAACATGACCGTTCACCACGACGAACAGTCCGTCTCCACCTACGGCTACACCGGCAACAACGGCCAGTGGTGGAGCTTCGACGACACCTGGTCCATCGGCAAGAAGACCCAGTGGATCAAGTCGAAGGGCCTGCTCGGCGGCATGGTCTGGGAGATGTCGGGCGACACCCCGACCGGCACCCTCATGACGGCCCTGGACAACGGTCTGAAGTGACCGCCTCCAGCCCGTCCGGCATCTGAGGACGAGGCGCGGAGCGCCGGTGACGGGGGCCCGGGAGGGGCGGAGCCCCCCGTCACCGGGAAGGGGTGGGCCTGGGGCGCCCCGCGAGGACCCAAGGCCCACCCCCACAGAGGCAGCCCCCGCCCCTGTACAGGCAGCTACGCGCGTAGATATGCTCCCCTCGTGACTATGCCGACGACGACACCGCCTCCAAGGCCAGCCGCGCCCGCAGGGCCCCCGCCCCTCGCCGACGTCACCGCGTCGGCGGCCACGCTGCACCGCTTCCTGCACGGCCTCCCGGGCGTGGACGCGGTCGGCCTCGAAGCCCGCGCCGCCTCCCTCGGGACGCGGTCGATCAAGGCCTCGGCCAAGGCGTACGCCATCGACCTGGCCATCTCCATGATCGACCTGACGACCCTGGAGGGCGCCGACACCGTCGGCAAGGTCCGCGCGCTCGGCGCCAAGGCCGTCCACCCGGACCCGACGGACCGCACCACGCCCCGCACCGCCGCCGTCTGCGTCTACCCGGACATGGTGGCCACCGCGAAGGAGGCCGTCGCGGGCACGGACGTGCAGGTCGCCTCGGTCGCGACCGCGTTCCCCGCGGGCCGCGCCGCCCTCGACGTGAAGCTCGCGGACGTCCGCGACGCCGTCGCCGCGGGCGCCGACGAGATCGACATGGTCATCGACCGCGGCGCGTTCCTGTCCGGCGACTACCTGAAGGTGTACGAGGAGATCGTCGCCGTCAAGGAGGCGTCCCGGCACGCGCGCCTGAAGGTCATCTTCGAGACCGGCGAGCTGTCGACGTACGACAACATCCGGCGCGCGAGCTGGCTCGGCATGCTCGCGGGCGCGGACTTCATCAAGACGTCGACCGGCAAGGTCGGGGTCAACGCGACGCCCGCCAACACCCTGCTGATGCTGGAGGCCGTCCGCGACTTCCGCGCGCAGACCGGCGTCCAGGTCGGCGTGAAGCCCGCGGGCGGCATCCGCACCTCGAAGGACGCCATCAAGTTCCTCGTCCTGGTGAACGAGACCGCGGGCGCGGACTGGCTGGACAACCACTGGTTCCGCTTCGGCGCGTCCAGCCTGCTCAACGATCTGCTGATGCAGCGCCAGAAGCTGGCCACCGGACGCTACTCCGGTCCTGACTACGTGACGGTGGACTGATCACCATGGCATCTGTGTTCGAGTACGCCCCGGCCCCCGAGTCCCGCTCGGTCGTCGACATCGCCCCTTCGTACGGCCTGTTCATCGACGGCGAGTTCACCGAGGCCGCGGACGGCAAGGTCTTCAAGACGGTCTCCCCTGCCACCGAGGAGGTCCTCTCCGAGGTCGCGCAGGCCGGCGAGGCGGACGTCGACCGCGCGGTGAAGGCCGCCCGCAAGGCCTTCGAGAAGTGGTCCGCGCTGCCCGGCGCCGAGCGGGCGAAGTACCTCTTCCGCATCGCCCGCATCATCCAGGAGCGCAGCCGCGAGCTGGCCGTCCTGGAGACCCTCGACAACGGCAAGCCGATCAAGGAGACCCGCGACGCGGACCTCCCGCTGGTCGCCGCGCACTTCTTCTACTACGCGGGCTGGGCCGACAAGCTCGACCACGCCGGGTACGGCGCGAACCCGCGCCCGCTGGGCGTCGCGGGTCAGGTCATCCCGTGGAACTTCCCGCTCCTGATGCTGGCCTGGAAGATCGCCCCGGCGCTCGCGGCCGGCAACACGGTGGTCCTGAAGCCCGCCGAGACGACCCCGCTCTCCGCCCTGTTCTTCGCGGACATCTGCCGCCAGGCGGGCCTGCCGAAGGGCGTCGTCAACATCCTTCCCGGGTACGGCGACACGGGCGCGGCCATCGTCGCGCACCCGGACGTCAACAAGGTCGCCTTCACCGGCTCCACGGCCGTCGGCAAGGAGATCGCCCGCACGGTCGCGGGCACGGACAAGAAGCTCACCCTCGAACTGGGCGGCAAGGGCGCGAACATCGTCTTCGACGACGCCCCCGTCGACCAGGCCGTCGAGGGCATCGTCACGGGCATCTTCTTCAACCAGGGCCAGGTCTGCTGCGCGGGCTCGCGCCTCCTGGTCCAGGAGTCGATCCAGGACGAGCTCCTCGACTCCCTCAAGCGCCGTCTGGGCACCCTGCGCCTGGGCGACCCGCTCGACAAGAACACCGACATCGGCGCGATCAACTCCGCCGAGCAGCTGGCCCGCATCAGCGACCTCGCCGACCGGGGCGAGGCGGAGGGCGCCGAGCGCTGGTCCCCGGCCTGCGAACTCCCGTCCGCGGGCTACTGGTTCGCCCCGACGCTGTTCACCAACGTCACCCAGGCGCACACCATCGCCCGCGACGAGATCTTCGGCCCGGTCCTGTCGGTCCTCACCTTCCGCACGCCGGACGAGGCCGTCGCCAAGGCGAACAACACGCAGTACGGCCTGTCCGCGGGCATCTGGACGGAGAAGGGCTCGCGCATCCTCGCGGTCGCGAACAAGCTCCGCGCCGGGGTCGTCTGGGCCAACACGTTCAACAAGTTCGACCCGACCTCGCCCTTCGGCGGCTACAAGGAGTCGGGCTTCGGCCGCGAGGGCGGCCGCCACGGCCTGGAGGCGTACCTCGCCCCGTCGAACCCGAAGGGTGAGCGATAAATGAGCACGGTTGACCGACTCGCGGTGTTCAAGACCTACAAGCTGTACGTGGGCGGCAAGTTCCCGCGTTCCGAGAGCGGCCGGGTGTACGAGGTGACCGACGCAAAGGGCAAGTGGCTGGCCAACGCCCCGCAGTCGTCCCGCAAGGACGCCCGGGACGCGGTCGTGGCGGCGCGCAAGGCGTTCGGCGGCTGGTCGAACGCGACGGCGTACCTGCGCGGCCAGATCCTCTACCGCGTGGCCGAGATGCTGGAGGGCCGCCGCGAGCAGTTCGTGCGCGAGGTCGCCGAGGCCGAGGGCCTGTCGAAGTCCAAGGCCGCCGCGGTGGTCGACGCGGCGATCGACCGCTGGGTCTGGTACGCGGGCTGGACCGACAAGATCGCCCAGATCGCGGGCGGCGCGAACCCGGTCGCGGGCCCGTTCTTCAACCTCTCCACCCCCGAGCCGACGGGCGTCGTCGCGGTGGTCGCGCCCCAGGAGTCGTCCTTCCTGGGCCTGGTGTCCGTGCTGGCCCCGGTGATCGCCACGGGCAACACGGCCGTCGTCATCGCCGCCGAGAAGGCCCCGCTGCCCGCCCTGTCCCTGGGTGAGGTGCTCGCCACGTCCGACGTCCCCGGCGGCGTGGTCAACATCCTCTCCGGCCGGACGGCGGAGCTCGCGGCCCCGCTCGCCGCCCACCAGGACGTGAACGCCATCGACCTCACGGGCGCCACCGCGGACCTCGCGAAGGACCTGGAGATCGCGGCGGCGGACAACCTGAAGCGCGCGCTGCGTCCACAGGCTGTGGACACGGACTTCACCGCGTCCCCGGGCACGGAGCGCCTCACCGCGTTCCTGGAGACGAAGACGGTCTGGCACCCCACGGGCTCCCTGGGCGCGTCGGGCTCCTCGTACTGAGGCCCCAGCGCCCCGCAAGCGCCGGACGGACTGCTTCCAGCCCGTCCGGCGCTTGCCGTTGCGAGGGGGGCGGGAGCGGGGATCCGTCAGCCGGGCAGCAGCCCCGACACCGCCCCCGTCACCGGCAGGTCCCCCAGGGCCCCGCCCTGCGTCAGCGGGCCCGTCGCCATCGCCGTGCTCACCGGCTGGAAGTCGGCGACCTGCGTGCCCACCGCGTTGTCGAGCGGATCCACACCCGTGCCGGCCAGCGGGTCGAGCTTCAGCCGCTTCGCGGGCCCGAGCGCAGGGCCCAGGGCCGCGGTGGCCGCCTGCACGTCCAGGTTCCCCAGGCCGCCGGCCTGCGAGGTGACGGGCGGCGGTGCGGGCTCCGCGGCGCCCGCACCGGCCGCGCCGACGCCGAGGACGGCCCCGGCGGCGGACACCGTGAGGCCCGCCCGCAGGAGCGCCCGCGCGGAAGCGGAGGACGACGTCGACGCGGCGTTCCGCGCCGCGGACCGAACAGGGTTTCGCGCCATCTGGACCATGTGGACCGCCTAACGATCTCTCCGTGCGTAATCGTGCGCGCACGCAGCGTAGCCGCGCGAGGACATTCCCACCAAAGCCCGCCCCGCCGGGGCCGGGCCCCGCCGGAATGCCGCAGACTGGTCTCTCGTGAGTCCTCATCCTCCGATACCCACGCGCGTCGTCCTGCTCACCGGGCCTTCAGGCTCCGGCAAGTCGTCGTTCGCCACCCGCAGCGGGCTGCCCGTGCTGTGCCTCGACGACTTCTACAAGGAGGGCACCGACCCCTCACTGCCGCTGGTCGAGGGCAGCTCGGACATCGACTGGGACTCGCCCGGGTCCTGGGACGCGGACGTCGCGGTCGCCGCGATCGAGGAGCTGTGCCGCACGGGCCGCACCCGCGTGCCGGTGTACGACATCTCGACGAGCGCGCGCGTCGGCGAGGAGGCGCTCGACATCGAGCGCACGCCGCTGTTCATCGCCGAGGGCATCTTCGCCGCGGACATCGTGGACCGCTGCCGGGAGCTCGGCGTCCTGGCGGACGCGATCTGTCTGCGCGGCCGGCCGTCGACGACGTTCCGGCGCCGGCTCCTGCGCGATCTGCGCGAGGGCCGCAAGTCCGTGCCGTTCCTGCTGCGCCGCGGCTGGCGCCTGATGCGCGCCGAACGCGCCATCGTGGCCCGCCAGACCGCCCTCGGCGCCCACGCGTGCGGCAAGGAGGAGGCCCTCGGCCGCGTGGCCGCCGCCGCGGCGGGACGGCACATCAAGGCGAAGAAGACCGCGACCATCACTTGAGCGACCCGCGCGGCGAGCGATTCGGTCCGCGAGCGCGGCGCCGGTTCAGGCGCAAAAAGCGGGACCGGAAAGACCCCCCGGCCTTCCGGTCCCGCAGTGTTTCCCCCGTGGTCCCCGCTGTCCCCCGTGGTTCCCCTCCCTTTCTGCCGCTTCCCCCCTAGGAGCGGCAGCCCCCGTGCTCTCCCCCGTGTTCCCCCCTCATCCTTCAGGCGACCAACTCGCCGAAGGACTCCTCCTGGTCACGGCCGAAGCTGAGGACCTCGTCCTCGCGCAGCCGGCGCAGGGAGCGCCAGATGCTGGACTTCACCGTGCCGACACTGATGTCGAGGATGTCCGCGATCTCCGGGTCCGTGCGGCCCTCGTAGTAGCGCAGGACCAGCATGGTGCGCTGGAGCTCGGGCAGCCGGGCGAGCGCCTGCCACAGGACGGCGCGCAGCTCGGTGCCGCGCATCGCGTCCGTGTCACCGACGGTCTCCGGCAGTTCCTCGGTCGGGTACTCGTTGAGCTTGCGGCGGCGCCAGGCGCTGATGTGCAGGTTCGTCATGGTGCGCCGCAGATAGCCGCCGACGGCGGCCTTGTCGCTGATCCTGTCCCAGGCGCGGTACGTCGAGAACAAGGCGCTCTGCAGCAGGTCCTCGGCCTCGAAACGGTCACCGGTCAGGTGGTAGGCGGTGGCGTACAGGGAGGCGCGGCGCTCCTGGACGTAGGCCGTGAACTCGGCCTCCGACCGGGACGTCCGCTCCCCCGATTCCTCCCTGTACGCGGCTCCCCCGTGAGCTCCCCCGTCACTGCCGCCCTTGAGCGCGTCAACCACCGTCATGTAGGCCTGGCGGCCCGGCTTCGCAGCCCCGGTGTGCTGACGCCCGGTGCCGCGAGCGCACCCCCGCCCGCTCACGGCACCGGACTTCTCGTGCTTCTCAGAACTCCGCCCCAGGTCGTGCAGACGCGTGACAACTGCGCTCGAGCTGGTGCTGTGCAGCGTGTTCATCTCGCGCCCCCCGTCGTGGAGTCTGGGATTTCCGTGTGCCCAAAACTCTGCACGGCCGACTTCATGGCGGTGTCCGCCGACTGTCACAGGCCTGTCACAGGGGTCGGCGGGCCCTTGTTCAAGATCGGTTGCGCCATTCGCTCGTGTGGGTGCGGTGTGAGACGCCCGCCAACAGTCGAACTGCGCCCGCGCCATGGGACAGAATGACGTTCGTGCCTTCCCTGTTGCTGATCGAGGACGACGACGCCATCCGGACGGCCCTGGAGCTCTCACTGACGCGCCAGGGTCACCGGGTGGCCACTGCTGCCACCGGCGAGGACGGCCTGAAGCTCCTGAGCGAGCAGCGGCCGGACCTGATCGTGCTGGACGTGATGCTGCCCGGCATCGACGGCTTCGAGGTGTGCCGTCGCATCCGGCGCACCGACCAGTTGCCGATCATCCTGCTGACCGCGCGCAGCGACGACATCGACGTGGTCGTGGGTCTTGAGTCGGGCGCCGACGACTACGTGGTCAAGCCCGTGCAGGGGCGCGTGCTCGACGCCCGGATCCGGGCGGTGCTCCGCCGCGGCGAGCGCGAGGCGAACGACGCGGCGACGTTCGGTTCCCTCGTGATCGACCGCGCGGCGATGACGGTGACGAAGAACGGCGAGGACCTCCAGCTGACGCCGACCGAGCTGCGCCTGCTCCTGGAGCTGAGCCGCCGCCCCGGCCAGGCCCTGTCCCGCCAGCAGCTCCTCCGCCTGGTGTGGGAGCACGACTACCTGGGCGACTCGCGGCTCGTGGACGCGTGTGTGCAGCGCCTGCGCGCCAAGGTCGAGGACGTGCCGTCCTCGCCGACGCTGATCCGTACGGTGCGTGGCGTGGGCTACCGGCTGGACACGCCTCAGTGACCCCACCGCACGACAAGCTCCGCGGTCTTCCCGCGGCCCGCAAGGCGATCTGGTCCGGTCTGCGCTTCACGAGTCTGCGCCTGCGGCTCGTCGTCGTCTTCGCCCTGGTGGCGCTGACGGCGGCGGTGTCCGCGTCCGGCATCGCGTACTGGCTGAACCGCGAGGCCGTCCTGACCCGTGCCCAGGACGCCGCCCTCAAGGACTTCCGGCAGCAGATGCAGACCCGCGCGGGCGCGCTGCCGCCGAACCCGACGCAGGACGCGCTGCAGGCCGCCGCCGGGCAGATGGCCAAGAGCAGCCAGCGCTACAGCGTGCTCCTGGTCGGCGAGAACGCCCAGGGCGAGATGGTCTACGGCTACTCCGACCTGGACGCGTTCACGCTCGCCAAGGTGCCGAAGGCGCTGCGCGAGGCGGTCAAGAAGCAGCAGCAGCTCTCCGACGGCAACAAGAGCCCGTACCACCTGTACTGGCAGCGGACCGTGGAGCACGGCACTCCGTACCTCGTCGGCGGTACGAAGATCGTCGGGGGCGGGCCGACCGGCTACATGCTCAAGTCGCTCGAACCGGAGGCCAAGGACCTCAGCTCGCTCGGCTGGTCCCTGGCGATCGCCACGGCGCTCGCGCTCGTCGGCTCCGCGCTGCTCGCGCAGGCGGCCGCGACGACCGTCCTGAAACCGGTGCACCGCCTTGGCGTCGCCGCGCGCCGCCTCGGCGAGGGCAAGCTGGACACCCGGCTCAGGGTGTCGGGCACGGACGAGCTCGCGGACCTTTCGCGCACGTTCAACCGCACGGCCGAGAACCTGGAGAAGAAGGTCGCGGACATGAGCGCCCGCGACGAGGCGAGCCGGCGCTTCGTGGCGGACATGTCGCACGAGCTGCGTACGCCGCTGACCGCGATCACGGCGGTGACGGAGGTCCTGGAGGAGGAGCTGGACGCCCAGACGGGCAGCGTCGATCCGATGATCGAGCCCGCGGTCCGTCTGGTGGTCAGCGAGACCCGGCGCCTGAACGACCTGGTGGAGAACCTGATGGAGGTGACCCGCTTCGACGCGGGCACCGCGCGGCTCGTCCTCGACAACGTCGACATCGCCGACCAGATCACGGCGTGCATCGACGCCCGCGCCTGGCTGGACGCCGTGGACCTGGACGCCGAGCGCGGCATCATGGCCCTCCTCGACCCGCGCCGCCTCGACGTGATCCTGGCGAACCTCATCGGCAACGCGCTCAAGCACGGCGGCTCCCCGGTGAAGGTGTCGGTGCGCCTCGACGGCGACAGCCTGGTGATCTCCGTGAAGGACGGCGGCCCCGGCATCCCCGAGGACGTCCTGCCGCACGTCTTCGACCGCTTCTACAAGGCCAGCGCGTCCCGGCCGCGCTCGGAGGGCAGCGGCCTCGGCCTGTCCATCGCCCTGGAGAACGCGCACATCCACGGGGGCGAGATCACGGCCGCGAACGCGCCCGCGGGGGGCGCGGTGTTCACCCTGCGCCTGCCGCGCGACGCCTCGCCGCTGACGGCGGAGCCGGAGCCGGAGCGGGCGCCGCAGGACGGGGCCGGGCAGGCCGCGGAACGTTCCGAGGAAGGCAAGGAAGAGACATGACCAGGCGACGGCTTCGCGCCGTGCTCGCCACCGCCGCGCTCGCCTCCGTGCTCACCGGCTGCGGCATCCGCTCCACCGAGGTGCCCACCGACTTCGGCGCCGCGCCCTCGCGGGTGCCGTGCGGCTCCGCGGCCTCCGGGATCTCGGCGCGCGACGAGGCGACCGGCGTACCCGTGCAGATCTTCCTGCTGTGCGCGGGCCGCCTGGTCGCGGTCGACCGGACGGTGCGCATCCCCACGGACCGCACGGGCACGGACCGCGCGCGCATCGCCCAGGCCCTCCTGAACGAGCTGTCGACGCCGCCGTCGGAGGAGGAGCGGCAGGCCGGGTACGCGACGGAGCTGCGCCGCGGCATCACGGTCACCGGGCCGCGCCCCGCCGATCCGAACGAGGCCCTGCGGCTCAGCAGGCAGCCCCAGGAGCTGCCGACGGCCGCGCTGGCGCAGCTGGTGTGCACGTACGCGGACAGCGCCGCGTCCGACGGCGGTTCCGTCATTCTGGGCGGCCCCGCGGGCACGCAGCTGCGGCGCTACGAATGCACTCCGGAGGCCCGGGACCGGCCCGGAACGGTGCCGCCGCCGTCGCGGCCGCTGGAGTCCTGAGGGGCCCTTTCACGCCACCCGGCGCCTCGTGCGCCCGGCCTTTATTACTCGCGCGGAACCGATCCCGCCGCCTGACGCGTCTTGGGGAGCGTGCGTCAAGGCTCGGGCGGGCGCGGTGCCGCCATTCGCTTGCGCGCGGCGGGAGGGGTCCTCCTCGCCGCGCATCTCCTGGTCGTCGCGTGGATCACGCTGCGGCCGCTGGACGTGCCCTGGGTGAGTGCGGCGAACCTGGAGCCCCTCGCGGGCATCAAGGCGGACCTGGAGCGCGGCCCCGAGCAGGCGGCCCGGCAGATCGGCGGCGCGCTGCTGCTGCTCGCACCGCTGGGGGTGCTGCTGCCGCTGGTGGGCGGCCGCCTGGACGTGTCGCCGCTGGCCTCCCTCGCCCGTACGGTCGCGGCGGGCGCCCTGCTCTCGCTCGGCATCGAACTGCTGCAGACCGGTGTGCCCGGGCAGGTCGTGGACGTGGACTCGCTGCTCCTGAACACCGTGGGCGTGGCGCTCGCCCATCTCGCCGTGGTGCCCGCGGCCCGGGCCCGGCTGCGCCGCCGCTCCGCGCGGCCCCGGACGCGCCGCGCGCGGGAGGAGGCCCCTCAGGGGGCGACCCCGAAGATTCCCAGGGTCGGCATCGCTCCGTAGCCTGACGCCGCGGCCGCCTGCCACTCCTACCGTGGAGTCATCGGGGCAACCGGAGAACCGGAGCCCGACCGACGACCCGACCACGGTCCATGAAGGAGCCACCATGACCGCCCTTGCCCGCCCCACCGACGGCCGCATGATCGGCGGTGTGTGCGCTGCCCTCGCCCGCCGCTTCGGCATGTCGGCGACCACGATGCGCGTGATCTTCGTGCTGTCCTGTCTGCTGCCGGGACCGCAGTTCCTGCTGTACGCCGCGCTGTGGATCCTGCTGCCGAAGGAGGGCGGCAAGACCAAGACCGCCTGGTGACCCGTGCCCGTACGACGACGGGGCGCACCCCCAAGGGTGCGCCCCGTCAGTCGTGTGCGGCGGCCGTCAGAGCGGCAGGCCCAGGCCCTTCGTCGGCAGCCCCTGAGTCTGCATCTCGCCGGTGGGCAGTCCGCCGAGGAGCTGGCCCACGGCGTCGTCGCCGGGCTTCTCCTCGTCGTCGGACTTGGGCGCGGCCTGCCGCGGCGCGGCGGCCTTGGTGCCGTCCTCGCCCTCGTCGTCGGCCGGCTCGGTGGCGGCGCTCGCGGCGCTCTCCAGGGTCTGCGTGGAAAGGGCGGGCAGGAAGTGCTCGAGGGCGGGCTTGGTGGCGCCGACGCCGCTGGCGAGGGCGCTCTGCCCGGCGGCGAGGGACTCGGGCGCACCGGCGGGCAGCGTGCCCGCGGCCTGGTCGAGCGGCAGCGTCGTGGTGACGGTCTCCAGGGCGGTGGAGGGGTCGGGGACGGTGGCAGGGGCCGCGTTCGCGACGCCCGCGCCGACGGCGGCGAAGGCGGCACCGAGCGCGGCGACACCGAGGGTCTTGACGGCAGACTGCTTCATCTTCAATGCGTCCTTGCTACGGGGGCGTTGAGCGGTCCTCGACGTTAAACACCCTCAAGCTGGGGCCGCAAACAGCCGAAAGCGGCCGGGAGTGGGTACTCCCGGCCGCTTCGTTGACGTACAAAATCCGCTTAGCTGTCGACGGATCCGCTGGTGGAGGCGGTCTGGCGGAACAGCCATTCGGACTTGAGCTCGGCGTAGCCGGGCTTGATGACGTCATTGATCATCGCGAGGCGTTCATCGAAAGGAATGAACGCCGACTTCATGGCATTGACGGTGAACCACTGCATGTCGTCGAGCGTGTAGCCGAAGGTGCCGACCAGGTGCTCGAACTCGCGGCTCATGCTGGTGCCGGACATCAGGCGGTTGTCGGTGTTGACGGTCGCCCGGAAGTGCAGCTTGCGCAGCAGGCCGATCGGGTGCTCGGCGTACGAACTGGCGGCGCCGGTCTGGAGGTTGGAGCTCGGGCACAGCTCCAGCGGGATGCGCTTGTCGCGCACGTACGAGGCGAGGCGGCCGAGCTGGACGGTGCCGTCGTCGGCGACCTTGATGTCGTCGATGATGCGCACGCCGTGGCCGAGGCGGTCGGCGCCGCACCACTGGAGGGCCTGCCAGATGGAGGGCAGGCCGAAGGCCTCACCGGCGTGGATCGTGAAGTGGTTGTTCTCGCGCTTCAGGTACTCGAAGGCGTCCAGGTGGCGGGTGGGAGGGAAGCCCGCCTCCGCGCCCGCGATGTCGAATCCGACGACGCCCGAGTCGCGGTAGCGGTTGGCGAGTTCGGCGATCTCCAGGGCGCGGGCCGCGTGCCGCATGGCGGTGAGCAGGGCGCCGACGCGGATGCGGTGGCCGTTCGCCCGGGCGCGGCGCTCGCCCTCGCGGAAGCCCTCGTTGACGGCCTCGACGACCTCTTCGAGGGTGAGTCCGGCCTCCAGGTGCTGCTCCGGGGCGTAGCGGACCTCGGCGTAGACGACGCCGTCCTCGGCGAGGTCCTCGGCGCACTCGGCGGCCACGCGCTTGAGGGCGTCCTTGGTCTGCATCACGGCGCAGGTGTGCGCGAACGTCTCCAGGTACCGCTCCAGGGAGCCGGAGTCGGCGGCCTCGCGGAACCAGACGCCGAGCTTGTCGGGGTCGGTCTCGGGGAGGCCCTCGTAGCCGTTCTCCCGGGCGAGGTCGACGATGGTGCCGGGGCGCAGGCCGCCGTCGAGGTGGTCGTGGAGCAGGACCTTGGGGGCGCGGCGGATCTGCTCGGAGTCCGGGACTCCCGGGGCGGTGCCACGGCCCGTGTGACCGCTTCCTTCAGTGATCTTCCTGATCTGGCTCGTCATTTCCGCACTCTAACTCCTACGCGCGTAGAACTCACCGGTCGATACGTAACAGTGACCAGGCGGACGGGTGGCATCCACACGGACTTCTGACACTGTTCTGGCATGGCTCAGCAAGCGACAACGCGTCCGGCGCGCACGGCCAGGCTCGGGCGTGTGATCGGCACGCGGCCCTCGACGGTGAGCGCGGTGGTGCTGCTCCTGCCGGGCGGTCACGCGGCGTCGGCCCGCAAGCCGTCGTTCCTGGCCGCGGCGGCGGTGCGGCCCCTGGGGCGGCGGCTCGCCCGCGGCGGGCGCGCCGACGGGCTCGCGGCCCACGTCGTGCACTACCGCGCGGGCGGCTGGAACGGCGCCGAGGCGCAGCTCGCCCGGGACGCCGAGTGGGCGGCCGACGAGGTGGTGCGCCGCTACGGCGACGTGCCGGTGTGTCTCGCCGGGGTCGACATGGGCGGCCGCGCGGCGCTGCGCACGGCGGGTCACAGCGCCGTGCAGTCCGTGCTCGCGCTCGCCCCGTGGCTGCCCGAGGACGACGTGGCCGCGCCGCCCGAGCCGGTGAAGCAGCTGGCGGGGCGGCAGGTGCTCATCGTGCACGGCACGAACGACGAACGGACCGATCCCGAGCTGTCGTTCCGGCTCGCGGAGCGGGCGAAGAAGGCGAACCGGGACGTGTGCCGGTTCGAGGTCCATTCGGACGGGCACCGGCTCGGCCAGCACCGTGACGAGGTGCTGGCCCTCTCCGTGAACTTCGTGCAGGGGTCCCTGTACGGCTACCCCTATGCCCGGCCCCTGGAGGACGCGCTCGCGGCTCCGCCGCCCATCGGCTTACGGATGCCGCTTGCCTCCGGCTTCGGGAGGGGGCTGCGGGACTGAGCTGTCCGCCGTCGGCTGCGGGTGCGTCGTGGCTGGTCGCGCAGTTCCCCGCGCCCCTGAGGGGAGGCGCGGGGAACCGTGGCCCTTACGGCAGGCGGACCGACTGGGCGTGGCGGAAGACGTCCTTCGGGTCCCACGCCGCCTTCGTCTTCTGCAGGCGGGCGTAGTTGTCCTTGTAGTACAGGCTGTTCCACGCGGTCGACGAGGTGTTCCAGGCGGCGTCGCCGAGGTCCTTGTCGGGGTAGTTCACGTAGCAGCCGTCGTTGATGTCGCCCGGCACCGGGACGCCGCCGGTCTCCGCGTACACGTCCTTGTAGAACTCGCGGATCCAGGCGAGGTGCTTGGCCTCCTCGGCGGGGTCGGTCCAGTAGGTCTGGTACTGGAGCTTGAGCACCGAGTCGCGCTGCGGCACGGCGGTGTCGCCGGGCTTGACGGCGTTGATGCGGCCGCCGTACGAGTCGATCTGGACCAGCGCGTCACCGTTGCTGTAGTCGGTGCGCGTCAGGTGCTTGTACATCGCCTTGATCTGGGTGACGGAGAAGCCCTTGCGGGCGTACGCCGACTTGTACTTGCCGTACAGCGTGGGGTTGCCGCCGCTGAGGTAGTCGGTGGCGATGTACCAGGGCAGCGTGCGCGGCTTGGCGAACTGCGGCATGGCCGCGTGCTCGCCGGCCCGCCGGGTCATGGCCTGCCGCGTGACGCCCACGCCCGCGGAGATCGCGGCCAGGTACTCGTCCAGGAGGGCCTGGGCGTTCGGGACCGTGGCGTCCATCTGCGTGAGCAGGGCGATCTGCGCGTTGTCGCTGGCCTTCTGGTTCAGCTTCAGGAGGCCGAACAGCGAGTTGAACTTGGAGTCAGGGGCGCTGTTCTTCTCGTGCCAGTCGCCCCAGTTCTGCAGCAGGCGGGTGAAGGACGCCTCGGTCATGTCCTTCCAGGGGAAGGCCGTGGCGTGCACGAAGACCTCGGACGGGGGCTTCGGCAGGAGCTTGGACGGGTCGCTGCCGGTGGCGCCGGGCGAGCGCAGCCAGTAGCGGGTGATCAGGCCGAAGTTGCCGCCGCCACCGCCGGTGTGGGCCCACCACAGGTCCTTGAGCGCGGCGTCGGTGGAGTCGCGAGTGGCGACGACGGCCTTGGCGGTGCCGTTCTTGTCCACCGTGACGACCTCGACGCCGTAGAGGTGGTCGACGGTCAGGCCGTGCAGGCGCGAGAGCAGGCCGTAGCCGCCGCCCGATATGTGGCCGCCCGCGCCGACGGAGGCGCAGGAGCCGGCCGGGAGCGTGACGCCGTACAGCTTGTAGAGCGTCTCGTAGATCTGGAGGTTGGAGGCACCGCCCTCGACGGCGAAGGCGTTCTTGGCGCTGTCGTAGTAGACCTGGGTCATCCCCGACATGTCGACGACGACCTGGACGTCCTTGTTGAAGACGAAGTCCTCGTAGCAGTGGCCGCCGCTGCGGACGGTCAGGCGCTTGCCCGCGGTGACGGCCTCCTGCACGGCGCGCACGGCCTGCGCGGTGGTGGTGACCAGGCGGACGTAGTCGGGCTTGGCGACCCAGCGCTGGTTGATGCCGCGCACCAGGTCGGGAAAGCGCGGGTCGGTGGGGCTGACGGTGATGTAGTCGGGCGTCGCGGCGGCGACCTCCGCGGCCGTCGCGGCGGCCGAGCGCGGGGCGGCCTGGGCGGCGGTCGCGGGCAGCGCGGAGCTGACGGCCGCCCCACCGGCGACGGCGGCGGCACCGGTCAGGAGGGATCTACGACCCAGGGATCTGTCGTTCTTTGCCATGTATGCCTCACTTGTCTCGCGCCTGGCCACACTCCCCCAACGGGCATGGCCACAAAGGAAGTTGAAGACCCATCGAACGATGATCGATCAAAGCCTAGACCAGTGTTACTGGTGTGACGCAACACCTCGATCGATAAAACTGTCCGAACTGCCAGTGAAACCACATTTGGTTGCAGCATGTGCAACTCGTCCTACTCGCAAGTCCTGTTCATACCGGGGCGATCAGGGAATTCCGCCGGGCGGTCGCGCGCGGGGCCGTCAGCGGGGCAGCAGCTGTCCGCGCCTGCTCAGCAGGAACCGCTTGAACGCCGCCACCGGCGCGGTGTCCGGATGCCCGTCCAGCCACGCCACGCCGATCTCGCGGACCGCCCGCTGCCCGGTGACGTTCAGCTCCACCACCCCCGGCCGGGCCACGGCGGGCGGCGGGAGCAGCGCCACGCCGAGCCCGGCGGCCACCAGGCCCCGCAGGGTCTCCGCCTCCTCGCCCTCGAACGCGATCCGGGGCTTGAACCCGGCCTCGGCGCAGAGGGCGTCGGTGATCCGCCTGAGCCCGTACCCCGGCTCCAGGGTCACGAAGGCCTCGTCGGCGGCCTCGGCGAGCCGCACCCGCTTGCGCCCGGCGAGGCGGTGCTCCTCCGGCACCACGAGCCGCAGCCGCTGCTCGTCCAGGCGCCGCGCGACCAGGTCGGGGGCGTCGGGCACCGGCGAGGTCAGACACAGGTCGAGCTCCCCGGCGCGCAGCCGCTCGATCATGGCCTCGCCGTAGTTCTGGACGAGGCTGAACCGCACCCGCGGGTGGTCGGCCCGGAAGGCCCGGATGAGCCCGGGCACCGTCTCGGACCCCATGGTGTGCAGGAAGCCGAACGCGACCTTGCCCGCTGCCGGGTCGGCGTCGGCGCGCACGGACTCGGCGGCCCTGCCGACCTCGGCGAGCGCGCGCTCGACCGAGCCGAGGAAGGTGCGGCCCGCGGGGGTGAGCGACACCGTGCGCCCGTGCCGCGCGAACAGGTCGACGCCCAGGTCCCGTTCGAGCCGGACGAGCGCGCGCGACAGCGTGGACTGCGGCACCTGGAGCTCCTGGGCGGCGCGCGTGACGTGCTCGGTGCGCGCGACCCCGGCGAAGTACGCCAGGCGCGGGGCGAGCAGCCGCACGATGTGATCTGTGTCCTCTGTGTCACTGTTCTGCGACAGTCGACCCGCTGACCTCGGCTGATGCTGCATGGGATGGATTATGGCCGTTTCATGCATTGGACGCATGAGGAGGGACGGTCATACGTTCGTGACATGCCTCCTGCCAGTAGCGGGGCGTCCGCCACCCACGCGGTCGCCCTCACCCCGTCGTCCCCTTCTTCCCGGGCCCCTCGGTCAGCCGACCCGCTCGACTCCCGCATGGCCCCCGGAGGCCCCGGCTACCGCCGCATGAGCTTCGCGCTCTTCCTCGCGGGCGTCGCCACCTTCGCCCTGCTGTACTCCACGCAGGCGCTCCTCCCCCTGATCTCCGCCGACTTGGGCGTGAGCGCGTCCACCGCGAGCTGGACGGTGTCCGCCGCGACCGGCGCGCTCGCCCTGTTCGTCCTGCCGCTGAGCGCCCTGTCGGAGCGGTACGGCCGCCGCACCCTGATGACGGCGTCGCTCGCCGTCGCCGTCGTGGTCGGGCTGCTCGTGCCGTTCGCCCCGTCGGTGGGCGCGCTGATCGCGCTGCGCGCGGTGCAGGGCGCGGCGCTCGCCGGACTGCCCGCCTCCGCGATGGCCTACCTCGCCGAGGAGGTGCGGCCCAAGGCCCTGGTCGCCGCGATCGGCATGTTCGTGGCGGGCAACTCCATCGGCGGCATGAGCGGCCGCATCGTCACCGGCTGGGTCGCGCAGGCCTGGGGCTGGCGCTGGGCCCTCGCCGTGGTCGGCGTCGTCGCGGTCCTGTGCGCGCTCGCCTTCCGCGCGCTGCTGCCCGCGCCGCGCCACTTCACGCCGGGCACGTTGAACCCGAAGTCGCTCGCCCGCACGGTGCGTTCGCACCTGGAGAACCCGCTGCTGTGCCGTCTGTACGCGATCGGCGCGCTGTTCATGACGGTGTTCGGCGCGGTCTACACGGTGATCGGCTACCGCCTCACCGAGGCGCCGTTCTCGCTGCCGCAGGGCGTCATCGGCTCGATCTTCCTCGTCTACCTGGTCGGTACGGTCTCCTCGGCGGCGGCCGGGAAGCTGGTCGCGCGGCTCGGGCGGCGCGGCGCGCTCTACCTGGCCGCGAGCACGACGGCCGCGGGCCTGCTGCTCTCCCTGGCCTCCGACCTCCTCCTCGTCCTGCTCGGCCTGGTCCTGATCACGGCGGGCTTCTTCGCGGGCCACGCCGTGGCGTCCTCGTCGGTGAGCCGCACCGCCACGCGGGGCCGCGCCCAGGCCTCGGCGCTCTACCAGTCCGCGTACTACGTGGGCAGCAGCGCGGGCGGCACGCTCGGCGCGATCGCCTTCCACTCCGGCGGCTGGGCCGGGACCGTGGCGCTCGGCGTGCTCGCGGTGGTCGGCGTCGTGGGCATCACGCTGTTCGGGACCCGGGCCGCACGGCGTGTGACGCCGGTGGCGAGCGCCTGCTGACGGCGCCGGGGCCGAGCGCGCTATGGGCGCATGCCGCACGGCGTGCGCCCATAGCGCGCTCGGCCCCGGCGAACTGCCGTTTTCGCCGCTCCGGAGGCCGTTGTCAGTGGGCTGCGGTAGCTTCCGGTGTGCTGGGGCGTCCGCGCCGGCGAGGCAGAGGCACAGGGGTGGGTCGGGATGAGCCGTACCGTTGGAGCGACGACCGAGCTGGACGCGAGCCTGGAGAAGCACCGCGTCGAGCTCACGGGGTACTGCTACCGCATGCTGGGCTCGGCCTTCGAGGCCGAGGACGCCGTGCAGGACACGATGGTCCGCGCCTGGCGCAGCCATGAGAAGTTCGAGGGCCGCTCCAGCCTCCGCTCCTGGCTGTACCGCATCGCGACGAACGTCTGCCTGGACATGCTGAACGCGGGCAACCGCCGCGCCCGCCCCATGGACCTGACCGCGTCCACGCCGCTGGCCCAGGCCGCCCTCAACCCCCGCGCGGACAACGTCTGGCTGGAGCCGATACCGGACGCCCGCGTGCTGCCCGCCGTCAGCGGGCCCGAGGAGGCGGCCGTCGCCAAGGAGTCCGTGCGGCTCGCCTTCATCGCCGCGCTCCAGCAACTGCCCGCCAAGCAGCGGGCGGTGCTGATCCTGCGCGAGGTCCTCGCCTGGAAGGCCAGCGAGGTCGCCGAGCTGCTCGGCACGACGGTCGCCTCCGTGAACAGCGCGCTGCAGCGGGCCCGCGCGACCCTCGCCGAGCGCCCGGCCGACGACACCGCGACGTCCGACCCGCTGGACGAGGAGCAGCGCAAGCTCCTCGACCGCTACGTGAAGGCCTTCGAGGGGTACGACATGGCGGCGCTCACCGCCCTGCTCCACGAGGACGCCGTCATGACGATGCCGCCGTTCGACCTGTGGCTGCGCGGGCCGCAGGACATCACCGGCTTCATGGCGACGATGGGCGCGGCGTGCGCGAACTCCCGCCTCGTCCCGGTGGCGGCGAACGGCACCCCCGCGTTCGCGCAGTACAAGCCCGACCCGGACAACGGCGGCTTCATGCCCTGGGCGATCCAGGTCATCGAGCTCTCAGGGGGCCGGGTCGCCGGATTCCACTGCTTCCTCGACACCGAGCGGTGGTTCCCGCTGTTCGGGGTCCCGCTCCACCTCGACGCATAGCTCCGCGAGACCGACGAGGCGCAGCAGCGCCCACAGCGCCGGGGTGGGGCCGCGCAGGCGCAGCCCCACCCCGGCCCTGCGGGCGGCGAGCCGCAGCCGGGCGACGGCGTCGACGGTCGCCAGGTCGGCGGTGGTGACACCGCGCAGGTCACACACCACTTCGGTGTGCCCGTTCCCCGCGCGGTGGTGCAACTCGGCGCACAGCGCCGGTACGTCGTCCTGGCGGACGGGGCCGGTGATGACGATGAGGTTCGCAGAGGTTGCCACGTAGGAGGGACCGGCGGGGTGCGGCGAACTCATCGGTGCGCTGCTCTCCCCCACCCCGCCCCTTCCCGAAACCGGGGCTCCGCCCCGGACCCCGAATCGGCGCTCCGCGCCTCGTCCTCAAACGCCGGACGGGCTGGGAGATCTCGACTGCGGCCCGGCGGACAGTTTCAGCCCGTCCGGCGTTTGAGGACGAGCGCGCCAGCGCGACAAAGGAGCGGGGTGCCAGGGGCGGCCAGCCCCTGGTTCGGGAAGGGGTGGGTCCGGGGCGCCCCGCGAGGGATCAGACCACGCGCTCCAGGACGATCGGCTTCGCCGCGAACTCCGTGCCCTCGGGGGCGATGTCGTACGCGCCCGCGAGGGACTCGAGCGCGTACGCGAAGCGCTCGGGGGTGTCCGTGTGGAGGGTGAGGAGCGGCTGGCCCGCGGTGACCGTGGCGCCCGGCTTGGCGTGGAGTTCGACACCGGCCCCGGCCTGCACCGGGTCCTCCTTGCGGGCCCGGCCCGCGCCGAGGCGCCAGGCCGCGACGCCGACGTCGTACGCGTCGAGGCGGGTCAGGACGCCGGACGACGGCGCGGTCACGACGTGGGTCTCGCGCGCCACCGGCAGCTCCGCGTCGGGGTCGCCGCCCTGCGCGGCGATCATGCGGCGCCACACGTCCATCGCGGAGCCGTCGGCGAGGGCCTTCGCCGGGTCGGCGTCCGGCAGGCCCGCCGCGTCGAGCATCTCGCGGGCGAGCGCGAGGGTCAGCTCCACCACGTCGGCCGGGCCGCCGCCCGCCAGGACCTCGACGGACTCGCGGACTTCGAGCGCGTTGCCCGCCGTGAGGCCGAGCGGCGTGGACATGTCCGTGAGGAGAGCCACCGTGCGCACGCCGTGGTCGGTGCCGAGGCCGACCATCGTGGCAGCCAGTTCCCGCGCGTCCTCGATCGTCTTCATGAACGCGCCGGTGCCGACCTTCACGTCCAGGACGAGCGAGCCCGTCCCCTCCGCGATCTTCTTCGACATGATGGAGGAGGCGATCAGCGGGATCGCCTCCACCGTGCCGGTCACGTCGCGCAGGGCGTAGAGCTTCTTGTCGGCGGGGGCCAGGCCGTCGCCCGCCGCGCAGATCACGGAGCCGACGCCGTCGAGGACGTTCAGCATCTCCTCGTTGGAGAGCAGGGCGCGCCAGCCGGGGATCGCCTCCAGCTTGTCCAGGGTGCCGCCGGTGTGGCCGAGGCCGCGCCCGGACAGCTGCGGCACGGCCGCGCCGCACGCGGCGACCAGCGGGGCGAGCGGCAGCGTGATCTTGTCGCCGACGCCGCCGGTGGAGTGCTTGTCGGCGGTGGGGCGGGACAGCGAGGAGAAGTCCATGCGCTCGCCGGAAGCGATCATCGCCGCCGTCCAGCGGGCGATCTCACCGCGGTTCATGCCGTTGAGCAGGATGGCCATGGCCAGGGCCGACATCTGCTCGTCGGCGACGGCGCCGCGCGTGTACGCGTCGATGACCCAGTCGATCTGCTCGTCGCTCAGCTCGCCCCGGTCCCGCTTCGTACGGATGACGGAGATGACGTCCATGGCATTCCTTCCGGCAGTGACAGTCGTACGTAGACGGGACTCTACGCGCATAGAGAAAGGGGGTTGAAGAAGGCCCCCGCCGACGGCGGGGGCCTTGCTCAGTTCGGGTTCCCGGAGTTCAGGTTCGCGGGGCCGAACGCGTCCGGCAGCATCTCGCCGAGGGTGCGCACGCCCGACGCGGTCTCCACCAGGAGCGCGGGCCCGCCGAACTCGTACAGGAGCTGACGGCAGCGGCCGCACGGCATGAGGATGTCGCCCTTGCCGTCCACGCAGGTGAAGTGGGTCAGGCGGCCGCCGCCCGTGAGCTGGAGCTGCGAGATGAGGCCGCACTCGGCGCACAGGCCGAGCCCGTACGACGCGTTCTCCACGTTGCAGCCGGTGACCGTGCGGCCGTCGTCGGCCAGGGCCGCCGCGCCGACGGGGAAGCCCGAGTAGGGCGCGTATGCACGGGACATGGCCTCGCGCGCGGCGTCCCGCAGCGCCTCCCAGTCGGCAGCGGTGGTCACTTCCCTTGTCCCTTCCGGTACGGCAGGCCGTTCGCCTTCGGCATCCGCAGGCGTTGGGCCGACAGCGAGAGGACGAGCAGCGTCACGACGTACGGCGTGGCCGTCACGACCTGGTTCGGCACCTCGTCGGTGAGGCCGTACCAGGCGAACATCAGCGCCGAGACCGCCGCGGTGATCGCCGCGGGGACGTAGCGCTTGCGCCACACCAGGTAGATCGCACCGATGATCAGCAGGATGGCGATCAGGAGCAGCAGCGCGTGGACATTCGTGCCGCCGCCCCGCAGCTTCAGGCTGTCGGTGTAACCGAACAGGCCGGCGCCGATCGCGAGTCCGCCCGGCATCCAGTTGCCGAAGATCATCGCGGCGAGGCCGATGTAGCCGCGGCCGCCGGTCTGGCCCTCCAGGTAGATGTTCGACGCCACCAGGGACAGGAAGGCACCGCCGAGACCGGCGAGGCCGCCCGAGATCACGACCGCCAGGTACTTGTACTTGTAGACGTTGACGCCGAGGGACTCCGCGGCGACCGGGTTCTCACCGCAGGAGCGCAGCCGCAGGCCGAACGCGGTCCGCCAGAGGATGAACCAGCTCAGCGGCACCATCGCGATGGCGATGAGCGTCAGCGGCGAGACGTCGGTGAGCAGCCCGCCGAGCAGGCCCGCGAGGTCGGAGACCAGGAACCAGTGCTTCTGGTTGAGGTCCACCAGCCAGTCCGAGAGGCCCGGCACGGAGAACTTGCCGAGCGAGTCCACGCCCGGCGACTGCTTGGACGTGCCGCCGTCCGTGCCCTCGAAGGCGTACGTCGACAAGTAGCGGGTGATGCCGAGGGCGAGGATGTTGATCGCCACACCGGACACGATGTGGTTGACGTTGAACGTGACCGTGACGATCGCGTGCAGCAGGCCGCCGATCGCCCCGCCGAGGATGCCGAAGAGGATGCCCACCCACGGGCCCCACTGGTAGCCCGCCCAGGCGCCGAACCAGGTGCCGAGGATCAGCATGCCTTCGAGGCCGATGTTGACCACGCCCGCGCGCTCGGCCCACAGGCCGCCGAGGCCCGCGAGTCCGATCGGCACGGCCAGGCGCAGGGCGCCGGACATCTGCCCGGTGGAGGTGATGCCGTTGGCGTCGGTGATCAGCCGTACGACCGAGGTCAGGACGAGCACGCCCGCGATGATCAGCAGCAGGACGGGGAGCGAGACGCGGCGGCGGCCCGGCGCGGTCTTCGCGGGCGCGGCCTTGGTGACGGTGGCGGAGCTCATCGCGCGGCCACCTCCTTCACGGAGTCGTTGGTGCGTGCTGCGGACGCGGCCGCGGCGAGTTCCTCACCGACGCGCTGCTGCTGGCGGCGCAGCCCCCAGCGGCGCACGGCCTCGTAGGAGACCACGACGGCGATCACGATCAGGCCCTGCATGATGACCGCGATCTCCTTGTCGTACCCCTTGTAGTCGAGCGCGGGGGACGCCTTGTCGAGGAACGCGATGAGCAGTGCGGCGAAGGCGATGCCGACCGGGTTGTTGCGGCCGAGCAGCGCGATGGTGATGCCGGTGAAGCCGAGTCCGGTGGGGAAGCTCAGGCTGTACGTGTGCACGTCGCCGAGGAGGATCGGCATGCCCGCGAGGCCCGCGACGCCGCCGGAGATCAGCATGGCGGTGAGCACCATGCGCTTGGCGTTGACGCCGGAGGCGGCGGCGGCCGACGGGGAGGCGCCGGTGGCGCGCAGGTCGAAGCCGAAGCGGGTGCGGTTGAGGACGAGCCAGTACAGGACGCCCGCGAGGACGGCGACGACCACGAAGCCGTAGACCTCGCCGGAGGAGCCCATGTCGATGCCGGGGAACCAGCCGGAGGAGTGCATGACGCCGGTGGTCTGGTTGTTGCCGACCGGGACGCCGAAGTTCTCCTCCAGGGTGAGGTAGCCGATGACGCTCGTCGCGATCGCGTTGAGCATGATCGTGGCGACCACCTCGCTGACGCCCCGGGTGGTCTTGAGCAGGCCCGCGATGCCCGCCCAGAAGGCGCCGGTGAGCATCGCCACCAGGATCAGGAGCGGGATCTGGAGCCCCGACGGCAGCGACACGTGCGCGCCCACGACCGCGGTGACCATCGCGGCGAGGCGGTACTGGCCGTCCACGCCGATGTTGAACAGGTTCATGCGGAAGCCGATGGCCACCGCGAGCGCCGCCAGGTAGTACATCCCGGCCTGATTGATGATCAGGACCTGGATGTCCGAGTAGGTGCCCTGCTCGAACATCAGGCTGTACGGCTCGATCGGGCTCTTGCCCGAGGCGACCAGCACGACCGAGGTCAGCACCATGGCCGCGACGAGCGCGATGACCGGGCCCGCGAGGGCGAGGAGCACGCGCTCCTTGTCGAACTTCTTCATCGGGCCTCGTCCTCCGGACCGGCGTCTTCCGTCACGTCCGCCGCTGCCGCGGCGGTCGCGTCGTTCTCGGGTTCCTCCACGTGCTCCAGGTGCCCTGAGGCCGCGCCCGTCATGGCCGAGCCCAGTTCCTCGGGCGTGACCGAGGCCGGGTCGGCGTCCGCGACGAGCCGCCCGCGGTAGATCACCCGCAGCGTGTCGGACAGGCCGATCAGCTCGTCGAGGTCGGCGGAGATGAGGAGCACGGCGAGGCCCTCGCGGCGGGCCTCGCGGATCTGGTCCCAGATCTGGGCCTGCGCGCCGACGTCCACGCCGCGCGTGGGGTGCGCGGCGATGAGGAAGCGCGGCTTGTGGCTCATCTCGCGGCCGACGATCAGCTTCTGCTGGTTGCCGCCGGACAGCGAGGCCGCGGTCACGTCGATGCCGGGCGTACGGACGTCGTACTCCTCGACGATGCGGCGGGTGTCGGCCTGGGCGCCCTTCGGGTCGAGCCAGAAGCCGCGCGCGTTGGGCTTCTCGGTCACGTGGCCGAGGATGCGGTTCTCCCACAGCGGGGACTCCAGGAGGAGCCCGTGGCGGTGGCGGTCCTCGGGGATGTAGCCGACGCCCTCCTCGCGGCGCTTGCGCGTCGCCCAGGCGGTGATGTCCTCGCCGGCCAGCCGGACGGTTCCGGAGTCGGCGTGCTTGAGGCCGATGAGGGCGTCGATGAGCTCGGTCTGGCCGTTGCCCTCGACCCCGGCGATGCCGAGGACCTCGCCCTCGTGGATGGTGAAGGAGATGTCGTCGAGGAGCGCCCGGTCGGAGTCCTCGGCGAGCAGCTTGAGCCCGTCGACCTCCAGCATCGGCCGGTCGGTGACCGTCGACTCGGCGGTCTCCGGCGTCGGCAGCTCGCTGCCCACCATCAGCTCGGCGAGCTGGCGCGGGGTGGTCTCGGACGGGATCGCGGTGCCCACCGTCGTACCGCGCCGGATGACGGTGATGTCGTCGGCGACGGAGAGGACCTCGCCCAGCTTGTGCGAGATGAAGATGACGGACAGGCCCTCGGACTTGAGCTCGCGCAGGTTGTCGAAGAGCGCGTCGACCTCCTGCGGCACGAGCACCGCGGTCGGCTCGTCGAGGATGAGCGTGGTGGCGCCCCGGTACAGGACCTTGAGGATCTCCACGCGCTGCCGGTCGGCGACGCCGAGGTCCTCGACGTGGGCGTCGGGGCGCACGCCGAGGCCGTAGCGCTCGGAGATCTCCAGGACCTTGCGGCGGGCCCCGGCGCCGATCCCGTACAGCTTCTCGCTGCCGAGGACGATGTTCTCCAGGACGGTCAGCTGGTCGGCGAGCATGAAGTGCTGGTGCACCATGCCGATGCCGCGCGCGATGGCGTCGGCCGGGCTGCCGAAGGCGACCTGCTCGCCGTCGACGGCGATGGTGCCCTCGTCCGGCTTCTGCATGCCGTAGAGGATCTTCATCAGCGTCGACTTGCCGGCGCCGTTCTCGCCGACGAGGGCGTGCACGGTGCCCTTGCGGACGCTCAGATGGATGTCGTGGTTGGCGACCACGCCGGGGAACCGCTTGGTGATGCCGGCGAGTTCCACCGCGCACGTGGTGGCGGTGGGCGGAGGGGTGGTGGACGCGTCGATGGCGCACTCTCCTCGGGGACTTAAAGGAAAGGGGCCTGCGCCGCGCACGCGGTGTGCCCCTGCTTCACGCCTCAGACGTCACCGCGTCCCGCCGACTGCGGTACGTATCCCGGTGGTTGAGGCCTGGCCGCGCGAACGGGGCGCGAGCGGACGCAGACGTCCATGGTGCTCACACCCCGTTCCGCGGCCGTGATGCCGCTCTTACAGCTTCGTCTTGACCTTGATCTTGCCGCTGCCGATGGCCTGCTCGGCCTTCTTCAGGGCGGCCTGGAGGTCCTTCATCTTGGTGAACTCCGGGTTGGAGTCGGCGAGTCCGACACCGCCGGACTTCAGGTCGGCGCGGACGACGCCGCCCTCGGCCTTGTCATCCTGAACCGACTTCACCAGGTTGTACACCGCGCCGGAGACGTCCTTGGTGGCCGACGTCAGGATGTACTTCTTGTACTTGTCGAGGGCCTTCTGCTTGTACTGGTCGGAGTCGACGCCGATCGCCCAGACCTTCTTGGCGGCGGCGGCCTCGATCACGCCCTGGCCGGAGAGGCCCGCGGCGTGGTAGACCACGTCGGCGCCGCCCTCGATCTGGCCGCTGGCCGCCTCCTTGCCCTTGTCCGGGCTGGAGAAGCCGCCGTCCTCGGGCTTGTCGGTGAGGAACTGGCGCTTGATCTTGACCGACTTGTCGGTGGCCTGGACGCCCTGGACGAAGCCCGCCTCGAACTTGCGGATCAGCGGGTTGTCCACGCCGCCGACGAAGCCGACGGTCTTGGACTTGGTGGCCTTGGCGGCGGCGACGCCGGCCAGGTACGAGGACTGCTCCTCGGTGAAGACCAGGTCCGCCACGTTCTTGGCCTCGATGGTGGCGTCGTCGACGATGCCGAAGGTGACGTCGGGGTGCTTGGCCGCGACCTCCTTGACGGCGGGCGCGTAGGCGAAGCCGACGCCGATGACCGGGTTGTAGCCCTGCTTGGCCAGCTCGGTGAGGCGCTGGATCTTGTCGGCGTCGGACTCGCCGTCGTTCGGCTCGACGGCCTTCTTGCCGATCTTGAAGTCCGCGGCGGCCTTGTCCATGCCCGCCGTGGCGGCGTCGTTGAAGGACTGGTCACCGGCGCCGCCGACGTCGTAGGCGATCGCCACGCCCTTCTTCTTGCCACCGTCGTCGCTCTTGGCGGCGTCGCTGGAGGTGCCGCCACAGGCGGAGACGGTGACGGCGAAGGCAGCGGTCGCGGCGGACGCGAGCGCGAGTCGGGACACCCGGCGCATAGGGACGAACTCCTTTTGACAACGACCTGTACGTGTACGCGGGTACGGCCGCCGCGCGTGCGTGGGTGCGCTGCTGCGCGTGCACACGCTGCGGAAACGTACGGAGGCGTACGCGAGGACGTACGTGAGGCGCGCCTCACCCGGCGCGATTTCGCCGCAGCGTAACGCGCGTAGACCTGACATAAGAACCCTTCTGTCCGGTCCGTTATCGAGCTGTGGCCGCCGGGCGTCGACCAGGTGACACCTGGTCGACGCCGTCCGGAGCGGACGGATGCGCCGGGGCGCAACGGGTTATACGTACGACTTGTTAACGCGGTGCGGACGGGGCAACGCGGTGGTTATACGTACGACGTGAACCTCCCCACGGAGGCTGGCCCCTGGGCCTCGAACGGGCTCGTGGGCCGGGCCCCTCCACCCCGGGCCGATCGGCCTGCGACCTCGTCCTCAAACGCCGGACGGGCTGGGAGACGTCGCGGTCGCTCCCCGTGCGCGCTATGGCTTGATCTTGACCTTGACCTTGCCGCTGATGATGTCCTTCTTCGCCTGTTCGACCGCGGCCACGACGTCCTTCAGCGCGCGGTAGTCGGGGTTGGAGTCGGAGAACCCGACCCGGCCCGACTTGAGGTCGTACCGCTGCGTGCCCGTCACCGGCTTGCCGCGGACGACCGACTTCGTCAGGTCGTACACCGCCCCGCCGACGTCCTTGAAGGCCGAACCGAGGATGTACTTCCTGTACTTGGCCAGGGCCTTCTGCTGGTACTGGTCGGAGTCGACGCCGATCGCCCACTTCTTCTGCGACCCGGCCTCCTGGATCACGCCCTGCCCGGAGAGCCCGGCCGCGTGGTAGAGCACGTCCGCGCCCGCTTCGAGCTGACCGCTCGCGGCGTCCTGGCCCTTGTCGGGGCTGGCGAACCCGCCCTCCTCCGGCTTCTCGGTCAGATAGCGCCGCTCGATTTTGATCTTCGGATCGACCGACTTCACGCCCTGCACGAACCCGGCTTCGAATTTGTGAATGATCGGAATGTCGACGCCGCCGATGAATCCGACGTGTTTGGCCTTGGTCGTCTTCGCGGCGGCGACTCCCGCGAGATAGGAGCCCTGCTCCTCGTGGAAGACGAGATCGGCGACGTTCTGGGCCTGCACGGTGTTGTCGTCGACGATCCCGAACGTGGTGTCCGGGTACTTCTTCGCCACTTCCTCTATCGCGGGCGCGTAGATGAAGCCGACGCCGATCACCGGGTCGTACCCCTGGCGGGCGAGCTGCTCGATGCGCTGGGTCTTGTCGGCGCTTGACTCGCCGTCGCCGGGCTCCATGTCGACCCCGCCGATCTTGAAGTCCGTGCGGGCCCGCGCGTAGCCGGAGTGCGCGGCGTCGTTGAAGGACTGGTCGCCCTGCCCGCCGATGTCGTACGCGAGTCCGATGCCCTTGCCCTGGTACGCGCCGCTCTTCTTCTTGTCACCGCCGTCGTCGTCCTTGGCGGCGTCGCTGCTGGTCTCCCCGCACGCGGTGGCCACGAGGGCGAGGGCCGCCACCGCCACTGCCGCGCGGGAAATCCTTGTTTGACGGGTGGTGCGAAACTGACGACGTCGACGCATAGGACGTACCCCTCACGTTCCGAACGTTCCCCGACGCACCTGGAACGGCGCGGATTTCGGCGCACACTAACGCGCGTAGAAAGGGAGGGAAACGGTTTCGGCGGGGGCCGTTATCGATTCGTGGCGGGATGGGCCGCGGAGTGTCTCGTGGGCCGCGGAGCGGATCCCGGGTGCGGGCCGCGGCGCCTTGTGGGTGCCGACGGCGACGCTTCGCGGGATCCCGGCCGGGTGCTTCTGGCGGTGCGGCCGTGGTGCGTACGGGCCGTACGAGGGTGGGGCCCTCAGGCGGTGCGGTGGGCCGCGTCGAGGAGCGCGGCGGCGGTGAAGAGCTCCACGCCCACGGTGATGGCGTGCTCGTCGGCGTCGAAGTCGCCCTGGTGCAGGTCGCGTACGCCGCGCTCGCCCGGCGTACGGACGCCGAGTCGGGCCATGGCACCCGGCACGTGCTCCAGGTACCAGGAGAAGTCCTCGCCGCCGAGGCTCTGCTCGGTGTCCTCGACCGCGTCGGCGCCGCGCCGCGCGGCCATCGCGTCCCTCAACAGGTCCGTCACGACGGCGTCGTTGACGACGGGCGGCACCCCGCGCACGTAGTTGATCGCGGACTTGGCGCGGTGCAGGTCGGCGATCTCCTGGACGGCGGCGTGCACGATGTCGGGGGCCTGCCGCCACGCGTTGATGTCGAGGCAGCGGATGGTGCCGGAGAGCTCGGCGTGCTGCGGGATCACGTTGCACGCGTGGCCCGCGTCGATGCGGCCCCAGGTGATGGAGAGGCCCGAACGGGCGTCCACGCGCCGGCCGACCAGGGCCGGGACCTCGCTGACGACCTTCGCGGCGGCGGTGACCAGGTCGGTGGTCAGATGCGGCCGCGCGGTGTGGCCGCCGGGTCCGTCGAGCGAGACCTCAAGGCGGTCGCAGGCGGAGGTGATCGGGCCGTGGCGCAGACCGATGCGGCCCGCGTCGACGCGGGGGTCGCAGTGGACGGCGATGATGCGGCCGACGCCGTCGAGGGCACCGCAGGCGACGGCGTCGGTGGCGCCGCCCGGCAGCACCTCCTCGGCGGGCTGGAAGAGCAGCCGCACCGGGTGCGGCAGCTGTCCGGCGCGCGCCAGCTCGGCGAGCACGAGTCCGGCGCCGAGGACGACGGTCGTGTGGACGTCGTGACCGCAGGCGTGGGCGCGGTCCGGGACGGTGGAGCGGTAGGTGGCGCTGGTCTTGGTGTCCGGGATGGGCAGGGCGTCGATGTCCGCGCGCAGCGCGAGCACGGGGCGTCCGGCGGTGTCCGGGGTGCCCCCGACGTCACAGACGAGCCCGGTCCCGACCGGGAGCACGCGGGGCGTGAGCCCGGCCTTCTCCAGGCGCGTCTTGATCGCCGCAGTCGTGCGGAACTCCTGGTTGCCGAGCTCCGGATGCATGTGCAAGTCACGCCGGAAGGCGATGAGTTCGGCGCGCAGCGCTTCTGGCAGCGCGCCGGGCAGATTTCCGGGCGGCGCGGACTCGGCTCCTTCGGGCGCGTCCGTGGACGCGCGGGACATCAATTGGTTCACCCTGTGAAGGGTAAGGCGCTGAACCCGTCAACTAAGCCTCGATCAACAAAAGTTCAGCCAGATTGAGGTAAGTTCGCTGGCCCACGAGCGCATGCGCGGCTGGTACGGCGGGTATGAAGGTGGGTTACGTTCCGCACACACAGAGAGATCACCGCAGGTCAGAGGTCTCCACCTTTGGGGTGGGTCGTCATCCTTGGGGTGGAGAGTACGGACTTCGGCGGGTTTGGGTGGCGGGGTGGGGGCGCGTGTGGTAATCGAACGTGCGGGCGGAGGCTTGTCCCGCGACGGGACGGGCGCACGCCTCATCTCCCATCTACCGGGGTACTCCATTCCGGCGGGCTCGCCGGGAAGGACTTCTCTTGACGTTGTCGGAGAAGGGAGGTTCTAGGCCCACCCGTCCCAGTGCCGCAAATCCGGCGCCGCCTCATCAGAGCCTGCGAAACCCGCGTCGCCGATCGTTCGGGAAACCTCGTACGGCCATCGTTTCTGGCTGCCCCGAGCTGCTCCTTAGCCGCTCACAACACCCCTGAACGACCGCCGGGGGTGCCGTCGCAGCCCAGAAGGCGGATGGGCATGGTCGTGATCCACTCCCGCGCCCGCCACTTGCTCCACAGGCCCGGCACCGGCGGTCGCAAGCTCCCTCAGCAGCTCTCTCCGCACCTGATCCCAGGGCCAGTCGGCGGAAGCTCGAAAGGCTTGCAACTGGATCGCTTCCCGATACGACGGTGACCCCGAAGACATCGATGCCCAGTCCTAGTATCAGCTTGAGCATCACACCCGCGCCGTCCGGGACGAACAGACTACCCAAACCGACTGCCCCTCGTCCGCCTCGCCTCTCGGTCACATCCCAAGGGCCTGAATCACCGCCACGCCTGCCAACTAGCCGGTCCCTCCGCTTCCATCGCCTCTTGACACGCGCTCATTCGCAGGACTCCCCCACCTGCCCCGGCGAAGGACGCCGCCGCAAGATGATCTCGTTGACCAGGGCGGCGATTCAGCAAAGACGCCTTCCTGTCGGACCAGCATCCGACGCACCGCCGAGAGGTCGCCCAGCAGAGCACGTACTAGATCAACGCCACCGCAGTGACCGACTCCAAGGGCTGCGCCGGTCACATCGATCGAGCCATCTGCCGCGGCGTGGAGATACGTGACTCCTCAGCGCCGGCTTCCGCCGCATCCGCTGCCACGACCTCAGGCACTCGCCCGACACCTGCACGGCAACTGCAGCGGGCGTCACCTGGTGTCCGCCACAGTCGCCGTCAGCTACTGCAGTCACGGCCCCCCGAAAGCCCCACCAGAGCACACCCGATGGAGCCGCACACTTGCGACAGCACAGACCATGGCGGAGAGGGCACTCGGACACCCCACCGAGTCAAGCCTCGCAGTCAGCTTTCGCGCGAGCGAGGATGGCAGTGGCCTCACGAACGGCATCGATGAGCGCGCGCTTCTCCTGGTTGACTTGCGATATATTCCCGCCCGCCAGACCATATGCTCTTTCATAGCTGACCCAGGATTCATAAGCGATTCGCAGTCCCTCCGAACCGGCTCGACCAACAGCAAACTTCTGGCCAAGCGTCAGAGGGGGTTCGCGATGCCCCATCCACAACTCAATTCGAGCCTTTATGGAAACGAACTCCGCGACAACCTCAATCACATCGTTGCCGATCATGTTGCTGCCCATCATCTGAACAGCAAGATTGATCGCCGTTGAAGCCGTAGGGCTTCGCAACTCCTCGGGCGCTTCCCAGTTCGGCAACTGGCCTTTGAGCGACTCCCAACCATCAGCTGCCACGACTAGAGCCTCCTCTGCTTGTGGGAAGAACCGAGCAGCCAACCGGCGATATTCTGAGAGTCATTAGCTGGTACGCCTACTCCACCAGCCTTCAAAATTCTCGCACAATAGGTCACGCAGTTGTTTGTATCGTTGTCGTGCGGACCGAGGTTGACGTCCTCCATAGCATACTGAGCCCGCTGCGCATTCCTTGCGTCGGGAAGCGGGACCCTGACAACAATCGTGCCGGGCGAGTGAGACCTGGTGCGAACACCAGGAACCGAATTCGAGCCCTTCTGCGAACCCGCCTCGGTGTGCATCGTCGTGTCTCCATGCGTTACCGAGATGGACGCGTGTCCCTCGACGTCATCGAAGTAGACGTCCGCATACCCATCATTGCAGTTGTGAACCAGTACTGGCCTGGCCCCCGCCACCACATAGTACGTATGCAGATCCGCAACCGTAAGGTTGTGCACCGTCGCCGACTGGGTCCAGCGGGCTACTGCCGTGATCTGTACGTGCGTTCCCGCGCTCGTGCGGAGCCACTGGCCCGAGCTGAGGTTCGTCGCGTCGATCCACTCGCCGAGTTCCGGGACCCAGAAGGGGTGGCCGTCCGTGGCGGTGACGGAGGCGGTCTTCGTGCCCTTCTTGCCGTCCGTGTCGATCGTGATCTTGACCAGGCGCTTGGCGCCCTTGCCCTTGATCTCGGCGGTGACCGTCTCGACCTTCGTCTTGCCGGTCTTCGGGTCGGTGGCCAGGACCTTGTCGCCCACGTCGACGTCTCTGATGGCCTTGGTACTGCCGTCCGCCATCAGGACTCTGGTCGCGGGTGTGAAGCTGTTGCTCACACAGCTCGACTTCTCGGCCGCGTCCTCCAGTTTGTCGGCCCGTTTGTCCAGGGTGCGCCATTTGCCGACGCTGTCCTTGAGCTGGCCGAGCAGCCCCCAGATCCGTTTGCCGAGGGCGACGCCCTTGCGCCAGTTCAACAAGTACTTCTTGGTCAACTGGCCGATCTTGGCGCCGATCGCGCTCGTGACGACGTTGAGGATCGTCGCCCCGCAGGAGCCGAGGCTCCCCGTGCTGAAGCAGTCGAGCGCGTCGGTGATGCCCAGCTCGTCCTGGATGATCTTGCCGAGTTCCTTGGCGGCCAGGACGGCGCGGCTCTGCTGGATGTCGGCCCGGGTGCGGGCGACGATGGCCTTCCGCTGCGCCGGGGTCTTGTCGAGCTGGTAGTACCGGTAGTAGGTCTTGGTGGGCTTGACCTCCCAGCCACCGTTGTCCTTCAGCCGGCACGTGACGCCCGCGTAGATGCAGTCGTCGGGCTTCTCGCCGGTCGGGTCGGACAGCGTCACCGGGCTGTTGTTGGCGTACGCGTAGCCGTTGATCTGCTGCGGATCGGTGAAGTCGATCAGCGGGTCGGCAGAGACGAAGCGGCCGTTCTCCGGCTCGTACTCCCGCGCGCCGATGTGCGTCAGGCCCGTCGTCGCGTCGACCGACTTGCCCAGGAAGCCCTTGTCGTCCACCCACGGCTCGACCGACCCGGTGTCCCGTGCGTTGCCGAACGGATCCATGCGGCGCCGCGTGACCTGGCCCGACGCCGCGTCGACGGCCGCAAGCGAGGTGCTGTGGTGGTCGCCCGCCAGGAACTGCACGCCGTTCGGCGTGCGCATCGCCACGGTCCGGCCGCCGAACCCGTAGTAGCGGGTCGCCTCCACCTTGCGCGTGGCGGTGTTCAGGCTCAGCTCCATGCCCGGCAGGTACAGCGTCTGCTCGCCGGGCTCCTTGCGCAGCAGCCGGTTGCCTCCGGCGTCGTACGAGAAGGCCGTGGCCTCCGTGTCCGGCTTCGCCGACTTCGTGAGCTTGCCTTCGGCGTTCCAGCTCAGATCCTGCGTCGTGCCGTTCAGGACACGCTGGCGGGTGTTGCCCGCCGCGTCGTAGGCGAAGGTGTCCTGCGCCTTGATCGCGGGGCCCCTGCTGCTGGCGGGGGTGTCCGTCACGACCTTGGTGAGGGTGTGCGGGCCGCCGTTGCCGTCCGCGTCCTTGCCGTAGGTGTACGTCCGCGTCACGTCCGGCTTGCCGCTCACGCCGTACAGGACCTGCTTGCTCCGGTTGCCGGAGGCGTCGTAGTCGAAGTCCTGCCAGTAGGCTCCCGGACCGCCGAGCGTCGTCGCGCTCGGATCGCTCGCGCACGCCTTGTCCTGCTTGCCGGAACCCGCCGCGCCGTCGGAGGAGTTGGACGTCGCCCAGGCGGCCTTCAGGCGCCGCTGCCAGTCGTAGCGGAAGCACTGGACGTCCGCCTGGCCGCCCTGGGGCGTGTCGGCGATCGAGGTGACGTTGCCGGACGCGTCGTACGTGTAGTCGGCGTCGTACGTCACCGCGTCCACGCCCGAGACGTCCACGCTGGAGTTCTTCAGACGGTCGGTGCCGCGCTCGTACTCGTAGGTCAGCCAGGTCTTCTTGCCGTCCGAGCCGCCGACCGTGCCCAGTTCCAGCTGCTGGAGCTGGGAGGTCGGGGCGTACGACGCCTGCCCGACGTACGCCCCCTGGCGCTTGCCGTCCAGGGTGGACAGCAGCTGCGTCGGACGCTGCAGGGCGTCGTACGTGTAGGTGAGCGTCTCGGAGCCGAGGCCGCCCGCGGCGGGGATGCTCTGCGACTGGACCGTGCCGTCCGGGTTGTACTGGGTCCCGAACTCGTAGGTCCCCGCGAGTTCGGAAGCCGTGTCACCGCCCAGGTTCACCTTGGTCAGCGTCGGCTGGTACAGCTCGTCCAGCTGGACGTTGAGCGTGGAGGTCTGGACCTTGCCGTTCTCGTACTTGTACGTGCCGTACGTCTGGCCCTTGGCGACGTGGTCGTAGGTGGTCGCGGTCAGCTGGGTGCCCTTGTCGGGCTCGCCCTCCCACGTCGACGCCGGGCGGCCCAGTTCGTCGTACTTGGTGGACGTCGACTTGCCGCGCATGTCCGTGGTGGACACCAGGCGGTCCAGGGAGTCGTACGTGTAGGTGGACTTGCCGGTGTCCGGGTCGGTGGCCGACGTCTTGCGGCCGCGCTGGTCGTATCCGTACGACCAGGTGTTGCCCGCCGAGTCCTCGACCGACTTGAGCTGTCCGGCAGGGGTGTACGTGTACGACGTGGCCTCGTAGTCCGCGGACGTGCCCGTCGGGGCGGGCTTGTCGCCCTTGTAGCGGCGGATCTCGGTCGTCCGGCCGCGGCCGTCCGTGAGCGTCGTCGTGGGCGCCGTGCCGGACGGGGGGTCGACGTGGACGCGGTCGCCGTCGTAGGCGTACGTGGTGCGCCACTTCTCCTCGTCGGCGACCTTGAAGATCTCGGCCGTCTTGCGGCCCGCGCCGTCGTACCGCGTGGTGGTTTGGCCGTCCACCTCGCCGCCGGGCTTGAAGATCGTGGCCGTGGGGGCACCGGTGGTGTAGTAGTCCGAAGCCGTCTCGATGACGTTGCCGAGACCGTCGCGGTGCGTGTCGGCGACGATACGGCCGCCGTTCGGTCCCTCGGACTGCTGCTGGCGGGGCCGCAGCAAGCCGTCGTAGATCGTGTACTCGGTGCCGTAGGACGTGCCGTTGTTCTCGATCCGCTCCGTCTTGACCGCTGTCGACGCGGTCTTGCGGATCAGATAGCTGTACTTGATCGACGGAGTGAAGTCCTTGTCCCGGGACCGGTCGGGCAGCCAGACCGAGGTGAGCCGGCCCAGCGCGTCGTAGCCGAGGTCGCTGCGCTTGCCGTTCATGTCGATCTGCGCGGCGGGAACGCCCCACGAGCGCACGTACTCCGTGGACACCTGCCAGCCGAGCGGATTCGTCTCCGTCTGCTTGGTGGTCAGGCCGTCGGTCTCGGTGTACGCGAACTTCGTCTCGATGCCCTTGGCGTCCTTGGCCTTCAGCGGACGACCGAACCTGTCGAAGTCCGCGGGCGTGGCCTCGGACACCGTCTGGTAGGTGGGCGTGGTGCCGTCGTGCTTGGAAAGGCGCTGCACCTTCGTGGCATCGCCCTTGGTCGGAGCCTCGCCCAGGCCCTTGCCGTCGTAGAAGGTGAGCTCGTCCGAGATGACCTGGGTCTTGCGGTCCGGCTTGGCGTCACACGTGACGGCGACCTTCTCGGCGCGGGAGACCAGGTCGTAGATGTTCTTGGCCTTGTTGTCCGCGAATTCCGTCCGGGCGCACTGGTTGTCGCCGCTGTCGCCGATCTTTCCGTAGTCGTCGGTCTCGACCGCGCGGCCGGTGGCCGCGTCGTAGCGCGTGGTCGCGGCCACCTCCTGCCACTTGTTGTCCGGCAGGGCGGTGTACGTCCGCGTGGTCTGCGGGCGTACGTAGTAGGCCTTGCGGGTGCCCCAGTCCTTCACCCGGGTCGCGGTGGCCCTGCTCCACGTCGTGCTGATGCTCTTCGAGACGATCTTGTCGGTCGCGAATCCGCCGTCGTAGGTGATCGTCTCCAGCTCCTGGCCGGAGAGCTCCTCTTCGTCGGCGTGCTTCGTGCCCGTCGAGTCCGTGACCTCACCGCCGAGGCCCCGCAGGAAGACGTGCTCGGTGCGCTGATTGGCGGAGCTGACGGTGCCGTCGGACTTGGTCACCCGGACCTTGCCGTAGCCGCGCCAGTCGCTGTGCGTGCGGTACTCGCTCTTGGTGATGCCGTCGGCGCGGGCCTTCTTCCAGCCCGCGTCGCCCTGGTAGTCGTATTCGCTGACGTTGTCCGGCGTGTCCGCCGTCACGTCGTCCTCGACCACGCGCTCGACCAGGTACTTGTGGAACCAGTCGGTGATCGGATCCTCCGCGCCCGGCGGATTCCACTTCACCGGGTAGCACGCCTTCTTGGGGCTGTCCGCGTCGGGCAGCGAGGACGCCTTGCACTCGGCCTCGCGGTAGAGGATGTCCAGCTGACCGCCGGAGCCGTTGTCGACTCCCGAGATGCGGAAGCGGTTCATCGCCTGGATGTTGTCGCCGGGCTTGTCGACGCGGTTGGGCAGCTGCTGGCCGAGGAGTTCGACGGCAGGGGTCTCGGCCGTCCCGGAGCCGGCGTGGCCGGTCTGCTTGATGGTGTTGAGCCACAGCGACTTCGAGCTGTCGCCGTTGTCGGTGAAGAGGTGGCCGAGGGTCCAGGAGTCGACGTCCGCGTAGCCGTCGCCGTAGCGGATCTGCGTCGTGACCTTGCTGAGCTTCTTGCGGGTCCAGAACGTCGGGCTGTTCTGGCCCTTGCACTTGGTGTCGGCCTTGCAGTTGAGGTCCCAGGGCACGTCCGGCCAGCGGCCTGCCGTCGCGTCCGTGAGGTCGCCGGGCTGGCAGTCGGCCGCCGCGGCCAGGCAGCGCTCGTCGGTGTCGAACACCATGCGGCCTGCGGCCGGGGTGCTGTAGACCTTGCCGTCGCGCTGGCCGTAGTCGATGCGCTTGAGGTACCCGCCGCGCGTGTACGCCTTGCCGTTCTCGTCGGTCTTCAGGCCCTGCGTGTAGTAGTTGGTCTCCTTGCCGTAGAAGTACGACATGGCGTTGTCGTGCGGGTCGACGACGTAGTCGAGGTTCCACCGCCAGGCCTGCTTGCAGTGGGCGTTGGCAAGGGTCGCGTCGTAGCAGGGCTCGCCCGAGTCGTCGCCGTAGACGGGAACCGTCCAGGTGGAGCCGGTCTGCTCCTTGCCCGAGGTGTAGCCGGGCAGGTTGTCCAGACCGAAGTAGTACTGGGTGCCGTCGGTCGTGGTGACGCGCCAGTGCTCGCCGTTGTCGTCGCCGTTGCTGGCCCCGGTCAGCTTCTCGACCTTGCTGTTGTCGTCACCGCTGATCCGCCACTCGCCGGATTCGTCGTCCTTGATCAGCTCACCGGAGCTGCCGCCGGCCAGCTGAATGGTGGCGTTGTCGTACGCCCAGCACTGGTCGCCGTTGGTCTTGCTCTGGCCGTCGTCGGCACACGGCTTGTACCGCCGCTCGATGAAGCCCGGTTCGTAGCCGAAGCCTTGCCCGATCCAGGAGCCCTGGTTGTTGGTTGCGGCGGTCTGGCCGTCGACGGACTGGGAGTTGTAGCCGAGGGTGACACCCGGCACGAGCCCGCCCGGCGCGGGCGGCGTACGCAGCGGATACGACCAGTTGAACGCGCCGGAGGAGTTGGAGACGCTCCACTCCGCGGAGGGCGCGAGCGGGGTCGAGCCGAAGCTGCCCTGGTCGCCCGAGGCCCCGGCGGTCGCCGCGAGGACGGTGGGGGCGGACCGGGCTCCCCGCGCGGTGACGGGCACGTCCGCGCTCAGGGTCTTGGCCGCCGTGTCGTTGGCCGTCGGCAGCTCGCGCGGGGTGGCGCAGCCGCGCTTCTGCGGTGTGGTCAGGGCGCACTGCGGCAGCCGCACCAGGCGGAGGCGGGATCCGTATCCGGCGCCGTAGGCCTCGGCGAACCCCGAGTAGTCGAGGGTGACGCGAACGGCCTCCGGTCCGGCTGCCCGGCCCGCACGCGCAGCTTTGCCCGCGTCGGCGACGGTGAGCAGGACGCCGTCGACGCCCGCTGCCTTCGTCCTCTTCCGCCCGACCACGTCGACCTTGACGGCGTCCGGCGTGTCCGGTCTGGATCTCGTGCGTTGCTTGGGCGGGCCGATCTCCAGCGGCAGGCCTTCCGCCTTGGCCGTACGGCCTGCGGAGCCGAGCGACACCGCGTCGCTCCCGGGCTTCGGCCAGTCGACCGCGGCCGCCCGGTCCACCCGCGCCTTCTCGGCCGGGTTGGCCCTGCGCCGCTCGCCCTTGAGGCTCGTACCGGACACCGGCTTGCCCAGGTCCTGGACTTCCGGCCGGGTCCGGCCCTTGTCGTCGGCCGCCGCGTCCGGGGCGTACTGCGGAAGCAGCCCCACGGCCAGTGAGACGCCGAGGGCGAGGATGACCTGGCGGCGTGCGCCGGGGTGCGCGGACCAGGAGGGCAGGCGGAACCATTTCGACGTAGGCATGACATATCTCCGAGAAGTGTGAGAAGAGCTGTGTCCGCGGGGCCGTGGGGCGGGCGGGGCGCCCCTGCCGTGGAGCCGCCCCGCCCGCCTGCCCGCGCCTACGTCACCGTTCCGTCCAGGTTCACACCGGATTCCAGCCTCGCCACGGTGGCCACCAGCGGCTCGTCGAAGGCCCCTTCGAAGACGCGCACTTCGTCGACCGCGCCGGAGAAGTACGCGGAGCCCGACGTCAGCCCCGAGCGGCCCACCTGCAGACCGGTCTTGGCGAAGTCCCATTCGTTGGGCCACTTCACGACCTGGTCCGTCCACTGGCCGTTCACGTACAGCCGGACCTCTTCGAAGAGCGCGTTGTAGGACAGGGCCAGGTGGTCACCGTCGCCCGACGTGCTGGGCTGGACCCCCTTCGCGATCGCCTCCTGGGCGGGGGCGTCCGGCGCGTCCTTCTCGGTCAGCCGCAGCTGCCAGCGGCCGGACTCCTTGTCGAAGCGGACCGTGGCCGCCGAACCCTCGGTCCCCGGCAGCGCGAACACCGTCTGGCTGGCCGTGGCGTCGGGCGAGCTGAGCCGCGCCCGCGCCGTGACCGTGAAGCTGGCCTTGGACTTCAGCAGTCCGGCGGTACGGCTCGCGTAGCCGTCCTTGCCGTTGAGCGCCAGGTGGCCGTCGCCCCATACGGGCTGTTCGGCCGGCTTGCAGTTCGGGTCGAGTACGTCGCAGGAGTCGTCCGCCTGGTAGAGGGAGGCACCGCCGCGCATCGTCAGGCCCCTGCCGCCCGAACGGTCCGGCACCGTGCCGTCAGCGGCCTCGTCCATGTCCCAGTAGGCGAGCTGCAAGGGCGGAATCCCGCCCAGGCTCCGGGTCTCGCCCACGGCCAGGACCCGGTCGAAGACCTGCACGTCCGCCACCGTCCCCTTGAGGTGCGCGGTGTAACCGTCGGGCTCCAGGGCCCGCCCGATCTGGAGCGAGCCGGTGGCGTTCCAGGTCGTCGGACGCTCCTGGATGTCACCGTTCACCAGGGTGCCGTTGACATACATGCGCATCGTGCCGTCCGTGCCGGCTTTGACCTCGTCCTTGTCGTAGACGCCCACGAGGTGGGTCCACTCGCCGGGCACCGGCCTCGGGCCCTGGACCTCCCACGAGGTGACCGATCCGATCTCGCTGTCGGGGGCCCGGAAGGACCAGCGCCGGGAGGTGGCGTCGTATCCGAGCGAGAAGCCGGACTGGGCGGAGCCGTCCTGGCTGATCACCGTCATCGACGTCTTCGGCAGCTCGGGCAGCAGCACCCAGCCCGCGACGGAGAAGGTCTTGTCCGTGTCGACGATGTGCTGACCTGCGTTGAGGTAGGCGCCGCTGCCGCCGTCCAGGGTCGCCGCCGTGCGCACCGAGCCGTGCGGCCCCTTCCCGCCGAACGTCACGCCGGAGCCCGCCGTGGCTGCCGCGGTGTTGTCGTTGCCTGCGGCCTCCTTGGATCCGACGGGGTCCGCGAGGGCCCAGGACGCCTTGGCCGAGCGGCCCTTGGCGACCCGGAAGCGGTAGGACTTGGTGATCTCCTCGCTGTTGCCCGCGCGGTCCTCGGCCCAGACGAACAGCGTCACCGGGGCTTCCCGCTGGGGCATCCAGCGCAGGGTGACCGGTCTGCCCGGCGCGCTGGGCACGACGGTCCGCTTCGCCTCGCCCGTGAACTGGTAGTGGTACTTGACCACGTCGGTGCCCTCGGAATGCAGTTCGAAGGTGCCGTAGTCGCCCACGCCCGCGTGCCACTTGCCGTCGTCCGGGAACCTCTCCGACTTCACCTCGGGCGCGTCGGGCTTGGTTGAGTCGAGGATGAACTCGCAGCGGGTGCCGGATCCTTCGTGGCTCCACGGGCCCCAGGACTCGTCCGAACCGCCGATGTCGTCACCACCGCGCACCCACCAGCCGATCACGGTGTTCTGCGGCAGCTTGAACTCGCCTGTGCCGTCGCCCGTGATGTCCTTGCCGACCGTGTAGGTGAAGTCCTCGAAGCCGCTGTCACGGCCGGGCAGGGTGTCCGACTGCTTGTAGTGGGTCGTGACGACGCGTTTCTCTTCCTTCCCGTTCTTGTCGGTCCAGAAGATCTCGAACTGGGCCCGCAGCTGCTCCGTGTTCCCCTTCGCGTCGCCGTGGTCGGGGTCCCAGACCCTCGCCGCCAGCGTCGGCACCTTCTTCGTGTAGTGCTTGGTGGCCTCTCCGTAGGCGCACTTGCCGCCGGAGCTCATGGACAGGTCGTCCATGTCCGGCTGGTAGGGCGGCCTGTTGTACGTCACTTCGAGCGCGGCGTTGTTGCAGAACCGCTTCCACGACGCGTAGGAGTCCTCGCTGGCGGCCTGGAGTCCGAACGTGGTGGTGTCCCAGCCGCTGGACGCCGCCTTCTGCACGGTGCTCTTCACGTTGAAGCGCACGTTCTGGTTGGTGGCCGAGCAGGAGCCGGTCGGGTTCGTCGGCGACTCGGAGGTGATGTGGTCCTTGCTGGACGGCCTGTTGGACCAGTTCGTACGGGAGTTGATGGCGCTGCCGCCGGAGCTGTTCACCCGGTGCAGCTGCACCGAACGCGCCTCGCTGTTGTACGTGTGCACCAGCGTGATCGCGAACTCGGCCTTGAGGATCTTCTTGTCCTCGAAGCTTCCGGTCGGCAGGGCGTAGTACTGACGCTGCACGTCGTCGCTGCCGGTGCAGCGCACGGAGAAGTTCGCCGGGCAGCGGCCGACGCCCTTGCCGGACTCGACCCCGTCGTCGGAGTTGGGGAACTTCCAGCCCTCGAGCCCCGGCTTCGCGGACGACACCCAGGTCCAGCCGGTACGGCCCTTCGTCCGTGCGACCGGGTCGATGATCACTGGATAGCGCGTGTTCGCGCCCCTGAGCAGCTTCAGGTCCGGCTTCAGCGTCATGGCGTGCTTCCGCAGGCCGAGCCCGACGTCCGCGACCCGGGCACCGTCGCCCGGCGTGGCCTGAGGTGCCGTCGCGGTGCGCCGCTGCGGGCCCGCGGTCCGGCCTCGGCCACTCGAATCCCACATCACCGGCTGCGCGGCCTCGAAGACCGTACCCCCGGTCTCCTCGTCCTTCGCCACGAGCCCGCCCTCCGCGTCCTCGCCGACGTCCAGGCCTTCGGCGTCGATGGGCAGCTCGATGGCGGCCAGCTCGGGACGGGCGGCCGCCGCCGCGGACTTGACGACCAGCATGTGCGCGAAGCCCTCGGTCTCCGCGCGGACGACCAGGTCGACGCCCGGCAGGACCGAACGGTACGTGGCCGTGGGGCCGTCGACCTCAGGGGCGGGCAGCTTGCCGGGCCAGGACAGGGAGAGCTTCTTGCCGTCCCGCGCCATCGTGGCGAACGGCCCCTTCCCGCCACCCGAGATGGTCACGGCGGTGGGGGTGGCCCTGGGGGCGAGCGCGCCGCCGGGCCGCCTGACCAGAGTCGTGTCGATGTCGGTCCACTCGCCGTCCTTGCGCGTACGGACCGGCTCCGCGAACTCCTTGGCGGTGAAGGTGCCGTCCGGGTTCGCGAACGTCTGGCTGCGTTCGGTGCGTCGCCCGAGGACCTCGACGCGCTTCCCCGACTCGTCCGCGCGCCGGGCGGCCGCGGCGTCCGTGAACTCCGTGCCCGGTGCCGTGCCCGGTGCCGTCCCTGGGGACGCCGGCTGCCGTTCGGACGGCTCCGCGGTCGCCACCGGCGAGCCGGTGATTCCGGCAGCCAGAACGGCAGTGATCACTCCGGCCACGGCGACCGCTCTTCGCGCCCTCCGTGCTGCCCTGCTCTTCACGATTCCCCCTGCGTCGTAAGCGCTTGCGCCGTGGGCCGGAGGCGGCGCACCCCCCGGGGCACGCGCCGCCCGGTGCCGACTAGCGGATGTCCGTGCCGAACGCCTTGCCTTCGTCCGGGACGCCGTTGGCCCCCGGCTTCACCGTGCGCACCGATCCGGTGCCACCGTCGATGTGCTTCCAGGGCGTCGCGTACACCAGGCCCTTACGGTCGCCCGACGTCTTGCTGTAGGGCACGCCCACGTACAGGTCCTTGTACGTGCCCCACAGGCCGAGGCCCGTGAAGTCGCGCGCCTCGGCCGTGCCCGGCAGGCCGTGCCCCCGCGTGAGGACCTTGCCCCTCGCGCCGGACGGGCCGAGCGGGGACAGGACGTGCACGGCACCCGCGTTCTCCGCGGCCCCCACCTCTTGGTTGGGGACGCTGACGGCGAGCCTGATCGTCTCGGCGGTGGCGGTCGCGCCCGGCTCCGTGTTGGCCAGGGCGACCCGCTGGCCGAAGAAGTCCGACGCCGCGGGCCGCTCGTCGCCCCCGGATGCCAACCGGTCGACGAAGTCGACCTCGGCGATGGCACCGGACGGCTTGATGCGGATGACGGTGACGGCACCCGCGTCCGCGACCGTGCCCACGTTCTCGTTGGGCGCGCCGACAGCCAGCAGCGCGTCCGTCTCCGAGTCCGCCCCCGACGGCCGGTAGGGAACCATGGACAGCGCCGTGCCGAAGCGGTCGTCCTTGGCGGACGCGCCCGTCACCAAGGCCTGGTGGTTCTCGTCCACCCCGTCGAGCGAGGTCGGCCGCCCGTCGTCGATCGTGTGGTTGAACAGCGTCACCGCCCCGGCGAACGACTCGTCGCCGATCGCCTCGCCGGGCGCGCCCGCGGCGATGAAGCGGCTGGTGGCCGCGAGGGACTGCCCGAACCGGTCGTTGGCCTCCGCCACTCCGGGCACGTCCGGGTCGTCCTGGTTGACCGTGGTCTTGGCGGTGCCCTGGACGTAGTGGATGCACCCGGCGTCCGAGATGTTGCCGATGGCTTCGCCCGGTACGCCGATGGCGAGGTACGGCTTGCCGCCCGACTTGACGCCCGCCGCCAGCGCGTAGCCGAAGAGGTCTCCGGCTTCGGTGGCGGTGTCTCCGTCGAGGCCCGCCTGCGTGTAGCTCCGGATGGATGAGCCCTCGCCGATGCCGGAGGGCCGCCCGTGGATGACGTACACGGCACCGGCGTCCACTTGAGCCCCGTCGGCGGTCTTGACGTCCTCGTACGGTGCGCCGACCACCAAGTCGTCGCAGCCGTCCTTGTCGGCGTCGTACACCGCGAGCGACGCCCCGAACTTGTCGCCCGTCTCCGGGTCCGCGGCCATGCCGCTCAGCTTCTGGGAGATCTCGGAGACTCCCTTGTCGCCGCCGAGGACGACACGGACGAGGCCGGCTGCGGTCTTCCCCGCCACGGTGGCCTCGGGGTCGGCGACCGCCATGTCACGGATGCCGTCGCCGTTGAAGTCCGATCCCGCCCCCTCGGTACACGTGGCGGCGGCCGCGGGCGACGCCCCCGCGGTGAACGACGTCGTGGCAGCCACCACGAGAGCCGCCGCCACTCCCCATCCGGTCACCCGCGCGCCACCGCGCGCGCCTCGACTCAACTCCACAACCCCACCCCAGAGTTACAGAACACCGTCACAGAATGTTCACAGGGGAGCGAGTAAACGCTCGGCGCATCCGAGCAGTCAATGTGACTCAGGCCACATTCGATCGGGCGATGATGTGCACCTGTTACTGAACGTGTCCGCACTCGGCGAGTCCTGGCCACCGCATCTCTCCCCGTGGAGCGCGTCTACAGGGCTCTTCGAGGGCGGTTTCGTCACCAGAAACAGGGATTGATTTCCACGAGCAAGCACTGAAGGGGCATGCCGCAAGGGCAACCGGTGGGGCGAAACTCGGCCACCCCTGCACGGAGGCGGTTCATCCGTATAACGCTGTGCAGCGGGAAGTTTTGCCGGGTCTCCCGGGATCCACACCTGCCCCACCCCCCGGCCGGTTTGGGACACAACGGTTGGATTTTGGGACAAACACGATGTGACCGGGCGTGGGGTGGGGCGGTGTGGCCGCGGGGCGCGTCTGGGGACGGTGGCGCGGTTGCAGGTACAGGATGCGCCGGGGCGATCAACGGGCTGTCAACAAGCGTTGAACAGGGCGGCCCCGGTCACGCCGGAGCCGCGGCCTGGCGGGTGGGCTGGGTGGGGAGGGCCGGGGCCGGGTGCGGGAGCGCGGCCAGGCGGTGGACGTCGCGGGCCGTGCCGGTGACGCCGGAGAGGAAGCCCTGGGCCCGGGGGGACGCCTTGTCCGTGAGCCACGCGGGGTCGATGTCCATGACCGCCACCTTGACCTCCGTACCGGCCAGGGCCAGCGGCAGGGTGTGGACGACGGTCGAGGGGAAGCTGAGGATGGTCCGGCCGATGGGGCCCCGGCGGGCGATCAGCTCCAGGGGGAGGTCGGGGCGGATCACCTGGAGGCCGGTCTCCACCGCGAGGCGGTGCAGCTTCTCGGCGCTCTCGCGGCGGTGCGCGAAGTAGCGGGCCGCCCCGTGCGTACGGGCGAGCGCGCCGACCGCGTCCAGGTAGCGGTCGAGGTCCACCACGCCGGTCTCCACCAGGGACGTGCCGACCAGGTCCGCGCCCTTGGTGATGCGCGGCGGGCCGAAGCGGGCGCGCGTCCACGCGAAGGAGTTCGCCGTGACGCGGACGCCGTCGGGCGCCGCTTCGATGGGCATGGAGGAGAAGACCTCCACCCGGCGGCCGCCCTTGGGGCTCGGCGTCAGACGGCGGCGGGCCGAGGACGAGACGGGCATGAAGACCATGTCCCTGGGCCCCGGCCTGCCGCCCCTGCGGTGCCAGCGCACCAGGCGCTCGCCGTTCGCCAGCTGGGAGATGAACTCCATGGTGGCCGTGCCGTCGTCGACCACGACGAGGTCCGGCGCCCGGGTGATGGTGAGCAGGAGCTGCACGTAGCGCGAGAAGGGGTCGCCGATCACTATCCGGGCGGCCCTGCGCAGCGGGCCCGCGAGCCCGCCGATCGTGTGGAAGGGCGCGGTCGTGCCGCCGCGCGCCTCCTCCCAGCGCACGGTGTACCCCTCCGCGCGGGCCAGTTCGGCCATGCGGCGCAGCTGGCCCCGGGTCATGGGGTCGGTGGGGGCGAGCACCACCAGGGTGAGGTCGCCCGGCGCGGACTCGGGCTCGTGCGCCGTGGACAGATGCGCCCACTCCAGCACGTTGAGCAGCTGCACCGGCGACTCCACGAACGCCAGCGTGCCGTGCGGTGCCCTCGCGGCGCGCCGTGCGCTCCGTGCTGACATGGATCCTCCCGTGCGGGATGGGGCGGGTCGGTCCTGGCCCCGGCCCTCCCGTGCGGGAGGGCCGGTGGGGTGGTGCGCAGGCCACCCGGGAACGCGCGGTGCGGGAGCGGCACCGGTCGCGCTCCCGGGGGCGCCGGGGGCCGACGGGCGGGGTGCGCCCGCCCGTCGGCGTGCGGCGGTCGGGACTCAGACCGCGACGGGCTCGCGGTCGGCGGACTCGGCGACGACGCCCGCCACGCGGCGGAGCTTCTTCATCGGGCCGAGCTCGGACTCGTAGACCTTCTTGACGCCGTCGCCGAGGGAGGCCTCGATGGTGCGGATGTCACGGACGAGGCGCGTGAGGCCCTGCGGCTCCACGGACGCGGCCTGGTCGGAGCCCCACATCGCGCGGTCGAGCGTGATGTGGCGCTCGACGAAGGTGGCGCCGAGGGCGACGGCGGCGAGGGTGGTCTGCAGGCCCGTCTCGTGACCGGAGTAGCCGATCGGGACGTTCGGGTACTCGGCCTGGAGGGTGTTGATGACCCGCAGGTTCAGCTCCTCGGCCTTCGCCGGGTACGTCGACGTGGCGTGGCAGAGCAGGATGTTGTCCGAGCCCAGGACCTCGACGGCGTGGCGGATCTGCTTCGGCGTCGACATGCCGGTCGAGAGGATGATCGTGCGGCCCGTGGCGCGCAGGGCGCGGAGCAGCTCGTCGTCCGTCAGGGAGGCGGAGGCCACCTTGTGGGCCGGGACGTCGAACTTCTCCAGGAAGGCGACGGCCTCGGTGTCCCACGGCGAGGCGAACCAGTCGATGCCGCGCTTGGCGCAGTGCTCGCTGATGGCCTGGTACTCGGACTCGCCGAACTCCACGCGGTGGCGGTAGTCGATGTACGTCATCCGGCCCCAGGGGGTGTCGCGCTCGATGTCCCACTGGTCGCGCGGCGTGCAGATCTCCGGCGTGCGCTTCTGGAACTTCACCGCGTCGCAGCCCGCGTCGGCGGCCGCGTCGATGAGCGCGAAGGCGTTCTCCAGGTCGCCGTTGTGGTTGATGCCGATCTCACCGGTGATGTAGACGGGGTGACCGGGGCCCGCGGTCTTCGAACCGAGGGTGCGCAGGCGGTTGTCGGAGGCCGTAGTGCTCATGGCAGGAACTTTCCTTAACTGTTGAGGGAGGGGCCGAGGATCCAGGCGGCGATCTCTCGGATCGCGCCGTCACCGCCGGGGACGGTGGTGACCGCGCGTGCGGCGCCGCGCACGACGTCGTGGGCGCTCGCGACCGCCACGGGCCAGCCGACGAGGCCGAAGCACGGGAGGTCATTGACGTCGTTGCCGACGTAGAGCACGCGCTCGGGAGCGATGCCCTGCTCCTCGCACCACTGCTTCAGTGCGAGGTCTTTGCGGTCGATGCCGTGCAGCACGGGGAGCTTCAGCTTCCGTGCGCGCGCGGCGACGACCGGGTTCTGTTCCGTGGACAGGATCAGCATCGCCAGGCCCGACCTGCGCAGGGCCGCGATGCCGAGGCCGTCACCGCGGTGCACGGTGACGAACTCCCGTCCGTCGGAGTCGATCAGCACCCTGTCGTCCGTCTGGGTGCCGTCGAAGTCGAGTACGACCGCGTCGATGTCGTCGCGGGTCGGGAGCGACGCCTCGTCCCCCGAGCGCACCGCGTCGAAGAGCGGGGCGAGGGCGCGGGCGCGGGCCAGGTCGTGCGGGTCGTCGATCTCCAGGACGCGCGCGGGGTCGGTCCGCACGAGTTCGGTGTGGCCGAAGAAGCGGTGCTTGTGCTCCCGGAAGCCGGCCGCGGCCATGCCGTAGGCGGCGCCGGTCTCCAGGAGGTCCTGGGGGCGGTCCTGGCGGCGGGGGCGGAAGGACTTGTCGTGGTTGACGCCGTAGCCGCCGGAGGTGGCGGTGCCGGTGACGACCTTGGTCGAGCCGCCCTCCGCGGCGGTGCGCTCGCCCTCGATGGCGGGCGGCTCGTCGCTCGCGTCGCGCCAGACGAAGCCGTGGAAGGGGGCCACGGTGTGGGCCGTGTCCGCGCCGCCCCCGACGATCGCCTCGACGATGCCGTCGACGTCCTCGTGGGTGATGAAGGGGCTGGTGCACTGGACGAGGAGGACCACGTCCACCGGAGTGCCGTGCAGCGCCTCGTGCGCGTCCATGGCGTGCAGGACCGCCGCCTCGCTGGTCGCCGTGTCGCCCGCGATGGCGGCGGGGCGCAGCACCACCTCGGCGCCCGCGGCGCGCGCGGTCTCGGCGATCACCGTGTCGTCGGTGGACACGACGACGTGGGTGACCAGGCGGGACGCGGTGCACGCGCGGACCGCGCGGGCCACCAGGGGGACGCCGCCGACCGGTGCGAGGTTTTTCGCCGGCACCCCCTTGGAGCCGCCCCGCGCGGGGATGACGGCGAGGACGCGGCGGGCCGCTGGGCCCTCCGCCTCGGGCTTGGACATGGAGGCTCCTTCAGGGGTGCCAGGTGCGTCAGGGGTGCCTGGTGGGGGGTACTGGCCTTGCTGCGGGATCACGGCCCTGCCGTCCCGGTGCGGCCCGGTCACAGCTCGCCCATCCGCCGGATCACCGGCGCGACGCGCTGGACCCCGTGCCGGTAGGCGCCGCGCGCCGCGCTGCGGACGGCCTGGCGCACGGGGCCCGGCTCGCGGTCGGCGGTGGGGGCGCCGGGCAGCGGCGCGCCGTCGGGGCCGAGGTGGTGGCGGGCCAGGATGCCGGGCAGATAGCCGGGGGCCGTGACCTGCGTGTAGTACGGCTGGAGCGGCGGCAGGCCGCCGTCGGCGGCGCGTCCGACGAGCTCCGCGACGCGCTTGCGGGCCTCGTCGAAGGCCGTGTCGTAGGTGCCGTCGGCGGCGACGCCCTGGCGCGCGACCCAGGCGGGGTCGGGCTCCGGGACGTGGCCGGTGTCGAGCTGGTTCCAGGAGGCGAGGCAGCCCGAGCCGATGAAGTGGTGGTTGCCGTGCGCCTCGCGGATGCCGAAGTCGGTGAGGACGGCCGTCGGGACGCGCCGGTGCAGGGCTTCGAGTGCGGCCGTGGAGCTGACCGTGACCAGCAGGTCGGTGCGGTCGAGGACCTCGCCCATGTGCCCGTAGACGAGGCGGAAGTTGGGCGGTGTGTCGATGCCCTTGACCAGCTTCTGGTACGGCAGTTCCTCGATGTGCGTGGTGTGCTCGCCGGGCTTGCTGCGCAGCTTGAGCAGGACCTCGCGCTCGGGGTGCAGGCGCGCGTGCTGGACGAGCCGGTCGAGCAGGTACGAGCGGTCGGCGCGCTTCTCCGGTACGGAGGGCTGGGCGGCGAAGACGACCGTGTAGGGGTCGCGGGGCGCGTACGGCTCGCCGCCGAGGAACGGCAGGGCGGCCTCCGTGACGCTGTCGGCGTCGGCGCCCACGCCCTCGTACACCGCGCGGAAACGCTCCGCGTCCTGGCGGGAGTTGGCGAGGACGACGTCCGCGCCGTGGCGCAGGAGCAGGCCGTCGGCGAGCTTCTCGTAGACGACGCCGACGTAGCCGGTGACGACGACGGGCCGCTGCCGGGCGCCGGACCAGTCGCGGGCGAGGCCGTGCAGGACGGCCTGGACGCCGCCGCCGACGAGGGCGAGCACGAGCACGTCGTACTCCGCGGCCCGGCCGCGCATCTCGCTCAGGAACTCGATCGCGGTGACCTCGCGCAGGCTGTCCGCCCGCACGCCGACCTCGTCGAGCTGGCGGGGCGTCGGGGTGGCCCGGCCGCGCAGCAGATATCCGTCGAGGCGGACGTCCTGAGGGGTGTCCTCGGGGGCGGCCCGGGCCCCGGTGGCTCCGACGAGGCGTCGCGCGGTGAGCGCGCCCCACTTCCACCGGGTGTCGGAGTCGGCGAGCACGGCGACCCGCGTCGTCTTGTTGCTTACTGGCACAGCGAAGACGCTAGGAAGGCATTCCGATTCGTGGCCCAACTCAGGTGCAACAAACGGTTAACAGCGTGCCGACGAATGGCGAAGCGGCCTGGCAAATGTGTGACGGCAGGCCCGGTTAACCATTCCGCCACGCTTCGTTCACCTGACATCCCACCACGGGTCAAGACGAATGCCGGGCCGACACCTAACGTCTCGCACGTGGTTAAGCTCTCCGTCATCGTGCCGTTCTACAACGTGCAGCAATACGCACCCGACACCTTGAAGTCTTTGCGTGCGAACGCGCGTGACGACTTCGAATTCATTCTCGTCGACGACTGCTCGGCGGACGAGACGCCGGACATCCTGGAGCGGGCCGCGCGCGAGCTCCCCGGTGCCGTGCACCTCAGACACGAGCAGAACGGGGGCCTGGCCACCGCCCGCAACACGGGCCTGGACGCGGCCCGCGGCGAATATCTGACGTTCCTCGACGGCGACGACTGGCTCGCGCCCGGGTACTTCAGTCAACTCGTCGCCTCCATCGAGGAGTTGGGCTGCGACTTCGTGCGCACCGACCATGTGCAGTGCACGGCGCGCGCCCGCAGCGTGCACCGCGTCCCGCACGGCAGGCGCGGCGTGGTGATGAGCCCGCGCGACGTGATACTGCCCGCGGACCGGTCCACGTCCGTGGACTACGCGTTCGCCTGGGCGGGCGTCTACCACCGCCGGCTCCTCGACCGCGGCCTGCTGCATTTCACCCACGGTCTGCGCACCGCCGAGGACCGGCCGTGGATCTGGCGGCTGCACCGCGAGGCGGAAACGTTCGCGGCGGTCAGCCTCTTGGGCGTCTTTTACCGGCGCGGCGTGTCGTCGTCGCTCACGCAGATCGGCGATGTGCGCCAGCTCGATTTCATCAAGGCCTTTGACCAGGTGGTGAAGGAGACGGCGGAGGACCGCGACGCGGACAAGCTGCTTCCGAAGGCCGTCCGCACATATTGCGCGATCATCTCCCATCACTTGGGATCAATCGAAAGGTTCGAGCCAGCGGTGGCGCGAAAGTTGAAGACGCTGAGCGCGGCCGCGCTCAAGCGGATGCCGCAGGGCGTCCTCGACGAGGCGCTCGACTCCATGGACCTCCAGCGGGCCACCCGCCTGCGGCGCCTGCGCCGCCGTCCGGTCGGCGCCGGGGAGGTGGCCGCGTGAGCGCCGCCGGACTGGCGGGCACCGGGTCCGCGGTGCCCGATCCGCACGCCGCCGCCCTCGCCGCCGCGACGCCCGACCACCGCCGTGGCACCACGCAGATCTTCCTGGCGTCCACGCTCTACGGCATCGCCACGCTGGCCGCCGCCCTGGACACCGACCGCTTCGGCCCGGCCGACCGGCGCGTCCTGCTGATCGCCAACAACGCGGCGACGCCCGAGACCACGCCGTCCGTCGCCACGATGCCCGGCTTCGAGAAGCTGCGGACGCGGTTCGACGACGTGGTGTCCTGGAACGAGACGATCTCCCCCTTCCACCCCGGCGGCTGGTCGCCGCGCGGCGACGACCTGCCGCTGTGGGAGCGGTACGTGCGCCTCGCCTGGGGCCTGGGCGACGACCGCGTGGAGCTGGCCGTCGAGTCGATCCAGGTGAACCCGGCGCTCGCGGTCGCGCGCATCTTCGAGGGCGCGCCCGTCGACGTGTACGCCGACGGCCTGATGAGCTACGGCCCGACCCGCAGCAAGCTCGACCCGCTGGTCGGCACCCGGGTGCGCCGGCTGCTCCACCTCGACCTGGTGCCGGGCCTGAAGCCGCTGCTGCTCACGGAGTTCGGCGTGGCGCAGGAGGTCGTACCGACCGAGACCTTCGTGAAGGTCCTCGCCGAGCTCGCCGACGACGAGACCCACGCGGGCGTCATCGACGCGCTCCCCCGGATCAGCGAGCCGGCGCTGCTCCTCGGCCAGTACCTGTCCGCGCTCGGCATCCTCACCGCGGAGGAAGAGGAGGAGCTGCACGCCACCATGCTGCGCGGCGCCGCCGAACTCGGCCACACCCGCGTCGTGTTCAAGCCGCACCCGACGGCCCCCGCGCGCTGGTCCCGGCAGCTGGAGAAGGAGGCCGAGCGGATCGGCGTCGAGCTGACGGTCCTGGACACGCCGGTGCTCGCGGAGGTCCTCTACCAGCGGATGCGGCCCGCGCTCGTCGTCGGCTGCTTCTCCACCGCGCTGCTCACCGCGTCCGCGTTCTACGACCTGCCGGTGGCCCGCGTCGGCACGGAGCTGCTCCTGGAGCGCCTGAAGCCGTACGAGAACAGCAACCGCGTCCCGGTCACGCTCGTCGACGCCCTGCTGCCGGACCTGGCCGACCGGGACGCCGTCGCCCGCCAGGGCGCGCGCCCCGACCCGCGCGCCCTGACCGGTCTGGTGCGCGCGGTGGGCTTCGCCATGCAGCCCAAGATCTACCCGAGCCTGCGTCCGGCCGCCGAGGCGTATCTGGCGGCGCACCTCAACGACCGCACCTGGCGGTACTTCAAGAAGCGCCGCCTGACGGCGCTCGCGCTGCCCGGTGGGATTCCGGTGCAGCTGGCGTTCATTCCCCGCAATGCTGCCGTACGGAAGGTTGCGCGGCGGGCCCGGTCCCTGAAGCGGGCTGCCCTGGGCTGAGCCCAGGGCTGGCCCCTTCCGGAGGGCCGGGCGGCCCGGGCGGCCCCGTTGGGTGTGCGGGTGCGGGGTGCTTGGCGCACCCCGCGACCCCGCACGCCGTTGGCCTCCTCGCCGTTTTCCCCTGCCCGTTCCCGCATCGCGCTGACGCGCTCGTCCTCAGACGCCGGACCGGCTCGAAATGTCGCGCTGACGCGCTCGTCCTCAATCGCCGGACGGGCTCAATTTGGCTGGTGCGCGGCTCAATTGGCTGGTGCGCGGCTCAATGTGTGCGCAGGGTCGTGGCGATGCCTGCGACCACCGCCGCCAGGCCCGTCTCGAAGCCGGTCTCGTAGGCTCGGAACATCTCCTCGCCCGCGGCCGCTGTCAGGGGGTAGTCCTTCAGGCGCTCGGCGCGGGCGGCCAGGTCGTAGCCGTCGCCGCCCGTCGCCGGGTCCGGTCCCGTGGCCTGCTCCTCGATGACGTAGCCGATCGTGTAGCTGTACGCGGTCAGCCAGGCGCGGGCCGCCGTGCCAGGGGTGAAGCCCGCGCGGGTCAGCCGGTGCAGCTGGGCCTCCATCGGCGCGGCGTACGAGATGTCCGTGAAGTGCGTGCCGCTGTAGACCTTCGCCCCGTCGCGGTAGCGCAGGAGATGGCTGCGCAGGCCTCGCATGGACCGGGCGAGGGCGGCGGCCCAGTCCTCGTCGGCCCCGTCGTGGCCGCCCTCCAGGTCCGCCGTCATGCGGCGCAGCATCTCCGTCGCCATCTCGTCCAGCAGCGCCTGCTTGTCCTTGAAGTGCCAGTACAGGGCGGGGGCCTTGACGTCCAGGCGCTGGGCGATCGCGCGCAGGGTCAGCCCGTCGAGGCCGGTCTCGTTCAGCAGGTCGAGGGCGACGCGCGCCACCCGGGCGCGGTCCAGTCGTGTCGTAGCCACCTTGACAATTTAACACCGTTAAGCGCATCCTCCGGGTATGGCACTTAACAGCGTTAAGGAAGTGGACGTCCTCATCGTGGGCGCGGGCCCCACCGGCCTGGCCCTGGCCGTGGACCTCGCCCGGCGCGGCGTGCCCGCGCTCGTCGCCGAACGGGCCCCGCGGCTGTTCCCCGGCTCGCGCGGCAAGGGCATCCAGCCGCGCACGCTCGAGGTCCTGGACGACCTCGGCGTCATCGACCCCGTCCTGGCGGCGGGCGGCCCGGCCCCCGTGGGCATGCTGTGGGCGGACGGCGTACGGCAGGGCGAGCACCGCATGTTCGACGAGCCGGAGACCACGGAGGCCGCGCCCTACTCGGGGCCGTGGCTGCTGCCGCAGTGGCGCACGCAGGAGATCCTGTACGCGCGCCTGACGGAGCTGGGCGGCGCGGTGGCCTTCGACACGGAGGTGACCGGCCTCGACCAGGACGCGGCCGGGGTCACCGCGCGCCTCGCGGACGGCTCCGCGGTCCGGGCCGCCTACGCCGTGGCCGCCGACGGCGGGCGCTCCGCGGTGCGGCGCGCGCTCGGGGTCGGCATGACGGGTGAGACCGTCGACCCCAAGCCGTTCCTCGTCGCCGACATCCGCGTCCGCGAGGGCGCGCTCGACCGCGACAACTGGCACATCTTCCCGCCGTCGGGCGACACGGGCCTCACCGCCGTCTGCCCGCTGCCGGGCACGCCCGACTTCCAGCTCACCGCCCGGTTCACGGACGGCAGCGCGCCCGACACCTCGCCCGACGGCGTCCGCAAGGCCGTGGCCGCGCGCACCCATCTGGCGGCCGAGGACGTCACCGAGGTGCGCTGGGCCTCCGACTTCCGGCCGCGCGCCGCGCTCGCGGACCGCTTCCGCGCGGGGCGCGTCTTCCTGGCGGGCGACGCGGCCCACGTGCACTCGCCCGCGGGCGGCCAGGGCCTCAACACGAGCGTGCAGGACGCGTACAACCTGGGCTGGAAGCTGGGCCTCGTCCTGCGGCACGGGGCACCTGACGCCCTGCTCGACACGTACGAGGAGGAACGCCTTCCCAACGCCGCGCGGATGCTGGACCTGTCCACCCGCATCCACCGCGGCCAGGCCCGCAGGGGCGCGGCCACGCGCCAGCTCGGCCTGGAGTACCAGGACTCGTCCCTGTCCCTGGACACCCGGCCGCCGCTCCCCGAGGGGGGCGTGCGCGCGGGTGACCGCGCCCCGGACGGCCGCCTCGCCACCGGGCGGCGCGTCTTCGACGCCTTCCGGGGCCCGCACTTCACCCTCCTCGCCGTGGGCACACAGCCCGAACTCCCCTCCTTCGAGGCCGACTTGGTGCACGTACACCGGGCGGACGCCCTCGACGGGTACGGCGAAGGGCTGTTCCTCGTCCGCCCGGACGGCTACGTCGGCTGGGCGGGCCGGGGCGGAACGGACCCCCGGGGGAATCCCCAGGAGGATCTCCAGAAGTATTTGACCTCGACCAAACTTGAGGTCCTACGTTCATGGTCATGACGAACGACACGAACGCCACGCAGCCCGCATTCACCCCCTCCCACAGCGACGCCGACCTGGTCAACCAGCCCATCGGCTACTGGAGTACGGCAGCCGGGCAGGCCGTCGTGCACCACATCCGCACGATGCTCGCCGAGGAGGGCCTCACCCAGCCGCAGTGGTGGATCCTCAACCAGGTCCCGGCCGAAGGACCCCGCGAGCGCGCCGCCGTCGTCGACGTCCTGCGCGGCTACCTGGAGTTCGGCGAGGGCGGCATCGAGCACAACGTCGACGCCCTGCTCCGCCGGAAGCTCCTCACCGAGGAGACCGCGGACGGGGTGCGGAAGCTGGCCCGCACGGAGGCGGGCCACGAGCTCCAGCAGCGGGTCGCCGCGCGGCAGCGGCAGACCCGGCAGGAGATCCACGAGGGCATCGACGACGCCGAGTACGTACGGGCGCTCAAGGTCCTGCAGCGGATGATCCACAACGTCAACGGCTCGGCCTGGCACCACTGAGCCCCCAACAGGCCTTCGTCGAGGCGTGGTTCACAATCCTTCGCGGGTGGGAAACACTGCGGAGGGTTGGCCATCGCAGTGACACGAAGTGACATGGGGGATCCATGGGCAGGGTCGCGACCGCCAGGGCACGCGCGACGGCGGGGGCCGTCGTCGCGCTGACCCTGGCCTGCGGGTGCACGGCGCAGGCCGTCGGCACGGCGGGCAAGGACGACGGGAAGGCGGCGCCGCCGAGGCGCACGGCTTCGGACACCCCCGATCCCACCCCCACCCGCTCCCCCACGCCGAAGATCAAGTCGCCCGTCTCGCGCGCGGAGCTGCCTCCGTCCGCGGCGCCGGAACCGACACCACCGCCGTCGCCCTCGGCCCCGCCCCGGCCGAGGACGACCCCGCCGCCTCCGCCGCCCCCACCCGGGCCGGTGATCATGGCCCAGGGCAAGCGGGGCGAGCTCGTGCGCGAGCTCCAGGCACGGCTGCGCCGCCTGAGCTGGTTCCACCAGTACCCGACGGGCCTGTACGGACCGGCGACGGCCGCAGCGGTCAAGGGCTTCCAGGGCAAGCGGGGCCTCGCCCCGACCGGCGCGACGGACACCCGCACCTGGGCGCGGCTCGTGCGCATGACGGACGAGCCGACGCGCCACGAGCTCTATCCGGACGGCGGCATGCCGCCCGCGAAGCCCGACCGGCGCTGTCTGACCGGGCGCGTGCTGTGCATCAGCAAGGAGAGCCGCACCCTGACGTGGATGGTCGACGGCAAGGTCATGTCGACGATGGACGTCCGCTTCGGCTCGGAGTACACGCCGACGCGCGAGGGCGTCTTCCAGGTCTTCTGGAAGTCCCGCCACCACGTCTCGACCCTGTACGACACGCCGATGCCGTACGCCATGTTCTTCAGCGGCGGCCAGGCCGTGCACTACTCGTCCGACTTCGCGGCGCGCGGGTACGGCGGGGCCTCGCACGGGTGCGTGAACGTCCGGGACAAGGGGCGGATCGCCGACCTGTTCAAGAAGGTCAGGGACGGGGACCGGGTGGTCATCTACCGGTAGCGACGACCGGCGGCGTTGAGGGCGCGGGCGGAATCGGGGGAACGAATTCCGCCCGCGCCAATGGCACGGAGCCGTAGGTACGGGGGGAACCCCGGCTCGTGCACGGGCCGATGACCAGTCGGCTCACTCTGTACTGCGCCGGGGGGCCGGAAAGTGTCACAGGGGGGAGGTGCGGCTTGCGTCACACCCTCTGTCGGCGCTCCGCGCCTCGTCCTCAAACGCCGGACGGGCTGAAAGATCTCTGGTGCGCGCCGCATCTCGCCCGCGGACGGAATGCGGCGCGCGGCGGCACCATCCAGCCGGTCCGGCGTTTGAGGACGAGGCCGGAGGCCGATCTGCCGGGGGTCCAGGGGGCCGGGCCCCACGGCTTCGGGAAAGGGGCGGGCTTGGGGGACCCCGCGTCAGCGGCGGGCTGCGTCAGAAGACCGGGGCCGCCGTGTACGACGGAACGGGGCGCGGGTGGTGCGGCAGGGTGACGGGCGGGACGTGGCTGCCGCCCCCGGGGCGGCCGCCGTGGTGGCCCCCGCCGGGCAGGTGCCCGCCGCCGTGGTCGTCGTCCTCGTCGTCCCCGTTGCCGCCGCCGTTGCCGTTGCCGTTGCCGTTGCCGTTGCCGTTGCCGTTGCCGGGCTTGCCGCCGTTCCCGTTCCCGTTGCCGGGCTTGTCGTCGTCCTGGTCCTCGCCCTTGCCGTCCAGGACCCGCTGGCAGAACGCGCGCACGCGCTCCGAGCCGCGCGCGGCCTCCTCCAGGCTGCGGCGCTTGTCGTTCGCGAGCGCACCGCTGCGGTAGTCGCGGCAGGCGGAGACCACGTGCTTGTACCACTTGCGGCTGTTCCGCTTGCCGTCCTTGCCCGGGTCGGCGCCGTCCGTGCCGGGCGAGCCCGTGGCGCCCCGGCCGTCGCCGTCGCCGCCGTCGTCGTCGTCCGGGGCGCCGGAGCGCTCGCGGTCGTCGGGCGTCGCGGAGTCGTCAGGATCGGCGGACGTGCCGTCGTCGAGGTGGGATTCCTCCTCGTCCGGCACCTCGTCGGGCCGCGCGGGGGCGTCCGTCGACGGGCTGCGCAGCGGCCGCTCGGGCGTCTGGACGGGGGACGCGCTGGTGACGGGCTCCCGGTCGGCCCGGTGGAACGGCGAGGGGATCACACCGGCCCCCGCCGCGACCGCTACCCCGCCGGCCATGCAGGCCGCGAGGGCCGCCGCGACGCCGAGCCGCACGGGGCGGCCCCACCGCACGGGGCGTGACGCGGTGGCGGGACCGCCGATCCGCACGGGCTCGCCCGCGGGGTCGGGGGCGCCGCCGACGACACCGGACGCACCGCCCGAGGCCGCACCGGCACCGCCGGCCGTACCGGCGAAGCCCGGCCCGAACGCTCCCGCCGCCCCTTGCTCGTCCTGCGCGCCCTTCGCCGCTTCCGCGTCGGAAGCGAACGTCTGCCCGCCCCGCGCCGCCCGGAAGGCGGCCAGCGCGCCGCACTCACCGGGCAGCTCGCCGTCCGCGCCGGTCTTCGCGGGCTTGCCCGCGGACAGCGCGGCGAGGGTCTGGGCGAGCCGCTCGGCCCGTTCGCGGTCGTGATCGCCGATGCCGTCGGGCCGCTCGCCGCGCAGCAGACGCTCCGCCGCGACACGGTCCAGCCACTTGTCCTGCTCGTCGGCCATCACATGTCCTTCTGCGTCCGCGTACGCGAATGCGTCACACAGGGGGACGGGGGCACCGCACGTCCGTGCGGGTCCGGCTGCGGGGGTACGGCGCCCAGGCCGCGCGTCCGCGCGGCGTCATCGGAGCCCATCAGTTCGGCGAGCCGCTTGAGCCCGCGATGGGCCGCGGTACGCACCGCTCCGGGGCGTTTGCCGAGCGTCTCGGCCGCGCTCTTCGCGTCGAGGCCGACGACGACCCGGAGCACGACGGCCTCCGCCTGGTCCTGCGGGAGCTGGGCTATCAGGGCGAGCGCCGCGTCGGTGCCGAGCGACTCCATGGCCTCGCCCGCGGTGTCCGCGTCGGCGGGCTTGCCGGTCAGCTCGGTCTCGTCGCCGCCGATCGCGGGGCGGCGGCCGCGCATGCGGATGTGGTCGAGGGCGCGGTTGCGGGCGATGCGCGCCGCCCAGCCGCGGAAGCGGTCCGCGTCGCCGCTGAACCGGTCGAGGTCGCGGGCGATCTGCAGCCACGCCTCGGACGCCACGTCCTCGGCGTCGAGATCGCCGACGAGCGTCCGCACGTAGCCGAGCAGCCGCGGGTGCACGGCGCGGTACACAGTCCGGAACGCGGTCTCGTCCCCGGCCTGCGCCGCGAGTACGGCGGCGGTCAGCTCGGCGTCGTCCTCCCCCTGCACTGCGGGCCCCTCTGCGCCTGGCAAGGCGCGGCTCTCACGGGTCTCATGGCGCGCCGTCCGCCGCTCGCGGTCCGCCCGGAGGCGGCCCACGGTGATGGCTCGCGACACGGCGCGAAACTGCACGCTACGGCGTGAAAGCGGTGCACGTCCATGTTTGTACAACGCGCAACTAGCGGGTGACTCGATGAGGTGTGACAGAAAACGCACCCCGGACGCAGTAGGGAGTACGGACCGCCACGCGGTTCGTGCCGTGTGACGGCCGGGGCCTCTCCTGTGGGGGGTGGCGGCCCCGGCCGTTCCCACGTTCCCCCCTCCGGTGCGGTGTGTCAGACCTCGAAGAGGTCGGCGCCGCCGCCGAGGCCGTCCAGTTCGTTCGCGTCGATGGTCCGGGCCGCGGGCGGTGCCTTCGCCTCGACCGGCTCGTCGTAGTCGGACAGGCGCATGGTCATGCGGTCGCCGCCGCGCTCCTCCAGCTCCATGCCGATCAGGTACGGCTTGCCCTGGGCCGCGACGTACACGGTGGTGTCCGTGCCGTCCTGCCGCTCCACCAGCGGGATGACCTGGCGGCCGTAGCGCCACGTGGACTCCTGGGCGCGGATGGTCGTGGTGCCGGCCACCCCGTCGAAGTTGCCGATCACCTCGTCCAGGTCGCACTGCGCCGACGGCATCACGCGCTTGCCCGAACTGCCGTCGCCGGTCGGGAACTTCACGTACTTCCCGCGCAGCATCCCGATGCGCCGCTCCATCTGCGCGGCGAATTGGGGGCCGCGCTGCCGGGCGAGGGAGCTCAGCGTGTCGAGGGAGGAGTCCTGGAAGCGCACGTACGTCGCGCGCCCCTTCACCATGATCATGTCGCCGCGCATGATGCCCTGCTCGACCGTGCCGGTGCAGTTGCTCTCCCGGTCGACGTGCAGCGTCACCTCCTGGCGCCGCGCGGCGCCGGCCGCCGCGGACCCCTTGGTCTGGACGAGGTTGATCCGCATCGAGTGCGTCGCCTTCATCAGGTCCACGGCCCGCTGGGTGAGCTGCTGGCCGCGCGCCTCGTCGCGGGGCAGCTCCTTCTCGAACGTGCCGCCGCTCAGCCGCACCGGCTTCCGCTCGCCGCCGCAGGCCGCCGTGGCCGACACGAGCGAACCGGCCACGAGCGCGACGGCCGCGGCCCGCGCCCACCGGCGGCACGCGCCGCCCCGAGCCCCGCGCTCCGTCCTCAGCCCCACAGTTCCCACCGTCTCCGCCCCGCTCTGCCCGCGCGTCCACGCGCCCGTCGGACTTTTCATACGTTTCTCATGAACACTGCGCACAGCACCGCGCGGATGTCACATCCCCGGAGTGCGGGATACATCACGCGCCGTTTCCCACCACCCCGTACAACCCTCAGCGCCCCCCGTAAGTCTTACGGACTCGTTGATTCACCGGGAGTTCGCTCAGGAGCTCAGGAGTTCTCAAGGGGTGGGGTACGTGACCCTCAAGCACAAGGCCTGGCTCGCCGTGGGCAGCGTCGTCCTCGGCGGCGCCGCCGTCAGCGGCACGGGAGCGGTGGCCCACGCGGCCACCGGCACCGCGGACAGCGCCGCGGACCTGGTGGCGGGCGCGCCACGCGCGGGCGGCACGGGCGCCCTGAGCGTCGTGCCGGGCGCGGCGGGCGGCCCCGACGCGACCGCGCGCAAGAACCTCACGCAGTCGAGCCCCGGCGTCCCCGGCCTGGACGAGCCGGGCGACGAGTGGGGCGCCGCCACCGCCCGCGGCGACCTGAACGGCGACGGCCACGCGGACCTCGTCATCGGCGCGCCCGGCGAGGACGACACCGCGGGCCACAAGGACCGCGGCGCCGTCACGATGCTGTACGGCCCTGCCTTCACCTCGGGCACGGACATGCAGCTGTCGGAGGACTTCGCGTACGGCGGCGCGCGGTTCGGCTCCGCGGTGGCCGTCGGCGACTTCAACAAGGACGGCAAGGCGGACGTGTTCGCGGCGTCCACCGGGACGGGCGGCAGCTGGGCCGCGCGGTTCTCGGCGGACCACGAGGCGGCGGGCACGATCACCTCAGCCGAGCAGGCGATCTCCTTCCCGGCCGCCGCGTCCGGCGACTTCAACCACGACGGGTACGCGGACGTCGCCCTCACCTACCGGGACACGGCCGGCCAGGCCAAGGCCGTCTGGTTCCGCGGCACCCGCTCGGGCCTCAGCCGCGTCGGCCAGCTCGCCACCCGCGGCGGCCGCTCGGTCGCCGCGGCCGACGTGAACGGAGACGGCTACGACGACCTGGTCGTCGGCCAGCCCTACACCTCCGAGTCCGGCGCGCACGCGGGCGGCCAGGTCACCGTCGTCAACGGCGGCTCCGGCGGCCTCACGAGCACGGGCGCGCGGACGGTCCACCAGGCCACGGCGGGCGTGCCCGGCGCGGCCGAGGCGGGCGACGCGATGGGCTGGTCGGTCGCGGCGGCCGACGTGGACGGCGACGGCTGCGCGGACGTCCTCACCGGCGCCCCCGGCGAGGACATCACGCGCGCGGGCAAGGCCCGTACGGACGCGGGCACGTCGCTGCTCCTCAAGGGCTCGCGCGCGGGCCTGACCGGCGCGGGAGCGCTGGCCGTCAGCCAGGACGAGCCGGACGTCCCCGGTGTCACGGAGACCGGTGACCGGCTGGGCTCGTCGGTCACGCTCGCCGACTTCGACGGGAACGGCCGTCCCGACCTCGCGATCGGTGCCGAGGGCGAGGACAAGGGGGACGGGACGGTGCTTCAGCTGGATACCGGGGCCGACGGTACTGTCCTGCGGACCAGCGGGGTGTACTACGCGCGGGCTCAGCTCGGGACTCCTGCGGGGGCTCGCCTTGGGCAGGTGCTCGCGCCGTAGGGGCTTGTGCCGTGCTCGTCTGCGGGTGCGGTGTGGTTGCTCGCGCAGTTCCCCGCGCCCCTTAAGGGGCGATCCCCCTTACGGCGCGGTCCTCGCGCGGCGTGAGACCACCGCGCGCAGCACCCTGCGGCCCTCCGTCGACACGTCGAGCACCTGGCGCAGGCCGCCGCCGGGGGCGCTCGCGCCGAGGAGTTCCAGGACGCGTATCTGGCGGCGCAGCTCGGCGGCGACCAGCGGTGCCACGCCCTCGCCCGTGGCGTCGAGGAGGCGGTGGATCTGGAGCGCGGCGGCGGAGCAGCCGTCGGCCCAGGTCCGCAGCGCGCCCGCGGTGCGCTCGGCGGGGGCGGCGGCGAGCATCCGCCGGGCGAGCACCGCCGCCGGATCCGCGGCGGCATCTGCGGCCTCTGCGGGTTCGAGGGCCTGCCGCACCCCGGCGAGCGCCCCGCCCCACGCCGTGCCCTCCGCGAGGTTCGCCCACAGCGGCCTGAGGACCTGTTCGTCGACGCCGGAGCCGAACAGCGGCACACACCGGTCGAGGCAGGCGAGCCCGCTCGCGGCGAGACCCGTCTCATCGGCCTGGGCGATCAGCTCGACCAAGCTCGCACGTGACTCTTCTGGCTTCACATGCCCTTACAGCGTCCGACGGCCCGTTTCCGTCACTGCGGCCGAAAAGCACTGGCGGGCAGGGCCTACTGCGGCAGCACCCCGAGCCGGTCGAGGAACCGGAAGAACAGCTGCTCCGCGGACGGCTCGGGGTCTGCGCGGAGCACGTCGAGGAGCGCCGTGGAGCGCGCCCGGCGGCCCGCCTCGGCCGCCCAGGCGACGGCGCGCTCGGCGGCGTCGCGCGGCTCCAGGAAGTAGTCGTCGACGGTCAGCTCGGCGGCGGCCAGGTACCCGGCCATCGCGGCGCGCGCCAGGCACGTCGTCCACGCGCCGCTCTCCGGCGCGGCCGCCTCGACGACGACGCAGTCGCTGTCCATCACGTAGCCGAAGAGGGCGGGCGCGCCGGTCTCGGCCGCCAGCGTGTTCATGTTCCCGACGTCCCTGGCCTCCTCGGTGGCCTTGCTCGGGCACTCCCACACCTGCCAGCCGTCGGGCCGCCGCTCAAGGAGTGCGAGCTCGCCCCGCGCCCCCGCGAGCGCCGTGCACTCCCCCAGCGGGCGCGCGCTCCTTCCCACGACGTAGTAACCCCAGTAGCCCATCTCCCCGCCCCCGTCGTACTCGCACCGTGCCTGTGCTGCCGTGGCCGCACACCCTAGGCGGCCGCCCTCTTCCCCCCTAGTTGGCCCGCCGGACCGCGTCCTCAAACTCCGGAGGGGGTTCTAGGCTCCGCCGCCCTCCACCTGCCCCGCAAGCGTCACGAAGTCGCGCCACGGCCTGGCCGGTTCCCTCGCGTCCCACAGCTTCTGCGCCGTCGCCCGCAGCGGCATCCGGATGCCCCGGGCCACCTGCTCCTGCGTCTGGGCCCCGGCGAGGTCGCACCAGACGGCGAAGACGGCGCCGAGTATCCGCTCGTCGTACGCGGGGTCCACCGGCCGGGTGCCGCGCAGGACGCGCGGGGTCCACTGCTCGTAGACGCGCTGTCCGGTGGGGTAGGCGAAGTCGTTCGGCTCCCCCAGGACGTAGTAGAGGTACTCGTCGTTGTAGTTGACGACGTCACGGCCCTCGCGCAGGTACTCGACGGGCTCGCGGGCGCCGAGCTCCTTGCCGGTCCAGTACGCGACCTCGACGCGCTCGTCGGCAGCCGTGACGCCGCCGCGGAAGAAGCCGTCGTTCCAGGCCCGGACGGACCGCGCAGGGCCGACCGCCCGCGCCCGGTCGTTCAGCCACGCCGTCGCCAGGTCCTGGATCCGGGCGCCGGGGCCGAGCCGCTCGCGCGCGGCCGCGGCCAGGCGCGGATAGGCCGCCTCCGGGTCGCGGACGACCAGGGCCTGGTACTCGTCCGCGCCGATGTGCCACTGCCTGCCGGGGAACAGTTCGCCGTACTCGCGCAGCAGGTCGTCGACGATCCGCGCCGCCTTCGGGTTCGCTATGTCCACGGCTCCCCGCGTCGCCACGCCCCGGGTGTCCCGCAGCTGGAGGTCCGGGTGCGCCTTCAGGACCGCGCCGAGGTGCCCGGGCGAGTCGATCTCCGGTACGACGGTGATGTGCCGGCTCGCGGCGAGGTCGACGATGCGGCGCACCTGCTCCTTGGTGAGGTGCTCTGCGGACACCACCTCGGGGTGGGACTCCGAGGCGACGCGGAAGGCCTGGTCGTCGGAGAAGTGCAGGCCGAGCTCGTTGTACTTGAGGTCGCCGAGCTCCTCGACGCGCCGCTCGATCCACTCGGCCGAGAAGTGCTTGCGGGCGATGTCGACCATGAAGCCGCGCCGCGGCTTCGCGGGCGCGTCCCGCACGACGCCCTCGGGCGCGGCGCCGTCGGCGCGCACGGCCTGCTTGAGGGTGCGGGTGCCGTAGAAGACGCCCGCCTCGGCGGGTGCGGTGACGCGGACGGTCCGGTCCTTCACGGTGAGCGTGTACGACTCCGGGTTCCGGCCCTTCGCCGCGCGGTCCAGGTCGAGCCGCACGTCGCCGGGGCGCGCCCGCGCCTCGCCCCCGTACCGAAGCCGCAGCTCACCGGCGAGCAGCCGGGCCTCGTCCCGGAGGCCGGGGTCGCCCACGACCACGCGGCCCCCGGGCCCGGGGCGCCAGCCGGGGCCGCGTGCGGGGGTGTGCTCGCGCACGGCCGGTATGGTCCGCGGCGCCCGGGACAGGGCGTAGGACCGCGAGGGCTCGGGGGTGGGCTCGGCGGCCGCGGAGGACGTGGGCGCCCGGCCGCCCCGCCGTCCGCTCCCGCCGTCGCCGTCGCCGTCGGGCCAGGCCACCAGGGCGACGACCACGGCGCCCGCCGTGACGACGCCCCCGCCCACCAGGGCCGCGCGCCGCATCACCGCGGGTCACCCCCCGTCGCACCGGGGACCACCGCGTCGGCACCCGGCACCGCGGGCCCCGCCGTCCCGACGGCCCACACAGCCCGTATATCCCATACAGCCCGCACAGCCCCGCGTATCAAGGCGTCCACTCCTCCACGCTAAGCCCCGTGTCACCCGCCCCGCCCGTCCACCCGGCGCCGTCAAACTCTCCTATCCGGATGAATTCGCCGCGCCGATTCCGGAGAGCGGACGGACACCTCTCCCGTCACCCCGATAGCGTGGCGCCCCGTCACTCACCCGTCTGCACCTCCGCCGAGGAGCCCCCCTGCCGTCGCACCGCGCCATACCGGACCCCATGGGATCTCCGGGATCTCCGGGACCGCTGGAGCCCCTGAACACCGCGCCCGCCGACGAGGTCCAGCGCACCCTCCTGACCTGCTGCGGAAGCAGCCACTGGGCCCGCAGGCTGACCGCCCACCGGCCCTACCCCGACCTCGACGCGCTGCTCGCCGCCGCCGACGAGGCCGCGTACGACCTGACGCCCGCCGACCTCACCGAGGCCCTGGCCGCCGAGCCGCTCGAACCGGCCGTGGCGCCGGGCAGCGCCTACACCGCCGCGGCCACCGCCCTGCGCGCCGCCCACGCCGCGTACGAGAGCCGCTTCGGCCACGCCTTCGTGATCTGCCTGGACGCCACCGCGCCCAGCGAGGCCCTCGACCACCTGCTCGCCTCCCTGCGCGACCGGCTCGGCAACGACCCGGAGGAGGAGCTCGCGGTGGCCGCGGACGAGCTGCGGCGCGCGGCCCGTGCCCGACTCACCCGACTTGTTCACAACTGGCAGGAAATCTCCGTCCCGCACCCGTCCCGGCAGCCGGAGCGGCCCCGCGCGACGCGCAGCGATAGCCCGTACGTACCAGTTTGATTGCCTGTTTGATCACACCCGAGGACCCCGGGCAAGCCCACCGACAACTCGTCGATACGATGACGAGCGGCCGGTGGACCGTACCCGGCCGGGCTCGTCCGACAGAGAAGCCGGCCGACCCCCAATCCCCGCTCCCGGAGGGTTCTTCCGTGCCGGCTGGAACGCTGTACCGCGGCCGGGAAGGAATGTGGTCCTGGGTGGCTCATCGAGTCACCGGCGTCCTCATCTTCTTCTTCCTGTTCGTACATGTCCTGGACACCGCTCTCGTCCGCGTATCGCCCGAGGCGTACGACGAGGTCGTGGCTACCTACAAGACGCCGATCGTCGCGCTCCTCGAGTACGGCCTGGTCGCCGCCATCCTCTTCCACGCGCTCAACGGCCTGCGCGTCATCGCCGTCGACTTCTGGTCGAAGGGCCCGCGCTACCAGAAGCAGATGCTCTGGACCGTCGTGGGCGTCTGGGTCGTCCTGATGGTGGGCGCGCTGTACCCGGTCCTCGGCCACGCCGTCCGTGAACTGTTCGGGAGCTGAGGCCAGACATGTCCGACACCACGCTTGAGAAGTCCGGAGTGGGCCCCGTCGAGGGTGACTCCCTCTACGACGTCGACAACCCCGCGCCCGTCATCGAGGCCCCCCGCAAGCGCACGTCGAAGACGCCGCGCGCCACCCGCGGGAACTTCGAGATGGCCGCGTGGCTGTTCATGCGCCTGTCCGGCGTCGTCCTCGTCGTCCTCGTCATCACGCACCTGCTGATCCAGCTGGTGCTCGACGGCGGTGTCTCGAAGATCGGCTTCGCGTTCGTCGCGGGTCGCTGGGCGTCCCCGTTCTGGCAGGTCTGGGACCTGCTGATGCTGTGGCTCGCCATGCTGCACGGCGCGAACGGCCTGCGCACGGTCATCAACGACTACGCGGAGCGCCCGAACACGCGCCTGTGGCTCAAGGGCCTGCTGTACACCGCCACGGTGTTCACCATCCTCCTGGGCACGCTGGTGATCTTCACCTTCGACCCGAACATCCGCTAAAGCCGAGGCGACCCCAGTGAAGATTCACAAGTACGACACCGTCATCGTCGGCGCGGGCGGCGCCGGCATGCGCGCCGCCATCGAGGCGACGAAGCGCAGCCGCACCGCCGTGCTCACCAAGCTCTACCCCACGCGGTCCCACACGGGCGCGGCGCAGGGCGGCATGGCCGCCGCGCTCGCCAACGTGGAGGAGGACAACTGGGAGTGGCACACCTTCGACACGATCAAGGGCGGTGACTACCTGGTCGACCAGGACGCCGCCGAGATCCTCGCGAAGGAGGCCATCGACGCGGTCCTCGACCTGGAGAAGATGGGCCTGCCGTTCGGCCGGACGCCCGAGGGCCAGATCGACCAGCGTCGGTTCGGCGGTCACTCCCGCAACCACGGCGAGGCCCCGGTCCGCCGGTCCTGCTACTCGGGCGACCGCACCGGCCACATGATCCTCCAGACCCTCTACCAGAACTGCATCAAGGAGGGTGTGGAGTTCTTCAACGAGTTCTACGTCCTCGATCAGCTCATCGTGGAGGAGGACGGCGTCAGGAAGTCGGCGGGCGTCGTCGCGTACGAGCTGGCCACCGGCGAGATCCACGTCTTCCAGGCGAAGGCCGTCATCTACGCCTCGGGCGGCACCGGCAAGTTCTTCAAGGTGACCTCGAACGCGCACACCCTGACCGGTGACGGCCAGGCGGCCTGCTACCGGCGCGGTCTGCCCCTCGAGGACATGGAGTTCTTCCAGTTCCACCCGACCGGCATCTGGCGCATGGGCATCCTGCTGACGGAGGGCGCCCGCGGTGAGGGCGGCATCCTCCGCAACAAGGACGGCGAGCGCTTCATGGAGAAGTACGCGCCGGTCATGAAGGACCTCGCGTCCCGTGACGTCGTCTCGCGCTCCATCTACACGGAGATCCGCGAGGGCCGCGGCTGCGGTCCCGAGGGCGACCACGTCTACCTGGACCTGACGCACCTCCCGCCGGAGCAGCTCGACGCCAAGCTCCCGGACATCACGGAGTTCGCGCGCACGTACCTCGGCATCGAGCCCTACACGGACCCGATCCCGATCCAGCCGACCGCGCACTACGCCATGGGCGGCATCCCGACGAACGTCGAGGGCGAGGTCCTGTCGGACAACACCACCGTCGTCCCCGGCCTGTACGCGGCCGGCGAGGTCGCCTGCGTGTCGGTGCACGGCGCCAACCGCCTGGGCACCAACTCGCTGCTCGACATCAACGTCTTCGGGCGCCGCGCGGGCATCGCCGCCGCGGAGTACGCCGCGAAGGCCGACTTCGTGGAGCTGCCGGAGAACCCGGCGGGCCTTGTGGTCGACCTGGTCGAGCAGCTCCGCGACTCCCAGGGCACCGAGCGGGTCGCGGAGATCCGCAAGGAGCTCCAGGAGACGATGGACGCCAACGTGATGGTGTTCCGTACGGAGCAGACCATCAAGACGGCCGTCGAGAAGATCGCCGAGCTGCGCGAGCGCTACAAGAACGTCTCGGTCCAGGACAAGGGCAAGCGCTTCAACACCGACCTCCTGGAGGCCGTCGAGCTGGGCAACCTGCTCGACCTCGCCGAGGTCATGGCGGTCTCCGCCCTCGCCCGCAAGGAGTCCCGCGGCGGTCACTACCGCGAGGACTACCCCAACCGCGACGACGTCAACTTCATGCGCCACACCATGGCGTACCGCGAGGTCGCCGACGACGGCAAGGACTCGATCCGCCTCGACTACAAGCCGGTCGTCCAGACCCGCTACCAGCCGATGGAGCGTAAGTACTGATGGCAACCCCGACGATGGACAAGGTCGAGGCGGAAGCCGCGGCCTCGGACCACCTCATCACCGTCACCTTCCGGATCCGCCGGTTCAACCCGGAGGTCTCGGCGGACGCGGTCTGGGAAGACTTCCAGCTGGAGATCGACCCGAAGGAGCGCGTGCTCGACGGTCTCCACAAGATCAAGTGGGACCTGGACGGCACGCTGACGTTCCGCCGCTCCTGCGCGCACGGCATCTGCGGCTCGGACGCCATGCGGATCAACGGCAAGAACCGCCTGGCCTGCAAGACCCTGATCAAGGACATCAACCCGGCCAAGCCGATCACGGTCGAGCCCATCAAGGGCCTGACGGTCCTGAAGGACCTCGTCGTGGACATGGAGCCGTTCTTCCAGGCCTACCGCGACGTGATGCCCTTCCTGGTCACCACGGGCAACGAGCCGACGCGCGAGCGCCTCCAGTCCCCCGAGGACCGCGAGCGCTTCGACGACACCACGAAGTGCATCCTGTGCGCCGCGTGCACGTCGTCCTGCCCGGTCTTCTGGAACGACGGCCAGTACTTCGGCCCGGCGGCGATCGTGAACGCGCACCGCTTCATCTTCGACAGCCGTGACGAGGCGGGCGAGCAGCGCCTGGAGATCCTGAACGACAAGGACGGCGTGTGGCGCTGCCGCACCACGTTCAACTGCACGGACGCCTGCCCGCGTGGCATCGAGGTCACGAAGGCGATCCAGGAAGTGAAGCGCGCCCTGATCACGCGCCGCTTCTGAGCCTCCGGCTCGGCTCGCAGTGAGGGCCCCGCCCCCCGGTTCCGCACCGGGGGCGGGGCCCTCACTCGTTCTGGTGCACGATTCGGCTCCGGACGCCCGGGCCTGCTTCGTCCTACGATGATGCTCTCGACACCAGCCCACAGGAGGCACGCGATGTCCGCAGCATCCGTCGAGCAGCCGCACGACGACCGACCGCTGATCGCAGAGGCCAACAGGCTTAGGGACCGCAATCCGGGCTACCGCGTCGAGATCATCGGAGGCCAGATCCTCGTGAGTCCGTCCGCAGATGGCCCCCACGGCGATGTCCTGACAGAGCTCATGCTGCCGTTCCTCTCTGCGGGCCTGCAAGGCACAGACACACGAGTCATCCAGGCGTTCGGCCTCTGGTTGCCCACCGGTGCCGAGGACCACGCGATTCCCGATCTAGCCGTCGTGGACGCCGACTACCGGGACCACTACATCGAGAACGGGTGCTACGACCCCGCGGTCTTCCGCCTGGTCCTAGAGGTCACCTCAAGCAACTACCAGACGGACCTGCGCACCAAGGTCTCCGCGTACGCCGAGGCCAAGGTCCCCGTCTACGTCATCGTCGACCGCAAGCACCAGCGGCTCCACGTCCTCACCGACCCGGCAGCTGACGGCTACGCCAACCACCAGGTCCACGCCCCCGGCCAGATGGTCGCCCTTCCAGACTCGATCGGCGCCAAGGTGTCCCTGGACGTGACGGCCCTCCTGGAAGCCGGGAAGCATTAGCCCCGCTACGAATCCACCCGCTCCCACCCCCGCCGTTCCTTCCGCGTGGCCGGGCCTGTCGTGCTCCGGCTTCGGTAGACCACGTACGGCCGGAACAGGTACTGCACCGGCGCGCTGAACATGTGGACGAGCCGGGTGAAGGGGACCAGGGCGAGCAGGGTCATGCCGATGACCGCGTGGAGCTGGAAGGTCAGGGGGACGCCGGTCATGGCGTCGACGTCCGGCTGGAGGGTGAAGATGCCGCGGGCCCACGGGGCGATCGACTCGCGGTAGTCGTAGCCCCCGCTGATCGTCGAGTTGGTGAGCTTGGCCCACATGCCCATGACGAGGGCCGCGAGCAGCACGACGTACATGAGCTTGTCGTTGCGGGTGGTGGCGCGGAAGACGGGGGTGTTGGTGCGGCGGCGGTAGAGGAGGGCCGCGATGCCCGCTACGGCGAGGGCGCCTGCCGCCGTGCCGCCGAAGAGCGACAGCAGGTGGTAGGCGTGCTCCTTGAGCCCGACCGCGTTCGTCCAGGACTCCGGGACGAACAGGCCCATGAGGTGGCCCGCGAGGACGAAGAGGATCCCGTAGTGGAAGGCGGGGGACGCGACGTTGAGGAGCCTGGACTCGTAGATCTGGGACGAGCGGGTGGTCCAGCCGAACTTGTCGTAGCGGTAGCGCCAGACCGTGCCCGCGACCAGGAGGACGAGGGCCGCGTACGGCAGGGCTCCCCAGAGGAACGTGTGCATCAGGAGACTCCGACGGTTTCGTGGGGCGGGCCGGTGCGGGCCAGGGCGCGGGCCGCCGCCTCGTCCCGCGGGGTGGGGCCCGGCAGGGTCGCGCACACGGCGTCGAGGACGCCCGCGTACGGCGTGCCGTGCGCCGTCAGGGACAGGCGGAGGAGTTCAAGGCCCGCGCGATGGGCGAGGAGCAGCTCGCGCGTGCCGGTGCGGGCCGTGAACTCCAGGACGGTGGGGAGGAAGTCCGGCAGTTCCGCGCCGGTGAGCTCCCAGCCGTGGGCCCGGTAGGCCTGCTTGAAGGCCACCAGGGACGCGCCGCGGCGGCGGGTGTCGCCGTCGAGCCACCAGCTGAGGTACAGGCTGTGACGGTTCTTGAAGTCGAAGACCTGGACGTAGTGTTCGGCGAGCGGGCGGGGGCCCGTGGCCGCCGCGTGGTCCAGGAACGGCGTCAACTCCGGGGCGGCCGCGCGGATTTCTGGTACATGGCCCCAGAAGACGTCGTCCGGGTAGCCGAGGCAGTGGGCCGCCGCCTGGTACAGGAGCGCGTGACCGGTCACGGGGCGGTCTCCTCGGGGTCGTCGGCGGTCTGGCGGCGGCGCGCGGCGTGGAAGTTCTCGATGGTGACCAGGGGCAGCCCCTGGTGCGTCCCGGAGTCGTCGCCGAAGGGGCCCGGCGCCGCGTGCATGCCGGGGCCGCCCGCCCCGTCCAGGCTGCACGCGTCGGGGACCGCCGACTCCTCCAGGCGCCGGGCGTCGGCGACGGCCGCCGTCGGGATGACGTACCGCTCCTCGTACTTGGCGATCGCGAGCAGGCGGTACATGTCCTCGACGTCCGTGGCGCTCATGCCGACCCGCTCGGCGGGCGCCGCGTCCGGCGGGTCGCCGAGGTTGACGCCGCGCATGTACGAGCGCATCGCCGCGAGGCGTTCGAGCGCCGCGCGCACCGGGGCGACGTCCCCGGCCGTGAAGAGTTCCGCCAGGTACTCCAGGGGGATGCGCAGGCTGTCGATCGCGCCGAAGAGGTTGTCCGGGTCCTCGCCGTCGAAGCCCGTCTCCGCGAGGGCCTCCACGACCGGGGAGAGCGGCGGCACGTACCAGACCATGGGCAGCGTGCGGTACTCCGGGTGCAGCGGAAGGGCCACCTTGTAGGTGCTGATCAGCGCGTACGTGGGCGACTTGCGGGCGGCCTCGATCCAGTCGTGCGGGACGCCGTCGCGCGCGGCGGCCCGCCGGACCTCGGGGTCCTGCGGGTCGAGGAAGACGTCCAACTGCGCTTCGTACAGCGCCTGTTCGTCGGGCACCGACGCGGCGGCGGTGACCTTGTCGGCGTCGTACAGGAGCACGCCCAGGTAGCGCAGGCGGCCCACGCAGGTCTCGGAGCAGACCGTGGGCAGGCCGACCTCCGTGCGCGGGTAGCAGAGGGTGCACTTCTCGGCCTTGCCGGTGCGGTGGTTGAAGTAGACCTTCTTGTACGGGCAGCCGGTCACGCACATGCGCCAGCCGCGGCAGCGGTCCTGGTCGACGAGGACGATGCCGTCCTCGGTGCGCTTGTACATCGCCCCGGAGGGACAGGAGGCCACGCACGCCGGGTTGAGGCAGTGCTCGCAGATCCGCGGGAGGTAGAACATGAAGGCCTCCTCGAAGGCGAACTTCACCTTCTCCTCGGCCTGTTCGCGGACGCGCCGCACCATCGGGTCGGCCTCGGCGTGCGCGGGGCCGCCGCCCAGGTTGTCGTCCCAGTTCGAACTCCACTCGATCTTCATGGGCTTGCCGGTGATCAGGGAGCGGGGCTCGGCCACCGGGTAGTCCTCGCCGAGCGGGGCGTCCGTGAGGTTCTTGTAGTCGTAGGTCCAGGGCTCGTAGTAGTCCTTGAGCTGCGGCAGGACCGGGTTGGAGAAGATCGTCGCGAGCTTCTTGAAGCGGCCGCCCGCTGTGAGGGTCAGCTGGCCCTTGCGGTTGAGGCGCCAGCCGCCGCGCCACTTCTCCTGGTCCTCGTAGCGGCGCGGATAGCCCTGTCCCGGGCGGGTCTCGACGTTGTTGAACCACACGTACTCCATGCCGCCGCGGTTCGTCCACGTCTGTTTGCAGGTGACCGAGCAGGTGTGGCAGCCGATGCACTTGTCGAGGTTCATCACCATCGCGAGCTGGGCGAGCACCTTCATGGCTAGTACGTCACCTCCTGGTCGGCGCGGCGGCGCAGCACCGTCACCTCGTCGCGCTGGTTGCCGGTCGGGCCCAGGTAGTTGAAGGCCCAGGAGAGCTGGGCGTAGCCGCCGATCAGATGGGTGGGCTTGAGCAGGAGGCGGGTCAGGGAGTTGTGGATGCCGCCGCGGCGCCCGGTGGTCTCGGTGCGGGGCACGCCCACGGTGCGCTCCTGGGCGTGGTGCATGTAGACGGTGCCCTCGGGCATGCGGTGCGAGACGACCGCGCGGGCCGCGACGACGCCGTTGCGGTTGACCGCCTCGATCCAGTCGTTGTCGGCGGCGCCGATCGCGGCCGCGTCGGCCGGTGACATCCAGATGACCTGGCCGCCGCGCGAGAGGGACAGCATGAAGAGGTTGTCCTGGTACTCGGAGTGGATGGACCACTTGTTGTGCGGGGTGAGGTAGCGGACCGTCACCTCCCGGGTGCCGTCGGGGCCGAGGGCCGGTTCGCCGAACAGGCGGTGCATGTCGAGCGGCGGGCGGTACACCGGCAGCGCCTCGCCCAGCTCGTGGATCCAGTCGTGGTCGAGGAAGAAGTGCTGGCGCCCGGTGAGGGTGTGCCAGGGCTTGAGGTGCTCGGTGTTGAGCGTGAACGCCGTGTACCGGCGGCCCCCGGACTCGCTCCCCGACCACTCCGGCGAGGTGATCACGGGGACGGGCGCGGCCTGGGTGTCGGCGTAGCTGATCCGCTTGCCCTCGTGCTCGGCGGCCAGGTGGGCCATCTCCTGCCCGGTGCGCTCCTGAAGGGTGCGGAAGCCCTGGGTGGCGAGGCGGCCGTTGGTGGTGCCGGACAGGGCGAGGATCGTGTTGGCCGCCTTCACCGCGGTGTCCAGGCGCGGCCGGCCATCGGCGACGCCTTCGCGTACGACGCCGTTGAGGGCGCGCAGGGCCTCCACCTCGTCGTCGGGGTGCAGGGCGATGCCCTTCACGGGCAGGCCGAGCCGCTCGGCGAGGGGGCCGAGCGCGGCGAACTTCGCGCCGATCGCGGTGTAGTCGCGCTCGACGACGGTGAGGTTCGGCAGGGTCTTGCCGGGCACGGGCGGGCACTCGCCGCGCCGCCAGTCCAGGGCGACGCCGCCGGGCTGTGCCGTCTCCCCCGGCGTGTCGTGCTGGAGCGCGGTGGCGACCAGGTCGCGGCGCGTGTCCAGGTGCCCGGCGGCCAGCTCGCCGAGCCGGTCGGCGAGGGCGCGGAAGGTGTCGAAGTCGGTGCGGGCCTGCCACGGCGGGTCGACGGCCGGGCTGAAGGCGTGCACGAAGGGGTGCATGTCGGTGGTCGACAGGTCGTGCTTCTCGTACCAGGTGGCGGCCGGGAGCGTGACGTCGGACAGGAGCGTCGACGACGTCATGCGGAAGTCGAGCGACACCAGGAGGTCGAGCTTGCCCTCGGGCGCCCGCTCGCGCCAGGTCACGTCGCGGGGGCGGACGTCGGGCCCGGCCTCCTCGGCGGTCAGGGACGAGTGGGTGCCGAGGAGGTGCTTGGTGAAGTACTCGGCGCCCTTCGCGGACGAGCCGAGGAGGTTGGCGCGCCACAGGGTGAGCACGCGCGGCCAGTTCTCCGGCGCGTCGGGGTCCTCGCAGGCGAACTTCAGCTCCCCGGAGGCGAGTTGGGCGACGGCCCGGCCGACGGGATCGTCCCCCTCGCCCAGGTCCAGCGGGTTGCGGTCGAAGGTCGGGTACGACGGCATCCAGCCCGCGCGCGCCGACTGGGCGAGGCAGTCCGCGGCCGTCATGCCCCGGAAGCGGCCGTCGCCGAGGGGCGAGGCGAGCACGTCGGCGGTGAACCGGTCGTAGCGCCACTGGTCGGTGTGCAGGAACCAGTACGCGGCGCCGATCATCTGCCGGGGCGGCCGCGACCAGTCGCCCGCGCCCGCGAGCGTGGCCCAGCCGGTCGCGGGGCGGCACTTCTCCTGGCCGACGTAGTGCGCCCAGCCGCCGCCGTTGCGGCCCTGACAGCCGGTGAGGGTGAGCAGGGCGAGGAAGGCGCGGTAGATGGTCTCCGAGTGGAACCAGTGGTTGGCGCCCGCGCCCATGAGGATCATGCAGCGGCCGCGGGACTTCTCTGCCGTGCGCGCGAACTCCCGGGCGATGCGCGTGCACCGGGCGGCGGGCACGGAGGTGTGCGCCTCCTGCCAGGCGGGCGTCCCGGGCGCGGAGGCGTCGTCGTACGAGGCGGGCCAGTCGCCCCCCAGGCCCTCGCGGCCGACCCCGTACTGGGCGAGGAGCAGGTCGAACACGGTGGTGACCAGCGGGCTTCCGGGCCCGTCGAGCCGGATCGCGGGCACCCCGCGGCGCAGCACGTCGCCGCGCCCCTGCCCGTGCGCGCCGCCCTCGGTGTCGAAGCGCGGCAGGAGCACCTCCACGCCGCGCGCGTCCTCGCCGTAGAGGGTGAGCCGGGGCTTGAGATCGCCCAGGTCCAGGTTCCAGTCGCCCTTGCCCGACTCGGTCCAGCGGAAGCCGAGGGAGCCGCGCGGGACGGCGGGTCCGCCGGTGGCCTCGTCGAACACGACGGTCTTCCACTCCGCGCCCTCCCCCGTGTCGCCGAGGTCGGCGGCGCGCAGGAACTTCCCCGGCACGTACGCGCCCTGCCGCTCGGTCAGCGTCACCAGGAACGGCAGGTCGGTGAAGCGGCGTACGTAGTCGTCGAAGAAGTCCACCGTCCGGTCGACGAAGCACTCGCGCAGGATCACGTGGCCCATCGCCATGGCGAGGGCGCCGTCCGTGCCGGGGTGCGGGTGCAGCCACTCGTCGGCGAACTTGGCGTTGTCGGCGTAGTCGGGCGCGACGACCACGACCTTCTGGCCCCGGTAGCGCGCCTCGGCCATCCAGTGCGCGTCGGGCGTCCTGGTCACGGGCACGTTCGAACCCCACATGACCAGGTACGCGGCGTCCCACCAGTCCCCTGACTCGGGCACGTCGGTCTGGTCGCCGAAGACCTGCGGCGAGGCGACCGGCAGGTCCGCGTACCAGTCGTAGAAGGACAGCATGGGCGCGCCGATCAGCGACATGAAGCGGGCGCCCGCCGCGTGCGACACCATCGACATGGCGGGGATCGGCGAGAAGCCCGCGACCCGGTCGGGGCCGTACGTCTTGATCGTGTGGACGTGCGCCGCCGCGATGATCTCGATCGCCTCGTCCCAGTCCGCCCGCACCAGGCCGCCCTTGCCGCGCGCCCGCTGGTAGGCGCGCCGCCGCTCGGGGTCGCCCTGGACGTCGGCCCAGGCGAGCACCGGGTCCGTCAGGCGCTGTTTGGCCTCCCGGTACAGATCGAGGAGCACGCCGCGCACGTACGGGTAGCGGACGCGGGTCGGCGAGTACGTGTACCAGGAGAACGCGGCGCCCCGCGGGCAGCCGCGCGGCTCGTACTCGGGGCGGTCGGGCCCCGCCGTCGGATAGTCATTGGCCTGGGTCTCCCAGGTGATGATGCCGTCCTTGACGTACACCTTCCAGCGGCAGGAGCCGGTGCAGTTCACGCCGTGCGTGGAGTGCACGACCTTGTCGTGGCTCCAGCGGTCGCGGTAGAAGGCGTCGGCCTCGCGGCCGCCCCCGATCGTCACGCTGTGCAGGTCGGCGGAGGCCTCGCCGCGGCGCAGGAACCGGCCGGTCCGCAGCAGCGGGGCGTCGGGTTCGGTGGGAGCGGTCACAGGCCCATCCCATGCCGGGGCCGCGCGTTCCGCATGGTGGCCTAGGCCAGGTGGTGACGGCTGTGGCCCCGGGGTGTCATGAGGGCTGTGAGACACGCGTGGCGAGACGAGGTCACTCCGGCCGCCGGGGCCTGTGTGATGGCGACCGGCATCATCTCCGTGGGCCTGCACCTGACGGGCCACGAGGTCCTCTCGAAGCTCCTGCTGGCCCTCGCGGCGCTGATCTGGCTGCTGCTCGCGGCGGACTTCGCCGATCTCCTGGTGCGCGACCGGCCCCGCTGGACGGCGGCGGCGATCACCCCGCCCGCGCTCACGGCCGTCGCGGCGACGACCGTGCTCGGCACCCGGCTCTCCCTGCTCGGCCGGCAGGGCATGGCGATCGCCCTGCTCGTCGTCGCGGCCCTGGTGTGGCCGGTCCTGCTCCTCGCGGTGGTCCGGCACTGGCGGCGGCGCGGCATGCCGGGCGGAGTGTTCCTGGTGTGCGTGGCCACGCAGGGGCTCGCGGTCCTCGCCGCCACGCTGTGCCTGGCGGGCGAGGGCGACTGGCTGGGCGACGCCGCACTCGCCTGCTTCGGGCTCGGGCTCCTGCTGTACGGGGAGGCGCTGCCGCGCTTCGACGTCCGGCAGCTGCGGACGGGCGCGGGCGACCAGTGGGTGGCGGGCGGGGCCCTCGCGATCTCGGCGCTCGCCGGGTCCAAGCTCATGGCCGTGGAGCGGTGGGCCGGCGCGGGCCACGACGCCCTGCGGACCGTCACCTACGTCCTGCTCGGTCTCGCCCTGGCCTGGTACGCGGTCCTGCTGGCGGCCGAGGTGGCGGCGCCGCGCCCGGGCTACGACGTGCGGCGCTGGGCCACGGTGTTCCCGCTGGGCATGACGGCGGTGGCCGCGCTGTCCACGGGCCTGGTGGCGGACGTGCCGGAACTGCGCACCCTGGGCCGGGTGCTGCTGTGGGTGGCGGTGGCGGTGTGGGCCCTGGTGTGGGTGGGCGTGGTGTGGCCTCGCCGGAAGAGCCCGTCCGGCGTTTGAGGACGAGCCCGCGGAGCGGCGGTGAAGCGAAGTGCCCTCCCGTTCGTATGGTGACGCCATGTCAGACACTGCCGCCCCGGCTCTCCTCGGCTTCGACAACACGCTGTTGCCCGTCGGCGACCTCGACGAGGCCGTCGGGTTCTACGAGCGGGCCGGGTTCCCGGTCGCGTACCGGCTCGACGAGGCCGGGCTCGCCATCCTCAAGGTCGGGCCCGAGACGCCCGGCCTGCTCCTGCGCGTCGAGGACGGTGCCGCGCACCGCCCGCCGCCGTGGCCCGCGCCGCGCGTCTGGGTGGAGGTGCGGGACGCCCGGGCGACGGCGGCGGCCCTCGCCGCGGCCGGGATCCCGGTGCTCGCGGAGCCGTTCGGCGTGGCCACGGGCTGGACCGTGGAGATCGCGGACCCGTGGGGGAACGTCCTCGGCTTCACGGACTACTCCAAGCGTCCCGAGCTGGGCCGCGCCTGACGCCGGGCACCGGTCTCACTGCGCGGGTCCCGTGCCCACCGCCTCCACCAGCTCCAGGTCGTACGTCAGCGGGCCGCTGCCGAGCATGATGTGCCGGGCCTTCGAGGCGTAGCCGGGGGCCGTCGCCGCGAGCAGGTACACGCCGGGGGCGGGCGCCGCGAGGACGTAGGAGCCGTCGGCCAGGGACGAGACGCGGTCGAGCTGACGGCCGCCCTTGGACAGCAGGGTCATGGTCACGGTGTGGATGGGCTCGCCGTCGGGCGTGATGATGAAGCCGTGCACGACGGGGGCGCCGCGCCCGGGCCCGCCGGGGAGGCGGTCCGCGTCCTCGGCCGCGTACGGCTCGTACGCGTCGTACAGGTCGTACGGCATGAGGTCGCCGCGGGCCGTCAGCGGGTCCACCGCCTCGCAGGCGCCCTTGGCCGCGCACGCCTCCGGCGACTCGCACTCGCCGCTCCTCGGCGCCGGGACCGCCGGGCCGAGGGCGGCCGCCACCAGCGCCTCCAGGTCCTCGGGCGCCGGGGGCGCGGCGTCCTCGGGCTCGACGGCGAGGTGCGGCAGGCGGCGGTCGAGCCAGGCCGGGAGCCACCAGTTGGCGCGGCCGAGCAGGTGCATGGCGGCGGGCACCAGCGCGGTGCGCAGCACGAACGCGTCGAGCGCGACGGCCGCGGCGAGGCCGATGCCCGCCGTCGCGCCCTCCAGGTCGCCGCTGAGGACGAATGCGGAGAACACGCAGATCATGATGAGGGCCGCGCAGTTGATGACCCGGCTGGTCTCCGCGAGGCCGACGCGCACCGCGCGGGCGTTGTCCCGGGTGTGCACCCACTCCTCGTGCATGCGGCTGACCAGGAACACCTGGTAGTCCATGGACAGGCCGAACAGCAGCGACAGCATGACGACCGGCAGGAACGCCGTGATCGGGCCCTCCTTGGCGATGCCGAGCGCCTCCGCGCCCCAGCCCCACTGGAACACCGCCACCAGCAGGCCGAAGGACGCCGCCGCCGCGACCAGGTTCATCACGGCCGCCGTCAGCGGGACGACGAGGGAGCGGAAGGCGACGAGGAGCAGCAGGAAGCCGAGCGCGACGATAGTGCCCACGAAGTACGGAAGGCGGTCCGCCGTGACCGCGGCGAAGTCCTTGAACACCGCGGTCACCCCGCCGACGTGGGCGTCCACGCCCGCCCGCGGCAGCACGTCGGCGCGCAGCCGGTCGATGAGCCGGTCCGTCTCCTCGGACTGCGGCGAGGTGGTGGGCACGACCTGGATGACGGCGGTCCCGCCGTCGGCCGACGGCGGCGCGGGGGCGACGTGCGCCACGCCCTCCGTCGCGCGGATGCGCTCCACCAGGCCCTCGGTGGCGGCCGGTTCCGCCTTCTCCACGACCACTTGGAGGGGCCCGTTGAAGCCGGGCCCGAAGCCCTCGGCGAGCAGGTCGTAGGCCTGCCGGGTGGTGCTGGACTCCTGATGGTTGCCCTGGTCGGTGGCGCCCAGGCGCAGCGCGAGGAGCGGCAGGGACAGGGCCGCCATGACGGCGACGGCGAGCAGCGCGACGGTGCGCGGGCGCCGCTCCACGGCCGCGGCCCAGCGGGCCGCGAGCCCGGTCGGCTCCTCCGGCTCGGGCCCCGTGGCCGCGAGCCGGCGCCGCTGGCGGCGGCTGAGCACGCGGGGCCCGAGCACGCCGAGCAGCGCGGGCAGCAGCGTGACGGCGGCGAGCACGCTCAGGACGACGGTGAGGGACGCGGCGATGACCACGCCGTCCAGGAAGCGCATGTTCATCACGAGCATCCCGGCGAGCGCGACGCACACGGTGCCGCCCGCGAACAGCACGGCCCGCCCCGAGGTGTCGAGCGCCTGCGCGGCGGACTCCTCGGGGGGCAGGCCGCGCAGGATGCCCCTGCGGTGCCGGGTGACGATGAACAGCGCGTAGTCGATGCCGACGCCGAGCCCGATCAACGTGCCGAGCAGCGGCGCCACTTCGGGCACCGCCGTGACGTGGCTGAGCAGCATCGTGGCGAGCAGCCCGGTGCCGACGGCGAACAGGGCGGTGAGGATCGGCAGGAGCATCGCGAACAGCGAGCCGAAGGCGAGGAAGAGCACCACGGCGGCGGCCGCGATGCCGACGGCCTCCGCGGTGCCCGCGGGCGGCTCCTGGATGCGGGCGACGGCCTGGCCGCCGAGTTCGACCCGCAGGCCCGCGCGCCCGGCGCCGCGCGCGGTGTCCACGACGTCCTGGACGAGGCTCTTGGAGACCTCGTTGGCCTGCTCGGTGAAGGTGATCTGCGCGTACGCGATGTGCCCGTCGCGGCTGACTTGGGCGGCGGCCCCGGGGCCCGGCGCGTACGGGCCCGCCACCTCGCCGACGCCCTTCATCCCGGCGATCTCGGCGAGCGCGGGCTCGATCCGCTCGCGCACGGCGGCGTCCAGCGCCGACCCCCGCGCGGTCTTCCACACCACGGTGTCCGTGTCGCCGCTGCGCTCGGGGAACGCCTTCTCCATCAGGTCGGCGGCACGTTTGGAGTCCGTGTCGTGGGCGGAGAAGACGTTCGTGTAGTCGGTGCCCGCGGAGCCGCCGACGGCTCCGAGGCCGACGAGGGCCGTCACCCACAGCGCCAGGACCACCACCCGATGCCGGTAGCACCAGCGCGCCAATGCCGCCACGATGTACGCCCCTTCGTCCGGGATGGTTCGGTCGCTTCGCCGGGCCGTGCCGTCCGGCCGCCGCCGCACCCGCCCCGGCGGCCCCTCCGCGCGGAGGACCCCAGCATCTCCGCGCGGAGGACCCCCAGCATCGGCGGCACGGCGGGCCGGGGTGCGGCAAAGGCCGTGATTCTCAACCAACTCCAAACCACGGACCGGCCCCCGGTACAACGAGCGCCCCGATACTGGGGACATGAGCCACGCCGAGGGACCCCGGGGAACACCTGTCGCAGCGGCCGCCGCTCCCGATGCGGGCGGCGCCACCGTGCTCGTGGTGGAGGACGAGCCGAGCATCGCCGACGTCCTCAGCCTCACCCTGCGCTTCCACCGCTTCGACGTGATGACGGCGGGCTCCGTGCGCGAGGCCCTCGCCCTCGCCGAGCGCACCCGCCCCGACTGCGCGCTCCTCGACGTGATGCTGCCGGACGGCGACGGCCGGGCGCTCGGGCGTGAACTGCGGGCGTGCAGGCCCGACCTGGCGCTCGTGTTCCTCACCGCACGGGACGCGCCCGCCGAGGTCATCGGCGCCCTCGGCTTCGCCGACGACTACATCACCAAGCCGTTCCACATCGACGAGGTCGTCGCCCGCATCGGCGCGGTGCTCCGCCGCACCCGCCCCGGTGACGTCCTGCCGCAGCGCCCGCCGCTGCGCTACGGCGACCTGGAGCTGGACGAGACGACGTACCTGGTGCGCAGGGACGGCCGCGAGGTGCAGCTCACGCCCACCGAGTACGCCCTGCTGCGCTTCCTCGTCCGCAACGCGGGCCGGGTGGTGCCAAAGGAGCAACTCCTGCGCCACGTCTGGCACATCGAGCACGCGGCGGAGTCGACGGTCGTCGAGACGTACATCAGCTATCTGCGCCGCAAGCTCGACCAGGTGGGGCCGCCGCTGATCACCACCCGGCGCGGCGTGGGGTACGGACTGGCATGAGGAAGCGGGCCCGCACCGGCCCGCGGCGGCTCTTCGGGAACTCGCTGCGCGCCAAGCTCACGCTGGTGAACGTCGTCCTGCTCGCCCTCGGCATCACGGCCGCGACCGCCGTGAGCATCATGGGCATGAAGCACTACCTGCTGAACAACATCGACTCCGAACTGAAGAACTCGCGCACCGCGTTCGGCAGCATGCCCATCACCCTCGGCCACCTGAAGAAGATCAGCAGCTTCAGGAAGTCGCTCATCGAGGTGACGCCGCAGGACAGGGAGGCGGGCCAACTGCCGCCCTCGTCGTCGCTGTTCGTCGCGATCGACCGCTACGGCGTGCCCGTCAGCTTCGGGTACGTCGGCGCGACGGGGCTGCAGATCCAGCTCGCCGAGGCCGCGGGGGACGCGCAGCGGTTCGCGCGGAAGTCCTCGCCGAGCGACGTGCGGCTCGACGGCGACTCGTACCGCGCCATCGGGGTGCGGATCGCCGACGGCACGGTCCTCGTCATCGCCACCTCCACGGAGGACGTGCACGCGAGCGTGCGCCAGGCGCTCCGGCTCGACCTGGCCTTCGGCGTGCTGCTGCTCGCGCTGCTGGCCATCCTGACGATGCTCTCCGCCTCCCGGCGCCTGCGGCCCCTGGAGGACATGGTCGAGACGGCGTCCGCGATCGCCGAGGGCGATCTGAAGCGGCGGATGCCGTGCAGCAGGACCGAGGTGATGGAGACCGAGCAGCTGCGGCTCGCGCTCAACTCCATGCTCCAGCAGGTCGAGGCGGCCTTCCTGACCCGGGAGCGGAGCGCGGCCCAGCTGCGGCAGTTCGTCGCGGACGCCTCGCACGAGCTGCGCACCCCCCTGTCCGCGATCCGCGGCTACCTCCAGCTGTACGACAACGGCATGCTGACCACGCCGGAGGACCGCTCCCGCGCCTGGTGCCGCGTCAACGCCGAGACCGACCGCATGAACCACCTCGTCGAGGAGCTGCTCACCCTGGCCCGCCTGGACCAGCAGCCCGAGCTCCGGCTCCGGCCCGTCGACCTGAGCCGTCTGGTGCGGGACGCCGCCGACGACCTGCGCGCCCAGGACCCGGGCCGGCCGCTCACGGTGTGCGCGGACGGCGCGATCCTCGTCCGGGCCGACGAGCAGGGCCTGCGCAAAATCCTCGCCAATCTGCTCGCCAACGTGCGCACCCACACCCCCGCCGGGACCCCGGTGCGGCTCGGCCTCGAACGGCGGGGCGGCGTGGTGTGCCTGACCGTGGCCGACGAGGGGCCGGGGCTCGGCGAGGAGGACGCGGCCCGGGTCTTCGACCGCTTCTTCCGGGCGGGCCGCAGCGCGGGCAGCGGGCTCGGCATGGCGATCGTGCACGGCGTGGTGGCGGCCCACGCGGGCCGTGTCCAGGTCCACACGGCACCGGGCAAGGGCCTGACGGTGGTGGTCAGCCTCCCGCGCGTGCCGTCGTCGCCCGCCGCGGCCCCGCATCCGCAGGCACCGCCGCGGCCGTCGCCGGAGCCCGCGGCCTCGCTCACGCCCGGCGCGAAGCCAGCTCCACCACCGTGATGTCGGACGGCGCGCCCACCCGCACGGGCGGGCCCCACGCCCCGGCGCCGCGCGTCACGTACAGCTGTGTGTCGCCGTAGCGCTCCAGGCCCGCGAGCGTGGGGTTGGCGAGGTCGGCGACGAAGTTGTTGGGCCAGAGCTGCCCGCCGTGGGTGTGGCCGGAGAGCTGGAGGTCGACGCCGTGCTCGACGGCGTCGTGGATGACCACCGGCTGGTGGGCGAGCAGCACGGAGGCGCGCGTGCGGTCCCGGTCGCCGAGCGCCTTGGCGAAGTCGGGGCCCTGGCCCTCGTCCTCGCCCTGCACGTCGTTGACTCCGGCGAGGTCGAAGTACGGCAGTTCGGTGCGGGCGTTCTCCAGGGGGCGCAGGCCGAGCGAGCGGACGTGGTCCACCCACTGCTCCGCGCCGGAGAAGTACTCGTGGTTGCCGGTGACGAAGAACGCTCCATGACGTGCGCGCAGGTCCGCGAGCGGGCGGGCGGCGCCCGCGAGGTCCTCGACGTCCCCGTCCACCAGGTCGCCGACGATCGCGATGAGATCGGCCTGGGTGGAGTTGACGGTGTCCACGACCCGGCGGGCGAAGCCTTCGCCGAGCACCGGGCTCAGGTGGATGTCGCTCACCACGGCGATGCGGAAGCCGTGCGCCGCGCGGGGCAGCTTGGCCAGGGGGACGGTGACGCGCTTCACGCGGGGGCCGCGGAGCACCTCGTACGTGCCGTAGCCCACGGTCGCCGCCGCCACCGTGGCTGCGCCCGCCGCCACCGTTCTGGCCACGAAGAGGCGCCGGGGCAGGGCCCCGGCCTGCCCCTCTTCCTCGGGAGGCCGCGCCTCGGTCGGCTGGGGCTGCGCCCCTTTCCCCGCCTCGTCGGCGCTTCGCGCCTCGTCCTCGAGCGCCGGACGGGCTGGATCCACCCGTCTTCGCAGGAGCGGGCGTACGAGCTCTCCCGCAAGCAGCGCCAGGAGCAGGTACAGCGCGAACGCCATCCACAGGAAGCCCGGCCAGGCCAGGATCTGCTGGAGCAGGAACGGGGCCCCGGTCCGCTCCGCCGCCAGCGCCCCGAACATCAGCAGGGGGCCCGCGAGGTACGCGACCGTGCCCAGGCGTCTGCCCCACGACCCCTTGACCGTGGTGTCCCGGACGGTCCGCCGCCACACGTACCAGAGCAGTCCGCCGAAGACGGCGGCCGCGCCGAGGGCGATGAGGACGACTCCCATGACGCCCATGGCTATGAGGTTCGGCGCAGTGCGCGCACCCCACGCAACCCGATGGTCCCGACCACCGTCCCCAGAACAAAGGAGACAACGGCGAGCGTCAGGTGCACCCAGAAGTACGCCGTGGGACGGCCGTCGTCGAAGGCGAGCCCGCTGCCGTCCTTCCACAGGTTCTTGACGAAAGTGATCCAGATGACCCAGCTCCACGCGCCGAAGGCGAGCAGGAACCAGGAGACGGGGCGGCTGAGCTTCATACGCTCAGTATCACCAGCCGCCCTCACGGACCGCCTTCGGGGTGGGGGCCGCCAGCCGGAGCGGACCTCGACGGAAAGGGGTGCCGCCGCGCCCTGTACGTTCTCGTCCGTGCCTGCTGTGAAGAAGACCGCCCTGCTCATCGCCTCCGCGACCCTGCTGTCCCTGTCGGCGACAGGGCCCGCGTTCGCCGACGACAAGCCGGGCGGCGACAAGGACAAACAGCCGAAGCCGCCCGCGCAGATGTCCACGGTCGGCGGCGCCCGCCTCGGCAAGCCGGGCACCCAGGTGGATCTCCAGGCGGGCGCCCCCGTGCTGCCCAAGGACCTGTCGGCCCGCTCCTGGATGGTCTCCGACGCGGAGTCCGGCGAGGTCCTCGCCGCGCACAACCCGCACTGGCGCCTGGCCCCGGCGAGCACCCTGAAGATGCTGTTCGCGGACACGGTCCTGCCGAAGTTCCCCAAGACCCAGAAGCACAAGGTCGCGCTGACCGACATGCAGGGCATCGGCGCGGGCAGCAGCCTGGTCGGCATCAAGGAGAACGAGACGTACTCGGTCCACGACCTGTGGCTCGGCGTCTTCCTGCGCTCCGGCAACGACGCGGTGCACGTCCTGTCCGCGATGAACGGCGGCGTGCCGCAGACCGTGAAGGACATGCAGAAGCACGCCGAGGAGCTCCAGGCCCTCGACACGAACGTCGTCACGCCCGACGGCTACGACGAGAAGGGCCAGGTCTCGTCCGCGTACGACCTGAGCCTGTTCGCCCGCTCCGGTCTGCAGAAGAAGGACTTCCGCGAGTACTGCGCGACGGCCACCGCGGAGTTCCCCGGCAAGACCGAGAAGATCAAGAAGGGCAAGGACAAGGGCAAGACGAAGCGCGAGCCCTTCGGCATCCAGAACACCAACCGCCTGCTGACCGGCGCCGACGGCGTCGAGGCGTACAAGGGCATCGCGGGCGTCAAGAACGGCTCGACGACCAACGCGGGCAACACCTTCACGGGTGTCGCCGAGCGCGACGGCAAGGTGCTGCTCGTCACCGTCATGAACCCCTCGTCGGGCGAGCCGCACGCCGTCTACAAGGAGACGGCCCGGCTGCTCGACTGGGGCTTCGCGGCACACGACAAGGTGAAGCCGGTCGGTGAGCTGGTCGCGCCGAAGGGCGCCCACACCGGCGCGGGCAAGGGCGCCCCGGGCGACGGCGGCTCGAACTCGAAGAACGTGGCGCACGCCTCGGGCGGGCAGGGCGGCGGCATGGGCATCGCGCTCGGCATCGCGGCCGGGGTGCTCGCCCTGGTCGCGGGCGGCCTCTTCCTGCTCAACCGTCGCTGGCCGCTGCGCCGGGGCTGACGGCCTCCTCGTCGCGCTGTGCCGTACGTTCCTCCGGCTGCGCCGCGGCGCGTTCCTTCCTCGGCGTCGCCGTCCACGCGGCGCAGAAGAGGAGCAGCTTCGCGGTGAAGTTGATCCACAGCAGCAGCGCGACGGGCACGCCGAAGGCGCCGTACATGCTCTTCGCGGCGACGCCCTTCATATAGCCGCCGAGCAGCACCTTCAGGAGCTCGAACCCGGCCGCGCCGATCAGTGCGGCGACGATCAGCGCGCGCCGGGGCGGCTGGACCCCGGGCAGCAGCGTGAGGACGTACAGCAGGAGCAGGAAGTCGGCGAGGACGGCGATGGCGAAGGCGGCCAGCTGGAGCAGGACGCCGCCGGGGCCGTCCTTGTCGATGCCGAGCTGGTCGGCGGTCCAGCCCACGGCGGTGGAGGCGACGGCGGAGGCGAGCAGCGAGGCGAGCCCGGCGCCGCCGAGCCCGGCGAGCACGCCCAGGTCCTTGAGCTTGCGCAGGAACGGGTTCTCGTCGGTGTCGTCGAGCAGCCAGACCGTCCGCAGGCACTCCCTTATCGAGCCGACCCAGCCGACGCCGGTGAAGAGCAGCAGGGCGCCCGCGACGAGTCCGACGGTGCCCGCGTTGGCGACCAGGGCGTTCAGGTCGAGCTGGTCGGAGATGCCGGGGACCTGCTCGGAGATCTTGTCCTCGATCTTCTGCGTCTGCTTGGCCGAGAGGGTGGCCGCCGCGATCGCCGCCGCGACCGTGATCAGCGGGAAGAGCGCGACGAAGCTGATGAAGGTCATGGCGGCGGCGAGCCGGGTCCAGTGGACCTCGTCGAGCCGTTCGTAGGAGCGCCACGCGTGCGTGCGCGTCAGACGTTCGACGTACGGCCCGATGCCCGGCAGCTTCTTCAGCCAGTCCATGTCGCTTGCCCCGTTCCTGGTGCGGCCTGTGCGGCCTGTGAGCGGAATACCAACGTCCGGGTACCCCAAAACCGCAGGACAGTGGCCAGTGCCATGCCGATTCCCGCACCGGATACCGTGTCCGCCCGGCGCGAGGTGAACCCCAGGCCGTAGTGGGAGACGGCGATGCACAGGAGCTGGACGAGGGCGCCCGCGACGTTGACGGCGCAGAAGACGGCGTACTGGCGCAGTCTGAAGGCCCCGGCGTCGGCGCTGCGGTAGGTGCCGAGCGCGTTGCCCGCGTACGCGACCGTGCACCCGGCGACGAACGACAGGGCCTTCGCGGTCAGCGGGTCGAGCCCGCCGGGCCCGCGCAGCCACAGGAACAGACCGAGGTCGGCGGCGTACGCGCAGAGCCCGGCGGCGGCGAAGCCGAGCAGCTCGCGCGCCGCGGGTCGCACGCGCCTCACCAGTCCGCGACCGCGAGCCCGTACATGGCGAGCCAGCCGAGCCCGATCAGGGCGAGCGCGCGGTCGCGCAGGACGACGTCCTCGGGCTCGCCCGCCGTGCCCCGGTCGGCGAACACGGCGTACCGCAGGATCGCCAGGATGAAGGCGACCATCGACAGCTGCCGCCACGGCAGCACGCCGGTGCCCGCGGTGCCGCCGCTCTCCAGGGCCCACAGGCAGTACGCGAGCACGGCGACGCCCGCCGCGAGCTGCCAGACGAACCGCAGGTAGCCGGTGGTGTACTCGGTGAGGAGCGCCCGGGTGGCGCCCGCCCTGCCCGCCATCTGCACGGCCTCGGAGTACCGCTTGGCGGAGACCATGAAGAGCGCGCCGAAGCCGGTCGTGATCAGGAACCAGCGCGACAGCGGAATGCCGAGCGCGACCCCGCCGATCATCGCCCGCATCAGGAAGCCGGTGGTGACGACGGCGAGGTCGACGACGAGCACGTGCTTGAGGCTGACGCAGTACGCGAGTTGCATGACGACGTACGCGGCGAGCAGGCAGGCCGTGAGCGGGGTGCACAGCGCGGCGGCCGCGAGCGGCGCGGCCACGGCGAGAAGCCCGCCCGTGGCGTAGGCGACGGGGACGGGCACGAGTCCGGCCGCGACGGGTCTGCGGCACTTGGTGGGGTGGGCGCGGTCGGCGTCGGCGTCGCGGGCGTCGTTGATCAGGTAGACGGCGGCCGCGGCGGCCGTGAACAGGGCGAAGACAAGCGCGAGTTGGCTCAGCGCGTGCCGGGAGAACAGCTCGCCCGCGGCCGCCGGGGCGGCGATGACGAGGACGTTCTTGATCCACTGGCGGGGCCGTGCGGTCTTCAGGAGCCCGAGCGGCAGGCTGCCGGGCCCCGGCCTCGGGGGCTGCGGGGAGCGGGGCGGGGCGAGCAGGGCGGTGGTGCGGTCAGCCATCGTGACGGACTCCGTTCGGGCGCGGCGCACGGGTGCCGCGCGTCCAGGGGGCGCCGACGTACGCGGTGGCCGCGCCGAGGGCCGCGCCCACCGCCACGTCCGACGGGTAGTGCACGCCGACGACCAGGCGCGAGACGCACATCGCGGCGGCGAGCGGCGGGAGCAGCCGGGCCCCCACGGGCCGCAGCGCCCCGTACGCCACGGCGGCCGCGGCCGCCGACGTGGCGTGCGAGCTGGGGAAGGAGTGCCGCCCCGCGGTCCGTACGAGCGGTGTCACGTGCGCGGGCCGCGGCCGCCGGACGAGCCGCTTCACACCCATGCTGGCCAGGTGCGCGGCGGCGGTGAGCGCGGCGGCGCGCAGCCAGGCGGCGCGCCGCTCGCGGTCGAGCGCGGCGCCGGTGAGGCCGACGGCGAGCCACAGCGCGCCGTGCTCACCGCTGTGGGACAGGGCGCGGGCGGCGGCCGCCACGCGCGGATCGCTCCCGCGGGCACGCAGGGCCGAGAGCAGCCGGTGGTCCATGTCGTCCATACGGACAGGCAACACCCCACTAATTGCGGGATTGTTGGGTGACACTCTTTTAATCGCCCATTCCGGTGAGACTAAGGACGATTTAGAGAGAACAGTCCCTCATAGGGAGCAAGCGGCACATGTACGGGCGATACGGTCGCGCCATGCCTGCCGCGCCCGCCCCGTCCGCCGCGCCCGCCCCAACCCCCGCGTCTGCCCCAACCCCCGCGTCCGCCGCGTCTGACGCGTCCGCCCCGCCCGCCGCGTCCGACGGGCTCGCCGTGCCCTTGTCCGGCTGGGGCCGCACCGCTCCCACCGCCGCCCGCCTCGTGCGCCCCCGCTCCCGCGAGGAAGCCGTGGACGCGCTGCGCGCCTGCGCGGAGCGCGGCGGCATCGCGCGCGGGCTCGGCCGCGCCTACGGGGACGCCGCGCAGAACGCGGGCGGCGCCGTGCTCGACATGACGGGCCTGGACCGGGTGCACACCATCGACGCCGACACGGGCACCGTCGTGTGCGACGCGGGCGTGTCGCTGCACCGCCTGATGGAAGTCCTGCTGCCGCTCGGCTGGTTCGTGCCGGTGACGCCCGGCACCCGCTACGTCACGGTCGGCGGCGCGATCGGTGCCGACATCCACGGCAAGAACCACCACGTCTCGGGCTCGTTCTCGCGCCACGTGCGCTCCTTCGACCTGCTCACGGCCGACGGCTCGGTCCGTGCGGTGAAGCCCGGCAGCAAGCTCTTCAACGCCACGGCGGGCGGCATGGGCCTGACCGGCGTCATCCTCAAGGCGAAGCTGCGCTGCCTGCCGGTGGGGACGTCCTTCATGTCGGTGGACACCGAACGGGCCGCGGACCTGGACGACTTGATGGCCCGCCTCACCGCGACCGACCACCGCTACCGGTACTCCGTGGCGTGGATCGACCTCCTCGCGCGCGGCGCCGCGACGGGCCGCGCCGTCCTCACGCGCGGCGACCACGCCCCCCTCGACGCCCTGCCCGAGCGCGCCCGCAGGGACCCGCTGGCCTTCCGCCCGCGGCGGCTTCCCGCCGCCCCCGCCTTCCTGCCCGAAGGCCTGCTGCACCGCACGAGCGTCGGCCTCTTCAACGAGCTCTGGTACCGCAAGGCGCCGCGCTCCCGCACGGCGGAGCTCCAGCGGGTCCCGGCCTTCTTCCACCCCCTGGACGGCGTCCCCCACTGGAACCGCGTGTACGGCAGGGGCGGCTTCGTGCAGTACCAGTTCGTCGTCGGCCACGGCCAGGAGGAGACGCTGCGGCGCATCGTGCAGCGCATCGCCCGGCACCGCTGCCCGTCCTTCCTCGCCGTCCTCAAGCGCTTCGGCGACGCCGACCCCGGCTGGCTCTCCTTCCCCCTGCCGGGCTGGACCCTGGCCCTGGACATCCCGGCGAACCTGCCCGGCCTCGCCCGGCTCCTGGACGGCCTGGACGAGGAGGTCGTCGCCGCCGGGGGCCGCGTCTACCTGGCCAAGGACTCCCGCATGCGCCCCGAGGTGCTGAGCGCGATGTACCCCCAGCTCCCCGCCTTCCGCGAGCTGCGCGCCGAGCTGGACCCCGACTCCGTCTTCCGCTCGGACCTGTCCCGCCGACTGGACCTCTAGGGCCTGTCGGGTCGGCGCGCTGCCCACCCGACAGGCCCTGACCGCGCGACCCACCACCTACGGAGAGCCCCATGAAAGACGCCTTCGGCGCCCCCCAGTCCCTGCTGGTCCTCGGCGGCACCTCGGAGATCGCCCAGGCCACGGCCCACCGCCTGGTGACCCGCCGCACCCGTGACATCTGGCTGGCGGGCCGCCCCTCGCCCACCCTGGAGCGCTCCGCGCAGGCCCTGCGCGACCGGGGCGCCGACACCAGGACCGTGCCCTTCGACGCCCTGGACCCCGAGTCCCACGAGAGCGCCCTCGGCAAGGTCTTCGCCGAGGGCGACGTCGACATGGTCCTCATGGCCTTCGGCACGCTCGGCAACCAGGCCCGCGACGAGGCCGACCCCGTGGCCGCGACCCGCGTGGCCCAGACGAACTACACCGGCGCGGTCTCCGCGGGCCTGGTCTGCGCCCGCGCCCTCCAGGCCCAGGGCCACGGCTCGCTCGTCGTGCTCTCCTCCGTCGCGGCCGAACGCGCCCGCCGCTCGAACTTCATCTACGGCTCCAGCAAGGCGGGCCTCGACGCCTTCGCCCAGGGCCTGGGTGACGCGTTGCACGGCACCGGCGTGCACGTGATGGTCGTGCGCCCCGGCTTCGTGCGGTCGAGGATGACGGCGGGCCTGGCGGAGGCACCCCTCGCGACGACGCCGCAGGCCGTGGCCGCGGCCATCGAGACGGGCCTGCGCCGCCGCGCGGAGACGGTGTGGGTCCCCGGGAAGCTCCGCCTGGTGATGTCGGCCCTGCGGCACGTGCCGCGGCCGCTGTTCCGCCGCCTGCCGGTGTGAGCGCGGCGGTCCTGCGGGCCGGTCAGCGCGCGGGCAGGGTGTCCCGGGCCGCCGCCTGCGGCGGCACCGTGGACCCGCCGAAGGCGAACTCGCGCAGCTTGCGCCACACCCCGTCGGCCCCCTGCTCGTACAGCGCGAAGCCGGTGCAGGGCCACTCGGCCTCGTAGTCGGCGAGCTCCTCGTACGCCCGGTCCATCGCCTCCTCGGCGATGCCGTGCGCGACGGTGACGTGCGGGTGGTACGGGAACTGCAGTTCGCGCGCGAGCGGCCCCGAAGCGGCGCGGACCCGCTCCTGGAGCCAGGAGCAGGCGGAGCCGCCCTCGACGACCTGGACGAAGACCACGGGCGAAAGGGGACGGAACGTGCCGGTGCCGGAGAGCCGCATCGGGTACGGCCTGCCCGCCGCGGCCACCGACACGAGGTGGTTCTCGACGGCGGGCAGCGCGGCCGCGGCCACCTCGGTCGGCGGCAGCAGCGTGACGTGTGTGGGGATGCCGTGCGCGGCGGGGTCACCGAAGCCCGCACGCAGCTCCTGGAGCAGGCTGCCGTGTGGCTCCGGGACCGCGATCGACACACCGATCGTTACGGTCCCCACGTCGTACTCCTGTCGTCGTGTGATGGGCAGGGGGGTGCCGCCGTGCCGGGGTACGGCGGCTGTGCTGCTCGGCCTGTGGCTCGGTGGAGCTCAGTGCTTGGCGGGCAGGAAGCCCACCTTGTCGTACGCCTGGGCGAGGGTCTCCGCCGCGACGGCGCGCGCCTTCTCCGCGCCCTTGGCCAGGATCGAGTCGAGCGTCTCCGGGTCGTCCAGGAACTCCTGGGTGCGGTCCCGGAAGGGGGTCACGAACTCGACCATGACCTCCGCGAGGTCGGTCTTCAGCGCACCGTAGCCCTTGCCGGCGTACTTCTGCTCCAGTTCCGGGATACCGGTGCCCGTGAGCGTGGAGTAAATGGTGAGGAGGTTGCTGACGCCCGGCTTCTTCTCCGCGTCGTACCTGATCACGGTGTCGGTGTCGGTGACCGCGCTCTTGACCTTCTTCGCGGTGGCCTTCGGCTCGTCCAGGAGGTTGATCAGGCCCTTCGGCGTGGACGCCGACTTGCTCATCTTGATCGCCGGGTCCTGGAGGTCGTAGATCTTCGCCGTCTCCTTCAGGATGTACGGCTTGGGGACCGTGAAGGTCGCGCCGAAGCGGCCGTTGAAGCGGTCGGCCAGGTCGCGGGTGAGCTCGATGTGCTGGCGCTGGTCCTCGCCGACCGGGACCTCGTGGGCCTGGTAGAGCAGGATGTCCGCGACCTGCAGGATCGGGTACGTGAACAGGCCGACGGAGGCCCGGTCCGCGCCCTGCTTGGCCGACTTGTCCTTGAACTGCGTCATGCGGGAGGCCTCACCGAAGCCCGTCAGGCAGTTCATGATCCAGGCGAGCTGGGCGTGCTCGGGCACGTGGCTCTGCACGAACAGGGTGCAGCGCTCCGGGTCGAGACCGGCGGCGAGCAGCTGGGCGGCGGCGAGCCGGGTGTTCGCGCGGAGCTCGGCCGGGTCCTGCGCAACGGTGATCGCGTGCAGGTCCACGACCATGTAGAACGCGTCGTGGGACTCCTGGAGGGCCACCCACTGGCGCACGGCGCCCAGGTAGTTGCCGAGGTGGAACGAGCCTGCGGTGGGCTGGATCCCGGAGAGCACACGGGGTCGGTCACCGGCGGCGGGGCGGGGACTTTCAGAGGCCATGCTCAGCATTCTCTCAGGTGCCGCCCGTTGGTCGGGAACTGGTACGTGGCGGGCCGGTCCTCTCGGTACGCTGAGTGCGACCGCACCAGGCTGGACAGGAGGGCGCCATGCCGTACGAAGAGGTCTATGAGGTCCTGTTCACCGAGCCCGCGGCCCGTGACCGCGACCGGCTCGACCCCGTGCGTCGCGCCTCGTTCGACAAGGCCGTCGCCCTGCTCGCCCGCGACCCGTACACCGAGCACTCCCGGCCGGTCGGGCCCGGCGAGCAGGACCGTGAGATCCGCCTCACGTCACAGATCGTGGCCGAGTACATGGTCTCGCGCGGCCGTCTGCTCCTGGTCGTGCTGCGGATCTTCGACGACGCCGACATCCTGCTCGTCGAGGACTGACCCGGCGGGCGTCAGCCGGTCGGCAGCCCCGGCGCGGGGAACGCGGACATCAGCTCGGCCACCTCGCCGCGCACCTTCGCCAGCGCGTCCTCGTCCCCGGCCCGCGCCGCCCGAACGCCTCGGTCCACCCACTCCGCGACGGCCGCCATGTGCTCGACGCCGAGCCCACGGGACGTCAGCGAGGGCGTCCCGATCCGCACACCGGAGGGGTCGAAGGGCTTCCGGGAGTCGAACGGCACGGTGTTGTAGTTGACGACGATCCCGGCCCGGTCGAGGGCCTTCGCCGCGACCTTCCCGGGCACGTCCTTGGGCGTGAGGTCCATCAGGATCAGATGGTTGTCCGTACCGCCGGAGACGAGGTCGAAGCCACGGGCGAGGAGCGCGTCGGCGAGGGCCTTGGCGTTGGCGACGACGGCGTGGGCGTAGTCGCGGAAGGAGGGCTTGGCGGCTTCGTGCAGGGCGACGGCGATCGCGGCGGTGGTCTGGTTGTGGGGACCGCCCTGGAGCCCGGGGAAGACGGCCTTGTCGATGGCCTTGGCGTGCTCCTCGCGGGCGAGCAGCATCGCCCCGCGCGGCCCGCGCAGGGTCTTGTGGGTGGTCGTGGAGACCACGTCGGCGTGCGGGACGGGCGAGGGGTGGGCGCCGCCCGCGACGAGCCCGGCGATGTGCGCGATGTCGGCGACGAGCACGGCCCCGGCCTCGCGGGCGATCTCCGCGAAGGCGGCGAAGTCGATGGTGCGGGGCAGCGCGGTGCCGCCGCAGAAGATCAGCTTGGGCCGTTCCTTGAGGGCGAGTTCGCGGACGGCGTCGAGGTCGACGAGCCCGGTGTCCTCGCGGACGCCGTACTGCACGCCGCGGAACCAGCGGCCGGTGGCGGAGACGCCCCAGCCGTGGGTGAGGTGGCCGCCCATCGGCAGGGCCATGCCCATGACGGTGTCGCCGGGCTCGGCGAAGGCGAGGTAGACGGCGAGGTTGGCCGGGGAGCCGGAGTAGGGCTGGACGTTGGCGTGGTCGGTGCCGAAGACGGCCTTGGCGCGGGCGACGGCGAGGCGCTCGACCTGGTCGATGTTCTGCTGGCCCTCGTAGTAGCGGCGGCCGGGGTAGCCCTCGCTGTACTTGTTCTGCAGGACGGTGCCGGAGGCTTCGAGGACGGCGGCGGAGACGTAGTTCTCGCTGGGGATGAGGCGGAGGGTGTCGGCCTGGAGCTGTTCCTCGGCGGTGACGAGGGCGGCGAGCTCGGGGTCGGCGGCGCTGAGCGCGGGGTGCTGCGACGCGGGAGAAGGGGAAGGAGAAGGGTGACTCATGGCGTCCTCCGGGGCGAGCGGTGTTGGTGTCCGGTCGTGGTCCCGGGGTGCCCAGGCGGGCGGCACCTCGAAGGTTCTGCCTCGCACGGCTTCCTCAGGGTCGATTCCCTGTGCGCCAGTCGCCGTGCTGTGGAAACCAGCGTAACGGTCAGGCCACCGTGTCAGGGTTCGCTCACGGAGCGAGCGACGATAGGTATTGGGCCACGAACCCGCTCTGTCCCCTACGACAACGCGAGAACCTCCTTGCGCCGTTAGTAGCCGTAGGAATCGCACGACGAAGTGCGAACGTGAGAAACGGAGACCCCGTGACTGCTACGGAAGACCTCATCGCCTCGGCCGAAGCGCACAGCGCGCACAACTACCACCCCCTGCCCGTCGTCGTCGCGTCGGCGGAGGGCGCGTGGATGACGGACGTCGAGGGCCGCCGGTACCTCGACATGCTCGCCGGCTATTCGGCGCTCAACTTCGGCCACGGCAACCCACGCCTCATCGAGGCCGCCAAGGAGCAGCTGGGGCGGGTGACGCTGACGTCACGCGCGTTCCATCACGACCGTTTCGCGGAGTTCTGCGGACGGCTCGCCCGGCTGTGCGGCAAGGAGATGGTGCTGCCGATGAACACGGGCGCGGAGGCCGTGGAGACGGCGGTGAAGACCGCGCGGAAGTGGGGCTACCGCGTCAAGGGCGTGCCCGAGGGGCGGGCGCGGATCGTGGTGGCGGCGAACAACTTCCACGGCCGGACGACGACGATCGTCAGCTTCTCCACGGACCCCGAGGCCCGGGCGGACTACGGCCCGTACACGCCGGGCTTCGACATCGTGCCGTTCGGCGACCTGGGGGCGCTGCGGGACGCCGTCACCGAGGACACGGTGGCGGTGCTCATCGAGCCGGTCCAGGGTGAGGCGGGCGTGCTCGTGCCGCCGCCCGGCTATCTGCCGGGGGTGCGGGAGCTGACGCGCGAGCGCGGGGTGCTGTTCGTCGCGGACGAGATCCAGTCGGGGCTCGGCCGGACGGGGCGGACGTTCGCGTGCGAGCACGAGGACGTGGTGCCGGACGTGTATCTGCTGGGCAAGGCGCTGGGCGGCGGGGTGGTGCCGGTGTCGGCGGTGGTGGCGGACGCGGACGTGCTCGGGGTGTTCCGGCCGGGTGAGCACGGCTCGACGTTCGGCGGCAATCCGCTGGCGTGCGCGGTGGCCCTTGAGGTCGTCGCGATGCTGGAGACGGGCGAGTTCCAGCAGCGGGCGACGGAGCTGGGCGAGCATCTGCACGCGGAGCTCGGTCTGCTCGCGGGCTCCGGGAAGGTGGTGGAGGTGCGCGGGCGCGGTCTGTGGGCGGGCGTCGACATCGACCCGTCGCACGGCACGGGCCGGGAGATCTCCGAGAAGCTGATGGAGCGCGGTGTCCTGGTGAAGGACACCCACGGCTCGACGATCCGGATCGCTCCCCCGCTGGTGATCAGCAAGGAGGACCTGGACTGGGGGCTCGACCAGCTCAGGGCGGTGCTCGGTTAGCCGACCCCGGTGACGGGGGGCGGGGTCACCGCCCCCCGTGCGCGGGCCGCGTCGACGGCGGTGTCGAAGGCCCCGGCGCCGAGGGCGGCGCGGCCGCGGGCCGTGGCGCGGTCGACGTCGGCGCGCTCGGCCTCCGGCAGCGGGGCGCCTTCGGCGGCGCGCAGCGCGGCGGCCCTGCCGAGGAGCGCGGCGGCTTCCGCGTGGGCGCCCGCCAGCGCGCGGGCGCCCGCGAGGCCTTCGAGGGCGAGGGCGACGGCGCGGTTGTCGCCGGTGTCGTGGGCGGCGTCGAGGCCTTCGCGGTGGAGGGTTTCGGCGCGGGCGGCGTCGCCACGCTGCTCGGCGGCGTAGCCGAGCTGGGCGAGGATCAGCGCGGCGCCGGAGGTGATGCCGAAGCGGCGGTTGAAGTCGAGCCAGGGCAGCAGGAGGCGTTCGGCGGCGTCCAGGTCGCCGCGGCGGCGGGCGCCGAGGGCGAGGCCGGTCTCGGCGAACTGCTGGGCGGGCCGGTGGGACTGCCGGGCGGCGAGCCGGGCGGCGCGTTCGTGGTAGTCGGTGGCGCGGGTGTCGTCGCCGGTGAGCAGGGCGAGGCGGCCGAGCCGGGAGAGGCGGAAGGAGACCTCGGTCCAGAGTTCGAGTTCCTCGGCGCCGCGGACGCCGTCGTGCTGGAGGCGGGCGGCTCCTTCGTAGTCGGCGGCGATCTCGGCGAGCACGCCGAGCTGCTCGGAGGACTGCAACTGCCCCCAGCGGTCGCCGAGTCGGTCGAAGAGCCCGGCGGCGAGGGTGGCGTCGCGGCGCAGGACCGCGAGGTCGCCCGCGTACAGGGCGCGGGTGGCGCGGGCGCTGAGCGTGGCGGCCTCGCCCCAGCGGTCGCCCGCCGCGCGGAACTCGGCGAGGAGCGCGTCGACCCGCTGCCCCTCTTCGGGGGTGCGGTCGAAGCCGCAGCGGGCGAAGGCGAGCAGCCAGCGGGAGCGGGCGTCGGCATCGTCGGTGTCGTCGGTGTCGTCGGTGTCGTGGGCGCAGTTGGAGCCGTGCGCGCAGGCGTCCTCCCCGGCGAGGAGCGAGAAGGCGCCGCGGGCCGCCGCTGCGGAGGCCCGCGCGGGCCCGTGCCCGGCGGGCAGGCTCAGGGCGAGGGCGAGGGAGCGGATGGCTTCGGTGAGGCGCCCGCGCATGTACCAGTACCAGGTCAGGGCGTTGACGAGGCGCAGCGCGAGCGGGGTGTCGGCCGCGGCGGCGGCCCAGTCGAGGGCGGCGCGCAGGTTCACCGTCTCGGCGTCGAGGCGGCGCAGCCAGTGCCGCTGTTCGGGGCCGTGCAGGGCGGGGGCGGCGCGTTCGGCGAGGTCGGCGTAGTGGTGGGCGTGGTGGCGTGCCAGGTCCTTGGACTCGCCCGCCGCGGCGAGGCGTTCGAGGCTGTACGCGGCGACGGACTCCAGGAGGCGGTGGCGGACGGGCCCGCCGCCGTCGGGGCCGGGGCCCGGCCCCGCGGTCGCGAGGAGGGAGCGGTCGAGGAGCCGGGCGACGAGGTCGAGCACGGCGTCGCCCCCGGACTCCGACTCCCCCGCCGCGACCCCCGCGGACCCCGTACCCTCCGCGGCCTCGCCGAGGACGGCCTCCGCGCTCTCCAGGGTGAAACCCCCGCGGAAGACGGCCAGTTGGCGCAGGGCGCGGCGCTCCGGGGCGGAGAGCAGCTCCCAGCTCCAGTCGATCATCGCGCGCAGGGTGCGCTGGCGGGCCGGGGCGTCGCGGCGCACCTGGTTGAGGAGGCGGAAGCGGTCGTGCAGTCGGTCGGCGAGGGCGTGCACGCCGAGGGCGCGGACGCGGGTCGCGGCGAGTTCGACGGCGAGGGGGATGCCGTCGAGGCGGCGGCAGATGAGGGCGACGGCCTCGCGGTTGTCGTCGTTCAGGGCGAAGCCGGGGGCGGTGGCCGCGGCCCGTTCGGCGAACAGGCGCACCGCCTCATCCTCGCCGAGGGGCACGACGGCCTCCAGGGTCTCGCCGCCGAGGGCGAGGGGTTCCTGGCTGGTGGTGAGGGCCCGCAGGTGGGGGGCGTGGCGGAGGAGGTGGGCGACGAGGCCGGCGGTGGCGTCGAGGACGTGTTCGCAGTTGTCGAGGAGGAGCAGGGCGCGGCGGGCGGCGAGGGCCCGGGTGAGGTGCGCCTGCCGGGGGTTCCCGGAGCCCGCGCCTCCCTGGCCACGGGGGCCCGCCGGTACCGTTCCGGGCCCGTCGTCCTCGAACGCCTGCCGGGCGGCGTTGTCCTCGCGGACCCCCACCGCCGCGGCCACGGCCTCCAGGACCCCGTCGGCCGTCGTTCCGGCCAGTTCGACCAGCCAGACGCCGTCGGGGAAGTCGTCCATGAGGTCGGCGGCGGCCTCCAGGGCGAGGCGGGTCTTGCCGACGCCGCCGGGCCCGGTGAGGGTCACCAGGCGTTCGCGGCGGACCAGTTCGCGGACGCGGGCCACGGCGTCGGCGCGGCCGACGAGGTGAGTGGTGGCGGCGGGGAGGTTGGTGCGCGGGGGCGCCACGACGGCGGCCGCCGGTGCCACGGCGTCGGCGGGCGGGGCCGTGAGGTCGGGGTCCTGGCGCAGGATCGCCTCGTGCAGGGCGGCGAGTTCGGGGCCGGGGTCGGTGCCGAGTTCGTCGGCGAGGCGGGTGCGCAGGTCGTGGTAGGCGGCCAGGGCCTCGCTGGGGCGGCCCGCGCGGTACAGGGCGCGCATGTGGGCCGCGCGCAACCGCTCGCGCAGCGGTTCGCGGGCCACCAGGTCCGTGAGGTCGTCGGCCAGCAGGGCGTGTTCGCCGAGGGCCAGGCGGGCCTCCGCCAGGGTCTCCTGGGCCGTGAGGCGCTGCTCCTCCAGGCGCGCGGCGGCGGCCCGGGTGAAGTCCGCGTCGCGGAAGTCGGCGTAGGCGGGGCCGCGCCAGAGGGCCAGGGCGTCGGTCAGGAGCGACGCCTGGCCGCGGGGCCCGGTGTCCGTGCGGTACGCCCGGGCCGTCAGGGCCTCGAAGCGGGCCGCGTCCGTGGCTTCGCCGGCGTCGGCGTCGGCCAGGGCGATGCGGTAGCCCGCGGGGCCGTACGCCACGGTGTCGCGGCCGATGGCCCGGCGGAGCTGGGAGACCTTGGTCTGGAGGGAGTTGGCGGGGTTGGCGGGGAGCTTCCCCGCGCCCCACAGGTCCTCTACGAGGGTGTCCGCGGGGACGGGGTGCCCTGTGCGGGCGAGCAGGGCGGCGAGGAGGGTCCGCACCTTCGGTTCCGGCACCGGTATCCGGGCACCGTCGTCACCACGCACCACCAGGGGCCCCAGCACCTCGAATCGCATGCGGCCACCGTACGTGGGCCCTGCCGGGGGCTCCCCGATCCCGCCCCTTCCCGAACCGGGGGCTCCGCCCCCGGACCCCCGCCCATCGGCGCTCCGCGCCTCGTCCTCAAACGCCGGACGGGCTGAAAGATCTCCGGCGGGGCCGAGGACGCGATGCGACAGGAGGGCGGGTGGGTGGGGGAAGGGCCCGCGCGGGGAAGGCCCGTGCGTGGGGCGTCAGTGGTTCGTGCGCGGCCGCAGGCATGGTGAGGCACGTGAACAGGGCAGCAGCCCAGCCCCCACCGAACCGCCCAAGGAGAACCGCCATGCCCGCGTCCAAGGAAATCCGTCTCGCCGCCCGGCCCCAGGGCACGCCCCGCCCCACCGACTTCGCCCTCGCCACCACCGACCTGCCCGACACGGCCCCCGAGGGCCAGCTCCTCGTCCGGAACCTGTGGATGTCCGTGGACCCGTACATGCGCGGTCGTATGGACGACGCGCCGTCCTACATCCCGCCGTTCCGGCTCGGCGCCCCGCTGGAGGGGAGCGCGGTCGGTGAGGTCGTGGCGTCCGGCTCGCCGGAGATCCCGGTCGGCGCGACGGTCACACACTTCGCCGGCTGGCGGGAGTACGCCCTCGTCGACGCGGCCACCGCGACGGTGGTCGACACCTCGCTCGTCCCGCCGTCGGCGTATCTGGGCCCGCTGGGCACGACCGGCCTGACGGCGTACGCGGCGCTGACGCGCACCGCCCCGGTCCGCGAGGGCGACGTGGTGTTCGTGTCGGCCGCCGCGGGAGCGGTGGGCAGCGTCGCGGGGCAGGTGGCGCGGGCGCTCGGCGCGTCCCGGGTGATCGGTTCGGCGGGCGGCCCGGCGAAGACGAAGAAGCTGCTCGACACGTTCGGGTACGACGCCGCGATCGACTACCGGCAGGGCGGGCTGCCCGAGCAGCTCGCCGAGGCCGCGCCCGACGGCATCGACGTGTACGTCGACAACGTGGGCGGCGACCACCTCCAGGCCGCGATCGGGGCCGTCCGCAGGGAGGGCCGCATCGCGATGGTCGGCGCGATCAGCACGTACAACGACACGGCTCCCGCGGCCGGGCCGAACAACCTCTTCCACGCCGCCAAGCAGGAGGCGTCTCTCCGCGGCATGCTTGTGACCAGCCACTTCGACCTGTTCCCGGAGTGGGCGGGGAAGGCCGCCGCGATGCTCGCGGACGGGTCGCTTCGCACCGAGCAGACCGTCGTGGACGGGATCGAGCAGGCGCCGGAGGCGTTCCTCGGCGTGCTGCGCGGCGCCAACACCGGCAAGATGCTGGTCCGTCTCGCCGCCGGGGCCGAGTGATGGCCGCGGTCCTGGTCGTCACCGGGCATCCGCGCGCCGACTCGCTCACCGCGGGGCTCGCCCGCCACGCCCGGGACCGCCTCACCGCCGAGGGCCACACCGTGGACTTCCTCGACCTGGAGGCGGAGGGCTTCGACCCCCGGATGACGCCCGACGACGAGCCCGACTGGGGCGACCCGGCGAAGGCGTACTCTCCCGAAGTCCGCGCCCACATGCGGCGCGTGGCGGACGCCGACGCGATCGTGGTCGTCTTCCCGGTCTGGTGGTTCGGCCTCCCGGCGCTGCTCAAGGGCTGGATCGACCGGGTGTGGAACCACGGGTTCGCGTACGGTCGCCGCCGGGGCGGCAGCCCGCTCGCGCGGACCCGGATGCTCTGGCTCGGCCTGACGGCGTACGACCGGGCGAAGTTCGTGGACGCGGGCTGGGAGGAGACGGTGACGCGGGTGCTGCGCACGGGGATCTCGGAGTACTGCGGGATGGCGCCGGACGTGACGTCGGTGCGGTACGTGTACGACTCGCTGACGGCGGGGGCGGGCGCGTTCGAGGTCCTGGACGCGGCTCTTGACGAGCTGCTCCCGGCCCAGGAGTCCACGCCCCAGAGCGCGTGACGGGCGTCACACTCCGAGGCGCCTTGACCCTCACACCAGTGTGAGGGTTCGACCATGTGGTCACGCAGGCGGGAGGGAAACACCGCAGGCGGCGGCCACCACAGGCCGCTCGGACCACGTCAGAGGGTGATCGTGATGGACAACAAGCTCTACGACTACAGCCCCATCGTCGAGCGGGAGCCGCTCCACTGGCCGGAAGGCAAGCGCGTCGCCTTCTACGTCGGCCTGAACGTCGAGCACTTCGAGATCGGCAAGCCCTCCACGAGCGTCTACCCGGGCACCGCGGAGCTCACCCCCGACCCGCTCAACCACGGCTGGCGCGACTACGGGGCGCGGGTGGGCTTCTGGCGCACCCTCGACACCCTGGACCGGCACGGGGTGCGCGCCAGCGTCCTGCTCAACTCCGACGTCGGCGACCGCTACCCGCAGATCATCAAGGCGGGCCGGGAGCGGGACTGGGCGTGGCTCGCGCACGGCAGGACCAACTCGGTCCTGCACACGGACATGACGGAGGACGAGGAGCGCGCGGCCCTCAAGGACATCGTCGAGACGATCGAGCGGACGACGGGGACGCGGCCGCGCGGCTGGATGGGCCCCGGCCTGACCGAGACCCACAACACCCCGCGGCTGATCCAGGAGTTGGGCCTCGACTACGTACTGGACTGGACGGCCGACGACCAGCCGTTCCCCCTGAACGTGCCGGGCGTCCTGAGCGTGCCGTACACGGTCGAGCTGAACGACATCGGCCTGTTCGTCAGCAAGAACACCTCGGGCCCGGACTTCGTGCAGATGCTCAAGGACCAGGTCGACCAGCTGCACGCGGAGGCGGAGGCCACGGACAGCGGGCGCGTCATGCCGCTGGCCCTGCACCCCTTCGTCATCGGCCAGGCGTTCCGCGCCAAGTACCTGGACCAGGCCCTGGAGTACGTGGTGAACCACCCCGGCGTCTGGACCACGACGTCGGACGAGATAGCCGAGCACTACCGCTCCACGCGGACGGACACCACCGGCGGCGAGACCGCGTAACGGCTCACGGCGACAGGCACGGTCATCAGGGCGGCTGGGAAGTTCCCGGCCGCCCTGACCTGTTCCCCACCCTCTGGCCTGATTGCTCCTATACGCAATCTTTTCGCAATGAAGACCGATTAGTCCGAGCCGTCTTTGTCTTGGCGATTTCTCGTGGTGTGTAAAAACCACTGCGCGGTGAGGGTGGGACTCTCCCCGACGGCGGTCCGCCGCGCGGGGAAGCCGACCGCGAGAGAGGACGTGCCCCTTCATGGCCCCGATCCCGATCAAGCCCGGCATCTACAAGATCCACGCCCACATCATCGGCCCGTCGGCCGTGGTGACGGCCACGGAGTACGCCGTCAAGAACGGCGCGCCCGTCATCACCGACCGGCTCAACCCGCTGCCGATCGAGCAGGACTGGATCATCGAGCCCGTCGAGCCGGTACCGGGCTCTCCGTACGTCATCCGCCTCGCCCACCACGAGGCGGCGGGCCAGGTGATCGCCGAGGACAAGCTCTATGTGAACTCCGTCCCGCGCGGCGAGCTCGCGAAGTTCACGTTCGAGCGGGTCATCGGCGGCGTCAAGATCCTCTCCGACAAGGGACTTGCTCTGCGCTCCGGCCACCGCGGCGCGCAGATCACGCTGGTGGAGCCGAAGCCCGAGTTCCAGGAGACGTGGACCCTGGAGTTCGTGAGCCCGCTCAACGAGGAGTAGCACCGGCGCGTACGAGGATGCCGCCGCCCGCGCCCACGCCCTGGGCGCGGGCGGCGCACGCATGGGGGCGCGCGCTGCGGCTGGCCGCACCCGCCCCCCACGCGGAACCGTTGCCCCATGAGCAGCGCCCACGCCGTCGCGAGCGGCACGTTCAGCCCGGCGGCTACTCCAACAACTTCCGGGCCCCGTCGTTCTCGTGTGCCCGGGTCGGGTGAATTCCGGCTTCGACCGACTGGGAGTGGAACGGTGGTTCTAGGCTCGGGGGGTGGACATGGACGAGGGTATGGATGAGGTCGGTTGGGAGGTCGATGCGGATGGGGAGTCCATCGCGATCGCTGAACTCATCGGCCGTCAGATCAAGTTCTGGCGCGAGGCCAAGAGACTGCGCGCCGTTCAGTTCGGCGAGCTCCTGGGGTACGGGGAGGACCTGATCCACAAGGTCGAGCGGGGCGTTCGGATCCCCCGACCGGAGTTCCTGGAGAGGGCGGACGAGGTCCTGGAGGCGGGTGGCCACCTGCGGGCGTTGAAGCCCGATGCGGAGAAGGCCCGGTACCCGAAGAAAGTTCGGGACCTGGCGAAGCTTGAGCAGCAGGCCGTCGAGCTGTGCGCGTACAACAACTCCGTGGTGCACGGACTGTTGCAGACACAGGAGTACGCCCAGGCCGAGGTCCAGAACCGGCAACCCCCCTTCCCCGAACACGAGGTGGAACGGCGCGTGGCTGGCCGTATGGCCCGACAGGGCATCATCGACCGCACCTCAGGGCGGCCGGTTTTCAGCTTCGTGCAGTGCGAGTCGACGTTGCGGCGCGCCAACGGGGGAAAGATGGTGATGCGCAGGCAGCTCGAACACCTGTTGGAGGTGGGGGCGTTGCGGAACGTGACCATTCAGGTCCTGCCGTTGGACCGCGAGGAGAATGCGGGGCTTGGTGGGCCGTTCCGACTTCTCAAGCTGAAGAGCGGAACCACGATCGGGCACCTAGCAGTTCAGCTCCACAGCCGAGTGATCTCCGACCCGCGAGAGCTCCAGATCCTCGAAATGCGCTATGGCATGATCCGGGCGCAGGCTCTCACGCCTCGGGAGTCACTGGCCTTCATCAAAGAAGTGCGGGGAGAGACATGACACTGAAGTGGGTCAAGAGCAGCCACAGCACGGCCGATGGCCCGGACTGCGTAGAAGTGGCCTGGCGCAAGAGCAGCTACAGCACCGCCGACGAACCCGACTGCGTCGAGGTCGCCGCCACCGTGGAGACGGTCCTCATCCGCGACTCCAAGAACCCCGACGGCCCCCGCCTCACCGTCACGCCCGCCGCCTGGGCGGACTTCATACGCCACCCCGTCAAGTGACGCCTCGCGGGTAGAGGTTTCTCTACCCCCACCTCGGGTGCCCGCCGGAGTGAGACCCAACGACGACGCTTCTAGCGTCGGGTGCATGAACAGTCACACACGACGTACCGCGGCGTTCGGCGCGGTGGCGGCCGCCCTCGCTCTCGCCGCCCCGGCGACCGCGGCGGAGCCGGGCAAGGGCCGTGGTCTCGACCGCTACTACCAGCAGCGCATCGACTGGGGCAGCTGCGCCAAGGGGCCCGGCGACTCGATGGGCCGTGACCTCGACAAGGCGGGGGTGCGGTGCGCCGACGTCACCGTGCCGCTCGACTACGCCGAGCCCGAGGGGCGGACCATTCGCGTCGCGATCTCGCGCCTGGAGGCCACCGACCGGCGGCACCGCGTGGGCGCGCTGCTGATCAACCCCGGCGGGCCCGGCGGCACCGCCCTCGACATGCCGCCGGACATCCGCAAGGCGATGAAGGAGACCGGCGCGCGCTACGACCTCATCGGCATGGACCCCCGCTTCGTCGGCCGCAGCACACCGCTGGACTGCGGCTGGCCCGTCAGCACCACCGTCCTCTCAGCCGGGGCCGACCGCGCGGGCTTCGAGCGTCAAGTCGCCCTCCAGAAGGGCCTGGCCGACAAGTGCCGCGCCACCGCCGCGGAGGCGCTGCCGCACGTCAGCACCCGCAACACCGCCCGTGACATGGACGTCATCAGGGGCGCCCTCGGGGAGCGCAAGCTGTCGTACCTCGGATACTCGTACGGCACGTATCTGGGCACCGTCTATACGCAGATGTTCCCCGGCCGGTACGACCGGATGGTGCTCGACGGCGCCCTCGACACCGCGCGCTACCAGCCGCGGCTCCTCAAGGGCGCCGAGCGCGAGAACGAGCGGGCCCTCGCGGACTGGGCCGCCTGGGCGGCGCGGCGGCACACGACGTACGGCCTCGGCCGCAGCCGCGCCCAGGTGCTCGCCGCCGTCGACCGGATCGTCGACCGGTCCGCGCGCGGCGGCCTCACGCTCGGCACCGGCCGGGACGCCTTCCGCGTGGACGAATCGCACGTGCCGTTCCTGCTCGTGGAGGGCATCGCCGACGACACGGACACCGCCCGCGCGGCCTTCGGCGAGACGGTGTCCGCGCTCGCCGAGGCCGCCGCGGGCAGGCCGGTCCGGCTGCCGCCGCACCTCACGGAGCTGCTGCGGTACGCGACGACCGGCGTGGAGTCCGCCTTCGGCAGCTCACAGACCGCGATCCTCTGCGGAGACGTGGCGGCCCCGCGCGACCCGGAGAGCTACTGGCGCGACATCCAGCGCAGCCGCACCCGGCACCCGCTCTTCGGCCCGCTGACCGGCAACGTCACCCCGTGCGCGTTCTGGGACCGGCCCCGCGAGCGGCCCACGCGGGTCCGGCACGACGCCCGCGCGCTGATCGTGGCCGCCACCGGTGACCCCCGCGCCCCGTACGAGGGCAGCGTCGCGCTCCGCCACCGCCTGCCCGCCGCCAAGCTGATCACCCTCAAGGGCGCCAACCGCCACGGCCTGTACGGCGAGTACGGCAACGCCTGCGTGGACGACCACGTCAACGCCTACCTGGCGACGGGCGAACTGCCCGCGAAGGACCGGACCTGCCTGCGGCAGCCCTAACGCAGGGCCCACTTGATGGGCTCCTTGTAGAAGCCCTGGGAGTAGGTGACGGCCTTGACCGTGGCGTCGGCGGGAATCAGATAGGGCTCGCACACGGTGCGCTCCTCGCCCTTCTTCCAGATGTCCTCACGGCCGAGTTCCCGCTTGCCGTCGTTGCCCACGCAGTCCTCGGGCTGGCTGGAGAGGGTGCCGATGAGGATGAACTTCGTGGCCGGGTTGCCGTCGCTGGTCTCGGCGTTGACGTTGGTCATCACGATCGGCTGCTTGACCGCTTCGCCGCCGACGTGCTTGGCCTTGACGTAGATCCAGGCGACCTTCTTGCCGCCGTACTTCTTGTCGTCGTCCAGCTCCTTGAGGTCCTCGGGCTTGCCGAGGACGACCTTCGTCGGCGTGATCGAGAACTTGCCGGTCGTCTTGTACTTGGTGATCTCCTGCACCGGGCCCGCCTGGCCGACCTTGAGGTTCTTCGGCGCCTCGCTCGCCCGGTCGCCGGACTTGCCGTCCTTGCCGCCCTTGCCCTTGTCGTCGTCGGAGCCGCCGCAGGCGGCCACGGTGACGGCGGTGACCGCCGCGACGGCCACCAGGCCGAGGCGCCGACGGTACTGAGGTGCTCGCTGAGTGCGCATGTGGTTCCTGTACTTCCTGATCGTGCCGGGTCGTGCGGGGTACGGCGCTCGGCCGAGCGCGACGGTGCCGGACACTCCCCCGTGTCGGTGTGCGAAACGGCGGTCAGCCTAAGGAGCCGCCGCTCCGCGCCGACAACCGGCTCCCGCCCGCACGCCCGCAAACCCCCTCGCCTAAAGTCACTTCGTGACTCTTGGGATGATTTGCGCGCTCGGTTCGGCGGTCTGCTTCGGTTTGGCCTCGGTGTTGCAGGCGGTCGCGGCGCGCTCGACCGCGCCCGGCACCGGGTCCGGCGTCGACCCCGCGCTGCTGCTGCGCGCCGTGCGGCAGTGGCGGTACGTGGCCGGGCTCGCGCTCGACGGCCTCGGCTTCCTGCTCCAGGTCGTGGCCCTGCGGTCGCTGCCCATCTACACCGTCGGCGCCGCGCTCGCCGCCTCGCTCGCCGTGACGGCGGTGGCCGCGGCGCGGCTGCTGCGGGTGCGGCTGAGCGGCGCGGAGTGGGGTGCCGTCGGCGTCGTCTGCGCCGGGCTCGCCATGCTCGGCCTCGCGTCCGGCGAGGAGGGCGACAAGGGCGGGTCCACGGGGCTGCGGTTCGTGATGCTGGGCATCGCCCTGGCCGTCCTGCTGCTCGGCGCCGTGGCCGGACGCCTGCCGGACCGGGCGCGGGCGGTGGCCCTCGGACTCGGGGCGGGCTGCGGCTTCGGCGTGGTCGAGGTGACCGTCCGCCTCATCGACGACGTCTCACCGGGGGCGCTCGTCGCCAATCCCGCCGCGTACGCGCTGCTGCTCGGCGGGGGCGCCGCCTTCCTGCTGCTCACCTCCGCGCTCCAGCGCGGCTCGGTCACCGCCGCCACGGCGGGCATGGTCATCGGCGAGACCATCGGCCCCGCCCTCGTGGGCGTGGTCTGGCTCGGCGACCGCACCCGCGACGGCTTCGGCTGGCTGGCGATCCTCGGCTTCGCGGTGGCGGTAACAGGAGCCCTGGCCCTGGCCCGCTTCGGCGAGGCCCCGGAGCCGGCGCCGACCACGCCTTGACCTGCCCACGGGGCGGGCCTCCGGCTCGTTCCGTGGCTTCCTGCCCCTTCGCCCCGGCGTGAACGGGGCCACCCGGAGGCCGACAGGATGGCGCCTCCGGGGCGGAAGCCAAGGGCGCCCTCCGGGCGTCGGCTGCGCCGATTCCGCTGCGCTCCACCCTTGACTGCCGTCCCTCCGGCGCGAGGTGCCCTTGTCCGGGCGGCCCGGGGAAGGGCGGCGGGGGCTTCCGGTGGTCACTTCGGGTTCGTCGCCGGGTGCCGACCGGCACTTCCTGGGCTCAGCCCTCGCCATCAGGTGAGCCCGCGGGGGCGGTGGCGGAGTGACTGCGTCCGGCTGCCGACTGCGGGTCGCTCCCTGCCTCCGGTACCTACTTCGGCGAAGTTGCGAGCGGCGCACGTGGGTTGCGCCCCCGTCGCTTCGCGCCCCCCAAGAGGGGATCAGCCCGAGCCCACCAGGAGGCGGCGGGTGCGTTCCGGGGCCCATTCCGGGATTTCTGCCAGGAGGTCGGCCAGGGTCACGGCGGCGAGGCTGGTGCGCCAGGCCGTGTGGGCGGCGGCCATCTTCGCCGCGATCGGGCAGGCCGCTCGGCAGTCCTCGGCGGGCAGCGCGCCCCGGCCCTGCTGGCGGATCTCCCGGCACTCGTACGGGGCGGCCGCGCCGTCCACCGCCTCGACGATGTCGAGGAGCGTGACGTCCGCCGCCGGGCGCGCCAGGCGGAAGCCGCCCCTCGGGCCCGTCGTCGCCGCGAACACCCCCGCCTTCACCAGCGGCTGGAGCTGCTTGGCCAGATAGGCCTGGGGCACGTCGAAGTAGCCCGCCAGCTGCCCGGCCGACGCGGTCGCCCCCGGCTCCAGCTGGGCCAGCGACGTGGCGCAGTGCAACACCCACTCCGTACTCACAGGCAGCTTCATGCGGTGAGTCTATCCCGGACATCCCACATCCGGGATATTGCGGATGTGTTTAGTCCGAGATATGGTTCGGGCATCGAATGAGTCGCCCAAGGACCAGGGGAGATCGTCATGCGCATCGCCGTCGCCGGAGCCACCGGGAGCATCGGGGCCCGCACCGTCGCCGTACTGGAGAAGGCGGGTCACGACGTCGTCCGCGTCAGCCGCTCCCTCGGCGTGGACCTCTCCACCGGAGAAGGCCTCGACGCCGCCCTGGTGGGTGTCGACGCGGTCGTGGACACCACCAACTGCACCGCGAGCGACCCCGCGGAGACCGTCGCGTACTTCGGCACCACCACGCGGAACCTGCTCGCCGCCGAGGAGAAGGCGGGAGTCAAGCACCACGTCCTGCTCTCCATCGCGGGCATGGACCGCGTCGAGGGCAACGCGCACTACGTGGGCAAGCGCGAGCAGGAGCGCCTCGTCGCCGCGGGCCCGGTGCCGTGGACCATCGTCCCGGCCACCCAGTTCCACGACTTCGCCGCGATGGTCGCGAGCTGGACCGAGCAGGACGGCGTCGCCACCGTCGCGCCGCTGCTGCTCCAGCCCGTCGCGCCCGACGACGTGGCGAGCGTCCTCGCCGAGCTCGCGGCCGGCGCGCCCCTCGGCCGGTACCAGGACGTGGCCGGGCCCGACCCGCAGGACATGGTCGACATGGCCCGCCGCACGCTCCAGGCCCAGGGCCGCACGGTCAAGCTCGTCCCGACCTGGTCGGGCCTCTTCGGCCCGGACATGGCGGGCGACGCGCTGCTGCCCGCCGACGGCGCCCGCATCATGCCCACCACCTTCGAGGAGTGGCTGGCCGCGCAGGGCTAGTCCGCGCTCCCCGGGGCCCCGCTCACGGCAGCGAGCGGCAGAGTGCCTCCAGGGCCGCGGGCCAGGTGTGGTCGGTGGGCGTGCCGTAGCCGACCACGAGCGCGTCCCGGGGGGCCGTGACCGCGTCGGGGTGGCGGAAGCGGGACAGGCCCTGCACCGCGAGCCGCTGCCAGCTCGCGGACTGCACCACTACCTGCTCGGTGCCGGGCGGTAGTTCGAGCACCGCGTGCAGGCCCGCCGCGATGCCGGTGACCCGTACCTCGGGCGCGCGCTCGGCCAGGGCCGCGACCAGCTGGTCACGGCGGCGGCGGTAGCGGATCCGCACCGAGCGCACATGCCGGTCGTACGCCCCGGACGTCAGGAACTCCGCGAGCGTCAGCTGGTCGACGGCGCCGCCGGACGCCCCGGCCCGCTCCTTCAGCCCGGCCACCTCCGGGGCGAGCGCGGCCGGGAGCACCATCCACGCGATCCGCAGGCCCGGCGCCAGGGACTTGCTGGCCGTGCCCAGGTAGACGACCCGGTCCGGGTCCAGGCCCTGGAGCGCGCCGACCGGCTGCCGGTCGTAGCGGAACTCGCCGTCGTAGTCGTCCTCCAGGATCAGCCCGTCCACCCGCCGCGCCCACTCCACGGCCCGCGCCCGCCGGTCCGGGTGCAGCGGTACGCCGATGGGGAACTGGTGGGCCGGCGTCATCAGGACCGCCCGGTGCCCGGCCAACCCGTCGGTGCGCGTGCCGAGTCCGTCGAGCCCGAGCGGCCGGGTCCGCAGGCCCACCCGCGCCAGGCGGTCCCGGTGCAGACCGAGACCGTACGGCTCGACGGCGATCTGCCGCAGGCCGCGCGCGCCGAGCAGCTCGCCGAGCAGCGTCAGGCCGTGCACGAAGCCGGGCACGACGACGATCCGGTCCGGCTCCGCGTGCACGCCCCGGGCCCGGGCGAGATACGCGGCGAGGGCGGTGCGCAGCTCGATCCTGCCGCGCGGATCGCCGTAGCCGAGCGCGTCGTTCGGCGCGGCCGCAAGGGCGCGCCGCGCCGCCTTCAGCCACTCCCCGCGCGGGAAGGACGCGACGTCCGGCGTGCCGGGCGTCAGGTCGTGGACGGGGGCGCCGCTCGCCCGGGGCGGGCGCGCGGACGCCACCGGGCGCGGCACGGCACGGTCGGCGACCCGGGTGCCCGAGCCCTGCCGGGCGGTCAGCCAGCCCTCCGCGACGAGGTCCGCGTACGCGTCGGCGACCGTATTGCGCGCGACGCCCAGATCGGCGGCGAGCGTACGGGACGACGGCAGGCGCGTGCCCGGGGCGAGCCGGCCGCCGCGGACGGCGTCGCGCAGCGCGTCGGTGAGGCCGCGGCGCACCCCCGAGCGCGGGCCCTTGCCGAGCGCGTCGAGGTGGAGGTCCACGCTCCAGGCCCCGCCGTGCCCGGGCCCGTCGGGGTCGGTGGGGCCGGTGGGGTCCGAGCCGTCCCCCGGGCCCGAAGTGGCCCAAGATTTCTCCATGGGAATGGACCATACCGCTGGGCAAATCACCTCGTAGGTTCGAACCATGACGAACACGACGCAGACCACCGCCCCGCACGCGCACGCCCACGACGAGCGGCTGCCCGAGCACACCCCGCGCCTCAACATGGCCGAGCTGGCCCCGGAGGCGTACAAGGCCATGATCCGGTTCGCCGCGGCCGCCAAGCGCGGTGTCGACCCGGTCCTCTTCGAGCTCATACAGATCCGGGCCTCGCAGCTCAACCACTGCGCGTTCTGCCTCGACATGCACACCAAGGACGCCCTCGCGGCCGGTGAGAGCGTCGAGCGGATCGTGCAGCTGTCGACCTGGGAGGAGTCCAGGCACTTCTACACGGCCCGGGAGATCGCCGCCATCGAGCTGACGGAGGCCGTGACCGTCCTCACCGACGGCTTCGTTCCCGACGAGGTGTACGAGCGCGCCGCGCTCCACTTCGACGACAAGGAGCTGGCCCACGTCATCGCCGCGATCACCCTGATCAACGGCTGGAACCGGTTCGGAGTGACCACGCGCATGGTGCCCGGGCACTACACGCCGGGGTCCACCGCGCACCGGCCCGCCGAGTAGCACCGGTTCCTCGCGCGCGCCGCGCGCGTTCCGCACGTCCCGAAAGGTGAGCACCACCCATGAGCAACCCACTGACCGCCACCGCCGAGGCGTTCGGCGCCCTGCACCACGGGCGGGCGCCGGGCGACCCGCTCGTCCTGCCGGGACCGTGGGACGCGGCCAGCGCCCGCGTCTTCGAGGAGGCCGGGTTCCCCGCGCTCGCCACGCCCAGCGCGGGCGTCGCCGCCGCCCTCGGCTACGACGACGGGGCGGTGCCGCCGCGCGAGATGTTCGAGGCGGTCGGGCGCGTCGCGCGGGCCGTGTCCGTGCCGGTCAGCGCGGACGTCGAGGACGGGTACGGGCTGCCCGCGCGGAAGCTGGTGGGGCGGCTGCTCGACGCCGGGGTCGTCGGCTGCAACCTGGAGGACTCCTGGGGCCGCAAGGACGCGCCGGCCGGCACCCTCAAGGACGCCCGGGAGCAGGCGGACTACCTCGCGGCGGTGCGGGAGGTGGCCGGGCGGGAGCTGTTCGTCAACGCGCGCGTCGACACGTATCTGCGAGGGGTCGCGGACTTCGAGGAGACCGTGGCCCGGGCCCGGCTCTACGTCGAGGCCGGGGCGGACTGCGTCTACGTCATCAAGGCGCCGGTCTCGGTGCTGCCCGCGCTCCGCTCCGCGATCGGGGCTCCGCTGAACGTGATCGGGCTGGCCGGTGGGCCCTCTCCCCAGGAGCTGGGGCGGCTCGGCGCGACGCGGGTCACCTTCGGGCCGGGGCTGCACCACCAGGCCATGGCGGGCCTGCGCGACATCGCGAAGGAGCTGGCCTAGCCCTCGCGGGGCGCCCCACTGTGTCCATCAGCGCGCTCCGCGCGCGGGCGCCCCTTCCCGCTCCTCAAACGCCGGAGGGGCTGGAAGATCCAGCCCCTCCGGGTACTACTTCGGCAGCCAGGCCTTCCACTTGGCCTCGTTGTCCGCGAGCCAGCGCTTCGCCGCGTCCTCGGGGGACATCTTCTTGTCGGCGATCATCAGGGAGACCTCGTTCTGGTCGGCCTCCGACCACTTGAAGCGCTTCAGGAAGGCCGCCGCGGCGCCGCCGTTCTTCGCGAAGTCCGCGTTGAAGTACTTCTGGAGCGGCGTGTGCGGGTAGGCGCACTTGATCTTCGCCGGGTCCGCGTCGCAGCCCTCCTTGTACGGCGGCAGCTTGACCTCCGTCATCGGCACCTTCTCGAACAGCCACTGGGGCTTGTACCAGTAGGTGAGGAAGGGCTTCCGCTGCTTGGCGAACTGTTCGATCTGGGTGATCTGGGCCGCCTCGGAGCCCGCGAAGACGACCTTGTAGTCCAGGTCGAGGTTCTCCACGAGGGCCTTGTCGTTGGTGACGTAGGACGGGGAGCCGTCCATGAGCTGGCCCTTGCCGCCGGACTCCGGGGTGCGGAATTCCTTCGCGTACTTGTTGAGGTTCTTCCAGTCGGTGACGTCGGGGTGCTTCTTCGCGAAGTACGTGGGGACGTACCAGCCGATGTGGCCGGTGACGCCGACGTCGCCGCCGGGGACGATCGTCTTCTTGTCCTTGACGTACCGCTGCTCCTGCTCGGGGTGGCCCCAGTCCTCCATGATCGCGTCGACGCGGCCCTGGCTGAGCGCGTCCCAGGCGGGGACCTCGTCGATCTGCACGGTGTCGACGCGGTAGCCGAGCTCCTCCTCCAGGAGGTACTTGGCCACGGCCACGTCGGCCTGGGCACCGACCCAGGACTGCACGGACAGGGTCACGGTCTTGGCGCCCGCCGCGTTGGCGTACGGGGACGCCTGCTTGGTCATGTCGGCGGCGCCGCAGCCGGACAGGGCGAGGAGCGCCCCGCCCGCGGCAAGCGCGGCACCGGCGCGAGTGCGCTTGCGCATGGTCACGCCCCCTTCTTCGTGCGGCGTTCCGTCGGCTGCGTCACCCGGTCCAGCATCAGACCGAGGCAGACGATCGCGGCACCGGCGACCAGGCCGGTCGCGAGGTCGCCCTGGGCCAGGCCGAAGACGACGTCGTAGCCGAGCGCGCCGCCGCCGACGAGGCCGCCGATGACGACGACCGCGAGGACGAGGACGACGCCCTGGTTGACGGCGAGGAGCAGCGCGGGCCGGGCGAGCGGCAGCTGGACCTGGCGCAGGACCTGCCAGTTGGTGGCGCCGAGGGACTTCGCGGACTCCATCGCGGCGGGGCTGACCTGCCTGAGGCCCTGCGTGGTGATGCGGACGACGGCGGGCAGCGCGTACACCACGGCGGCGGCCACCGCCGGGGCGCGGCCCACGCCGAAGAGCGCCACGACCGGGATCAGGTACACGAACTGCGGCATCGTCTGGAAGACGTCGAGGACGGGGCGCAGGACGCGTTCGAGCCGACGGCTGCGGGAGGCGGCGACGCCGGTCACGAAGCCGAGGACGAGCGTCACCGCGACGCCCGCGAGGACCTGGGAGAGCGTGTCGAGGGAGGCCTCCCACACGCCGAGCACGCCGATCGCCGCCATCGCGAGGACGGCCGTGAGGGCGGTCTGCCAGGTGCCGATCACCCAGGCGAGGGCCGCGACGATCAGCAGGACCGACCACCAGGGCAGGCCCTGGAGGCCGTCGCGCACGGGGTCGAGCACGTACGTCGTGAAGTGCGCGGCCCAGTCGGCGGTGCCGCCCACCACGGGCACGCCCGTGTAGAGGTGGTCGACCATCCAGTCCTTGGCGGTGTTCACCGGCTCGGCGATCTGCACGACCCAGCCCGTCGGCCACTCCAGGCGGTCGGCGAACCGGGCGGCGAGCGCGCAGGCCAGGGTCACGGCGGCGGCCACGGACCAGCCGCGCCAGCCGCGCAGCGGGGAGGTGTCCACCGTCTGCGCGCCGAGGCGTTCGCCCGCCGCGCCCGTGACGCGGTCCAGGACGACGGCGAGCAGCACGATCGGGATGCCCGCGGCGAGCGCCTGGCCGACGTCGACGGTGGCGAGGGCCTGGTAGACGCGGTCGCCGAGGCCGCCCGCGCCGATCACGGACGCGATGACGGCCATGGACAGCGCCATCATGATCGTCTGGTTGAGGCCGAGGAGGAGTTCCTTGCGGGCCAGCGGAAGACGGGCGGAGAGCAGCCGCTGGCGGCCGGTCGCGCCGAGCGACGCCACGGCCTCCATCACGCCGCCGTCGGCGCCGCGCAGGCCGAGCGCCGTGAGCCGGGCCATCGGCGGGGCCGCGTACACGACCGTCGCGAGGACGGCGGCGGGCACGCCGATGCCGAAGACCAGGACGACCGGCAGCAGGTAGGCGAAGGCCGGGAGCACCTGCATGGTGTCGAGGACCGGCCGCATCATGCGGAAGAGCCGGTCGTTGAGCCCGCCCGCGAGGCCGAGCAGCAGGCCGAGGACCACGGACGCGAGGACGGCCACGGTCATCAGGGCGAGCGTCTGCATCGTCGGCACCCACATGCCGAGCAGACCGCACACGCCGAACGCGGCGGCGGCCACCACGGCGAGCTTCACGCCCGCCACGCGCCAGGCGACAGCGCCGGCGGCGACGGTCACGCCCGCCCAGCCCATGGCGAGAAGCACGAGGTAGACGCCGCGCACGGCGAGTACGACGGCGTTGGAGACGTGCCCGAAGAAGTAGAGGAACAGCGGGTGGCTGTCGCGGTTGTCGATGATCCAGTCGCTGGTCCTGCCGAGCGGCTCGGACAGGTCGACGGTGAGCGCGTCCGGCCAGGCGCCGGAGGCCCACTTGGCGTTGACGATCGGGACGGCGACCGCCGCGACGACAGCGAGCAGCAGGAGCTTGGTGACGGCGCGGTGGCGGAGCAGGGCCCCGACGCCGGTATCTCGTACGGGGGTCGACGCGGTGGCGGTGGCCATTACTTGACCACCTCACCGGCGGTGCCCTGCGCGGGCACGCCCGCGACCACGCCGAGCAGGTGCTCCTGGTCGACGACGCCGAGGCACCGCCCGTCGTCCATCACCCGCGCCGGGAAGCCGGTGCGGGCCACGGCCTCGATGGCCTCGGACACGGTGGCGTCGGGCGCGACCGCGGGGCCCCGCTCGTCGTCGGAGGCGGGGTCGAGGGGCCGCATGGCGCTGCGGACCGTCATGACCTGCTCGCGGGGCACGTCCCGGACGAAGTCGCGGACGTAGTCGTCGGCCGGGGAGCCGACGATCTCCTCGGGCGTGCCGAGCTGGACCACGCGGCCGTCGCGCATCAGGGCGATGCGGTCGCCGAGCTTGAGGGCCTCGCTGAGGTCGTGGGTGATGAAGACCATCGTGCGGCCCTCCTCCCGGTGCAGGCGGACGACCTCCTCCTGCATGTCGCGGCGGATCAGCGGGTCAAGGGCGCTGAACGGCTCGTCGAAGAGCAGGACTTCGGGGTCGGCGGCGAGCGCGCGGGCCAGGCCGACGCGCTGCTGCTGGCCGCCGGAGAGCTGGCCGGGCTTGCGCGCCTCCAGGCCCTCGAGGCCCACCTTGGCGACGACCTCGGCGGCGCGCTCGCGCCGCTCGGCCTTGCCGACGCCCTGGATCTCCAGGCCGTAGGCGACGTTGTCGAGGACCGTGCGGTGCGGCAGCAGGCCGAAGTGCTGGAAGACCATGGACGCGCGGTGGCGGCGCAGTTCGCGCAGGCGCGCCTTGTCCATGGCGAGGACGTCCTCGCCGTCGATGGCGACGGAGCCGGACGTCGGCTCGATGAGGCGGGTCAGACAGCGCACGAGCGTGGACTTGCCGGAGCCCGAGAGGCCCATGACGACGAAGACCTCGCCCTTGTTGACCTCGAAAGACACGTCCCGCACGGCGGCGGTGCAGCCGGTGCGCTCGCGCAGCTCGGCGGGGTCGAGGGCGGTGAGCTCCGGGTCGCCCGGAACGCGCTCGGCCTTCGGCCCGAAGACCTTCCAGAGGTTCTGGACGCTGAAGACGGGGGCCGCCGACGCGGCGGGCTCCTGCGCGGCTCCGGTCCGGGGGGTGGTGGCGGCTTCGCTCATCGGCCGTCACCCCCGAGGATCTCGGCACATTTCTCCCCGACCATGAGCACTCCGATCATCGGGTTCACGGCAGGCATCGTCGGGAAGACGGATGCGTCCGCGATACGGATTCCGGACAGGCCCCGGATCTTCAACTCCGGGTCCACCACGGCGAGTTCATCACCGGAAGCACCCATTCGGCAGGTGCCCGCCGGGTGGTAGACGGTGTGCGCGGCCTTGCGGACGAGCTCGCCGATCTCGGCGTCGTCGGTGACGTGCGGGCCGGGGAAGACCTCCCGCTTGAGCCACTTCTTGAACGGCTCGGCCTCGGCGACCTTGCGGGCCAGCTTGATGCCGTCGACGAGCGTCCGCCCGTCGTAGTCGCCTTCGTCCTCGAAGTACTTGAAGTCCAGGGCGGGCTTGACCTCGGGGTCCGCGGACGTGAGGTAGAGGCGGCCGCGGGCGCGGGACTTGGGGATGTTCGGGGTCATCGACACGCCGTGCTCGGGGCGTTCGTAGCCGAGGCGCTCGGGGTTGTCCGTGAACGGGATCTGGTAGAAGTGGAACATCAGGTCCGGGCCCTTGTGCTCCGGGTCCCGCTTCACGAACAGACCCGCGTCGGAGTCCATCGCGGAGTTGCCCGGGATCGGCCCTTCGGTCTCCCAGACGATGACCGACTCGGGGTGGTCGATGAGGTTCTCGCCGACGCCCGGCAGGTCGTGCGCGACCGGGATGCCGAGGGCCTCCAGGTCCGTCTTCGGGCCGATGCCCGAGTGCAGCAGCAGGCGCGGGGTGTCCACGGCGCCCGCGCAGACGAGCACCTCGCGGCGGGCGGTGAGCAGCTTCTCCGCGCCGTCCTTGGTGCGGACGTGCACACCGCGCGCGGTCTTCCCGTCGAGCTCCAGCTTGTACGCCCAGGTCTCCAGGAACAGGTGGAGGTTCGGGCGGTCCCCGGCCTCCATGTGCGGGTGGAGGTAGGCGACGGACGCCGAGGAGCGCTTGTTGTTCTCCGGGTGGTACGCCAGGTCGAAGAAGCCGACGCCCTCGTCGAAGGGCCGGTCGTTGAAGCCGACGACCTCGGGGACGTCCAGGGCTTGCTTGACGGCCTCGATCCAGTCGCTTGCGATCTGGTTCTGGTCCTTCTTGGCGACGCGTACGACGTTGTTGCGCAGCTTGCCGTAGTAGGGGTCCATGGCCGCGGCGTTCCAGCCCGCGGCGCCCGCGGCCTCCCACTCGTCCCAGTCGGACGGCAGCGGCTTGAAGGAGATCAGCGTGTTGTGCGAGGAGCAGCCGCCGAGGACCTTGGCGCGGCTGTGCAGGATGTGCGAGTTGCCGCGCGGCTGCTCGGTGGTCGTGTACTCGTAGTCGAGCTCGCCGCCGAGCAGGCCGAGCCACTTGCGCAGGGTCAGGACGTCCTCGCGGTCGATGTCGCTCGGGCCGCCCTCGATCACCGCGACGGTGACGTCGGGGTTCTCGGTGAGCCGGGATGCGATCACCGATCCCGCGGTGCCGCCGCCGACGATCACGTAGTCGAACTCGGTGGTGGCCTGGGGGGTTTCAGACGTTCCAGTCATGGGGGTACTGCTCCTCGTCGCTGCCAAGGTGCTTGCGCGTAAGGGGGATTGCGGTCGTACGAAATCGGGGGTGGGGCCCGCGGCCGGGACTTCGGGGTCCCGGCCGCGGGCCGCGGGGCGTCAGCCCTTGAACCAGCGCACCGGCGCGGGCGCCAGGTTCTCGTAGACGTGCTTGGCCTCGCGGTACTCGGCGAGCCCGGCGGGGCCCAGTTCGCGGCCGACGCCGCTCTTGCCGAAGCCGCCCCACTCCGCCTGCGGCAGGTAGGGGTGGAAGTCGTTGATCCAGACGGTGCCGTGGCGCATCCGCCGGGCCATGCGCCGGGCGCGGCCGGAGTCGGTGGTCCACACGGCGCCCGCGAGGCCGTACTCGGTGTCGTTGGCGAGGGCCAGGGCCTCGTCCTCGGTGCGGAAGGTCTCCACGGTCAGGACCGGGCCGAAGACCTCCTCGCGCACGACCTTCATGCCACGGTGGCACTGGTCGAGCACGGTCGGCTCGTAGAAGTAGCCGTCGGCGGGGCGGGCGGCGCTCGGCTCGGGGCGCTTGCCGCCGCAGCGAAGGGCGGCGCCCTCGGCGAGGGCGGAGGCCACGTACGCCTCGGTCTTCTCGCGCTGCTGCGCGGAGACGAGCGGGCCGACCTCGACGCCGTCCTCGGTGCCGCGGCCCAGCTTGATCTTCTCGGCGCGGCGGGCGAGTTCGGCCACGAAGCGCTCGCGCACGGACTCCTCGATGATGAGGCGGCCACCGGCGGAGCAGACCTGGCCGCTGTGGATGAAGGCGGCGTTCAGCGCCTGGTCGACGGCGGTGTCGAAGCCCTCGTCGGTGGCGCAGGCGTCGGCGAAGACGACGTTCGGGTTCTTGCCGCCGAGTTCGAGGGCGACCTTCTTCACGCCGAGGGCCGCGGCCTGGGCGACCTTGGTGCCGGAGACGAGCCCGCCGGTGAAGGACACCAGGTCCACGTCGGGGTGGTCGGCGAGCCGGGCGCCGACGGTGTGGCCGGGCCCGGTGACGATGTTGGCGACGCCCTCGGGGAGACCGGCCTCGACGAGCAGCTCGATCAGCGCGACCGTGGTGAGGGGCGTGACCTCGCTGGGCTTGATGACGAAGGTGTTCCCGGCCGCGAGGGCGGGCGCGATCTTCCAGCTGGCCTGGAGCAGCGGATAGTTCCAGGGCGTGATCATCGAGCAGACGCCGACGGGCTCGTGCACGACGACGCTGTGGATGTCGTCGGACCCGGCGTCGACGACGCGGCCCGCGCCCTCGCCGATCACCAGGTCGGCGAAGTACCGGAAGGCGTCGGCCACGCAGTCGACGTCGACGCGGCCCTCCTCCAGGGTCTTGCCCGCGTCCCGGCTCTCCAGGAGGCCGATCTCCTCGCGGTCGCGGACCAGCAGGTCGGCGACGCGGCGCAGGAGCGCGGCGCGCTCGGCGACGGGCGTGGCCGGCCACGGGCCCTCGTCGAAGGCCCGGCGGGCGGCGGCGATCGCGGCGTCCGCGTCCTCGGCACCGCCCTCGGCGATGAGGGCGAAGGGCTTGGCGTCCGCCGGGTCGATGATCTCGCGCGTTGCGCCGTCTGCGGCCGCGCGCCACTCGCCGCCGACGTGGATGGTCTGTTGTGCGGACACGTCCCTGTTGCCTTCCGTTCCTGCCACTTTCCTGCCTTGCGCCCCACCTGATCACTCGGGGTAGCCGGGTGCACCTGCCCTGGCCCTGGAAAAGCATGCGCATTCGATGGCCGAAAGTGCGCTGTGTCACTGCGTATGCGGGTACGCGAGGGGAAACGTACGCTCGAAGCACGTTCTGTCACCGGAGGTGACGTTATGAGTCGAATGTCTCTTAAGTCAGCACGGGCCGCTACCGGGGTCTGCGCGGCGGCGGCCCTGGCGCTGCTCGTGCCGGCGTGTTCGTCGGACAACGGCAACGACGACAAGAAGGACAAGACCTCGGACCTCAGCGCCCAGGAGATCTCGGACAAGGCGAAGAAGGAGCTGCTCGACGCCACGTCGGTGCACATCACGCTGGAGGAGAAGGGCACGGACGCCGACAAGGACGATCCGGCGGCGATGGACCTGACGCTCGACCGCGACGGCAACTGCACGGGCAAGCTCACGTTCGCCGCGGGCGGCGGCACCGCCGACCTGGTCAAACGGGGCGACAAGGTGTGGATGAAGCCCGACAGCGCCTTCTGGCGCAACCAGGTGCCCGGCGGCGACGGCGCGGCCGCCGCCGAGCTGTTCAAGAACCGCTACATCCACGGCAGCACGAGCGACCCGCTGCTCAAGGGCCTCTCCGAGGTCTGCGACCTCAAGAAGCTCCAGGACTCGGTCGACGAGGACTCCGACGACGACACGGACAAGCTGAAGAAGGGCGACGCCACCACGGTCGACGGGACCAAGGTCGTGCCGCTCACGTCCGCCGAGGACGGCAAGGAGAAGACGCTGTACGTGGCGTCCGAGGGCAAGCCCTATCTGATCCGGGCCACGGAGAAGGGCGACGGCGAGGACAAGACAACCACGCTGAGTGACTACGGCCAGCCCGTACCGACGGAGACGCCTTCGGCCGCGGACTCCGTGGACATCGGCAAGCTCCAGGAGCAGCTGCAGAAGACGTGAGCGCCGGCTAGCCGTCGACTCCGTCGACGAAGAGGCCGGCCTCGTCGGCGGGCTCGTCCCGGGCCGTCAGGCCCGCCACCCACAGCGGCATCAGCCAGTGCGTGACGAAGGCGCAGAACATCACCTGGAACACCAGCGCCTTGAAGTCCGCGCCCGAGAACCCGGCGAGGCCCGTGCCGACCACGGCGGCGAGCAGCAGCCAGGTCATGACCTGGTGGGCACGGGCCCGCACCCGGTCGCGCTCGGCGCGCTGGCGCTCGTCGAGGGCGCGCGGCCGCAGTTCCAGCAGGCCGCGCGTGGCGCTGTTGATGATCCCGGTGGCCACGCACCAGGGCAGCAGCAGTCCGAGCATCACCCACACCGCCCAGTCGGACTCGCCGACGACCGTGCCGAGCCAGGCGGCGACGGCGCCGACGGTCAGTGCGATGTGCGCGACGACCACGGCGCGGCGCCGCCCGGCCGTGCGGTACAGCGGCTCCCCCTCGGTGCGGTTCATCAGTGCGCTCATGCGCCGGTCGTGCGCGGTCAACTGCTGCTGCTGTGCCATGACTTACTGGTCCCTCCCGTACAGCTGGTCCGTGAGCGGGCGAAAGGGCTCCAGGGAGAACAGCGCCTCGACCGGCAGCCCGAAGTACTTCGCGATCTTCAGGGCGAGGTCGAGGCTCGGGTTGTACTGCCCGCGCTCGATGTAGCCGATGGTCTGGTAGTGGACGCCCACGGCCTCGGCCAGGCTCTGGCGCGACACCTTCCGCTCGGCGCGCACCACGGCCAACCTATTGTGGACTTGCTCGCTCATATATAAGAAGTACTACATTCGAGAGCAGGAGAGCAACAGGAGAAGGCCACTTTCCGGACGGAGGCCGAAGGTCACCCCCGGGCGGCCGCCCCCGGCGCGAATCGTCCGGAAGCCGGGTTGACGCTCCGCGGCGCACGCCGGGGCCCGCCCTCGACCTCGTACGCACGCGGGCGCCGAGCGCATGAAAAGCGAACCATGTCTTGCATGGGCCCCCTCACCCCGTCTCTCCGGTTTGTCGTGATGTGCGGGTACCCAGAACGACGGACCGGTACGAGGGTGTCGACCAGGCACCAGCCACTACGGCAAGCCCGAGAGAGCCCGAAAGAGCCCGAGAGAAAGGGTGAAACAGGCATGACATCGTTCGCACCCGGCTTCAGCGGCATCGGCACCTCGCCGCAACAGCAGCACGGGCAGTCCCAGTTCCCGCAGCAGCAGGGCCAGTCCCAGCAGCTGCCCCCGCAACTCCAGCAACAACTCCAGCAGTTCGGTCAGCAGCAGCCCTTCCAGGGCCTGCTCCAGCAGATGGGCCAGCAGCCCGGCACGCAGCCGCAGACGCAGTTCCAGGTCGGCTACGCCCAGGCCGTCCGCGCCCCCATCGTCCCGTTCCCGGGCTACGAGCGGGCCATGATCCTGCTGGTCGACGGCCGCCCCGTGCAGCTGCTCGACCCGAGCGAGTTCGCGATCCAGTCCATCGTGTTCGCGATCCAGACCGGCCAGGCCGTCCGCGTCGCCTACGACGACCGGATGCTGGTCCGCGGCGTGGAGATCGAGGTGCCCAGGGGCGCCATCCAGCAGCACGCGCAGCAGATGCAGCAGCCCCAGCAGTCGCAGCAGACGCAGTTCTAGCAGGCCCCACCCCTCCGCGTGGAACACCGACCCGGGCCGCCCCCCAGCGGCCCGGGTCTCAGCCGTCGCCCTGCCGCAGCCACACCAGGACCGCCAGCACGTACAGCGCGGCCGTGAAGGCCTTCACGGTCAGATACGTCAGCACGCAGCCCGCCGCCGCGAGGCACACGCGCACCCCGCGCCGCTCCCGCGTCCGCGCCGTGAACCAGCTCCCGCCGACCAGCAGGAAGCCCGGCGTGTACGTCAACGCGATCCAGAAGAAGGGCAGTTCGGCGTCGCGGAGCCGCAGACACGCGCACAGCAGCGCGACGGCCGTGGCGGCGGTCGGGACGAGCCACCACCACTCGTCCCGCTCCGGGGTCCGCGCGGCGTACCACGGCCGCTCCGGCCCCCGGACGGCGTACCACCGCGTGTCCTGGGTCTGTCGCATGCCTCCGATCCCACCGCACGCGCGGCGCCCGGGGCAGGGCGCGCGTACTCAGATCCCGTACTCAGATCCAGCGCTCGGTCGCGTACTCAGCTGCCCCGCACGAGGTCGCGCACGCACCCCCGCAGCCACGCGTGGGCCGGGTCGGCGTCGTGGCGCGGGTGCCAGGCCATGGCGAGGCGCAGCGGCGGCAGCTCCAGGGGGATCGGGAAGCCGACGAGGCCCAGCTCGTCGACCAGCGGCCGCATCCAGCCGGTGGCGAGCCCCACCAGGTCCGTGCGCAGCAGGATGAACAGCGACGCGGGGTACGTGCCCACGTTGCCGACCACCCGGCGCTTCAGGCCCCGCTCGGCGAGCGCCACGTCCACCGGGCCCGCGAGGCGGCCCTTGCGGGACACCGTCAGATGGTCCGCCGCGGCGAACCTGCGGGGCGTCAACTCCCCCTCCAGGAGCGGATGTCCGGGCCTGACGAGGCCCATCATCGTGTCCTCCAGGAAGTGCTCGACCCGCACCTCGGGCGCGGTCGTGTCGATCACGCCGACCTCCAGGTCCGCGACGCCCTCGCGCAGCACCGGCGTGTCCAGATGGCTCTCCGACAGGAAGCGGAGCCGCACCCCGGGCGCCTCCGCCGCCGCGCGGGCGAACAACACCGGGGCGTAGGTGGCGGCCAGCGAGTCCTGCCCCACGATCGTGAGCGTCCGCTCGACGGTGCGCAGGTCCTGGGCGCCGGGCCCGGCGAACACCGCGCGGGCCCGCTCCACCACCGCGCCCACCTCCGCCCGCACCGCGAGCGCGTACGGCGTGGGCACCATGTGCCGCCCCGCCCGCACCAGGACCGGGTCGCCGAGCGCCTTGCGGACCCGGCCGAGCGTGCGGCTCATCGCGGGCTCGGACAGGTGCAGGCGCCGGGCGGCGCCGCGCACGCTGCCCTCGTCGAGCAGCGCGTCGAGGGCGATCAGCAGATTGAGGTCGACGTCCGGGCGGTGCGCGGCCCCGGGCCCCGGCAGGTGCGGCGGCTCGGGATCACTTGATTGCGTCACACGCAATCACTCCTTGCAGAGATTGCACTGGAAAGCAGGTACCGGGCGAGCCTACGGTGGCCGTGCATCCCCCACCACACCCGCTCCCGAGGAGGAGCCTTGCCTTCCCCTGCCCTCAGCGACGCGCCGGCCAAGGCCGCGTCACCGCCGGAGCCGACGCCTCTCAAGGGCTCCACGCTCATCGTCCTGTGCGCCTGCGTCCTCGTCGCCCAGAGCATGGTCGCGGCCATCAACCTGCTGCTCCCCCAGCTGGCGTCGTCGTCGCTGCGCCCCGACGCGAGCGAACTGCTCTGGACCGTCGACGCGTACGTGATCGTGTTCGCGGGCCTGCTGATCCCGGCGGGCGCGCTCGGCGACCGCTACGGCCGCAAGGGAGCGCTGCTCGGCGGCCTCGGCCTGTTCGCCGCGGGCGCCACGGTGAGCGCGCTCGCCACCACGCCCGCCCTGCTCATCGCCGGGCGCGGCGTCTCCGGCGCCGGTGCCGCCCTGGTCACGCCCGCGACCCTGTCCATCCTGATGCGCGTCGCGGCGCCGCGGGAGAAGCCCCGCGTGCTCGCCCACTGGGCGCTCTCCGCGGGCCTCGGCGGCCTCGCGGGGAACGTCGGCGGCGGCCTCATCGGCGAGTACCTGCCGTGGCGCGCCCTGTTCTGGATCATGGTCCCGCTCGGCGCGCTGCTCGCCCTCGCGGTGGCCCGCACGACGCCGCGCACCCCCGTGTCCCAGGAGGCGCCCGCCCTCGACCCGCTCGGCACGCTGCTGCTCACCGCCGGTCTCGTCGCGGTCCTCTTCGGCATCATCGAGAGCCCCCTGTACGGCTGGACGTCGGCCCGCATCCTGTCCGCCTTCGCGGTGGGCGCGGTCCTGACCGGCGCGTTCGTCCTGCACGCGCTGCGGTCGAAGGCGCCGCTGTTCGACCCGCGCGTCTTCCGCTCCCGGCGGCTCAGCGCGGCGGCCCTCGGCACCGCCGCCAGCTTCTTCGGCCTCTTCTCGCTCTTCTTCGTCAACTCCCAGTACCTGCAGTACGTGAAGGGGTACGGGGCCGCGCAGGCGGGCTTCGCCATCGTGCCGCTGACCGTCGGCATGGTGCTCGTCCCCCGGCTCGCGGCGCGCTGGTCGGGCAGGCCGCGCCCGGTCGTCGGCGGGGGCCTGCTCCTCATCGGCGCGGGCCTGCTCGGCACGTCCACGGTCGACGCCTCGACGCCCTACGCCCTGTACGCCTGCTGGCTCCTCGTCATCTCGGCGGGCACCGGCCTGAGCATGCCCGCCCTGACCCTGGGCGTCGTCACCTCGCTGCCCCCGCACCAGGCGGGCCTCGGCTCCGGCCTGAGCACGTCGGCGCGGGAGATCGGCGCGGCGCTCGGCGTGGCCGTCACGGGGACGGTCCTCGCCCACCACGGCGGCGACTTCACCGGCGGCATGGAGTCCGCGCTGCGGGTGGTGGGCCTGACCGTGGTCGTCGTCGCGGCCCTGGTGACGCTGTGCGTCGGCCGTCCGCGCGGCTAGCCGCGCGGACGGTCCGTCAGCCGGGTTCGGGGCACAGCGAGCCGGGCGGGCAGAACCAGGCCCTGGCGTTGCTGGCGAGCTGCCGCACCTCCGCCCGGTCCGTCGACGCGGATCCGTACCCGACCACCGCGTACGGCTTGCCGTCGACCGCCTCGAACCGGTCGTCCACCACGTACCACGGGCCGACGTCGGGTTCGTCGTCGATGCGGCCCGTGACGTACGTGAGCCGCTGGCCCTCGGTGACGGGCTCCAGGGACAGCTTCTGGAAGGTCGGGGACTTCGGCACCTTGGTGTCGTCCAGGAAGTCCCGGAACGACGCCTCCGGGGTCGGCTCGCTGACCTCGTACACCTGGAGCCGCAGCGTCCCGCCGTAGTTGCGGTAGTTGACGACTCCTATGCCGCCCTGCCCGGGCAGGGAGCTGCGGCTCCAGCCGATCGGCACGGCCACCCGGAAGCCCCGGGCGTCGGTCAGGGACTCGAAGCCGCGCGGCAGTCCGTCGGCCGCCGCGGACGCGCCGTCCGTCGGCGACTTCGCCGCGGGATCACCGGCCACGTCCTGGCTGTCCGCCGCCGGGGACTGCGGCGCGAGCAGATACGCCGTCGGCTCCGGCTCGTCCTTCCAGCCGAGGGCCCAGGTGCCGAAGGCGAGCCCGCACACCGCGAGCACCGTGACGGCCCCGCGCCAGGCGGCCCGCTGGCGCACCGCGTCCCGGTCGTGGAGCGCCGTGGCCTGCCGCTCCCGCTCGTGCCCCACCCACTCCTGGCGGTCGTTGTCGAAGACGCGCACGTCTCAGCCCGGGAGCTGCGGCAGCTGGGCGAGCGCCTGGAGCACGGCCGTCACGGACGCGGCCGCCGTGGCGGCGGGCGCGTACTCCGCGAGGCGGTCACGCACCCGCGCGAGCGGTCCGGAGGCGCTGCGGCCCGTGCGGGCGATCTCGCCCTCCACGTCGGCCAGTTCGGCGTCGAGGACGTCGTCGTCGGCCGTCCGCTCGCCCCGCTCCAGGTCGCCGCGCAGGCGCCGTACGGACGCGAGGAGGTCCGCGTACTGCGGACTCGCCACGACCGTCGTGGAGTTGGCCGACACGTTGGACGACACGGCGATGCCTTCGTTGCCGAAGGCCTGTGAACCGCCGCTGATGGTGTTGATGCTGACGGATGCCCCGCCGCCTGTGTTCGCGCCGTTTCCTTGGTCACTCATACCGTGCTCTTCTCCATGTGGGTGGCCTGGCCTTGGGCGCCGGTGGCGAGGGCGCCGCCGGACATCTCGTTGATGTAGACGCCGCTGTTGTTGATCTGCGTGATGTTCTGCTCCAGGCGGTCCGTGCGGTAGCCGCTGGCCCGCAGCGCGTCGCGCACGCCTTCGCCGATGCGGTCCTGGAGGGTCTTCGTGTAGCGGGCGACGTCCATCTCCTGGAACAGGGACAGCTCGTCGGTGGCGGCGAGTTCGCGCAGCGAGACCAGCGGGGCGTCCGGGGGCGCGGTGCGCACCGGCAGGAGGCGGGCGCCGAGCGCGCGCAGGAACTGCACGGCGCGCGGCAGCAGCCGCGCCCCGGCGTGCCGCGCGCCCGCCGTGCCCTTCCCGGCCGCACCGGACGTACCGGCCGCGCACCAGTGGCGCACCGCGGCGCCGAGGGACGGCAGCGCGCGCAGCGCGCCGATGCCGATCGCCACGCCGAACGCGGGCCCGTCCACGCACGCCCGCAGGGCGTCCCGCACCGGCCCCTCCGGCTCGCCCACCGCGACCGCGTCGGCCCTGCGGAACTCCGGCAGGACCGGGCCGAGCACGTGCGGAACCACTTCGAGCACCAGCATGCCGCCCTGCGTGTGCACCCGGACCAGGAGCGAGACGACGACCTGCTCGTTCCAGGAGCCGACGCGCAGCCGCAGGAAGTGCCGTCGGGCCTCGCCGCCCTCGCCCACCGACTCGGCCAGGTGCCGCTGCACCGCGCTCGCGTCGTACACCCGCGCGGTCTCGGCGCCGTTGCCGGTGTACAGCTCCTCGTCGCGGCCCGCCCCCGACGGCAGGTACACGAACTCGTCGATCTCCAGATGCCGCAGCCGGTCCTTGCTGGTGTCGCCCGCGGACCTGCGCAGGCCCTTGAGCCGTGGCTCGATCATGGTGATGACGTCGCGTGCGGTCAGCGGCCCGCGGGGCCCCTGCGCCGGCAGACCGCCGTTCGCGTCCGGCCGGTCGTCGCGCTTCAGTTCGAGGACGACCGACCACGGCTTGCGGGGAGTTCCCGCGCCGACGAAGGGGCGGTTGACGTCGTACAGGGTGAGCGGGGCGCGCTGCTCCCTGCGGACGCACTCGGCGATCCCGGCGTACCGCCCCGGCAGCTCCGGCTGGTCGGTCTCGGCGAAGACCTGCCGGGCGAGCTGGGTGCGCAGCACGCGCTTGGCGCGGAACTGGTGGCGCCACACCACGACCGTGACGAGCAGCGGGAAGATCACCGGGTACGGGGTGTCCGCGATCGCGGCGAGCGCCGCGAATCCGTACGTGACGGCGAACACCCAGGCGGTGACGGTCACCAGCCAGCCGAACCGGCGGCGCAGCCAGGCGAGCACCGCGGGCAGCCGCACCGGTCGCAGCGGCTGTCCGACGCCCGTGTCCCGGCCGGAGACGATCCGCCCGCACCACAGCAGGAACACGACCGCCGCGAACCACAGGGCCCAGCCGCCGGGCAGCAGGGCGCCGGTCGCGTCCCCGGTCCCCTCCGCCGCTTCGCCGTCGAAGGCGAGCAGCAGGGTGTCGCCGAGGGAGAGCCCCGCGTCGCCGCCCGCGCGGTCGTTGGCCGCGTCCCAGGCCATCACCGTGTCGGCGGCCACGAACCCCAGCCAGACGGCGAACAGGAGCAGCGCGCTGACGATCTCCTCGCGCCGGGCGCGCAGCGCGTGCGCGAGCACCGGCAGGACGTCGGCGCCGAGCGGGGGCGCGACCGGGCGCTCGGCGTGGCCGATGAGTTCGCCGATGACACGGCGTCGGAAGTCCGCGTTCTGCCGCGCGCCGACACTCAACAGGCGGGTGGATTCGGCGTGTTGGCACTCGCGTGGTGGGTCGCCTCGCATGGCGCGAAACCGTAGCGGCCGGGCGGCCGGGCTGTCCGGGGAATGGGCCTACGCCGCTCGAAACAGTGAAGGAAGGGACCGGTTGCGCTCCAAGGGACGACGAACGCCCCCGGAGGCCGTGGTGAACGGCCGCCGGGGGCGGGTGCGTCGTGCGCGTCGTGCGCGTCGGCTCAGATCAGGCCGAGGGCGCGGACCGCCTCGCGCTCCTCCGCCAGCTCCTTGACGGAGGCGTCGATGCGGGCGCGGGAGAACTCGTTGATCTCCAGGCCCTGGACGATCTCGTACTTACCGTCCTTGGTGGTGACGGGGAAGGAGGAGATGATCCCCTCCGGAACGCCGTACGAACCGTCCGACGGAATGCCCATGGACGTCCAGTCACCGGCGGCGGTGCCGTTCACCCAGGTGTGGACGTGGTCGATGGCGGCGTTGGCGGCCGAGGCGGCCGAGGACGCGCCGCGGGCCTCGATGATCGCGGCGCCGCGCTTGGCGACGGTCGGGATGAAGGTGTCGGCCAGCCACTGCTCGTCGTTGACGACCTCGGCGGCGTTCTTGCCCGCGATCTCCGCGTGGAAGACGTCCGGGTACTGGGTCGCCGAGTGGTTGCCCCAGATGGTGAGGCGCTTGATGTCGGAGACGGCCACGCCGGTCTTCTTCGCGAGCTGCGAGATGGCGCGGTTGTGGTCCAGGCGGGTCATCGCGGTGAAGCGCTCCGCCGGTACGTCCGGGGCGGCGGCCTGCGCGATGAGCGCGTTGGTGTTGGCCGGGTTGCCCACGACCAGGACCTTGATGTCGTCCGCGGCGTGGTCGTTGATGGCCTTGCCCTGCGGCTTGAAGATGCCGCCGTTGGCCTCCAGGAGGTCGCCGCGCTCCATGCCCTTGGTGCGGGGGCGGGCGCCGACGAGCAGCGCGACGTTGGCACCGTCGAAGGCCACGTTCGGGTCGTCGCTGATCTCGATCGAGTTCAGCAGCGGGAAGGCGCAGTCGTCGAGCTCCATCGCGGTGCCCTCGGCGGCCTTCAGCGCCGGAGTGATCTCCAGCAGGCGCAGGTTGACCGGCACGTCCGCGCCGAGCAGGTGGCCGGACGCGATGCGGAAGAGCAGCGCGTAGCCGATCTGGCCGGCCGCGCCGGTGACGGTGACATTCACGGGAGTGCGGGTCATGGCGATCTCCGTAAGACAGCTGGCGGTGGGGGTCCCTGCCCCATGTGCTGGATCCCCTGCCGACGCCCTTGTCGATCGCCTCTCGATGATCGATCTCTTGGCATCAAGAGAGATCCGCGGTCAGGCTATCGCGCCGCCTCTCGCCGAAGGCGCCAGGGCGGTGTGGCTCACCCCACATGGTGGGGCCGGGCCGCACCGGGGCCCTCGCGGGCGGGGCTCCCCTCCCTGGTGGGGGTGGGCTCTCCCTCGGGCGGGGTCGGGGCTCCCTCTCGGCGCTCGGGCCCGTGGAGGTGGCGGCCGCCACCTCGGGAGAGGGGACGTGGCGGCCGCCGTGGGGGTGTGACCACTCCCGTGGGGGTATGGTGCGCCTGCCCGGCGCGGCAGCGGGCATTCCTCCCCGGCCCCCTCCAATTTCGCCCCACCCCGGCCTTGCGAGGCCCGGCCCCGACGCGGAGCGCTGCGCCCCGGTGGGTCCGTCC
>NZ_JOJM01000003.1 GCF_000720325.1 Streptomyces sp. NRRL B-1347
GAAGCGGAACCAGTCGTCCGTGGACGTGAACAGCCGCACCACATTGCGGTGTTCGACGACCACACCCTTGGGCACGCCCGTCGAGCCCGACGTGTAGATCACGTACGCCATGGCGGACGGCGTGAGGTCCGGCACCGACAGGTCGTCGGCGGCGCGGGCCGCCCACTGGTCGGCGTCCGCGCGCACGTCCACGACGGGGATGGCGGGGACGGCGAGGCCCTCGGGCAGCGCGCCGTCCGTGACCAGGACGCGGGGTGCGCTGTCCGTCAGGATGTGCGCGAGCCGGTCCGCGGGGGACGCCGGGTCCACGGGCACGTACGCGCCGCCCGCCTTGAGCACCGCGAGCACGGCCACCACGAGGTGTTCGCTGCGCGGCAGGCACAGGGCGACGAGGACGTCCGGGCCCACGCCCAGACCGCGCAGATGCCGGGCGAGACGGTTCGCCCGCGCGTTCAGCTCCCCGTACGACAGACGACGGTCCTCGAACTCCACCGCCACCGCGTCCGGCCTGGAGGTTTCCAGGTAGCCGATGACCAGCTCGGCGTCCTGGGCCCGGTCGATCTGCGCGTCGAGCGAGAAGGAGTGCCCGAGGTCGTCGACGGACAGGGCGATGGGGTAGTTGCTGCGCTCGATGACGCCCGCGAGGGACTTGACGCCCGCGCGCTCCAGCTCGCTGTCGTCGATGCGGTCGTCGGACTCCAGGTGCCGGTAGTTCAGGATCGCGTTGAACAGCGGCGTCTCCGGCGGTACGGCGCTGTGGCCGTGGGCGACGGCGAGCGGGGTCTGCTCGTGGCGCACCAGGTCGCGCAGGGTCCGGTCGGTGGCGCTCACCAGGTCGCGCACGCTCACCCCGGTCAGGTCGACGCGCACGGGGAGGGTGTTGATGAAGTTGCCGAGCATGCGCTCGATGCCGCGCGGGCCCTGGAGGCGGCCCGACATGACGGTGCCGAAGACCACGTCGTCGCGGCCCGCGCAGGCCGCCACGACCAGGGCCCAGCCCGCGTGGAAGAGCGTGGCCGGGCTGATCCGCAGGTCCTTCGCGCAGGCCCGGATCCGCTCGCCGAGGCGGGCGGCCAGCGGGCGGCGCAGGTCCAGGACGCTGCGGCCGTCGCCGTGGACATCCTGGAGCCCGAACATCACGGTGGGCTCGGTGACGTCGCCGAGCCGGTCCCGGAAGTAGTCCGCCGGGTCGAGCTCGCGCGCGCGGTGCTGCACGTGGGCGATGAAGTCGCGGTACGGAGCGGGCGGGGCCAGCTCCCCCGCGCGGCCCGTCATATGGGCGACGACCTCGCGGAACAGCAGGCCCAGCGAGGTCGCGTCGTCGATGACGTGGTGCAGGTTGAGCGCGGCGTACCAGGTGGCGGTGGAGGGCTGCCGGGTGGCGCGCAGCCGGATCAGCGGGGCGCGGTCAAGGCGCATCGCCTGCGGCCGGGCCAGGAGTTCGCGGATCTCGCCCTCGGCGTCGCGGCCCGCGGGCACCTCGAACTCCTCCAGGTCGAGCTCCGCGCGGCGCACCACGACCTGGACGGGCCGGGACAGGCCCTGGGTGAGGATCGCCGTGCGCAGCGCGTCGTGCCGGGCGACGGCCGCGCGCAGGGCGCGCACGAAGCCGTCCAGGTGGGACCTGCTCTCGAAGGAGAACACGCCGGAGAGCACGTACGGGTCGCGGCCGCTCTCCTTGAGGTGGTGGAAGAGCATGCCTTCCTGGAGGGCCGCCAGCGGGTACACGTCCTGGACGTTGGGCGCGCCGCCGGGCACGGCGGCGACGACCGCCGCCAGCTCGTCCTCGGTCAGGGAGACCAGGGGCAGCATGTCCGGGGTGAGCCGGTCGCAGTCCTCGGGGATGCCGTTCGGCGGGACGGTGAACGCCGTCCGCGCCGGGGCGGCGTCCGCCGCGTCCCGCGCGCCGGGGTCCGCCTTGGCGTGCGCCGCGTCGATCGCGGCGGCCAGGTCGGCGAGCGTGGCGGCGGCGAACACGCTGTGCAGCTCGCAGTCGAGCCCCGCGTCGTGCAGGCGCGCGGTCAGCTTCGGGATGAGCAGCGAGTGCCCGCCGAGGGCGAAGAAGTTGTCGTGGACGCCGATGCGCTCCTCGTCGAAGCCGAGCAGGCCCGCGCAGACCGCGAGCAGGGTCCGCTCGGTGGGCGTGCGCGGGGCGACGCGGTCACCGGCCACGGCGTACGCGTCGGCGTCGGGGGCCGGGAGCGCCTTCCGGTCGAGCTTGCCGTTGGCGGTCAGCGGCAGGGCGTCGAGGCGGACCAGGGCGCCCGGGACCATGTACTCGGGCAGCGACTGCCCGAGGTGGCGCACCAGGGTGTCGTGGAACTCCCCCGTGTGCGCCTCGTCGAGGACGACGTAGCCGACGAGCCGCGGGCTGCCGGGGCTGTCCTCGCGGGCGAGGACGGCGCAGGCCCGCACGGCGGGGTGGCGGGCGAGGCGGTCCTCGATCTCGTCGAGCTCGATGCGGAAGCCGCGCAGCTTGACCTGGTTGTCGATGCGGCCGAGGTACTCCAGGGTGCCGTCGGGCAGCCGGCGGACGAGGTCGCCCGTGCGGTACATGCGGGCGTCCGGGTCCGCGGCGAACGGGTTCGGGACGAAGCGCTCGCGCGTCAGAGCGGGGTTGTTGAGGTAGCCGCGGGCCAGGCCGACGCCTGCGATGTGCAGCTCGCCCGCGCAGCCCACGGCCTGCAGCCGGCCCAGGTCGTCCAGGACGTGCAGCTGGATGTTCTGGATCGGGCGGCCGATCGGCACCGCGCGCGCCGTGGTGTCGGGCGGGCAGGCCCAGTGGGTGACGTCGATGGCGGCCTCGGTGGGGCCGTACAGGTTGTGCAGACGGGCGCGGTGCTGGGCGTAGTGCCGCGCGGGCAGCTCCGGCGGCAGGGCCTCGCCGCTGCAGAAGACCTGGCGCAGCGAGGTGCAGCGCGCCCAGCCCTCGTGGTCGAGCATGAGGCGCAGCATGGGCGGCACGAAGTGCGCGGTGGTGACCTCGGCGGCGCGGATGAGCGACACCAGGTACGCGGGGTCCTTGTGGCCGCCCGGCGCGGCGACGACCAGGCGCGCGCCCGTGATCAGCGGCCAGACGAACTCCCACACGGAGACGTCGAAGCTGAACGGCGTCTTCTGGAGCACGACGTCGTCGGGGGTCAGCGCGTACTCGTTCTGCATCCACTCGACGCGGTTGACGGCAGCGCGGTGCTCGACCATGACGCCCTTGGGGCGGCCGGTGGAGCCTGAGGTGTAGATGACGTACGCGAGGTCGCCGGGGGCGATCCGGGCGGGGGCTGCCGGGTCCTGGGCGCGCGGGGCGCCGTCGGGGACCGGCCGTCCTTCGGTGTCCAGGCGGAGCACCGTGCGCGCCCCGGCCAGGGCGGAGACGTCGGAGGCGGACTGGGCGAGGACGAGGGCGGCGCCCGAGTCCTCGATCATGTACTGGATGCGTTCGGCCGGGTAGTCCGGCTCGAGCGGGAGGTAGGCGCCGCCCGCCTTCATGACCGCCCACAGGGCGATCACCATCTCCATGGAGCGTTCCATGGAGATGCCGACGACGGTGTCCGCGGTGACGCCGCGGCGGCGCAGCTCGGCGGCCAGGGCGTCGGTGCGCTCGGCGAGTTCGGCGTACGTCAGGGAGCGCTCGCCGTACACGAGGGCGGTGCGGTCGCCGTGGCGGGCGACGGCGTCGGCGAGCAGGTCGGGCAGGCTGCGCTCGGCGGAGAAGGGCCGGGTGGTGTCGTTCCACGCGTCGAAGCGGCGCAGCTCGTCGTCCGACAGGTGCGAGGCCTCGGAAAGCAGCTGCTCCGGGGCGTCGACGAGGGCGCTCAGGAGGGTCTCGTAGTGGCCGAGGAAGCGCTCGACGTCCGCCGCGTCGAAGCGCGCGGCGTCGTACTTGAGGTGCAGCATGTAGGCGTCGGCGGCGTGCTCGACGACCTCCAGGTGGAGCTTGAACTCCCCCTCCTGGGATATCTCCTCCACGAACCGCAGCGAGCGGGCCAGGTCGAGGCCGAGCACGTCGCCGTCCGTGACGTGCATCATGCGCTGGTTCTGGAAGACGTACGACACCTGGAAGACCGGGGAGGTGTCGGGGTCCGTGCGCAGGTTCAGGTCCTGCACCATGCGCGGGAACGGGTACGCGGCGTGGTCGAGGCCGTCGGCCATGACGAGCGTCAGGTCGCGCACGAAGTCCGTGAACGGCACGTCGCCGCGCACGCCGTGGCGCACGGGCAGCATGTTCACGAAGTAGCCGACCGCGTCGTCGTAGGTCGCGTCCGGCCGGCCCAGGGAGGGCACGCCGACAATGAGGTCGCGCTCGCCGCTGTAGCGGTGCAGGAGCAGTTCGTACACGGCGAGGAAGAGCACCGCGGGCTTGGCGCCGCGGGCCGCGCACAGGTCGCGCACGCGGGCGGCGAGGGCCGGGGGCAGCGGCAGGGCGACGGTCTCGCCCACCACGGCGGCGCCGGGCGCGGGGGCGCGCTCGATGCCGAGGCTGAGGACCGGCAGGTCGCCCGCCAGGGTGTCCTGCCAGAAGGCGCGGTGGCGGGCGCCTTCGGGGCCCGCGAGGAAGTCCGCCTCCCAGCGCACGAACGCGTCGTAGGCGTCGTGCCGCGCGGCCGCGGGCTCGGGCGTGCCGCCCTGGAGCAGGGTGTCGTACGTGCGGAGCAGGTCGCGCAGCAGGACGGGGGTCGAGGCGCCGTCGAACACCAGGTGGTGCAGGACGAGCAGCACGAGGGTCTGCGGCGCCTCGGCCGTGCCCGCCGTGTACACGACGGCCCGGGCCGGTCCCTCCTCGTGCAGGTCGAAGGGCGCCTTGGCCTGCTCGCGCGCCAGGGCGAGCAGGACGTCGTCGGGCAGCCCCTGCGGCACGGTCTGGTGCCGGAAGGGCGCGTCGCCGCCGTCGGGGCGCCGCACCAGGTACGGGGTGCCCTCGTCCTCGACGACCACGCTGTGCAGCAGCGCGTGCCGGGACGTCACCTGCCGGAAGGCCTCCTCGAAGACCGCGACGTCGAACGGCGCCGACGTGCGGAAGCAGACGGGGACGTTGTACACGTCCGACGCGGGCCGCAGCTTGTGGAGCAGCCACAGCCCCTTCTGGCCCTCGGAGAGGGCACGCCGGTCCGTGACGCCCGCCTGCGCGGAGTCCTGGAGTCGTTCGTAGAACGCGAGCACGTCCTCGGCGGTGTAGAGGCCCGCCTTGAAGCCCGCCAGAATCTGATCCTCGTTCACGCGCCCGGTGCTTCCTTCATGAGTGACTTGAGTTCTTCGAGTCCGACGTGGCCCTGGCGGAACTGCTCCAGGGCCTTGGCCCGTGCTTCGCGTACGTCCGGTGCTTCGGGTGGCTGCGGGGTTCCGCGCTTCGCGGCGAGCCGGTCCGCGATGCGCTCCAGGGTGGTGAGTTCGACGATCTCCCGGGTGGTGAGGGTGAGACCGAGGTCGGTCTCCACCGCGCGCCGCAGGCGCACCCACAGGACGGAGTCGGCGCCCAGGCTGTGCAGGTCCTTGTCCAGCGGGAGTTCGCCGGGGCCGAAGCCGAGGGCGTCGCTGAAGTAGTCCGCGAGGTAGCGCAGGATGTCGTCGCCGCGCCCGGCGCCGTCGGGTTCGGCGACGGGGTCGGGGTGCTGGTCGGTGTGCGGGGTGGCCGCGTCGGGTGCGGGAGCCGCCGCGAGCGTGCCCGTGGCCGCCGTGGAGATGTCTGTGGCCGCCGCGGGGGTGTCTGTGGCCGCCGTCGGCGTACCCGTGTGCCCCACCCAGTACCGCTTGCGCCGGAACGCCGTCGTCGGCAGCGGTACGAGTCGGCGCCCCTGCCCGGTGTGCAGTGCGCGCCAGGGGATCCGGCCGCCGCGCACCCACAGCTCGGCGAGCCGGTCGAGTTCGCCGTCGGTCACGAGCGCGCGGACGAACGCCTCGCCGTGGCCGCCCGCGAGCAGGTCGCCCAGGGTGGCGCCCCCCGCCTCCGCGTCGCCCCGGTACAGCGGGCCGTACGGGGGCCGGTCCGCCAGGAAATCGGCGAGCGTGCGCAGCAGGCCCGCGCGGGAGTCCGTGACGAACGCCAGGCGCTCGGCCTGCGCTTCCCTGCCCACGCGCAGCGTGTGGGCGACGTCGGCGAGCCAGGCGGCGGCGTCCGCGCCCGGTGCGTCGCTCCGCTCGACGAAGTCGTGCAGGAGGCGGGCCGCGGTGCGCAGCCGCTCGGGGTCACCGGCGGACAGCAGGATCAGCTCAGGCCGCGTCGGCTGCGGCCGGTTGGCCTCCGGGCGCTCGGGCTCCGGCGCCTCCTCCACGACGAGGCTGACGTGGCTGCCGCCCGCTCCGACGGAGTTGAGCAGCGCGCGCCGGGGCGTGCCGGGGCGCGGCTCCCAGGGCGTCAGCGTCTCGCACAGCCGCAACGGACCCTCGTCCAGGCGGAGTTCGGGGTTGGGCGTGCCGACCGCGGTGCGGGGCGCCAGCTCCCGGTGGCGGAGCTGGAGGATGACCTTGGTGAGCTGGGCGATGCCGGACGCGGCCTCGGGGTGGCCCAGGTTGGACTTCACCGAGCCGAGCGCGATCGGCTCGGTGACGTCGCCGAAGACCTCGCGGAGCGCGCCCGCCTCGACGGCGTCGCCGAGCGCGGACCCGTTGGCCGCGGCCTCCACGTAGCCGATCGACGCGGGCTCGCAGCCCGCCTTCTCCAGGGCCCTGCGGGCCACGTTCACCTGCGTCCTGCGGCTCGGGGCCATGAACTGGCCCGCGCGGCCGCCGTGCAGCGAGGCGCTGCCCTTGATGACGGCGAGGACGGTGTCGCCGTCCCTGCGGGCGGCGGCCAGCGGCTTGAGCAGGACGGCGCCCACCGCCTCGGCGGGCAGATAGCCGTCGCCGTCGCGGAAGCTGCGGCTGCCGCGGTGGCTGCCGAGCAGGCCCGCCCGGGACAGCGCCCGGTACTTGTCCGGGTGGACGGTCAGGTTCACCCCGCCCGCGATGGCCAGCTCGCTGTCGCCGCTCAGCAGATCGGCGCAGGCCAGGTGAATGGCCGCCGCCGAGGACGCGCACATGCCGTCCACGGCGAGGCTCGGGCCCTCCAGGCCGAAGTAGTGCGAGACGCGGTTGGCGATGAGGTTGTACGACGCCGCCGACGTCAGGGCGGAGCGCACCACGTCGGCGGTGTCGGCCCGGTACATCTGGTACATCGCGCCGACGTACACTCCGACCCGGCGGCCGTACGTGCGCTCGACGGCCTCCTGGGTGACGCCGCTCTGTTCCAGGAGCTGCCACACCGTCTCCAGGAACAGCCGCTGCTGCGGGTCCATGGTCTCGGCCTCGCGCGGCGAGATGCCGAAGTGCAGCGGGTCGAACTGGTCGACGCCGTCGAGGAAGCCGCCCCACTTGCCGTAGCTCTTGCCGACCGCGTCACGGTCGGGGTCGAACACCGCGTCGTGGTCCCAGCGGTCGGCGGGGACCTCGGTGACGCAGTCGGCGCCGGAGCGCAGCAGGCCCCACAGGGCGTCGGGGTCGGCGGCGCCCGGGTAGCGCCCGGCGAGGCCGATGATGGCGACGCCCTCGTCGCGCGGGTCCCGTGCGGACGGGACCGAAACGGTCGGGACCGCGACGGACGGGATCGCGACGGGCGGGATCGCGACGGGCGGGATCGAAGCGGACGGTACCGGGGCGGACGGTACCGGGGCGGGCTGCGCCTCCTCGCGCTGGGCCTTCGCGGGCTCGGCGGCGAGCGGGGCCGGTGCGGGCTCCGGTGCGGGCACCGCGGCGACCGTCTCGCCGAACAGCGCGCGCAGCGCGTCACCGTGCTCGGCGACGAAGTACTCGGCGAGCTCGCGGACCGTCTGCACCTCGAAGAACAGGGTCTTGGGCAGGGAGCCGAAGTCCGTCTCCAGCTGGGCGATCAGGTTCATCGCCACGACGGAGTCCATGCCGTAGCGCTCGAGGGGCACCTCCGCGTCGAGCCGGTCGGCGCCGAGTTTGAGGCCCGCCGCCAGGTGCGCGCGCAGGTGGCGGCGGGTGCGGTCGAGCAGGGCCCGGTCGCCGCCCGCCGCCCCGGCGGGGGACGTCGGCGCGGTGGCGGGAGGCGTCGGCGCGGCGGCCCGCTCCTCGGCACCGGCGCGCGGCTCGGCCGCCGGTGCCCGCCCGGGTCGCGCGGTCAGCCGCGGCAGGACCGCGTCGCGCCGCCCGGCGACGACCAGGAGCTGACCGTCCGCGAGGCCGGTGCGGCGTGCGGCGACGCCGGTGCGCAGGGCGCGCAGACCGCTCTCGGTGTCCAGCGGGACGAGGTCCATCCGCCGCAGCCGGTCCGCGACGGCTGCGTCCCCGCCCATGCCGCCCTCGGCCCACAGGGGCCAGTTCAGGGACAGGGTCAGGCCGTGGCGCGCTCCGGCGGCCGCGAGGCGGCCCCGGTGGGCGGCGTAGGCGTCCATGAAGGCGTTGCCCGCCGCGTAGTCGGCCTGGCCCGCGTTGCCCAGGGCACCGGTCGTCGACGAGTAGCACAGGAACAGCTCAAGCGGCTGGTCCCGGGTCAGCTCGTCCAGGTGGACGAGACCCGCGACCTTCGGCGCGAGGACGCGCGCGAATTCCTCGGGCGCCTTGTTCACGACGAAGTTGTCGCGCAGCACGCCCGCGGCGTGCACGACGCCGGTCAGCGGCCCGTGCGTCCGCGCGATGTGCGCCACCAGGCGTTCCACGTCGGCGCGGTCGGTGACGTCGGTGCGCTGGTGGTCCACGGTCAGGCCCGCGGCCCGCAGGCCGTCGAGCGCCTCCCGCTGCGCGTCGTCGAGCGCCGAGCGCCCGGTCAGTACGACGGTGGCGCCCGCGGCGGCCGACGCGATGTCCCGGGCCGTGACGAGGCCGAGGGCCCCGGTGCCGCCCGTGATGAGGTACACGCCGCCCGCGCGCCACGGGGCGGCGCCCGCGTCCGGCGCCGGAGCCAGCTCCGTGAGCCGCCTGACCTCGCGGCGGCCCGCGCGGTAGCGGACTTCGGGCGCCGTCTCGGGGGCCGTCTCCGCGCGCAGCCGCTCGGCGACGAGGGCGGGCGCGGCGCCGTCGAGACAGTCCACGAGCTGGGTGCGCAGCCTCGGGTTCTCCAGGGCCACGGTCCGCAGCAGACCGCTCAGACCGCCGAACACGGTCCGGCCCGCCGCCTCCTGGCCGCGGTCGCCGACGAGCACGACCTGGAGCAGCGCGCCGCCGCGCACGCCATCCGTCAGGAGGGCGCGCGCCCGGGCGAACACGTGCCGTGCCGCCGTCAGGTACGCGGTGTCCAGGGGGGCGTCGGCGGCCAGGGCCACGGTCTCGTGGTGCACCGCGCCCGGCAGCACCGCCGTCAGGGCCGTGGTCAGCGCGGGCTCCTCGCCCGGCGCGAACCGGCCGACGAGGATGACGTGCCGCTCGGCCGCGGGCGTGGCCGTCGCGTCTGCGGGCTCCTCGGCCTCCCACACGGGGTGCGTCAGGAGGACGTGGTCCGGCGTGGCGGGCTCGCAGCCCGTCACCGTCTCCAGGTCGAGCCAGTGGCGCTCGCGGGCGAAGGGGTAGCCGGGCAGGCTCAGCCGGCGCGGGCGTGCCGTGCCGTCCGCCGCGTACAGCAGGTCCCAGTCGACGGCTTCGCCGCGCGCCCAGCGGGCCGCGCACTCCTGGGGTCCGGTGGCTTCGCCGTCCGCCGCGGCCGGGGCCCGGTCGGCCCTGACCCGGTCGCGTACCCAGTCGCCCGGGGCGGCGGGGTCGGCCAGGAACGCGTCGAGGGTGCGCCGGAGGGACTCCAGGGAGTCCGCGGTGAAGGCGAGGCGCTCCTCAAGGGCGGTGCGGCCGGTCTGGAGCGTCCAGCCGAGCGCGGCGAGGTCGTCCTCGGTGAGGCCGTCCGCGCGGGCCCGCAACCGCCGTGCGGCTTCGAGCAGTTGGTCCTCGGTCGCGGCCGACAGGGGTACGGCGACGGGGCGCGTCCGGGGGGTGGCGGGGGCGTCATCGGGCTCGTACGCGGCCAGGACCACGTGCGCGTTGGCGCCGCCCGCACCGAAGCTGGAGACGCCCGCGACGCGCGGCCCGTGCCACGGCGCGAGGTCGCGCTGCACGGTGAACGGCGTCCCGTCGAAGTCCAGATGGGGGTTGAGGGTGCTCGCGTGCAGGCTGGGCACCAGCTCGCCGTGGCGCATCTGGAGCAGCACCTTGGTGACGCCCGCGATGCCCGCGGCGCTCTCGCAGTGGCCGATGTTGGACTTGACCGAGCCGATCGCGCAGGTCGGCGCGGTCGCCCCGGTCGTCCGCCCGAACGCCTTGACCAGGCCGGTCAGTTCGATGGGGTCGCCGAGGGAGGTGCCGGTGCCGTGCGCCTCCAGGTAGCTCATCTCGTGCGGCGCGACCCCGGCACGGGCGAGCGCGCGGGTGATGACGTCGCCCTGGGCCGCCGGGTTGGGCACCGAGAAGCCGTGGGTCCTGCCGCCGTGGTTGAGGGCGGTGCCCTTGATGACCGCGTGGATCTGGTCGCCGTCGGCGACGGCCCGGTCCAGGGGCTTGAGCAGGACGGCGCCGACGCCCTCGCCGGGCACGTAGCCGTCGCCGCCCTCGCCGAAGCTGCGGCAGCGGCCGTCGCTTGAGGTGAACTTGCCCTGGCTCAGCATCACGTACTTGTTCGGGTGGACGCTGACGTTGACGCCGCCCGCGACGGCCGCCTCGCACTGACCGCTCCTGATCGCCTCGCAGGCGAGGTGGATCGCGGTCAGCGAGGAGGAGCACATGGTGTCCACGGCCATGCTCGGGCCGTGGAAGTCGTAGAAGTACGAGATCCGGTTGGCGATGGACGACGGGCTGCCGGAGAGCGCCACGCGGTGGCCACGCGCCTGCGCCTGGGCGCCGTGGAGCTGGTACTCCTCGTACATCACGCCGACGAACACGCCGACCTTGCCGGTGGCGACGAGGCCCGCATCAGTGTCGCGCCGTCCGGCGGACTGCCGGGACAGGGTCTCGCCGGTGTACCCGGCGTCCTCCAGGGTGTGGTGGACGCACTCCAGGAACAGCCGCTCCTGGGGGTCGAGGAACTCCGCCTCGCGCGGCGAGATGCGGAAGAACAGCGGGTCGAAGCGGTCGACGCCGTCGAGGAACCCGCCCCACCGGGACGTGCCCTCGTGGTCGCGGGGGTCCCAGCGGTCCGCCGGGACCTCGGTGACGCAGTCGCGGCCGGAACGCAGGTTCCGCCAGAACTCGTCGAGGTTCTCCGCCAGCGGGTAGCGGCCGCTCACGCCGACGATCGCGATGTCGGTGACGTGGCCCGTGTCCGGCCGCGCGAGGGCGGTCCCCGCCGGAGACTGGGCCGGGGCCTGCGTGTCGGCCTCCTGAGCCTCCGGGGCCTGGCCGCCGAGGGCGGCGCGCAGCCGCTGCGGGTACGCCTCTGCGAAGTGCTCGCTCAGCGCCCGGATGGTGCGGACCTCGAAGAACAGCGTCTTCGACAGCTCCCCGAAGGTGCCCTCCAGGTGGTGCGTGAGCTCCATCGCCATCATGGAGTCCATGCCGTAGAACTCCAACGGCGTGTCCACGTCGAGGCGTTCGGCGGCGACTTCGAGCGCGGTGGCGAGCTGGTCGCGCAGGTACGGCAGCGCGCGCTCGGCGAGAGGGGCGAGCGGGGTGCCGACGGCCGGTGCGGCGGGGCGCGCGGTCGGCTCGGTGGCCTTCGGGGCCGCATCGGCGGGCAGCACCCGTGCGAGCAGCCCTGTCAGCTCCGCGCACACCCGTCCCTCGGCGTCGAGGAGGGTGATGTCCAGCTTCGCGGACGTGTCGCCGGGGCGGCTGCCGTCCTGGTACCGGATCCAGGCGTACGCCGTCGCCGGGGTGGCGGCCAGGACGTCCGCTTCCTGGAGGGCGAAGGGCAGCGCGGGCCGTGCGGGGGCCGCGCCGTCGCCGCCGCCGAGTCCGAGGCCGATGGTGGCCTGGAGGGCGCCGTCGAGGATGCTCGGGTGCAGTCCGTAGGCGTCGGTGGCCTCCGCCGCCCGGGGCAGGCGCAGTTCGGCGAGCGCCTGGGGGCGCCCCGCGGTGTCGGTGCCGACGGCGAGGGCGGTGAGCGAGCGCTGCGCCGGGCCGTACTCCATGCCCACGCGGTCGTACAGGCCGTAGACGTCGGCGGCGGTGAAGGCGGCGTCGGCGCAGGCGGCGCGCAGGTCCGCGAGCGGGAGCGCCGGGCGCTCGGCGGGCGCGTCGGCCAGGCGGGCGCGGCCCTGGCTCGACAGCGTCCGCTCGCCGTCGGGGCCGACGGTGTGGAGCGTGTACGCGTAGGCGTCCGTGCCCGTCGGCTTCAGGTCGAGGCGCACGTCGAGGCCGTCGTCCGTGGCGCAGGCGGCGGGCCGCAGCCACACCACGTCGCTCAGCCGGACGCGGCCCGCCGTTCCCGCGGTGCGGGCGACGGCGGCGCGGGCCATCTCCAGGTGCGCGGCGCCGGGCAGGACGCGCAGGCCGCGTACCTGATGGTCCTTCAGGAAGGGTTCGGCGCCGTCGAAGACGGTGTGGTACGCCGACAGGGTGCCGTCCACCGGCTGGTGCAGCATCGGGTGCGCGTCGGGCGCGGTGTCCGGCCGCGCGGCCGCGGGCCCTGCGGTGGGCGCGGTGGCGCGCCCCGCCCAGTAGCGCTCCTCGGCGAACGGGTACGTCGGCAGGCCGATCCGCACGGGCCGGGCCCCCGGCGCGTACAGGCTCCGCCAGTCCAGTGGGTGACCGGTCACCCACCGGGCGAGGGCTTCGTCGTACTCCCCCGCCACGAGGGGGTGCCCGGTGTCCTGCGCGGCGCCGGTCCTGCGGGACACCGTGCCGCGGTGCCAGCCGTCGTGGGCGCCGGGGTCGGCCACGAACGACGTCAGCCTGCGCTCCAGGTCGGCGAGCGAGGTGACCCGGGTCGCGAGCCGCTCCTCCATCGCGTCGCGGCCCACCTGGAGCGTGAACGCGAGGTCGGCGAGGCGTGCCTCGTGCCCGGCCCTGAGGTGGTCGCGCAGCGCCCGGGCCCGCGCGACGAGCTGCTCCTCGGTGCGCGCGGACAGGGGGATCAGCGCCGCGGCCGGTGCGGGTGCCCCGGCCCGGGGCGCGGTGCCCGTGTGCGCGTCGGCGTGCGTTTCCATGGCCGCGTGTCCCCCGTGGTCCTCGTCGTGCTCATCGTGCTCGTCGACGTATTCCTCGATGACGACGTGCGCGTTGACGCCGCCGAAGCCGAAGGAGCTGACGCCCGCCCGGCGCGGGAGCGTCCGGCCGTCGGCGGCGCGCGGCCGCTGCCACGGCTGCCGCTCGCGGACGACCTCGAACGGGCTGTCCGTGAAGTCCAGATACGGGTTGAGGTCCGCGCAGTGCAGGCTCTCGACCAGGGTGGCGTGGCGCATCTGGAGCAGCACCTTGATGACTCCGGCCACGCCCGCTGCCAGTTCCAGGTGGCCGATGTTGCTCTTGACCGAGCCGAGGCCGCAGCGGGCCGGTGCGTCGAGACGGCCGGGCGCGTCGGCCGTCTCCGCGTACAGCTCGCCGAAGGCGCTCTTGAGGCCGTTCAGCTCGACGGGGTCGCCGAGTTCGGTGCCGGTGCCGTGCGCCTCGACGTAGGTGACGGTGCGCGGGTCGACGCCCGCGTCGCGGTAGGCGCTCTTGAGGAGGTCGGCCTGGGCGCGCGGGTTGGGCGCGGTGAGCGAGTGGGCGCGGCCCCCGTGGTTGACGGCGCTGCCGCGGATGACGCCGAGGATCCGGTCGCCGTCGCGCCGGGCGTGGCGCAGCGGCTTGAGGAGCAGGACGCCGACGCCCTCGCCGCGCACGTACCCGTTGGCCCGTGCGGAGAACGTCTTGCAGCGGCCGTCCTCGCACAGCATGCCCGCGCGGCTGTAGCCGATGTGCAGGTCGGGGCTGACGATGGTGTTGACGCCGCCGACGAGCGCAAGGCCGCTGCGGCCGGAGCGGAGCAGCTCGACCCCGCGGTGCAGGGCGACGAGCGAGCTCGAACAGGCCGTCTCCACGGGCTCGCTGGGGCCGTGCAGGTCGAGCAGGTAGCTGACGCGGTTGGGGCCCACGGAGCCGGAGACGCCGGTCGCGGCATACCCGTCCTCGCCGGCCCGCTCCCCCATGACGAGGCTGCCGTAGCCGCTCGGCGCGGTGCCGATCAGGACGGCGGTGTCGCTTCCCGCCAGGCCGGAGGGTGCGTACCCGGCGTCTTCGAGGGCCTGCCAGGCGTGGGTGAGCAGCAGCCGCTGCTGCGGGTCCATGGTGCGGGCCTCGCGGGGCGAGATGCCGAAGAACAGCGGGTCGAACGTGTCGACGCCGTCGAGGAACCCGCCCCAGCGCACGGGCTTCTTGCCGCGCGGGACGTCCGGGTCCTCAGCCAGGGCGCGCCAGTCCCAGCGGTCCCCGGGGATCTCCGTGATGCAGTCCTTGCCCGCGTACAGGTTGTCCCAGAAGGCGGACAGGTCGGGTGCCTGCGGGAAGCTGCCGCTCATGCCGATGACGGCGATGGGCTCGGCGGAGAGGCCCGCCTCGACCGGGGCGTGCCCCAACGGCTCTTCCTGGTACGGGACTTCGGCGGCCGGGACCGTCGGCGCGGGGGCCGTCTCCGCCAGGTGTGCCGCCACGCTGTCCACGGTCCGGTGCTCGAAGAACACCGTGGGCGCCAGCCGCACGCCGAACCGGTCGCCGAGACGGCCGGCGAGCTCGGTCAGGCTGATGGAGTCGAAGCCGTACTCGCCGAACTCCCCGTCGCCCTCGATCTCATCGGCGGGGACCTTCAGCTGTCCGGACACCTCGGCGATCACGGCCTGTCGGATCGCGTCCAGGCCGGGCGCGACGACTGCGGCGACCGGGGCGGGCCGCGTCGGCTCCGTGGCGGGCAGGGGCTCGGCGGGCGTCGCGGGCGCGTGCTCGGCGATGTGGGTCGCGAGCGCGCCCACGGTGGTGTGCTCGAAGAACACGGTGGGCGCCAGGCTCAGCCCGTGGGCGTCGTTCAGGCGCTGCACGAGCTCGGTCAGGCTGATGGAGTCGAAGCCGTACTCGCCGAACTTCCCGTCCCCGTCGATCTCATCGGCGGGGACCTTGAGCTGCTCGGAGACGGCGGCGGCCAGCGTGCGCTCCCACTCCTGGCGGCTGGGGCGCGCGTCCGTGACCGGGGCCGGGGCGGGCGTCGGCAGCGGCTGCCGCTCCGTGGTGATGTGCGCGGCCAGGCGGTCGAGCAGCCGCTCGCGGTCGCCGCAGAGCAGGAGGGTGTGCCGGGCGCCGCCCGCGACGGCTGCGGTCAGGGCCCGCAGTCCTTCGCCGGTGGGCAGGGGCGTCACGCCGATCCCGCGCAGCCGCTCCAGGGACGCGCCGTCGAGCCGCATGCCGCCGTCGGCCCACAGGGGCCAGCCGACGGACACGGCGCGGCCGGACCTGAGGCCGCGCGCGGCGAGGTCGGCGCGGTACTCCATGTAGGCGTCGAGGAACGCGTTGGCCGCGGCGTAGTCGCCCTGGCCCGCGCTGCCGAGCGCGGCCGCCGTGGAGGAGAAGACGACCAGGTGGTCGAGCGGCTGGTCGGCGGTGGCCTCGTCGAGGTTGACCAGGCCGGTGGTCTTGGGGGCGAGGACGGCGGCCAGGTCCCCGTCCTTCTTGGTGGCGAGGTAGCCGTCGCGGAGCACTCCGGCGCAGTGCACGACGCCGTGCAGCGCGCCGTGGCGGGAGACGACGTCCGCGACGAGCGCGTCGACGGCCCGCCGGTCGGTGACGTCCGTCTGCCGGTACTCGACGGTGACGCCCGGCGTGGCGAGGGCGGCGAGGCGCGGCCGCGCGGCCTCGGGGGCGGAGCGTCCGACGAGGACGACCGTGCCGGTGCGCAGGGTGCGGGACAGCTCCCCGGCGACGTGCAGGCCGAGGCCGCCGGTGCCGCCGGTGATCAGGTGCACGCCGCCGTCGCGCCACGGCGACGCGGCGGCCCGGTGCGCGGGCCGCGCCTCGACCTCGGTGAGCCGCCGGGCGTACCGCAGGCCGCCCTGCTGGCGGACGTGCTGTTCGGCGTGGGCGCGGGCGCCCGCCCCGACGGCTTCGGCGAGCGCGGCCACGGACCGGTCGTCGGCGGCGTCGAAGGGGTCGAGGTGCTCCAGGAGCTGGGCCCGCAGCCACGGGTGTTCGAGGGCGGCCGTGCGCAGCAGCCCGGTCACTCCGGTCAGCACCCGCGCGGCCGGGGCGCCGTGCCCCAGGACGACGATCTGCGCGAGGCCGCCGTCCGGCAGGTCACCGGCGGCGATCCGGGTGCGCAGCTCGCCCAGGACGTCCCGGGTCAGACGGGCGTACGCGGCGTCCAGCGGACGGTCCGCGGCCACCTCGGACGTGTGCAGCACCACGGTGCGGGGCAGCCGGGTGCGCAGCGCGCGCCCCGCCGCGTCGGCGCCGGGGCCGACGAGCCACACGGCCCAGTCGTCCGGTTCGGCGTCGGGGGCGGCGGGCGGCGTGGGCAGCGGTGTCCAGCACGGCTCCAGGGCCAGCAGGTCGACCGGGCCTTCCGGCTTCTCGGCGGCGCCCTCAGCCCTGTCCTCAGCGTCGTCCTCCGTGGCAGGCTCGTCGGACGAAGGGGCTTCGCCGGACAGCCAGTAGGAGTCCTGGGCGAACGGGTACGTGGGCAGCGAGATCCGGGCCGGGCGCCGGTCGGCTGCGAAGAGCAGCTCGAACGCGACGGCCGCGCCCCGGGCGTACTCGTCGGCGAGCGTCCGCAGCCGGTCCGGGTCCGTCAGTTCCCTGGCCTCCCGCACGTCGGGCCGCGCCGGGCGCCGGGGCTTGTGGTCACCGGCGTACGCGGACGGCGCGCTGCCGGTCTCCAGCCAGGTGCGCAGCAGCGCGGCGGCCCCTGCCGTGCTGTCGACGACGAAGGCGAGGCGGTGGCGGAAGTGCTTGCGGCCCCGCCCCAGGGTGTGGCTGACGTCGCGCAGGCTCAGGCCGGGGTGCGCTTCGAGGTGCCCGGCGAGCTGCCGCGCCTGGTCCTGGAGCTGTCCGGCCGTGCGGGCGGACAGGGCGATCAGACGGGAGCCGCCGGGGCGTTCGGCCGCAGGGGCCGCGGCGTCGGGGGCCTCGGCCAGGACGACGTGGGCGTTCGTGCCGCTGTAGCCGAAGGAGCTGACGGCGGCCAGGCGCGGCCGGTCCGCGCGCCGCCACTCGCGCGCCCGGGTGTTGACGTAGAAGGGCGTGCCGTCCAGGTCGATGTGCTCGTTGAGGCGCTCGTACTGGGCGGTCGGCGGCAGCGTCGCGTGCTCCAGGGCGAGGGTGGCCTTGAGGACGCCGGCCACTCCGGCGGCGCACGCGGTGTGGCCGATGTTGCTCTTCACCGAGCCGACGGCGCAGTGGCCGCGGCGGTCGGTGCGCGCAGTGAAGCTGTCGACGAGGCCGTCGATCTCGACGGGGTCGCCCAGGGCGGTGCCGGTGCCGTGCGCCTCGACGAGCTCGATGTCACCGGGGTCGATGCCGAACTTGTCGTACACGTGCTTCTGGAGCCGGGCCTGCGCCTCGGCGCTGGGCGCGGTGATGCCGTTGGACCTGCCGTCCTGGTTCACGCCCCAGCCCTTGATGACGGCGTGGATCCGGTCGCCGTCGGCCTGGGCGTCCGCGAGCCGCTTCAGGAGCAGGACGCCCACGCCCTCGGCCGGTACGAAGCCGTTGGCGCGCTCGTCGAAGGCGTAGCAGCGGCCGTCGGGCGACAGGGCCCGCAGCTGGCTCATGGCCACGTGCACGCCGGGGCCCGGGATGACCCAGACGCCGGCCGCGAGCGCGGTGTCGCTGTCACCGAGGCAGAGGCTGTCGCAGGCCTGGGCGATGGCCACGAGCGACGACGAGCACGAGGTATCGATGGAGAGGCAGGGGCCCTTGAGGTTCAGGGTGTAGGAGACGCGGCTGGCGAGGATGGCGCTGTTGGTGCCGAGGTTCTGGTGCGCGCTGAGCCCGGCCGCGTCGGCCGTGGCGCCGTAGCCGTTCACGGAGCAGCCGACGAAGACGCCGCACTGGGTGCCGGAGAGGTCGTCGGGGCTGTAGCCCGCCTCCTCGACGCAGCGCCAGGTCTCCTGGAGCAGGACGCGCTGCTGCGGGTCCATGGCCTCGGCCTCGCCGGGCGAGATGGAGAAGAAGAGCGGGTCGAAGCGGTCCGCGTTCTCCAGGACGCCCATCCACTTGCTGGAGGACTTCCCCGGCACGCCGGGCCGTTCGTCGTAGAACTTCTCCACGGGCCAGCGCGAGGACGGCACCTCGGATATGCAGTCGCGGCCGTCCAGGATGTTCTGCCAGAACGCGTCGACGTTCTCCGCCTGGGGGAACGCGCCGGAGATGCCGATGACGGCGATGTCCACGAGGCCGGCCCCGGGGGCGGGTGCCGGGGACGCCTGGGCAGCGGGCTGCGGCGCGGGCTCGGGCTCCGCTGCCGCGGCGGGCTCGGGCGCAGCGGCGGGCGCGGCTTCCAGGACAGGCTCGGGCTCTACGACGGGCTCGGGCTCGACGACGGCGGGCTGCGGCTCGGGCTCCGCTGCCGAGGCGGCCTCGGGCCGTGTGCCCTCCCCCGCGTCGGGGGCCACCGCGCCGTGCTCCCGCGTCAGGTACCGCGCCAGGTCGCTGATCGTCGGGTGCCCGTAGACCGTGGTCGCGGACAGCGAGAGCCGCAGGCGCGTGTTGAGGGACCGGGTCCAGGTGACGCCGGAGATCGAGTCGAGCCCCAGCTCCACGAAGGGCGCCTCGTCGTCGATGTCCGCCGCGACGAGCTCCAGCTCCTTGGCGAGACTGGCCCGCAGCCACGCGGCGAGCGCGGACTCCGCGGCGTGCGCGGATGCCGGTGCGTCCGGGCCCACGGGGGTCGCCTCAACGGGCTCGGGCTCAGCATCGCCGGGAGCCTGCACCGGTTCGTCGTCGGCGCCGCCGCCGAGCAGCTCGGCCAAGTGCCCCGCGAGCTCGTCGACCGTGGGGTGGCTGTAGACCTGGGTCGCGGAGAGCGACAGCTGGAAGTGCGTGTTCAGCTTCCGGGTCCAGGTGACACCGGTGATCGAGTCGAGGCCCAGCTCCACGAAGGGCGCCTCGTCGTCGATGTCCGCCGCGACGAGCTCCAGCTCCGCCGCGAGGCTCTCACGCAGGTGCGCGGCGATGGCCTGGCGCCCGGGCGCGGACGTGCCGCGGGCGGCAGAGGACCCAGCGGGTGTGGCACTCATCTGTTCTCCCATGGCGCCCTCGATCAGGGCGGACAACGTACGGAACGTGGGGTGACCGCAGACCTGGGCCACTGTGAGGGAAAGCCCGAGGGTTCGGTTGACCTCGTGCAGCCACTGGGCGCAGCCGAACGAATCGAGACCCAGCTCCACGAGGGACACGTCGTCACGGCTCGGAGCCACTTCGGTTCCAAGGACGACGGCCAGCGTGTCGCGCAGGTACCGATGCAGGTCGCTTTTCGCGTGGATCTTAATACGTGGCGCGGCCATCAGGAATCGGCCCCTTCCGTCCGGGCTCCGCGCCCGCTGCCGTCCTGACCTGCGGCGACGTCAGGAACGAGCTGCTCCAGACGGCGGCGCAGGGTCGCGTTGAAGGTGAGGGGCGCCTCGAGCATCACGAAGTGCCCGACGCCGTCGACCAGTTCCACCTCGACGCCGTAGCGGCGCGCCGCGGTCAGGTTCGTCGGCATCCAGGACGTCGAGTTGATCAGTACGAGCGGCACGTCGAAGTGCTTGGGCACGTCCTGGAGGTAGGTGAGCATCTCGCGGAACGCGGCGGACACCACGTCCGCCCCGGTCTCCTCGCGGGTGCGCGCGACCAGGGCGACGAGGTCGTCGCGCGCGCCGTCGAGGAACAGCTCCCGCGCTTCCACCGGCTGCTCGCTGAACGTCCGCACGAACCGGTCGAGCTGCTCGGCGGAGAGCGCCTTGGGCTCGAAGTTGTGCAGCGTGTCCACGCCGACCAGACCGCGGACCCGGCCGCCCAGGAGCCGCTCGGCGGCCAGCATCACGGGCCCGCCGAGGGAGTGCCCGACGAGGACCACGTCGTCGAGGCCCTCCTGCTCGACGACGGCGACGACGTCCTCGGCGAACGCCTCCACGGTCCAGCGCCGCCGGGCCCTGCCCGATCCGCCGTGCCCGGCGAGGTCGGGCGCGACCACGGTGTAGCGGTCGGCGAAGTGCTCCAGCTGCCGGTCCCAGTACGACGCGTCGCAGCCGAGGCCGTGGATGAGGACGAGGGCGGTGGAGCCGTTGCCGCGCGTCCGGTAGCGGATGCGGGTGCCGTCGGCCGAGGTGGCCGCGGGATCGGACACTGTGGCCTTTTCGTCCGGTTTGCGGGCGATGACGCCCACGTGCTCCATGTCGGGGGCGGGCGCGCCGTACGACTCCCGGTCCACGCCCACGGCGCCGAAGAACCCGGCCCGCTCCACGACGAACCCGGCAGCCTCGCACTCCCTGCGGAACACGTCGGGGTCGATCGCGTTGATCAGCGGCGGACCGCCGACGACGTGGGCCGCCTCGAAGTGCGCGGCGACGTCGTCGATGAAGCCGGGCCACGGGTCGCCCGCGCTCTTGCGCGCCTCGTAGTCGGCGGCCTTGGACGCCCAGTAGCCGAAGTACGGCGAGTCCGAGCTGAGGAAGACCTTGCCGCCGGGCGCCAGCCACTCGTACATCTTGCGCAGCGTGAGCCGGAAGTCGTCCGGGGCGAGGAAGTGCATCACGCGGCTGGCGTGCACGGCCGTGAAGCGCCCGGCCTCGAAGTCGACGTCGGGCAGCATGCCCTGGCGCAGGGAAAGCCGCTCCCGGGCCTCGTCGTTGACGCGCTGTCCGAGGATGTCCAGGTGCTTCTGCTCCATGTCGAGCGCCACCACCCGCGCCCCGCGTTCGAGCGCGGCGATGCTCGCCACGCCGTACGCGCAGCCCAGGTCCAGGGCCTCGCCGCCGCTCTCGCCCGCGTACGCGGCGAACTCCTGGGAGTACGGGATCAGCCGCTCGACCATCACGCCGGTGCGGTTCAGGGTGGCGACCATCCCGCCGAAGTCGAGGTCGGCCGCCGCCTTGAGGTCTTCCAGTACGTCGTGGTCGCGGGTGACGGGCCGTGCCTCTGCGGCCTCGGGCGCGGTGCCGGGACGGGCAGGCGCAGACGCCGTCAGGGGCGCCAGGGACACCTGCGGCTTCGCGGCAATGGGTGAGGAGTCGGTGGTGTCGATTCGGTGCGGTATGTCCGCCAAGTCCCGCAGGACGACGGGCTTGCGCGGCTCCGGGGCGGGGGCCGGGTCGGCGGGCGCCGGGACCGGCTCCGCCGCGGTCAGGCTGACCGGAGCCGGCGCCGCAGCCGTGGCCGGAGCCGGGGACTGCTGCTCGGCGCGCACCCAGTAGCGGTTCCGCGCGAACGGGTACGCGGGCAGCCGCAGCCGCGTGACGGGGCGGCCGTCGGGCCGGGTTACGGCGGTCGGGACGGTGTGGCCCGCGACGTAGCCGCGCGCGACCTCGGCGAGGGCCGCCCGTCGCGCGGCCGGGTCGAGCCCGGTGTCCCGGGCGCTGTCGGCCGCGGCCCGGAGCCGGTCGGCGTCCTGCGCCCGCTCGGTGAAGCCGCGGGGCACGACGCCCTCGAAGCACGCGTCGGCCGGGGCCGTCCGCGCGCGGCGCCAGCCGCGCCAGAGCGCGGCGGCCTCGTCGAGGGAGCTCACGACCAGGGCGCACCGGTGCCGGAAGTGGTGGCGGCCGGTGCCGAGGGTGGCGCTGAGCCGGGGCAGGTCGGCGTCCGTCAGGGCGCCGCTCGCGATCCGGTCGAGGAGGGCGTCGACGATCCCCTCCAGGGCCGTGTCCGTCTTGGCGGAGACCGGCAGGAGGTAGGCGGGCTGCGCCGGAGCCGCCGTGACCGGCCGGCCGGTGTACTCCCGTACGACCACGTGGGCGTTGGTGCCGCTCATCCCGAACGCGCTGACCGCGCCGGTGCGGTGGCCGTGGCGCGGGGCGGGCCACTCCTTCGTCGCCTTGTTGACGTAGAAGGGGCTGGCGCTCCAGTCGATGTACTCGTTGTCGCGCTCGCAGTGCAGGCTGGGCGGGATGGCGCGGTGGCGCAGCGCCTCGGTCAGACAGACCAGGCCGACCAGGCCGGAGGCGGCGAAGGTGTGGCCGACGTTGGTCTTGGTCGAGGTGAGGGCGCAGAACCCGCGCTCGTCGGTGTGCCGGGCGAAGGCCGCGCGCAGGGCGCCCACCTCGACCGGGTCGCCGAGCTTGGTGCCGGTGCCGTGGGTCACGACGTAGCCGATGTCCGCCGGGTCGATGCCGCCCCGCTCGTACACGGACTCCAGGAGCTCGCGCTGGGCGTCGCCCGAGGGCGCGGTGATGCCGTTGGTGCGGCCGTCGTAGTTGAGGCCGCTGGCCGTGATCACGCTGTGCACGGGGTCGCCCGCGGCCTCCGCGGCCGCCAGCGGGCGAAGGACCAGGGCCGTGACGGCCTCGCCGGGGACCATGCCGTCGGCGTCCTGGTCGAACGTGGCGCACCGGCCGGAGGCCGACAGCATGCCCGCGTCGTCCATGGCGGCGAGCGCCTGCGGGGTCAGGACGAAGTTCGCCGCCGCGACGACGGCGATGTCGCACTCCCCCTGGAGCAGGCTCGCGCGCGCCTGGTGCAGCGCGACCAGGCCCGAGGAGCAGGAGGTGTTGACCGCGAGGACGGGGCCCTTCAGGTCGAGGAAGTACGAAAGGCGCGCGGCGAGGACGCCGTCGTGGTTCGAGGTGAGGTTGCCGCCGGAGCCGTCGAGGAGCTGGTAGTCGCCCTGTTCCACGCCGACGAACACGCCGACCTTGCGGCCCGCCAGCTCCTGGGCGCCGAGGGCGGCGTCCTCCAGCGCCTTCCAGCACTCCTGGAGGAGGTGGCGCTGGCGCGGGTCGAGCGTGCGCGCCTCCTTGGGGGCGATCTCGAAGAAGGCGGCGTCGAATTCGTCCGCCCAGTCGATGCTGCCCATCCACCGGTAGGGCCGCGGCGCGCCCCCGTCACCGGTCGCCGGTGCGCCGAAGCGGGCGGACGGCAGTTCGCGGACGAGGTCCTTGCCGTCGGCGAGCGCGGACCAGAAGGCGTCCACGTCGCGGCAGCCGGGGAAGATGCCGCTCATGCCGATGACGGCGACGGCGTCGGCGGCGCTGTCGGTGCCGGGGTCGGCGGGGGCGGCTTCGGGGGCGGGGCGCGGGGCCGTCGGAGCCACGACGGGCTCGGCGGACTCGGGCAGCTGGACGTCCGGTTCGTCGGCCAGGTGGTCGGTCAGGCGCCGTACCGACGGGTGGTCGTACAGGACCGTCGGCTGGAGCGGCGTGCCGAGGCGTTCGGCGAGCCGGTGGGCGAGCTGGGTGAGGCGGATGGAGTCCAGGCCCAGGTCGTGGAAGCCGCTGTCGTCGTCCAGCTGGTCCGCGGGGGACTTCAGGACGTGCGCGACGACCTCGCGCACCGCGTCGGCCAGGGCGGCGCGACGCCGGTCGTGTGCCGCGGCCGGCTCCCGCGCGGGGGCCGGGTCCTGGCCGGTGGCCGCGGGGGCCGCCGGTCGCGGGCGGTGCGGTGCGGGCGCGACGGCCCGCTCGGCCAGGGCGATGGCCCGCTCGGCGGGCGCGTGCAGGACCAGGGGCGCGGCGGTGCCGGACCGCTCCGCGAGGAGCCGTTCGAGGACGGCGAGCGCGGTGTCGGCGCCGAGGGGCCGCTGGCCGCTGGCGGCCAGGTACGCGGTGACGTGGTCGTGGTCGGCCGCGCGCTGGGCGGCGGCGCCCATGCCGCCGTCCTCCCACAGCGGCCAGCCGACGGCGAGCAGCCGTCGCTCGCCGCGCTCGGCGAGGGCGCGCGCGTAGGCCGACTGGAAGCGGTTGGCGACCGCGTAGTCGCAGCTGCCGAAGTCGCCGAGGGTGGCGGAGCTGGACGAGAAGAGGCAGATGAACTCCGCGGAGCGCCCGGCGCTCGTGCGGGCGAGGGCCCGTTCGACGGCGAGCGTCCCGTCCACCTTGGCGGCGAGGACGCGCCGGGCGGCGTCGCGGGTCGCGTCCGTCACGGCGAGCCGCTGCGCGGTGCCCGCGGCGTGCACGACGCCGTCGATGGCCCGCAGCGCGGGCGGCAGGGTGCTGAGCGCCTCGACGAGGGCGTCCTCGTCGGTGACGTCGGCGCGGCGGCAGACGACGGCGCCGCCGTGCTCGCCGAGCCCCGCGGCCCAGGTCTCGTCGGCGGGGCTCAGCGGCGAGCGGCCGAGCAGGACGAGGTTCGCGCGGTAGGCGCGGGCCAGGTGCCCGGCGACGCGGCGGCCGAGGCCGCCGAAGGCGCCGGTGATCAGGTACGTGCCGCCCTCACGCAGGGCACCCGTGCGGTGCGCGGCGGCGTCGGGCAGGCTCCGCACCTCGCAGACGTGGCGCTGCCCGCCCCGGTACAGGGCGGCGGCCTTCTGCTCCTGGTGCTGCTCGGTCAGGAGCAGCTCGGCCCAGCGGCCCGCGGCCACGGCGCCCTCGTGCAGCACGACGCGCAGCGCGGTGCCGGGCAGCGGCCCGGACAGGGAGCGCTCGTAGCCGATCAGGGCGTCGAGGGCGGCCTGGCCCACGGCGTCGTCGTAGTGGCCCGCGACGAGGACGTCAGGGACGGTGTCGCCGGTGGCGGCGACGGCCCGTACGAGCACGCCGACGTCGGCGAGTTCGCGCAGCGGCGGCCTGCCGTCCGCGCGCTCGGTGGGCCACAGGTAGTGGAGGGCGTCGAGCGGGCCGTGGGCCTCGGCGACGGCGACGAGCGTCCGCGCGAGGGCGCGCTCGTCGGCGGGGTCGACGCGGTACCCCGTCAGCGCGGCCCCGGCGTCGCCGGGCGCGGGCTCCGGGGTGCCGGTGCCGGTGCCGCTGTCGGTCCTGGCGACGAAGACCAGGCGGGTGCCGGGCGCGTGCCGGAGCGTCGCGGCCCGGTAGGCGTCCTGGGCCGCGCGGTCGGACAGGAAGGCCACGACCACGCGCCGGGCGCCGGTGTCCGCGACCGCCGCGGCGTCGCGCGCCACCCAGTGCTCCGCGAACAGGCGGGGGGCCACGGAGGCGTCCTCGACCGGTGCCGGGGGCTCGGCGCGCAGCCAGAAGTGCTGCTCCTCGAAGGGGTACGCGGGCAGGCTCAGGCGGTGCGGGCGCGGCCCGTCGGCGTACAGCCGCCGCCAGTCGACGGGCTCGCCCGCCTCCCACAGGCGGGCCACCTTGTCGAGCCTGCGCTCGGCGAGCCACTGGTCGAGCAGGGCGCGCCGGTCCTCGTCGTCGAGAACGTCGAGGACGGCGGGTGCCTGCGTGTTCGGCTGCGCGCTCGGCCGCGTGTTCGGCTGCGCGCGCTCGGCGAAGTCCTCAAGGGCCGCGACGAGTTCGGCCGTGGTCCCGGCCGTGAACGCCGCCCGGCAGGGCAGGGCGGTGCGGCCCACCTGGAAGGTGAAGGCGACATCCGCCACCGGGGCCGCCTCGTCGGTGAGGTGCCGGGCCAGGTCGCGGGCGTACCGCCGCAGGGCGTCGGGCGTCCTCGCCGACAGGGGGACGAGGTGCGGCCCGGGGAGGTCCGCGCCGAGGCCGTCGCGCGGCGGGGCCTCTTCGAGGACGGCGTGGACGTTCGTGCCGCCGATGCCGAAGGAGCTGACGGCGGCGCGCAGCGGCTGGCCGTCCGCGGGCGACAGCGGGGTGAGCCGGTCCACCACGTGGAACGGGGAGTTCGCGAAGTCGATCTGCGGGTTGGGCGCCTCGTGGTTGATGGTCGGCGGCACCGTGCGGTGGCTCAGGACGAGGGCGGACTTCACGAGGCCCGCGAGGCCCGCCGCCGCGTCGAGGTGGCCCAGGTTCGCCTTCACCGAGCCGATGCCGCAGAAGCCGGTGGCGCCGGTGTGGCGCCGGAACGCCTCGGACACGGCGTTCACCTCGACGGGGTCGCCGATGACGGTGCCGGTGCCGTGGGCCTCCAGGTAGCGGACGGACTCGGCGCGCACCCCGGCGCGGTCGAGGACGGAGGCGATCAGTTCGCTCTGCCCGGTGAGGCTCGGCGCGTAGTAACCCGCCTTGCGGGCACCGTCGTTGTTCATGCCGACGCCGCGCACGAGCGCGTGGATGTGGTCGCCGTCGCGCACCGCCGCGCGGGCGTCCTTCAGGAGGACGACGACGGCTCCCTCGCCGCCGACCATGCCGCGGGCGTCCGCCGCGAAGGGCTTGCAGTGCCCGTCGGGCGACAGCGTCATGCCCTCCTCGTAGAGGTAGCCGACGGTCTCCTCGCCGTACATCGCGCAGCCGCCGACCAGGGCGTGCGTGGTCTGGCCCGACTGGATGCCCTGGCAGGCCAGGGCGAGGCCGGCGAGCGCCGACGAGCAGTTGCTGTGCACGAACAGGCTCGGTCCGCGCAGGCCGAGCCGGTGCGACACGGTCGTCGGCACGGTGCCGGGCTGCGCCTGGAGGAAGCCGACGAGGGCCTCCGAGTCGCGGCGGGCGCCGGGGCCGGTGACGGGCGCCTGGTAGAGGGAGTTGGCGGTGGACATGTACACCGCCGCGTCGGCGATGTCGGCGGGCAGGTACGCGGCGTCCTCGACGGCCTTCCAGGCGTGCTGGAGCAGCTGGCGGGCCTGCGGGTCCATGAGTTCGGCGTCGCGCGCCGAGACCTGGAAGAAGGCGTGGTCGAACAGGCCCTTGCCGCGCATGCTCGCGCGGACCGGCACGTGCGCCGGGTCCTGGACCAGGCCTTCGTCGACGCCGATGCGGCGCAGCTCGTCAGGGGTGCACAGCTCCACGCTCTCCGTGCCCGCGACGAGGTTGCGCCAGAACGCGCGGTGGTCGTCGGCGCCGGGGAGCCCGACGGAGACGCCGATGACGGCGACGGCGCCGTCGAGCCGGCCGGACGGCTCCGGCGCGGCCGGGGCCGTGGCACGGGGCGCGCCATCGGCCGACGGGGTGTCGGCGGCCGGGGCCGCGTCGTCGCCCGGCCGGTGCGCCGCGCCGAGGTCCGCGCGCAGCCGGGCTGCCGTACCGGCCGCGTCGACGCAGCCGAAGACGTCCGCCGAGGTGAAGCGCACGCCGAAGCGCTCGGCGACGCGGTCGGCGAGCACCACCGCGAGGACGGAGTTGCCGCCCGCGTCCAGGAAGGCGTCCGTGGGGCGGAGCCCGGCGACGCCGAGCACGTCCCGCCACACGGCGAGCACGTCGCTGTCGCGGACGGTGCCGACGGCGGTCGGCGGAGCCGGGCTCCGCTCCGGGGCGGGCGCGTCCGGCAGCGTGATCGGCCGGCGGGCCAGGGCGAGCCGGTCCACCTTGCCGTTCGGGGTCTGCGGCAGCGCGTCGACCGGCAGGACGAACGCGGGCACCATGTACGCGGGCAGGGCCCGGCGCAGGTGCTCGGTCAGCTCGCGCGCGGTGGCGTTGCCGCCGGTCCAGTAGGCGACGAGCTGGGTGGCGCCCGTCGCGGGCTCGGCCCTGGTGACGACGGCGCACTCGCGCACGGCGGGGTGCCGGGTGAGGGCGTGCTCGATCTCGCCCGGCTCGACGCGGAAGCCGCGCACCTTCACCTGGGAGTCGATCCGTCCCAGGCACTCGATGGCGCCGTCCGCGCGGCGCCGTGCCAGGTCGCCCGTGCGGTACAGCCTGCCGCCCGGCGTGAAGGGGTCGGCGGGGAACCGCTCGGCGGTGAGCTCGGGCTTGTTGAGGTAGCCGAGCGCGAGCCCGTCGCCCGCGATGCACAGCTCGCCGGGCACGCCGACCGGGGCCGTGGCGCCGCGCTTGTCGAGGATGTGGATCCGGGTGTTGTCGATGGGGCGCCCGATGGTGACGCGGCGGCCCGCCTCCACCCGGGCGACCGTGGACCACACGGTGGTCTCGGTGGGCCCGAACAGGTTCCACACCTCGCCGCCCAGGGCGGTGAGGCGCTCCGCGAGGGACTCGGACAGTGCCTCGCCGCCGCACAGCACGCGCAGGCCTTCGGCGTTGGTCCAGCCCGCGTGCAGCAGCATCGTCCAGGTGGCGGGGGTCGCCTGCATCACGGTGGGCCGCACCCGCGCGACGAGCGCGGCGAGCCGGTCGCCGGAGCGCGCGGTCTCCGGGTCGCTGAGGTGGCACTCGGCGCCGGTGACGAGCGGCAGATAGAGCTCCAGGGCGGCGATGTCGAAGCTGTGCGTCGTCACCGCGAGGACGCGGTCGGCCGCGCCGAGGCCCGGCCGCTTCGCCATCGCGCACAGGAAGTTGGTGAGCGCGCGGTGGGGCACCACGACGCCCTTCGGCAGGCCCGTGCTGCCGGAGGTGTAGATGACGTAGGCCGGGTCCTGCGCGCCGGGCGCGGCGCCGCTCGGCTCCGCGGCCGCCGGGTCGGCGTCCGGGTCGTCGAGCACGAGCAGGCGCCGACCGGCCGGAACCGCCAGGTCCGCGAGGCGTCCGCGCAGCGCGGTGTGGCTGAGCAGGACGGCGGGCCCTGCGTCGTCGAGGATGTGGGCGATCCGGTCGCGCGGGTAGTCCGGGTCGAGGGGGATGTAGGCGCCCCCGGCGCGCAGGGTGGCGAGCAGCGCGACGACGAGGTCGACGGAGCGCTCCAGGTGGACGGCGACGAGACGGCCCGGTCCCACGCCGGTTCGGCGCAGGCGCGCGGCCAGCTCCCGGGTGCGCTCGTCCAGTCGCGCGTACGTCACGGACTCGGTGCCCGCCACGAGCGCGATCGCGTCGGGGGTGCGGGCCGCCTGCTCGGCGAACAGCTCGTGGACGTGCTTGTCCGGCTGGGTGACGGCGGTGTCGTTCCACTCCACGGTGAGGGTGTGCAGCTCCTGCGGCGAGGCCGCCGAACAGTCGTCGAGCCGCCGGAACGGGTCCGTGGCCGGGGCCGACTCCAGGAGGTGGGCGTACTGGCGCAGCAGCCGGTCCACCGTCGCGGCGTCGAACAGGGCGGGGTCGTACTTCGCCTTGACGGTGTACGCGTCCTCGGCGGCGTGCGGCGCGATGACCTCGACGACGAGTTCGTACTCGCCCTCCTGGTGGACGCCCTCGACGTAGCGGACGCCGGGGGCTCCCGCGGTGACGTCCTCGTGCCAGTCCTGGTACATGAAGGCGTGGCGGAACACCGGCGCGGAGCCGTCGGCCGTGCCCAGGCCGAGCTCGCGGACCAGCGGGCCGAACGGGTAGGCGTGCGCGAGGGCGTCCAGCAGCGTGCCCTGGACGTCCGCACACAGCTCGGCGAACGTGCCGCGCCCCGACATCCGGGTCCGGACCGGCACCATGGTGACGAAGTGGCCGACGGTGCCGTCGAAGCGGGCGCCGGGCCGGGTGCTGACCGGCATGCCGACGACGACGTCGTCCTGCTGGGCGTACTGCCGCAGCAGGACCTGGTGCGCGGCCAGGAACACGGCGGACGGGTAGACGCCCCGCTCGCGGGCGAACCGGGCGACGCGGTCGCCGAGGTCCACCGGGAGCCGCAGGACCTCGGTGGCGCCGTGCCGCCCCTGGTCGGGCGCGGAGCGCGGCCGGTCCGTGGGGAAGGCGGGGACGGGCGGCAGCGCGGCCAGCTGCTCGCGCCAGAAGGCGAGCCGGTCCGCGCCCTCGTCCCCGGCCAGGAGAGCGGCCTCGTCGGCGACGAACTCGGCGTACGGGGCGGCCGCGGCGGCCGGAACCGGCGCGGCGCCCGCGGCGGCGCTCCGGTAGGCGGCCAGCAGGTCCTTGACGAGCACGACGGCGGAGGCGCCGTCGAGGACGAGGTGGTGGGCGTTCAGGAGCACCCGGGCGTCCGCGCCCGGAGCGCCGTGGAAGACGCTCAGCCGGCACAGCGGGCCGTTCTCCAGGTCGAACGGCTCCCTGGCGTGCGCGCGCAGCCGTGCGCGCACCTCGTCCGGGTCCGTCGCGGTCAGCTCGTGCTCGGCGACCGCGGGCCGCGGGGCCTCGGGCCGTGCGAACACGAGCCGGTCGCCGTCGCGTCGTACGACGGCCGCAAGCAGCGGGTGGCGGGTGCGGACCCGGTCGAAGGCGGTGCGCAGGGCCGGCAGGTCGAGGCCGGACACCTGGAAGCACAGCGGCACGTTGTACACGCTCGCGTCGGGTGCGGACTTCTGGAGGCTCCACAGGCCCCGCTGCCCCTCGGACAGCGGGTGCGGCACGAACGCGTCGACCGCATCGGGGGCGTGAACCACCTGCGGGAGTACGCCGACGAGGTGGGCGGCCAGGGCGTCGACGGTGCGGTGCTCGAAGAGCGCGGCCGACGCGAAGTCCGCGTGCAGCTCGCTCCGCACCCGCCGGGAGAGCCGCACCAGGCCCATCGACGAGACGCCGAGCGCGGCGAACTCGCGGTCGGTGGCGACGTCGTGGGGCGCGACGCCGTCCAGCTCCTCGGCGAGCGCGGCGCGCAGCCAGGCCCGGACGTCGTGGGCGCCGTCCTCGGGGCGCGGTGCGGGGTGCGGTGCGGGGCGTGCCGCTACCGGGGTGCCGGACGCGCGCTCCCCGGCCTGGAGCCGCTCCCCCGCAGTCTCGTACCAGTACTCGCGCCGTGCGAACGGGTACGTCGGCAGGCTGACGCGGCGCGGCGGGCGCCCGGCATACAGCTCGGCCCACGCGACGCTCGCTCCGGCCAGCCAGCCGCGCGCCGCCGCGTGCGGGTCACCGGCCGCGCCGCCCACCGCCGACACCCGTGCACCGGTGCTGGTGCCGGTGCCGGATTCGGTGAGGTCGGCGTACCGGCCGGGTCCCGCGACGCCGTGTGCGCTGAACTCGGCGAGCGCTGCGGCGAGTTCGGCGGTGGAGCGGACGACGAGCGCGAGGCGCACGGGCAGTTCGTCGCGGCCGGTCTGGAGGGTGTGCGCGAGGTCGCGCAGCGGCACCGGGCGCCGCTCGCGCTCCGCCTCGCCCAGGTGCGCGGCCAGCTGCCCGGCCGCCGTGCGCAGCTGCTCGGGCGTGTGCGCCGACAGCGGGACCAGGCAGGTCTCGTCGGCCGTCGCATCGGCGGTGCGGGCCTCGTCGTCGGCCATGTTCTCGTATCCCTCGATGATCAGGTGTGCGTTCGAGCCGCCCGCGCCGAAGCAGGAGATGCCCGCGCGCCGCGGCAGGGGGCGCCCGTCGGCGTCGACCGGGTTCCAGGGGGCGAGCTCGCGCTGGACGTGGAACGGCGACTGCTTGAAGACGATGCCGGTGTTGAGGTCCTCGGCGTTGATCGAGGGCGCGAGCGCGCGGTGGCGCAGCTGCATCAGGACCTTGGTGAGGCCCGCGATGCCCGAGGCGCTCTCGCAGTGGCCCAGGTTGGACTTGAGCGAGCCGACCGCGCAGTACTGCCCCGGGCGGTCACCGGCGAAGGCGCGGCTGAGCGCGGAGATCTCCAGGGAGTCGCCGAGGGGCGTCGCCGTGCCGTGGGCCTCCACGTAGCTGATCGTGTCCGGCGTGACCCCGGCCCTGGCCAGGGCGTGGGTGACGACGTCGCGCTGCGCGTCCAGGCTCGGCATGCTGTAACGGCTGGTGCGGCCGCCGGAGTTGACGGCACTTCCCTTGATCACGCCGTAGACGTGGTCGCCCGCGGCCAGCGCGTCGCGCAGCGGGCGCAGCACCACGGCGCCGACACCCTCCGCCGCGAGGAAGCCGTCCGCGTGCTCGGAGAAGGGGCGGCACCGCTCCCCTGACGACAGCAGGCCGTGCTCCTGGAGCACGTCGAAGTGGTCCGTGCCGAGGAGCAGGTTGACGCCGCCCGCCACCGCGCAGGCGCTGTCCCCGGAGAGCAGGCTCTGCACGGCCAGGTGCAGGGCCGTGAGCGACCCGGAGCAGGCCGTGTCGACGGCCACGCTCGGGCCCTGGAAGTCGAAGAGGTAGGAGGTGCGGTTGGCGATGGACGAGTAGGCCGTGCGCCCGTTGTACGTGGCGTTCATGACGCCCACGAACACGCCGACGCGGCCGTGTCCGGCGAGGGCCGCGGGCGTGTAGCCCGCGTCCTGCACGGCTCCGTGCGCGGTCTCGATGAACAGCCGCTCCTGCGGGTCCATGGCCGCGGCCTCGCGCTCGTCGATGCCGAAGTACGCGGCGTCGAAGGAGGCCACGTCGTCGAGGAAGCCGCCCCAGGGGCGCTCCCGGTCCTGCCAGTCGCACCACCAGCGGTCGGCCGGGTAGGGCGCGGTCGCACTCTCGCCGCGGGCCAGGTTCTCCCACAGGCGGGCGGGGCTCTCGGCGCCCGGGTAGCGCCCGGCGAGGCCCACGACGGCGATGTCGCCGGAGTGCGGCTCGGGCCGGGGCCGGACCTCGGGAGCCGGGGCGGGGGCGGGGGCGGGCTCGACCGCAGCGGTCAGAGGTGCCGGACGGGTGGCTTCCGTCGGCGGTGCCGCGGGGGTCGCCGTGCCCAGGACCTCGGCCAGCCGCGCCGCGTGCGTCGTCGCGAAGTACGCGGCCACGTCCCGGACCGTCGAGTGGTCGAAGAACAGCGTGCTGCCGAGGTCCTCGAAGTCGCGGCCGAGGGTGTTGTTCAGCTGGACGACGAGGATGGAGTCGAGGCCGAGGTCGAAGAGGTCGGCGTCCGCGTCGAGCCGCTCCGGGTCGAGCTTCAGCGTCTCGGCGACGAGGCCGGTGAGGTACGCGACGGCCCTCTCGGCGAGGGACGCGTCGGAGGCCCGGGCGGCGTCGGCCTGCGGGCTGCGGGCGTCCGCCCGGTCGAGGCCGAAGAGCGTCCGCAGCTCCGGGCGCCGCCGCTCCACGAAGTGGTCCACGAGCTCGTCCAGGGTGCGCAGTTCGAAGAACAGGGTGCTGCTGACGTCCTCGAAGTCCCGGGCCACGGCGCTGTTCATGCCGGACACGAGGATGGAGTCGAGGCCGTAGTCGTGCAGGTCCTTGGCCGGGTCGAGCTCCCCGTCCGCCAGGTGCAGGGCCTCGCGCAGCAGCCGCTCGAAGTAGTCGGCGGTACGCGCGCGCAGCTCGCCCTCGTCGTCCGCGCCGGGCGCCGCCGCGACGGGCTCGTACGCGGGGGCGGTGGTGCGGGGCGCGGCCTGGTCCTGAGCGGCGCTCGGGCCGTCCGGCGTGCGGTACCGTCCGTCGCTCTCCGCGACGAGCAGCATCTGCCCGAGCGCGTGGGCCTCGGTGTCCGGCTGGGCACCGGTGCGGAACCCTTCGTCCTCCAGGACCTCGCGCCAGCTCTCGGCGGAGAGCACCGGGCTGCCGGGGATGCGCAGGGCGGCGTCCCGGTACAGCCACCAGCCGTCCACGAGGCCGAACGTGACGTGGGCGAGCAGGGTGTTGCGGCTCATCTCGTTGAGCAGGAGCAGGCCGCCCTCCCGCAGGGTCGCCTTGACGTTGCGCAGGGTGCGGGAGATGTCGGCGGTGGCGTGCAGGACGTTGGTGGCCACGACGACGTCGAAGCCGCCGAGGTCGACGCCCTGCGGCCCGGGCGCGTGCTCGGCGTTGAATATGCCGGTGGTCACGTGCGGGTAGCGGGGCTTGAGGCGTTCCTCGGCGCGGAACAGGAAGGCCTTGGACAGGTCGGTGTAGTGGTACTCGGCGATGCGGTCGCCGAACGGTTCGAGGGCCTCCAGGACCTTGACGCTGGTCGCGCCGGTCCCCGCGCCGACCTCCAGGACGCGCAGCCGCCGGCCCGGCTCGGCCGTGCCCCAGGCGCGCACGGCGTCGGCGAGGAGCACGCTGAGCCGGTCGTTGAAGTAGTCGACGACCGGGTCGCCCCGGTAGACGCCCTCGACGCGGGACAGCGAGGAGCCGGGGAAGAGGATCTCGGTGCCCTGGCGGACGCCGGTGAGGACGTCCGGCAGGGCCTGGAGGCAGGACTCGACCAGGTCGACCTGCGCGCGCTGGTTGGCGCCTGTCTGCCAGCCGTCGCGCTCGGCCCGCCACTGGCGCCACAGGGCGGCGGCGTCCAGGTCCAGGGCGGCGAGGGCGGGGCCGGCCTCGGCGAACAGCCGGTGGCTCTCCTCCAGCCAGCGCGCGTACCGGGGCAGGACGCCGTGCCCGGCCCCGTCCGGGCGCGCGGCGCCGAGGTCGCGGAGGGTCACGTACAGCAGGTTCAGGGTGAGTTCGCGCATGCGCGGGTGCGGCAGGAAGCGGCGCAGCCGCTCCACCTCGCCGTGCGGCGCGCGGTGCGCGGACACGACGGCGTCGCGCACGGAGGGCAGCGCGCGGCGGTGGCGGCCCTGGTGTTCGTCCAGGGCGAGGCCGCGCAGCGCCTCGTCGCCGAAGGTGCGCATCAGGGCGACCTGGCCGTGCTCGCCCGCGAGGAAGGACTCCAGGGCGGTGAACGCCTCGTCGGGGTCGAGCGAGTCGACTCCGGCGGCGGCCATCCGCTCGCGGTAGAAGGAGTCGCTGACGACACCGGCCACGCCCCAGTACCCCCAGTTGACCGCCTTGGCGACGGTGGTGCCGCGCCGGTTCAGGGCGTGCGCGAGGGCGTCCTTGAAGGTGCATCCGGCGGCGTAGTTGGCCTGTCCGGGGGCCCGGACGAAGCTCTCGACCGAGGAGAAGAACAGCAGGAAGTCCAGCGGCTCGGCCCCGAACACGTCGGCGACGCGGACGCCGACGTCGGCCTTCGCGGCGAGGGCGGCGCGGAACCGGTCCTCGTCCATGTGCGCGAGGGTCTTGTCGGCGAGGACGATCGCGGAGTGCACGACGCCGTCGACGCGCGGGTGGTCCCGCTTGATCCGCGCGTGCGCGGCCCGCAGGCTCTCGTCGTCGCGCGCGTCGGCCTGAACGTACGAGGGGGCCGCCGCGCCCGCGGCGCGGGCCCGCTCGGCGAGGTCGGCGAGGCGCCGCTCCACCCCGTCGGCCAGGGGGCGCCGCCCGATCCACACGATCGTCGCGCGGTAGCGGTCGACCATGTACCGGCTCCACAGCTCGCCGATGCCGCCCGCGCCGCCGATGACGACGTAGACGCCGCCGTGCCGGTAGGTGCCGGTGGCCGGTTCCAGGGCGGTGGTGGGCAGCAGTTCGTGGGAGAACCAGCGGCCGCCGCGCAGGGCCACCGTGGTGCCGGGGCGCACCCCGGTGAGGCGTCGCTCCTCGCCGAGGCGGTCGCCGACGAGGTCGCCGGAGTCCGGGTGCGGCAGGTCGACGAGGTCGATCGTCCAGCGCGTGTGCTCCTGGGCGAGGCTGCCCGCCAGGCCGTGGACGCTCGCGTGCGTGGCCGCGACCGGGTCGGGTTCGCGGACGGCCTGGGTGCCGAACGTGTAGAGGGACCAGGCGAGGTCGCGCGTGCCGTGGCCGAGGGCGAGTAGAGCCTTGACGACGCGGAAGACCTGGACCGCGCCGCGCTCCTGGCCCCGGACCATGCCGTCGGGGGTCTCGGCGGGGGCGACCCAGACGATCCGGGCGATCCGCCCGCCGGTGGCCGCGCAGGCGGTGCGGATCAGCCCCGCGATGTCGTCGGCGGACGCGCCATCAGGCAGGTCGACGCGCTGGTGGCCCGGGTGGAGCACCGCCAGTTCGGCGTGCAGCCTGCGGTCGGCGTCCAGGACGAGCACGGCGCCCCGAGGGCTCTGCGGGGCCGGGGCCTCGGCGGGGTGCCGGGGCTCCCACACCGGAAGCAGCGTGCGCAGCCGGGAGGCGCGAGTCGCCTCCGGGCGGCGCTCGGACTCCCGGCTCTCGGGCTCCCGGCGGTCGGGCGTGGCCAGGGCGCGGTAGGCGAGGCCGCGCAGCGTGGCGCAGACCTGCCCCGCCGGGTCGAGGAGGTCGATGTCGAGGACGCGTTCCGCCGCGGCGGAACGGTTCGCCGCCGGGCGCACCCAGGCGTACATCGTCTCGCCGAACGGCGCGTGCGCGTCGAGCCGGTCGAGCGCGAACGGCACCCGCGTCGTCCCGTCCGCGACCGTCCCGGCCGCGGCGGAGTCGAAGGCCGGGTCCAGGCCGAGCGAAGCGTGCACGGCGGCGTCGAGGAAGCTGGGGTGGAGCGCGTACGCGTCCGCCGTGGCGCGCAGGTGCGCGGGCAGCCGCAGTTCGGCGAGCACCTCGCGGCGCCCGTCGCGCTCGCCCCGATGCAGCACGTGCACGAGGCGGAAGCCGGGGCCGTAGGCGACGCCCGCGCGGGCGATGTGCGCGTACACGTCCTCGCCCGCGAGGGGCCGCAGGCGCAGCCGGTCGCGCAGGTCCGCGAGGTCGACGCGGGGCGGCGGCGCGGCCGCGTCGATGGTGGCGCGGCCCTGGACGCACAGCTGGTCGCCGTCCGTCAGGAGGGCGAAGCCCAGCGGCCCGGAGGGGGCCGTCTCGTCGCGGGTGAGGGTGAACTCCACCTGCCTGCCGCCGTCGTCCACGACGACGGGGCGCGCCCACGTCACGTTCTTCAGGACGGTGCGCCGCCCGGCCGTCTCCGGCAGGGCCTGCCGCACGGCCGTGCAGGCCATCTCCAGGCTCGCGACGGCGGGCAGCAGCTTCTTGCCGTCGACGACGTGGTCGTGCAGGACGAACTCGGCGCCGGAGAAGGACGAGCGGTAGCGCTGTCCGTCGAGCCGCGACACGTTCTCGTGCAGCAGCGGGTGCGCGAGCGGCGTGCCGGGGGCCGCGTCCGGGCGGGGCGCGGCGGTGGCGGGCCGCGGCGCGCGGACCGGGTACGGGTGGACCACCGGCGCGAAGGCGTATCCGGGCAGGCTCACGCGGTGGGCGGGCCGCTGCCCGGCGAGCGGGCTCCAGTCGGCCTCGGCGCCGCGCGCCCAGGCCTTCGCGGCCTTCTTCAGCTTGCCGTCGGCGAGCCTGCGGGCGAGCTGCGCGGTGTGCTTGCGGGTGGCGTCGGCGTCGGCCGTGGCGCAGCCCGCCGCAGGGCCTGTGAAGCGGCGCGCGGTGTCGTCGCCTTCCGGGTCCCGTACGAACGCGTCCAGTTCGGCGGCCAGCCGGTCCAGGTCGCGCACGACGAACGCCACGCGGTGGGCCAGGGCGACCCGGCCGGTGCGCAGCGTGTGCGCGACGTCGTCCAGGCGCAGCGCGGCGGCGCGCGGCCCGGTCAGGTGCCGGCGCAGCTCGGCGGCCGCGCGCACGAGGTCGTCGCGGGTGCGGGCGGACAGCGGCACCAGCTGCGGGGCGCCCTCGTCGTCGGCGCGTGCCGGGGCGGCGGGGACGTACTCCTCGAAGACGGCGTGGGCGTTGGTGCCGCCCAGGCCGATGGAGCTCTGCGCCGCGCGGCGCGGCCCGCCGTCCGCGGGCCAGTCGCGCAGCCGGTCCACGACGTGGAACGGCGAGGTGTCCAGGCGCAGTTGGGGGTTGGGCTCGCGGTAGTGGAGCGTGGGCGGGAGCTGCCCGTGGTAGAGGCTCAGGAGCACCTTGACGGCACCGGCGAGTCCGGCCGCGGTGTCGAGGTGGCCGAGGTTGGTCTTCACCGAGCCGATGCCGCAGTAGCCGGTGTCGTCGGTGAACGCGCGGTACGCCTCGGTGAGCGCGGCGACCTCCACGGGGTCGCCGAGCTTCGTGCCGGTGCCGTGCGCCTCGACGTAGCCGATGGTGCGCGGGTCGACGCCGGTGCGGTCGAGGACCTGCCGGATCAGCCGGGACTGGCCGTTGACGCTGGGGCTGTAGAAGCCGGTGGCGTCGCCGCCGTCGTTGTTGACGGCGATGCCGCGCAGCAGTCCGTAGATGTGGTCGCCGTCGGCGACGGCGTCGGCAGCGCGGCGGATCAGCAGGGCCACGACGCCCTCGCCGCCCGCCATGCCGTCGGCGTCCGCGTCGAAGGCCTTGACGCGGCCGTCGCCGGAGAGGTTGAGGCCCGCCTTGTGGACGTAGCCGAGCCCGTCGACGCTGTTCGCGGAGGCCCCCGCCACCAGGGCGAAGTCCGTCTCGCCGGTCTGCACGGCGCGGGCCGCGAGGGCGAGGGCGCTCAGCGAGGACGAGCAGTTGGAGTGCACGGACATGCTCGGGCCGCCGAAGCCGAGCTGGTAGGAGACCATGGAGGCGACGGTGCCGCTCTGGCTCATCACCCACGACAGGTACTGCCGCGGGTCCTCGATGACCGCGGCGGGCGTCTCGGCGGTGTCGTCCGGGGCGCCGTAGTGGTGGTTGCCGGTGGAGACGTACACCCCGGTGTTGGGGATCTCCCGGTGGTCGCGGCCCGCGTCCTCGACGGCCTTCCAGGCGTGCAGCAGGACCTGGCGGAACTGCGGGTCCATCAGCTCGACGTGCTGGGGCGAGAGCCGGAAGAACGCGCCGTCGAACTCGTCCTTGCCGTCGAGCCCCGAGCGCAGCGGCACGAAGTCCGGGTCGCGCAGGACGCGTTCGGGCACGCCCGCAGCGCGCAGCTCCGCCTCGCTCCAGCGCCCTGCGGAGGCGTGGCCGCGCTTGAGGTTCTCCCAGAACTCCCAGTGGTCGCGGGCGTCGGGGAAGCGGCAGGAGATGCCGACGACGGCGACGGCGTCGTCGGGCAGGGACACGCGCTCCGGCTCCGGCTCCGGAGCCTGCGTCTGCGTCTGCGTGGGAGCGGGCGCGACGGGCTCCGGCGCCTCCTGGGCCGCCTCCGCCTGGTCCGGCACCTGCTCCCGCACGTACGCGGCGACAGCGGCCGGGGTGGCGTACTTGAACAGGTCGGCCGCCGCGAACGACACCCCGAGCCGGCGGCCGATCAGGTCCGCGAGCACCACGGCCGACAGCGAGTTGCCGCCGGACTCGAAGAAGGAGACGGACGGGGTGAGGTCCCGCACCTTCAGGACCTCCTGCCAGCAGGCGAGGACCTCGCGCTCCACGTCACGGGAGGGCCGCGCGGCCCGCTGGGGGCGGGCAGCCGGGGCGGGCGCGGCGGCGGACACCTCGCGCCCCATCAGGGCGGTGCGGTCCACCTTGCCGCTGCCCGTCAGCGGAACGGCGTCGAGCGGGACGTAGAAGTCCGGAACCATGTACGCGGGCAGCAGCGCGCGCAGGTGTTCCTTGAAGGCGTCGGGGCGGGCGCCCGCGCCGCCCGGCACGTAGTAGGCGACGAGCTGCTTGGCGCCGTCCTCGCCGCGCGCGACGACGACGCACTCGGCGACGTCCTGGTGGCGGCCCAAGTGGTACTCGATGTCGCCCAGTTCGATGCGGTAGCCGCGGATCTTCACCTGGAAGTCCTTCCGGCCCAGGTAGTCGATCTCGCCGTCCTCGGTCCAGCGGGCCAGGTCCCCGGTGCGGTAGAGCTTGCCGCCGGGCACCAGGTCGTGGTCGACGAACTTCTCCGCGGTGAGGTCGGGCCGGTTGACGTAGCCCTTCGCCAGGCCCTTGCCCGCGATGCACAGTTCGCCGGTCTCTCCGTGGGGCACCGGGCGCAGGTGCTCGTCGAGGATGTGGACCCGGGTGTGGGCGACCGGCCTGCCGATGGTGGTCGGCCGGTCGTGGCGGACGAGGCCGCCGGTGGAGTACACGGTCGTCTCGGTCGGCCCGTACAGGTTCCAGGCCTCGGTGCCGGTGTCGCGGAAGAACTCCTTGAGCGTGCGGGGCAGCGCCTCGCCGCCGCAGAAGATCCGCACGCCCTCGGGGTTGCGCCAGCCCGAGTGGAACAGCATGCTCCACGTCGCCGGGGTCGCCTGCATCACCGTGGGCCGCACCCGGGCGATGCGCTCCTTGAGCCGGTCCACGTCCTTGATGGCCGGGCTGTCGCAGACATAGACGCGGGCCCCGCACACCAGCGGCAGCAGCAGTTCGACCTGCGCCATGTCGAAGCTGACGGTGGTGACGGCGAAGAGGGTGTCCGTCGCGTCCATGCCGGGCTCGCGGCGCAGCGAGCCGAGCAGGTTGGTGAAGCCCCGGTGCGGGATCATCACGCCCTTGGGGCGGCCGGTGCTGCCCGACGTGTAGATGACGTACGCCAGGTCGTCGGCGGTCACGGGCACGGCGGCGGGCTGCCCCGGGGCGAGGGCGGCCGCGAGCGCGTCCCGCTCCTCGTCGAGCACGAACAGCGCGGGCGCGGCGGCCCCCCGGCCCTCGGCGAGGCCGCGGGCGCGGGCCTCGTGCCGGGTCTGGGTCACGATCAGCGGGGTGCCGCTGTCCGTCACGATGTCCGTGAGCCGGGCGGCGGGCAGCTCCGGGTCGAGCGGGACGTACGCCGCGCCCGCCTTGAGGATGCCGAGCAGGGTCACGACGAGGTCGGGCGACCGGTCGAGCAGCACGGACACCAGGTCGCCGCGGCGCACGCCCCGCGCCACCAGGCAGGAGGCGAGCGCGGCACTGCGGGCGCTGAGCGCCTCGTACGTCAGGACCTCTTCCTGACCGGCCACGGCGACCGCGTCCGGGGTGCGCCGCGCCGTGTCCTCGACGAGGTCCTGCACGCACCGCTCGGCGCCGCGCTGCCGCAGGGCGGCCACGGTCGTGTGCGGCTCGTCGCACACCGCCGCCAGGACGTCGGCGAAGCGGGCCGCCAGCTCCTGGATGAACGCGCGGCTGTAGAGCTCCGGCTGGTACTTCCAGTACAGCGCGTAGCCCGCGCCGCTGCGCCACACCTCGACGGAGAGCTCGTACTCCCCTTCCTGGTGCAGCTCCTCGACCAGCCGGTAGGGCCGGTCGGCGTCGGCGATGCCGTCGAGGACGTCCTGGAAGACGAACGCCGTCTGGAACACCGGGGAGCGCCCGGCCGGGGTGTCCTGCGCGAGGTCCCGCACGAGGGCCGGGAAGGGGTGGCCGTGCAGCAGGTCGTCGGCGACGTCCCGCTGGGCGCGCGTGACGAGCCGGTCGAAGGGCTCGTCGGGCGGGAGCGCGACGCGGACCGGCACCATGTTGATCATCAGGCCCACGGTCCGGGCGAGGGCGTCGCCTTCGCGCTCGTTCACGGGCATGCCGACGACGACTTCACCGGCGTCGGAGTACGTCGCCAGGGTCGCCGCGTAGGCGGTGAGCATGGCCGTGGACACGAAGGTCCGCCGCGCGGTGGCGAACTCGGCGACGCGCGCGGCCAGTTCCGCGGGCACCTCGGTCACGAGCGTCTTCCCGGCGAAGCGGTCGGCGAGGTCCGTGTGCGGCCGGTCCGCGGGCAGGTCGAGGACGGGCAGGGGCGCGGCGAGCCGGTTGCGCCAGTAGGGAAGGCGCTCGGCGCCGCGCGCGGCCAGGGTGCGCCGCTCCTCGCGGACGAAGTCGTGGAAGCCCGCGGTGTCCTCGGGGTCGCGGCCCTTCGCCGGTACGCCGCTCACCCGCGCCTCGTACTCCTCGAACAGCGTGCTCATCAGGAGCGTCGCCGACGTGCCGTCGAAGACGATGTGGTGGACGACGACCAGGACGAGCGACTCGCCCGCCGGGCGGTCGAAGACGCGGACGCGGAACAGGCCTTCGCCCTCGTGCCCGGCCGCCCCGCCCAGGGAGAACACCCGCTTGCCCGCGCGCTCCACGGCGGCGAGCGCCTCGCCCTCGTCGGCGGTGCCCGTCAGGTCGATCCGCGCGAAGTCGAGCGCGCGGGCGGGGTCGACGGACTGCGTCGGCTCGCCCGCGTCCTGGCCGATCACGGTGGTGAGCACGGGGTGGCGCACGAGCAGCGCCCGGCAGGCGTCCTGGAACGCCGCCACGTCCAGGCCGCTGACGCGGAAGCACAGCGGCACGTTGTACGCGGCCATGTCCGGGTACGCCCGCTGGAGCGCCCACAGTCCGCGCTGGCCCTCGGAGAGCGGGTACGCGAACGCCCCGGCGGGCTGCGGCTCCCCCGCCTGCTCGCGCAGGTCGCGCAGGAGGTCGCCGACCTCACGGGCGCTGACCTTGCCCGCCTTGTAGTCCGCGATGAGGGCGCTGAGCTCGTGCTTCACTTCTCGTAACTCTCTTCGTCGAGGAGCGCGATGGCGTCGTCGAGGTGCAGGGCGCCGCTGCGCAGGCACTCGAGGACGTCCAGGACGTCGGGCGCGGTGGGCCGTTCCTCCGGCCGGGCGGACGGCAGGTCCGGCTCCGGGGCCTGCGGGCGCGTGGCGACAAGACGGGCCGGGCCCGCGGGCCACGTGGCCGTCAGGTACCCGGCGAGTTCGGCGACGGTGCCGTACTCGAACAGGGCGCTGGGCACGAAGCCGGGCGCGACCGTCGCCGCCAGGTCCTTGCTGAGGCCGACGGCGCCGAGCGACGTCAGGCCGATGTCGATCAGACCCGCGTGCGGGCCGATGTCCCGTGCGGGACGTCCCACGCGGGCGGCGACGAGCTGGCGCAGATAGCCGCGGGCCTTCTCCTCCGCCGGGAGGTCGGCCCGGTGGGCGGACGCGGGCGGCTGCGCGCCGTCGGGCACGAAGTGCCAGTGGACGGTGCCGCTCTCGGCAGCGGGGGCCTGCGCGGTGGGTGCCGTGGCGGCCGTTCCCGGTGCCGGTGCCGGTGCCGTGATCCAGTGACGCCGCTTGGCGAACGGGTACGTGGGCAGGTGCGCGCGGCGCGGGGCCGCCGTGCCGTGCGGGGCGGGCCAGTCGAGGGCGTAGCCGCCGAGCCACAGCTCCGCGACCTTGGCCCACTTGCCGCGCGCCGCCCATCGGCCGACGAGTTCCGCGCGTACGTCGTCCTCGTCGAGGAGCCGTGCCTCCGCGGGCGTCTCCGCCACGCGCCCGCGCCACACCCGGACCCCGGTGCCGTCGGTCCCGGTGCCGTTGGCCACGGCCTCCAGGCCCTCGCGGACCTCGTCCAAGTCGTGCGCGAGGATCACCGCGCGCTCGGCCAGGGCGACGCGCCCGGTCTGGAGGGTGTGGGCCAGGTCGGCCGGGTCGAGCGCGGCGCCCTCCTTGGTGTCGAGGAAGCGCAGCAGCTTGTCCGCGTAGGCGCGCAGCCGGTCGCCGTCGGTCGCCGACAGCGGTACGAGCACGGGGCCCGCCGCGTCGCCGCTCAGGGCGTGGTCGCGCACCGGGGGTGCTTCCTCGACGACGACGTGGGCGTTGGTGCCCGTGGCGCCGAACGCGCTCACTCCGGCGCGGCGCGGCGTGCCGGGGCCGCCCGCGTCCACCGTCCACTCCGCGAGGTCCGTCTGGAGCCGGAACGGCGAGTCGGCGAGGTCGAGGTACGGGTTGGTCCCGGCGCCGCCGACCAGCGGCGTCAGGGTCCGGTGGTGGAGCTGGAGGACGGCCTTGGTGAGCCCGCTGATCCCGGCGGCCGCCTCGGCGTGGCCGATGGCGGACTTGACCGAGCCGAGGGCGCAGAAGCCCTTGGCGTCCGTGCGCTTCTCGAACGCCCGGCGCAGCCCCTGCACTTCGATGAGGTCGCCGATCTCCGTGCCCGTGCCGTGGGCTTCGAGGTAGCCGATCGTCCCGGCGTCGACCCCGGCGCGCTCCAGGCAGGTCTCGATGAGCTCCGCCTGCGCGGCGACGGACGGCACCCGCATGCCGGGGGTCCGGCCCGAGTGGTTGACGGCGGTGCCCTTGATGACGGCGTACACGGCGTCGCCGTCGGCCAGCGCGCGGTCGAGGGGCTTCAGGAGCACGGCTCCGACGCCCTCCGCGGCCACGTAGCCGTCGCCCCCGGCGCCGAAGGAGCGGGACGGCGTCTCGCCCGCCAGCAGGTCGAGGCTGCCGTACGTGCGGTACTTCGCGGGGTGCAGCGAGAGGTTCACGCCGCCCGCGAGGGCGGCGTCGCACTCGCCGCGCCGCAGGCTCTCCACCGCCAGGTGCACGGCGCTCAGCGACGAGGCGCACACGGAGTCGACCGCGAGGGACGGGCCGCGGAAGTCGCAGAAGTGCGAGACGCGGTTGGCGATGGCCGCGGCGTTCAGCGCCAGGGGCGCGGGCGGGGCGGCCGGGTCGCCGTCCGCCGCGTCGTGCTGCACCAGGACGTAGTCCTGGTGCATGACCCCGGCGAAGACGCCGACGGCCCCGCGCCGTCCGCCGTCGGCCGCGGAGAGGCCCGCGGGCGTGTATCCGGCGTCCTCGACGGCCTCCCAGCACACTTCGAGGAACAGCCGCTCCTGCGGGTCGAGTTGGGCCGCCTCGGCGTCGGATATCTGGAAGAACTCCGCGTCGAAGCAGTCGGGGTCGTCGAGGAAGCCGCCGAGGCGGGACACCGGTCGCCCCGACGGGGTGCGCTCGCCGTCGAAGGTGTCGCCCGGCCAGCGCTCCTCGGGCACCTCGCCGACGCAGTCGCGCCCGGACTTGAGGTTCTCCCAGAACTCGGCGAGGCCGCGCGCCTTCGGGTACCGGCCGCTGATGCCGACGATCGCGATGTCCTGACCGACGGAACCGACGGAACCGACGGCACTGGCGGCTTCCGTGGCGGCCGGGGCCGCGACGGGGCGCGGCGCCTCGGCGTGCGCGGGTACGCCAGACGCCTCGGCCGGTGCCGCAGGCTCGTGGTGGCGGGCCAGGTGCCCGGCGAGCGCCGTCACCGAGGCGTGCTCGAACAGCAGCGTCGGCGCGAGTTTCGTGCCGAGCCGCTCCCCCAGCTCCGCCGCGATCCGCAGCAGCGTCGCGGAGTCCAGGCCGAGCGCGTAGTAGCTCGCGTCCGCGTCGATCCGGTCCTCGGGCACGCCGAGGCGACCGGCGACGACGGACTGTACGAGCGTCCGCATCGCGTCGACAGCCGGAGCGGCGGCGGCCACGGGCGCGGTCCTTTCCACCGGCGCGGCCTCGGGCTTCGGCGCGGTGGCCCGCGCGGGGTCGATGTGCCCGGCGTCGCGCACCGCCTTGGTGGTGAGCCCGGTCAGCTCGCCCAGCTTGCGCCCGCGGTCGTCGTAGAACTCCATTCCGAAGGTGAGGAGTTCGTCCCCACGGGTGATCCCGCTGCGCCGCACGCGCGTGTGACAGGCGCGGCCCAGCGGCGCGGCGGCCCTGAACGAGGCGTAGTGCAAGGGCAGGAAGAGCCGCGGCTCGCCGCCCAGGGCGACGGCGCTGGCCGCCACCGCGCTGCCGTCGATCAATGCCGGGTGGAACGAACGCTCTACCGCCCCACTCGATACGGCGGACTCGTCGACGGCCACGCTCACCCAGATGTCGTCGGACGTGGTGCGCACCGAGCCGACGGCCTTCATCTCGCCCGAGTGCACGAGCTCCTGCGAGCGGAAGCTCCGGTAGATCTCGGCGAGGTCGCGCGCCCCCTCGCCACGGGTGCGCAGGACGTCGGCAGGAACTGCCGCGTCGAAGGCGGTGGCGCCGTCCGTGAGGTGCACGTCGGCCGTCACGTACGGTGCCGGGGTCTCGCCGCGCGCCGCGTCGGTGACAGTGATGTGCCAGGTGTCCGCGGCCGTGGCGCGCGCCTCGATACGGAGGTCCACGGCGGCGCCCTCGTCCACGGCGAGCGGCCGGTAGATCGACAGGTCGCGCAGCGCGAGCCGGGCGGGGGACGCGTCCGGTGCGAGGTCGGCGCAGCAGCCGTACAGGAGGTCGATCCAGGCGAGGCCGGGCAGCAGCCGCCGTCCGTAGACGCGGTGTCCGTCCACGACGGCGTCGCGGGCGTCGACGCGCCGCGTCCACACCCGTGCCCCGGTGGCGGCCTCGGGCTCGCCGGCGCGGACGGGCGCGTCGGTGCGCACGTCGCGGCGGTCGAGCTCCGGGAGCGGCACGGGGCCCCGCTGTTCCCTGCCGAGGCGGGGCGCATCGGGGCGGCCCAGGACGACGTGCCCGTTCGTGCCGCCGTCGGCGAAGCTGCTCACCGCCGCGTACGCCAGGTCCACCGGCTCGGCGTGCCGGGGCAGGTGGAGTACGGCGGGGTCGATCGTGTAGTGCTCCATGGGCTGCTCGCCCGAGAGGAACGGCACGGTCCGCTGGTGGTGCACCATCAGCGCCACCTTGATGAAGGCGGCGATGCCCTCGGCGCACAGCGGGTGCCCGATGTTGGGCTTCATCGACCCGACGTGCAGGGGCGCGGTGCGGTCCGCTCCGTACACCTCCTGGACGGCCTTCAGCTCCAGGAGGTCCGTGAGTTCGGATCCGGAGCCGTTGACGTCCAGGTGGCCCACCTGGTGCGGGGGGCAGCCGGCCTGGCGCAGCGCCTCCCGCATCACCTGCTTCTGGGCGGTGAGGTTGGGCGTGGCGGGTCCTGCCGTGCGGCCGTCGTTGTTGACGGCGAGGCCTTCGACGACGGCGTACACGGTGTCGCCGTCGCGCTCGGCGGCGGCCAGCGGCTTGAGCAGCACCACGCCCGCGCCCTCGCCGAGGACGACGCCGCCCGCGCGGCGGTCGAAGATGTGGAACGCGCCGTCCTCGCGCAGCAGTCCGCGGCGCCGGAACAGCTCGTGCGCCTCGGGGTCGGCGAGCAGGCTGACGCCCGCGACCAGGGCCAGGTCGACGGAGCCCGCGGCCAGCGCGTCGGTGGCGACCTTCATCGCCGTGAGCGCGGACGAGCAGGCGGTGTCCATGACCATGGCGGGGCCGTGCCAGTCGAAGAACTGGGAGACGTTGGCCGCCAGGTAGTTCTGGCCCACGGTCATGATGGGGTTGCGGGCCCCGTCCACAAGCGTGCCGTCGGGCCGCTGCCCGCTGCGGGCGCCCACGTACACGCCGGTGCGCGAGCCCTCCAGGTCGGCCGCCCGGTAACCGGCGTGGTGCACGGCCTTGAGGCTCTCCTCCAGGAGGACCAGGGCCTGCGGGTCCATGGCGCGGACGTCCTCGGCGTGCAGCATGAAGTGCCCGGCGTCGAAGCCGTACACGTCGTCGACGAGCCCGGCGCGGAAGCCGGTGGCCCGCCCCCAGCGGTCGGCGGGCACCTCGCGCACGGCGCGGCGGCCCTGGGACAGCAGCTCCCAGTACGCGTCGAGCCCGGGCGCGCCGGGCAGGCGGCAGGCCATGCCGACCACGGCGACCCGGTGGTCGCCCGCGCGGTCCGGGGCCTCGTCCGTGACGCGCGGCGCGGTACGGGCGGTCGGCGCGGGCCGCGCCTCCGGCTCGGCCGCCCCGCGGTCCTGCTCCTGCTCCTGCTCGGCGCCGAACTGCGCGGCGACCTCGGCGGGATAGGTGTCGAGCAGCCAGGTCACGAGCTCGCTCAGGGTCGGGTACTCCAGGAGGACCGACGGGTCGAGCGGCACGTCGAGGCGCTGGCGGATCCGCTGGAGGACCTGCGCGAGCAGGATGGAGTCGGCGCCGTAGTCGGCGTACGAGGTCCCCTCGTCCAACTGGCCGGACTTCAGGCCCAGTTCGCCGCTGAAGGTGTCGCTGAGGAAGCCGGTGAGCAGGGCCCTGAGGGGCGCGGTCCCGGCGGTGTCCCGGCGGGCCTCGACGGTACGGGCCTGGGGCGCCGGGGCGGCCGGGCGCGCGTCCAGGAGGGCGGCCGCGTCGAAGCGGGCGGCGTCGACCCGGACCGGCATGACCACGGGTCCGCGCGGCGCGGTGAGGATCTCGTCGAGGAAGGCGAGGCCTTCGGCGTTGGTGATGCTGAGCAGCCCCGTGTCGGTGTAGGTCTTGTTCGTGACCTCGCCGAAGCCGGTCTCGCGCCAGCTCGGCCACTGGACGCTGGTGACGGGCAGTTCGTGGGCGCGCGCCTGGGCGAAGTAGTCCATGAAGGCGTTGCCCATGGCGTAGTCGCTCTGCCCGGCGCCCAGGCTCGGCAGGGCCGCGGAGACCGACGAGAAGAGGATTGCGAAGCGCAGGGCGCGCGGGTCGAGCGCCGCGAGCAGGTGCACGGTGCCGTCGACCTTCGGCGAGACGACCCGGGCGATGTCGGCCACCGGCTTGCGGACGAACGCCGGGTTACTCGTGTCGACGAGGCCCGCCGCGTGCAGCACGCCCGCGATCGGCCCGAGCGTCGACTCGACGGTGGTGACGGCCGTCGCCACCGCGTCCGCGTCGTCCAGCGGCAGCGCGAGCACCCGCACCTCGACGCCTTGCGCCTCCAGGGCGGCGACGGCGTCGGTCTTCGCCCGCACGGCGGGCGGGCAGGCCTCCGGGTCCGACCACAGGTGGCGCGGCGGCAGGGGCTCGCGGCCCGTCAGGACGAGGCGTCGTACGCCGTGCCGGGCGACGAAGTGCTGGGCGCACAGCAGACCGATGCCGCGGGTGCCGCCGGTCACCAGCAGGACCTCGTCGGGGGCGAAGGCGGGCGGGGTGCGCCGGGCCGCGGTGGGCGCCGGGGGTTCGGCGAGCACGGGCGCGAGCCGGGTGCCGTCGCGGTGGCAGACCTCCGGCGCGCGTCCGTCGTCGAGGAGTTCCCCGTGGACGACGGCCGCGAGCGCGGCGGCGTCGCGCACGGCGGGGTCGAGGTCGACGTGGCGGGAGGCGAGGCCGCGGTACTCGCTCTGGAGCAGCCGGTAGAGCGCGGCACGCGCGGCCCCCGCGAGCGGGACGCGGCGGGACGCGGCGGCGTCGGCGGTCTCCAGGCCCTGGGTGGTCTCCAGGCCCTGGGTCACGAACAGCAGCAGGACGTCCCGCGACGCCTTCGCGTCGAGCACGCGCCGCAGCAGCGCGAGCGCGCGGCCGGAGGCGCTGTCCTCCGCGATCCGGTCGATGCCCCCGGCCGGGGCGGTGTCGTCGCCGATCCCGGTCAGGTCGACCAGGGCGGAGCATGCCGCGGCACACCGGTCGACGACGCCGTCCGCGCCGGGGTCCGTCGCGTCCACCGGCGTGGTGCCGTCGACGAGTCCTGCGATCCGCTCGGCGAGGTGCCGGGTGGCGCGGTCGTGCAGGACGAGGACACCGGAGAGCCCGGAGAGCCCGGGGGCGGAGGGGGCGGGGCGCCACTGCTTGGTGAGGAAGAGCGCCGTACCGGACGCCGTACCGGACGCGGCGGGCGGAGGCGAAGCGGGTGCGGCGGCCTCCGGTACCCAGTGCCGTTCGCGCGCGAACGGGTACGTGGGCGCGCTGATCCGGCGCGGCACGGCGGCCGCGTCGGCGTGCAGGGACTGCCAGTCGGGGGCGGCGCCGCGCGTCCACAGCTCCAGGAGCTCGGGCAGCTTGCCGCGCCGCGCCAGGGTTGCGACGGTCTCGGCGAGTTCCTCGGCGGGGACGACGGCCAGGGCCTTGCGGCCCCGCTTGGCGTTGCCGCGGCAGACGCCGTCGACGGCGGTGTCACCGGCCAGGTGGCGCTCCAGCTTCTCGGCGAGCGCGGCGAAGGAGTCGGCGACGACGCCGAGGCGCTCGTCCATGGCCTCGCGCCCGGTCTGGAGGGTGTACGCGAGGTCCGCGGGGGTCACCTCGGCGGCCTCGGCCTTGCCCTGCGCGAGGGCCTTGTCCCGCGCGAAGTCCAGCAGCCGCTCGGCGTAGGCGCGCAGCCGTGCGTCGTCCTTCGCCGAGAGCGGGAACAGCTGCGGGCCGTGTCCTGCGGGGGCGGGGCGGCGGTCGGTGTGCTCGGCCACGATCAGGTGCGCGTTCGCGCCGCCCGCGCCGAACGAGGAGACTCCGGCGATCCGCGGCTGCGGCCGTCCGTCGACGACGGGGCGCTCCCAGTCGCGCAGTTCCTGGTTGACGACGAAGGGCGTGCGCGAGAAGTCGATGTGCGGGTTGAGCGTCGCGGAGTGCAGCGAAGGGGCGATCTGGCCGTGCTGGAGCTGCAGCAGGACCTTGGTGAGCCCGGCGATGCCCGCGGCGCTCTCGCAGTGTCCGATGTTGGACTTCGCCGAGCCGAGGTAGCACCGGGCGTCGGCGCCCAAGCCGGAGCCGGTGCCGGTGCCCGTGCCGTCCGGGGACGCGGCGGCGAAGGCCTGGCTCAGGCCGGTGATCTCGATGGGGTCGCCGAGCTTCGTGCCCGTGCCGTGCGCCTCGACGTAGCTGATGACCCGAGGGTCGACGCCGGACTCGCTCAACGCGTCCTGGATCGCGGCCTGTTGGGCACGCGGGTTGGGGACCGTGTAGCCGTTGGTGCGTCCGCCGTGGGACACGCCGCTGCCCTTGATGACGCCGTAGACGGGGTCGCCGTCGCGCTCGGCGTCGCGCAGCGGCTTGAGCAGGACGACGCCGACGCCCTCGCCGGGTATGTAGCCGTCGCCGCCGACGCCGAAGCTCTCGCAGTGGCCCTGGCTCGAGATGAACTGGCCGGTGCTCAGGCCCAGGTACTTGTTCGGGTGCACGGTCACGTTCACGCCGCCCGCGAAGGCGAGCCGGGTGCGGCCGCTGCGCAGGTCGCGGCAGGCCAGCTCCACGGCGGTGAGCGAGCTGGAGCACATGGTGTCCACGGTCATGCTCGGGCCGTGCAGGTTCAGCACGAAGGAGACGCGGTTGGCGACGCTCGCGTAGCTGCTGCCGAGGGCGTGCGGGTTGCCGCGGCCCGCGCCCGCGTCCGGGAACAGCAGCTGGTACTGGCCCCACATCACGCCCGCGTACACACCGACCCGCCCGGCGGCGCCGTCCCCGGTGGCGCGCCCGAGCCGCTCCCGGGTGTACCCGGCGTCCTCCATCGCGGTCCAGGCGTGCTCCAGGAACAGCCGCTCCTGCGGGTCCAGGTAGTCGGCCTCGTGCGGCGCGATGTTGAAGAACAGCGGGTCGAAGCGGTCCACCTCGCCGATGAAGCCGCCCCACTTGCTGTAGTGGCGGCCGGGCACGGTGCGGTCCTGCTCGTAGTACTCCCGCCAGTCCCAGCGGTCCTCGGGGACCTCGACGACGCAGTCGCGTCCGGCGCGCAGGTTGTCCCAGAACTCGCGGACGTCCCGCGCTTCGGGGTAGCGGCCGGACAGGCCGATGACGGCGATGTCCAGGGCGGAGTCCTCCGCCGTGGGGGCGGCGGCGCGCTCGTCCACTGCGGGAGCCTCGCGGAGGGCCGTCGTGACCGCCGCACGCGGCGGCTCGGGCGCCACGGCTTCGGGGTGTGCCTCCGCCCGCTCGGCGCCGCCGTCCGCGAACATCTGCTCCAGGACGGCCCGGTGGCCGCCGAGGAAGTAGCCGCCGAGCTCGGCGAGCGTGTGGTACTCGAACAGCAGCGTCTTCGGCAGCGAGCCGAACGTCTTCTCCAGGCCCGCCGTCAGCTCGGTCGCCAGGATCGAGTCCATGCCGTACGAGCCCAGGGGCTCGGCGTCGTCGATCTCGCCGGGCGGCAGCTGGGTGAGGCGGCACAGCTCCGCCTTGACGAACTCCAGGGTGCGGGCGCGCAGGGCCCGCTCGTCGGGCGCGCCCGTGGCCTGCCCGGTGCTCGTGGCCCGCCCGGCGTCGGGAGTGGCCCTGACCGTCTCCGGGGCGGGTGCCGCGTCCAGGAGCGCGCGCGTGCCCGCCGCGCGCTCTCCGGCCCAGACGACGACGTGCGGCTCGGCGCTGTCCAGGGCGCGGTGGAACGCGTCGATCCCGGCGTCCGTGGCCATCGGCAGGAAGCCGCCGCGCAGCCGCAGGGCCTTGCGGGTGTCCTCGTCGGCGCCCATGCCGCCGCCGTGCCACAGCGGCCAGGCGACCGACAGGGTCCGCCCGCCGCGCTCGCCCGCGGCGACGCGGGTGGCGCGGTGGCGTGCGAACTCGTCGAGGAAGGCGTTGGCCACGGCGTAGTCACCCTGGCCTACGTTGCCGGTCGCGCCCATGACGGACGAGAACAGCGCGAAGAAGTCCAGGTCGAGGCCCTTGGTGGCCTCGTCGACGGCGTGGCAGCCGGCCAGCTTGGGAGCGAGGACGCGGCGGAACTCCGCGACGGGCTTGCGCTGGAGGAAGGCGTCGTGCAGGACTCCGGCGGCGTGCAGGACACCGTGCAGGGCCTTGTGACGTCGCGTCAGCTTGCGGACGAGGCGCTCGGTGGCGCGCGCGTCGGTGACGTCGAGGACGTGGTACTCGGGGTGCGCGCCCTCGGCGCGCAGCGCCGCCAGCTCCGCCTCGATCGCCGGGCCGAGCGGGGACCTGCCGGTCAGGCACAGCGCGGCTCCGGGGGCGCGCCGAGCGATGTCCCTGGCGAAGATCCGGCCGAGGCCGCCCGCTCCGCCGGTGATGAGGTACACGCCTCCGGCGCGCCACGGCACGGGCGCCGCCTCGGGCGCGGCGCTCTCGTCCAGGGGTTCCCAGGCGAGGACCGTGCGGGTTCCGCCGCCGTGGCTGACGCGCTGGTCGTCCGTGCGGCGGCTCTCCGCCTCCAGGATCTCGGCGAGGTGTGCCGCCGAGGCGTCGGCGGGCACCGCGACGACCTGGCCGACGAGGGCGGGGTGCTCCAGGCGGGCCGTGCGCAGCAGCCCGGAAAGCGCCTGGTGGAGCGCCTGTTCGCCGTCGGCGTGGGTGAGGACCTGGAGGAGCACGGATCCGGTCGGCTTGCCGATGAGCAGCCCGCGTACCGCGCGGAGCAGTTCGACGGCGTGCTCGGCGACGGCGTCCGCCACCGGGGCGGCCTTCCGAGTGGCGGCGGCCTGCTCGGGCGGCTCCAGGAACGTTACTTCTGGGACCAGGCCGCGCAGTTCGTCGAGCCGGTCGTCGAAGCCGCAGGCGAGCACGAGCCTCGCCGTGTGCGCGGGCGCCCCGGTGTCCGCCGGGGCGTCGGCCGCGCGCCATACCGGGCGGAACAGTGTCACGTCGTGCGTGGCCCCCGGCTCCCCGGTGGCCTCCGTGGTCTTGCGCATGGAGTAGCCGCGCAGCCGCGCGAAGATCCTTCCCTGGGCGTCGCAGAGGTCGAGGTCCCAGCGCCGCACCTGGCGCGAGGCGGTCGGCACCGCGCGGATCCACGCGTACGCGGCGCTCGGCGTCGCTCCGTGGACGTCGACGCGGTCGAGGGCGAAGGGCAGCGCGAGGCCGCCCGCTTCCGCCGCCCGGACGTCCGGCGCGAAGGCCGCCTGGAGCGCGCCGTCGAGCACGCTGGGGTGCAGTACGTAGTCGTCGAGGGTGGCCGCGACCTCGTCGGGCACGGCGAGCGCGGCGAGGAGTTCGCCGTCGCCCAGGCGGATCTCGCGCACCGCCCGGTGCGCGGGGCCGTAGTCGAGCCCGGTGGCGCGCAGCGTGGCGTAGAAGTCGTCGATGTCGAGCACCGCCGCGCCCGTACGGGACTTCAGGGCGTCGAGGTCGAGGGGCTCGGGCGGGGCCGTCCGCGTGCGCGAGGCCACTCCACGCGCGTGGACGACGTCGGCGGCACGGATCTCGAAGGCGACCGGGCGGTCCCCCGCGGCCGACGCATCGCCTGAGGCCGGGGCGTCCCCGGTGGCCGGACCCTGGCCGGTGGCCGGGCCGTTCGCGCTCTCCGTCAGGACCGTGCGGACCGTCCGCGTCCCGTCCGGTACGACGACGGGCCGCGACCACACCACGTTCTCCAGGCGGAGCACTTCCGCGCCGTCGGCGGCGGGCAGCGTACGGCTCGCGGCCTCGCGGGCCATCTCCAGGGAGGCGACGGCGGGCAGCACCGGCTCGCCCGCCACCCGGTGGTCGCGCAGGAAGAAGTCCTCCGCGGCGAGGGTGGAATCGAAGGCGGCGAGGGCGTCCGCGTCCGGCGTCGCGCGCTGGAGCAAGGGGTGCCGGGGTGCGGCCTGCGCGGCGGGCAGGTCCTGGTCCGCACGGTCTCGGGACGGGTCGGCGGCGGGTTCGTCGCCGACCCAGTAGTGGTCGCGGTCGAAGGCGTGCGTGGGCAGGGGGACGCGGCGCGGCCGGGCGCCGCCTGCGTGGTGCGCCTCCCAGTCGACACCGGCGCCGCGCACCCACGCGGCCAGGACGTCCTCGGCCGTGGCGCCGGGGGCGGCCTGCGGTGCGGCGTCCCGCTCGGCGCGGCCGCGCAGGACGGCGGGCGACGGGGTGCCCGCCACGAAGTCGTCGAGGAGCGCGGTGAGGGAGGCGACGCTCGTCACCGGCAGGCCGAGCCGCTCGGGCAGCTCCGCGCGGCCCACCTGCGTGGTGTACGCGATGTCCCTCAGGTCGGCGTCGGCCGGGCGCTCCTGCCGCAGGTGGTCGAGCAGGCGCCGGGCCTGGCGCAGCAGTTGGGGGGTGCTGCGGGCGGACAGGACGACCATCGAGGGCCCTTCGCCGCCGCGGCCGTCCGCGTGCGGCGCGGCTCCGGCGCGCGGGGACTCCGCGGCGGCCGGGAACTCCTCGACGACGACGTGGGCGTTGCTGCCGCCCGAGCCGAAGCTGCTGATCCCGGCGCGGCGGGCGGGGCGCCCGTCGAGGTCCCAGTCCGAGAGGCGGGTCACGACGGAGAACGGCGAGGCGTCCAGGTCGATGTGCGGGTTGGGGCGCTCGTAGTGCAGCGAGGCGGGCAGCTGCCGGTGCTGGAGGGCGAGGACGGTCTTGAGCAGTCCGGTGATGCCCGCGGCGGCTTCCAGGTGGCCCAGGTTCGTCTTCACCGAGCCGAGCGCGCAGGGCGCGTCGCTTCCGGCGAACGCCTTGGTGAGCCCCTGGACTTCGATGGGGTCGCCGAGGGCGGTGCCGGTGCCGTGGGCCTCCACGTAGCCGATGTCGCGCGCGCTGACGCCCGCGTCGGCGAGGGCGGCTTCGACGAGGCTCGCCTGGAGGGCGGCGCTGGGCACGGTCAGGCCGCCCGCCTGGCCGCCGTGGTTGGTGGCGCTGCCCTTGATGACGGCGTGCACCGGGTCGCCGTCGGCGAGCGCGGCGGCGAGCGGCTTGAGGAGCAGGGCGACGCCGCCCTCGGAGCGCACATAGCCGTTGGCCGAGGCGTCGAAGGTCTTGCACTGCCCGTCGGGCGACAGCATGCCCGCCTGGTGGTAGGCGATGCTGTTGGCCGGGTGGCACAGCACGTTGACGCCGCCGACCAGGGCCGTGTCGCACTCGCCCGCGCGCAGCGCGCGCAGGGCCGTGTGCACGGCGACGAGGGAGCTGGAGCAGGCGGTGTCGAGCTGGACGCTCGGGCCGCGCAGGTCGAAGAAGTACGAGACGCGGTTGGCGATGACGGCCATGGAGGTCGCCAGGCCGCTGTGCGCGCGCACGGGCACGCCGCGGGTGTCCATGACGCGCTGGTAGTCCGAGCCGCTGGCGCCGACGAAGACGCCCGTCCGCGTGCCCGCGACGGCGCCCGGCGCGTATCCGGCGTCCTCCAGGCAGGACCAGGCCAGTTCGAGGGTCCAGCGCTGCTGCGGGTCCATGTGCCGCGCCTCGTACGGGGTGACGCGGAACAGGCCCGCCTCGAAGGCCCCGGCGTCGGTGACGAATCCGCCGCGGTCGATGCCGGGGTGGGTGTCGGGCCCCGTGCCGTCGGGCCACTGCCAGCGCCCCTCGGGCAGGGTGCCGACGGCGCTGCGGCCGGACGTGAGCAGCTCCCACAGTCCGGCGCGGTCCTCGATGCCGCCGGGCAGACGGCACGCGGTGCCGATGATCGCCACGTCACGGGAGTCGTCGGAGCGCTCGGCCCGAGCGGCCGCAGCGGGCGAGGCGGGAGCGACAGGCGGAGCGGCGGCGGTAGCGGCAGGCGGAGCGGGAGTGGCAGGCGCGGCGGCCACGGCGGTCGGCCGGGCGTCCGGCGCATGGCTTGTTTCCTCGCTCCTGAGATCTTCCAGATAGGAAACGATCAAGGCGCCGGTGTTGTGCTCGAAGAAGAAGAGGGAGGCGAGTCCGATTCCGTATCGGGATTCGATCTTTTCCTGAAGATCCAGAAGCCCCGCGGAGTCGAATCCCAGCTCGAAGAGAGGGCTTTCTATAGGGTGTTCGATTCCCTCGTAGTCGCCGCCGAGTATAGCGTCGAAGAACTCCCGTATTTCTACGGCCAGTTGTCCGCCGGGCGGAATGGAGGCCGCCGCGGACTTCTCTCCTTCGCTATGGAGAATTCGCACTCGCTCCTGACGGTCCGACAGGTCGTAGACGACGAGGACGCCGTTTCCCTCGTTGACCAGATCGCCCGGCCGATATCCCGGGACGAGCGCGCGGATCTCGGCGCCGTGCAGCTGGTGCATGCGCAGGACGGTGTCCAGGCAGCGGCCCTGTACGTTCGTCGCGCGGATGTACGCGGCCAGCTCCGCCTCCGGGTGCCTGCCGAAGTCCCTGCACCGGGTCACGCCGACCGCGGTCCGCACGGACGCCTCGCCATCGGCCCACGTCAGGAGGTGTTCCAGCAGCATGTCGCCGAAACGGAAGCTCTGCTTCGACGGGTCGACGTTCAGCGAGAGGACCTGGGCGACCGGCCCGTCGGGGCGGTGCAAACGGTCGGCCGTGTCGAAGGTCGCGGAGAACACGTCGTCCGGACTCCCGATGCGCTGGGAGTAGATGACGGCGTGCACCGCGCCGTCGGACTCGACGACGAACTGACCGACGGGATAGGAGAAAAGGCGCCGGCGGATGACTTCTTCGGAGACGCGGAGCGGCTCCGCCCAGCACAACTCCTCGAGTTCGAGAAGCCGAGGCATATCGGAGAGACGGGCGTGCCGAATGACGTCAGTGCGCTGCTGAACCATGTGTACGTACGCCCCGTCCCCCGTGCCCGGCGTTTCCCACCGTCGAGCAGCCGTCTAACTCGCCTACTCACTGACGACTGTCCCGCAACACTGCGTCACGAAAGGGCCAACCGTCAAGCACCAATTTCCATGCCTCGACGGCAGTCGCGTGTTCCGGTTGTCCGGAATTCATGGTGGCCCGCGGACCCAGTGGGTGCGAGCTGCGGGGACGGAGTCACGAGCCGATCGCCGCAGTGGCTCGAAATATACCTCAGCGCCTCCGGACCCCCTCCGGTGTCACATCGGGGGCGCGCGGAGCTTAGGGTAGCCCTCGCTCGCGCACCACTCGCGCCCGAGCACCACCAGCAGGACCGGACACCCCCCGGCTGACCTGCGCCACTGGCACGACGCGGAGAAGAGGCACCGTGATGGCAGCGACCGGCAGCGCCTGGGTCCGGCGGTTCCATCCGGCACCGGAGACGGGCGCCCGCGTCGTCTGCTTCCCGCACGCGGGCGGCTCGGCGACGTACTACTTCCCGTTCTCCGCCGCGCTCTCACCAGCGGCGGACGTGCTGGCCGTGCAGTACCCCGGTCGGCAGGACCGCCTCCAAGAACCGTGCATCACGGACATTTCCACCCTCGCGGACCGGCTCGCCGATGAGCTCGCAGGCTTGGCCGACCGGCCGCTGACGTTCTTCGGGCACAGCATGGGCGCCACGGTCGCCTTCGAGGTCGCCAGGCGCCTGGAGGCACGCGGTGTCATCCTGCACGGCCTGTTCGCCTCCGGGCGCCGGGCGCCGTCGCGGCAGCGCGATGAGCACGTGCACCTGCGCGACGACCAGGGGCTCGTCGAGGAGCTGCGGCGGCTGAGCGGCACCGACGCGGAGCTGCTCGCCGACGAGGCGGTCCTGGCGATGGTCCTGCCCGCCATGCGCGGTGACTACCGCGCCATCGAGACCTACCGCTACCGGCCGGGGCCGCCCCTGAACTGCCCGGTCCTCGCGCTGACCGGTGACAGCGACCCGCTGGTCGACGCCGCCGAGGCCAGGGCCTGGGCGCAGCACACCGTGGCGCCGTTCCGGCTGCGCGTCTTCCCCGGCGGTCACTTCTTCCTCGGCGATCACACCGAGTCGGTCGTGCGGGAGATCACCGACCACCTCGGCGCCACGGCGCCGGGCCGCTGACCCCTTCCCGGTACGCGGGAGCAACGGACAGCACACCGTACGCAGCACGCAGGACACAGAACGAGGAGCTGGGAGCGCTGGAGCTCGACGAGTACGCGTCCTTCGACGCGGTGGGGCTGCGTGAGCTGATCCGGACGCGCGAGGTGAGCGCGGCCGAGGTCGAGGCCTGTGCGCGGCGCGCCCTTGAGCAGGCCGACGGGGAGCTCAACGCGCTGACGCAGCCGCCGTTCGACCCGTCCCTGGCCCATGAGCCCGATGGCCCCTTCGGCGGGGTGCCGTTCGTCATCAAGGACAGCGGGCCCTTCGCGCAGGGCGTGCCGTTCACCATCGGCAGCCGCGCCGTCCAGGGCGCGTACGCCCTGGTCGACCACGACCTGATGGCCCGGTTCCGGGCCGCGGGCCTGGTGGCGCTCGGGCAGAGCACCGCGCCGGAGTTCGGTCTGAGCTTCGCCACCGAGTCGGTGCGCTACGGCCCGACCCGCAACCCCTGGAACCCGAAGCGCGGCGTGGGCGGGTCGAGCGGCGGCGCGGCCGCCCTGGTCGCGGCGGGCGCGGTGCCGTTGGCGCACGCGAACGACGCGGGCGGCTCCATCCGCGTCCCGGCCTCCTCGTGCGGCCTCGTCGGCCTGAAGCCGGGCCTGGGGCGCACGCCGTGCGGGCCGATGAGCGGTGAAACCGCTTTCGGGCAGCTGGTGGAGTTCGCGGTCACGCGCACCGTGCGGGACACCGCCCACCTCCTGGACGCCGTCTGCGCGCCCGCCGTCGGCGACAAGTACCAGGCGCCGCCGCCCGCCCGCCCGTACGCCGAGGCGATCCGCACCGACCCCGGGCGGCTGCGGATCGCCCTGACCACCCGGCCGTGGACCGGCGGCACGGTGGACCCCCAGGTCGCGGAGGCGGCGGTCACCGCGGGCCAGGTCCTGGAGTGGATCGGCCACGCGGTGACCGAGGCCGCACCGGACGTCGACGGCAGCACCGTCATCGAGGCCGCGATGCTGACGGTCGTCACCACCGGCGGCGCCGTGCTGCGCGGCACGCCCCGCAGGCCCGACCCCGCGACGCTGGAGGGGGTGTCGCGGCGCGTGCTCTCCGAGACCGAGGAGTTCACGCTGCTCGACGTGATGTCCGCGACCGAGGCGCAGAACGTGGTGACGCGGTCGATCGGCCGCTTCTTCCAGGAGCACGACCTGCTCCTGACGCCCACGCTCGGCCGGCTGCCCGCGCCGCACGGGACCCTCAACTACGACCACGACGGGCACTCGGCGCGCTCGTGGCTGAACCGCCTGTTCACGTACGGGCCCTTCACCGCCACGTTCAACGTGTCGGGGAACCCGGCGATCAGCCTGCCCCTCGGCCAGAGCCGCGAGGGCCTGCCCATCGGCGTGCAGCTGGTCGCCGCGCACGGCCGCGAGGACCTGCTGCTCCAGGTCGCCGCCCAGCTGGAGCAGGCCGTCCCGTGGCGGGACCGCACGCCGCAGGTCTACGTCGGCTGACCTGCCGCGCACGCACCGGGCCGGAGGGGCCGGGCCGGGCGGCCCGGCCCCTCCGGCCCGTCAGGCGGTCTTCCCGCCCGCGTTGCGGATCAGCTGCTGGAGCACCTTCACCGTGGTGACGTAGTCGGCGTCGTCGATTCCCTGGTGGAGGGCGGCGCGGATCGCGGGGGCGTTGCGCTTGAGGTCGACGCGGGTCCGCTCCCCCTCCTCGGTGAGCCACAGCCGGCCGTCGGCGTCCCGGGTCAGCCAGCCGCGCTCCAGGAGCACATCGGCCTCCGCCGCCAGATCGTCCTCGGGCCGGATGTAGGAGGCCATGGCGTCCTGCAGCTGGGGCACGGTCATCCCCTGCCCGTCGGGCGAGAGGTCGTTCTCCGACAGGTTGCGCAGCAGCCAGAACTGGGGCTGGGTGTAGCCCTTCTCCTCCTGCCGGGCCCGGGTGAACGCGATGAGCGCCTCGTAGGCGAGACCGGTCACGTATGCGGCGGGCTGTCCGGCGAGCTGAGCGTCAGTGATCTGCTGGTTCGACATGGTGTGTCCCCTCCCGTTGCTGTGGTGCGAGGCCCGCACTCCGTGCCGGCCATGGGGAGAACGTATGACCTCAAGTTTGCTTGAGGTCAAGCGGACGATCTTCCGGAGCGCGGCTCAGGGGACGCGGGCGCCGTGCTCGCCGCTCTCGATGCGCTGGAGCAGGTCCCGTACAGGACCGACGGCGTCCTCGGCGGCCAGGCGGCCTGCCACAAGGCGCGCGCTCCCGGTGGCCGGGGTCCCCCGTCGCCCGGATCAGGGCGTCGGTGAGGCGCTGGGTGGTCAGCCTGCGCAGGGGCAGCGGGTACGGGGCCGTGCCCAGGGCCGTGAGGCGGTCGGCCCAGAACATCTCGTCGAACTGGACGGGCACGGGCACGGCGGGGACGCCCGCGCGCAGGCCCGCGGCGGTCGTGCCCGCGCCGCAGTGGTGCACGACGGCGGCGGTGCGGGGGAAGAGCAGGCGGTGCGGGACGTCGTCGATGGTGAGCATGTCGTCGCCGGTGGCGGACAGGCCCGCCCAGCCGCGCTGGATCACGCCGCGCAGGCCCGCCGCGCGCAGGGCGCTCACGACCTGGCCGCAGAGGCGGGCCGGGTCGGGGACGGTGGCGCTGCCCAGGCCGACGTAGACCGGGGCGGGACCGGCGGCGAGGAAGTCCTCGAGTTCTGCGGGCAGTTGGTCCTGGACGTCGTGCGGCCACCAGTAGCCGACCACGTCGAGGCCGGGGCGCCAGTCGGCGGGGCGGGCCACGACCTGCGGGCTGAAGCCGTACAGGACCGGCCAGCCCTGCCGTTCGCGGGCGCGGCGCGCGGCCCCGACGCCGAGCGGCGGCAGGCGCAGCCGCTCGCGCGCCTCCCGGGCGGCCCGGGTGAAGATCTGCTCGATGAGGGCGCTGACCGCGTACCCGGCCAGGCGGTTGCCCACCGGGCCGAGCGAGCGCACGGTGGCCAGCGGGGGCGCGAACGCGCGCGTGGCGTGCATGGGCTGGAGATTGACGCCGACGCTCGGCAGCTTCAGGCCCTCGGCGACGGAACAGCCCAGCGGGGCCACCACACCGGCCAGGACCAGCACGTCGCTGTCCTCGGCCACCTCGATGAGGCTGTCGGTGAACTGCCCCACGACGGCCCTGCCCATCGACATGGCCCGCAGCAGCTTGCCCACGCCGGTGCCGCTGCGGTGCAGGCCCTGGCCGCGCTCGGAGTGCAGCTCCGCCCGCGGGTCGACGGGCAGCGGGTGGAAGCGGACGCCGGAGCCCCGCGTCAGGGGCTCGAACATGTCGTGCGTCACCAGGGTCACGTCGTGCCCGGCCCGGACGAGGCCCGCGCTGAGGCCGGTGAACGGGGCGACGTCGCCCCGGGAGCCCGCTGTCATCATCGCAACCCGCACGGCGGCCAGTATGGGTGCACGACGAGCCGGCGCGAGCCGGAACGCGCGGAGAACGACGCGATCGCGCTGGTTCTCCGCAGGCCCGAGCCGCTGCGCCCCGTGCCGGCGGGGCGCGGCGGCTCGGGATGATGTCAGCAGCTCAGATTGTCGCCCGGGGTGGTGCCGAGGATCTGGACGAACTGCTGGTAGCGGTTGATCCGGCTCTGCACTTGGGCCGGATTGCCGCCGTTGCACTCCAGGGTGCCGTTGATGCTGCGGATGGTCTCGCCGAAGCCGTGGCCGTCGACGATGGCCTGGTGGCCCGTCACCTTGCCCGGGCCCTTCTGGGTGTTCCAGTACCACAGGCCGGTCTGCCATGCCACGGACGGATCGCGCTCGACCAGCCAGGGGTTGTTCAGCAGGTCGAGGCCGAGCGCCTCACCCGCGGCCTTGTAGTTGAAGTTCCAGCTCAGCTGGATGGGGCCGCGCCCGTAGTACGCGTCGTTGCCCGCGGGACAGCCGTAGGGCTGGGTCTTGTCGCAGTAGTGCGGGTAGTTCGCCTGGTTCTGCTCGACGACGTGGACGAGGCCGCCGGTCTCGTGGCTGACGTTGGCGAGGAAGGCCGCGGCCTCGCGCTTGCGCACGGTGTCGCTGCCGGTCTTGGTGAACTCCGGGTAGGCCTTCAGCGCGTCGACCAGGCCCTGGTAGGTGTAGAAGGGCTTCCTGTTCGGGAACATCTGGTCGAACTGGGCCTGGCTCACGACGAAGCCGCCCGGGTCGGGGTTCCCGCCACCCGTGCCGCACTCCCCCTTGTCCACCCAGACTCCCCACTCGCCGGTGGTGCCGGGGGTCTCGCCCCGGGTCCACCACTTGGCCTGCCAGTTGCGCTTCCCGTGCGACACGGTGGAGCCGTTGGTGTAGACCGACCCCGAGTCCCAGGCGGTGGCGCAGGCGGGGGCCGCGGCCGGGGCGGCGGCCGCGGTCGACGCGGGAAGCAGGGTGGCCAGGAGGGCCGCGACGCCGGTGGCCGCCGAGGCCGCGAGCAACGGCCGCAGCCGCCGCGCGCGTTCGCGGAACCGGGCGGTGACACCTCTTCTTGGCTTGCGCTCGTTCAATCTCTTCACTCCTCGATGCGGCAGCGAGCCACGCTGGGGGGCCGAGACGGACTGGGGCGCAGTCAACCCGCCTTGGTCTATACCAGTCAAGGTGTAGACCAGTGGGAAATTCTTGAACTCCCCTTGGCACTCCCTTGGTTCACGGCCAGCTCCCGGCTCCCACGAGACCGACGACGAGCGCCGCGATGTTCCAGGCATCGTCCTCGCCCCGGTGGTGCCGGCCTTCGAGGGGCAGCCCGGCGATGCGCAGGGCCTGCGCCATGCCGGGGCGTTTGCGCAGTCCGTGCGCGGCCGTGAAGACGGCCTTGGCGTTGATGTGGCGCGCGCCGAACGGGTAGGGCGTGCCGGTGGCCCGGCACTGCCGGGCGAACTGGCGGCGGTCGTAGTCGCCCCAGCTCGCCCAGGCCCTGACCCCGGCCCGGTGCTCGGCCGCGAGGAGTCGGCAGGCGTCGGTGAAGGGGACGCCCGCGTCGACCTCGTGCTGTCTGAGGCCGGTCAGTTCCGTGCAGAAGTCGCTGACCGTGGAGCGCTCCGGGCGTACGAGGACGCGGTGCCGGGCGACGCGTCGCCCGGCGGCCAGGTCGACGACGGTCAGGCCGATCTCGATGATCTCGCTGACCGCGCCGGGCGGCGGTGAGCCGGGCCAGCACGTGGCCTCGACGTCCACGACGTTCAGGAGGTGGTCGGTGCCGTTGCTGTCCATGGCGGGGAGCCTAGGGACCGACGCACCTGCGAAGCATCTGAAATTCAGGGGCGCGTCGGTGGTCAGGCGCCCTTCAGGACCTCGTCCGTGGTCGTGACCACGGCGCAGCGGCCCGCGGCCCAGCGCAGGGCCATGGCGTGGTCGTCGGCGGAGAAGTCGGCCACGGCGTCGGCGACCACGAAGGCCTGGATGTCGCGCATCCAGGCGTCGCACGCCGTCATCAGGACGCCGATGTGGGCGTAGACGCCGGTGATGACCAGCTGGTCACGGCCCTGGGCGCGGAGGTCGTCCGCGAGGGACGTCCGGACGAACCCGCTGTACTTCCACTTCGTGAGGACCTGGTCGCCGGGGCCCGGGGCGACGGGTCCCGCGATGGCCGCCGCCTGCGGGTCGTCCGGCAGGCCCGGGCCCCAGAAGTCCTGCTGGAGGCCGCGTTCGGCCGGGGTCTGGCCGCCGGGCTGCGCGGTGTAGACGACGGGGATGCCGACGGAGTTCGCGCGCTCCTTCAAGGCGCTGACGTTGCGCAGCAGTTCGGGCACCGGCGCGGCCCCGGCGTCGTACGCGGACAGGAAGTAGTTCTGCAGGTCGTGCACGAGGAGCACGGCGCGGGCCGGGTCGACCTTCCAGTCGACGCGGTTGGCGGGCAGGTCCGCGGCGACGGGCATGGGGTAGGGCGTGATGGTGGGCAGGGCCATGGTGCGGTGCGTTCCGTCCGGGTGTGGGTCAGTGGGTCGGAGGTGAGGGGCCGGGCCCGTCAGGGCGTGGCGGGCCGTTCGGCGGCCGCCGCTCTGAGGTCCTTCTTGGAGATCTTGCCGACGCCGGTCTGCGGGAAGGCGTCCACGAACTCGACGCGGTCGGGGACCTTGTACGCGGCGAGGCCCCGCTCGCGCACGAAGCGCTTCATCGCGAAGGGCTTCAGCGGCTCGGCTCCGGGCCGCAGGATCACATAGGCGCAGGTGCGCTCGCCGAGGTACGGGTCGGGCTCGCCGACGACGTTGGCGTCGTGGACGGCGGGGTGGGCCAGGAGGTGGTTCTCGACCTCCTCGGCCGCGATCTTCTCGCCGCCGCGGTTGATCTGGTCCTTGGCGCGGCCCTCGACGACCAGGTGGCCGGTGTCGGTGAGGCGGACGATGTCACCGGTGCGGTAGAAGCCGTCCGCGGTGAAGGAGCGCGCGTTGTGCTCGGGGGCGTTCCAGTAGCCGCGGATGGTGTACGGGCCGCGGGTCAGGAGGTGTCCGGTGGAGCCGGGCGGCAGGTCGTCGTCCGCGTCGTCGACGACGCGGATCTCGTCGTCGGGGGAGATCGGCCTGCCCTGGGTGGTGACGATGACTTCCTCGGGGTCGTCCAGGCGGGTGTAGTTGACCAGGCCCTCGGCCATGCCGAACACCTGCTGGAGCGTGCAGCCGAGGGCCGGACGGACGCGCCGGGCCGCTTCCTCGCTGAACTTGGCGCCGCCGACGAGGAGGACGTCGAGGCTGCTCAGGTCGTGGGCGGTGGTGGCGGCGGCCTGGGTCCACAGCAGGGCGAGCGGCGGCACCAGGCCGGTGAGCGTGACGCCTTCGCGCGCGATGAGGGAGAAGGCGGTCTCGGGGTCCGGGCTCGGGCTGAGCACGACGCGGGCCCCGGCGTACAGGGCGCCGAGCGTTCCGGGCGACGACAGCGGGAAGTTGTGCGCGGCCGGGAGCACGCACAGGTAGACGCTGTGCTCGTCGACGCCGCACAGCTCGTTGGAGCCGCGCAGGGAGTAGATGTAGTCGTCGTGGGTGCGCGGGATCAGCTTGGGCACGCCGGTGCTGCCGCCGGACAGCTGGAGGAAGGCCAGGTCCTGCGGCGCGGGCGCGGGCAGCTCCGCGGGGCCTTCGCCATCGGCGCGCACGTCGTCCAGGGCCGTGCACTCCCCCGGTTCGCCCTGGGCGACCCACACGTGCCGCAGCGTCGGCACCTCGGCGCGGACGGTCGCGGCCAGGGCGCGGTAGTCGTAGCCCCCGTGCTCGGCGGCGATGACGTAGGCGGCGGCCTCGGTGAAGCGGCAGAAGTAGGCGATCTCCGTCTCGCGGTGCGCGGGCAGCGCGAAGACCGGCAGCGCGCCGATCCGGAAGAGGGCGAAGACCACCTCGAAGAACTCGGCGATGTTGGGGAGCTGGACGACGACGCGGTCGCCGGGCTCGATGCCGCGGGCGAGCATCCCGGCGGCGAGCCGGTCGGCGCGCGCGTCGAGTTCGCCGTACGTCCAGCGGCGGTCGGTGGCGGGGTCGACGATCGCCGTCCGGTCCGGGTGGGCCGTGGCGCGCTCGCGCAGCATGGTCCCGAAGGTCTCGCCGCGCCACCATCCGGCCGCGCGGTAGCGGGCGGCGAACTCCTCGGGCCAGGTGGGCGTCCGGGGCCCCGCGGTCGGGGGCGTCTCGGTGGTCACAGCTCGGCCCCCACGGCGGCGAGGAACGTACGGAACTTCGCGGCGGTCTCCGCGGTCTCCGCCGCCGGCTCGGACGCGGCGACGACGCCCGCGCCCGCGTACAGGCGCAGGGAGTTCCGCTCGGCCTCCGCGCAGCGGATGGTGACGACCCACTCGCCGTCGCCGGAGGCGTCGCCCCAGCCGACCATGCCGGTGAAGAAGCCGCGGTCGAAGGGCTCGCTCTCGCGGATGACCTCGCGGGCGGTGTCGGTCGGCGTGCCGCACACGGCCGGGGTGGGGTGCAGGGCGCAGGCGAGTTCGAGCGCGGAGGTCCCCGGCCGCGCGAGGGTGCCGGTGACGGTGGTCGACAGGTGCCACATGGCGGCGGTGCGGATCAGAGTGGGCGCGGCGGGGACGGTCATGTCGGCGCAGTACGGGGCGAGCGCCTGGTGGACGGCGTCGACGACGACGGCGTGCTCGTGCAGGTCCTTGGAGGACCGCAGCAGGGCCGCCGCGCGGCGCACGTCCTCGGCCAGGTCGTCGCTGCGCGGGATGGATCCGGCGAGCGGGTTGGCGACGACCTGCCGGCCGCGCCGTGACACGAGGAGTTCGGGGCTGGCGCCGATGAGGGTGCGCTCGGGGCCCGTGGGCAGCGCGAAGGTGTAGCCGGTGGGGTCGCGGCGGGCCAGGCGCTGGAGCATCGCGGCGATGTCGACCGGCTCCGCGCTGTCGGGGGTGTCGAGTTCGAGGGTGCGGGCGAGCACCACCTTGCTGAACTCGCCCCGCCACATGCGGTCGACGGCGGCGCCGACGGCCGCGCCGTAGTGCTCGGGCGCGGGCACCTGGCGGATGCGCCAGTCGGCGGCGGCCGGTGCCTGGGCGGGCAGGGCGACGAGCGGGTCGGCGGCCAGCGGCGGCGCGGTGTGCAGGGCGACGGGCACGGCGAGCGCCGCCGGTGCGCCCTGGTCGAAGGGCACCGCACCGATGACGACGGGCGCGTCGGCGCCCGCTTCCCTGGCGGCGGCGAGGGTGTCCGCGACGCGTGCGGCCAACGGTCTTTCGTCGTGCGGCACTTCGCTGTGGACGCCCTGTCCGAGCAGGGTCCGGGTGGGGGTGCCGAGGAAGCGGGCACCTGGCGCGTAGTCCGCGAGGAGCGCGGTGGCGGCCCCCACGGCGGGATGCGCCGGGTCGGCTTCCACCGTCCGGCGGGCCGGGTCCGCTGCCCTGGTGGGGGCGGCCGGGGCCGGGACGTGCGTGGCGACATCGGGTGCCGTCGACACGAGGGTCTCCGTTTCTCTCACGGTCCGTGGGCGTGCGGGCGTACGGACACGGTGGGCGTGGGTGTGCTGTTGAAGAAGGAGGGCGTTGTGGCGGTGGGGACAGGGGGCCGATGGGGCCGGTGCGGCGGCGCGTCAGCGGAGCGTGGCGCCGCCGTCGACGTAGAGCTCCTGCATGGTGATGTGGCGCGCCCGGTCGGAGGCGAGGAAGACCACGGCGTCCGCGATGTCCCGGGGTTCCGCGATCCGGCCGAGCGGGATGCCGGTGCGGTACGTGGCGGGGTCGCCGTCGATGACCCGCTGCGGGGCGGCCTCGTCGGTCCACAGGGCGCGTTGCATGGCGGTGTCGGTGGAGCCGGGGGCGACGACGTTGCACCGCACGCCGCTGCGGGCGAGCTCCAGGCCGAGGCACTTGGTGTACATGGCGGCCGCGGCCTTGGACGCGGCGTAGGCGGCCATGCCGGTGCGGGGCACCCCGGCGGCGTTGGAGCCGACGGTGACGACGCAGCCCCGGCCGCGCGCGGCCATCCCCGGGGTGACGGCGCGTGCGGTGTGGAGGACGCCGCTGGTGTTCACGGCGAAGGTGTCCGCCCAGTCGGCGTCGGTGAGTTCGGCGGCGGGTCCGGGGCGGAGGATTCCGGCCACGTTCACGAGGATGTCGAGCGGGCCGTGCGCGCGCTCGGCCGCCGCCACCACGGCCTCGACGGACGCGGCGTCGGTGACGTCCATGACCTCGGCGGTGACGGTGCCCGCGCCCCCACCCCACCGGGCCGGGTCCGCGGCCCAGTCGGCGGCCAGCGCCTTGACGCCGTCGGCCGTGCGGTCGGTGGCCACCACATGGGCTCCCTCGGCGGCGAGCGCCTCGGCGACCGCCGCTCCGATGCCCTGACCCGCCCCGGTGACCAGGGCGGTTCTGTCGGCTAGCGCGGCGCGGGCGCCGGGTATGTGGTCAGGCATGGGCGACTCCCCCCGTATCGGTTAGGTAAGCCTAACCTAATACAGCCACAGTGATCACCCAACATCCCCTCGCACCCGAGAGCAATATTTGGTTAGGCTAACCTCACTACCGCTCGACGCGATAGGCGGGAACGCCGAAAAGTCTCCGCCGAAAGGCCCACGCGCCAAGGGAAGTTCATGGACGCCCCGGCGCCCTGAGGGGTGGTCACACGGCGGCCAGCCGGGGATAGCGGCGCGTGATCGCCGCGAGCCCCGGATCCGCGCAGGCCCCTTCGACGAGCAGGGCCAGCTGGCCGCGCCCGGCGTGGCGGGCGAAGTCCGGGCCCGCGTCGCGGTACGCGGCACAGCAGGCGGCGAACTCCTCTTCCGTACCAATGACGATGTCCGCCAGGTACGCCGCGGCGCCCTCCGCCGACAGGGGCTCGGCGCCGAGGCGGGCGACCGTCATCGCCTTCGTACGCTCCAAGAGCGGGGCGAAGAAGTCGGCGTACTCCTTGGCTCGGTGGGCGTCCGGGACGATGACGTGGACGCCGCCGCCCCCGCGGGCCGTGCGCCCGGCGTCCCGCGAGCCGAGCGCGTACAGGTGGCTCACCAGGAAGAGCGCGGTCAGTTTGGCGTGGCCGCGCAGCTGCCGCACCGGCCGCTCGTCGCCCTCGCACAGCGCAAGCGCGGCCGCGACGTCGGCGTCCCGCGGCGGTCGGGACAGGCTGATCAGGCCGTAGGCGGCGGCGAAGGATCTGCGGTGCACGTCCGCGGAGAAGTCGTCGCCCCTGAGCGCCTGGGCGGGCCCTGAGGAGCGGACCGAGGTGAGCCGCGCCGGGCCGAGCGCCACCCTGCGCGCCCCGACCAGCGTGAGCAGCACGTCGAGCGGAAAGGGCTTGCTCACGTCCAGGAGCGTCGTCACGGCGACCAGGACGTCCCCCGACTCCCGCACCGCGTCGGCGATCTCGGCGTCGATCGGGACGTCGTGCCAGGCGTGCAGGACGGCGCCGTCGTACCGTACGTCGACGGAGATCCGGTCCCCGTCGAGCGCGGCGGACAGGGCCGGGACCACGGGCGGCCGCCGTGACGGGAAGTCAAGGACGAGCCCCAGCAGGACGAAGGGGTCGAGCGTGGCCACGCGCCAGCCGCTGTCCGCGGCCCTGCGCAGCAGCGCGCACTCGTACGACGGGTTCACCAAGAAGGTCGGCACGCCGCCCGGGGGCAACAGCACGCAGCCCGCCCGCCACGACAGGAGCGGCTGCTCGGCGGCCGCGGCGGACGGCCGGTCCTGCCAGCCCGGGCGGCGGCAGCGCGGGTGGTGCAGCGAGGCGGCGGCGAAGCCGTCGTCCGCCGCCACTTCCAGCGCGGCCGCCGTCCACCGCCCGAGCGGCTCGCCGCAGCTCTGGCAGTCGACCGGCCACAGCCCTGCCTTGAGGTCGGCGATGACGCGCGGGCCGAGCCGGCCCTTCGTCACCGCGTCGGTCCGTAACCGGGAAACCGCCATCGGCCCGCCCCGTCCTGTGTCGACGTCGTCGGTCGGCACGCACACGGGCGACGGGGTCCGGGGCGGATGCCCGTCCCCCTCCGGCAGGCGTCCGCCGTCGGACCCCGTGCCTCGTCCCTGTGCGCCGTCGCAGTGTCCTGCGCGGGGTTCGGGAGGGGTCCCGCGCGCAGCGGGGCGCGAGGGGGCGGCGGGCGCGGCCGTTGGAAGCGCCCGCGCTCGCGCGTTCAGGCGGCCACGGCCGGGCGCAGCACCCGCTCGCACCACGCGCGGAAGGTCGTCGGGCTCGCGGTCGACGGGGTGCGGGGCACGCCCTCGTCGAGGCCTTCCTCTGGAACGGCAACGTCCTGTGGGGCGCCGACGGACACGTCTGGCTGATCGACCCGGCGGCCCACGGCGGACACCGCGAGACCGACCTCGCGATGCTGGACCTGTTCGGCTGTCCGCACCTGGAGCGGATCCTCGACGGCTACCAGCGGGCGGCGCCGCTCGCCGACGGCTGGCGGGACCGCGTCGGCCTGCACCAGCTCTTCCCGCTCCTCGTGCACACCGTGCTCTTCGGCCGCGGCTACGCCGACGGGGCCCTGACCACGGCACGGGCGGCCCTGATGCGCTGAGCCTCACCCGTGGGGGGGCGTGGGCATCACTCGTCCGCTTCTCCTCGGGGCCGCGGCGCAGCATACTGGTGGTGTGGACACTGCAGCGTCGGCCGATCAGCCGCGCCGAGACGAAGGCTTGTCCGAGCGGCGAGAAGTTCTCCTGCGCGAGCGTGAGGAGGCCGCCGACGAACGGGAGCGCGCCGCCGACGCGAGAGAAGCCGCGGCGGACGAGCGCGAACTCCGCGCCGACGCACGCGACGCCGCGGCGGAGGCACGCGAAAGCAGTGCTGACGTGCGCGACGAAGCCGCCAACACCCGCGAGGCCGCCGCCGACCTGCGCGACGCCGAGGCGAACGAACGCGACCGCGTCGCCGACGTGCGCGAGGCCGCCGCGAACGCCCGCGAAGCCGCCGCCGACGCACGCGAGGCCGACGCGGACGAGCGCGAACGCGACCTCGACGCCCGCGAGGGAAGAGCCGACCGACAGGGGCGGGCCCTACGCGAAGTAGTGCCCGCCGAGCGGCAACGGTCCTACGAACACATCGCACGGGCCCAGGCCCTGATCGCCTCCAGCGAGGCCAGACTGCACCGCAGCGCGGCGGCCCTGCGCCGCGCTGACGCCCACGACACCCGCGAGCAGCGGGCCATCGACCAAGAGATCGTCGCCTCCGCGCACCGGGCAGCCTCCGAAGGCCATCAGCTCGGCCCGGAGAAGGCCTCGTAACGCCCGGACCAGCGGCGGTCGGACTCCGGCCCGCACCCTCGCACCGATCACCCGGCCGTGAGCATGGCAAAATCACCGGGTGCAGATCGGGATGCTGGGTCCACTGGAGGTTCGCACGGACGACGGCGTCGTGGCCGACGTGCCGGGCGCACGGTTGCGCGGGCTGTTGGTCGCCCTCGCCCTCACACCGGGGCGCGTGGTCCCGAAGGCGTCGCTCGTCGACTGGATCTGGGGCGAACACCCGCCCGCCGACGCGACCAACGCCCTGCAACGCCTGGTGTCCCGGCTGCGGAAGCTGCTCCCGGACGGCGTGATCGAGGGCCAGCCCGACGGCTACCGACTGCGCATCGAGCCCGACGCCGTCGACGCCGTGCGGTTCGAACGCCTCGTCGCCGCGGGCCAGGCCCGCGCCGAGGACACCTCCCGGCGGGTACGGCTCCTGCGCGAGGCCCTCGGCCTGTGGCGCGGGGCCGCCATGCAGGACGTCGGCCTCCAGGACAGCGAAGCGTGCGACGGCGCCGCCGTACGGCTCGAAGCACTGCGCCTGAACGCCACGGAGGAGCGCGTCGACGCGGAGGTCGCCCTCGGGCACGGCGCGGAGCTGGTCACGGAGCTGACCGATCTGGTGGCCGCGCACCCGGTGCGGGAACGGCTCGTCGCCGCCCTGATGCGCGCCCTGGTCGCGGCCGGTCGCGACAGCGAGGCGCTGCAGGCGTACCAGCGCGCGCGGGAGGCCCTGGCCGACGCGCTCGGCGTCGACCCCTCGCCGGACCTGGCCGCGCTGCACGTCGCGCTGTTGCGGGGCGAGCTGGAGCGCGGCGAGCCGAAGCCGGAGCGGCGTGAGGCGGGCCGCAGGACCAATCTGCGCGCCGAGCTGACCACGTTCGTCGGCAAGGGCGCCGACGTCGCCGCGGTCCGCGAACTCGTCGCCGAGCACCGGCTCACCACCCTGATCGGGCCGGGCGGCGCGGGCAAGACCCGGCTGGCAACGGAGACCGCGCGCACCCTCCTCGACGACGTGCCGGACGGGGCCTGGCTGGTGGAGCTCGCCGCCGTCGGCCCGGACGGCGACGTGGCACAGGCGACGCTCGCCGCGCTCGACCTGCGGGACACCCTGCTCGGCGAGTCGCCGAACGCGGAGCTGACGGACCGGCTCGTCGCCGCGATCCGCGAGCGGGACGCGCTGCTGATCCTGGACAACTGCGAGCACGTGGTCGAATCCGCCGCGGTGTTCGCCCACCGACTGCTCGGGGAGTGCAGGCGGCTGCGGATCCTGGCGACGAGCCGGGAGCCGCTCGGCATCACCGGCGAGGCGCTGTGGCCGGTGGAGCCGCTGGCCCTGCCGGAGCAGGACGCGGACCCGGGCGCGATCGAGTCCTCGCCCGCCGTCCGGCTGCTGCGGGACCGGGCCGGGGCGGTGCGCCGTGACCTCGCGGTCGACGCCCCGACGCTGGCGACGATGGTGCGCGTGTGCCGGGCCCTCGACGGGATGCCGCTGGCGATCGAGCTGGCCGCGGCCCGGCTGCGCACCATGTCCTTCGACCAGCTCGCCCACCGGCTCGACGACCGGTTCCGCCTGCTGACCAGCGGCAGCCGCACCGCGCTTCCGCGCCACAAGACGCTGCGCGCGGTCGTCGACTGGAGCTGGGAGCTGCTCACCGGGCCCGAGCGGGCGGTCCTGCGCAGGCTCTCGGTGTTCACGGGCGGGGCGAGCCTGGAAGCGGCCGAACGGGTCTGCGCGGGCGCGGACCCCGTAGGCACAGACGCAGACATGGACGCAGAGGCAGAGGCCGCCGCAGGCGCCGCCGTCACCGTCGTCGAGCAGGAGCAGGTCCTGGAGCTGCTCACGTCGCTGACGGAGAAGTCGCTGGTGCGCGCCGAGAGCGACGGGCGCTACCGCATGCTCGGCACGATCAAGGAGTACGCCGGGCACCGCCTGGCCGAGGCCGGTGAGGCGGAGCGGACGCGCCGCGCGCACCTGGCGTACTGCACCGAACTCGCCGAGACCGCGGAGCCGCATCTGCGCCGCGCCGAGCAGTTGGAGTGGCTCGCCGTGCTGCGGGCCGAGCACGACAACATCGGCGCGGCGATGCGCGGCGCGCTCGCGGCGGGCGACGCCCAGGCGGCGATGCGGCTCGCGGCGGGCGCGGGCTGGTACTGGTGGCTCAGCGGGCACAAGACCGAGGGCATCGAGCTGATCACGGCGGCCACCAGGACGCCCGGCGAGGTCAGCGACGGGTTCCGGGCCACGGCGTACGCCCTGGGCTCGATGTTCGTGACCTCGGGCCTCGGCGACGAGCACTCGGCCGCGGAGTGGATCCACCAGGCGTACCGGTTCAGCCTCGGCGGCGGGGACGGCCGGCACCGGCACCCGGCGATCGGGCTCGTCGCCCCGATGGAACGCATGCTGCGGGAGCCCGGCGCGTTCCTGCCCGCGTGGGAGGCGCTGCTCGACGACGAGGACCCCTGGGTGCGCGCCCTCGCCCGGCTGCACCTGGGCAAGATGCGCATCGTGCTCGGCCACAAGGGGCAGGACGCGGACCCGTACCTGGAGCGGGCGCTCACCGAGTTCCGGGCGCTCGGCGAGCGGTTCGGGATCTCGTTCGCCCTCAGCGAGCTGGCGGAACGGAGCGCCGTGCGCGGCGAGTTCGCCGCCGCGTGCGCGTACTACGAGGAGGCGATCGCGGTCGTCACCGAGATCGGCGCCGCGGAGGACGTCATCCGGCTGCGGTCGCGGCAGGCGCAGCTGTACTGGCTGCACGGCGACGAGACCGCGGGGGCGGCCGCCCTCGCCGAGGCCCAGCGGTGCGCGGAGGGCGTGACCTGGCCCGGCGCCCTCGCCCTGCTGGCCCTCGCGAAGGCGGAACTCGCCCGCTGGGACGGCCGGGCCGACGAGGCACGGCAGCAACTGAGCCTCGTAGCAGCGGTGTTGGGCAACGAGGCGGAGCAGGCGAGCATCCGCGCGGTGACGCACGACCTGCTCGCCTACCTCGCCGACGACCTCGAAGAGGCGCGTGCGCACCGCGCGGCGGCCTGCGCGGCGGCCTCCGCATCGGGGCACGCGCCGCTGGTGGCGCAGGTGCTCGTCGGGGTCGCGGACCTGGCCCTGCGCCGGGACGAGCACGAGCAGGCCGCACGGCTGCTCGCGGCGAGCACGGAGGTGCGCGGGCTGCCGGACCGCTCCCACCCGGACGCGGAGCGGATCGAACGGGAAGCGCGGAGCCGCCTCGGCGACGCGCGGTTCGCCGAGGCGGCTCGGGAGGGGGCGGGGACCGACTGGTCCGACCTTGTCGGGGTCACGCTCGCTTCTTGAACGTGGCGACCGCCCAGGCGTAGCCGACGAGGGCGAGGGCGAGGCACCAGGCGACGGCCGCGAGCGCGTCGCCGGTCGACGGGTCGCCCGCGAGGAGGCCGCGCAGCGTCTCGATGATCGGGGTGAAGGGCTGGTACTCGGCGAACTGCCGCACGCCCGCCCCCATCGTGTCCGCGGGGACGAACGCGCTGCTCAGGAACGGCAGCATGATCAGCGGCACGGTGGCGAGGCCCGCCGACTCCGCGCTCTTCGCGGCCAGGCCGAGGGCGACGGTGAGCCAGCTGGCGCCGAAGGTGAGCAGGACGACGAGACCGAGCACGCCGAGCCAGTCGAGGGCGCTCGCCGCCGGGTCGAAGCCCATGGCGAAGGCCACGCCGACGATGGCCGCGTTGGCCACCAGGCAGCGCACGGTGGTGACGACGACCTGGCCGGTGAGGACCGCGCCCCGGGACACGTCCATGGCCTTGAAGCGGTTGATGATGCCCTTCGCCATGTCGTCGTGCACGGCGGCCGCGGTGGACCCCAGGCCGTAGCTGACGGCCATGACGAGCATGCCCGGCGTCGCGTAGTCGACGTAGTCGTCGCCGACGGAGAAGGCGCCGCCGAAGACCTTGACGAACATGAGCATGATCACGATCGGGAACAGGACCGCGTTGAAGAGCACCAGCGGGTTGCGCAGAGTGTGCTTCAGATTGCGGCGCAGCATGATCGTCGAATCGGCCAGGGCCGTCGTGACAGTACTCACTGGGAGATCGCCTCCGTGGACGGGCGCCCGGTCAGGGCGAGGAAGACATCGTCGAGGTCCGGCGTGTGCACGGAGAACTCCTGGGCGTTGACCGCGTGCTGGTCGAGCCGGTCGAGCAGGGCCCGCAGCGACTTCGACTCGCCGTCGCCGGCCACGCGGAGGATCAGCTCCTGCTCGTCCCTGGCGGCCCCGGGCAGGATCCGCGCCGCCGCGTCGAGTGCGGGCCGGTCGGTGAACCGGAGCCGGACGTGGGTGCCGGGGATCTTGCGCTTGAGCTCGTCGGGGGTGCCCTGGGCGACCAGACGGCCGTGGTCGAGCACGACGATCCGGTCGGCGAGCTGGTCGGCCTCCTCCAGGTACTGGGTGGTGAGGAAGATGGTGGTGCCCTCGGCCACGAGCTCGCGGACGATGCCCCACATGGTGCGCCTGCTGCGCGGGTCGAGGCCCGTCGTCGGCTCGTCGAGGAAGATGATCCGCGGCCTTCCGACCAGGGTCATCGCCAGGTCCAGCTTCCGGCGCATGCCACCGGAGTAGGTCGCGGCCATCTTGTCCGCCGACTCCACCAGGTCGAACCGCTCCAGGAGGTCCGCGACCACCCGGCCGCCGGAGCGCACCCGCTTCAGGTCCGCCATCAGCTGGAGGTTCTCGCGGCCCGAGAGCAGCTCGTCCACGGCGGCGAACTGCCCGGTCACGCCGATGGCAGCGCGCACCTGCCTGGTCGCGGTCGCCACGTCGTGCCCGGCGACGCGGACCGTCCCCGCGTCGGGGGTGGCCAGCGTCGCCAGGACGTTCACCGTCGTCGTCTTGCCCGCCCCGTTCGGGCCGAGCATGGAGAAGACCGATCCCTCGGTGACGTCGAAGTCGATGCCGTCCAGGACGACCTTGTCGCCGTACGTCTTGCGCAGCCCCGAGACTGCGATTGCCGAACTCTTCATGCCCCCACCGTCGCGGTCGGGCCTGTCACCCCCTTGTCACCTCCCTGACACGAGCGCTGACACGGCTGTCACGACGGGGCGGACGTCGCGGCTTTCACCACGGGCCGGGCCTCGCGACTGTCGCCTCGGGGCATGCGTCACGGCCGTCAGGAAGGATCGGAGTCCACGGCGGCGAGCACCTCCTTGACGACGGGCCCCGCGGAGGCGCCGCCCGTGCGGCCCTTCTCGACGACGACGGCGAGGGCGACGTTGCCGCGGTGGGCGACCATCCAGCCGTTGTTCGGGGTGCCTTCGGCGACCTCGGCGGTGCCGGTCTTGGCGCCGACCGCGCCGGGCAGCCCCGCGAGCCCCCGTGCGGTGCCGTCGGTGACGGTCGTCCGCATCAGGGCCCGCAGCCGGGTGACGACGTCGCGGGGCAGGTCCTCGGTCCTGGTCGTGTCCTTCTGGCCCCGGGTGAGGGTGGGCTGGTGGAAGGTGCCGGACGCGGCGGTGGCCGTCACCGACGCCATCACCAGCGGGTTGGCGAGGACGCGGCCCTGCCCGATCATGGCCGCGGCCTTCTCGGTCTCGTCCCGGGGCGCGGGCACGGCCCCGTCGAAGGTCGGCACGCCCGTGCGCCACCGCTGCCCGATGCCGAAGTACCGCTCGGCGACGTCGCCGAGACCGTCGTCGGCGAGCTTGCCCCGCAGGCTGATGAACGCGGTGTTGCAGGACTCGGCGAAGTCCTCGCGGAAGCTGGCGCCGCGGTGCTCGGACTTCTCCACGTTGTGGAACTGCTTGCCGACGGTGAGGTAGCGGGGGCAGTCCACGGTGTCGCCGGGCTCGACGGCGTCCTTGAGGAGCAGCGCGCCCGTGGTGACGATCTTGAAGGTGGAGCCGGGTGCGTAGGTGCCGGACAAGGCCCGGTTGAAGCCGGTGGCCGGGGAGTTGGCCACGGCCAGGATCTCGCCGTTGTCGATCCGCAGGGCGACGAGCGCGGCGGCCTTGCCCTTGGCCTTCGCCGCGAGGGCCCGCTCGGCGGCGGACTGCCAGGCGGGGTCGAGGGTCGTGGCGACCGGGCCCTTCGGAGCCTCGGCGCGCTTGCCGCCGAAGGTGGCCTCTGTGCCGGTGACCGCGCCGCTGGCCCGGTCGACGCGGTGGATCGCGCCGCGGGGCCCGGCCCCGGCGGCGCCGGACAGCTGGGCCAGGACGGGGGTGAGGGACGGATGGGTGTCGCCGGACAGCGCCGCCCCGCTCCGGTCGTTGACCCGGACGCCGGAGGCGTCCTCGCGCTCCAGGCGGAACTTGTGCGTGTCGCTCAGCCTCGGGTGGACGACCGACAGCTTCCAGTCCACGGCCCAGGTGCCGTCGCCCCGCTCGCGCAGGGGCAGTTGGGAACGGTACGTCCAGGTGCCGAGGCCGGTGACGGGCATCTTGGCGGTGAAGGGGACCGTCACCGTGCCGTCCTCGCCCGCCGTCGCCTCGCCCGCCCGCAGAGCGGGCTTGCCGATGTCGAGCCCGGCGGTGAAGTTGCGCAGGACGCGCTCCGCCTGCTCGGGGCTCGACGTCAGCCGGGCCGCCCGCGCCAGACGGCCCGCCGACCAGTCGGCGAGGAACGCCCGCGCCTTCGCACCGGCCTCGGGCGCGGCCTGCGGCTCCTTCGGCGCGAAGGGCCCGAGCTCCGCGGCGTACGCCGTACCGGCGGCGAGGGCGACGGCCACGCCCGCCGCGACGGCCACCCGGACCTTGCGGGCCTTGCGGGCAGGTGCTCCGCGGCCGTAGGTGGTAGTTCCTTCGGTGTCGTTCATCAGCGGCTCCCTGGTGGCGGCTACGACAGCGAACCGGCGACCACGGACGCGGCCTCGGCGATCAGCTTGTCGTCGGGGGCGGCGTCCTTGTCGCCGCGGTGCGACAGGATCGCCACGACGAGGGGAGCCGCGTCGGGGCGCCACACGACGGCGATGTCGTTGCGGGCGCCGTAGTAGCTGCCGGTTCCCGTCTTGTCTCCGACCACCCAGTTCTTGGGGACCCCGGCCTTGATGACGTGGTCCCCGGTGGTGTTGGTCTTCAGCCACGTGGCGAGCTGGGCGCGCTCGGGCTCGGCGAGGACGTCGCCGAGCACGTACGCGCGCAGGTCCTTCGCCAGGGCGCGCGGCGTGCTGGTGTCCCGCTTCTCGCCCGGCACCCACCGGCTCAGGAACGGCTCGACGCGATCCATCCGGGTCACGTCGTCGCCGATCCGCTCGAGGGCGGCGTCCAGGCCCTTGGGGCCGCCGAGCTTGTCGAACATCAGGTTCGCCGCGGTGTTGTCGCTGTAGCGGACGGCGGCGTCGCACAGCGCGCGCAGGGTCATGCCGGTGTCGACGTGCTTCTCCGTGATCGGAGAGTTGGCGATCAGATCGTCCTTGGAGTACTTCACCACCTGCTCAAGCCCGTCCGGTGCGTACTTGCGCAGGATCTCCGCCGCGGCCAGGGCCTTGAAGGTGGAGTTGTACGCGAAGCGGCGGCTGTCGTTGTACGCCACCTCGCGGCCGGTGCCGGTGTCGAGTGCGTACACACCGAGCCGCGCGTCGAACTTGCGCTCCAGCTTCTTGAAGGCGCGGGCGTACGAGGCGGGGTTCCCCTTCGGCGCGGACTTCTCCGGCCGCTCTGCGGGCGACCGCTCGGCCGCCGATGCCGTGGCCTCGCCCTGGCCGCACGCCACCAGCGGGACGAGCACGAGGGTGGCGAGAGCGCCGAGGGCGGCGCGCCGGACGCGGGAGTGCTGCATGGTCAACCTCCAGGGAGCCCCGCGGGCGGGGCACGGGGAACGGGGCGTGACGCCCCGTCCCGACGTGTGGTGATCAGTGCCGGGACCACCCTCGCCCCGTGCTCCCATGCGGTCCAATACGCTTACGCGCGGTTTCATGCTGTTCTGGCATAGGGTGCGGGCTGTGGATCTCGTAGGAGCGTGCCGGGCGTTCGTCAGCGTCAGCGAGCGCGGCAGTTTCACCGTGGGTGCCGCGGCCGCGCGGATGTCCCAGTCGGTGGCCAGCCGCCGCGTCGCCGCGCTCGAGGAGCGCTTCGGCGAGCCGCTGTTCGAGCGGACCTCGCGGCGCGCCGTCCTCACCCCCTTCGGCCGGGACCTGCTGCCGACGGCCAGGCAGCTCGTGCAGGCCGCCGACGTGCTGCTCAGCGAGGCGGAGGCCGCCCACCGCAAGCCGTGGCGGCTCGCGGTGCCGGGGATCTGCCCCACCGCGGCCCTGGCCCGCCTGGTCGCCGAGGCGCGCGAGCACGGCGTCACGCTCGACCTGCGCGTCGCCCCGCCCGCGCAGCGCCGGGAGCTGATCCACGCCCAGCAGGTGCGCGCGGCGCTGCTCGCGGTGCCCGCCGACGAGGCCGTGTGGTCCGTGCCCCTCGGCCTCGCCACCGCACGGGACCCCGGCGTGCGGCGCGTCTATCTGGAGACGCTGCGGCTCGGCCGCGGCACGACAGGGCCGGCCCGCCGCGTCTGGATCCAGCCGGAGGACGACGTGCCGCACATCCGCGACCCGCTGACACGGCTGCGCGACGCGCTGGGCCTGCGCCCCGCCCAGCTCGTCGCCGCCGCGGACCTGACGAGCGCCGCCGCCGAGGCCCTGGGCGGCCACGACCTGCTCCTGTGCTCGCCCGCGCAGGCCGCGGAGCTCGGCCTGGTCTGGCGGCCCATCGGCGAGCTCGCGCTCAGCCGGGGATTCGCCCTGACCGCCGCGGCGGACGGCAACCCGCGGCATCTGCGGGCACGCCTGGGCGAAGCCATCGGCCGCTGCCTCGGCGCGGACGTCCAGGCGGTCCCCGCGGACACCCGGGCAGCCGCCAGGGACACCGGGACGGCCACAGCGGACGTCCGGCCGGACACCGCGGGCGGCCGGACGACCGCACCAGAGATCCAGACGATCCGTGCGCGCATCCGGCCGACCGCCGCGGAAGGGAAGACGACGTGAACACCGAGGCCCTCCTGCGCGACCTGCGCCAAGAGCTGCGCGACGGCGGCCTGCACGGCTGCTTCCTCGTACGCGACCTCCACACCGGGGACGAACTCGGCCTCGAACCCGACACGCAGCTGCCCGCCGCGTCCCTGGTCAAGATCCCGCTCGCCCTCGCCACGGCGGAGCGCATCCGGCGCGGCGAGCTCGACGGGGCGACGGCCCTGGACGTACAGCCCGGCCGGATCACCACGCCGGGCCCCACCGGCGTGAGCCGCTTCCGCCATCCCGCCCGCATCGCGATCGACGACCTGCTGTACCTGAGCACGTCCGTGAGCGACGGGGCGGCCGCCGACGCGCTGTTCGACCTCACGCCGCCCGCCCGCGTCGCCGCCGTCCTCGACGACCTCGGCCTGCGCGGCTTCTCCGTACGGCACGACACGCGCGAGCTGTCCGACACCCCCACCGAGCGCTTCGCCGCCGCGCAGGTCCACCTCGCCCACGCCCTGGCCATCGACGCGGGCACCAGCGGCCGCGGCCACCGGCTGCCCCAGCTCGACACGACCCGCGCCAACACCGGCAGCGCCCGCGCGTACGTCGACCTGCTCCAGGCCCTGTGGACGCCGTCGGCGATCCATCCGGAGGTGGCCGGGCGCGTCCGCGAGCTCATGGGCAACAACCTGATCCGGCACCGGCTCACCCCGGACTTCAGCTCCGACGCGACGACCTGGTCCTCCAAGACCGGCACCCTCCTCAACCTGCGCCACGAGGTCGGCGTGGTCGAGCACGCCGACGGCCAGGCCTTCGCCATCGCCGCCCTCACCGAGTCCCTGGTCCCGGCGGGCGCCCAGCCGGGTGCCGACGCCCTGATGGCCCAGGTCGCCCGCGCCCTGCGGGACCATCTGCGGCAGCTGTAGCGGCGTCAGCCGACCACCCCGTACGTCCGGGCGAGCGCGCCCGCGGTCGCCGCCATCGCCTCGCGCAGCGCCGCAGGGGCGACGGCCTCCACGTCGGCGCCGAGCCGCAGCAGCTCGCCGAGGGCGTGCTCCACGCCCTCGATCGGAATGTCCGCCTCCACCCAGCCCTCGTCGCCGACCTCGCGCGCGGTGGCGTCGACGGCCCGCACCACCTCCGGCGGCACGTTGTCCGGCAGCCGCCGACGCCCCCGCGGGGAGAGCCGCACGGTGGCCGTGCCGGTGTACCGCCGCCGCTGGAAGTCGTCGACGTAGGAGGCCCAGTGGGCGCCGAGGTCGAAGTCCTCCGGCCGCTCGAACCGCTCGTCGGCCGGTACGGCGTCCAGGACTTGGGTGACCCGGTAGGTGGCGACGCGGCCCTCCGCCCGGGCGGCCACCACGTACCAGACACCGGACTTGAGCACGAGGCCGTAGGGGCGCAGCCGGTGGCGCACCTCCTGCGGCGCGCGCCAGCGGCGGTAGCGCACGTCCACCGCGCGCCGGGTGAGCACCGCGTCGACGAACAGCGGCAGGTACGGCGTCTCCTCCGGCTCCCGGTACCAGCTGGGCGCGTCCACGTGGAAGACCGCCGCGGTCCGCTCCGCCGCCGCGCGCGGCCCCTCGGGCAGCGCGGCGAGCAGCTTGAGCCGTGCGGCCGCCGCCTCGTCGCCGAGGCCCAGGTCGGCGGCGGGGCCGGGGAGCCCGGCGAGGAACAGGGCCCGCGCCTCGCCCTCACTCATGCCGGTGAGGCGGGTGCGGTAGCCGTCGAGCAGCTGGTAGCCGCCCCCGCGGCCCGGCTCGGCGTACACCGGGACCCCGGCGGCCTGGAGCCGTGTCAGATCGCGGTAGGCGGTGCGCACCGACACCTGAAGCTCGTCGGCGATCCCGCGCGCGGACATGCGGCCGCGGGACTGCAACAACAGCAGCACCGAAAGCAGTCGACTCGCAGACATCCGCGCATCCCCCCGCTGACAGACGTGCGGGCATCCTCCCGCTGACACACATTCGCATCCTCCCGCGAAACCCTGACAGCCCCTGGCACGCCCCTCCCCTACCGTCGGCCCGCACCCGCTTCCCGCTCACCTGCCAGGAGCCCTGATGCCCCACGCCGAATCCGCCGATCGCCCCTGCGTGATCGAGTTCCGCCAGTACACGCTCCGCCCCGGGCGCCGCGACGACCTCATCGAGCTGTTCGACCGGGAGCTGGTCGAGACCCAGGAGGACACCGGGATGGTCGTCCTCGGCCAGTTCCGCGACCTGGACGCCCCGGACCGCTTCGTGTGGCTGCGCGGGTTCCGCGACATGGCCACGCGCCACCGGGCGCTGACGTCGTTCTACGGGGGTCCCGTCTGGGCCGAGCACGGGCCGCGGGCGAACACCACCATGGTCGACTCCGACGACGTCCTGCTGCTGCGCCCGCTCTCCGGAGAGAGCGGCGGGAGCGGCCTCGCGCTGCGCCCGTCGGACCGCCCCGGGCGCCGCGCGGCCGCGCCGGACCGCTTCGTGTCCGCCACCGTCTGGTCCTTCCCGCCCGGTCGGGACGCGGGCGTCGAGCTGGTCCGGGACGGGCTGCTGCCTGCTCTGGAGGCCACCGGGCCCGCGCCCCTCGCCGCCCTCACCACCGAGACGGCCCCCAACACCTTCGCCCGGCTTCCCGTGCGCACCGGGGAGAACGCCGCCGTCGTCATCACGTCGTACGCGGACGAGGCCGCCTGCCGCCGCCATCTCGCCGCCGTACAAGCCGAGGCGCTCGTCCGGGACGAGATCCTGCCGGGCATCGAGCGGGAGCAGACGGCTCCCCCGCACCTGCTGCGGCTCGCGCCCACGGCCCGCTCGCTCATCGGGACCGCGGCCTGAGGGCCGCCCACACCGGAGTCCCTCGAACTGGAAGGCGTCGAACTCAACTCGATCACCACCGACGCGCCGCTATGCCCTGCGGAGCACGACACCCGGATGGGACCGTGGAAGGCGGGTGGAAGGCCGGTCCAGGAGGCCTGTCACCTCCTCGACCGGAAGGTTCGACCACGTATGGGATTCGGCTTCACGCAGCGGCGCGGCGGGCAACTGCCCGTGGAGCGGACGGGTTTCGTCGGGCGGGCGGACGACCTCGCCCTGGTCCAGGAGGCGTTCGCGCGGGCTCCGCTGGTCACCCTCGTGGGGCCCGGCGGCGTCGGCAAGAGCCGCACGGCGCTGCGCGTGGCCGCCGAGGTCAAGGAGGACTTCCCCGACGGGGTGTGGCTCGCGGAGCTGTCGGGCCTGCGCGACCCGGAGCTCGTGCCCGCGACGCTGGCGGCCGTGCTCGACCTGCCCGAGCAGCCGGGGATGGAGCCGCTCGACGCGGTGGTGGCCCATCTGCGGGCGCGCCGCCTGCTGCTCGTCCTGGACACCTGCGAGCACCTCGTGGACGCGTGCGCGCTGCTCTGTGACGTGCTGTTGCGGGAGGCCGCGGGCGTGCACGTCCTCGCCACCAGCCGCCAGCCCCTGGACGTGCCGGGCGAGCGGTGTCTGCCGCTCGCGCCGCTCCCGGCCGAGGACGCCCTGGAGCTGTTCGCGCAGCGCGCGGCCGCCGTCGTACCGGACTTCACCGTCCACGACACCAACCGGGCGCAGGTGGGAGCGCTCGTCGAGCGCCTCGACGGCATTCCCCTCGCTCTCGAACTGGCCGCCGTACGGCTGCGGGCCGTGCCGCTCGCGCAGCTCGTGGCGCGCCTCGACCAGCGGTTCGGGGTGCTCACCGGCGGGCGCCGCACGGAGCTCGCCCGGCACCAGACGCTGCGTACGGCGATCGACTGGTCGTACGAGCTGTGCGCGCCCTCGGAGCGGCTGCTGTGGGCGCGCCTCTCGGTGTTCGCGGGACCCTTCGAGCTGGCGACGGCGGAGCGGGTGTGCGCGGGCGGCGAACTGGCGGCCCTTGACGTCCTGGAGGCGCTGGTCGGGCTCGTCGACAAGTCGGTGGTGCAGCACCTGGGCGGCGGCGCGGGACGGTACCGCCTCCTCGACACGATCCGCGCCTACGGCGGGGAGCGGCTCGCCGACGGCACGAGTCGCCCGGGCGGCGCCGCGAGCGTGCGGGAGCGGCACTTCGCGCACTACCAGGAGTTGGGGCAGCGGCTGTGGGACGAGCTCCTGACCCCGGCGCAGGCCGGTCTCTACCGGGAGGCGCGGGAGGCGGTCGCCGATCTCCGCGCGGCCCTGGGGTACGCGTTCGCCACGCCGGAGCGCGCCCCGCAAGGCCTGTGGCTGGCGGCGCAGTTGGCGCCGTTCTGGCGGGCCGCGGGGACGCTGTCGGAGGGGCGGTACTGGATCGACAAGGGGCTCGATCTGGTGCCGGACGACTGCGGCGAGCGGGCTTGGGGCCTGTTCCTCTCCGGGGTCCTCGCCGTGTGGAGCGGCGATCTCGCGGCGGCGCCCGGCCTCTTCGAGGAGGCGCGCGCTGTGGCGGTGCGCTGCGGCGAGCCGCGCGTGGTGCTGTTCACCGAGCCGTACTTGGGGGCGATGCGCGCGCTGTGCGGCGAGGTCGAGGAGGGCCTGGCCATGCTGGAGCGGGGGCGGCGGCGGATCGTGGCGGCCGGGGACGCGCTCGGCATCGGCGTGGTCCACTACGAGGGCGCGCTCCTGCGGGCCGTGCTCGGCGACGTCGAGGGCGCCCTGGAGCTGTGCGCGGCCGGGCTCGCGCACCTCAAGGGCACCGGGGACCGGCAGCTCTACGCATCGACGCTGATGGTGCAGGGCATCGTCCTGTGGCTGGCCGGGCGGCACGACGAGAGCGCCCCGCCGCTGCGGCAGGCCCTGGACGCCGTGAGCGAGGTCGGGGACGTCCTGGTCGCCGCGCTGTGCTGCCTGGGGCTCGCCGGGCTCGCGGCCGGGCAGGAACGGTACGCCCGCGCCGCCTGGCTGCTGGGGTACGCGGAGAGCGCGCGGCGGCTCACCGGGGATCCGGTGGCCATGCTGCCCTCGCTCCTGGACGAGCAGGAGGCGGTGCAGCGGGCCGTGCGCGGCGCGCTCGGCGAAGCGGCGTTCGCGCGCTGGCACGGTCTCGGGGCGCGGCTGACGGGGACGGACGTCCTGGAGGCGGTGCGGGCCGACCTCGACGCGCCCGCGGCGGCACGGTACGTGCCCGGCGCCCGCCGGGGCCGCGCCGCCGACGTCCTCACCCCGCGCGAGCGCGAGGTCGCCGCGCTCGTCGCGCGGGGCCTGTCCAACCGGGAGATCGCCGAACACCTGGTCATCTCCAAGCGGACCGCCGACACGCACCTCGAACGCATCCTCGCCAAGCTGGACCTCACGTCGCGCGCCGAGGTGCCAGGGGCCCTGGAGGACTGACCCGGCGGGCGCGGACTCCCCCGCAGGAGGCATACGTACGTACGCGACGACATGCCCCTGCGCCCGGCGGCACGACGCGCCCACCGCCCGGACTCCTCGTGTACGTATACGGAACACGCCAGGTCACGGATGCCGGGACGCCCCGCGGCCGGGGAGGGTGGACAGGGCCAGCCGGGAGGGCGGTGCCGGGCGCCGGCGGGGTCGGATGCACGCCTTGCCAGGCACGGGCGCCCCGCACCGCCTCCTTCCGCGGCCACGGACGCGGCGAGCCGTCGGGCCGCCGGGCCATCGAGCCGCCGGGCCGCCTGGCCGCCTGGCCGCCTGGCCATCGAGCCGCCGCTAGAGAACGGCGCCTCCGGCGTCGACGTGGATCGTGGTGCCGGTGATGTAACTGGCCCGTGGAGAGGCCAGGAAGCAGATCGCCTCGGCGATCTCCTGGGCCTCGGCCGTCCGCTGGAGCCCCAGGCTCTCGGCCACGCCGTCGTTGCCCTCCTCGCCCCATGCGGCGAGCACGCCTTCGGTGCGGGTCGGGCCGGGGGCGACGCTGTTGACGCGTACGCCGCCGGCGGCGAACTCCGCCGCCCAGGTGCGGGTCAGCGAGGCCAGCGCGGCTTTGGAGGCGCTGTAGACCGAGGCGCCGGGGAAGGCCTTGTGCGCCGCGAGCGAGGTGACGTTGACGATGCTGCCCTCGCCCTGCTCCAGCATGTGCGGCACGAGCGCGGCGACCAGGAAGTAGGCGCCGCGCACATTGGTGTCGAAGACCCGCTCGTACTCCGCCGCGCTCTGGTCGACGGTGAGCCCGGTGGGGAAGGCGCCCGCGTTGTTGACGAGGATGTCGACCGGACCGCTCCGGCGCCCCAGTCCGGCGACCGAGTCCAGGTCCGCCATGTCGGCGGGGACGAACCAGAGCGCGCCGTCCTCCCGCGCGCCGTGCACGGCGTTCTCGCCGCGCTGGACGTCGCGGCCGGTGACGACCACGTCGGCCCCCGCGCGGGCCAGCAGTCGAGCGGCCGCCAGGCCGATACCGGACGTACCGCCGGTGACCAGTGCGGTCTTTCCCCGCAAATCCATGCCGTGTGACCTTTCGCCGTTTCTCATCATCGCTATCCCCTGGGGAATTCGCCGCCGTCCACGACGAGACTGCTCCCGGTCAGCCAATTGGCCCGGCCGGAAAGGAGGAAGAGCACCGCGTCGGCGATGTCGTCGGGCCGCCCTTCGCGTCCCAGCGGAGGGGTAGTGGTGTCCTGGCCCGGCCCCTCGGTCAGGCGCGCCCACTGTTCCCGCGTCCGCTCGCCGCCGGGGGTGGCGGTCCGGCCGGGCACCACGGTGTTGACGCGGACCCCGAACGGGGCCAGCTCCTGCGCCAGTCCGCGGCTGTAGTTCTCCAGCGCCGCCTTCGCCGTCGTGTAGTGCAGGAACGGCGGCGCCACGGTGGGCACCGCGGCCGACGAGACGTGCACGATCGCCCCTGAACGCCGTTCCCTCATCTCCGGCGCGAGGAGCGCGTCCAGGCGCACGGAGGCCAGGAAGTTCAGGTCCAGCGCGTCCTGCCACTCCTCGTCGGGGATGGCGAGGGCACCCTTGTGCGGTGCGGCCCCGCCCACGTTGTGGACCAGGACGTCCACCCCGCCGAGCACCTCCCGCGCGGCCGCGGCGAGGGCCTCGGCACCGGCCCGCGTCCGCACGTCGGCCGCCACGAAGGCGGCCCCCTCGGGCACCGCGGCCGACGCCGACCTGGCCGTCGTGAGCACCTCCGCGCCCGCGTCCAGGAGTTGACGCACGACGGCCGCCCCGATGCCGCGAGAGCCACCCGTGACCAGGGCTCGCTTTCCCACGAGTTCCCACGTTCCCGTTCCCGATCCGCTTTCCCTTGTGGTCATGCCACTCACCTTCTCTTCGTCCTTGCATGTGAGTTCGCCCGACGGTCAACGACCAAATGAAAAGAGCAACTGAGCACGCAGAGCGTGATTCTTCGAAGAATTCACGGTGAGCGCCTCGTCGAGCTGTTTCACGGTACGTAGGGAGCGGAACGAGGGGCAAAGACGAAATGTCAGCAGGTGCTATAGGGATCTCCTATGGCACCTTCGGAGTGATGCGGCGGAACGCCCCAGCCAGTGCTGTCACATGGGAGCCGATCCGAGCCACTGCGGGAGCGCGGCGGGCGAGCATCCGGCGGGCCCGTACCACGCCTGGGAGTTCGACGGCCCCGGGCGCCGCGTACGGATTCCGGGCGGGGACCGGATCCCGCCGCGCGCCGCCCTCACCCTTCACCGCGGCCGCCATGGCCGACGAGCACGCGTGTCACGTCAACCTGCGCGGCACCGGGCCGAGTCGTACCGACCGGACAGCTCATCGGCCAGGTCGGTGCAGCAGCCGTGCCCGGCTCCGACACTTGACGGCGACTTCACGACAGGCCTCGGGTCCGCGCCCGGCGCAGGGCGACGACGAGAGCGGCGGACGCCGCGACGATCAGGGCGGCGAAGGCGGGGTGCATGTCCTTCGACAGGCTCTCCGCGCCGTCCGGTCGCACCAGCCAGGCGACGAGCGGGACGACGTAGGTGAGGGCGAGCGCGGCGGCGGCCCAGCGCGCCGCCGGTTCGCGGACGCGGCGCACCGCGCCGACCAGGGCGATCGCGACCGGGACGCCCGAGATCAGCGCGAACTGGCCGACGACCATGACGGGAACCGCCCAGGCGGAGACGGTCACCGAGCGGGGGACGCGCCGGGCCGGGCGGGCGTGCGGAGTGGTGCGCCGTGCGTCGACTGTGGTGGTCATGGGATTCCCCTCGTCCGGTGGAGCTCGGCTTGTCCGGTGGAGCGGTGGAGCGATGGAGCGGTGGTGCGCGACCGTGCCGCGCGGCCCGCCCCACCTCGTCGATAGAAGTCAGTACGTTCGTTAGAAGTTGTAACGCAGCGCGAAGCGAGAGGTCAATAGACTGCGTGATAGCTTCTAACTAAACCTCGAAGCTGTAGCCGAGAGGGCACGGGCGGAACACGGACGGAAGGCGGCAGGCCATGGCGGCAACCGGCGCGAAGACCCCTCGGGAGCGCTATCGCGCCCAGGTGCGCGCGGAGGTCAAGGAGCACGCCTGGGAGCAGATCGCCGCGGCGGGGGCCTCCGCCCTCTCTCTCAACGCGATCGCCAAGCAGATGGGCATGAGCGGCCCCGCGCTCTACCGCTACTTCGCCAGCCGCGACGAGCTGATCACGGAGCTCATCCGGGACGCGTACCGAAGCCTCGCCGACGCCGTCCGCGCGGCCGCCGCCGACGGCGCCGACCTCGCGGGACTGGCGCACACCATCCGCGAGTGGGCCCTGGCGGACCCCCAGCGGTACTTCCTCATCTACGGCACGCCCGTCCCCGGCTACCACGCGCCGGAGGACGTCACCGGCATCGCGTCCGAGATCATGGCCGCCCTGCTCGACGCGGGCGCGGCGCTCGCCCCGGACGGCTCCGCGACGCCGTTCCGTACGCATCTGGAGGGCCACCGGGACTGGACCGGGGACCACCCCGCCCCGCCCGCCGTCCTCCACCGGGCGCTGTCCTTCTGGTCCCGGGTGCACGGCGTCCTGTCGCTCGAACTCGCCGGGCACTTCACCGGGATGGGCTTCGACCCGGCCCTGTTCTTCGCGGCCGAACTGGACGACCTGCTGTCGGTCCGGGCTTGACGCGTCCCGGCCTCAGGCGGTGCGCGCCGCGTCCGCGAGGACCTCGCCGATGACGTGGCGCGCCACCGTCGCCATCCGCTGGTTCCTGTCCCGGTAGTAGCTCAGTTCCATCAGCGCGATCGACAGGGCCCAGCCGCGGCCCCGCGCCCAGGCGGCGTCGTCCGGCGGCAGCGCGGCCCGGAAGGTGTCGCGCACGTCGGCGGGCAGCACGTACCACGCCACGATGAGGTCGACGGCGGGATCGCCGAGGCCCAGGCACTCGAAGTCGATGACGGCGCTCAACCGCCCCCCACTGAGCAGCAGGTTCCCCGGTTGCAGGTCCGCGTGGATCCACACCGGCGGGTCGGACCACTCGGGGGCGCGCAGGGCGGCCTGCCACGCTGCGGCCGCCGCGTCCGTGTCGATGACGCCGCGCAGGGCCGCGAGCGCGTCGCGGGTCTCCGCGTCCCTCTCCTTCAGCGGCTCGCCGCGGTACGAGGGCGGCCCGCCCGCCGTGTCGATCCCCTGCAGCGCCGCGACGAACTCCGCGAGGGCGGTGGCGAGCGCGCCGGGTTCGGGGACGCGGCCGACGACCGGGTTCTCCCCCTCGATCCAGCGGTAGACGGCCCAGCGCCAGGGGTACCCCTCGGCCGGTGCCCCCTCCCCCAGCCGCACGGGCACGGGCACCGGGAGCGACGGGGCGAGCCTCGGCAGCCACACGTCCTCCTTGGCCTCCTCGTCGACGGACCCCGGCTGGCGCGGCAGCCGCACCACCATGTCGTCGCCGAGCCGGTACATGACGTTCGACGTACCGGCCGAGTCGACCGCCTCCACGGACAGCCCCGCCCACTGCGGGAACTGCGCGCCGATCAGCCGTCGTACGAGCACCGCGTCGATGCGCGGCTCGTCGGCGTGCAGGGTGCTCATGGATGCCTTCCGGGGCGGTTTCCTCGACGTGCGCGCGGCGTGCGAACGCAGGCCATACGAACGCTCCGGGGCCGCGCGCGTCAACCGGAATTCGGCGACGGGCGCCCGGTCGGCCTCGTTGACGTCCCGCCACCGACCGACGCGGCCCTCACCGCCACCCGGCCCTGCTCACCCGGCACTTCCAGCCGGCCTTGCCCTGAGCCCGGGCACACCCCGCGCAACCCTCCACCGCCGTCGGCTCCTCGCGCGGTCGCCACTCGCCAGGACAAGAAGACCTGTGCCGCCGCGCCACGTGACCGGTTTGCGCCCTTTTCGTCCTCCATGTCCTCCCGAAAGATGGGGGCTTGCCAGGAAAGCGCACCTGTCGAGTGAGGAATCCGCTATGGCCGCGAACGCGAAGGGCACCACGACACCGCAGCAGGGCTCCGAGGGCCGGAGCCCCGAGGAGATCACAGCGTTGCTCGCCGGGGCCGCCGACCCGGAGCAGCGGCTCGCCGTCCACCAGGAGCTGTACCCGGACGTGGTCAACCTCGCCACGGCGGAGAACGTGCTGGTCTACCCATCGCTGCGGGACAACGTCTTCGACGGGCTCGGCGTCCTCGAGCAGAAGGACGTCAAGTACACCCCTTCGTACGGCAGCCCGGAAATCCGCCACAACATCGCGGAACTGCTCCGTCCGATGCTCTCCCCGGACCTGCGGAGCGAGGACGTCTTCGGCACGTCGGGCACGTCGGCCGCCCTGGAGTGCCTGGCGTTCGCGCTCAGGGACGGCGGGATCCTGCGGAGCGGCGACCGGGTGCTGCTGCCCGCCCCCTACTGGCAGGGCTTCAACTGGTGTTTCGAGCAACGGCCCGAACTGGTCACCGTTCCCGTGCACCTCCAGGAGAGGGGCGAGGAGAATTTCGAGCTCACCCTGGCCGATCTGCAACGCGCCTACCGGACCCAGCCGGAGCCGCCGAAGCTGCTCGTCCTCACCAACCCCAACAACCCGCTGGGCGACAACTACAGCAAGGACCTGCTGGAGAGCATCTACCGGTGGGCGCTCACCGAGACCGGCATGCACATCATCTCCGACGAGATCTACGCACACTCCCAGCTCGCGGGGGTCGAGCCGGCGTTCGTCAGCGCCCTGGCGCTGGACACCTACCGGAACGACCCGCAGGCGCGGAACCGGGTCCACGTCGTCTGGGGGTTCGCCAAGGACTTCGGGCTGTCGGGCTTCAAGGCCGGAGTCGTGATCTCCAAGTCGCCGGTGGTCCACCGGACCATGCAGGGCGTCAAGGACAAGCAGACCTCCCTCTCCTGGTTCAGCCCCTTCGACTCGCTCAAGCACTTCGTCATCGGGACGATGCTGGAGACCACCAGCGACGGCAAGAGCTACCCGCTCGAGCTGATGAAGCAGTACCGAAGCTGGCTGACGACCGCGTTCCAGGAGACCCGCCGCGCCCTCGATGACGGCGGCATCCCGTACCGCTACCGCGAAGGGCAGAACGCGGCGCAGTTCCTCTGGCTCGACCTGCGCGCCTATCTGCCGCCCGCGGGCACGGTGATCCCGCCGGAGATCGGGCCGCACTTCCCGCAACTCGACCGCGTACCGCAGCCGTTCGCCGAGAAGAGCGCGGAGGCCGAGAAGACGGGGACGGTCGCCCTGCCGATCCTCTTCCCGAACATCTCCAGCGAGGAGGAGTGGCTGCGCTGGTACGTCGCCACGTACGCCCAGGTGCAGCTGCTCCCCGGGCAACTCCTGTCGTGCGCGGAGCCGGGCTACTTCCGGCTGTGCTACACGGCCGTCGACACCGCCGAAGTCATCGCGTCGGTGGGGAGGATCGCGGACCTCCTGGCTCCGTGGGGGAACGGCGGCCGCTGACGCGCCCGGCGCAGGGGGCGGCCGACGGGACGACTCAGGCGCTGAACGCCTTCCGCAGGAGTTCGCCGAACTCGCGCGGGTGCGTGGTCAGTCCGGTGTGGCCGCCGGGGAAGTGCAGCAGGTCCGTGCCGAGGCGCTCGGCCAGGAGGGCGGCCGGGCGGTAGGCCAGCTCGCCGCGCGAGTCCTGTCCGCCCGCGAGGACGAGGCAGTCCGACACGGCCCGCAGCCGGTCGATGTCCGGGGTGTGGGACATGAAGGGGGGCACGATGCGCGTGACGAAGTACGGCAGGTTGGCCATGGTCCGCTCGGCCCGCGCCGCGGCCTGGGGCGGCAGTCGGGGCGCGGTCCGCGGGGCGGCGGCACCGCCGCCCTCGGTGAGTCCGGCGGCGAACACGGTCATCGCCGCCATCAGCCCCTCGGCGTGGAACGCCTCCTGCACGCGCGCGACGAGCACGCGGTGTTCGGCCGCGTCGGGCAGGACCTCGACGAGCGGCGGCTCGTGCGCCACGAGGCGTTCGACGCGGTCGGGGTGGGTGCTGAGCAGGTGCACGGCGGCGATCGCGCCCGAGCTGGAGCCGAAGACGCGCGCGGGCTCGTCGGGCGAGAGGAGTTCAAGGATCCGGTACGCGTCGTCGGCGTGCTCGGCCACGTGCTGTTCGGCCCCGGGGTCGTCAAGGGTGCTGCGGGAGATGCCGCGCGGGTCGTAGGTGGCGACGGTGTGGTCGGCGGCGAGGTCGTCCGCGAAGCCGTCGAAGGCGGCCGCGCCGCCCGCTCCTCCGGGTATGAGCAGCAGGAGCGGGCCCCGGCCGCGCACTTCGTAGTGCAGGGTGGCGCCGTGCACGCGCAGGCTGCCGGTGGTCGGTCCGGTCATCGGGGGTCTCCTTCTCGGGATTCTCGGGACGGGGGCCAGTGCTCCAGGAGGGTGTGCAGGGCGTCGAGGGCGCGGACCCAGCTCTGCTGCGGCGGGCGGCGGTGCGCGAACCCGCCCGCGGCCTCCAGGGCGACGAAGCCGTGGAAGGTGCTGCGCAGCACGCGGACCGCGTCGGTCAGATCGGGTTCGGCGAGGCCGTAGCCGCGGAGTATGCCGTACGTCAGCTCGACCGCGCGCCGCGGCCCGGGGGCATCGGCGGCGAGTGCGGGGTCGATGGGGATGGGGGTCTGCGTCGCCGTGTAGCGGCCGGGGTGCGCGTGGGCGTAGTCCCGCCAGGCATCGGCGAACGCGACAAGGGCGTCCTTGCCGGAGAGCCCGGCGGTCGCCTCCGCGATGCGGATGGTCTTCTCGTCCGCCGCGAGGAGCGCGATGCGGCCGCGCAGGTCCTCCAGGTTGCGGACGTGCGAGTAGAGGCTCGCGTCCTTCACCCCGAGCCGCCGCGCGACCTGCGACATCGTCACGCGGTCGAGGCCGACCTCGTCCGCGAGCTCCGCACCCGCCCTCGTCACCGACTCCGGTGTCAGCCCGGCCCGCACCATGCGCCCTCCCGCTTTCCTAGGGGCCCTAGTTTTAACCTAGGGCTCCTAGGCGCGCAAGCGAAGGCCCCGTTTTAGGACCACCGCCCGCCGGGCCGCGAGGCCGGGGCGACTCCCGGAAAGCCCGCCTCCGCCCCTCGGGTTGAGCCGATCCCGAAGGGCGGCGACGGGCCGCGCCGGGCCTTGCCGACGGGGCACCTTCCGGCCAGGACCACCCCCGCCCCCTCACTCTCAGCAACCATCCCCTTGCTCACCGTTCAGGGGTCTGACTAGCGTCCTTCGCGTACGGAACGCGCCTCGCGCGCACGCCGCTTACGCGCGACCCGCCCTCACCCCCAACCCCCAGGAGGCAGCCGCATGCCCCAGCCCGTCGAGGTGTCCTCGTCCGTCGCGGAAGCGAACCGCAAGGCGGCGGAGCGCGTCCCGCCCGGCACGGACGAATTCGAGGACGCCACGCGCGGCCACCTGGCGATCCCGCCCCTGCCCGCCGTCCCGTCCCGCGCGCCCGGCGGCGAGCCGGTGTGGGACTTCGCGGGCTACACGTTCCTGCACCGCAGCGACACGCCTCCGCCCTCGGTCGACGCGCGCCTGTGGCGACAGGGCCGACTCGCCGCCATGGCCGGTCTCTTCCTTGTGGCGCGTACGCCCGAGCACACCCTCTACCAGGTGCGCGGCTACGACCTCTCCAACATGACGATCGTCGAGAGCGCCGCGGGGATCCTCGTGCTCGACCCGCTCGCCAGCTACGAGACCGCGCAGCACGCCCTCAAGCTGTACCGCGAGACCACCGGGAGCCGTAAGCCCGTCATCGGCGTCGTCTACACCCACAGCGACGTGGACCACTTCGGCGGCGTCCGCGGCCTCTTCGACGAGCGCGGCGGCGAGGTGCCCGACATCCCCGTCATCGCACCCGAAGGCTTCCTGGACCAGGTGGCCGGGGAGCACGTGGGCGCGGGCCCGGCCCTGGCCCGCCGTGCCGCGCACACGTACGCGCCGCGGCTCGACAAGAACCCGTACGCGCAGGCCGGTTCGGGGCTCGGCCTGACCCTCTCCACCGGCGAGGTGACCCTCGTCCCGCCCACCGTCGGCGTGGGCGACGCCGACAACGGGCCCGTGCCGCGCGAGCGGTGGTCGGGCGAGGACGGCATCCCCTGGCGGCCGGGCCTGTACCGGCAGGTCGTGGGCGGCATCCGGATCGTCGCCCAGCGCGCCCCGCACGCCGCGGCCCCGGCGGCGATGACCCTCTACTTCCCGCAGCTCAGAGCCCTGTTCCTGACGCACGGCGCCGCGCACCCGCTGCGCGGCGGACAGGGGTGCGACGCCCGCGCCTGGTCGCACCACCTCACCGAGGCCGCGCAGAGCTTCGCCCGGCACACCGACGTCGCCCTCGCCGCACACCACTGGCCGGTGTGGGGCCAGGAGCGGATCACCGAGTTCCTGAGCGTCCAGCGAGACGTGTACGCGTATCTGAACGACCAGACGTTGCGGCTGGTCAACCGGGGCGGGAGCGGCCCGGAGATCGCCGAGGAGCTGCGGCTCCCGGCCTGCCTCGCGGACCACTGGTACACGCGCGGCCGCCACGGCTCGGTGAGCCAGGACGTCAGGGCCGTCCACCAGCGCCACCTCGGCTGGTTCGACGGCGACCCGGCCCAGCTGTGGCCGTATCCGCAGGCCGAGGCGGGCCGCCGGTACGTGGACGTGATCGGCGGGCCCGAAGCCGTGGTCACCGCGGCGCGCAAGGCCTACGAGCAGGGCGACCCGCGCTGGGCCGCCGAGCTGCTCAACCACGTCATCTTCGGCTGCCCCGAGCGGAGCGGCCCCGCCAGGCGGCTCCAGACCAAGGCGCTCAGCCAGCTGGGCTACGGCGCGGCGGACGGCGTCCTGCGCAACCTCTGCCTCAGCGGCGCCCGCGAACTCGCCGTCGGCGTCCGGGAGTACGCCCGCCAGGAGACCGGTGACCTGGTCCGAAGCCTCAGCGTCGAGCAGTACTTCGCGGCGGTGGCCCGCCGGGTCGACGGACCGCGGGCCGCCGACGAGCAGCGCTCCCCCGTCGTCCTGCGCTGGCGCGTCACCGGCGACCCCGCGCGGGAGTGCACCACCACGCTGCGCAACGGCGTACTGGTCCACGTCCCGGGCAAGGACCTCCTCGCGGGCACCCCGCAGGCGACGATCACACTCTCCCGCGCCGCCCTGGACAGCTTGTGCCTCGAAGGACCGGACTTCCTGCGGAACTTCACCGCGGCCGTCGAGAGGGGCGAGATCACGCTCGGCTCACCGGATCATCTCCCGTACGCGACAAGGGTGTTCGCGTACGTCACGGCCCCGGGCACCGGGCTCCCGTCGGCGGGACCGGCCGGGCCGCGTCAGGCCCCGGTCCCCCCGAGGGCGGGCAGGAACTGGTCGTAGAAGTCCGTCTTGAGGCGCAGCGAGCGCTCCTCCATCTCCTTGAAGCCGTCGGACGACGGCTCGCGGGCGAGCAGTTCGCTCAGGCGGCGGCCGAGGCGGTCGGCGTGGGTGGTGGAGAGCAGCGAGACCCGGGCGAGCGGGTTGGCCTTCGCGTCGTGCGAGTAGTGCGGGTAGTAGAAGCGTGAGCGGTTCTCGCCGTCGCGGGTCAGCACGGGGCCCATGCGCTCCCACAGCCGTCCGTACTCGACGGACACCAGGATCTCGCCCCAGAAGCGCAGGAGCGTCAGCATCCGCACGTCGGCGTCCGTCTCGGCGCCCGCGTCCGCGATCATTTCGAAGGAGTCGAGGATGACCTTCCGGGTGGTCGCGGAGGGCTTCGACGTGACGATCGTCCGCTGGGGGATGCCCAGTTGGCGCAGGTCCTCCGTCATGTCCTCGCGGTGCGAGCGGGTGTGGCCGTGGCTGTCGGGGTACTCCTCGCGCAGGATGACCCGCGCGATCCGCAGGCCCACCTCGTCGCCGAGGAGGTCGATCGCCAGGTCGTAGCACGGGGTGAAGGCGAGGGACACGAAGCGGCGTTGCAGCAGGACCTCGGCGAAGACGTCGTCCGGCAGCTGCGCGACGTTCGCGAGCACGGGGTGCCTGTCGAAGCGCTCGACCAGGTCGTCCTCGAAGGCGTCGAGGCGGTCGAGCCCGCCCGCGACGCCCGGAGCGCCCAGCACGCCGGGACCGCTCACCGTCCCGTCCCGTCCCTCGCGCCGGTTCGATCCGTTCTGTCGCGCCATGGCTGTGCTCTCTCTTCCCGGGTCACAGGTTGATTCGTCCGATGGATCCGCGCCAGTCGCTCAGATCCACGGCACAGCCGATGCTCCAGAGCGTGTCCACCTCCCGCTGCACCTCCCGGCCCATCACGGTGGCGCACCCCTCGATCTCCATCTGGGTGGAGCGGATCGCGAGCCGTCCGTGCAGGAACGAGCTCACCAAGTAGTGCTCGTCGGCCTTGTAGACGGCGACCGACGGCAGCGAGTTGTACACCCGCACTTCGAGGCGGGCGCGGTCCTCGTCCCCCGCGTCGTTGACCAGCGAGGCGAGCGTGGACAGGCACTGCTCGATGTTGGCCCGTACGTCACCGTCGCGGGCGGGGTCGCGCACGGTGCGCAGGGCCTCGCTGCGCAGGCCCGCCACCGGCGACGACGGGTGCAGGAGCAGGACGCGCACCCGCACCTGCCGCTCCATGACGGCCTTGCGCAGCGCGCGGTCGAACTCGTCGAGGTTCGGTATCCACGTCTGCAGGACGGTCACCTCGCGGGTCGCGCCGTCCACGAGCGTGGCGAACCTGTCGTCGGGGAACCGCTCGTGCACCCGGACCACGCCGGCGTAGTGCCGCTGCCTCAACTCCTGGGCGAGGGCGTCGATGTCGAGCTTCGACAGCTGCGCGTGCACGTCGTCGAGCACCTTGAGCCGGTCGAACTCCAGGAGCAGGAAGAGCGTGACGGTACTGAGGATGAGCAGGGTGACCTTGGGCAGGGTGCTTCCCGGCGCCAACTCGTCCAGCCAGCCGAGGAGATCGGCGAGCACGACGACGATGCCCGCCCCGGCCATCACGGCCAACGCGATCCGCTCGGCCCGATACCGCATTCCGCCCCGCATCCCCCGCCCCCGCCTGCCGCCCGGCGCCGTTCGCGACGATGCTAGCCGGGGGCCGGGCACGGCGGGGGCGTTCGCGCGGAGATCGAAGTCCCGGGGGTCACCGTCGTCCCAGGGCCGTCGAAGTCCCGGGGACACCGAAGTACGACAACCATCGAAGTTTGACAGTCGTCGTACTTTCCGCTTCAGTGATCGACGGCGCCGCGGTGCGCGGTGTCCCACCTGGGGGAAGGGCGACGTGTGATGGCCAGAACGGTGCGGTTCCACGAGTACGGCGGGGCTGATGTGCTGCGGATCGAGGACGTGGAGGTGGGTGCGCCAGGACCCGGTGAACTGCTGATCCGCGTGGACGCGATCGGACTCAACCGCGCCGAGGTGCTGTTTCGCGGCGGCCACTACATCGAGGCGGTCAGGGAGTTCCCCGCGCGGCTCGGCGCGGAGGCCGCCGGTGTGGTCGAGGCCTTCGGTGCCGGGGTGACGGGGTTTCACATCGGTGACGCGGTCAGCGTGGTGCCCGCGTTCTCGATGAACGACCACGCCGTCTACGCCGAGCGCGCGATCGTCCCCGCGGCCGCGGTGGTGCACCGCCCCGAGGGCCTCGACGCGGTCGCGGGCGCGGCGGTGTGGATGCCCTATCTGACGGCGTACGGAGCCCTGGTGGAGGTCGGCGGGATGCGCGCCGGGGACACCGTGGTGCTGACCGCGGCCTCCAGCAGCGTGGGGCTCGCGGCGATTCGAACGGCCCGCCGGGTCGGGGCCGTTCCCATCGCCACCACCCGTACGCATGCCAAGAAGGACGCGCTGCTCAAGGCGGGCGCGGCCGCTGTCATCGTCACCGAGGAGGAGGACGTCGTCGAGCGGGTGCGCGCGCTGACGGGCGGCCGGGGCGCCGAGTTCGTCTTCGACGCCATCGCCGGTCCGGGGGTGCTCGACCTGGCGAAGGTCGTCGCCCCCGGCGGCACCCTCTTCCTGTACGGGGCGCTGAGCGGCAAGGTCACCCCGTACCCCGGCTTCGACCTCGGCATGCCCGCCCTGAACATCCGCACCTACACCCTGCACGAGGTGACCACCGACCCCGAACGGCTGCGCCGCGCCGAGGCGTTCGTCGCCTCCGGCCTCGCCACCGGCGCGTTCGAGCCCGTGGTCGACCGCACCTTCCCGCTGGAGGAGATCGCCGACGCGCACCGCTACCTGGAGGCGGGACGACAGGTGGGCAAGATCGTGGTGACCGTGGGGACGCACACCGTGGGGACACACACGGACAGCGACGACGCTGCCGTCTGAGCGGCCCCGCGGAAGCGCCTAGCCGTCGCGCGCGGCCCCACCCCGGGGCGCCGTCCGGAAGTCCCCCGGCGTCCACCCCGTCGTCCGCCGGAAGAACTTGCCGAAGTTCGCCGCCTCGTCGAAGCCGAGGCGGCGGCCGATCGCGGCGGCGCTCAGGTCGGTGTGGACCAGGAGCCGCTTGGCCTCAAGAGCCACGCGCGCGTCGATGACGGCTTTCGCGGGCCGTCCGGTCGCGGCGAGGCAGGCCCGCGTCAGGGTCTTGGGGGTGGTGGCGAGCCGGTCGGCGTACACCGCCACCGAGCGTTCGGCGGCGAAGCCCTCCTCCACGGCCGTGCGGAAGCGGCCGAACAGTTCGCCGGGGCCGACCGGGACGGGCTCCCCCTCCGGCTCCGGGAGCAGCGCGATCCGCAGGAGCAGCGCCGCCAGGGTGTGGCGCAGCAGATCGGTGCCGAGGTCGCGCGGCCCCGTCTCGTACGCGTCGTGGGCGGTGCCCAGCAGGTCGGTGAGGCGTGTGAGGTCCCTGAGGTCGGGGCCTCGCGCGCGCCAGTGCGCGGGCGCGAAGGGGTCGTCGAGGAGGGGTCCGATCCGCAGGGGCGGCGGGAAGTCGGGGGTGAACAGCACGAGGCGGGCGCCGAGCCCCGGCTCACGGGCGTAGGCGTGGACCTGACCGGGCCTGATCCACAGCAGGGTGCCGGGGCGGCAGGCGTGGCCGACGAAATCGACCATGTGGGTGCCGTGCCCGCGCGTGACCAGGACGAGCAGGTGGAAGTCAAGGCGCTGCGGCCCGCCACCACCCTGGTCAGGGGCGTGCTCGCGCTCCTCGGCGAGGGTCCGTACGTCGATGCCGAGGGCCGGGCAGTGCGGGTTCCGGTAGCCGATGTCACTGATCGGCTCCGCAGCGGATTGTCCGTTTTTGACCATGGCTGCTCCCGAACATACCTCGTGTTCCGGGTGGGGCGCGGGGAGTGTGGAGGGGTGCCGGAACCCCTCCCCCGTATCGCCCACGGAGGCTGCGATGACCCTGACCTCGCTCTCCCCCGCCGCCCCGCCCCGGGGCCCCGCCGTGCGCGGCCGCCTCCTGCTGGCCGCCATCGCCGCGGCCCCCGCCGTCGTGCTGCGGCTCAGCGGGGCCGAGCCCGGCCCCGTCGTGGGCATGCTGGTCTTCGGCCTCGGCGTGCTCGCCGCCGCCGTGCTGCTGATGTGGGCCGCGGAGACCGCGCGCGCCGACATCTCCGGCGCGCTCGCCCTGGCGCTGCTCGCCTTCATCGCCGTACTGCCGGAGTACGCCGTGGACCTGTACTTCGCGTACACCGGCGGCAGCGAACCCGCCAACGCCGCGTACGCGGCGGCGAACATGACCGGCGCCAACCGGCTCCTGATCGGCGTGGGCTGGCCGCTCGTCGCCCTCGCGGGCTATCTGGCCGCCCGCAGGAACGGGGCCCGCCCGGCCCTCGCGAGCACCACGCTCGGCGCGCACCGGCGCGTGGACATCGGCTTCCTGGCCGTGGCCGCGGTGTTCGCCTTCGTCCTGCCCCTGACCCGGCAGATCGCCTGGTACGTGCCGCTCCTCATCGTCCCCTGGTACGGCTTCTACCTGTGGCGCGTCGCCCGCTCGGGCCCCGGCGACGACGAGGAGTTCACGGGCGTGCCCGCGCGTCTGGCCCGGCTTCCCCGGCGCGGGCGCCGACTGACGACCACCGCGCTCTTCGTCGCGGCGGCCGCGGTCATCTTCGCCGCCGCCGAGCCCTTCGCCACCTCGCTGATCTCGGCGGGCAGTTCCCTGGGCGTCGACCGGTTCCTGCTGGTGCAGTGGGTCGCGCCGCTCGCCACCGAGGCGCCGGAGCTGATCGTCGCGGTCGTCTTCGCCTGGCGGCTGCGGGCCGACGACGGGCTCGGGGCGCTGCTCTCCAGCAAGGTCAACCAGTGGACGCTGCTCGTCGGCCTGCTGCCCGTCGCCTATCTCGCGGGAGGCGGCGGCTTCGGGATGCCCCTCGTCGGGCGCCAGGTGGACGAGGTCGCGCTGACGGCCGCGCAGACCGTGCTGGCCGTCGTCATCCTGCTGGACCTGCGCTTCCGGCTCTGGGAGGCGGCGACCCTGTTCGGCCTCTTCGGCGCCCAGTTCCTGCTGCCCGCGGAGAGCGCCCGCCTCGTCCTGACCTACGTCTACCTGGGCCTGGCCGCCGTGCTCCTCGTGCCGCGGCTGCGGCACGTGGGGCCGTCGCTGCGGGCCATCGGCGGCCGGTGAGCCACCGCGGCGGGCACCGGGCCGTAAAGGGTGCGGGCCGCGACGCTCGACGAGGTGCTACGGCACCTGCGCGCGGCCGGGTCCTGGCCGGTCTCGCGCCGCCAGGACCCCAGGCCCCCGTGTACGTGGTTCCTGGAGGCCCTCACCTCGGCGCACCTCCCTCACGGTCCCGAGGGCAGCGCACGGAAACGAGCGGGTACGGAACACCGTGCTCAGAGCGCGATGAGCCCCGCCGGGGTGGGCCTGAATCCGCAGGCCTCGAAGTAGAACGGCCGCAGTTCGTCGTCGAAGTCGACGTCCAGGACGCGATGCCCGAAGCCCTCCGCGTGCAGCGCGTTGACGTCCGCGTTGTCGAAGCCGCCCCGCCACTCGTATGTGATCGTCATGGCGCCGAGACTCGCACGCGCCGCACGGCTCATCGCGCGCGGGCCGCTCGCCGGACCGAGCCGCCCCAAAGGAGGCGGCCGCGCGGCGTCGGCTCACGTAGACCGCGCGAGCGCACGCGGTGACGGCCGGACCGTCGGTGCCGTCGGCTGGAACAGGGGCATGGCGAGGGCCACCGGAGGGAACGGGCGCGGTGTCCCCGCGGCCCGTCGCGGCGCCGTGGCGGGCCGGGCGCGGTCGTGCGGGCCCGGGCGGCCGTGGGCGGAGGCCAGGGTGCGGTTCAGGCGCTCGGCGGCGCGCAGCACCTCGCAGCGGCGCCAAGCGCGCAGCCAGGCCAGGCGCCACTGCTCCCACTCGCCGCCCGTCACGTCGCACACGCGCAGGAACGCGAAGAGCTGCTGGAGGTCGAGCATGGACTTGCCCGCCAGCATGCGCCGCACCGTGCTGTGCGGCAGTTCGCCGTGGTCCCCCGCGCGGTGCTCCATCTCGTCCATGGGCATCGCCCCGGCCTTGTAGTACAGCTGCTGCAAGGCGTGGATCAGCGCGTCCCTGTCGTACACGCGGTCCGGCCTCGGCACGCCCGCGCGCGGGTCGCGCTGCCGGTGCTCGGCGTAGCGCGCCGCCCGCCACAGGCTCCGCGCGTGTTTGACCGAGGCCCCGCAGGCCCGCGCGTAGGCCTCCACCACCGGCAGCCGGGGGATCCGGGCGCCGGTGGTGGCCCGCGAGAACGTGGTGTCGGAGAAGGCGTGGGCGGAGCGGCCCGCCAGCTCCCGGTGGGTCAGACCGGCGGCGCGCCGCTGTGCGCGCAGCCACTCCGCCAGCTTCTCCAGGCCCGGGTTGACGGTGGTCACCGGCCGCTCCGGGCGTCCCACGGCCGCCCCCGTCACCGCGCGTCCGGCGCGAGCGGGGCGCGCCGGGCCAGATGGGCGCCGACCAGGCCCGCGGCCGCCAGCACTTCGGCGATCACGACGACGGGCAGCCCGGCGACCGCGAGGGCGGCGCCGAGGACGAGCACCACGACGACGATGACGGTCTGCTCGGTTGACCGGGCCGGGGGCGTGGGCACGACGCACGACAGGCGTCGACGCGACTTCTCCATGGACTACCTCTGGATCTCGGGGTGCTGGTGTTCCGGGCCCCGCGCCACGAGGGCCGCGGGACCGACCGGGCGACGGCGTACGCCCGTCGCGCAGCATGGTGGCACCGGATCCGGGGCCCCGCCGGAGTTGATGCACCCCCGCCCCGCCTGCGTGACCGCCACCGCGCCCGGCACCCGCCGCCCCGGCTCCCGCGCACCGGTCGACCTGCGCGGATGCCGCCTGCCTGAACGCCGGTGACGTACCGCGGCGGAATTGATGCACCGAGGGGTACGTCGGGTCCCGCGGCCCGTTGCCCCTACTCGGTTCCGGGGTCCGCCGCCCGAGCCGGTCCTTCGGACCCGATCCGCTCCCACAGTGCCGCGAGCGACTCCTCGACGTGTGCCGGTGACTCGGTGCGGGACAGGGCCCGTTCGGTCGCGCGGAGCAGGTGCTGGACCGGGCCGTCGGGCAGGTCGGCGGAGTCCTCCGCGAGTGCGGTCCTGAGCCGGGCGAGGGCCGCGGCGCGGATGCGGTGGACCCTGCTGTCCGGCAGGCCGAGCACCGCGCCGATCTCGGCGTCCGTGAGGCCTTCGTAGAAGTACAGGGTGACGACGGTCTTCTCGCGCTCCGGCAGCGCGTCGACGGCCGGGGCCAGCAGCCGTCGCGACTCGTGGTCCTCGGCTGCCGCGTCCTGCGATGTGTCTTCGTGGCATGGCCCTTCGCGCCCCTCGCCGTCGGCGGGCGACGGCCGGCCGGGCAGCGCCCGGAGCTCGTCGAGCATCGCCCCGCGGATGCGGGTGATCGCGTACGTCTCGAACCTCGCGTCGCGGTCGGGGGAGAACCGGTCGATCGCGTCGATGAGCCCGCGCATCCCCGCGGAGGTGAGGTCCGCCCGCGCCGCGAGGTCCGGCGCGCCGACGCGCACGCGGCCCGCCACGTACGGCACCAGCGGGGCGTAGTGCAGGATCAGCTGGTCGCACAGCCGCTCGTCGCCGGTCGCCTTGTACGAGAGCCACAGCTCGTCCAGCGACGAGGGGGCGGCGGCACGCAGGTCGTGGCGGTTCGTCACTGCTCCTCGCCCTCCTCTCCGTCGAGCAGGCCCATGCGCCGCAGCTCCGCCGACAGCGGCGCCAGCGTCCGCCGCGCCTGGCTGAGCAGGACGCGCACGGTCGACTCCTTGACGCCCATCAGCTCGGCGACCTCGCGCGCGGGGAGACCCGCGATGTGACGGAGGGCCACCGCCTCGCGTTGCCGCTCGGGCAGCCGCGCGATCCCTCGGCACACCATGAGGTAGCCCTCCTTCACGTCCATGAGCGCCGCCATCCCGGGGGTGCGGGCCGGCTGGTCGACGTCGTCGAGAGGAGCACTGCGCGCGTGCGGGCGGCACAGGTCAACGGCCTTGCGGACCACTGTGGTGGTGAGCCAGGGGCCCCACGCCTCCACCGGCTTCGCGTGCGGGTCGTTCATGCGGCGCCAGCACTCGTAGAACGCCTCCTGCACGGCGTCGTGCGCCAGCGCGCGCATTCCCCCGCACACGAGGGCGGCCTTGCCGAGCAGCCTCGGCCGGAGCTGCCTGTACAGGGCGTCGAACGCGGCGGCGCCGACGCGCGGCCCTGGCTGACCGGGCATTCACCGCTGCTCCTCGTCGGCGACCCTGACGGTCCAGGAGACGCCGTCCTGTTCGGTCACCTCGGCGGAGCCGCCGCCCCGGGACAGCCTCCGCAGCACGGCCGTCATCGTGTCACGCCGGACCGCTTCGCGGACCCTGTACGCGTGGGCCCGCGCCACGATCCCCAGCGCGGCACCCGCGCCGCCTCCCAGACACACCCACCCCCACGCTGTGAGCACGGTGGCGTCCTCCTCTCCGCTCTTCCTGCCGCCGGGAATCCCCGACACCCCGTAGAGCGGCGCGGCCCCGAAAGTGCGTAGGCGGAGCCCCGGACTTCCCGCACGCGGTCGTGTACGCCGGGACTCCCCGGGTACCCGACGGTCTCCCACTGCGAGTCCAGCCCCTGCACACGACACGAGGGAGGTCCAGCATGACCAGCGGCACCAGGACCGGTGATGTGACCGGCACGCGGGACAAGGACTACGACCTGGTCTGGTACGTCGAGGCGTGCCTGAGCAACGCCCTGCGGCTCGAGGCGTACGTCAAGGACGCGGAGCGCGCCAAGGACACCGAGGTCGCGGAGTTGTTCCGCAAGGCGCAGGCCGACAGCCGCAAGGGCGCCGAGCTCGGCAAGAAGCTGCTGCGCTCGCGCCTGCAAGAAGGCTGACGGACCGCGACGGGCCTCCTCACCCAGCCGGTGGGGAGGCCTTCCGCCGACCGGGCGGCCGCCGTCGGCTGAACGCCGCGCCAACGTCCTCCGGCCTCACGACGCGTCAGAAACAGTCCGTCCCCCGGGCCCGATACGATCTCGATCACGTGTGGGCTCCTGCGGGCCCCGACCACTTCGAGACGCAGGCAAGGCTGGGGGAACTCCCATGGTGAGAACTGGGTTCGTACGGACGGCGACGGTGGCCGTGACCGGTGTGATGCTGGCGGCGGTGGGCACGGCCCACGCGTCGGCCGCCGAGTCCGCCGCGGAGCCGGTGCCGGACGCGGCGGGCGTCAAGGCCGCCCTGGAGCGCACCGTCGCGGCGGGCGCGCCCGGCGCGTTCGCGGTGATCCGGGACCACGACACCCCGGGCGTCGACCGCACGGTCGCCGTCGGCAAGGCGAACCTCGACGGCACTCCCATGAACGGCGAGTGGCGCTTCCGCGTCGGCAGCAACACCAAGATGTTCACCGCCGCCCTGGTGCTGCGCCTCGCCGACAAGGGCCGCGTCGACCTGGACAAGCCGGTGCGCGAGTACCTCCCGGCCGGCACCCTGCCCGCCGACTGGAACATGACCGTCCGCCAGGTGATGCAGCACCGCTCGGGCATCTACGACCACACCAACGAGCTCCTCGAGCAGCCCGGCGAGGAGACCACCGACGCGTTCGAGAAGCGCATCCGCAACACCGTGTACAAGCCTGCCGACCTCGTGGCGCGCTCGGTCAAGCGCGGCCCGCAGAGCACGCCCGGCACCAAGTACTCGTACTCGAACACCAACTACGTCCTGCTGGGCATGGCGATCGAGCACCTCACGGGCGACACGTACGCGAACGTGCTCCGCAAGGAGATCATCAAGCCGCTGGGCCTGAAGAAGACCTCGTACGTGGTCCCGAAGAAGACCATCTCCGGGTCGCACGTCACCGGCTACCTGACCAACGACGACCGCACCAAGCCGCTGCTCGACTCCACCAAGCAGAACGGCTCCTGGGTCGGCAGCGCGGGCGCCGTCATCTCCTCGGCCGCCGACATGGACCGCTTCCTCACCGCGCTCCTCTCGGGGGACTCCGGCGAGCTGATCTCCGACAAGTCGCGGGGCGAGATGACGACCGTGCTGCCCACGCCGACGGCGAACGTCAGCTACGGCCTCGGTCTGCGCGAGATCGCCCTGTCCTGCGGCAAGGTCTACGGCCACGGCGGCATCGTGCAGGGCTACCAGACCCAGTCCTTCTCCACGCGCGCGGGCGACCGCACCGTGGTGGTCTTCGCCAACGCCTCCAACAACAGCTCGGTGACGCAGGGCCTCACGAACACCCTCGAACCGGCCTTCTGCGGCAGCAAGCCGTCCCCGGCCGCGAAGAGCTCGCAGCGCGCCCCGCGCTCGGCGGACGTGAACACCGGCCGCCCCGAGCTGCGCACTCCGTGGGTGCCGGTCGTCGAGGACAGCCGCATCTGACGCCTCACCAGGTGAGCGGCCCGCGGGCGGGGTGCGTCCCCGCCTGCGGGCCCGGTCGGCCGGAAGCCGCGGGTCACGCCTCCGCGACGGCTTCCAGCGGGCTCAGGGCGGCCGCGCGGCGGGCCGGGGCGGTGGCCGCGAGCGCGCCGGTCGTCAGGGACAGCAGGCAGACGAGGAGCAGCGTCCCCCACGGCAGCCGCAAGGAGTACTGCTCCAGGGCGCCGTTGGCGAGTGAGCCGACCGCCCAGGCGGCGAACAGGCCGCCCGCGAGGCCGAGTGCGGTGCCGAACGCGGCGACGGTCACCGCCTCGACGCGGATCATCCGCCGGACCCCCGCGCGGTCCATGCCGAGGGCACGCAGCGCGCCGATCTCGCGGGTGCGTTCGGTGACCGACATGGCCAGGGTGTTCACGATGCCGAGCGCGCCGATGACGACGCCGATGGCCAGCATTCCGTACATCACGTCCAGCAGGTCGGCCATGGTGCCCGCGGCCTCGTGGACGAGTTGCCGCCGGTCGTGCACCGTGACGAGCGGGCTGTTGCCCACGGCGGTGCGCAGGCGCTGCTCGGTGGTCTTGGAGACCGTGCCGCCGTCGGTGCGGACGAGGATCCGCTGGACGGAGCCGGGGACGAGGCTGTGCCGTGCCACCTCGGCGCGGGCGCCGAGCGCGTCGCGGGCGACGGGGTTGTCCCGGTAGACACCCGCGACGGTGTACCGCTTGACCTGCTGGCTCTGCCCCATGCGGACGGCGAGCCGGCTGCCCGCTTTCACCCCCTGCTCCCGGGCGAGGGTGGCGGAGACGGCGATCCGGCCGGGGCCGAGGTCCTTGCCGGAGCCGCTGACGAACCGGAGCTTCATGACGGCGTTCACGGTGCGCGGGTCGACGCCGGAGATCTCCCGGACACCGCCGCCGACGAACAGGGTCGAGTCCGTCACGGCGGACGCGGTCCGCACCCCGGGCGCCTCGGCCACGCGCCGTACGGCGGCCGGGTCGATGCCGGTCGTGGAGGTGCGGGAGCCGACCACGTAGTCGGCGCCGAGCCCGGCCGCGGCCTGCCGGTCGAGGGCCTGGCCGGTGGAGTGGGCGACGGTGGCGAGCCCGGCGACCAGCGCGGTGCTGACCATCAGCGTCGCGGCGGTGGCCGCGGTGCGCCGCGGGTCGCGCAGCGCGTTCTCCCGCGCGAGCGTGCCGATGACGCCGAGGCGGCCGGTGAGCCGTCCGGCGAGGCGGATCACGGGCGCGGCGAGCAGCGGCGCGAGGGCGGTCAGGCCGACGCCGAGGAGGGCGCAGCCGAGCAGCGCGCTCCGCAGGTTGTCCTCCGACGCGTCCTGCGCTCCCGTGAGCGACACCAGCCAAGCGGCGCCGAGGACGATGAGCACGAGGCCCGCCACGCCCCGGGTCCGGGACCGGGCGGCGGACGGCGGCTGTTCGGCCGAGCGCAGCGCCTCGATCGGCGCGACCCTCGCCGCCCTGCGGGACGGCAGCCACGCGGCGAGCACGGTGACGCCGACGCCCAGGCCGAGCGCCGCGACGACGGCGTCCGGGCCGATCACCAGCGGGCCGTGCGGCAGCCGGTCCCCGCCGGTGGCGAGGACGGCGGGCAGCAGCGAGGCGACGCCGAGGCCGAGCAGGAAGCCGGCCGCGGACGCGACGAGGCCGACCAGGAGCGCCTCCAGGAGGACGGAGCGGGCCACTTGGCGGCGCGAGGCGCCGATCGCCCGCAGCAGGGCGATCTCCCGGGTGCGCCGCGCCACGAGCATGGTGAAGGTGTTGACGACGAGGAACGAGCCGACGAACAGGGAGACTCCGGCAAGAACCAGCGGAAGTTTCGCGTAGCCCCGGGTCAGGGTGTCGACGAGGACGGCCTGCTGGTCGGCCCGGGCGGTGCCGGTGACGGCCTCGGCGCGGTCCGCGGGAAGTACGTCGCCGACGCGCCGGGCGAGGTCGGGCGCGGCGGTGCCGGGCGCGGCCGACAGGTCGATGCCGGTGTAGTGGCCCGGGGACGCGAACAGCCTCTGGGCGGTGGCCTTGTCGAACAGGGCGAGGGTGCCGCCCGCGGTGACCCGGGTGTCGTCGGTGGTGACGATGCCGACGAGCCGCTTGGCCATGACGGGCCCGTCGGTGGCCAGGGTGACCGTGTCGCCGACGCGGAGGTGTCCGGCGTCGGCGGTGCCGCGGTCGACGGCGAGTTCACCGCTGTTCCTGGGGGCGCGGCCTTCGGCCAGGGGGTGGCGGCTGTCCTTGCCGTCCGCGCCGGGCAGGTAGGCGGCGCCCAGGTTCGCCCAGGCCTTTCCGGCCCGCAGGGGGGTGCCGTCCGCCGCGTTCAGGGTGGCGGAGCCGTCGGCGGCCGGGCGCACCGCGGCGACACCGGGTACGCCCGCCAGTCTGCGCGCGAGGGCGTCGTCGAGCGCGGTGGCGTCGCGGTGCGCGGCGGCCCGGGACGGGTCGGTCTTCGGGGTCACGGTGACCGCGATGCCCGCGAAGTCCTTCGACGCGGCGGCACGGTGGGCGGCGGCGGTGGAGTCCGCGAAGACGAGGGCGCCGCTGACGAAGGCGACGCTCAGGCAGACCGCGAGGACGGTCATGAGCTGACGGGCCTTGTGCGCCAGGATGCCGCGCAGGGCTGTTCTCAACATGGGTGACTTCCGGAGGGCGTGCGCTCGACGGCTGCGAGCGGGAGGCGTGAGCTCGACGGCCGCGAGCGGGAGGCGTGGGTCCAGCGGCCGCGAGCGGAGGGCGGGTTCGGTCCTGGGGGCGGGGCCGGGTCAGCCGGTGCGGGCGGCGCCGTCGCCGGACGTGCGCAGCATCAGGTCCATGACCCGGTCCGGTGTCGGCCGGGTCATCTCGTCGACCAGGCGGCCGTCGGCGAGGAAGACCACGCGGTCGGCGAAGCCCGCGGCGACGGGGTCGTGGGTGACCATGACCACGGTCTGGCCGAGGTCGCGCACCGAGTCGCGCAGGAAGCCGAGGACCTCGGCCCCGGCGCGGGAGTCGAGGTTGCCGGTGGGCTCGTCGGCGAAGACGACCGCGGGCCGCGAGACCAGGGCGCGGGCGACCGCGACGCGCTGCTGCTGCCCGCCGGACAGCTGGGCGGGCCGGTGGTCGAGGCGCTGGGAGAGGCCGACCATGGAGACGACGCGGTCGAGCCACTGCCGGTCGGGGCGGCGTCCCGCGATGCTCAGCGGCAGCGTGATGTTCTCCAGGGCGGTCAGCGTCGGCAGCAGGTTGAACGCCTGGAAGACGAAGCCGATCCGGTCGCGCCGCAGCTGGGTCAGGCGGCGGTCGTCCAGCGTGCCCAGTTCGGTGGTGCCGACGCGCACGGAGCCGGAGGTGGGCGTGTCGAGCCCGGCGGCGCAGTGCAGCAGGGTGGACTTGCCGCAGCCGGAGGGCCCCATGATCGCGGTGAACTCGCCCTCGCGGAAGGCGACGCTGACCCGGTCGAGGGCGACGACCCGGGTGTCGCCGCGGCCGTGGACCTTCGACAGGTCGGTGGTGGCGGCCGCGATCCCCGGCGTCGGGCGGGGCACGTACGGGGCAAGGGCGTCGGCGGTCAACGGGGGCTCCTCTTCGGGTGCGGGCGGGTGCACTTCGAAGGGTGTCCGGGGGATGTATCGGGGCCTGGGCCGGCGTGTATCGGCGCTCGCTTCGGTGTGTATCGGTTGTGCAGGGGCCGGTCGCGGCGGTCAGTCCGGCAGGCGCAGGGTCGCGACGGCGCCGCCGTCCGGGGCGTTGTCCAGGCGCAGTTCGGCGCCGAGGAGGCGGGCCTGTCCCAGGGCGATGGTCAGGCCGAGGCCGTGGCCCGAGCCGCGCTCGGCGGCGCCCGTGTGGAAGCGGCGCGGCCCGTGGCGCAGCACGTCGTCGGGGAAGCCGGGGCCGTGGTCGCGGACGACGACCGTGCGGCCCTCGACGGTGACGCGCACGGGGGTGGCCCCGTGGCGGTGGGCGTTGCTGACGAGGTTGCCGACGATGCGCTCCAGACGGCGGGGGTCGGTCTCCACGGTCGGGTCGCCCGCCGTGCCGCGGGCGTCGGCTCCGGTGACGTTTGTGACCTCGGTGGCGAAGCCGGTGCGCGTCACGGCCTCGGCGACGACGGCGCCGAGCGGCACCCGGGCGTGGACGGGCCGTTCGGCCCCGGCGTCGAGGCGGGAGATCTCCAGGAGGTCCTCGACCAGGCCGCGCAGATCGCGTACGCGGGCCCGGAGCAGGTCCTCCGTCTCGCCCGGCGGCAGCAGGTCGGCGGCGGCCAGGAGGCCGCCGACGGGGGTGCGCAGCTCGTGGGCCACGTCCGCGGTGAACTGCCGCTCGGTGCGCAGGCGGCTGCCGAGGGAGTCGGCCATGCGGTCGACGGTGGCGGCGATCTCGGCCACCTCGTCGCGGCCCTCGGTGGGTCCGGTGCGCGCGTCGAGGTCCCCGGCCGAGATGCGGCCCGCGGTCTCGGACACCCGCCGCAGCCGGCGGGCGAGCAGCCCGGCGCCGTAGACCGCGAGGGGCGCGGCCGCCGCGAGCGCGATCAGGGAGGCGAACGTCATGGTGACGTCGAGCCGCCGCAGGGTGTGGAGCTCCGGGCTCATGTTGATCCGCACGGCGAGCACCGGGCTGCCCGGTCCCGCCGTGCGCTGGGCGGCCCAGACGCTCGGGCCCAGGTTGCCCTCGACGCTGCCGTCGCGGGCGGTGTGCCGGTCGCCGTCGGCCGGGTGGCGCAGGGGCGCGGGCAGCCCGGCGGGGTCGAGCTCGGCGCCGTCCGCGAGGGTGCCGGTGCGCCGGTAGACGTCCATGGCCGAGTAGACCGTGTTGAGGGCCCGCGCGTCGGCCCGGTCGCGGATGTCCCGCTCGGTCCACACGTGGACGAGTACGCCCACCGCGGCCACGACCAGGCAGGCGGTGGCGGCGGCCAGGGCGGCGATCTTCCAGCGCAGGGAGGTGCGGCCCCGCCGGGGCCGGAGGCGCGGACGCACGGTCAGCGCCGGAGCTTGTAGCCGAAGCCGCGGACTGTCTCGATGCGGTCCCGGCCCAGCTTCCTGCGCAGCCGCTGCACGCACAGGTCCACGACCCGGCTGTCGCCGTCCCAGCCGTACTCCCACACGTCCCGCAGCAGGGTGTGCCGCTCCAGGACGACGCCCGGGCGCGCGGCGAACTCCAGGAGCAGCTTCAGTTCGGTCGGGGTGAGCGCCACCGGACGCCCGGCGACGGACACCTCCATGCCCTCGGTGTCGATGGTCAGGTCGCCGAACACCAGCGCCCGCCCCTGCGACGACGGCGCTTCGGCCGCGGTGCTCCCGGGTCCCGGGACGGGCGCGTAGGTCGCCCGCCGCAGCAGCGAGCGGATGCGGGCGACGAGTACGTACGTGTCCACGGGCTTGACCACGTAGTCGTCCGCCCCGGCCTCCAATCCGGCGACGACGTCGAGTCCGTCGCCGCGGGCGGACATCATCAGGACGGGCACCAGGCTGGTCTCGCGGACCCTGCGGCACAGGCCGATCCCGTCGAGGCCGGGCAGCAGCACGTCCAGGATCAGCAGGTCGAAGCTCTCGTCGCGGAAGAGTTCGAGACCGGTGAGGCCGTCGGCCGCGACCCTCACCCCGTAGCCGTAGCGCTCCAGGGCGACGGCGAAGGACCGGCGCATCAGGTCGTCGTCCTCCACGAGCAGCACGCGGACAGCGGGCGGAGCGGCACCGGCCGGGGCGGACGAGGACACGGGCGGCTGGCTCCTGTTCGTGGGCGGGGGGGGCGACGGCGGTCCCGGCCGCGTCTGCCTGCCGGTGACCTGAAAGGAACGATACGGCAGACACCGGGCACGGCGACCGCGCCGCAGCGGCCCGCACAGCACCCCGCCCATAGCTGCTCCTCCTTACGAATCCGCAGGTCAGGACCGCCGGAACCGGCTCTTGTCGGGCCCTGTTCCGCGCCCGGATTCGATGGGCGATCAAGCGCTCCCTGATACCTGGCGGATACAGAGCCGGGCGCCCGGATCCCGCCCGCGTGATCACCGTAGGATCGCCGTGAGCGGGCCGGCCTCGCGCCGGCGGTGCGTCCGGGCGAGGGGCACGGCGGTCGACACCTGCGGAGGCACGATGGACGAGCGCCGGGCGCTCACCTACGACTCGCTGGACGAGGCGGCGGACGCGTTCCAGCGGCTGCGGCCCCGCCTCTTCGGCATCGCGTATCGCGTCCTGGGCAGCGTGTCCGAGGCCGAGGACGTGGTCCAGGACGTGTGGGTGCGCTGGCAGGGCGCCGACCGGGGCATCGTCCTCGACGCCGGGGCGTTCCTCGCGAAGATCACCACACGGCTCGCGATCAACGTGGCCCAGTCGGCGCGGATGCGCCGCGAGGCCTATGTGGGGCCCTGGCTGCCGGAGCCCGTGGACACCAGCGTGGACCCGCAGCTCGGCGCGGAGCGCGGCGAGGCCGTCGAACTGGCGGTGCTGCTGGTCCTGCAGAAGCTCAACCCCGTGGAGCGGGCGGCCTATGTGCTGCGGGAGGCGTTCGACTACGCGTACGACGACATCGCGGGCATGCTGCGGCTCAGCCAGGCCAATACGCGGCAGGTCGTCAGCCGGGCGCGCAAGCACCTGGCCGCCGAACGCCGCGAGCCCGTCGAGGCGGCGCAGCACCGGCGGCTGCTCGAAGCCTTCGTCGCCGCCGCGCGCGACGGTGACGTCGCCGCCCTGGAGGACGTCCTGTCGGCCGACGTCGTCTCCTACTCGGACGGCAACGGCATGCGGGGCGTGGCACGGCTCGAAGTCGTGGGTGCCGCGCGCGTGGCGCGGATGAGCGTCTTCGCCAAGAAGTACTTCCCCCGGGCCGAGTACGTCCTGGCCGAGGCCAACGGCCTGCCCAGTCTGCTGCTCGTCCAGGACGCGGCCGCCGTGGCCCTGATGAGCGTCACGGTGGGCCCGGACGGAATCGACGGGCTCTACTGGATCCTGGCGCCCGACAAGCTGCGGGCGTACGAGCGGTCGGCACGCGCGCGCACCAGCCGGCCGTAGCTCCCGGGGGCGGAACTCGCGGCGATCAGTTCCGCCGGAGCCAGTCCGCGTAGCGGGTGGCGGCGGTGGGCACCGTGTCGTCGCCGGTGAGCACCCCGTCGGGGAAGCCCGCGAACAAGCTGGCGGTCTCGTCGGTGACGACCGAGCGGCCGTCGGGCTTCGCCGCCAGGGTGAGTTCACCGAGCCGGTCGAGGCGGTGGACCTCGGGGCCCGCGATGTCGCGCACGCCGTTCGACGGCGCGCCCTGCGCCGCGTCGGCCACGGCCGCGGCGACGTCGGCGGAGGCGATCGGGCGCAGCCGGAGCGAGGGCAGGCGCACGGCGCCGCCCTGGGTGGACATGTCAAGGACCGGGCCGACGAACTCGAAGAACTGGGTGGCGCGCACGATGCTGTACGGCACGCCACTGGCGCGCACGGCTTCCTCCTGGGCGACCTTGGCCCGGTAGTAGCCGTAGTCGGGCACCTGGTCGACGCCGACGATGGAGAGCGTGACGTGGTGGCGGACGCCCGCGTCGCGCTCCGCGGCGGACACGTTCCGCGCCGCGCGTGTGAAGAAGTCGAGGGCCGCCTCGGCCTCGAAGGACGGGGAGTTCGACACGTCCACGACCACGTCCGCGCCCTTGAGCGCCGGGGCCAGGCCGTCGCCGGTCAGGGTGTCGACGCCCGTGGAGGGGGCGGCCGCCACGACCTCGTGAGCACGGTCGCGCAGCAGCGTGACCACCTGGGAACCGATGAGTCCCGTACCGCCGATGACCACGATCTTCATCACTGTCTCCGTTCGCTGTGTTCGGCTCGCACGGGTCCGGCGGAGTGCGGGCTCCATCCCGTCGGACCCGGTGCGCCAGGGCGCACACCAACAAGACACGGCAGCGGCCGGATCTGTGACAGCCGCGCAGGACGGCCGCCGGAATTCCGGCGGCTTCCCGAGTCTGTCAGGCGGTGAGACGGCCGTCACACGCACGGATGTCACAGACCGCGGGGGCCGTCTCGTCCAAGGGTGTGGAAGCGCACCAACGACACAGGAGCCCACGATGACCGCTCGCCTGAACTTCTTCACCAACGCCGTCGCGACCAAGTTCGCCCGGCACCTCGTCGCGGCGGACAGGACCCTCGCGGAGTCGGGCCTCCCCGCCGCCACTCAGGAGCTGGTGAAGCTCCGCGTCAGCCAGATCAACGGCTGCGGCTTCTGCGTCGACATGCACGCCAAGGACGCCGCGCACGCCGGGGAGACCTCGACGCGCCTGAACCTGGTGGCGGTGTGGCGCGAGGCGACGGTGTTCACCGAGGCCGAGCGGGCCGCCCTGGAGCTCGCGGAGCAGGGCACCCGCATCGCCGACGCGGCCGGCGGGGTCACCGACGAGGTCTGGGCGAACGCCGCCAAGCACTACGACGAGGACCAGCTCGCGGCCCTGGTGTGCGCCATCGCGCTCATCAACGCCTTCAACCGGGGGAACGTCATCGTCCAGCAGCCCGCCGGCGGCTACGAGCCCGGCCAGCTGCACTGAGGCGGGTGACGCACGCTCAGGACCCGGCCTCCGGACCGTCCCCGGCCGGAAAGCGGGCCCGCACGGCCGGGTCGTCGAGCAGCCGGGACGGGAAGCCGGGTCCGGTGCGCACGGCCACGTCCTCGTGGCGGAGGGGCTCGGCGCAGGACGAGCAGACGACGCGGGCCCGGGTGTCGTGGCCGCAGGCGGTGTGGCGCAGGACCGTGGGCGGCCCCTCCTCACCCGACTGCCACCGGTCGCCCCAGGCGTTGATCGCGGCGAGCACGCCGAAGAAGTCGCGGCCCTTGTCCGTCAGCAGGTACTCGTGCCGGACGGGGTCGCTCTGGTAGGCGCGGCGCTCCAGGAGGCCCGCGCCCTCCAGGCGCCGGAGCCGGTCGGTGAGGGTGTTGCGGGCGATGCCCAGCGTCCCGATGAAGCCGTCGAAGCGCGTCTCCCCGTAGAAGACTCCGCGTGGCGGCCCGCGACGCGCGCTTCGCCCAGCTGGAGATCCGCCGGGGCATCTACCCCTTCGGCGGGGCCACCTTCCGCCTTCCCCGGCAGGCGGGCTGGGGCAATGCCATGCGGTGGCTCCTCACCGGCGAGGAATTCGACGCCTCGGAGGCCCACCGCATCGGCCTGGTACAGGAGGTCGTGGCGGACGGCCCCGCCGCCCGCGAGCGGGCCGCCGGGATCTCGGCCCTCATCGCGGCGAAGTCGGCGCCCCTGGGAGTGCGTACGACCCTGGAGTCCGCGCACCGGGCGCGTGAGCACGGCGACGAGAGCGCCGTCGAGCGGCTGCGCCCCGACGTCGCGCGGCTCATCGCGACCGCCGACGGGGCCGAGGGGCTGCGGTCCTTCGCCGAGCGGCGCGACGCCGTCTTCACCGGCAGCTGATCAGCCGTCGGACGTCCGGAGGCGGGCGGCCGCTGCCGTCGCACGCCGGGCTCACGGCACCCTCCGGCCCGTGGCGCGCCCGCCCGACCTGCTGGGTCACCTTGAGGTGCTCCAGTCACCAAAAAGTGCGTCCTTCCCTGCCAGCAGCCGCTCTCCTACGGTTCCTGAGTAACCGCGGGAGAGCACCCGCGTCCTGGTTTCGGAGGCACAGCATGGCCATCACTCTCGTCAACCCCGCCGGACTGCCGGAGGTCGACGCCTACCGGCAGGTGTCGATCGCGTCGGGATCGAAGCTGGTCTTCGTCTCGGGGCAGGTCGCCTGGAACGCCGAGGGGGCGACGGTCGGCGAGGGCGACCTCGCGGCCCAGGTCGAGCAGTGCTACCTCAACGTGGGCACCGCCCTGGCCGCGGCCGGCGGCTCCTTCGGCGACGTGGCGAAACTGACCGTCCACGTCGTCGACTGGACGCCCGAGAAGATGCCCCTCCTGCTGGAGGGGATCGCCCGGGCCGCCGCGAAGCTGGGGGTGACCCCGGTGGCGCCCGCCACGCTCCTCGGCGTGGCGGCCCTCGATGTGCCCGACCACCTCGTCGAGGTCGAGGCCACGGCCGTCGTCGACTGAACCGGTGGTGCCGTGGCCCCGTCCCCCGAGCCGGGGCCACGGCCCGCGCTAGTCGTTGCTGACAAGGACGTTGAGTCGGTACCTCAGAGGATCCGGCCACTCGATGTTGACCCAGATGACGTACTGGCCGTCCCTCGGAGCCACGTTGTGCACCGTCATGCGCGCGCTGCCGACGAAGGAGTCGCCGTTGGCGTCGACTTCGGTGATGGAAGCGACGATGGTGCTGCCTTTGAAGGCGACGGGCGAGTTGATGGGCTGTACGAAGCTGCCGCGTCCATTGCCGTTGAACACCCGCCGGATAACCGTGCTCATGTCCCCTCTTTCCGCTGCTGGTGGTCCGTCAGTTCCCGTGGTCCCGTGCTGTGGTCCTGCCGCTCCCCGCGTCCGGCCGCCGAGGTCACACCGCCTCGTCGTCCGCGGCTTCGAGCACCGCGGGGGCCAGGGAGCCCGCACCGGCCTCCGGGGCCTGGTCCGCGCCCTCCGACAGGGCGCTGGGCGGGGCCACGCCCGGGCCCGCGGGTTCGTCCTGGCCCGCTCCGGCCACCTGCGGCGCGGGCTCCCCTACGTGGCTGCCGCTCACACTGCTCCCCTTTCCGTGGTCCGACGCATCTCTGTGGTGTGCGGAACTCCCGTGGAACCCCTTCGCGCCCGGCGCCGGGGACCCCGGGGCGCGGAGCACGCGGCGCCAGGACGCGAAGAGGCGTAAGGAGTTGCCGGCGAGTCGCTACTGTCCCGTCGGCGCGAGGACGTGTCCATCACCCACAAGGCTCGCAAGGGGAACGGCACAACCAGTCTCGGACAAAAGCACTGTGACGAACCGTCAGCCCCGTGGCCGGATCGTCGGCCCGGCCGCCCCGTGCCCCGCCGCAACGCCGGGAGTACGCCCGGCACCCGGACCGCACCTCATGGGGTACACCCCTCGGCCCCGGCACCGTTCACGCGGCCGCTCCCCCCTGTCGTGCGGTCCAGATCCAGCCGAGGCGGCGCAGGCCCAGACGGCGGGCGACGGACTGGGAGGCGTGGTTGGTGTCGGTCGTGCTGTAGAAGAGCACTTCCTTGTTCCGGCGTTCGCGGTGGGACCAGGCCGCGACGCAGGCGGGGGCGAGGCCGCGGCCGCGGAAGTCCGGGCGCGTCCAGATGCCCGCCTCGGCGGCGGTGGCACCGGCCGCGGGCGTGTGGCAGATCGACACCGGTTCCCTGCCGCGGACGGCCATGGCCCACTCCCCGAGGCGGCCGCCGATCAGTTCGCCCCACTCGCCGGGCCGCCAGGTGCCGGGGCGGATCAACCGCTGTGCCGCGCGGCGCCCTTCGGCGGTGGACACGACGACGGGCAGCGGGGCGGGCGGCACGGCGACGCATGCCGGGAAGACCCAGCTCGGCCCGCCCTCGATGACCGCCGCTCCGGCACGGCCCTCGCCCGGCACGCCGGACCCGAGCGCGAGCAGCCGTGCCCGCGGCGACCAGGCCCACACGGCGAGCACCGTGGGGTCGCGGACCGTCGGCGGGTCACCGGAGCCGGGCACGAGGCCGTGGATCGCGTCGACCTCCGCCGCCAGGAGCCGCTTCTCGTCCCAGTGCATGGGGCGAGGCTAACTCCCTTACGGTGCGCGCCAGTTCGTGGCCCCCGTCCCGGGCGGCAGGCACGCGGGAGCGAAGGGCGGCGAGCCCGAAGGCCAGCCCCCCGGCGATGAACCAGGGGTTCCAGAGGGCCAGCGTCCAGGCCCTCTGCCCCGCGCTCACGGAACTGTCCAGGTGTGCCGTGCCGGTCAGCAGCAGCACCTCGACACCGATGCCGCGGGCCAGCAGGAGGGCGCTGACGCCCCACCCCAGCCACCTGGCAAGGAGCGCGGGAAATCCTTCGAGGCCGGGCCGGGCGAGCAGCCGTGCCAGCAGGGCGCCGAGGACGCAGAGCGCGCCGACACCCCAGAGACCGGCCACGACGAACCACAGCGGGCGCTCGGCGGCCAGCGGCCCCGCGGAGACGCTCAGGCCCACCTCGCCGCCGACGGCCCAGTAGAAGTGCAGCCCGGCGAACGCGGCCGCCCACCAGCACGCGACACGCCCCCACAGCGTGGCCGGGACTGTGCCGGTTCCCTCCGGCCGGTGTCTCACCGTCGGCCCGCACGGGCAGCGCGCTCGTCAGCGCCCGGACCGTCCGCCTCCTGTGGCACCACGATGAACGCGGTGCCCTGGGCCAGGTCGACGCTGGAGCGCGGCGGCGCGCCCTCGTCCTCGTCGTCCCGCTGGAGCAGTTCCACCCGCCGCTGCTCCAGCTCCGCCGTCTTGTTGCCGTTCACGACCGCCGTGAACTCGTCGAAGGCGATGTTCGACAACGACCGCCCGCCGCGCCGGTGCAGCCAGGGGATCAGGCCGAGGCCCGTGAACCACCGCCAGGCGCTCTCCAGCAGGGCGAACAGGACCAGGAGACACGCGAACGCCGGGAACGACATGAGCCAGATCGTCATGGACGGTCCCTCGTCGTACTGATTGCCATGGGGTCACTGTGCCGGTCCCTTCGGCACGCGGGGATCGGGCCCGCGCACGATCCGCCTCCCCCGCGCGGCGGAGGCGCCGTCAGGGAGATCCGCCGCGGGGCGGAGTGCCGTGCGGGACGAACTCCCCGGTCAAGGCTGGACGCGGGGCGCTCCGCACGTGATCATGATCATCGCCGGGCTGCCGGCCACCCCCGAGCGATTCCATCAATGCCGCTGTACCGACGGCCTCCGGGCCGCTTCAGGAGAGAAGGAACGACCATGAGACGCTCTGCCCGCACCCTGGCCATGACCGGCGCGACCGTGGCGGTCGGCGCCCTGGCACTGCTGTCCGCCCCCACCGCCCAGGCCGCGCCGGCCGCCGGGTCGGCGTGCGTCACCGTCGCCGACACCAAGTCCTTCGGGCGCGGTGAGATATCGCTGTGTCCGCAGAGCGACGGCACCACGCGGGTCACCGGCTGGGTCGAGGACCTGCTGCCCGGCAGCGGCTGGGGCAAGCCGGACGGGCGCTGCGCGGGCTGGTGGATCGAGATGGGCGCGAAGGGCGGGAAGATCGGCCCGCTGGTGTGCCCGCACTTCACGAGCTCGCACGAGACGACGTACAAGTTCGACTACGCCTTCAAGCCGGAGGCTCCGGTGACCGGCGCGAGACTGAACACCTTCACGGCCTGACGCGGCCAGCGGTCAACGGTCAGCGGCTCCGCCCGCCGCTGAGGCGGCGTTCGAGAGGGGTGCGGTAGCACGGGGTGACGCGCGTTCCGTCGAGGAAGGCGGTCAGTCGGCCGATCGCCTCCTCGACGGCCGTGCGGGCCTCGCGGCCCGGGTCGTCGAGGAGGTGGTGGCGCACGTGTCCGTCGGGCGCCTGGGACCAGGCGCCGATGACGCGGCCGTCCCACCAGACCGTGGGGCCGATGTTGCCGTTGCGGTCGAAGAGTTCGGGGGTGTGCGCCGGGTCGAGGTACCAGTCGCGGTGGCGCCAGCCCATCGCCGTGGGGTCGAGGCCGGGCAGCAGTGCGGCTTCCGGCGCGGCGGCCGGGAGCGGGTCCACGTCGTCGGGCAGCACATAGCCCGTGCCCTCGTCGATGTCGACGGCCTGCGCGGCGGTGGCCGCGAGCGCGGCGCGCGCGGCCGTGAGCGTCCAGCCCGTCCACCACTTCAGGTCGTCGACGGTGACCGGCCCGAAGGCCGCCAGATAGCGGCGGGCCAGCTCGGCCCTGGCCTCGGCGGCGGGCAGCGGCGGCAGCGGCCGCGCCGGTGCCCAGCGGAACTGCGCGGAGGTCCAGGAGCCGACCGGCCGGGAGCGCCGCACCCGCCCCTCGGCGGCCAGCACGCCGAGCACCGGCGAACTGGCCCGCTGCCGTGACGCGTAGGACTTCCCGGGGTTGACGACGAACTGCTCGCGCAAGTCCGGTACGTCGGCGGCCAGTTCGGCGGCGGAGGCCTCGCCGCGCGCCGCGAGGGCGTCGAGGAGGGCTCGTTCCACGTCGGCGTAGCGCCGCTCGTCCCAGCCGAGGGTCTCGCGCAGTTTCGCCGTGGCGTCGGCGCGGTGCGGGTCGTTGCTCTTGACGGTCGCGTGCCAGAGGGCCGGGGCGAGTGCGGCCGGGACCACGAACATGGTGCGGCGCATGCACCGTACGCGTGCGAGGTCCGGCTCCGCGCCCGGCCCCGCGGGCACGTCGTAGAGCGCGGCGTCGATGGCGGCGACCGTGGGGGCCCGCATGCGGGCGGCCGCGGCGAGGAAGACCGTCGCCGGGTCGGTGGCGTGCAGGCCGGTCAGGGCGTGCGCGACCTCCTGGGCCGATGCGGCCCTGGTGGCGGCGGTGAGGAGGTGCCGCCGGGCCAGGCGGGAGCGGCGGTCGGCGGCGGTGACGCCGGGCAGGGTGGTCATGCGGGATCCCGGGGCTCGTGGTCGATCGGGCGGGGCGGCCGGGTTCAGTGGGCGCCGTGGATGCAGAACGGCTGGCCCGACGGGTCGAGGAGGACGGTCCAGTGGTCGCCGCCGGGCTGGAAGTCGGGCTTGGTCGCGCCCCTTTCCAGGAGGTGCCGCTCCGCCGCCCGCACGTCGTCGAAGACGAGGTCCATGTGGAAGGGCAGCGGATCCTCGGGCCAGTTGGGGGCCGTGTACGACGCGCTCGTGTAGAAGAGGTACATGAGCGTGCCCACGTGGAACGCGAAGGCGACGTCCGTGCCGTGCTCGTCGGGGAACGTGTCGCTGACCTCGGTGCCGAGGGCGGCGGCGTAGAAGTCGGCGAGCTCTCGGCCGTCCTCGGCCCACAGGGCCTGGCAGATGACCTTGCCCGCCAACGGGGTGCTCGTGCTGTCGGTGTTCGTAGTGTCGGTGCTCGTCATGGTGCGTCCTTCCGATGGCGTCGGCGGCGGGCCGCTCAGCGCACGACCTTGACGCCGAAGTGGCCGCCGAACTGCTGGCCGAGGCCGAAGGCGATGGCGGAGTGCATGTGGGCGTACATCTCCATGCCGCGGGAGCAGACGAGCGGGCCGAGGTCGAGGATGTCGGTCCAGCCGTAGGACGTGAGCAGTTCGGTGACGGTCCGCTTGGCGTCGTCGTGGTCGGAGGCGACGAACATGGTGTGGTCGCCGTCGCCGATGGCCTTCGGGTTGACGACGGTGGACTGCTCCTGGGTGACGAAGCTCTTGACGACCTTCACCTCCGGCAGGGCGCGCTGGATCCGCTCGCCGAGGCTGTCGGTGTCGCAGGGGTCGAGCTTCGGCATGACGCCCCAGGGCGTGGGCCAGGGGTGCTCGGCCTCGTGCTGGTAGACGAACGGCACGGCGTAGTCGATGAGGGTCTTGCCGCTCAGGCTTGTGGCGATGCCCGTCAGGGCGGCGACGGCGTTGTGCCCGTCGATGCCGTTGATGACGACCTCGTCGGCGGCCGCGGCGGCGTCGCCGAAGCTCAGCAGGGTGACACCGGGGTGGTCGGCGAGCCACTGGCCGTAGGGCGCGTTGCCCATCATGTCGGGCTCGGTGCGGGCCAGGGTGACCTCCGGGTCGCGGGTGCCGACGAACACCTCGTGGCCGAGCTCGACGAGCTTGGCGGTGTGCTCACGGGCACCGCCGCCGGTACCGAGAACTGCGATCTTCATGACGGAGCCTTTCACTGCGGGCGGGGCCCTGGGGGCGAGCCCCCGACTGAGTGGTACAAACGTACCGTACAACGATCCCCCTGAAGGTGCAATACGGACATTACACCCCTGCAATTCCGGCCTGATCGCGTCATCTCAGATCCAGTACATCTGTACCAACAGATGCGGGCAGTCACCAGCGGTACGAGAAGCGCAGTGCGCCGCCCTCTTCCCGGTAGCGGCCGCGGCCGCGCCTGCCGAAGGGGTTCGGGAGCATGCGGACGCTCACCCGCTCCGGCTCCCGGACGCAGGTGACCACGAGGAGGCGCCAGCGGTCGTTGCCCGCGTGCCGCTGGGCCGCGCGGACCTCGCTCTCGCCGAGCTCCAGCCGGCCGCCGTCGCCCTGGGTCGCCTTCACCTCGAACATCAAGGGCCGTGGGCCGGAGCCGACTGCGAAGTCGTAGCCGAGGCCGTCGTCGCCCGCGGGGCCGGGGAAGAGCCGTCGGCGGTTCGTGGACACCCAGCTCGTCTCGTCCGCGGCCTCGGGGTAGCCCCGGCACAGCCAGTGGTACGCGTACCACTCCCCCATGTAGCCGATGGCATCGCGCTGGGCCGGGGAGAGCCCGGCGTCCGCGCCGCCGTTGCGGCCGGAGACGCCGCGGCGGCCGCCGCCGGACGGGCGGCGCGCCGGGGGCAGCTCCTGGGGCCGGGTGAAGGCGACGCGGCCGCCGCCGAGGCCGGGGATCGCGTCCCGGTCCAGGGCGTGCTGGAGCGCGGCGGTCAGGTCGGTGAGGTCGTCAGCGCGCAGGTCGAAGTCCCTGCCGCCGACGGAGAGGGTGCGGCGGCTGCGCTCCCGCCGACGGCGCTCGTGTTCCGCCGCGTGCCGCACCCGGTCCAGGGCGGCCGGGGTGAGCCCGTGGGCGTCGAGGGCGACGGTCGCGGGCATGCCGTCCGGCCAGTGGCCGAGCGCGGCGAGCCAGCCGACGACGTCGTCCGGCGCGAGGAGGCGGAAGTCCAGGGCTCCGGCCTCGTCGAGCCGGTCGGTGACGGCCTCGGCCGGGTCCGCTCCGGCCAGGGGTCCGGGCAGCGGGTGCCCGGCCGCCTCGACCAGGGCGGCGAGGTCCGCGACGGCGCCGACGACCGCGCGGCGGTTGCCGCTGCGGACCTGGTCGAGGGGAGGCAGGTGGTCGCCCTCGCGGGGAGCGGGCGCCCCGATGCGCGCCGCGAGCCGCTCCTCTACGTGGGCTTCGATCAGCGGCGTTTCGGCGGTGTCCACGGTGTACGCCCATGCCTCCGGGGCCGTGATCCACTCCAGGGTGCGCAGCGTCGGCCAGTCGGGCAGGGGCTCGCGCGCGTCGAAGGCGGCAAGGGCGGCCCAGCGCAACCGGTTCACGAGGGTCTTGCGGTGCAGGTCCAGATGTCCGCGCACCGCCTCCTCGTGGGCCTCGGCGTGGCTGACGGGGTCGGTGCGCGGCAGGGCGCGCAGCGTGTCGTTCAGCGCGGCGAAGTCGACGTCCAGCAGGAGCCGCAGCTCGTCCAGGTCGCGGGCCGTGCGGGCCAGGCAGACGAACTCATCGGGCGGCAGCGGCAGTTCGTCGGCGCAGCCGTCGAGCGCGGTCTGGAACTCCCTGATGTCACGGGGCGGCGGCACGGCCAGGGCCTGCGCCGCGGTGGAACCGAGCAGGTGCACGAGGAGGGGCAGGCAGCGCTCCAGGACCCCGCCGATGGCCCCGTCGATGCGGCGGCTCGTCCCGTCGAGCTGAGGGCGCGTGACGCCGAGGGCCTCGGCGAGCTCGTCGGCGGCGGGCGTGCGCGGGTCGGCGTGGCAGGAGGCGAGGTGGAGGGCGGCGAGGCGCAGCCGGATGCCGAAGTCGCGGCGCCCGAGCAGATCGGCGAGGGCGGGTGCGAGCCGGGCCGTCTCGGCCCAGCCCGGCCCGGCGTCCCGGGTGAGGAGCAGCGGGTGCTTGGGGTCGGGCAGGGGCAGGACGCCGCCGAGCCGGTCCGGCATGGTGACGGGGCTGCCGTCGAGGGCGATCTCCCAGGTGCGGTAGCGGTGCACGCGGACGCGGCGGACCGCGGCGGTCAGCTCGGCCAGTTCGGCGTCGCTCGGCCGGGGGCCGTCCGCCACGTGGTCGGCGAGCACGCCGACCGCGAGGGTGAGCCAGGGCAGCTCGTCGACCAGGGGCTCGCCGAGGGCCGCGGCGTTCACGACTTCGCCGTCCACGGTCACGGAGAACGTGGCGTCGTCGACGTGCCGGACGGCGTCCGGGCGGCCGCGGCCGAGCCGTGCGGCGGCCGCCGCGGCGACGCCGGGCACGACGAGCAGGGGCCGCCCCATCTCCCGTACGAGCCGCGCGGTGAGGCTCTCGCGCTCGCCGCTGACGTACAACACGGAGTCCTGACCGGCGACTTCGGAATCCGGCCTCTCGGCATCGGAGTCCTGACCGTCGGTCACGGCGGACGGCTCGTCGGTCACGGCGGACGGCTCGTCGGCTTCGGGGGACGGCCCGTCGCCTTCGGGGGACGGCTCGCCGAGGTCGGAGAGCCGTACCGCGACCAGTCGCTCCCCCGCCTCGGCGAGGACGCGCGCGTCGTCCGGCAGTTCGCCGTACGCCTGCTGGACGAGGTGCTTCCAGGCGCGTTCGTTGGCGCGCTGCGCGGCGGGCCGGTCGTCGCCGCCGACCTCGCCGTCGGCGACGAGCCCGCCGAGCGCGGCGACGAGGCGGGCGCTGTCCCGGGGGTCGTCCCAGGTCGGCAGGCCCAGGGTGCGCAGCCGCGCGCCGGTCTGCTGCGGCTCGACGAGGGGGCGTACGCGGCGGTCGACGCCCGGCGCGTACAGCGGCTCCTCGTCGAGTCCCGGCGGGCAGTACCAGGCGTCGGCGGGGCGCACGAACCGCACGGTCCTGCCGCGTCCGCGCACCGGCAGCCACGGCTGCTCCCGGAGGAAGGCGGCCAGCGGGGTCCGCACCCGCTCCCGGTCGTCCCTGCGGCTGCCCGCGCTGGTCCACGTGCTGGTGAAGTACCGGTCCTGCCAGTCGGCGAGGCCGCGCAGGACGAGTCGCGCGTACGCCAGGCGGGCGCTCTCGCCGAGCCGCCCGACGACGTCCTGCCCCGGCAGCCAGAACGCGGGGCTGCCGACGTAGGGCGTCTGCGGGTACCAGGCGCCGGACGAGGGGCGGGCGACGTGCGGCTCCCACTGCGCGGCCACGCCCGGAGGCACGCTCGCCATGCGCACCAGTCGGGACGTGACGAGGTCCTGGCCGTACTCGCGGCGTACGGCCTTGGCGGCGTACACCGGGGTGAGGCCCTCGCTCACGCCCGCTTCGATGAGGAACTCCCGCCACTCCTGGGCGCTTTCGCCGCGCCTGAGGAACGCCTCCGGCGGGGCGGTCAGCCGCCTGGCGATCCGCTTGAGGCTGGGGGACGCCTCCTGGCCGGCCTCCACCACGACGACGAGGTCGTCCCCGCAGGTGCCGTCCCAGCCCCGGCCGAAGACGGCCTCGCCCGCGCGGATCGGCGTCCCGTCGGCCGAGGGCAGGTAGAGGCCGAGACTGCCGAGGGCCATTCCGCTCGTCGTGCGCCGTGCGCGCCACAGCCGGAAGACGAAGCGGAGCGTCTGGTCGCGCAGCTTGCGGTCCTTGCTCTCGGCGAGGGCGCGGCGCACGTGTTCGAGGAGGCCCCGCACGTCGAAGGGGCGTACCAGACCGGCGTGTTCGAGGAAGAAGCGGGCGGGCTGGCGGCGGTGCCGGGCCCTGTCGGTCCAGGTCAGGCCGGGGTGCAGGGAGAAGAGCCGCTTACCGAGCAGGGCGGGGACCGACAGGGTGTCGCCGTCGCCGCCGAGGTCGCCGCGCACGGGCTGGAAGAACGCCTCGCGGCGGGCCCGCCGCCCGCTGCGGCCCTCGGCCCGTACGTCACCGTTGGCGTGCCGCAGCGTCCCGTCGTCGGCCAGGAGCAGCCGCCGCCCGCGCAGGACGGTGCCGTCGTCCTGGAAGAGGGCCGCCATGTCGTCGTACGCGTCGTCCCAGAGCTCGACCGTGTCGCCGGGCCCGGGCAGCGGGAGCGTGGCGATCATGCGCTCCACGTGTTCGGCGAGCGCTTCCGGAGCGGGCTCCCAGGGGCAGCCGAGCGCCTTGCAGACGGAGGCGAGGCGCTTGAGCCGCTCGCCGCCGACGCCCGGGTCCGCGACCACCGCGCCGGCGTCGTGGGCGCGCCGCGCGGTGAGGACGGCCAGGTCGTGCTCCGGCCACAGGACGGCGTGCCGGGGCGCGGCCCAGGCGGTGTGCGGGGGCGCGCCGTCGGCGGCGAGCACGGGTACGAGCGGTACGTCGGCCAGTTCGCGGCCGTGCACGTGCCGGGCCGCCGTGACCAGGAGGGCGGCCTTGCGCCTGCCGGTCTCCCAGCTCACCAGGTCCACGGCGAGGCGGCGAAGGTCTGGGGCAGGGGCGGCGCGCAGGCGCTCGGCCGCGGCGAGGCAGGTCTCGGCGAGCGCGTCGAACAGCATGGCGTTCAGCGGGTGTTCGGCGTCGAGGCCGGTCCGGTCCATCTTGGTGAAGAACGGCGCGTTGACGTGGGCCGCGAGGGGCGCGGACGCGCCGTCGCCCAGGGGCAGGAAGGTGTAGGTCTGGCCGCGGCGCGCCTTGCCCGCGGCGAGCGGGACGGCGACCTCGATGACGGCGGGTTCGCTCCACTTCAGCCAGGCGTCGTCGAGGAGACCGAGGCCGGTCGCCTCGGCGAGGGTGCGTCGCAGCCGCTCCGGTGCCACTTCACCGCGGGCGACGAGGAACTCCCCGGTGCCGTCCAGGTCGACCTGGGCGAGGGTGACTTCGGTGCGGCCGGGAGGCCCGGCTTCTGCGGCCTCCCCCGTCGGGGCGGCGAACGGCTCCTCGGTGCGGGCGAGTTCATGGACCCGCCGCACCTCGCCGTCGGCCCGCCACTCCAGCGTCAGCCGGGCGATCCGGTCGAGGAACAGCATGACCGGCGCCTTGGCCTCGGCGAGTTCCCGCAGACGCAGCCGCACCTCGTCGAGGGCGGCCGGGCCGCGCAGCGGAAGCCGTACCACGGTGACGTACCCGAGTGCGGCGAGCTCGGCGCAGCCGCCGGGCACGTCCGTGACGGGGAACGGGACCTGGAACGGCGGGAGTTCGTCCTGTGCCTTGCGTGCCGTGGCCTCGTTCTGGAGCAGTTCCGCGAGGTCGTCGCGCCGGGCGAAGCGGAAGCAGTAGCCGTCCAGCGGGCCGGGCCCCCGCCCCGCCGAAGCGGCGCTGTAGATCTCCGGCGCCCCGGTGATCTGCAGGACGCTGCGGAAGCCCACTCCCTTGTTGCCGATGCCCTCGCCGATCGCCTTGTCGCTGCGGGCGAACTTGCACACGGCCTCCACCCTGGACCAGGTGAACGGGGTGCCGCCGTTGGCGACGTAGAGCGTGCCCGCCTCCCCTTCGTCCTCGTCGAGCAGCACGTGCACCCGGCCGTCGCCGCGGTCCTTGGGGTGCGCGTCGTGGGCGTTCTGCAGCAGCTCCAGGAGGAAGCGGCCCGCGTAGTCGCGGGCGTTGCTCAACGACGCGGCGCGCAGTTGCAGACCGGGCTGCCAGGTCGGGGCCAGCTGCCACTCGTGCAGCACCTTGAGCGCGTAGTCCCGCAGTTGGGCCCCATACGCATGGTCAGTCACGGTCCCCCCAAGGGCCTGTCCGGATGCTCGGCGCCACGGTAGCGAGGCGCGCGGACGCCCGTGGCCGAGGTCCGCGTGGTCGCGCCGCTCGACCCGGACATCACGTCCACGGACCTGCTCGCCCTGTCGAACCGAGACCTCGCCTCAGGGCCCGTCCGGGGCTCAACGGCGTGCGTGGCGGACCTTCAGCCGTCCGAACCCCATGGCCCCGCTGATCCGGATCGTCGGCCCGGCGGGGCCGGAGGTGCGGCGCGGGACCTTGTAGAGCACGTCCTTCCATCCGGCGTGCAGCCGCTCGACGTCGACGATCGCGTCGTGCGGCACCGTGATCCGGGCCCTGCCGGTTCCGAGCTGCAGCTCGATGTCCACCACCGCGTGCTCGATGACCGCCCGGGACAGGTCGAGCCGCACCCTTCCGTACGCGGACTGCACCTTGAGGGTGCGCGGTACGCGCCACGCGCCGCGCCGGACGATCCGTCCACCGGCGGCGGCGATCGTGGCCGGGTCCTCCTCCTGCGGCTCCGGCAGCGAGGCCAGCGCCGACGCGAGCTCCTCCCGCGTCGTGGCGGAGAGCGCGCGGTGGAGGCGGGCGTCCATCTCCTCGTGCGAGAGGTATCCGCCTGCGTACGCCTCCTGCAGGCGCCGCGCGGCCGTTTCGCGGTCGTCGTCGCCGATCAGTGTGGCCGGGTCGTCCGGGAAGGTGGGCACCACTTCACTGTAGTGCCGGGCCAGTTGACGGCGACGCCGCACCGGGCACCGGGATCTTCTCCGCCCGGCCCCGCATCCGCTTGCCCGGTGCGCGCGCCGGTGACAAGGTCACGACCATGCCTACGTTCTCCTCGTACGACGGAACCAAGATCGCGTACCACGTGTCCGGCGACGGAACACCGCTGGTCTGCCTGCCCGGCGGCATGCGCGACTCCGTCTACCTCGGCGACCTCGGCGGCCTGTCCGCGCACCGCCGTCTGATCATGCTCGACCTGCGCGGAACGGGCCGCTCCGAGATCCCGGCGGACCTCGGCACCTGCCGCTCCGACCGGCTCGTCGCCGACGTCGAGGCGCTGCGCGAGCACCTCGGCCTGGAGAGCATGGACCTGCTCGCGCACTGCGCGGGCGCGAACGTGGCGGTCCAGTACGCGGGCGAACACCCGGACCGCGTCGGCACCCTCACCCTCGTCACGCCGAGCGTCCTGGCCGTCGGCATCGAGATCAGCGCGGACGTACGCCGCAGGACCGCGCGGCTGCGCGCCGACGAGCCCTGGTTCCCGGAGGCGTACGCGGCCCTGGAAGCGATCACGGCGGGCCGCGCGACGGACGGTTCCTGGGAGGCCGTCGCCCCCTTCCTGCACGGCCGTTGGGACGAGGTCGCGCAGGCCCTCCAGGCCGCCGACGCGGAGCAGAAGAACAGCGAGGTCGTCCGGGCCTTCGGCGCGGAGGGCGCCTTCAGCCCGGCCGAGACCCGCGCGGCGCTCGCCCGCTTCACCGCGCCGGTCCTGCTGCTCGCCGGGGAGGTCGACCTCAACTCCCCGCCGCCCGCCGTGGCCGAATTCGCCGCCCTGTTCCCGCGCGCCGAGCTGGTGACGCAGCCGGGCGCCGGACACCACCCGTGGCTCGACGACCCCCAGCGCTTCGTGACCGCGGTGACGTCGTTCCTGGACTGATCCACCGCCGGCCCCGGCAGCGGCACCATCCCTTGCCGTAAGAGTTACTGGCGCCATAGGGTCATTACATGTCGCGTATACGTCAGGCAGTGCAGGACGACGTCCCGGAGCTCGTGCGCCTGCGGGCGCTGCTGTTCGAGGACCTCGGTGGCGAGTTCTTCAACCCCGCGTCGGGGGACGAGGGGTGGCGGCACGAGCTCGCCACGGTCCTCAAGGCGCAGCTGGGCTCGGACGCCGTGCGCGTCCTGGTCGTGGACGGCGGCGACGGGCTCGCCGCCTGCGGCATCGGCACCATCGAGCAGCGGCTGCCGGGCCCGCATCTGCGCAACGGCCGGATCGGGCTCGTCGTCGGCGTGGTCACCGACCCCGCGCACCGGCGGCGCGGCCACAGCCGCGCGATCATGCACGGCCTGCTCGACTGGTTCCGCGAGCAGGGGGCCGCCCGTGTCGATCTGCACACCTCCCACGACGGCGAGCCCCTGTACCGCGCCCTCGGGTTCACCGACCACCCCGACCCCGCCCTCTACTGGCGGCCGTGACGCGGCCTCGCCCCGGCGGGACGGCCCGCGCGGCTCCGGCACCACCGGCCGCCGGTGTCGCACACCCCACGCCCGCGCACCGGTGACCGTGCGGAAAAGCCGGGTACGCGTTCATCCGGAACGTGGCCGAGACGCGGAGGGTGGCATGGACTGGGCCCGGTTCGCACAGCAGATGGCGTCGATGGCGCGGGACCTCCTGGCGCAGGCGTCGGTGGACGCGACCCTGCGGCGTGTCACCGCGTCGGCGACCGAACTGGTGGAGGGCTGCGACGCGGCGGGCGTCCTCGTCCTGCACGGCAGAGGCGTGCAGACGCTCGCCGCCACCGACCAACTGGTCGTCGACAGCGACCAACTCCAGGAGCGGGTGCGGGAAGGCCCCTGCTTCGACGCCGCCCGCAGCTCCCTGGGCGCCCGGGTCTTCCGCATCGCCGACCTCAGCCGGGAGCAGCCGCGCTGGCCCGCCTACGCCCCGCGGGCCCACCGGCTCGGCGTGGGCAGCATGATGGGCTTCCTGCTGTTCACCGAGGACGCGGAACTCGGCGCGCTGAACCTCTACTCCCGCAGGGTCGGCGCCTTCACCGAGGCCAGCGAGCTGGCCGGCTGGCTGTTCGCCTCGCACGCCGCGGTCGCCTTCTCCAGCGCCCGCACCCACGCGCAGATGGAGCAGGCCGTCGCCACCCGCCACCTCATCGGCGAGGCCATGGGCATCCTCATGGGAAGCCACCGCCTCACCGAGGACCAGGCCTTCGCCGTGCTGCGCCGCTATTCCCAGGAGAACAACGTCAAGCTCCGCGACGTCGCCCGCCGCGTCTGCGAGAAGGGCGGCCTGTGACGCTCCGCCGTGCCCGGCTCGCCCGCTCGTACACGGATCGACGACGGCGCGGCATGGCCGTCGCGGCGCCGGGTACCCGCAGCGGGCGAGGAGCCTCCGGGTACCGACCCCAGCAGGGAATCCACGCCCCCTGGGTACCCGTGGAGGAGTGCGTCCGCAGGTCGAGTGCGCCTGCGGACGCACGCGGCCGCCACCACCCCCGGTGACGACCGCCGTCCCGTCGGCATCGCCTCCGTCCGGGACGCCCCCGGGCAACAGCCGTCGGAGGCCTCGAGGGAGCCGTGGCCTCGGGCGGTGCTGCCGGCCTCGGTCGCACACCGCGCTATGCCTCCGGTCTACTCCACCGCGCCCGGAGGCGACAGGGGCCGACCGGCCCTCGGCCGTTCCGGAGCGGCTCCGGGCGGCGCGGCGAACGGGGCCGCCGCTGGTCGGCGCCGTCGTCGTACTCCCCTGACGAGCCCGGTCTCCGTCTCGCTGCCCGCGGCGGCGACGGGCCGGTCATTCGAAGGACGTACCCGAATGTCGTCCCCGGCGCCGATCCGACGCCCCGACCGTCGGCCGAGCATGAAAGTGATCCCCCAGACAAGGCGGTGACCCCTCATGCTGCACGACGGACTTCCCTCCCTCCTCGACGAAGTGGCCCGCGTCGCGACGCTTCCGCTGGAGCGCGGCGAGACGCTCCCGGCCCGGGCCTACACCAGCGAGCCCTTCCACGACCTCGAGCAGGAGCGCGTCTTCCGCGGCGACTGGCTGTGCGTCGGCCACGTCAGCCAGGTCGCCGGGCCCGGTGACTACCTGCGTACGGACGTCCTCGGCGAACCCCTGGTGATCACGCGGGACGAGAGCGGCGGCCTGCACGCGCTCTCGCGGGTGTGCCGCCACCGCTTCATGGACGTGCTGCCGCCCGAGACCACGCCCGAGCAGGGCACGCTGAAGCGGCTCACCTGCCCGTACCACACGTGGACGTACCGGCTGAACGGCGAGTACGCTGGGCAGCTGGCCGGTGCGCCCCTGATGAGCCAGGTCGACTTCGACCGCGCCGCGTGCCGGCTGCCCCGCCACCGCCTGGAGGTGTGGAACGGGCTGCTCATGGTCAGTGCCGACCCCGCCGCACCGGCGCTGGGCCCGCAGCTCACCCGGCTCGACGCCGCGCTCGCGCCGTACCGCCTCGCGGATCTCGTCGTCGCGTTCACGGCACGCTGGGAGAACGTCCCGGCGAACTGGAAGGTGGCCTTCGAGAACGCCTCGGAGAACTACCACCACATGGGCACGCACGCGGCCACCCTGGAGCCGGTCCTGCCCGGCAAGGACACCGTCGTCGAGGAGTGCGACGGGCGCGGCTTCAGCATGTTCACGCCGTTCGCCGCCGATCCGCCCCTGGAGCCGGACGCGGACGGCGCCCCGCCGGTCGGCACGCTCATCCCCGGCCTCGGCGCGCGGCAGCTGTCCGGGATGACGGTCGTGGGCGTCTTCCCGAACCTGACCCTCGCGCTCGTGCCGGACAGCGTCACGTATGTGCGCTGGATCCCCACCGGGCCGACCACCCATGACGCGCTCGTGACCGTCCTCGTCCCGGCCGACGCCGTCGACCAGCCGGACTACGAGGCGTACGTGGCCGCGTCGCGGCAGCAGCTTGAGCTCATCCAGGAGGAGGACCTGGTGGCCATCCGCGGCGTACAGCGCGGCCTGACCACCGAACCGGCCCCGTCCGGCGGACGGTTCTCCCACCTGGAGCGCCCGCTGTGGCAGTTCCAGCGCTACTTGGCCGACCGGCTGGCGGGCGGAAGGCAGTAGCCACGTCGTGGCGGCGGCCCGGCTCCCCCGTGGAGCCGGGCCGCGGTCATGACGCCGGTCAGTTCAGCTCGACCCGGGCCTCCTCGTGGGCGAGCGGCTGCGGCATCGGCAGGCCGCTCTTCGTGGACAGCTTCATCAGGTGGGCCCGCACGGTGGCCGCACCGGGCTCGTAGCGGGAACCGGTGCCCTTGCTGGTGTTGGTCCACTCGCGGACCTGGCCGTCGCAGACCGCGGCGGTGCCGCCGATGCCGGTGGACTCGTCGCCCTGGACGAGGGTGCTGCTGACGAACACCGGGCCGGGGGTGCCGTCGGGCAGACAGCGGTACGTACCGGAGAGCTCGATGGTGCCGTCGGCGGCGACCGTGCCGGTGCCGTTGACGGTCAGGTCGTCGAACCGGCCCGCGTGGGCGGGAGCGGCGGCGGCGAGGCCCGCGATGAGCAGGGTGTTCGCGGCGGCACCGAGGGCGAGGCGGACGCGCATGGCTGGCCTTTCGGGAGGTGAGGGGCGGTATTGCCGCCGCCAGGCATACCGGAAGGCACCATGGGTGGCTCGCAACCTCACTCGTTCGGGGACGAGTTGCGGGCCCGGGGGACGGATCCGCGGGGACGGGGGGTCCGTGGGGGCGCGTTCGGCCGGGGGGGTGGCGAACGCGCCCGCACGGAGGCTCAGGTCACCCGCTCGCGGCCTACCAGTCGGTGCGGCGCAGACGGAGCTCCAGCTGGCAGCCGCCGGGGCGGTTGTCGGCGTCGACGCTCACCGTCACGGGCTTGCCCTCGGTCGCCGAGCGGTACTGGCCGCGCGGCAGGTGGCCGGGGCACTGACCGCCGTCGCCGTCGGCCCAGTACTGCACGTCGAGCGCGATGTCGGTGCGTCCGGCGAGGGCGAAGGTGAGGTTGCACCAGCCCCCGCGGCCGTCGGTGTCGACGCGGATGTTCGGACCGGTGGCCCGGAACCGGGTGATGGGCAGGGCGTACGTCCCCTGGTTGCCGCACTGGCCCGCGTCCGAGCCCGGCTCCACCTGCCAGGAGTAGCTGGCGGACAGGCCGGACAGGACGTTGGACGCGTCGTGGATGCCGAAGGACAGCTGGCAGCCGCCCCCGCGGCTGTCGGTGTCGAAGCGGATCGGGGTCGTCCAGTCCGGGGCGGCCGTCCACTGCTGCTGCGGCCCTGAGCACTGTCCGGGGTCACCGTCGGGGTAGAACTGGACGCCCATCTCGGGCGCGGTCTGCTCGCTTCCGGCCGAGGCGCTCGCCGCACCCGCCACCAGCATCGTCGCCGCTGCGACGGCGCAGGCCAGCGCCTTGAGTCCGGCGCGGGGCACCGACGTTCTCATGGCTCACTCCCAGGTCTGGTCGCGGACGGGGGTGACACGTGGACGTGCTGAAGCCACACCACTGAGTGTGAAGTGCATGTGACCGAAGTGAGGTCAACTGGTGACGGCGACTGCCGGGGACCACCCTGCACCGTCGGCGGGCGGTGTGAAAGGTGCGGATTCGGCCGCGTGTGGCGGCCGCCGCGGGGCCGCCCGCCGCCTACCGGCATAGCCTGAAGGCCACACGTGAGGGACGGGAGGCCGAGGTGGGCGGGACGACACCGACCGGGGCGACGGTCGCCGAGGTGATGGCCGAACTCGCCGCACTCGACGACCCGAAGACGCGCGCGGTGAACGAGAGGCACGGCGACGATCACGGCGTGAACCTCAGCAAGCTCCGCGCCCTCGCCAAGCGACTCAAGACCCAGCAGGAACTCGCGTCCCGACTCTGGGCCACGGAGGACACCGCGGCGCGGCTGCTCGCGCTCCTGATCTGCCGCCCGAAGGCGTTCGCACGCGACGAGCTGGACTCGATGCTGCGCGCGGCGCGCACGCCCAAGGTGCACGACTGGCTCGTGAACTACGTGGTGAAGAAGAGCCCGCACGCCGAAGAGCTGCGCCTGGCCTGGTCCGCCGATCCCGACCCCGTGGTCGCGAGCGCCGGCTGGGCGCTGACCACCGAACGCGTGGCGAAGCGGCCCGAGGGCCTCGACCTCGCGGGGCTCCTCGACACCGTCGAGGCGGAGATGAAGGACGCCCCCGAGCGCCTGCAGTGGGCGATGAACCACTGCCTGGCCCGGATCGGCATCGAGCACCCCGAGCACCGCACCCGCGCGATCGCCATCGGTGAGCGCCTGGAAGTGCTCAAGGACTACCCGACGCCACCGGGCTGCACCTCGCCGTTCGCGCCCGTCTGGATCGCCGAGATGGTGCGACGGCAGCAGGGCCCCGCCGGCGCCTAGTCGGCGGCGGTCCACTGGGGCGCCGGGGTGGGACCGGGCCGCGCGGTGATCGCCCCGCCCTTCGCCCAGTCCCGGTACTCCACGCGGAAGGCGTCGGCACCGGACCCCGAGGGCACCTCGGTCCGCAGGGACTCGGGCAGATCGCGCGAGGTCACCACGAGCGTGAAGCGGACGGCGCCGTCACGGCCGTCGGCCGCGTACGGGCGGTAGAGGCGGCCGACGGCCGGATCCGCGGCGAGCGTGCGCAACGGCGTGCTGCCGGTGAGGGTGCGGACGCCGCCCGCCCGCCGCGTGCTCAGTTCGGTGGCGCCGTCGAGGAGCGCCACGAGATGCGCGGGCTGGGCCAGCCACCGGGCCTCCAGGGCGTTGCGCACCGCGATGTCGTCGGCTGCCGCGGCGGTCGCGTCGGACTCGGTGCGGTACGAGCCCTGCGGGCCGTACTCGGGGCCGGTCATCTCCTGGTGGGGAGTGATGACGGCGCGGTTGCCGATCAGCACGATCTCCGGCGGGTACCAGGGATGACCCTCGCCCATGTCGTACAGGACGTGGGTCGCGGCCCGGACGGTGGTGCCGTCGCGCAGGTCGAGGCGGGCCTGGCCGGTGAAGAAGTCGGGGTCGCCGCCCTTGCGTGCGACGACGCCGACGCCGACCTGCCGCTGGGCCACCATCGCGGCCCGGACGGGCTCGGCCCTGGGACCGGCCGTGGCGACCGCCGACGGCTTCGCCCGGCCGTCGCCACGGGAGCCGCCGGAGCCGCTGGAGCCACCGGAGTCGTCGGTGTCTCCGGGCCACAGCACATGTGCGCCCAGTCCCCCGGCTCCGCCCAGCACCAGGCCGACCGTCACAGCCACCGCCACCGCCCGGCGGCGCGGCCTCACGGGCCTCGGAGAGAACTCTTGGTCACGCACGGCCCAGCCCCTTCCGCACCGCCCCGGCACGCCGACGCGCCCCCACCGGCGAGAGGTCTACACGGTAGGGCCGTGCGCGACGGGCGTACCGCGCTTCCCCGGATTCCCTGCCGAACGGGGTGAACGGCCGCTCCCCCGCGCCGAGGTCGTCCGTATCGCGCCCCCTCGGTCGAGTGCCGCACCCGGGGACGGAATGACCGATTCGAGCCGGGTGCCACTCTCCATCGCCAAATACGGAATATCTCCTTCTTATCTCCCCATGAAGGTGACCGTGTTGTACGCTCGCCGTGAGCCTGACGTCCGACCGAGGGGTGGCATCTCGGGTGCGACGGCGGCGCTCACGCGCATGGCCGATTTTCCCCGTTGGCCATGGCGAAGCCGGAGCGGCCCGCACGGCGGGATACCGGCACGAAAACTCAGATCAGCGCGAGGCGCGAGGCGGACAACCCGCGCTCAGTCCTTCGCTGTGGCGCTTCGCACTTGCTCAGCACCGGTTCAGCATTGATCGCCCCGATGCCGTGAAGAACTGCGCTATGCCGACGGTTCATGGAAATGGCCCGCATTGCCGCTTTTCTCACCGAAAACAACGGCAATTGCGACTCATGGGCAGGTCGGCACCAGCTGACCTTACTCGATCTTGTGGCCGTATCTGACGCCCGGCCTCCACAGAGGTCCCAGACGGTCATACGGGGGAAAAGGACGCCGCACATGGCTCAGATTCGACTGCTGATCGCCGATGACCGCATCGTGACCCGATCCGGCCTCGTGGCGATGAGCAGGGAGGCTCCCGGACTCGACGTGATCGGCGTGACCCAGGACGTGGCCGGCGTCCTGACCGCCGTCGACTGCCTGGACCCCGATGTCGTCCTGCTCAATCTCCGCAAACTCTCCGGGGACAGCCTGCGCCGCCTCGCCCAGCTCATCGGCGCCCACGTCTCGATCATCGTCCTGTGGTGCCACGACTCCGCCGTCACCGTCCAGGACGCGTTACGGGCCAAGGTCGCCGGATTCATGGCCCTTGAGATCCTGCAGGAGGAATTCGCAAGCGTGATCGCCCTGGTCGACCGCGGCTGCGCCGCATATCTCTTCCCGCGCGAACGGATCCGCGATATCAGCGACGGCTTTCCGACGACGGCGCCGGTGACCTCGGGAGCGATGTCGACCCTCACCTCACGGGAGAGCGACGTACTGCATCTCCTGGCCGGCGGCATGACGAACAAACAGATCGGGTCGGCCCTGCATATCGCCGAGAACACGGTGAAGAAACACGTCCATCGTGCGATGAACAAGTTATCGGCCTCCAGCCGGGTGGAAGCGGCACTCCTCGTTTCCCGCCTCGGCCCGCGGGAGTTGACGGCGCACGGCCGCACCGCCCGGGGTCAGCAGAGGAGCGATCTGAGCAGCACCTCATAGGTCCGCCCCGCGTCGGCGACCGTCGCGGCGCCCGTCATCGCGACCTCATGGCCGAGATACGTCAGGGCGCCGAGCAGCGCGAGCGCGAGCCGTCGGGATCCGGCGGCGCCCGCGTCCGCCGCGCCGAGGCCGGACGCTCCGCGCGCGGAGCGCGCCCGCTCCACGAGGCGGACCGTCGACGACAGCCACCACTGCTCGTCGATCCGGCGCCAGCGCTCGTAGCCGAGGACCGCGGGCGCGTCGAGCAGGAGCAGCCGGGCGACGGCAGGGTCGGCGCAGAACCCGAGGAACTCCAGGCCGGACCGCAGGAGAAGAGGCACCGGCTCGCCCTCGGCGCCACGGTCCGCCCCGGCGGCCCGGACCCGCACGGCGAGCTCCCGGTGGATGTCGTGCACCACGTCCACGAGCAGCGCCTCCTTGCCCGGCCAGTGGTGGTAGAGCGCACCGGTCGTGAGCCCCGCGCCCCCGGCGATCTCCGCGATGGTCGTCGCGGAGTACCCGTGCTCACCGAACAACTGGCGTGCGGTACGGATGAGTTGGGCCCGGGTGGCCTCGGTCCGCTCTGCGTTGGATCTGCGCGGCGACATACCGAACGATGCTATGTTCCTTCGATGATGGATGTCGACGCGGCCCAAGCTGTCCTCGATAACAGCCCCTTCGGCCCCTGGTGGGGATTCAAGGTGGAAGCCGTCACCAAGGGGCACGCCAAGGTCTCGCTGCCGCAGCGCCCCGAGCTCTTCCGCCCCGGCGGCGTCCTGCAGGGCGGCTGCGCCATGACGCTCGCCGACGTGACCTGCTGGATCGCGATCATGTCGCTCTTCGGCGCGGACGATCCGTCCGTCACCCAGCAGATGACGACGAGCTTCCTCGGCCCGGCCCGCACCGATCTGCTCTGCGAGTCCACCATCGTCAGGCCCGGCCGCCTCATCGTCTACGGCACCGCCGAGACGACCGACACCGCGGGCAAGCTCGTCTCCCACCACACCCTCACCTACATCCGGCCGCCGCAGCGGGCCGGAGCCTGAGGCCGGGCGCCCGGCGCGGAGCCGGGTCGCGGAATGCCGCACCCCGCGCACCACCGACGCGTACCACCAAAGAGCCATCGGAATACCCCCATCGAGCCCTGCCGATATGGCCCCATCGTGGCCTGTCGACCTCGCGAGTCGGCCGGATAGTCTCCATTTCTCGGCTACCCGGAGGAGATTCGTATGGGAGACGTCTTTTCGGAGACTGTAAACCTGGAGAGTGTCGGTGAACTCCCCGAGGAATACCACGAGGTACTGACGCATCAGATGCTCGCCAATGGCGAGGGCGAGCTGAGTGCAGGCGACACCTACGTCGATTCGTTCTACCCCCTCGCACCCAATGCCGACGAACGCTATGTGTGCCTCAAGTTCGGCATGGAAGAGGTGGACCATTTCCGGCGCTTCGCCAAACTCCTGACGCCGCTCGGCATCGACACCTCGCACATGGTGAACCAGGCCGTGGCGGACCGGCGTTACTTCCCCGCCGAGAGCATGACCACACAGATCACCGTGTGGGAGGAGCGCGCCGCGTTCAGCTTCCTCTGCGAGCTCGAAGGCCACTTCCAGATCAAGGAAATGACCACGAGCACGTACGGGCCGCTGCGCGTCGAGGCCGACGCGATCCTCAAGGAGGAGGCCCGGCACTTCGGCTACGGAAAGCGCCTGATGCAGGAGGCGTACGACGCGGGCGGCCAGTCCCGCGACCGGGCGCAGAAAGCGCTCGACAAGTTCTACCCGATGGCGCTCGACATGTTCGGGCGGCCCGACTCCCGCCGCGGCCGCCTCGCCGTGAAGTGGGGGCTGCGCCGGCACGACAACGGCGAGCTGCGCGAGCTCTACAAGACCGCGATCGCGCAGCACATCGAGAAGATCGGCTTCTCCGTACCCAAGATCGACCCCTCCCAGCTGCAGTTCGCCTGAGCGGCGTCGGCCCGCTCCCTCCCCCGGCGTGAACCGCTTCCCCCCGGGGCCCCGTCCACCTCACCGGAGTAGGAATCGATGACGACGACCGACACGCTGATCGACCGGATCAAGACGCACCGCGTCTTCCACCACCCCCTCTACGACCACTGGGCCGCGCGGCCCCCGTCCGCCGAGGTCTCGGGCGCGCTCTTCCACCAGGTGCAGTCGTTCTGCGCCTCCACCCGCCCCGGCGGCGACTTCCCGACCGCCCTGCGCGGCATCGGCTGGGACGAGCAGGCCGTCCTCATCGAGGAGATCGTCGACAGCGAGTCCGGACACGGCCCCGAACTCGCGACCATGGCGGGCCACATCGTCAACCGCACCGGCGCCCCGGTCTTCGACGACGTGTACGACACCGAGCGGGTCGAGGCCTGGCTCAAGACCTCGTCGGACCGGCTGCTGGCCACGCTGCCCGGGTACGACCGGGAGACCGGTCTGACCGCGCAGGCGGCGGCCGCCATCGCGGTGTTCGAGCGCCGGTTCTCCACCGACGCCGACACCACGGTCCGCAATCTGGGCACGGCGCTCGCGCTGGAGATCATCTCCAACCAGTCCCTGATCCCCGGCGAGAAGCGCGCCCTCATCGACTCCGGTCACTACAAGACCGATCTCGAAGAGCCGGAAATGCACTACATGGCGGAGCACTGGGGCGACTCCGGTGCCGAGCAGCAGCACGAAGCGAATGTGATCCAGGCCGTCTCCTCCGTCATGGACGCATCGAACAGCGACCAGATCGCCCAGGGCGTGGAGGACTTCCTGGAATCACTGTGCGCGTTGTGGGACGTCCTGGACGCCGCGCTGCTCTCGTCCGGAGTGCAGCCGGCCGAATAATTCGCTGCCGGACGGGCCGGCGGTTCACGCCTGACGGCGGGGCCGCCGGTCCGGCCGTCACTGGACGGGATTCTGGGGTGGGTCATGAGCGTATTCGACGAAATCGACGGCCACGAGCAGGTGCTTTTCAGTACGGGCCCCGGCGGGCTCAGATGCGTCATCGCCATTCATTCGACGCTGCTGGGCCCCGCGCTCGGCGGCGTCCGCTTTCTTCCCTACCGCGACGAGGACCAGGCGATCAGCGACGCGTTGCGCCTCTCCCGCGCCATGACGTACAAAGCGGCCTGCGCGGGACTCGACATCGGGGGCGGAAAGGCCGTCGTCTTCGGGGGCGCGGGCGTGGAGAAGTCGGAGCCGCTGCTCCGCGCGTTCGGGCAGGCTGTCGAGAGCCTTTCCGGCCGGTTCATCGCCGCCTGCGACATGGGCATCACCACCGCCGACCTCCGGGTGATGCGGAAGGAGTCCCAGTGGATCCGCGGCCTCGACGCCGAGGAGGGCGGCTCCGGCGAGTCCGGCGCGATGACCGCGTACGGCGTGAGCCTCGGCATCCGGGCGTGTCTGCGGCACCTCGACGACAGCGAGAGCCTGGAGGGCCGCCACGTCGCCATCGACGGCGTCGGCAAGGTGGGGGCCCGGCTCGCCACGCTCCTGGCGGAGGACGGCGCCCGCCTCTGGGTGGCCGACGTCGACCAGGAGAAGGCCGAACGGGTGGCCCGAGCGTGCGGGGCGGAGGTCGTCAGCCGGGAGAAGCTCTACCTGCTCGACGTGGACGTCCTCAGCCCCAACGCGATCGGCAACGTCATCGACGCCGACCTCGTGGACCGGCTCCGCTGCCGGATCGTCGCGGGCGGGGCCAACAACCAGCTCACCGCGCCGACGGTCGCGGACCGGCTCGCGGCACGCGGCATCCTCTACGCGCCGGACTTCGTCATCAACGCCCTCGGTCTGATCCAGGTGGTCGACGAACTGCACCCCGCGGGCCACGACATGAACCGGGTCAGACAGCGCGCCGAACTCATCCCGGAGCGGCTCGGCGAGATCTTCAACCGGTCCCAGCACCTGCGCATCAGCACGGCCGCCGCCGCGATCAGCATGGCCAGGGACCGGCTCGCGGCGGTGCGGACGGTGCGGTCGTTCTGGCTGCCGCCGCGGTGCGCCTGAGCCGCCGCCCGTACGGCAGGCACGGCCCGGGGCCCCGCCACCGCCACCGCCACCGCCACCGCCACCGACGAAGGGACGCCGAACCGCGATGAGGAGCGACCGCTGATGGAGTTGGAAGCCGCGATACGCACGCGCCGCAGCCAGCACCGACTGATCGACCCCGCCCCGAGCGACGAGGAGTTCGTCGATCTGCTCGGCTGGGCCGCGACCGCGCCCGATCACGGCCACCTCCGCCCCTGGCGGTGGATCCTCGTACGCGGCGACAGCCGGACGGCCCTCGGCGCGGCCCTCGCGTCCGGCGCCGCCGACGCGGAGGCGGTCCGGCGCGAGGCGCGCAAACCCCTGCGCGCCCCGCTCCTCGCCACCCTGGTCCTCGTCCCCCAGCGCAACCACCGCGTGCCGGACTGGGAGCAACTGGCCGCCAGCAGCGCGATGGTCAACTCCCTGATGCTCCTCCTCCACGACCGCGGCTTCGGCAGCATGTGGCGCACCGGCCCGTCGGTCGACTCCGCGGGAGCCCGCCTCCTGCTGCGCCTCGCACCCCACGAACGCATCATCGGCTGGCTCTACGTGGGCACCCCGGACCCCACCCGCCGCACCGTCCCGCGCACCCCGGTCGCGGTCGGCCACCGCGTCTCCCGGTTCACGCCGCCTCCTGAGACCGTCCCGGGGCGGATGCACGAGGCGCGGGGCCTCACCAGCCCCGTCCCGTAGGCGGCAGCCCCGTCCCATAGGCGGCAGTCGGCAGAAAATGACTCGCCGCACCAACTGCGCGGCTGGCAGGGTGCGGCGCATGTCATCCCTCTATCAGATCCGTGCCGACCACGACGCCCGCACGATCGTCGTCTACCAGGCGTACTCGCCCGCCATCGCCGACGCGGCGCTGCGGGCGGGCCGCTTCGTCGCGCCGTTCTCGTTCCACCGGATGACGTGGATCAAGCCCTCGTTCCTGTGGCTGATGCACCGCAGCAACTGGGCCCGCAAATCGGGTCAGGAGCGCGTTCTGGCCGTGCGGATCAGCCGGGAGGGCTGGGAGGAGGCCCTCTCCCAGGCCGTCCTGACGACCTCGGACCCGGCGGCCGTGGCGAAGGCGAGCGTGCACGTCCAGTGGGACCCGGAGCGCTCGGCGCGCGGAGCGGCGCTGAACCACTACAGCATCCAGGTCGGCATCGGCCGCCAGCTGATCCGCACGTTCACCGACGAGTGGACCGTCGGTCTCACCGACGTGACGCCGCAGGTCCGCAAGGCCGCCGCGCTCGTGCAGAGCGGGCACGCCGCCAAGGCCCAGCGGCTGTTCCCCGCGGAGCGGGTCTACCCACTGCCCCGGACGCTGGAGGACCGCCTTTGCCCACGGAAGCCCTAGGAATCCCTGGGAAGCCCCCGGGAAGCCCTAACGGCGTCCCCCGAACTCCCAGTCGTGCACTTCGACGTCCGCGTACCGCCCCGGATCCAGGACCTCCCGAGCCGTCTCCGGGTCCGGGGACCGGACGAGGGCCGCCGTGCCGAGCCAGGCGGTGGCGTCGTCGGAGAGCAGCGGGCCGAAGGCGATCAGGTCGTCGTGCGCGGGCGCGGTGGCGGGGACCGGCGCGGGGGCGGGGCCCAGGCCGATGACCAGGTAGCGGTTGCCGCCGGTGGGGCCGCCGGGGTAGTCCCACATCGTGCGGCCCAGCAGGTTGCGCCAGCGGCGCAGCAGGACGTCGCGGTACACGCCGGCCTGGTGGTTGGGCTCGTCGAAGGCGAAGGCGCGCGCGGCGGCGGGGTCGGGCAGGTCGACGATGTGGACGCTGCCGCTGGGCGTCTCGCCGTCGCTCGCGAAGGTCGGGCCGCGGGCGATCAGTTCCTTCTCGTACCGGTCCATGTAGGACCAGTGCTCCTCGACGAGCCGTTCGCGCAGGGCGCGGGAGCCGGTCCTGTCACGGTGGTAGCAGAAGAATTCCATGGTCGCAGACACTCCCCCACCGCTCGCCGCTTCTCAACCGGCTTTCCCGGATACTCCCACGGGTACGACTGAGCCGTGTCGGGCCGATCGGGCCGGAGGGCAGGAGGAACAGGTGCGCAGGATCGCGATCGTGGGAGCGGGGCAGGCCGGGCTGCAGCTCGGCCTCGGGCTCCTCGGGGCCGGGTACGACGTCACGCTCGTCGCCGAGCGGCGGCCGGACGAGGTGCGCGGCGGGCGGGTCACGTCGACCCAGCTCATGTTCGGGCCCACGCTGGCGATCGAGCGGGCGGCGGGCCTGGCCTTCTGGGACGACAGCGCGCCCGTGATGCCCGGCTTCGAGCTGAGCAACTGGGACCCGGAGGGCCAACCGGACGCTCCCGTGCGCCGGTTCAGCGCACCCTTCGACGCCGAAGTGCGCTCCGTGGACCAGCGCGTGAAGCTCGCGGCCTGGCTGGAGCTGTTCGAGGAGCGCGGCGGGCGCGTCGAGTACCGCTCCGCGGGCCCCGCCGAGGTGGCCGCGCTCGCCGCCGCGCACGAGCTGACCGTACTCGCCACCGGCCGGAGCGAGCTGTCCGCGCTCTTCGGCCGCGACGACGCCCGGTCCGTCTTCGACCGGCCGCAGCGCTCCCTCGCCTGCTTCTACGTGAGCGGCGGCAGCCACGACGCCGACGACCCGGCCGCCGCGTACGTACGCAACACGGGGGTGCCGCCGACCGGTGACGTGATCATGCTGCGGGCGCTCACGGTCGGCGGGCCCTGCGACATCCTGCTGTTCGAGGGCCGGTGGGGCGGCGCCTACGACTGCTGGAGCGACCGGCCGGAACCGGCCGCCGGGCTGCGGCGGGCGCTCGACCTGCTGCGGACGTACGCGCCCTGGGAGTACGAGCGGTTCCGCGGGGCCGAGCCGACCGACCCGGGTGCCGCCCTGTACGGCGCGGTCACCCCGGTGGTGCGCCACCCGGTGGCCCGCGTGGACGGTGACCTGTGCGTCCTCGGCATGGCGGACGTGCTCGCCGTGCACGACCCCATCACCGGGCAGGGCTCCAACAACGCGGCGCGGGCGGCGGCCGGTTACCTCACCGCCATCGTCGAGCGGGGCGGGCGGCCGTTCGACGAGCCGTGGATGCGGGAGACGTTCGCCGCGTACTGGGAGAACGCCCGGCACACGCACGCCTTCACCGACCTGATGCTGCGGGACCCGCAGCCCGAGCACGTGCGACGCGCCGTCGGGGCCGCCTTCGACCACCCCGAGACCGCCCACCGCTTCGCCAACGGGTACGCCGATCCGCTCACTTACCGCGACTGGCTGATGGATCCGTCCGGCGCGCAGGCCTACCTCGACCGGCTCGACACGTAGTCCCCGAGCCGGGTCAGGGCGGCCGCAGCATCCGGGTCGTCCCCGGCGCTGAACACGTGCACCACGATGCCCGTCTCCTCGGGAGCCGCCGGTACGTGCAGCGGCTCGAAGTCCAGGGTGACGAGGCCGGCCACCGGGTGCCGCAGCCGCTTGCGGCCCGCCCGGCACATGACGACCTCGCCGCTGTCCCAGATGCGCCGGAAGTCGTCGCTGCGCGCGGCCAGTTCGGCGATGAGCGCAACCAGTCCCGCGTCGTCGGGGTAGCGCCCCGCGGCGGCGCGCAGCTGGCCGACGGCCTCCGCGGCCCGCGGCTCCCAGTCGGGGAAGACGTCGCGGGACGCGGGGTCGAAGAAGAGGAACCGCGCGTTGTTCGGGTCGCGACGGCCCGGTTCGGCGAGCCCGCCGAGCAGTTCGGCGCCCAGCGCGTTCCAGGCGACCACGTCCAGGCGGGGGTTGGTCGCGAAGGCCGGGAAGCGCGCGAGGGAGTCGAGGACGCCGCGCAGCAGGGGGCTGGCCCGGATGCTGGGCGCGGGGCCGCGCCGGGCGTCGGCCAGGGTGACGAGGTGGGTGCGCTCGGCCGCGTCGAGCCCGAGGGCGCGGGCGAGCGCGTCGAGCACCTCGGGGGACGGCTGGGTGGCGCGGCCCTGTTCGAGGCGGACGTAGTAGTCCACACTGATGCCCGCGAGCTGGGCCAGCTCCTCGCGGCGAAGGCCCCGCACGCGCCGCCGCCGCCCGCCGGTGAGGCCGACGTGCTCCGGCGCGACGCGCCCTCGCCGGGCCCGCAGGAAGCCGCCGAGGGCCCGCCCGGGGTCACCGACCAGGTCCGTCCGGTGGTCCGCCGGTTCGCCGCCGGTGCCCGTGGTGCTCACGCGCTCGATCTGGTTCACGCCGCTCATGCGCTCCAGTATGCGTGGCCCTGCCAGTACCAGGATCAGCGATCCACCGGTTGAACAGGGTGCTGGCTGCCCGCGGCGGTCCGTACGAACGTAGGGGCATGAACACGATCACCGCGCAGCGGCCCAAGAAGATCCTCGTCGTCAGCGCCCACCCGGAGTCCCGGTCCCTCAACGCGTCGCTCACCTCCTTCGCGGTGGAGCACCTGCGGGCCGCGGGCCACGAGGTGCGGGTGTCGGACCTGTACGCGATGAAGTGGAAGGCGACCGTCGACGCCGACGACTTCCCGGAGCACGGCCCGGACGAGCGCCTGCACGTCATGGACGTCTCCGAGGAGGCCACGCTCGCGGGCCGCCTGTCCGCGGACGTCGCGGCCGAGCAGGAGAAGCTGCTGTGGTCGGACGCGGTGATCCTGCAGTTCCCGATGTGGTGGTTCTCGGCGCCCGCGATCCTCAAGGGCTGGATCGACCGGGTGTTCACCGCCGGGTTCGCCTACGGCCCCAAGGTGGCGCCGCCCTACAGCGAGGGCCCCCTCGCCGGCCGGCGCGCCCTGCTGTCGGTGACGGCCGGGGCCCGCGAGACCTCGTTCTCCGACCGGGGCATCCACGGCCGCCTCGAAGACGTCCTGCACCCGCTGCAGCACGGTCTGTTCTGGTTCACCGGCGTCCAGCCGCTCGACCCGTTCGCGGTGCACGGCTCGAACGCCATGTCCGACGAGCAGTTCGCCGCGGTGCGCCGGGCGTACGGGCAGCGCCTCGACGGGCTCTTCACGGACGAGCCGGTCCCGTACCGCACGCTGGTCGGCGGCGACTACGACCACGACATGCGGCTCCTTCCCGGTGTCGAGGCTGCGGGCACCAGCGGCCTCGACCTGCACGTGCGCCCGCGGACCGGCCGGTAGGCCGCACCCGCCGCGCACCGGACCGTTCACCGGTTTCCACTCAACCCCTCCGGCACTGTCCGCGGTCTCGGTACACGAGCGGCCCTTCCGCACCACGGTCAGTGGCACACCGCGGTTGCCTCCCGGGCCGTCGGAGTACGGCCCTGCGCAGACGACCGTGAGGAGTACGGAAATGGCGTTACGGAAGAGCACGAAGGCCGGCGTGGTGGGAATCGCGGCGGCCGCCCTCGCAGCCACCGCCTTCGTGGCGCCCGCAGGGGCGGCGGACACGGGCTCGGGGCACCGGGCCACGCAGCGCGCGCTGGACGCGGCGGTGAAGGCGGGCATCCCCGGCATCACCGCCCAGGCCCGCGACGGCGACGGCGTGTGGAAGGCGGCCTCGGGCGTCGGCGACCTGACGTCGGGCGCGCCGCGCGGCAAGAACGACAAGTTCCGCGTCGGCAGCATCACCAAGACGTTCGTGGCGACCGTCCTGCTCCAACTGGAGTCCGAGGGGAGACTCGACCTCGACGACACCGTGGAGCGCCACCTCCCCGGCCTCGTGCGCGGCAACGGCAACGACGGCCGCAAGATCACCGTCCGGCGGCTGCTCAACCACACCAGCGGCCTGTTCGACTACCTGGACGACCCCGAGTACAGCCGGACGTACATGGAAGGCGACGGCTACCTCAAGCACCGCTACGACACCCTGCCGCCCCGGAAGCACGTGCGTGTGGCGCTCTCCCACGAGCCGCTGTTCGAGCCCGGCGCCAAGCACTCGTACTCCAACACCAACTACATCCTGGCCGGGCTGATCGTCGAGAAGGTCTCCGGCAGGACGTACGAGCGCGAGGTCCGCGACCGCATCATCAAGCCGCTGGGTCTGAAGCACACCTCCAACCCCGGCAACAGCGTCCACCTGCCGCGGCCGAGCAGCCGCGGCTACTCCAAGCTGTTCAGGTCGGCGCCCGACCGGATCGACGACATCACCGAGATGAACGGGTCGCAGGGCTGGGCCGACGGCGACATCATCTCCACCGCGGGCGACCTGACGCGGTTCTACGGCGCCCTGCTGCGCGGCAAGCTCCTGCCGCCGAAGCAGTTGAAGGCGATGAAGACCACCGTCGCCACCCCCAGTTCCTCGGGCACGAGGTACGGGCTCGGCATCACGCGGCTCAGGACGAGCTGCGGCACGACGCTGTGGGGTCACGGCGGCGGCATGATCGGCTGGCTGTCCATGGCCGTGACCACGGAGGACGGCCGCCACCAGCTCGCCTACAACTACAACGGCGACTGGGACGGTTCGCACATGCCCAAGATCGTCGACGCCGAGTACTGCAAGACGTCGCGCTGAGGCGCCCGGTGTGCCGCGCGCTGTCATGACTTCGCCTTGGGCCGGAGCCAGTTGAAGGTGACCGACACCGTGGTCAGGACGGTGAAGAGGATGAGGACCACAGGCCAGTCGCCCCTTCCGTCGGCCCATGCCTGCAGGAGGAAGCCGGCCCCGCCCGCCGCCACCGCGACGAGCGGCAGCCACAGTGCGTGCCCCCGGCCCTGAACACCGGCCCAGAGGAGGGCGGACGCGGCGGCCAGCATCGTGCCACCCACGATCAGCTGCCGCGTCACCTCAGTCACGTCGCTGGTGACATGGCCCGGATTCTCGTCGAGTACGAGGACGGCCGGAAGCCAGACGAACGGCTTGAGCACCCACATCACGCCCCTCGCCAGGGACGCCTTCCACCGGTTCCCGCTGGGCTGGAGCGCAGGCCAGGCGAGCAGGCCGAGGCGGACCGCCGCCCGCCGGGGGTCCCGCGCGCGGAGCAGTGCGGGCACGCTCTCCTCGCCGATGCGGCGGAACTCCCGGAAGGCGGTGTCGAAGGGGACCGCGGGCGTCTCGGTCGGGACCACGGACGGGTTGCCGTCGCCTCGCTGCTTGCGCAGGGCGCGCGGGGACATGAAGAAGGTCCTGACCAGCCGCCGAAGTGCTCCTGGGGCCGCTGCGCCCCGACCCGCTGGCCGAGCCGACGGCGGTAGAGCAGGTGGCAGGAGAGCAGCACGCCGTTGAGGCCGCCCGCGCTCGTCCCGGCCAGCACGTCGACGGTGACGTCCGTGTACCCGCACCGGCTCAGCAGCTGGCCGTAGACCCCGCTCTTCCTGCGCAGGGCGGCGGCCTCGCAGCAGGACCCGCCCATCCACACGGCGAGGCTCACTCCGCCCCGCATGGCCAGGGCGAGCCGGAGTTCCGCGGGCCGGGGGCCGGGCTCCTGTGCGCTCATGACCCCAGCGTCCTCGCCGACGGCCGAAAGGCGCACGGCGCGCTGGGCCGTTCGAGCGGGCAGGGAGCCTTCGACGCGATGCCGACGGCGGTCTCGGCCCGTCGCGACCGGCCCCCCGGCGCTGTCGGGTGGCCGTCGCGGGAGTGGAGAGGCGGGGTGGTCGATCGTCGGCGGCGCCGATAGCGTCACCGCATGGATCACAACGAGCGGTTACGTCACTCCTCGTCGTTCGGCGCGGCTGCGGTCGCGTACGCCGAGCACCGGCCGGACTACGCGCAGGACGCGGTGCGATGGGCGCTCGGGTCCGCGCCCGGCCCGCGCGTGCTCGACCTCGGCGCCGGAACGGGCAAGCTGACCGCCACCCTGGCCGCGCTGGGTGCCGACGTCACCGCGGTCGAGCCCGACGCGGCGATGCTGACCGAGCTGCGCCGCTCGCTGCCGGCCGTCCGTGCCCTGCCGGGCAGCGCCGAGTCGATCCCGCTGCCGGACGCGTCCGTCGACGCCGTGCTGGCGGGCAACGCCATGCACTGGTTCGACATGGCCGTCGCGGGCCCCGAGATCGCCAGGGTCCTCGCGCCGGGCGGCATCCTGGCGGGGCTGTGGAACGTCCTTGACGACGGGGTCGAGTGGGTCGCCGGGCTCGCCCGGGTCAGTGGGAGCGCGGCCATCGGCCCGCGCGACACGCCCGCCGGCTGGCGCGCCGAGACGGCCGACATGCACCTGCCGAAGACGGACGCGCCCGCGCGGTTCGGCGGCCCGGAGCAGGCCGAGTTCCCGCACGGGCAGGACCGCACCGCCGAATCCCTCGTCTCGACCCTCGCGACGCGCGCGGGCATGCTGGTCATGCCGGAGCGGGAGCGACAGGCCGCCCTCGGCCGGATCCGCGGTTTCCTCGACGGGCGGCCGGAGACCGCGCACGGCGAGTTCACCCTGCCGATGCGGACCGGCGTGCTGCGTGTCCGGCGGCTGTGAGGCGTCCCGTTCAGGCCGGGGTGTCGGCGGGCTCGAAGCAGGCACCTGCCCGGTGGGTCCGTTCGAGCAACCCGGCCAGGAAGGTGACTTGACGCAGCTCCAGCTCGACGACGACCCGGCTGCCGAGCCGGTCGCCGGACGGGCCGACGCCCAGCTCCGCCAGAGCCTCGTGGATCCGCCGCTGCGGCGGCACGGGATCGTGCGCGCCCGGCTGCGGGAACAGCTCGTCGGGGCCGGGCATCTCAACGGTGTACAGGGCCATGACCCGTCAACGGGCCCGACCGGTACGGGTGACGGTCACTCACACGGCGAGCCCGCGTGCTGCTCCGACTGGTCCAACCGTGCCTCGCGCAGCTGGAGGAGGTAGGCCGCAGTCAGCGCGACGGCACGGTCCCCGTCGTGCGACAGCTCCACCAGGGCGCGTGACGCCGTGGGCCCCGGGATGTCCGCGAGGGCCTGGGTCAGCCGTCCGCGTGCGGGTGCTCCCGGGGTGTGCGCGGGTGCTCCCGCGGCGTGGGCGGGTGCTCCCGCGGTGTCGGGGGCGAGGCGGTCGACGAGCCCGGTCGCGATCCGGTCCGCCGCCGCGGCGTCGCTCGCGAGGACGCTCAGCGCGTCGGCCGCGTCGGTGTCGTTCCTGCCCTCCACGATCATGTCGATGAGCGTCGGGATCGCGTCGGCCTCTCCGCGGGCCCCGAGCGCCAGCGCCGCGTGCCCGCGGACCGTGGCGTCGGGGTGCGCGAGGGCGTCCCGCAGCTGTGCGGCGGCCTCGTCGCCCGGCATCTCGGCGAGGGCCTGGACGGCACGTTCCCGCACCGCGGCCGCCGGTGCGCCGAGGCCCTCCGCGAGCAGGGCCGGGCCGCCGTCGCCCGACCGTGCCAGGGCCCACCGCAGGGCTCCGGCGACGTTGGTGTCCGTCTCGCTCAGCGCCGCCTCGACCAGCGCCTCCACCGGTACCGGGACCTCGTCGGCCGTGGCGAGGGCAGCGCGCTGGCGCGCGTCGGCGCTCTTCGACCCGAGCGCCTGGAGGAGGACGACGACCTGGAGGACGTCCTCCCAGGCCGCGGGTTCCGCGGCGTCGATCCGGCGGAGCCGCGTGAGCAGTTCGGTCTCGGCCGCGAGGCGTTCGCGCGTCCGGCGGATGAGGTCGTCGACGAGCGTCGAGGGCGTGAAGCCGGGGTCGTCGAGCGCGCGCCCGATCTCCCGCAGGGAAAGGCCCAGCGACCGCAGGCTCTCGATGTGGAAGATCCGCCGGATGTCGTCGCCGGAGTACTCCCGGTAGCCGGAGCCCGTACGGCCCGAGGGCCGTACCAGGCCCAGCGACTCGTAGTGCCTGAGCATGCGGGCACTGACCCCGGAGCGTCGCGCCACCTCACCGATCAACACGTGCTGTCGTCCTTCCTAGCCGGAACCGCCGAGGGCCAGGATGCGCTTCGCCTCGTCGATCGCGAACTCGAAGCCGGCGTCCGGGTCGCGCAGAAGCCGCTCGGTGGCGAGCGCGTGCGTACGTACACCCAGGTCAGGGGCCGTCATCGCGGGGCGCAGCACCGGCAGCGCGACGTCACCCAGCGCGACCAGCGCCCGACTGAGGCTCAGCTGCGTCTCCCGCCCGCCGCGGCCGAGCTGCGTCGCGAGGACCTCGGCCAGGGCGGGCTCCTCGCCGGGCGGCACGAGCACGACCGCGGTCCGCCAGGCGCTCCGCGCCACCTCGTCGTCGGCGTCGCACAGGAGCGCCCGTGTGATCGCCGGCCACGCCTGCCGGTCGCCGATCTTGGACAGGGTGTGCAGCGCCTGGCTCCGTGCCTGCGTACCCTCCGAGCGGACCTCACGCAGCAGCTCGGGGAGCGTCACGGACACCGGGTGGCGGGTGAGTGCCCAGGTCAGCATGTCGCGGACGAAGAACTCCGGCTCGATGGCGCACCGCTCGACGAGCGTGTCGACGAAGCGCGGGTCGGGCGTCGTGCCGACCGCCAGAGCCGCCCGCAGCCGCACGGACGAGCGGTCGTCCGCCAGCCCCTGAAGCACCCGCATCGCATCCTCGTCCTGCCCCGTCATGGTCATCGGGACCACCTCCTCGGCAAGCAGTGAAGGCCTTGTCACCGTGTCAAGGTCAAGGTCAAGGTCAAGCGGGTGTCAGCGAGACGTCAGCGAGACGCAAGTGCCCTCTGTGACCGTGGTGACGCACACAGCAGCCGCGCCCGCCCCGTATTCCGTACGTGACCGGGGCGAGCGCGCAGTACGTCGAAAGCAGGAGTGACCGCATGACCGTCCCCCACCACCGTGGTACCGCCCCGACCGGTCTCTCCCGGAGGTCGGTGCTCACCGCCGCCGGTCTGACGGCCGCGGGCGTGGCGTTCCAAGGGTCCCTGGGCGCCACGGGCGCCTCGGCGGCGACGGCCCCCGCGATCTTCTACTCGCCGCACCAGGACGACGAGGCCATCGGGATGGCCGGCTCCATACTGGAGCACAAGGCCGCGGGACGGCCGGTCTACCTGGTGCTCGTGTCCAAGGGTGAGAACGGCGGCATCGCGGAGTACCTCAACCGGACGCCGTGCTTCCTGGGCGACAAGTGCTCGGCCCCCGGGCACTACCACGAGCTGGGGTGGCAGGAGAAGGGGGCGACGCCCGAGGTGGTCTCGGCCCGTACGTCCGAGTTCCTCCTGTCCGCCAAGGCCCTGGGCGTCGACAAGGTCATCAACTTCAAGCTCTCCGACACCGCCTACGGCACCGACAGCGAGTACGACGCCTTCGTCAAGCAGATCATGGGCAAGGTACGCGCACTCGCCCAGAAGTACCCGGGCGCCTCGCACAAGTTCACCGCGGGGTGGCTGGACACGACCAACCCGGCGTGGCCCACGAACGCCACGCACAAGGCGTGCAGCGACGCCGCGTACTGGCTGATCAAGAACGGCGAGCTGAAGGACGTCCGCTTCAACCACATCTACACGTACGAGGCGTTCAGCCGCGACCAGCGCGACCGCGGCGCGGACTACGTGCTCCACATCCCGTCCTCGCACATGGCGAAGAAGCGGGCCGCGATCCTCGCGTACAACACATGGGACCCGAAGCGGAACCTCTACACCACGGGCTACCACAGCGTGCCCACCATGCTGGAGGAGGCGTACAGCGACCCGCGGGAGTTCGTGTACGGCCTGCCGTCCGGCTACAAGCCCGGCCGGGGGAAGTGAGCGGCCACCGCGCGCAGCGTGAACGCGACGGCCGACGCCGGGGTCCGGACCGGTTTCGCGCCCCTCGCGGCCGTGCGTCAGCCCTCCTGGGCAGGCACCACGTTGGGGTGGGTATCCGGAATGGGGTTACTAATCAGACATTCTTCCGCAGAGGTGATCCGGGATGGGGCCCACCGCAGCTACCGTCCACCACGGCACGACTCCGACCGGCTTCTGCGCAGGGAGTTCTCGTGGCACCTTCAACTACGCCCGGCTACACCTGGAAGGACGACTTCGGCCTGGGCGGGGGCATCGTCGACGACCCCGGCATGGCCCCCAACGCCGACGACCGGCTTGAGTTCTTCGTCCGTGGCGGCGGCAGCGACCTCTACCACAAGTGGCAGAACTTCGACTGGAGCTGGAACAAGGACTGGCACCAGTTCCCCAACACCGCCGGTACGGTCGACGGCAGCCCCGTCGCCCTGCGCAGCCCCAACGGGCACATCCACGTCTTCTGGCGGGGCCCGGACCACAGCATCTGGCACCTGCGCCAGCAAGTCGTCAACGGCGGCTGGGGCAGCCCGGCGAAGATCGCTTCGGGCTCGGCCAGCGACCCGGCGGCCGCGCTCAACGCGGACGGCCGGATCTCCGTCTTCTACAACGGCACCGACGGCGCCCTGTGGCACGTCGACCAGACCCAGGTGAGCTACGCGGGCTTCAACCAGCCCGACAGCCTCGCCGGGGACACCGTCGCCAACAAGCACCTGGCCCCCACCGTCGCGCGCAACGGCGAGGGCCGCCTGGAGGTCTTCGTCCACGGCGCCGCCGACGAGGTCTGGGGCATCGCCCAGAAGGCCGCCGACGCCACCACCAGCTGGAGCGCCTACTTCCGCATCTCGGACCAGAACGCCGGCGTCGTCGGGAGCCCCTTCGCCGTCACCGACGCCGACCAGCGCATCCGCGTCTTCTGGCGCCAGGACACCACCGGCTACCACGCGGTCCACCAGCCCGGATACACCAGTTGGAAGACTCCCCAGCCGCTGTCGGGGAAGATCGTGGAGACGCCGAGGGCGATCCTCGCCATGGACGGCCGCCTGGAGGTCTTCGTCGTCGCCTCCGACCGCAGCCTGTACGTCACCGAGCAGCAGCAGCCCAACGAGGACGCGTTCACCCAGGTCGACCGCCTCGGCGGCAACCTGCCCGGCCTGCCCGTCCCCGCGAGGTTCCACGACAACCGCGTCCTGGTCCCGCACCGCGGATCCGACAACGCGCTCTGGTCCTTCCAGCAAGCGCGCTGACGAGGTCCGGTCGTACCCGGGCGCCGGGTCTCACCCCGCCGGGCCGCCGGTCTTGCCCAGGGCGTCCGTCAGAGCGCGGCAGAAGGCCGGGAGGTCGTCCGGCTTGCGGCTGGTGACGAGGACGTTGGGGCCCGCGGTGCACACCTGCACCTCCTGGTCGACCCACGTACCGCCCGCGTTGCGGATGTCGGTGCGCAGGCTGGGCCAGGAGGTGAGGGTGCGGCCGCGCACCACGTCGGCCTCGACGAGCGTCCACGGGGCGTGGCAGATCGCCGCGACCGGCTTGCCCGCGGTGAAGAAGTCCTTGACGAACCCCACCGCCCGCTCGTCCATGCGCAGGGCGTCGGGGTTGGCGACGCCGCCGGGCAGGACCAGGGCCTCGAAGCCGGCGGCGGACGCCTCGGCCACGACCTGGTCGACCGGGAAGGAGTCGGCCTTGTCGAGGTGGTCGAATCCCTGGACGCGGCCGGGCTCGGTCGACAGCAGGACGGGCTCGGCCCCGGCGGCCTCGACGGCTCGCCACGGCTCGGTCAGTTCGATCTGCTCCACGCCTTCGGGCGCGGTGAGAAAGGCGATGCGCACGGCGGCTCCTCTCCTGGTAAGGGGTGATGTGCTGCTGCGAGTTCTCGTACGCGTGGTCTTCGTGGTCCTCGTGGTGCGGTCAGCCGTTCCGGGCGGCTTCCGCGGCCTCGCGCTCCGTGGCCTTTCCACCGGTGGCGAGGGTGCCCTGGGCGCTCTCCAGATGGGCCCGGACGAACCACTGGAACTGGTCCAGGTCCCGCACCTGTTCGATGAGGATGTCCTCGGTGGCCGGGTCGAGCTTGCCGACCTCGTCGATGGCGGCGCGGTAGGCCTCGATCACACCGGTGTACACGAGGTCGAGCGCGCCCAGGTGGGCGATGGCGTCGGCCCGGCCGATGCTGTAGTCGTCCCAGGTGCGCTCGGACACCAGGGTGCCCGGGGTGCCCTGCGGCACGCCGCCGAGGGCCGAGATGCGCTCGGCGACGTCGTCGGCCATGGCGCGGACGCGGTCGACCTGCGGGTCCAGCATCTCGTGCACGGCGATGAAGTGCGGGCCGACGACGTTCCAGTGCACGTGCTTGAGCGTGAGGTGCAGATCGTTCAGCGCGTGCAGACGCATGCCGAGCGCCGCTATGAGCTTGCCGCCGTCCTCGACGCTGATGCCGGGGACGGTGTAGCGCGGAGTGGTGGTACGGGTCATGGTGCGCTCTCCTCACAAGGGTCGGGTCTCGACGCCCCGGCGCGGGCCGCGGCATCGATGCCGGAACAACGGGTACTGGGACGACCGACGCGTCGTCCCCCTCTGGCACGCCTTCCCCCGAGCGGCACGGCATAACGTGTGAAATAGCTTAAAGGCCACATATAGCGATGCCGACGGGGCAGACGCGGGGCACATCAGAAGAAGGGGTGGACACCGTGTTGATGCCGGATCCCAAGGCACTGAGAGTCCTGCTCGCCCGCTACGCCGAGCTGCGCATCGCGGCGCCGCCGACCGAGGCGACCCGGCGCGCGCTGGCGGACGTGAGCTACACGCTCTGCGTACTGACCGGGGTGAACAGGGTCGACGACGCGCTCGACGTCGCCGACACGCTGCTCGCGGTGCCCGGAGGCGGCGAGGGGCGGGGGCGTGCCGCATCGGTTCCCGCCGAGGCACCGGGGGTGCCCGCCGCGCGCCGGACGGCTCCGACTCCGACCCCGGCTCCGACCCCGGCCAGTTGATTGACAGAAGCAGAGGAGGACGTATGAGCACCATCAAGGAAACCGTGGACGTACAGGTACCGATCCGCACGGCGTACGACCAATGGACGCAGTTCGAGGAGTTCCCGACGTTCATGGAAGGCGTCGACGAGGTCCGGCAGATCGACGACGTGCACAACCACTGGACCACGAGCATCGGCGGCATACGCCGCGAGTTCGACACGGAGATCGTCGACCAGTTCCCGGACGACCGGATCACCTGGCGGACCATCGGCGGCGACACCCGCCAGCAGGGCTCCGTCCGCTTCCGGCAGCTCGACGCGGCGCGGACCCGGGTGGAGCTGGTCATGGACATCGAGCCCACCGGCGTCGCGGAGAAGGGCGCGGACGCGCTGGGCGTGATCGAGCGGCGCGTGAAGGGCGATCTGCGCCGGTTCAAGGACCGTGTCGAGCACACCGGTGCGAGCGGCGCCTGGCGCGGCCGCATCCGGCCGGGCGAATCCGGCTCGACTCCGCCGGGCACATCCGGCTCGATCCCGCAGGGTGACTCCGGCTCGCCCCTCTGACCTCGCCTCCCCCACGGCGCCGCCACCCTGGGCGGCGCCCGCACCACCCCCCGGCGACTCAGCGCGGAACGCACGCGCTGGTCTCCCGCGCCCCTTCCCGTAGCTCCTCCCGCAGTTCTTGGCGCAGCCCGACGCGCCTCCCGGTCGGCTCCCGGCGTCTGACCGCCGCGGCCATCGCGCGGCCCACGTCCTCGGGCAGCCCTCCACAGCGGGGCCACCGCACGACGTGCTCCGCGATCTCCCGCAGCTTGGTGTTGGTGTTCTGGGAGACCTCCCGCAGCAGTTCCCAGGCGGTCTCCGGGCGCACTCCGCTACAGGCCACCACGACACCGATGGCCTGATCCACGACCGCGTGCGAGACAACCGCGCGCTGGAGCTGCGCGATCTCCTCCTGGAGAGCGACGACCCGGCCGGCGTGTTCTTCGTCTTCAGGCATCGTGAGGGGAACTCCCTGGTGAGACGGCCATGACGGTCACTGTCCCGCCTGCCCTCGATCGCCGCCGGTGAGAGCGCGCACAGCGAACACTTGCCGCCCCGGCTGTCCAGAAAGCGCAATGAGCACGGCGGCATGGCCTTCGGACCCCCCGCGGGGCACGTAACGTCGGCTGAGCAGCCCGGTCTCACCGCGTGCCCCTCTCGCCCGAGCGCGGCCGACGGGCGACGACCGACAGGGAGCGCGGCCGCCCGTCCCCGCCCGCTCCCCCACCAGGAGGTGACGCCGTGAGTTCGCTGACGTTCGAGAGCGACGACCTAGAAGTGACGGAGGACTTCCTCTGCCGCGCCTACGCCAAGATGCGCATCGGCAGCGGAACACCCGAGTCCAGCCACGCGCGCATCCACCGCGACAGCACCCCGGCGATCAGCGTGGACGAGCTGGACCTCGACTTCGACATGTCCTACTCCGTGACCCCGCTGGGCAGGATCTGCCTGTGCGTCGTGCACGAAGGCACCATCCAGGACCACGCCTTCCACGGCGTCCGGGACGACTTCGGCCCCGGCGACGTCGTGATGTTCGCCCCCCATGACCTGCCGTACGCGGGACGCATCTGCAGCGCCCGCTACAACATCACGATGCTCGACCCCGGGCTGCTCGACCAGGTCGCGGCCACCGCGGGAAGGCCCCTCCACGAGCCCGTGCGGCTGACCCGGCACAGACCCTCGTCCCCCGGCGCCGCCGACTACCTCAAGAAGGCGATCGTTCATCTGCGCGACCACGTCCTGGCCGACCCGGCCGTCGCGGCGCAGCCCCTCATCGTGTCGGCCAGCAGTCAGCTCCTGGCCGCGAGCGTCCTCGCCGCGTTCCCCAACACCGCGCGCACCGACCCCACCGCCCAGGACCGCACCGACGCCCACTCCACCACCCTGCGGCGCGCCGTCGCCTACATCGACGACCACGCGGACCGGCCCATCACCGTCGCCGACATCGCCGCCGCTGCCCACGTGACGATCCGCACCCTTCAGTACGCCTTCCGCCGTCACCTCGACACGACGCCGCTGGCCCATCTGCGCCGGGCCCGGCTCGCGCACGCGCACCGCGACCTGCTGAACGCCCCGCCGCGGGGCGACGCCACCGTCGCGGGCATCGCCGCGCGCTGGGGCTTCGCCCACCCGGGCCGCTTCGCCGCGCTCTACCGGTCGGTGTACGGCACCAGTCCGTCGCGCACCCTGCGCACCTGACGGCGTCGCACGCGTCGGCCCCCGTCGGCGGGTCGCCGACGGGGGCCGTGGAGGCGGGGATCAGTAGAGCTTGTTCACGGCCGTCCTGGTCGTGGCCTTGAAGCCGCTGACCGGCGCGTCCGACAGCTTGCCCAGCTGGCCCCAGCGGACGAGCGTCACGGTGCGCCCGTCACGGCCGACCGCGAACAGGTTGGCGTCCGAGGCCCCCCAGTTCCACTTGGTGTGCAGGCCGTAGACGTGGGCGCCCTCCTCGACGTCCAGCTTGCCGTAGTACTTCTGCTTGGCATCGACGTCCGGGTGCTCCCGCTCCAGGCGTGCGGCGCAGCCGTCGAGCTTCTTGCGCAGGAGCCCGGCGAACTCCTTGGCCCGCTGGGTGCTCCGCTCCACCACGGTCACCTGTACGGCGTTGGTGTCGAGGTCGGTCCAGAAGGTGCGGTGCACCGACGTCGACGGCAGCGCCTCGCCCACGCACACCGGCAGGGCTTCGGGCTGGCCCGCGGTCACCCGCCCGGCGTGCCACGCCGACGTCGGGTGCGGCGGCAGCTCACGGGCGCTGAGGAAACGCGGTTCCCCGCCACCGGCCGGGGCCGCGGCGGCGGGCGCCGCGACGGCCGCGGCCGTGGCCGCCACGCACAAGCCGACCGTCGTCGCGGCCAGGGCACCTCGGTTACGCATGCTCACTTGTCTCCCCCAACTCCTGCTGGTTCCGTGCCGGTCGGCACTTCCACCCCGTTCGACCCACCGCGGCCGCGGGACGTTGCACGGCTGATCGTCACAGCCTCGTCGCGTATGTCACCGATCGGAAACAGGAGTTCGGGCGCCGGTCGCCGGGCGCGGGTGGGGCCCTGGCTCAGGCGTCCTGCTCGTACCAGCGCAGTTCCACGGTGTTGCCGTCCGGGTCCTGCACGTAGAGGGAGAGCCCGGTGCCGCGGGCGCCGAAGCGCTTGCCGGGGCCGTCGAGGACGGTGAACTGGCCGGAGTCGATGACCTCCTGCCAGTCGAGGGGCTCGACCGCCAGGCAGATGTGGTCGACGTTGCTCCCCCGCGACTCCGTGTCGGAGGCCGGGAAGAGGTCGATGATGGTGGAGGCGCTGACCCGCACGGACGGGAAGGAGACCTTGCCGGCCCGCCACTCCTCCACCCGTACCGGTTCGAGACCCAGCGGGCCGGTGTAGAAGGCGAGCGAACGCTCGACGTCGGCGACGTTGAGGACGATGTGGTCGAGGGCGATCACGCGCATGGCAGTCTCCGCGAGGTCGGGGGCGCGCCTGGGCGCCGGTCACCGACCGGTCGCCGACCACTGTGGTCCGCCGCTGACTTCATGATCACCCAGCACCCACTCATCAGTCCAACACATACTTTTCATGGGTATCGATCGTGATCCACGATGGATCCATGGACCTCCAGCAGATGCGCTACGTCCTCGCGGTGGCGGAGACCGCCAGCTTCACCCGCGCCGCCGAGCGGTGCCACGTCGTCCAGTCCGCGCTCAGCCACCAAGTGGCGCGCCTGGAGAAGGAACTGGGCGCCCGGCTCTTCGAGCGGACCAGCCGCCGGGTGCGCCTCACCGCCGCGGGCGAGGCGTTCCTGCCCGCCGCGCGGCAGGCCCTGGACGCGGCCGAGCGGGCCCGCGCGGAGGTGGCGGCGGCCACCGGCGAGGTGCGGGGCAGGCTGACCGTGGGGGCGATTCCCACGGTGACGGCGGTGGACCTCCCCGCGGTGCTGCGGGACTACCGCAGGCGCTACCCGCAGGTGCGCATCAGCCTGCGCGCCGGTTCCAGCGAGCAGCTCGTCGAACGGGTACGCGAGGGGCAGTTGGACGCGGCGTTCATCGGTGTGCAGCCCGGCTTCCGGACGCAGGGCGTCCACGACCGGGAGCTCGCCCACGGGCAGCACGTCGCCGTGGTCGCCCCGGACCATCCGCTGGCCGCGCACCGGCAGGTGGACCTCCGCCTCCTCGCCGACCAGGCGTTCGTCGACTTCGCCGAGGGCAGCGCCGCCCGCGCCCAGTCCGATCGGGCCTTCGCGGCGGCCGGGCTGCGGCGCGAAGTGGCCTTCGAGGTGTCAGGGGTCGAGCTGATGTCCCGCATGGTCCGCCAGGGCCTCGGCGTCGCCCTGCTGCCCGCGTCGTTCGCGACCGAACTCCACGGCCTGCGGAGCGTGCCGATCACCGACGGACCGGTACGGGTGGAGCGCCTCGTCTGGAGCCGCGCCACCCCGCCGCCCGCCGCGTCCGCCTTCCTCGCCCTGCTGGACATCGCGGACTGAGGGGCCGACCGCGTCAGCGCGGCACACCGGCTACCGGTCGAGGATTCCCTCGACGATCCTCAGCAGCCGGTCACCGGCCCGGTCGACGCTGCCGTTCTGCGTGGCGACCTGCGCGCCTTCGAGTACGAAGGTGATCTCCGCCGCGGCCTGTTCGGGGTCGGCGAGCCCGGCCGCCGCGCACATGCCGAGCAGCCTGCGCATCTGGTGGGCCTTGTGCTGCTCGATCACCTGCCGCGCGGGATGGGCGCGGTCGGGCAGCTCCGCGAGGGAGTTGACGAACGGGCAGCCCCGGTACGAGAGCGTCGGCAGGCCCTCGGCGATGAAGCGGGCCAGGCCCAGGATCTGCTCCCGCGGCCGGTCCGGGTACTCGGCCCCGACCCGGTCGAAGGCCGCCCGGTAGTCGGCGGCGAGGATCCGCAGCCACTCCGCGACCAGCGCGTCCTTGGTCTCGAAGTGCCGGTAGATGGCCATCTTGGTGGTCCCGGCCCGCTCGGCGATCGCCTGTACGCCCACCCGCAGGATCCCCTCGCTCTGGAAGAGCTCCTCCGCCGCGTCGAGGATGCGCTCGCGCGGCGGCAGTTTCGCCACCCTGCCCGGCCTGCTGACGGTCGATGCCATGACTGCTCCGTGACGTCCGATCGGCGGCGAGGTCCTCGCCTGCTGCTACGGTACCAACCAGTGCCAGACGATACCGATCGGTATCGCGCGGTACTCAACGGTATTTTCCTTTGCGCTGGGAGCGACAGATGAGAGTTGCCGAGTACGTGGACCACGACGCGGTCGGGCTCGCGGAGCTCGTGGCCGCGGGCGAGGTCACCCCCGCCGAACTGGAGGCGGCCGCGCGCGAGGCCGCCGCAGCGGTCAACCCGCGGATCAACGCCGTCGTGGAGATGTGGCCGACCGATGACGAGCCCCGCCCGGGCGCGCCGCTGGCCGGGGTGCCCTTCCTGATCAAGGACCTCGGAGTCCCCATGGCCGGGCGGCGGATGGAGCTGGGCAGCCGCCTCGCGGCCGGCCACGTCGCCGGGGCCGACTCCTCGCTCATGCGGCGCTTCCGCCGTGCGGGGCTCGTGACGTTCGGGAGGAGCACGACGCCGGAGCTGGCGTACAGCATCGCGACCGAACCGGTGCTGTACGGCGCGACCCGCAACCCCTGGGACCCGGAGCTGAGCGCGGGCGGCTCCAGCGGGGGCGCGGGCGCGGCCGTCGCCGCGGGCGTGGTGCCGATCGCGCACGCCACCGACGCGGCGGGATCGCTGCGCATACCCGCCGCCCACAACGGCCTCTTCGGCCTCAAGCCCACCCGCGGCCGGGTCTCCATGGGCCCGGACGCCGACGAGATGTTCAACGGCCTGGTCGTGCACGGCGGCGTCAGCCGCACCGTGCGCGACAGCGCGGCCCTGCTCGACCAGATCCGCGGCCCGGAGCCGGGGGACCCCTACTTCGCGGCGGAGCCGTCCCGGCCCTACACGGAGGAAGTGGCCCGTCCCCCGGGCGTGCTGCGGATCGGCGTCCTCGCGCACGCGTGGGGCGGCCGCCGCACCACCGCGCCGGTGGCCGACGCCGTCTCCCGCACCGTGCTGCTGCTGGAGTCGCTCGGGCACGAGGTCGCGGAGGCCGAGGTCGGGCTCGGGGCGAGCTGGGAGGAGTTCGTCCTGGCCAACGCCCGTGTGGTCACGGCGAATCTCACGGTCCTGGTCGACGGGCTCGCCGCCGCGCTCGGCAGGCCCGTCGACTCCTCGACCCTCGAACCGGTGACCCTCGCCGGCTACCTCTACGGGCAGCGGGTCAGCGGCCCTCAGTTCGCCGCCGCCTTCGCGGTGCGCAACCAGGTCGCCCGCAGCCTGGGACGGTACTTCGACGCGTACGACGTGCTGCTCACGCCGACCCTGCCGGAGCTTCCCGCGCCGCTGGGGACCTTCGCCGAGGGCGCGGAGGCGCTGGACGGCCTCGGCTGGATGGAGCGCCTCAACGAACGCTCGCCGTTCACCATGCCGTTCAACGTCGCGGGCACGCCCGCCATGTCCGTACCGGTGACGGCCGACCCAGGGACGGGGCTCCCGGTCGGCATGCAGTTCGCCGCCGGGTACGGGCGCGAAGGGCTCCTCTTCCGGCTCGCCGGTCAGCTGGAACAGGCGAGCCCCTGGTCGGACCGCACCCCCGCGGTGTGGGCGGGGAACCACCCGGGCCGCTGACACGCGTCCGCGGCCGGACCGACCGTGCTCACCAGCGGACGGCCGTGAAGTCGACCGGCTGCGGCCGCAGCAGGCGTACGCGCTCGGTGAGCAGGTGCAGCCGCCGGGACATCTCGTCGGCGTCGAGGCGGCGGCGGTCCCCGTGCCCCGGCAGCACCCACTCGAACCGCAGGCGTCCGGCCGTCCGGGCCAGGGAGGCCGCCAACTCCTCGATGGAGTACCAGGTCACGCTCTCCGCGACCTCCAGGTCACCCGTCGTACGGGACCAGTAGACGCTGTCGCCGCTGAAGCAGTACCGGTCGTCGGCGAGGTAGAGCACGCTGCCCCGGGTGTGACCGGGCAGCGGATGGGCGGTGACGCCCGGGCCGATCTCCACGGGTTCGAGGCCGCGGATCACCTGGTCCGCGTCCGGGGCCGCGTCGAGGTCGCCCTCGTGGATCCACAGCCGGGCGCCGAAGTGGTCGGCGTAGCGGCGGCCGTGCGCGGCGTGGTCGCGGTGGGTGAGCAGGACGTCGGTGACGGGCCCCGAGGCCGTGCAGCGCCGGGCCAGGTCACGGCTCCAGCGGGGGGTGTCGACCATCATGGCGGTGCCGGACGGCCGCCGCAGCAGATAGGAGTTGGCGCCCGCGGTGCGGGGCGAGTTGTGGCCGCAGATCAGGACGTTGTCGTCGAGCGGCAGCGGGAAGGGGTCGAGCGCCCGGTCCGGCCGCCCGGACGCCGGGCGGATCGACCGGGTGGGGCAGGCGAAGACGGCGGCGTGTAAGCGCCGGTTCTCCGCCTCGTCGCGCGGCGGCCGCAGGATCCGCGACTTGCCTCCGGCCTCGTCGATGAGGCCGGGTGCGAACTGCCGCGCGACATCGCAGTTGGTGCAGCGGTCGTCCACGTACCATCCGTCCACGGCAGGGCTCCTTTGCGGAAGAGGGCCCGGGGAGAGGTTCCGTCCGGGGCTGTTCCAGGAATATCCCGCGCGGGGACGGAATCGGTAGGCCATGCCGACCTTGTGTTTCCCGGCAGGCGGCGCTCTCGCGGGTCGACAAATGCGGAGGAATCGCTCCACAGCGGACAGGCCTTTCCGCTGTGCCGGGGCGCGTCGGGGTCGTCAGTCGAGGTAGCCCGAGTCCCCTCCCTGGAACCACAGGTCCCGCTCGACCGTGCGCAGCGGGGCGCCGGTGCGGAAGCGCTCGACCAGGTCGGGGTTGCCCAGGTAGGCGCGGCCGTAGCTGACCAGGTCCGCGCCCCGGGACAGCCAGTGCTCGCCCTGCGCCAGGTCGCCCACCGTCTCGCCGATCTGGCCGCCGGGGTTCACGATGAAAGCGGTGGGCCAGCGCTTGCGCAGCTCCATGAGGACGTCATCGGACGCGGTCACCAGGACGTGGACGTAGGCCAGGCCGAGCGGGGCGAGAGCGTCGAACAGCGCGGCGTACAGGTCCGGCACGTCGTCCTCGACGATGTCCCAGACCTGGCCGCCGGGGGAGAGGCGGATGCCGACGCGCTCGGCGCCGACGGCGTCGGCGGTCGCCTCCGCGGCCTCGACGGCGAACCGGATGCGGCCCGCGACGGAGCCGCCGTAGGCGTCGGTGCGGAGATTGGCGTTGGAAGAGAGGAACTGCTGGATCAAGTAGCCGTTCGCGCCGTGCAGTTCGACGCCGTCGAAGCCCGCGGACACGGCGCGGCGTGCCGCGTCCGCGTACACCGCCACCTCTCCCCCGACCTCCTTCGTCGACAGGGCGCGCGGCACGGGCGCGGGCAGGCGGCCGAAGTCGGCGCCGGCGAACACCTCGCCGCGCAGCGCGACCGCCGAGGGGCCCACGGGCCGCTGCCCGGCGACCTCCGGGTGCCCCACGCGGCCGCCGTGCATGATCTGGGCGAAGATGCGGCCGCCGTTGGTGTGCACCGCGGAGGTGACCGGCCGCCAGGCGGTGACCTGCGCGTCGTTGTACAGGCCGGGGGTGTTCGGGTTGGACTGGCCGACCAGGCTCGGCTGGACGCCTTCGCTGACGATGAGTCCGGCGGTGGCGCGCCGCGCGTAGTGGGTGGCGGTCGACGCCGTCGGCAGCCCGTCCGTCCCTGCCCTCGCCCGGGTCATGGGGGCCATCACGACCCGGTTCGGCAGGGCGAGTTCACCGAGGCGCAATCCCTCGAAAAGGCTGGTCATGGTGGTGCCTCCCGGTAGCGGATGGGCGGGCCGGGGCTCCCGGCCCGTTCGTCGGCTACGCTAAAACCTGACATGGACGTCAGGGGCAAGGTGAGAGAGGCCACAGGGGAGGCGGCATGCGCATCGGCGAACTCGCGACCCGCACCGGGGTGAGCGTGCGGTCACTGCGGTACTACGAGGAGCAGGGCCTGCTCGCTGCCGAGCGCAGCCCGAGCGGTCAACGGCACTACGGGGCCCGCGCCGTGGACCGCGTCCAGCGGATCCAGCAGCTGTACCGCGCGGGCCTGCCGAGCAGGTCGATCCGCGAACTCCTGCCGTGCGTGGCCACGGGCGAGGCGACGCCGGAGCTCATCACCTGGCTCGCGGGCGAGCGCGACCGCATCGACCGCCGGATCGACGACCTCAAGGACACCCGGAACCGCCTCGACGACATCATCACCACGGCGACCACCGCACTGCACACGGGACAGGCCTGCAAAGTGTCTTGACGCCTCGTCAGGAAGTGTGTACGGACGGGGCGTTCAGCGCTGCTCGTCGGCCACCGGATAGGGGACGAACGTGCTGCTGTGCTGGTCGATGCGCAGGGAGCGGCCGAGCGGGGGTGCCGCGCGCTGGGGGCAGTCGAGGCGTTCGCAGACGCGGCAGCCCATGCCGATGGGGGTGACCGCGGTGTCGCTTTCGAGGTCGAGCCCTTCGGAGTAGACGACCCGGTGGGCGTGGCGGATCTCGCAGCCGAGGCCGATGGCGTACGTCCTGCCGGGCTCGCCCCAGCCGCCGCGGTGCCGGGTGATCGCCCTGGCGGTCCACAAGTAGCGCTGCCCGTCGGGCATTTCGGCGACCTGGACGTGGATGCGGCCGGGCGCGGCGAAGGCCTCGTAGACGTTCCACAGCGGGCAGGTGCCGCCGGCCCGGGAGAAGTGGAAGGCGGTGGCGGACTGGCGCTTGGACATGTTGCCCGCGCGGTCGACGCGGACGAAGGAGAACGGGACGCCGCGGAGCCGGGGCCGCTGCAGGGTGCTCAGGCGGTGGCAGACGGTCTCGTAGCCGAGGCCGTAGCGGTCGGTGAGGCGTTCGATGTCGTAGCGGGCCTCCTCGGCCGCCTCGTGGAAGGCGGCGTACGGCAGGATCACGGCGGCGGCGAAGTAGTGGGCGATGCCGATCCGGGCCAGGGTGTGGGCGGGTGAGCCGGGCGTGAAGTCGTCGGCGGCCTGCCCGTCGAGTCCGTCGCCGTATTCGAGCAGGGCGAGCTGGGTGGCCATGCGGAAGGCGCGCTGGCCGGGCCGCAGCCGGGTGGAGAGGTGGAGGGTCCGGGTCGCCGCGTCGTAGTGGTGCAGATGGCCGCCGGCCCCGGCCGACAGGCGAACGCCGTGGGTGTCGGAGAGTCGGGCCGCCAGGGCTCGCAGGACCTCGCCGGGCCGGATGCCGATCTCCTCGGCGAGGCGCTCGGCGGCGAGGTCGGTGTCGTGCAGGTAGTTCTGGCGGCGGTAGAAGAAGTCGCGGATCTCCTCGTGGGGCGAGCGGGGCGCCTCGGCGGCGGCGCGCCCTTCGGCGGCCCCGGCGACGCGCTCGGACAGGAGCTGGTTGCGGCGGCCGAGGTCGAGGAGCACCCGCGCCACCTCCGGCATGCGGGTGGCGAGTTCGGCGAGGTCGGAGGTGGAGACCCGGGACGCGCCGATCTCCGCGGTCAGCGCCTCGCGCAGATCCGCGACCAGGCGGGTCGTGTCGCGCTCGGAGAAGAAGCCCGGGTCGACGCCGAAGGTCTCGGTGACCCGGAGCAGGACGGGGACGGTCAGCGGCCGGGAGTCGTGCTCCATCTGGTTCAGATAGCTCGGCGAGATGCCCAGGACGCGCGCGAGTTCCGCCTGGCTGAGGCGGCGCTCCTCGCGGAGCCTGCGCAGTCGTGCTCCCGCGTAGGTCTTGCTCACCGCGCGCTCCTCCGTGTCCGGGACGGATGGGATCGAGCCCCGGCCTGGTCCGGGGTCCGGGGTCCGGGGTCCGGGGTCCGGGGTCCGGGGTCCGGGGTCCGGGCCAGCGTAGGCGAAACGGCGCCCGTCGCACCCTTCGCAAGCTTGGCAATCCGGAGCGGGAAGATGCGCAGAACTTGGCACGCCTCCATCATTGATGGCACTCAGTGCCAGTGCCAGAGTCTCAGTGCGGCCCGCCGGACCCGGCAGGCGCCGCCCGGCACCGGGACTCAATTCACCGCCCTGACAGCGGAGTTCCCGATATCGGCGGCGGCTCGTACCGGCAGCGTTGCTCACCTTCGCCCCACCGGGGTGACGGCGGGCCGCGCCTTCCGAACGTGCTTGATGAGACACGCAGTGCCAATCCCGGGCCGAGTGCGCGACGGAGTTGGCAGACGCCACAACCGAGGAGACGGTGACAGTCATGGCAGAGGCGAGGACGCAGGCGGCCGAGGAGCTCGCGCGGCGCTGGGCCACCGACCCGAGGTGGCGGGGCATCGAGCGCACGTACAGCGCCGAGGACGTGATCCGGCTCTCCGGCAGCGTGCGCGAGGAGCACACCCTGGCCCGGCGCGGCGCCGAGCGGCTGTGGCGCCAGCTCCACGAGCGCGACTACGTGCACGCGCTCGGCGCGCTGACCGGCGGGCAGGCCGTGCAGCAGGTCAAGGCCGGGCTCCAGGCGATCTACCTGTCCGGCTGGCAGGTCGCCGCCGACGCCAACCAGGCCGGTCACACCTACCCGGACCAGAGCCTGTACCCCGCCAACTCCGTTCCCCAGGTGGTGCGCCGGATCAACAACGCGCTGCTGCGCGCCGACCAGATCGCCACCTCCGAGGGCGACACCTCCGTGGACTGGCTCGCGCCGGTCGTCGCCGACGCCGAGGCGGGCTTCGGCGGTCCGCTCAACGCCTTCGAGCTGACCAAGGCGATGATCGCCGCCGGTGCCGCGGGCATCCACTACGAGGACCAGCTCGCCTCCGAGAAGAAGTGCGGCCACCTTGGCGGGAAGGTCCTCGTGCCCACCGCCCAGCACGTCCGCACCCTCAACGCGGCACGCCTCGCCGCCGACATCGCCGACGTCCCGACGCTCGTCGTCGCCCGCACGGACGCGCTCGCCGCCAATCTGCTCACCAGCGACGTCGACGAGCGCGACGCCGAGTTCGTCACCGGCGAGCGCACCGCGGAGGGCTTCTACCGCGTCCGCAACGGCATGGCGGCCGTCATCGCCCGCGGCCTGGCCTACGCCCCGTACGCCGATCTCCTCTGGGTCGAGACCGGAACGCCCGACCTGGCCCAGGCCCGCGAGTTCGCCGAGGCCGTCCACGCCCGCCACCCGGACCAGATGCTGGCGTACAACTGCTCGCCGTCCTTCAACTGGAAGGCCGCGCTCGACGACGACCAGATCGCCAAGTTCCAGCGCGAGCTGGGCGCGATGGGCTACCGGTTCCAGTTCATCACCCTGGCCGGGTTCCACTCCCTCAACCACGGGATGTTCGACCTCGCCCGCGGCTACGCCGAGCACGGCATGACGGCGTACGTGGACCTCCAGGAGCGGGAGTTCGCCGCCCAGGAGCACGGCTTCACCGCGGTCCGGCACCAGCGCGAGGTCGGCACCGGCTACTTCGACCTGGTCTCCACCGCCGTCAATCCGGCCTCCTCCACCACCGCGCTCGCGGGCTCCACCGAGGAGGAGCAATTCCACTAGGCGCCCCGCGGACCGGCGCCGGGCGCCCGGCGCCGGTCCGCAGCTCGGCTCGGGAGAGTCCGTCCAGTACCGGAGAGTCCAATGACCACCAGCACCCTCACCCATGACGTCCGCGTCCGCGCGCCCTTCGGCGAGCGCCACGACGAGATCCTCACGCCCGCCGCACTGGACTTCGTCGGCCGCCTCGCCGCCGCGTTCGGCCAGCGGCGGCAGGAGCTGCTCAAGGAGCGCCGCCGCCAGGCCCTGCGCCTGGCCGGCGGCTCCCCGCTCGACTTCCCCCTGGCCACCACCGCCGTCCGCGCCGACCCGACGTGGCGCGTGGCACCGCCCGCCCCGGGCCTCACCGACCGCCGCGTCGAGATCACCGGCCCGCCCGAACGCCGCGCGGCCGTCGACGCCCTCAACTCCGGTGCGCGGGTGTGGACAGCGGACTTCGCGGACGCCACATCCCCCACCTGGGACAACATCGTCGGCGGCCAGCTCGTCCTGCGTGACGTGGTCGAGCGGCGCATCGGCTTCGCCACGGCCGACGACGGCAAGGAGTACCGGCTCGCCGGGCGGCCCGCCACCCTCGTGGTCCGGCCGCGCGGCCTGCACCTGGACGAGGCGCACCTGGAGTACGCGGGCCGGTCCGTGCCCGCCGCGCTCGTCGACTTCGGCCTGTACTTCTTCCACTGCGCGCGGCCGCAGCTCGACGCGGGCCACGGCCCGTACTTCTCCCTGCCCAAGCTGGAGAACCGCTACGAGGCCCGGCTGTGGAACGACGTGTTCCTGCTCGCCCAGGAACTCCTCGGCATCCCCCGGGGGACGGTCCGCGCCACCGTCCTGATCGAGACGATCACCGCCGCGTTCGAGATGGAGGAGATCCTCTACGAACTGCGCGAGCACGCGGCCGGGCTCAACGCGGGCCGCTCGGACCATCTGTTCAGCCTGATCAAGACGTTCGGCCACCGCCCCGACTTCCTGCTGCCCGACCGCGCCGAGGTCACCATGACCGCCCCGTTCCTGCGGGCGTACACCGATCTCCTGGTGCGCACCTGTCACCGGCGGGGCGCCCACGCCGTCGGCGGCATGGCGGCCCAGGTGCCGGACCGGGATCCGGCCGCCCGGGAGGCGGCCCTCGCCACCGTGCGCCTCGACAAGGAGCGGGAGGCCGAGGGCGGCTTCGACGGCTCCCGGGTCGCCCACCCCGGGCTCGTGTCCACGTGCCGCGCGGTGTTCGACGGCGTCCTCGGCGAGCGGCCGCACCAGATCGACCGCACGCGAGACGACGTGGCGGTCACCGCCGCCGACCTGCTCTCGGTGCGGCGCGTCAGCGGACCGCCCACGCCGGAGGGCGTGCGCACCAACATCGCTGTGGCGCTGCGGTACTTCGCCGCCTGGCTGCGCGGCCGGGGCGCCGTCGCCCTGTACGGCCTCATGGAGGACACGGCCACCGCCGAGCTCGCCCGGACGCAGGTCTGGCAGTGGCTGCGGCACCAGGTGATCGACAAGGAGACGGTGCTCCGGCTCCTCGACGACGAGGTCGCCGCGCTCGGCGGCGCGTACCCGTGGGCTCCCCTCGACGAGGTCCGCGCGCTCTTCGAACGGACCGCGCTGTCCGTCGAGTTGCCGCAGTTCTTCACTCCGGACGCGTACGCGCGGCACCTGGTGCGGCGGACGGGGGCCGGGGCGTGAGCGGGGGCGTCCGGCGCGTCGGCGTGGTCGGCGGCGGGCAGATGGGGGCGGGCATCGCCGAGGTGTGCGCGCGGGCGGGCCTGGACACGGTGGTCTGCGAGGTGGACGCGGTCGCGGCCCGCGCCGCCCGGGACCGGGTCGCGGCGTCGCTCGACCGCGCGGTGCGGCGCGGCAAGCTGGAGCGCACGGCGGCGCGTGACGCGCTCGACCGCACGGTGTTCACCGGCAGCCTGGAGGACCTGGCCGACCGGCAGCTGGTCGTCGAGGCCGTCGTGGAGAACCCGGACGCCAAGACCGAGGTCTTCGCCGCCCTCGACAAGATCGTCGAGGATCCGGCCGCCGTCCTCGCCACCAACACCTCGTCCCTGCCGGTCACGCGGCTCGGCATGGCGACCGCTCGTGCGGACCGGGTCGTGGGCCTGCACTTCTTCAACCCCGTACCCGTGCTGCCGCTGGTGGAGGTCGTGACCTCGCTGCACACCTCCGCCGCGACGGTCGCCGCGGCCGAGGACTTCGCGGCCCGCGCGCTCGGCAAGACGGTGATCCGCTCCAAGGACCGGGCGGGCTTCGTCGTCAACGCGCTGCTCATCCCCTATCTGCTGGCCGCGGTGCGGATGGCGGAGTCCGGCTTCGCCACGGCCGCGGACATCGACGCGGGCATGGAGCTGGGCTGCGCCCACCCCATGGGCCCGCTGAAGCTCGCGGACCTGATCGGCCTGGACACCGTGGCCTCGATCGCGGAGTCCCTCTACGACGAGTTCCGCGAGCCGCTGTACGCGCCGCCGCCGCTGCTCCAGCGCATGGTGGAGGCGGGCCTCCTCGGCCGGAAGTCCGGCCGCGGCTTCCACGTCCACGAGCGGGGCTGAGGAGGGCCCGCACGGTCGGCGCGGCCGCTCAGGCGGAGGTCTCCGCTCGGGCGGAGACCTCCCTAGGTCGGCTTGATCTCGCCCGCGAAGACGATGATCTGGTCGATGAGGCTGCGGCGGAGGTGGACGACGTCCGTGCCCGCGAGCCGTGGGCCCTCGTCGGGTGTGGTGAACACCCACTGGTATCGCGCCCATTCGTCCGGCATGTCCACCGCCGAGCAGCGCACCATCGTGCCGGTGCCCGCCGGGTGCCTCCGGATGTCGAGGACGAACCGCTCGACCGCCTCGATCCCCTCGCTGCGGCCCAACGGCCCCCAGAACACCACGTCCGAGGTCAGGGCCTGGGCCAGCAGCGTGGTCACGTAACTGTCGTTCGAGGCGTTGAACGCGGAGATGAACGTGTCGATCGCGGACCGCGCGGTCTCTTCCTGCATGCACCAGTCATACCAGGCGCCTCCCGGAACGCGCCCGGGTGCCGACGTCATCGGACGCGGCGGCACCCGGTCCCCCTACGAGCGGCTTCGGCAGCTACTGTCGCGGGATGCCAGGACCGACCGCAGGAAGCGCCGTTCCCGGAGGGAAGGCCCGCACGCTCGCCCGGACGTACCGGCGCTTCGGCGAGGTCGAGGCCGCCGGGACGTCGCCGCTGTACGAGCGCGTCGCCCTCGCCCTGAGCGAGTCCGACGCGGCGCTGCGCGCCATCGGGGAGGCACCGGCGCGCAAGCGGCACCCCCGGGTGATCCTCGCCGCGCTGTACGACCTCGCCCTCGCCGGACGCGCTCCGGCGCTGGCCGCGGCCTATGCCGCGGCGGACGCCGACGCCGCCGCCCGCGCGGCGATCGACACGCTGCTGCACATGACCGACGCCGTCGTGGCCACCGCCGTACGCCGACGGACGCGGACCGACGAGGCCGGGCGCTGCGGCGTGCTGTACCCGGCCGTCGCGGAGGCGGCGCGCCGGGCGGGCGCGGACGCGGTCGGCCTGATCGACGTGGGCTGTTCGGCCGGGCTCAATCTCAACGTCGATCGCGTGGGCATCACGTACAGCGACGGCACCTCGCTGGGCGACCCGTCGTCTCCCGTGCAGCTGTCGCCGTCCGTCGTGGGCGGCCGGCCGGTCCCCGCCTCGGCGATGCCCGAGGTGGTCGCCCGCGTCGGCGTCGACCTCGATCCGTTCGACGTGACCGACGCGGATGACGCCCGCTGGTTGCGTGCCTGCCTGGGGCCGGATCAGCCGGAGCGGATCGCCCGGCTCGCGGCGGAGATGGCGTTGGCGGCGACGGCTCCTCCGCTGCTGCTGCGCGGCGACGCCGTCGACGTGCTGCCCGAGGCCGTCGCCGCGGTGCCCGCCGGTGCCCTCCCCGTCGTCACCACGACGTGGGCGCTGTCGGACTTCCCGGTGGAGAGCCGCCTGCGCTTCCTCCACCGCCTGCACGCGGCGGCGGTCGGCCGGGCGGTGGCGTGGGTGTCGGTGGAAGGGGTCGGAGTCGCACCGGCGGCCCCGACCCTCGGCGACCGCCCCGCCTCCGGCCACAGCGTCATCGGCCTGACCGTGTTCCGCCACTCGACCCTCCACGCCGAGGCCCTGGGCCGCTGCTGGTCGCGGGGGCGCCTGCTGTCCTGGCTGGCGGCTCCCTAGGGACGCACCAGCGGCTCCGCCTCGTACGCCTTGTGCAGCAGGTCCAGGAAGTCCGGGGCCTCGGGGAGCGGGGTGGAGCCGATGCGATGGACCGGGACGCCGGGGGTCCAGGAGTTCATGACGACGGCCCCGGACAGCGACGGCAGGTCGGCGGGGGTGACCTCCCGCTCGTGCTGCGGGACGCCGAGGCGCTCCAGTTGGCGGCGGACGATGCTCATGGTGGTGCCCGTGAGGACGTCGGCGACGGGCCAGACCACGGCGGAGCCGTCCCAGAAGGCCAGGTTCCAGATGGTCGCCTCGCTGAGCCGGCCCCTGCGGTCGACGAAGGCGGCGTCGTCGAAGCCCTCGGCGACGGCCTGCCGCAGGAGGTGCGTCTTGGCGACCTCGCCCACGTGCTTCACGGCGGGGAGGTCCCGCTCGTGCTCGACGGCGGCGAGGGACAGCGGGTCTGCGGGGCCGGAGGACGCCGGTCCCGTGCGGACGAGGACGGCGGGCTCCGCGTCCGGCCCGGCGGCGGTGAACTCGCCCGCCCGCGAGTACAGCGTCGCCGTCAGCGAGTGGTTATCGGGACCGGCCTCGATCGCCGTCCGCAGCAGGGCGCGCACCCGGTCGTCGGGCAGCGCGCGGCCGAAGAGCTGCTCGGAGGCGAGCCGCAGTCGCCGCAGGTGGAGGTCGAGTCCGCGCACCCGGCCGGCGCGCACCTGCGCGGCGGTGAAGTGGGCGAAGCCCGCGAAGGCGAGCGGCGCCAGCTCTTCGGCGGTGGCCGGGCGGCCGTCGAGGTGGGTGACGAACGAGGTCATGCCGTGCTCCCGTGACGTGGATCGCCAGGCGTGGAATGCCTGGTCACGGGGTGACGTTAAGCCTTCACATCGGTGACAAGGTCAAGGCGGACAGGGCGGGAGCGGATGCTGATCGGGGAGTTGTCCCGGCGTACCGGGGTCAGCACGAGGCTGTTGCGGTACTACGAGGCCCAGGGCCTCCTTGAGGTGGAGCGCGGCTCCAACGGCTATCGCGAGTACGCCGAGGACGCGGTCGTGACCGTCCGCAAGGTGCGGGCCCTGCTCGACGCGGGTCTGACCACCGAGGTGATCCGCGTGGTGCTGCCCTGCACCCGGGGCGAGCAGCCAGGGTTCGACTGGTGCGCGGATCTGCGGGCGCTCCTGGACCGGGAGTTGGCGGTCATGGACGAGCGCATCGACGACCTCCGGCGCAGCCGTGGTGCGCTCGCGGGCTATTTGGAGCAGCCCTGAGCCCCGCCCCCGCGGGTCAGGTGGTGGCCAGCAGGAGGTCCTCTCCGGTCGACGGGCGGAGGCCGTCGGCGCGGCCCGCGAAGTAGCGCTCGGCGAGGGCGCCGCCGGAGATGTGCCGGGCGTCCCTGAAGCCGACCTGACAGGCCAGTTCGAGCAGGTCCTGCGGGGCGTAGAAGCTGATGAACGGCGTGCCGGACGCCCGCGCGCCCGCCGCGCTCGCCGCCAGGCCGGGCCGGTCGGACGCGTCGACGAGCTCGGTCGGCAGCATGAAGGTCATGGCGAGCGTGGAGCCGGGGGCGAGCCCGGCGATCTCGCGCAGGGTGGCGGTGGTGGTGTCCTTCGTGAGGTACATGCTGACGCCGGTGGAGACGACGACCGCAGGTCGCCCGGGGTCGAACCCGGCGGCGGCGAGGCGTTCGGGCCAGGACTCGCCGGACTCGAAGTCGACGGGCACCAGGTGCAGCCGGTCGGGGATGCCGTAGCCGAGTTCGGCCAGGCGGCGGCGCTTCCAGGCCTGGGTGCCGGGCTTGTCGACCTCGAAGACGTGCAGCCGCGAGGCGAGTTCCGGCTCGCGCTGGGCGAAGGTGTCCAGGCCTGCCCCGAGGATGACGTACTGGGTGACGCCGCGGTCGGCCTGCTCGGCGACGAGGTCCTCGACGAAGCGGGCGCGGGCGACGATGGCCGCGCGGAAGCCGCGGGTGGTCCGCGGGTCCATGTCCGGCCGCTCGCGCCAGCCGTCGTCGGGGGCCGCGAGCCGCAGGCCGACCTCGTCCTTCACCACGTGCGGCGGCGCGTCGGCCTCAAGGTGCAGCGCCCGCCAGAGGGCCGTGCGCACCGCGGTGTTGTCCGGCGTCCCGGTCTGCTCGGCTGTCATGGTGCGCCTTCTCCTTCTGGGTTCGGTTCCCGGCCGGGGCCCGGAGGCCCCACAGCCGTCCGCCGGTCAGGGCTCCTGTCGCACCCGGTTGAAGAGGCGGCCGCCGAGGTCGATGCCGGTGATCGTGTCGTGGGGGTCGCGGGAGAAGTAGCCGCGCTCGCCCTTGAGGCCGCCTTCCAGGACGACGTATTCGTCGCCGTCGCCGGGGAGGAAGGCGATGGCCGCGGGCGGGTAGCCGGGGGGCATCTCCTCGTCCGAGGCCTCGCGGATCTCCGGCTTGATCTCGACGGCCAGGGTGAGGCGGGTGCCGTCGGTGGCGACGTCGACGTTCATGGCGTCGATGTCGTAGCGGCCGGTGACCTGCCGGGCCAGCGTCTCGTCGTACGGGACCGGCTCCGGCTCCTTCTCGACGACGCCGAGGTAGTGCTCCAGGGCCCACTTCACCACGGACTGGTTGCAGGTGTAGCCGTCCGGGCCGAGGTTCGACAGGGCGACCACCGCGAAGTTCCGCTCCGGCACGATGAGCAGCTCGGCGAACTGCCCGGTGCCCGAGCCGCCGTGCCCGATCGCCTGGACGCCGTCCAGGTCGTGCAGGAACCAGCAGATGCCGAAGCCGTCGCCGAGCGAGCTGGAGCGCAGCTCGACCGTCCGCTCCCGCATCCGGTGCAGCGCATCGGCGGGCAACACGCCCTCGCCGTCGCCGAGTTGGAACCGGGCCCAGCGCAGCAGGTCGCTCGCCGACGAGGCGATGCCGCCGCCGGGGTTGTCGGCCCGGGCGCCCTCTTTGAAGGCTCCCCACGGCCGGGCGGGCCGCAGCGCGCCGTCGTCGTCGCGGTTGTAGCCGACCGCGAACTTGCGGACCATCACCTCGGCCAGGCCGTACACGGTGTCCGAGAGGCCGACGGGATCCAGCACGAGCGAGGCCACGGCCTGCTCGAAGGGAAGGTCCGTGACCTTCTCGATGATCCGCCCGACCAGGTTGTACCCGGCCTGGCTGTACGAGGCGCGGGTGCCGGGCGGCGCGATCAGGGGCAGTTCGTGCAGCTTCGCCACGAGCCCGGCCAGGGAGCGGTCGCCCCGGCCGTCGTCGATGAGGTTCCAGTCCAGGCCCGCGGTGTGGTTGAGCAGGTTCAGGACGGTGATCCGGCGCGCCGCGTCCTCGTCGGCGAGCCGCAGCTCGGGGACGTAGCGCCGCACCGGCGCGTCCAGGTCGACCTTCCCCTCGGCGACCAGGCGCATCAGCGCGGTCGCGGTGAACGTCTTGGACACCGACGCCAGGTGGAACAGCGTCTTCTCGTCGACCGGCGTCGGGTTGCCGAGGCTCGTCACCCCGTGCGAGGCGAAGATCTCCTCGCCGTCCACCAGGACCCCGACGGACACCCCGGGCACCCCGAACTCCGTGGCCCGCGCCTCGACGGCTTCCGCCAGCTGCTGCTGCGACATCGCTCCCCCTTCGAGCACTTGAACTAAGTACGAGTGCAGCGTAGACCGCCACTTGAACTAAGTGCAAGGGCAGGCATGAACTAAGTGCAAGTAGGGTGGTGGCCATGCCGCGAGACACGCTCACCGCAGACCGGATCGTCCGTGCGGCCATCGAGCTGCTGGACGACGAGGGCCTGGACGGCCTGAACATGCGCAGCCTGGCCGGACGGCTCGGCTCGGCCGCCACCGCCGTCTACTGGCACATCAAGACCAAGGACGAGCTGGTCCGGCTCGCCAGCGACGCGGTCTGGCTGGAGGTCGAGCTGCCCGACCTCGACGCCACGGACTGGCGCACGGCCGCCGCCGCCCAGGCCACCGCCATGCACGCGATGCTCACCCGGCACCCCTGGCTCGGCCAGGCGTTCGGCAGCCACCTCATGCACGGCCCCGGCCAGGCGCGCTTCGACGACCTCAGCCTCGCCGTCTACGAGAAGGCGGGCTTCAGCCCCGCCGACGCGGACCGGGCCGCCGCCACGGTGTTCATCTTCGTCCTCGGCAGCGCGCTCGGCCCCGCCGCGGAGGTCTCCCTCAAGCGCCGCCTCGGCAAGAACGGGGCGAACGCCGAGCAGTTGATGGCCGACGCCATGACCCAGGCCGCCGAGGTCGCCGAGGCGTACCCGCGGCTGCGCGCCCGCCTCGGCACGGTCTCCGCCGAGCAGTACGCCGCAGCGCCCGACGACAGCTTCGCGTTCGGCCTGCGGGCCATCCTCGACGGCTTCGAGGCCCGGCTCTCCGCGGAGCGTTCGCTCCAGGCGGAGTAGCGCGGGGGTCCGGCTCTCAGCCGGTGCCCCCGCCGCCGGTCGGGCGGCCCTCCACGGCCAGTGCGAGCACCGCCGTCGGCTCCGCGCGCGTGCCGCGGCGGAAGTGCTGCTCGAAGGTCTCGTTGCCGATGGCGGTGCGTACGGTCCGCCAGCACCGCTCGCGGACCTGGCGGAGTTCGGGCATGCCCCGCTGACTATGTCCGACCGCGCGCCAGAGGGGCGCGCGTGCCGTGCGGCGCGTACGGGCCGGTCCCGACCCAGGGCGACCAGCGACAGCTGGTAGTCGCAGTACGCGCGCGTCGCGGCGAGCCGCTGCTCCGCCCGGCCGAAGCGGGTGGCGTCCTCCAGGCACCGGACGCCGAAGCCCCACTGGGCACGGGCGCGGGCGAGGCACTCCCCCACCGGCAGGGCGAGGAGCCGCTCCAACTGCGCGCGGGCCTCGTGGAGATGGCCGCAGCAGGTCCGACGTGACACCACCGCGCCGGGACGGCCGCGCGACAGCCCCGCCCATTTACTTGTATGCTCACAATGATTTCACTAACACAAGTAAATCGGAGCTCCGTCATGCCGGACGCCATCCCTCGACGGCCCTGGCTCGTGCTCGCCATCTGCTGCATGAGCCTGCTGATCGTCAGCCTCGACAACACGATCCTGAACGTCGCCCTGCCCTCCGTCCAGCGGGACCTGCACACTTCGGTGTCCGGCCTGCAGTGGACGGTCGACGCCTACACCCTGGTCCTCGCAAGCCTGTTGATGTTCTCCGGGTCGACCGCCGACCGCGTCGGCCGCCGCCGGGTCTTCCAGGTGGGGCTCGTCGTCTTCACCGCGGCGTCCCTGCTGTGCAGCCTCGCCCCCGGGCTCGGCTGGCTCGTCGTCGCGCGGATCCTCCAGGCCGTCGGCGGCTCGATGCTGAACCCCGTCGCCATGTCGATCATCACCAACACCTTCACCGACGCCCGGCAGCGCGCCCGCGCCATCGGCGTGTGGAGCGCCGTCGTGGGCGTCAGCATGGCCGCGGGGCCGATCGTCGGCGGAGCCCTGGTGGAGTCGATCGGCTGGCGGTCGATCTTCTGGCTCAACGTGCCGATCGGCCTGGCCGCGCTGTCCCTGACCCGGCGGTACGTCCCGGAGTCACGGGCGTCGCGGGCCCGCCGGGCGGATCCGTTCGGCCAGGTCCTCATCGCCGTGCTCCTCGCCGCGCTCACGTACGCGATCATCGAGTCGCCCCACCTCGGCTGGGCCTCGCCCCTCGTCGTCGGCTGCGCGGCCGCGGCGCTGTGCGCGCTCCTCGGTCTGCTCTGGTACGAGCCGCGGCGCAGCGACCCCCTCATCGACCTGCGCTTCTTCCGCTCCGCACCGTTCTCGGGAGCCATCGCGATCGCGGTGGTCACGTTCGCCGCCCTCGGCGGCTTCCTGTTCGTCAGCTCCTTGTACCTGCAGAACGTGCGGCAGTACGACGCCCTGCACGCCGGGCTCTTCATGCTGCCCATGGCGGTCATGGCGATGCTGGCCGCGCCGGTGTCAGGCCGCCTCGTGGCCTCGCGGGGGCCGCGCACTCCGCTGCTGCTCGCGGGGGCGGCGCTGTGCGCGAGCGCCGTGCTCCAGGCGCTCACCTACTCCGAGCGTCTTCCGGTGGCCGTGCTCGTCGTCGCGTATCTGCTCTTCGGTACGGGCTTCGGCCTGGTCAACGCGCCCATCACCAACACCGCGGTGTCGGGGATGCCCCGCGAGCAGGCGGGGGTCGCGGCGGCCGTGGCCTCCACCAGCCGGCAGATCGGCCAGACCTTCGGGGTGGCCGTCATCGGCGCCCTCATGGCCGGTGCGGCCCGCACGGACACGGCGTCCTTCATCGACGCGGGCCGGACCGCGTGGTGGATCGTCGCCGGCTGCGGTGCCGCCGTGCTGATCATGGGTACGCTCACTACCGGCCGCTGGGGCCGGGCGACGGCGCGGCGCACAGCGCGGCAGTTCGCCGCGGAGGAGAGCAAGGAGCCACTGAACGTCTGATGGAGCACCACGCCGACAAGGCCCCCGCGGGGGACGACGACATCGCCAGGGCGGCAGCCCGTGCCTGGCAGGGGCTGAACACGCTCCTGCTGGAGCGCTACCAGCTCCGCAAGGCCGTCTCCGAGGCCCTCGGCATGAGCTTCAGCCGCGTCCGGGCGCTGCGCCGCCTCGCCCCGGGCCCGATCAGCCTGCGCGAACTGGCCGAGCGGATGGGCTCGGACCCGCCCTACACCACGGTCATCGTCGACGACCTGGTGCGGCGGGGCCTGGCCGAGCGCATCACCAACCCCACCGACCGCCGCTCCAAGCTGGTCCACCTCACCGACGACGGGCAGGCGAAGGCCGACCTCGCCATCTCCATCCTCACCACCCCGCCCGACGACTTGCTCGCCCTGCCCCGCGAGGACATCGAGGCGCTCGACCGCATCGTGGCGAAGCTCCTGGACTGAGCATCCCCGGCGGGGCGTTCCCCGGCGGGCCCGCTCAGAAGGCGACGATCTGGAGGTACACGCCGGGGTCGTCGGCGTAGTTGGTGCCGGTGATGTACAGCGTCTCGCCGTCGGGGCCCACGGTCAGGCCCGACGCCCGTTCCACCGCGAAGCCGGTGACCGTCTCGTCGGTGACCTGGGTGTGGGTGGCCGTGTCGTAGGACAGCACCTTCGGCGCGGTCCTGTGGTCGTCCACGAGCACGTGGAAGCGGGTGCCGTCCCGGCTCACGGCCGGGCTCAGGACGGGTGAGAAGTCCGACCGGAAGTCGATGGTGGTCCGGACGCGGTCACGGGTGAGGTCGACCACGGCGGCGCGACCGTCCGGCTTGCTCAGCGCGTACAGGCGGCGGCCGTCGGGGGTGAGCGCCAGTTCGTCGGCGAAGCCGGTGGCCGCGATGGTGCGCACCACCTTCGGGACGCCCGTCGAGGTGTCCAGGTGGACCAGGCCGGCGTCGCCGCTGACGTATGCGTCCCTGCCGTTCGGCCGTACGACGATGTCGCGCGGGCTCTCGCCGGGCAGCGGCACGGTGGCGGTGAACGCGCGCCGCGCCGTGGAGAACACGAGGAGCCGGGAGGGGCCCGCGCTCGGGCCGTTGTCGTGCGGCCCGCTCTGGTCCAGGTAGACCGTCGTCCCGTCCGGGCTGATGGCCATGCGCGAGAGCGACCCCGGCCGGGTGCCCGGGGGCCGCGGCTGGTCGGGGACGGGGATGCTGGCGCGCAGGGTGTCGCTGGCCGTGTCGAACACGTTGAGGGTGCCTTCGGTGACCAGGTAGATGAGCCTGCCGCGGGCGCCGAACACCATGGGCCCGGCCCACCGTCCGGTGCTCGTGGGCACCTCCGCGGCGATCTCCCCGGTCTGGGTGTCGACGACGTACAGCTTGGTGCCGGTGGCCTCGTTCGCGCCGACGTACGCCGTGGTGCCGTCCGCGCTGACCAGCGGCGCACGCGCGGACGTGGCCGTCGGCAGGGGAATCAGGTGCTCGACGCCCGGGACCGGGTCCGGGTGCGCGACGGCGACGCCTCCGCCGGTGCACATCAGCACCCCGGCGGCCAACAGCGAGGCAAGCCAACGGGCTCTGGAACCAAGGGACTTCATGTCACCCTCCCCCACGGACACACCGCGTCCTCGCGATGGCGGGGCCAGGCTACGCCGACACGCCCGGTCGGACACCCTAGGGTTTCCGGGGTCCGCCCACCGCCCGCAGGTTCGCGCCGTCCTTGGTGCGGCCGCGTACGGAGAGGGTCGCGTCCTCGGGGGCGCGGACGGCGAGGGTGGTGCCGTTCTCGGTGGCGCGGGCGTCTCCGGTGACGGTGAGCTCACGGATGTCCCTGCTGCCCGCCGCCAGCAGATAGCGGCGCCCGGAGGCCGTCGTCCAGTCGGTCCTCGCCACGATGTGCTGGCCGAAGCGGCTGCAGGCGGCGGTGGACCGGTCGCGGGCCACGAGGCGGGCGGGGCTTGTGGCGGAGCGCGCGGGCGGGCGCAGGTGCACCTGGATGTCGCCGGGCCCGGCCCATGTGGCGGCACGGGTGCAGGACCAGACGGCGCGGCCGCCGCGCTCGGGCAGGTCCTGCTCCGCGAAGTCCCACAGGTTCACCGCGCGGACGCCGTGGTCGCGCAGCCCGCGCAGGTCGCACGCAGTGCGGGCCCAGGCCGCGAGCGCGGCGGGGCCCGTGGCCTCGCGCGGCTGCCGCGCGGGGGCGCCGGTGTGCGGGGACGGGGTGTAGGTGAGGTGGGCGGGGGCGAGTCCGCCGAGGTCGGTGACGAGGAAGGCGTGCTTCTCCACGATCCGTACGGACGACCGGAGTTGGAGCACCGGCAAGCCTGCGCAGGCGCCGCCGGACGCGGGCGCGGCGACGGGGTCCGTGACGCCGTCCTTCGTGGTGGGCAGGGGGCGGCCGGGGGTGTCGGGGCGCAGCAGGTCCCGGGTCTGCGCGTCGGCGATCCAGGGCGCGGTGAGATAGCGCACGGTTCCGTCGTGGCGTGCGACGACGAGGGCGGCTGCGGTGGTGACTCCGGCGTCGTCGGTGCGGGCGACCTCCAGGGCCGGGCGGCCGGAGGAGGTGAGGGGTTCGCTGTACCGCACGACGCGGTCGCTGTCGTGGAGCAGGACCACGGCCCGGCCGTCGACGTCGCCCGCGTACAGCAGTTGGGCACCGCGCGTGGGCGGCACCAGGTCGGTGGCCCTCGCCCTCGTCACCGGGGTGCCGGGAGGTGGCGCGGCCCAGGTGTCCAGGGCCCGGGCGAGCAGCGCGCCGTCGTCCGTGCGCCCGCCCCTGGCGGGCCAGGCGGTGAAGTCGACGCGGGCGGTGTCGGCCCAGCTTTCGGAGGCGGTGCGGACGAGCTGGGCGGGGGTGACCTGCGCCGCCCGTACCGGGCGTGCCTGCGGGTCGTCGGGCGGGCCCGTCGGCGAGGAGGAGACGGTGAGGACCGTGCCGCACGCCGTCACCGCCGCGACGAGACCCGCGAGCCGTACGCGGCGCCTGCGGCGCAGCAGGTCGGTGGGCCGGGTGCGGACGGAGCAGGCGTCGAACTCCGCGGACCGCAGCAGGGTCCGCGCGTCGGCTCCCGCGGGTGCGCGCAGGTCCTCGGCGGCGGCCAGGGCCGCGTCCGGGTCCTCCTCCCCCGCGGCCAGGAGCAGTTCGCGTACGCGCTCGTCCGGCATGTCGTCGACGCAGCGCAGCGCGAGGACGGCGCGCGCGGCGGGCGGGGCTTGGGCGAGCGCCCGGCTGAGCGCGATCTCCTCGGCGCCGCCCGCGTGCGGGGAGAGCCGCAGCCCCCATACCACCGGGAGGCGGGGGCGGAGTGCGCGCGGCGGTGGCACGCGTGCGGGCCAGCCACGCGGGCGCCGGTCGTAGGCGAGCGCCGACCGCAGGACGCGGGCGCGCAGCCAGTCCTCTTCGGCGGCCGTGCCGTCAGTGCGCTGCCGGGGCAGGAGCCCGCCCGCGGGTACGCGCGGCAGGTGCGGCAGCGCGCGCTGCACCAGCGCCTGTGCGGCAAGTACCTTGCGGTGCCTGCCGAGTTCGGGCGGGAGGGTGAGGTAGGCCAGGCGCACCAGGTGTGCGTACCGGTCGACCAGTGCGGCCTCGGTCCGTTCCAGGGTGCCCCTGGAGGGTGGTGCCGCCGTACGTCGCCGTGCTGAGGACATTGATCACAAAGCCTTCCAACGGCTGTAGCCGAGCGGTTGTCACCCCCCTTCCAACGAGTGAATCTTGGGATGGTCACCACGGCGTTCACCTGGGGGGCGGGGCTCAGTAGGTGATCACGGAGCAGTCGGCTGCGGTCCGCCGGGGTGCGTGGCATCGGCCCGGCGGCCCACCGCCGCTCGCGCCGCGGCCACGAACGCGGCGATCGCCGGATGGCTGCCGCCGCCCGCGCGGAAGGCGACCTTCGACCTGCGGAACAGCGGGAGTTCGGTCAGCAGCACGCCCGCGGGGCCGTGTGCCGTGGCCGTCTCCGGGACGAATCCGGCTCCCTGCCCGGCGGCGGCCAGGGCGAGGACCGTACGGAAGTCGTTGACCTGGTGGCGGATCCTCGGCTGGAACCCGGCCGCCTGGCAGGCGCGCACGGCCATGGCGTGTCCGGTGGTGCCGTCCCGCGCGGTGATCCACGGGACCTCGGCACAGGGCCCGAGCAGCTCCGCGAGCGTCGCGCCGCGGCCGGTGCCCCGGGCCGTGGCGCGGGCGTCGCCCATGACGAGGTACATCGGCTCGTCCACCAGGGGGATCTCGTCGACCGTGGAGTCCGGTGACGCCGGTACGAAGTCGTAGTCGTGGACGAGGGCCACGTCGAGTTCACCGGCCCGCAGGCCGTCGGAGACGCGCGCGGAGTCGATCTCCCGCACCATCGGTTCCAGCGCGGGGTGGTGGCGGGCAAGCTCGGCGAGCGCCGCGGGCACGATGGTGTGCCCGCCGGAGGGGAAGGTCCCGATGCGCAGCGGCCCGCCGACGCCCTCGCGGGCGCTGGCCAGCTCGGAGACGGCCAGTTCGAGGCGTTGCAGGACGGCGTCGGCGTGGGTGACGAGGGTCCGGCCCGCGGGGGTGAGCACCACCCGCCTGCCGCTGCGTTCCAGCAGGGGCACGCCCGCCTCGCGTTCCAGCACGCCCAGTTGCTGGGAGACGGCGGACGCGGTGAAGGTCAGCGCCTCGGCCACGGCGGCGATGGTGCCCCGCCGGTCCAGTTCGCGCAGCAGGTGGAGACGGCGTACATCAAGCATAAGTTCAGCTTAGGCATAGGGATAGAAATCAGAAATGGATCTACTGGGTCGGTGTGGGTCAGGGTGGGGCCATGAAGCCCGAACCGAACTTCAACGGCCTGTACGTCCCCTTGGTGACTCCCTTCACCGACGACCTGCGCCTGGCCCCCGACGCGCTCGCCCGCCTCGCCGACGAGGCGCTCTCGGCCGGTGCCTCCGGGCTCGTCGCCCTCGGCACGACCGCGGAGTCGGCCACGCTGACGGCGGCGGAGAAGCGGACCGTGGTGCGCGTCTGCGCCGCCGCCTGCCGGGCCCACGGCGCCCCGCTGATCGTCGGGGTCGGCACCGGTGACACCGCGGCGGCCATCACCTCGCTGCGCGAGCTCGCGGCCACCGGTGACGTGGCCGCGGCGCTGGTGCCCGCGCCGCCCTACGTCCGGCCCGGCGAGGCCGGGACGCTGGCGCACTTCACCGCCCTCGCCGAAGGCGGCGGCGTACCGCTCGTCGTGTACGACATCCCGTACCGCAGCGGGCAACCGCTCAGCGCGGACGCGCTCGCCGCGCTCGGCCGGCTGCCGGGGGTCGTCGGGGTGAAGCACGCGACCGGTGCGATCGACGCGACCACGGTGGAGCTGCTCGCCGATCCCGTGCCGGGCTTCGCCGTGCTCGGCGGCGACGACGTCGTCATCTCCCCGCTCGTCGCGGCGGGCGCGCACGGCGGCATCCTCGCGTCGGCCAACCTCCGCACCGCCGACTACGCCGAACTCATCTCGCTGTGGCGGCGCGGTTCCGCCGCGCCCGCCCGCAGGCTCGGGGCCGACCTCGCCCGCTTCTCCGCCGCCCTGTTCGCCGAACCGAACCCGACCGTGATCAAGGGCGTGCTGCACGCTCAGGAGCGCATTCCCAGCCCTGCCGTCCGGTTGCCGCTGCTGCCCGCGTCCCCTGACGCGGTCCGCCGGGCGGCGCTGCTGGCCGACCGTCACGCGCTCCAGGCGTCACCGGCCTGACACCACACCGGGGAACACTCCTCGCCCACGCCTCAGGACGTCAGCGGAACGTCAGCGGGACGCGAGCGGCGGGCGCCAACCTGGTGCTCGACGACACGTGCCCGGTACTGAACGACACGTGGCGCCGCTTGGTCCGGATCAACGGCAGCTGCTTACCTGAGGGCGGAGGAACGAGCGGCGGGCCTGCGTGCCCGTCGCCGTCGAGCCTCTGGACCACCGTGGATGATGGAGGTGCTCTAGCCCATGCAGCAGACCGTTGAGAGCGTTCTCACGACGCAGCCGGTGCCGGTGACCGTGCACGCATCGGATCCGATCTCGCAGGCCGGGGTGGTGAGCCAGCTCCGGCAGTGTGCGGGGATCACCGTGGCGGACGACGAGCGGCAGGGCCGCGGCCGGGTCGCCCTTCTCGTCGTCGGCACCGTGGACGGGACGACGCTGGCGAGCCTGCGCAGACTCGTCCACGCCGAGAACGTGCGGGTGGTTCTGGTGGTGGACCGGATGCGCGGGGCGGACGTGCTGAACGTCGCGGGATGCGGCGTCACCTCGATCGTGCGGCGGCACGAGGCCACTCCGGCGCGGCTGCTGCGGGCCGTCCTCGCGGCCCACCGGGGCCACGGTGACTTGCCGTCCGACCTGTTGGGCAGGCTCATCACCCAGATGGGGCGGTGCCAGAGCCGCGCACCCGCTCCGGCGGGGCCGACCTCCGCGGAGATGACGCCGCGGGAGGTCGACATCCTCCGGCTGGTGGCGGAGGGCTTCGACACCGCCGAGGTCGCCGCCAAACTCGCGTACTCCGAACGCACGGTGAAGAACGACCTGCAGAACCTGACCTCGCGCCTCCAGCTGCGCAACCGGACCCACGCGGTGGCGTACGCGTTGCGCGCGGGCTACATCTGAGGCCGCGACGGAGTTCCCGGCCCGGCGGCCGGCTCAGTCACCGCCACGCGCGTGCGGCCGCTCCATCCGGGAGAGCCACGTCGTCAGGACTGCTTCGAGCGAGGCGGCTTCGGCGGGGGTCAGGAGATCCACCAGCTGGCGCTCGCTGCGCATGTGGTCGGTGAACGCCTCGTCGATCAGCTCGCGTCCGGGCTCGGTGAGGGCGACGATCCGTCCGCGCTGGTCGTCGCCGGAGCGGCGCCGGGTGACGAGTCCGGCTCGCTCCAGCCGGTCGATGCGCTTCGTCATCGCGCCGGTGGTGACCATGGTGTGCGCGGCCAGCTCGCCGGGCGCCCGCTCGTACGGCGCTCCGGCACGGCGCAGCGCGCACAGCACGTCGAACTCGCCCTCGCCGAGGCCGTAGTGCCCATAGACGAGGCAGAGCCGCTCGGTGAGCAGCCCTGCCAGGCGGTGCAGCCGGCCGATCACTGCCTGCGGGGAGACGTCGACGTCGGGCCGCTCGCGGCGCCAGTCCGCCTGGATGCGGGCCACGCGGTCCAGTGACTGCGGGCCTTCCCTGCCCACCTCGCCCATACGCACCTCGTCCCTACGTACCTCGTCCATGCGCACATGCTAGCTTCCCGGGAAGCTATATTATCTTCCATGGAAGGTAATGCGCGATGGGTGGCACTGACCGCGGTCGCCCCGGTGGCCTGGGGCACCAACTACTTCGTCACGCACGCCTACCTGCCCGCGGACCGACCGCTGTGGGGAGCCGCACTGCGTGCGCTGCCCGCCGGGCTGCTGCTCCTCGCCGTGCGCCGACAGCGGCCACGCGGCGCGTGGTGGTGGCGCTCCGCGGTGCTCGGCCTGCTGAACGTGAGCGTGTTCTTCGTCCTCGTCTACGTCGCCTCGCAGCTCCTGCCGACGAGCGTCGCCTCCACGGTCATGGCCGTGGCCCCGCTGACGATGATGCTGATCGCCTGGCTCCTGGTGTCCGAACGCCCCAGCGCCAGGCACCTGGCGGGCGCGGTCGTCGGCCTCGCGGGAGTGTGCCTGATGCTGCTCACGGGAGTGGAAGGGGTGAGCGTGCCGGGCGTCGTGGCCTCGGCCGTCGCCATGCTGATGTCGTCCTTCGGCTACATCCTGGCCAAACGCTGGAGCTGGGACGTCGACGTGCTCGCCTCGACCGCCTGGCAGCTCACCGCCGGAGGCCTCTTCCTGCTCCCGGCCGCCGCTGTCGCGGAGGGCCCGCCCACCGCGCCCTCCCCGTCGGAGGCCCTCGCGTTCGCCTATGTCGCCCTGGTCGCCACCGCGCTGGCCTTCGCCGCCTGGTTCACGGGCCTCCGCCGTCTGCCCGCGGGGACGGTGGGTCTGATCGGACTGCTCAACCCGTTCACGGGTGTGCTGCTCGGCACGGTGGTCGCCGCGGAGGTGCTGACCGGGCAGCAACTGTGCGGCCTCGCGCTGGTGTTGGCGGGGGTCGCGCTCGGCAGGCCCGCACGGCGCGGCGGCGACCAGGCACGCGCGCGTGCCGTCACCGATGAGGAGCCCGCCCAGGGGCCCTCCCCCGACGGGGATCCCGTCTCCGGCGGGGATCCCGCGCGGGAGGCTTCCCCGTGCGGCCCCAGGTGAGGGCCGCGCCGGAGCTTCCGTGGCCGGGAAGGGCGGGTCAGGCGCTCTTCTGGGCGGCGGCCCTGCGCTGCCGCTTGCCGAGCGGCGCCTGCGAGAGGTCCTCGGCCTGGGAGCGGAGGCTCTTGTAGCCGTAGCCGCGCTGTGTCAGCCACGCCTTCGCCGCCTCTTCAGCGCGCTCGGTCGCCTCCAGGATGTCCTCCTCTTCCTCCCCCTCCGCCCGGAAGCGGAAGGTGAAGGCGGGCCGCGCGGCGATGTCGTAGCTGAGGTGCCCCTCGGGGGTGAAGGCGGCCCGCAGCACGTCGTGCTCGGCGGCCCGGGCCAGGAGCTCGGCCCGCTGGTCGGGCGTGAGCGCGTCGAAGACGCCGCGCACGGTGACGCGGAAGGTACGAGTGGTCATCCGGCGACCCTAACCAGCGAGAGCGGAGGGACTCCACCGCGTTTTCGCGGCGTCACCGGCCCACGGGCCCCGCGCGACCGAGGCACTCCCGGCGGTCACGCGTCGCCGGACTCCCCCGCCTCCATCCGACGGCGCACCTGGTCCTCCTGGGCGAGCCGCCGCAGGAGTTCGAGTACGGGACCGGAGAGGGCGAGGACGATCACCGCCTGCTCGGCGAGCGCGGGCGAGTCGTCGAAGTCCGCCGCACGTTCGAGGTCGAGGCGGGCGATCGACCGGGCAAGATCGCCGTACGCGGCCAGGCGGTCGAGGCGGTAGTTGGCGTCGAGGCGCCTGAGCTCCCGCAGCACCGTCGTCAGGCCCTGGACGTGCGGAGAGTCATCGGGGACCTGCCAGTCCATGGCCGCGATCAGGTCCGCCGCGTCCGCCGCCGCGGCCGCTTCGTCCTCTGTCTCCCGCCCCGCGTCACCGGCCGGGGCCTGTGCGACGGGCACCGGAAGGGCGTAGCTGATCGCCTTGAGGGTGCCGTCGGTGCTATCGGCCTGGTCGACCGCCGCGAGGACGTCCCGGGTCGCGGCGATGGACAGACCGCCGAGCGTCGTCAGCGCCTTGATCAGACGCAGCCGCTGCACGTGCTCGTCGCCGTACTCGGCGAGCGTGGCGGCCGTCGCGCGGCCCGCGGGGAGCAGCCCCTGGCGCCGGAAGTACTTGATGCTGGCGACCGGTACGCCGGTCTTCTGGCTGAGCTCGGAGATCTTCACGCGGCTTCCTCGACGACGGGGGCCGCGTCCCGGCAGCCCCTCACGGCAATTGGACACCACCAACTCGATACTGTCACTATCTAGAGCTGGATACCTTAAGTATCTAGTCACGTAGCGTCATCGCTTTGGAGCGTCCATGCCTTCCCCTCAGCCCTCGTCCGCGCTCCGCAGCCCCCGGCTGTGGATCGGCACGGGCATCATCGTCGCGGTGGTCTCCACCTTGTTCGCCCTGCTCTATGTGGGCGGCAACGTGAACCCCAAGGGCAATCTGCGCGACCTCCCCGTCGCGCTGGTCAACAACGACCGCGGCGCGGGCACGGGTGACAAGCACGTCAACATCGGCGACCAGGTCGTCTCCGGCATCAAGAAGGCCGCGGCGGACAACGACAGCATCGACTGGCAGGTCCTCAGCCAGGCCGAGGCCGACGAGCGCCTCGGCCAGGGCAAGCTCTACGGCGCCCTCGTCGTGCCGCAGGACTTCAGCGCCACGGTCGGCGGGCTCACCGCAGCGCAGCAGAAGGACCCCGCCGCGCCGACCCTGAAGGTGCTGACCAACCAGGCGGCCGGCAGCTTCGGCTCGTCCATGGCGAGCCAGGCCACGCAGAAGGCCGCCCACGGCGCCTCCGCCCAGCTCGGCAAGGAGCTGCTCAGCCGCGCGAGCGAGCAGAAGCAGAAGGCGCCGCTCGCCCCCGCCGCGCAGCTGATGCTCACCGACCCCGTGACCGTCCAGGTCGCCGACGGCCACCCGCTTGAGACGCACAGCGCGATGGGCCTGAGCGCGTTCTACTACGCCCTGGTCCTCCTGGTCTCGGGCATGCTCGCCGCCAACGTGATCCACTCCCAGGTCGACACGGCGCTCGGCTATCTGCACTCCGACTTCGGCCCGTTCCGTCAGCGCAACCCGCTGCGCCACACCAGCCGGGTGCGCACCCTTGCCGTCAACTCGGTCCTGATGCTGGGCCTTTCGGTGGTCATGGGCTCCCTCGTCGAGCTCGCCACGGTCGGCGTCCTCGGCATGGACGCGTCCCACCTCGGCCTGCTCTGGCTCTACTCCGTGGGCACCATCGCCGTCGTCGGACTGAGCGCCCTGGCGCTGCTCGCCGTCTTCGGCACCCCCGGCATGCTGCTGTCCACCATCGTCTTCGTCGCCATGGCCGTCCCGTCCTCCGGCGCCACCGTGCCGCTGGAGGCGCTGCCCGGGTTCTTCCGCGCGCTCGCCGAGTTCGAGCCGCTGCGCCAGCTCACCGGGGGCCTGCGCGCCATCCTGTACTTCGGCGCCCAGGGCGACGCGGGACTGACCCGCGCCTGGGCCTCCATGGGCATCGCCCTGGTCGTCTCGCTGCTGTTCGGCTTCGGCATGACCCGCCTCTACGACCGCAAGGGCCTGCACCGGGTCCCCCGGCCCGCCGAGGCCACCGCGACCGCCGAGGCCGCGCCGGAGCCCGCGTCGGCCTGACGCGCGCTCCGACGAGACCTCGCCCGCGGCCGGGCCGCAACGGCATCCACCGTTGCGGCCCGGCCGCCGTCATTCCCCGCCCTCCCCGGCTGTCCCGACCTCAAGCCGCGGCCAGTCCGCGAGGTCCCGCAGCAACTGCCGGTCGTGCGTGGCGACGACGACGGCCGCGCTCGTGCCGCGGATCGCCTCGGTCAACTCGTCGACCAGCGCCGACGACAGGTGGTTCGTCGGCTCGTCGAGCAGGATCAGGCCGGGCCGCCCGGCCAGCGCGAGGGCCAGGTCCAGACGCCGCCGCTGGCCCTGCGACATCCGCCCCACCGGGGTGCGCAGCGCCTCGGAGTCCAGCAGGCCGAGGGCTCCGAGCGGGACCGCTTCGGCGTCGCGGAGGGCCCCGCCCGCCACGAGCCGCCCCACGTGCAGGGCGTACGCCTCGCGGGCGGTGAGCGCGGGGTCCTGCCCCGCGGTCTCCTGGGTGACCCGGACGACCCGGGCGCCACGCGCCGTCCGGACGGCGCCGTCCGTGGGCGCGAGCGCGCCGCCGAGCACCGCGAGCAACGTGGACTTCCCGGCCCCGTTCGGCCCGGTGACGAGCAGCCGGTCGCCGCCGTCGACGCTGAGGTCGACCGGCCCCGCGAGTCGGCCGTCGACCGCGACGCCGTGCGCCCGCAGCTGCGGCGCCCTCGGCCGGACGCCCGGGTCCGGCCAGCGCAGCGCCACCGGTGGCTCCGGCACGTCGATCCGGTGCGCCTCCAGGGCGTCCTGCTGCCGCTTCAGGGCCTGTACGACACCCGGTGCGCGGGACTGGCGCTGGTGCTTGCCGGTCCCCTTCTCGGGCCGCCAGCCGGTGGAGAGCCGGTCGCGGGCCTTCGACACCGCGTCCTTCAGCCGGCGGTGCTCGGCCAGCTGCTCCTCGTGGTCCTGTTCCCAGCGCTCCCGGTCCCGGCGCCGCGCGTCCTGCCAGGCGTCGTAGCCACCGGCGTACAGGCGGGGCCTGCCGTCGCGGGTCGGGTCGAGGTCGAGGAAGCGGTCGGCGACGTCGCGCAGCAGCGCCCGGTCGTGGCTGACGACGGCGAGGCCGCCGTCGTGCTCGCGCAGCCTGCGGGTCAGGAAGTCCAGGCCATCGGCGTCGAGGTGGTTGGTCGGCTCGTCGAGCAGCAGGACGTCGTGGTGCGCGCCGAGCAGACAGGCGAGCCGGACCCGGTAGCGCTGTCCGACCGAGAGCGTCGCCAGGGTTCGCTCGCGGTCGGCGCAGGCGCCGAGCGCCTCCAGGGCGACGTCGACGCGCCGCTCGGCGTCCCAGGCGTCGAGTCGGGTGGCCGTGTCGAGCGCGGCGGCGTAGCGGTCGTCGGCGCCGGGGTCGCCTGCGGCCAGGGCGAGGGTCGCCCCGTCCAGGGCGGCCAGGGCCGCGAGCGAGGCGGTGAGGGCCTCGGAGGTGAGGGCGCCCACGGTCGCGCCGTCGGGTACGGCGAGTTCCTGGCGGGCCAGGCCGATGGTGCCGGCCCGGTGCACGGTGCCCCCGTCGGGTGCGACGAGGCCGGCGAGGACGTGCAGCAGCGTCGTCTTGCCCCGGCCGTTCTCGCCGACGACGGCGACCCGCGCGCGGGCGGAGACGGTGACCGAGACGTCGTTCAGGACGCGCCGGGAGCCGCGGGTGACGGTGACGTCCTCGGCGCGGACGTGTGCGCTGCCGCCCGCCTCGACGGGCAGGGACGTGGCTTCGGGGGTGGGCGTGAGGTTCAAGGGTGCTCCGCAGCTCGCAGGGGAGCCGGGCAGCGGGAAGTGGCCGCCCGGCGGGAACCGGGACGGCGAGCGCGGATTCAGCAGGAAGGGGGCGCCGCCGTCAGCGGGCGGAGCGGACCTTCTGCGACCAGATGCCTCGTGCCATGTCGGCCACGGTAACAACGACGGCGCGCCGGATCATCCGAATTTCCGCCGCTCACGGCGCGGCGCCCGCGGCGTGTGCCGGAGCCGGCGGGGAACGGCTGTGGCGTGCGGGGCGCACCGCGCCGCACCCTGGTCGCTGGATCGCCGTACCCAGGCGGCGACCGCAGGAGGAGAGGCAGGCACATGGGGCAGCCGTACGGTTCGTACCAGAACGAGATCTACCTCAACGGGCTCGGCGGGGTCCTCCCGCCCCTTCCGATGGGCTTCGCGGAGTGGGAGGCCGGAGCGGAGGCCGCGCTCCCGCCCTCGGTGTGGTCGTACGTCGCGGGCGGCGCGGGGGACGAGCGCACCCAGCGCGTCAACGTCACCGCGTTCGAGCGCTGGGGGCTCGTCCCGCGCATGTTCGTCGGTGCCGCCGAGCGCGACTTGTCCGTCGAGCTGTTCGGCATGACCCTGCCCTCCCCCGCCCTCATGGCGCCCATCGGCGTGATCGGCCTGTGCGCGCAGGACGGGCACGGTGACGTGGCCACCGCGCGGGCGTCGGCCCGTACCGGCGTGCCGATGATCGCCTCCACGCTGTCCGTCGACCCGATGGAGGACGTCGCCGCCGAACTCGGGGACACGCCCGGGTTCTTCCAGCTCTACACCCCCACCGACCGGGACCTGGCGGAGAGCCTCGTGTGCCGTGCGGAGTCGGCCGGGTTCAAGGGCATCGTGGTCACGCTGGACACCTGGGTCACCGGCTGGCGCCCGCGCGACCTGGGCACCAGCAACTTCCCCCAGCTGCGCGGCCACTGCCTCGCCAACTACTTCTCGGACCCGGTCTTCCGCGCCCAGCTCAAGCGCCCGCCCGAGGAGGCCCCGCAGGACGCCGTCCTCAACTGGGTGCGCGTCTTCGGCAATCCGCTCACCTGGGCGGACCTGCCCTGGCTGCGCTCGCTGACGGACCTGCCGCTGATCCTCAAGGGCCTGTGCCACCCCGACGACGTGCGCCGGGCCAAGGACGGCGGCGCGGACGCCGTCTACTGCTCCAACCACGGCGGCAGGCAGGCCAACGGCGGGCTTCCCGCCCTCGACGCGCTGCCCGGCGTGGTGGCGGCCGCCGACGGCCTTCCGGTCCTCTTCGACTCCGGCGTCCGCAGCGGCGCGGACATCGTCAAGGCGCTCGCGCTGGGCGCCACCGCCGTCGGCGTCGGCCGTCCGTACGCGTACGGGCTCGCCCTCGGCGGCGCCGACGGCATCGTCCACGTGCTCCGCTCGCTCCTCGCCGAGACCGACCTGATCATGGCCGTCGACGGCTACCCGACGCTCGGCGACCTCACGCCGGACGCGCTGCGCCGCGTGGCGTGACACGGCTGCGTGTCGAGCCGGGGAAGCGGGGTACTGGGATTCTCACGCCGCCTCGACGACGACACCGCGCGGTCGCGTCGAGCAGGGCGGCTCCACGTCCGGCGCCCCTGCCGCCGGACGCCCCCGCTGACACCCCGGCCGGCACGCCGCCCCACGAACCGGCCGCTACGGCACTTCACCAGGGGCGCATACTGGATATATACGGACATTGGAGGACCCAATGATCGCAATCGGCCTCGTCCTGCTCGTCATCGGCCTGGTGGCCGGCATCTCGATCCTCTGGACCATCGGCGTCATCCTCGTCGCCGTCGGCGCCGTCCTCTGGCTGCTCGGCGCCGTCGGACACGCGGTGGGCGGACGGCGGCACTACTGGTAAGGCGCGCCGCACGGTCACGGCCGCCGCGCGTCCCCGTGACCGCGGCGGCATCCGCACCGGTCCCGAAGAGGGGAACTCGCATGGAGCGCACCGCGGTCGTCGACGAGTCGTACTGGCTCGCCACCGCACCCGGAACCCGCCGCCCGACCCCCGACGCGGACCTGACGGCCGACGTCGCGGTCGTCGGCGGCGGCATCACGGGCCTGTCCACGGCCTGGGAGCTCGCCCGCTCCGGTCTCGACGTGGTCGTCCTGGAGGCGGACCGGATCGCCGCGGGCGTGAGCGGCTGCACGACGGCCAAGCTCAGCGCCGCCCACGGGCTGCTCTACGCACGGCTCGAGGCCGAGCACGGCGCCGAGCAGGCCCGCCTCTACGCCCTCTCCCAGCAGGACGCGGTGGAGCGCACCGCGAAGCTGTGCGCGGACCTCGGCATCGACGCGGACCTGGAGCGCGCCCCCGCCTTCACCTACCTCCGGGACCCGGAACGCGTCCCCGAGGTCCGGGAAGAGGCCGCGGCGGCACGGCGGGCCGGGCTCGACGCCTCCTTCGTGACCGACACCGAGCTCCCCTTCGACATCGCGGGCGCGGTCCGCGTCGAAGGCCAACTCCAATTCCATCCGCGGAAGTTCCTCCTCGCCCTGGCCGAGCACCTCACCGGGGCAGGGGGACGCGTCTTCGAGCGCGCCCGGGTCACCGGGCTCCACGACGGCCACCGGTGCCGCCTCACCACCGAGGCCGGAGTCACCGTGCGGACGCGTGACGTGGTCATCGCCACGCACTACCCGGTCTTCGACCGCACCCTGCTCTTCACCCGGCTCACCCCCCGCCGCGAACTGGTGCTCGCGGCGCCGGTGCCGTCGGCCGCCGCCCCCACAGGCATGTACCTCACGCCGGAGGACGGAGTCCGTTCGCTGCGCAGCGCGCCGTACGACGACGAGCGGCGCCTCGTCATCGTCACCGGGGAGTCCTTCACGCCGGGGACGGGCGCCGTCCGGGAGCGCTACGCCCGCCTCGACGCCTGGGCCCGCGCGCACGTGCCGCACTTCGCCCGCGCGGACATCGGCTACCGCTGGGCGGCGCAGGACAACGACTCGCTCGACCACCTGCCGTACGTCGGCCACGCCCACCCCGGCACCCAACACGTCTACGTCGCCACCGGATTCGGCGGCTGGGGCATGAGCAACGGCGTCATGGCGGGCCGGCTGCTCACGGCCCACATCACCGGCGGGCCGCGGCCCGCCTGGACCGAGCTGTACGACCCGCGCCGACTGCCGCCGATCCGCGACGCGGCCCGGCTCGCCGCCCATCAAGCGGCTGTGGCCAAGCACTTCGTCGGCGACCGGCTGCGCACCGGCCACGTCGACTCGGTCAGCGACATCCCGCCCGGCAGCGGAGCCGTGGTACGCCTGGACGGCCGCCGGTGCGCCGTCCACCGCGACGCGAGCGGACAGGTCAGCGCGCTCTCCGCGCGCTGCACCCACCTCGGCTGCCTCGTGCACTTCAACGACGCCGAACAGGCCTGGGAATGCCCCTGCCACGGTTCCCGCTTCGACACCGACGGATCCGTCCTGCACGGCCCCGCCACCCGGCCGCTCGCACCGCACGAGACACCGGAGCCGCCGGACTGACGGGACGCCCGGCCCCGCTCACGCCGTCCCCCGCGAAAGGTTGTACGCCGCGCACGTGGCGATCACCACGGTGATGAAGATGCGGTGAAGACCGTAAGGTCACCTCGTTCACATCTGTCGCCGGGAAGCACGCGCGTCCCGGCATCATCTGTGGGGGGACACCCATGCAACACCGCGCTCGTATCGCCGTGCTCGGCTCCGCGCTCACCGTGGCGGCCGTCGGCTTCACCGCCCCCGGCGCCTCGGCCGCCGCGCCCGAGGGCATCACGATCACGAAGGTCACGGTCAACGACGACAAGCCGATCGTGCTCGGCACCACCGCCGGCAAGACCTTCAAGGTCACGGTGACGGCGGACACCGACTCCGCGATCACCGAGTCCGACATCACCCTGTTCGGCCCGGACTCGAACGTGGCGCAGCCGCAGACCACCCCCAAGTGCACCACCGAGGGCACGAAGGCGACCTGCACGGGGACGTTCACGATCGACCCCGACGTCGACTTCTTCGACAACAAGCCCGCGGGCCAGTGGTACGTCAACCCCCTGCTCGTCTCCGACACCGACAGCATCTACGCGGAGAAGGCCGGGAAGTTCAAGCTCCAGCGCGAGGCCAAGCTGACGGCCAACGCCGCGCCCGAGCCGATCAAGAAGGGCAAGACCCTGACCGTCACGGGTGCGCTGACCCGCGCCAGCTGGGAGACCCACAAGTACGTCGGCTACGCCGGCCAGCCGGTGGCCCTGGAGTTCAAGAAGAAGGGCGCCACCGCCTACACCGCGGTGAAGACCGTCAAGACCGACACCAAGGGCAACCTGAAGACGACGGTCAAGGCCTCGGTCGACGGCTCGTACCGCTACGCCTTCGTGGGCAACTCCACCACCGGGGCCGTCAAGGCCGCCGGTGACGCCGTCGACGTGCGTTGATCGCCACGTCGTAGACGCTCGGTGAGCGTCACCGGCACTCGGTGAGCGGCGGGCGCGCGTGGCACGACGCGCGCCCGCCGCGCCGCGTCACAGGGTCGGCCGCTCCTGAGCCCAGGGGGCGGCCGCTTCCAGTTGTCCGGCGAGGGCGAGCAGCAGGCCCTCGCTGCCGAGCGGCCCGCCGAACTGCACGCCCAGGGGCAGCCCTTCGGGCGTGCGGTACAGCGGGACCGACATCGCGGGGCGGCCCGTGATGTTGGCGAGCTGCGTGAACGGGTTGGGCGCGAGGTTCTCGACGACGGCCTGCTTCCACAGCCTGGTCTTGCTGAGCCGGCCCGCCACGCCCGCCTTGAGCAGCGCCTTGCCGACCTGCCGGGTCAGCCAGGGCGTGTCGAGTTCGCCGATCCGCACCGGCGGCCGCGCGAGCGTCGGCGTGAGCAGCACGTCGTACGTCTCGTGGAACGCGGCCAGTTGACGGGCGTAGGTGTTCCAGCGCGCGTGCCGCACGGAGTGCTCGACGGCGCCGACCGCGCGGCCCGCGGCCGCGATGAGGTGGGTGTCGATCTCGAAGAGATCGTCGCCCGCGCCCGTCCTGTGCTTCAGCTCCGCCAGCGTCGCCGCGTTCTCCACCGCGTACATGGTCATGAAGTCGTCGGCCATGCGCAGCCCGTCGATGGCGGGCTCGGCCTCCTCCACCTCGTGGCCGAGGCCCGTCAGGAGCTTGACCGCCACGTCGACGGCTTCGACCGCCTCGCGGGCCACCGGGGTGCCGATCGGCGAGCGGGTGCTCACCCCGACGCGCAGCTTCCGCGGGGTGCGCATGGCCAGTTCGGCGTACGGCTCGTCGGGGCGGGCCGCGAGGTACGGGCCGCCCGGGTCGGGGTGCGCGGTGAGGACGTCGAGCAGGGCCGCGCTGTCGCGCACCGTGCGGGAGACGACGCCGTCGCTCGCCGCGCCCGCGAGCAGCTCCCCGTACGCGGGGCCCGCGGGCACCAGGCCGCGCCCCGGCTTGAGGCCGAAGAGGCCGCAGCACGCGGCGGGTATGCGGATCGAGCCGCCGCCGTCGTTGGCGCCCGCGGCCGGGACGATGCCCACGGCGACGGCGGCCGCGGAGCCACCGGACGAACCGCCCGGCGTGCGGCCGAGGTCCCAGGGGTTGCGCGTCGCGCCGTTGGCCACGGGCTCGGTGATGCTCTTGATGCCGAACTCGGGCGTGTTCGTCTGCCCGAAGACGACGAGCCCGGCGTCCAGCCACCGCCGCACGGCCTCGCTGTGGCGCGCCGCGACGAGCCCCTGGGCCGCGCGGGAGCCGCGCCCCGTCGGCCGCCCCGCGTAGTCCTGCATCAAGTCCTTGATCAGGAAGGGGACTCCGGCGAAGGGGCCGGCGAGGTCGCCCGCGGCCCGCTCGCGCGCGATGCTCGGCATCGGGCGGACGATCGCGTTGATCTTGCCGTTGACGGCCTCGGCGCGCGCCAGGGCCGCTTCGAGCAGCTCGGCCGGTGACGCGTCACCCCGCGCCACCAGCTCGGCGAGCCCGACCGCGTCGTACTTCACGTAGTCCTCGTAGTCCACCGCGCACCCCACCTGACTTGGCGTCATAGATCCCCGGGAGGTTAGATCGTGCGCCCCGCGGGCGGCAACGGGGCCGAACAGGCCCGGTAACAACGGGGATCGCATCGCGCCACACCCTTGACGCGAACACGACGGTCAGCATGGTCGGTACGCTGACCGCCGCGGCCTCGGCCGCAGCGCTGTTGACCTTCGCCTCCCCCTTCTCCGCCGAGAAGGCCCCGGACACGAAGGCGGCCGCCGCCTTCGTCGTCAGCGAGGCCCAGTTCCAGCAGATGTTCCCGAACCGGAATCCGTTCTATACGTACAGCGGGCTCACGGCGGCGCTCAGCGCCTATCCCGGTTTCGCCCAGACCGGCAGCGACACCGTGCGCAAGCGGGAGGCCGCGGCCCCATCCAGCTCAGCTGGAACTTCAACTACAAGGCGGCGGGCGACGCCCTCGGCATCGACCTGCTGCACCAGCCCGACCTGGTGCAGAACAACGCGGCCGTCGCCTGGAAGACCGGCCTGTGGTACTGGAACACCCAGCAGGGCCCCGGCACCATGACCCCGCACAACGCCATGGTCAACGGCGCCGGGTTCGGCGAGACCATCCGGGCCATCAACGGCTCTCTGGAGTGCGACGGCGGCAATCCGGGCCAGGTCCAGAGCCGCATCGACCACTACAAGAAGTTCACGCAGCTCCTCGGCGTCGACCCCGGCGGCAACCTCAGCTGCTGAGCCCCGCCCCCGGCGTGCCCGGCGGGAGAGGGGTCAGCCGGGCACGCCCATGCGCTGCGTGCCGATCACCGAGAGCAGCCGCAGGGCCTCCTCCGACGGCGAGCCGGGCTCGGCGCTGTAGACGAGCACCCGCTGGTCCCGGTCGCTGAGGTCCAGGACGTCACCGCGGACCGGGACCGGACCGACGAGGGGATGCGCGAAGGCCCCGCAGAACGCGGGCCGGTCCGCCACGTCGTGCGAGGCCCAGACCCGGGCGAACTCCGCGCTGCCCGCGAGGAGTTCCCCGACCAGGGCCGACACCTCCGCGTCAGCGGGGTAGCGGGCCGCGGCGGCGCGCAGCTGCCGGGCCGCGGTCCCCGCGAAGTCGTCCGCGTCCGAGATGCCGTACAGCCGCCGGCCGTCCCGGTGCGGACCGAGGTAGGCGCGCCGCACGAGGTTGCGGTCGCGGCGCGGGAGCGCGGAGAAGTCCTCCATCAGCGCGGCCGCGAGGTCGTTCCAGGCGAGGACCTCGTACGTCGCGGAGAGCACGACCGCCGCGGCGTCCGGCATCCGCCGCAGCAGGTCGACGATGCTCGGCCGCACCTCACGCGAGGGGCCCGGCGGCTGCTCCGGCGGCGCCCCCGCGAGCCGCAGGAGGTGATCGCGCTCGGCGTCCGTCAGCCGCAGCGCGCGGGTGAGCTGCGCGAGCACCTCACGCGACGGATGCGGGGCGCGGGCCTGCTCAAGGCGCGCGTAGTACTCGGCCGAGATGAACGCAAGCTGCGCCACCTCCTCGCGGCGCAGCCCCGGGGTGCGGCGGCGCGGCCCCGCGGGCAGCCCCACGTCGGCGGGGGTGATGCGCTCCCGCCTGCTGCGCAGGAAGTCGCCGAGCTCTCGTCGTTCACGTTGATCCACACGTCCAGTGTGGACGGACGTCGAGGTGCGCATCCAGGCACTGGCAGTGCCTGGATGCGCGGGGCGGCCGGGCCCAGGCTCGTCGGCATGAACAACACACCGACCACTTCCACCACCGGCCTGCTCACCGACAAGGTCGCCTTCGTCACCGGCGCCGGTCGCGGCATCGGCGCCGCGGCCGCCCGCCTCTTCGCCCGTGAGGGCGCCCGCGTGCTCCTCGCGGCCCGTACGGAGACCGAGCTCAAGGCCGTGACCGAGGAGATCCGGGCGGCCGGAGGCACCGCGGAGCACGTGGTGTGCGACCTGGCGGACCCCGCGAGCGTCCGCGCCGCCGTCGACCGGTGCGTGGAGCTGTACGGCAGGCTCGACGCGGCCTTCAACAACGGGGCGGCGGGTCAGCGGCCCGGCCCGATGGAGCAGCTCCCGGAGGCCGACTTCGACCAGGTCTGCGCCGTGAACCTCAAGGGCCCGTGGGTGGCCATGAACGCCGAGATCGCCGCCATCCGCGCCACCGCGGGGCGCGGCGCCATCGTCAACACCTCCAGCGTCGGCAGCCTGATGGCCAACCCGGAGCTGCCGGTGTACGGGGCGACGAAGGGGGCCCTCAACAGCCTCACCGCGTCGGCGGCCGCCACGTACGGGCCCGAGGGCATCCGCGTCAACGCCATCGCGCCCGGCACCACGCTCACCGAGATGCTCCTGGAGTGGGAGGCGCAGTCCCCCGGCACGATCGAGCAGCTCAACTCCCTGACCCCGCTGCGCCGCGGCGCCGATCCGCACGAGGTCGCCGAGGCCGCCGCCTGGCTCCTCAGCGACCGCTCCTCCTACGTCACCGGCACGGTCCTGCGGGTGGACGGCGGCATGCGGGCCTGAGCCGCCGCCCGCCCGGGCCGACCGGTCGCGGTCCTACGCCGCCCGCTGACCGGAGTGGTCGCGCTTGCCGCGCCGGTAGGCGATCTCGCCCAGCAGGACGTCGAGCGCCAGGAACGCGGCCAGCGGGATGCCGAGCAGCGGCACGAAGTAGCCGAGCACGGCGATCCCCGCCATCAACGGGACCAGGACGTACGCCGGGACGTGCTGCCAGGCGCCGCGCGGCAGCGGGCGGCCGAACGCGCCGCCGCTGCCGCGCAGCCACCACATCCGGTAGCCCCACACGATCAGCAGGACCAGGGCGAGCGCGAGGGCGCCGAGCAGGATCTGGTTCGCGAGGCCGAAGAGGGTGCCGGAGTGCGCGTCGATGCCCCAGCGGGTCAGCTTGGCGAGGACCGGGAAGTCGTCGAACCGCAGGACGTCGGTGACCTCGCCGGTACGGGGGTCGATCGCGGCGGAGTCCGCCTTGCCGGGCCAGGTGCGCTCGATCTGCTTGACGACGTACGCGGAGGAGTCGTCGGCGGGCGGGACGATCTCCACCGGGTTCGTGAGGCCCTTGGCGCGGGCCGCCGTGAGGACGGCGTCGAGGCCGATGTCGTCCGCGCCGCCCGACCCGCCGGTTCCGCCGGAGCCGCCGCCGTGTCCGGCGTGCTCCCCGGCCCCGGCTCCGGCCGCGCTCGCCGACACCGTGGGCGTCGTCTGGCCGAGGGCCTCACGCAGGTCGCCGATGCTCTCACCCGCGTACGTCGACCAGGTCAGGCCCGTGGCGGAGAGGAAGAAGAGGCCGCCGGCCGCCCACACGCCCATCGAGCCGTGCAGCGACAGCAGGCGCCGACGGCCGGTCGTGCCGCGCAGCTTGCGCCGGGCCCTGCGGCGCGCGAACCACAGCACGAGGCCGCCGCCCGCGATCACCCACAGCCAGCTCGCGGCGAGTTCGCTGTACAGACGGCCCGACTCGCCCAGCCGCAGATCGCGGTGGAGCCCGGAGATCCAGGTGCGCAGGGGCAGCGCGCCGTCGGAGCCGTAGCTCTCCTCGGCGCCGCGCACCTCGCCGTTGTACGGGTTCACGAAGACGGCGAGGGTGCGGTCCTCGGCGACGCCCGGCACCCCGGAGAGCAGCACGCGGGTCGTCGCACCGTCCTCAGCCGACGGGCGCACCGCGGCGACCGTCCCCTCGGGGTGGGCCTTGCGGGCCGCGGCGACCTGCCGCTCGATCGGCAGCTCCCGGTCCCCCACGGGCACCGTCAGCTGGTCGGCGTACACGACCTTCTCCGCCGTGTACGAGGCCGCGTACAGGAAGCCCGTCGCGGCGGCGACGAGCAGGAAGGGGGCGATGAGCACCCCGGCGTAGAAGTGCAGCCGCAGCACCAGCGGGCGCAGCGAGGACCAGGCGGACCGCCGGGCGGCGGGCTCCGCCGCGGCGGCGGGCCGCCCGTCGGGCGGGGCGGGGGCAGGGGGTGCGGCGGACATGTCGTGCTCTCCTGGTGCCGGTCAGTGGTACGTGGTGCTCCGGTGGTGACCGGACCGGTCCATGGGTCGAGCGCGGCGATGAGCGAGTTCCCGAATGCCTATGTGATCTATGACACTCACATGGAGGTCCTGCGGTACGACAACACCGCACGTCATCGGCACGCGCGGGTGACATGCCTTTCCCCCTTCCGCGGCACCGGGGCGCACCCATACCCTTGCTGACCTCAGACGCGACCGCCTGGACGCCCCCGCGAAATGAAGCGGCTTGTGAACAGGGGTAGTTCGCAGGGTGAAATCCACGCGACGATGGGGCGCATGACGGCGGCGCAACGTGCCATGACCCAGTTGGAGTCATGGCCGAACCTCGTGAGCGGCTCTCCCCGATGCGCGGTGGGGCGCTGTTTCGGCACACCGGGCCCACCCGGTACGGCGGGCTACGAACTGGTCCACTTCCACTCCGACGACGCCGCGGACGTGTGCCTCACGCGCGCGGCCGTCGACCGGCTGCGGCCGCAGCTGGCGCACAGCTCGGCGATCCGGGTGCGGCCGGGGGCGTCGTGGATCACGGTGCTGCTCGACTGCGACATGGACGTCGCGCTCCTGCTCACCCTCGTCAGCGTCGGCCTCAAGGCGCACGACGACGCGCTCGCGCTGATCCGTGGCGAGGCGCAGCAGGGCCGGCCGGCCGACTGCCCCTCTCCTCCGTGCGACTGGGAGGCCCGGGACAGGACCGTGGCCCGCGCCGCACCCACGGCGGCGGCGCCGCCGCAGGCCGCGACGGGCCGCCGCGGCCTGCGGGCGACGTGGAAGGCGTTCGGGCGGCTCATCCCGCACGGGCACTGAGCCGCACGGGAATTGACCCGCCAGGCACCGCCCCGCGTGTCGCTACGCGTTCTCCTTCTCCGCTCGCCACACGGACGCGAGGACCGACCAGATCTCTTCGTCGTGCCGCACGCCCCGGTACAGGTAGCTCTCCTTGAGCACGCCGTCGCGCGTCATGCCGAGCCGCTTCGCCACGGCGATGCTCGGCGCGTTGCCCGCCGAGACCCACCACTCCACGCGGTGGATGCCGCGCTCCTCCACGGCCCAGTCGATGAGGGCGCGTGCCGCGCGGGTCACCAGGCCCCGGCCCGCCGCCTCCGGCTCCAGCCAGCAGCCCGCCTCCGCGGTGCCCTGCACGACGTCCATCCGGCGCAGGATGACGGCGCCGACGAGCCTGCCGTCCCAGTGGATGCCGCAGATCCGCCCGGCGTCGGCGGCGGCCTTGTCCGCGTACGCCTGGAGGTAGGCCCGGCTCGACGCCAGGTCGGTGATGATGTCCGGCAGGCCGTTGTGCCGCCCGATGAACTCCCGCCCCCGGTCCACGTGGGCCAGGAACTCCTCGGCCTGCCACGGCTCCAGCGGCCGCAGCTCCGCACCGTCGTCACCCAGGGATATCGCGTACATCGTCACCTTCTGCTCCTAGGACCGCACACAGCGCGGGGATCTTCTCACGACCGCCGCGACTGCCACGACGGGCCGCGACCGCTCGCGAACGCGCGGTCTAGCCGCGCGACTCGGCAAGTGCCGGTGTCGTTGCCGTTGCCGTTGCCGGTGCCGTGAGGAGCGCGAGGTCCACCGCGTCCGCCATGACCCGGTAGCCCGCGTCGTTGACGTGGAGGCCGTCGCCGCTGTCCAGGTCCGGGTGGATGCGCTCCGGGTCCCGCGGGTCGGCGACGGCGGCCGCGGTGTCGGCGTAGCCGTCGAAGGGGCTGTCCGCGCCGCGAATCCAGGCGTTGACCTGGTGGGCGACGGCCTGGCCCGCCGGGCTGTCGTAGCCGTCGAAGATCGTGCCCTTGTAGGGGCCGATGGTGGTGGCGATCGCGGTGAGCCCGGCCGCGTGCAGCCGGTCGGCGAGGGTCGTCAGGCCCGCGATGAGCTCGTCGGCGGAGGGCGGGGCCGCGGGCTCGGGGTAGGCCAGCTGACCCGGCGTGCCGAGGTCGTTCACGCCGAGGTGGACCAGGACGCGGGTGACGCCGGGCACGGAGAGCACGTCGCGCTCAAGGCGGTTCAGGGCGCTGTCGCCGACCTCGTCGGTGAGCAGGCGGTTGGCGGACAGGCCCTGGTTGACCACCCAGCCCGCGCCTTCGGGAAGGCGCGCGTTGAGCAGGTCGGGGAGGCGGCGGTCGGTGTCGGGCGTGCTGCCGAAGCCCTCGAACCAGGAGTCGCCGAACGCCACGGTGACGGGCGTCCCGGCCGGGGCGAGGACGTCGGCGCCGGTGACGTAGTGCCGGGTCACGAGGAGTTCCAGGCCGTCGGCGCTGTCGAGCGACGCGGTGGTCAGGGCGTTCCCGGGGACGGCGTAGCCGGTGGTGTTGGGCACGGCCGCGTAGGTGCTCAGGCCGGTCTCCTCGGGCAGGTACAGGCTCAGCGCCCACTCCTCGCCCGCGTGCACCGGGCGCTCGACGGCGTCGCTGACGACCTCCGCGCCGGGCTCGACGACGACCTCGGCGGCGCCGTCGAACAGCACGGGGGTGTCCGTCGCGGTGTCGACGGCGCTGTGCCGGGTGCGCCGCGCCAGGCGGGCGCCCGCGATGCGCAGGGGGGTCTTGCCGTACTGGTTGCTCAGCCGGATGCGCAGGGCGCTGCCGCCGCCGGCGAGCCGGATGACCTGACGGACGGTCCGGTCGGTGAAGCCACGGCGCTCGAAGAGCTCGATGGACTCGTAGGGGCTGAGGACCGCGGAGCGGAAGGCCGCGGTCCAGGCCGTCTGCGAGGCGTGCGGGTGCGAGGTGGAGCGGGAGGTCTTCGGAGCCGGTGTCGCTGTGTTCATGATCGACTGAACCGGAAGAGGCGAGGGGAAATTTCCAGCCAGGGGAAGCCAACCAGCCAAGGGAAGTTAAAACGTCCTCCACACAACCCGTTCGTATGATCGTCAGTGACTCCTTGATCCGTTCGGCTGTTGGGTACGACGAGAGGGCCGGAACAGCCGGTCCGCCAGGCCGGGTGGGTCCCACCGGCCAGCTGAGGCAAGGAGCAGGTTGTGAACGGCAGTCGGGTGAGGAAGCTGTCCCGCTGGGCGCTGGTGGCCGCGGTGGCCGTCGGACCGGTCGTCATGTCGGCCGGCGTGGCACACGCCGACGAGACGCACCGCGACTCGCACAACGCGCCGGTGGTGGCGCTGATCAACACCGGCCAGATCGACGACCCGATGGAGGACGTCCTGGAGCACACCCTGAACTTCGGGGACGGCTACAAGTGGGACTGACGTCTCTCCCCCGACGTCTCTCCCCACTGACACCTCGCACCAACTGACGCTTCGCGCTGGGTGACGCGCCGCGCGTCTGGGCCGGACGGCACGGAAGCCGTCCGGCCTTCGCGTTCTCGGGCGGCCCCGGTGCCCCGTTCTCCGGAGGTGCCCGTCGAGGCGGTGGTCCTGTGGGCCCGCTCCACGGCCTGCCCCCAGTACGTGCCCCCGACCATCAGCGCCGCGCCCAGGGCGGCGAACACCGTGAAGCGCTCCCCGCCGAGGCCGATGCCGACCCCGACGGCCCACACCGGCTCGGTGCCAAGGAGCAGGCTGGCCCGGCTCGCCGAACTGCGCTGCACCGCCCAGGTCTGCGCGAGGAAGGCGAACACGCTGCAGAACAGGGCGAGATACACCAGCTGCCCCCACACGGCGGCGTCCGCCGAGCCCAGCGTCGGCAGGCCGCTCGCGGCGGGCACCGCGAACACCGCGGAGCCGACGACGGTCTGGACGGTGGTGAGGTGCAGCGGCCGCACCGCGCGGCCCGCCGTGAGACGCCCCACGAGGGCCACGTGCGCCGCCCGCACCAGCGCGGCCGCCAGCATCAGCAGATCGCCGCCGCGCAGCCCGTGGAAGCCACTGCCGGACATCAGCAGCGCCACGGCCACCAGGCACACACCGGCCGCGGCGAAGAAGCGCGGCGGCAGCCGCCCCGCGCCGGACGGGCGGTCGAGGAGCGGCGTGAGCACGATGGTGAGGCTGATGATCAGGCCCGCGTTGGCGGCGCTCGTGTGCGCGACGCCGTACGTCTCCAGGACCAGGACGGCCGCCTGGGTGAGCCCGAGGAGCCCGCCCGCCGTCAGCTCGTCCCGGGTGAAGCGCCGGTCCCGGCGCCGCAGGGTGACCAGCGGGAGGCAGACGGCCGCCGACAGCACGTACCGCGCGCACAGCACCACCATGACGGGCAGCACGTCGACGGCCGTCTTCGCGGCCAGATAGCTGGAGCCCCACACGACGGCGACGAGCAGCAGGACGGCGTCGGCGCGGCGGGCCGGGAAACCAAGGTTCGGGGACACCCCGCTCACGCTGCCCGCTCATGATGTTGAAGCCAAGAGCGTGCTTCTTCAATGACAGTGAAGTATCGCTACATCGTTCTCTACGATGTGCCGATGAACGAGCGGCAGCTACGGATCCTGCGGGAACTCGGCGAACTGGGCAGTGTCACCGCGGCCGCCGAGGCGCTCCTCATGACGCCGTCGGCGGTGTCCCAGCAGCTGCGGCTGCTCCAGCGGGCGATCCCCGTGCCCCTCACGGAGCGCGACGGGCGCCGACTCGTCCTCACCGACGCCGGGCAGGCGCTCGCCGACGCCGCGGTCGGCGTGGAGAGCGCGCTCGCCCACGCCCGGCACACCATCGACGCGTTCCTCAACGAGCCGGACGGGCCGGTGTCCGTGGCCGCCTTCCACAGCGCGGCCGGGGCGTTCTTCCCGCTGCTGCTCCGCGCGCTCGCGGGGCCCGGACACCCCCGGCTCGCCCTCGCCGACGAGGACGTGGCACAGGACCGCTTCCCGCTGCTCACCCGGGACTACGACCTCGTGCTCGCCCACCGCCTGGCCCCGGCGCCGCCGTGGCCGCGCTCGGTCACCGTCACCACGCTGCTGCGCGAACCCCTGGACGTGGCCCTGCCGGTGGACCATCCGCTCGCCGCCAAGCGCCGTCTGACCCCGCACGACGTGGCCGACCAGCCGTGGATCACGGTGCACGACGGCTTCCCGCTGCTCGCCACCATCGACGCCATCGCGACCGCCGCGAACCGGCGGCTCGACATCGTGCACCGCGTCAACGAGTTCACGGTGGTCGCCGAGGCCGTCGCCGCGGGCGGCGGCCTGGCCCTGATGCCCCGCTGGACCACGCGCCCGCACCCGGCCCTCACCCTCCGGCCGCTCAGCGGCGTCCACGCCCGGCGCCACATCGACGTGCTCCACCGGCCCGAACGCGCGGCGCGCGGCGCCGTCCGCACGGTGCTCGCCGCGCTGCGCCGCGCCGCCGCGACCGTCCGGGACCGCGACGCCTCGCGGGCTGCCCACACGGGCCAGCGGCACGGCCCGGCAGAGGCGAGCGAATCCCCGTAAGCAGCACGATCTTGGCTGATATACGCTGCCGCTACTTTCATGGTGGCAATCCCGGGGGGGAACTTTTCCATGACGATGCAGACGCGCGCGCTTCTGGGAAGCGCGCTCGCACCCGTGCTCGCGCTCGCCGTCGCCGCGCCGAGCGCGCACGCGGCCGAACCGCAGTCCGCGCCGAAGGCACCCCAGGCCGCCGAGGCCGCTCCGCGCGGGTCCGTGGGCCCGTGGACGGCGCCCACGGAGCTGCCCGGCGTCACCCAGGTCCACGACCTGAAGGCGAACCGCGGCGGCACGCTCGTCGCCCTGTTCACGCAGGACGGCAAGAGCGTGGTCGCTCTCAGGCCCGCGGGCAGCGCGGCCTGGCAGCCCGCCGGGCCCGCCGAGAAGGCCTCCCTCCACCGGACCGACGACGGCGCGATTTCGCTCCTGACGTGGGAGGAGCCCGGTGACGGTGGCCCCGGCGGGCTGCGCGTCGCCCGGCTCGGCCCGGACGCCACCGCCTTCGGCCCGGCCGAGACCGTGCCGACCGGCGGCCCCGCGCACGCCCCCGTCGTGGCGGCCAACGCCGCGGGCCGGACGGCCCTCGCCTGGATGGACGGCGACCGCCGTCTGACGGTCGCGGAGCAGTCGGGCCCCGGCAAGGAGTGGACCGCGCCTGTCACCCTCGACCAGCTGCCCGAGCCGATCGAGCGGCCGGACCACACCTACGACTACCGGCTGCGCGACCTGCGCCTCGCCGTCGCCGACGACGGTGGCATCGGGGTCGTCTGGGGCGGCAACAGCTTCTACGACGGCGACGGCGTCGACCCCGACCCGACCGCGTACAAGTGGCACTACAAGTACCTGGAGAAGGCCGCGGGTTCCGGCGCCTGGAGCGCGCCGCGCGACCTGCCGCAGCTCGGCGAGCGGCCCGGCCAGATCACCCTCGCCGCCCACCCGAAGGGCGGCTTCCACCTGCTGTCCAACGGCTCGTACGCCCGCAAGCCCGCGGGCGCGGACTGGGGCGCCGCCCACTCCGCCGGGGTCGGCGCCGACGCCACCCGCCCCGCCGAGCTGCACACGGCCCCGAACGGCGACGTCACCGCCGTCGGCCGCGGCGGCTGGGGCCCCCACGTGGCGACGCTGCGCGCCGCCACCGGCCGGTGGACCGAGTCGCGCCTGCTCGACCGCTACGTGGCGGACGACTCCGTGAGCAGCGCGCGGACCGCGACCGGCGCCCTTGTCGTCACGTACGCGCGCAAGCGCTTCGCCTCCGGCTCCGTGGTGCGCGTCGACTTCGTCACGCAGACGGTCGGCGACCACGGCATCTCCAAGCCGCGGATCCTCAGCACCCCCACGGACGGCCGCTCCGGCGCCGGCCGCGTGACCGCCGACGGCCAGGGCCGCCCGGTGGCGGTGTGGACCGAGGCCGAGGGCCGCGACCGGCGGACGTTCACCGCCACCACGGGCAAGCGCGCCCTGCCCAAGTGGCACGACTTCGCCGACGACGCCAAGGCGGACCTGATCGGCATCTCCACCACCGGCGCGCTCAACCTGTTCACGCAGGACGGCTCGGCGCGCCCCTTCCAACTGCGCACCTGGCCGGAGAAGACCCGCCTCGTGCCCTTCGGCGACGTCGACGGCGACCGCTGCAACGACGTCGTCGCGCGGATGCCCGGCGGCGAGACCCGGCTCTACACCCCGGTCTGCGACGGCATGCCACTGCCCGAGTCGCCGTACAAGAAGCTCGCGCGCGACTGGAGCAAGTACGACACGCTGCTCGCCGCGGGCGACCAGACCGGCGACGGCCGCCCGGACCTGCTGGCCCGCGACAAGGCCACCGGACACGTCTACCTGTACGCGCACGACGGCCGGGACGGCTTCGCCCCGCGGGTGAAGATCCGCTCGTCGTGGACCGGCTACCAGCGGGTCATCGGCGCGGGCGACCTCAACGGCGACGGCATCGGCGACGTCCTCGCCCTCGACAGGTCCGGTGAGCTGTGGCGCTACGACGGCACCCGCGCCGGGCGCCTCAAGGACCGCGTCCGGGTCTTCAAGGACTGGGGCGCCTCCTACAAGGACGTCATCGGCGCCGGTGACGTCAACGGCGACGGCAAGCACGACCTGGTCGCCCGCGACACGTCCAACCGGCTGTGGCTGAACGCCGGTTCCGGCCGTGGCACCTTCGCCGACCGCACCCGGCTCGGCGAGGCGCCGTACTGGAAGCAGTGGGCGTCGATCGGCTAGGACCGCGCCTCTTCGGGACCGCCTGGGTCGCCGGGCCCGCTACCGGGCTCCCTTCCAGCCGTACGCGTACGCGGCGACCCAGGTGATCTCCAGCTGCGCGCTGCTGCCGGGCGCCGCCGAAGGCCCCTCCAGGGCGCTCTCGTTCTGGAGCACCCAGGACAGCGGGCGGTCCGGCACGTTCCGGGTGTCGCGGCCCACCTGGCGGCCGTCGACGAAGAAGCGGACCTGGCCGGGGGTCCACTCGGTCGACACGGTGTGCCACTGCGTCCAGTCGTCGGCGCCGTGGAACGTGCCCTGCTCGCCGCCGCCGCAGGGGTGGTGGAAGGCGGTCAGGGAGCCCGTCCACTCGCCCTCGGGGTGGTCCATCTCGCAGCCGCCGCCGTAGTGCAGCCACGCCGACTTGTAGCCGGGGGCGGCCTTGGTCACCTTGATGCGGGCGCTGAACTTCCCGTACTTCATCTGCATGACGGCGCGCGGAACCACCGCGGCGGAGTGCACAGGACCGCCGTCGGCCGGGCGCCACATCCGGATGCGCATCCGGCCGTCGCCGTCCGCGGCGGGGCCGACGCTCACGGTGTCCTCCGGGTGGTAGACGCCCGCCACGCTCCGGCCGCGCTGCCGCTCGTTGGCCGTGTCGCGCCAACCGGTCGGGTACGCCCACCAGTTGTTCCGGTACGCGCCCCTGAGCCCGCCGCAGTAGGCGGCGGAGGTGTCGACGTGGTGGTCGCAGTCGCGGAAGGAGCCGAGCGGCACCCGGTCGCCGTTGAAGTCCTCCGCCAGGACCTGCCAGTAGGGGCCGCAGTCGCCGCGCGGCAGCGAGGCGCCCGCGGTGCGGCAGGCGTCGGCGGACCGGGGCGCTCCGTCCGCGCGCGGCAGGCCGAGCAGTCCGGCCAGCAAGGTGACGCCCACGGCGGCGAACAGCGCGGGCCTGCGGCGCCGGTGCGGTGCTGCGTGTGTCCCCATGGCGGTGCGCTTCCTCCCGTGCGCGGGGTGCGGCTCCGGCGCGGTGGTGGCGGTGGTGCGCCGGGGAGGAGTGCATCCTTGCCGGACGGGAGGGAGAGCGCCATCCCCAGAGACGGCTCGTTTCACCGCTTGTTTCCCCGCCGATTTCAGGTGTGGCATACACGCGGCTGTCCGGTGCGGACACCTGCGGAACTCCGGTGCCGAGTACACGAATGTGCGCCGGTGACACGGCTCCGCCCGGCCCGCGGGGCCGGTACTGGGCGGTGACGGCGTGCACCTTAGTGCTCGTCATTGCCGATGTGGACCACCCCGTCCGCCGCGACGGGCGACGACCGGAGGGACCGGCTGGGGGGACGGGCTCCGGCGCGCCGAGCCGCTGCTCGTACGCAGCGCGTACAGGCCGCCGTCGACACCGCTGACGTACCTCACCCCCTCCACCACGGCCGGTCTCGTCCGCAACCGGCCGCCGGTGCCGGACCTCCATCGTCGCCGTCCTCCGGTCACACCGACGGCGTAGACGCCCTGCTCATCACTGCTCGCGCGACTCACGGCGTGTCCCCGCGCCAGTCCCACAGCTGCCGCGAGCCGGACCGGGGTCCGTACTCGGCGCGCCCGCCAGGGCCGTACCGGCCGATCTCGGTGTCGAGCAGCGCGCCCTCGGCGAGCTGCCCCTCGGTCCATCCGGTGACGTCGAGGAGCAGGCCGTCGAGCGGGCCGCCCACGAGCTCCCGGTAGTCGTGGCCCGGCTGCGGGCCGGGGTCCGGTGCGTCGTGGTCCGCGCCGTACACACGGCGACGCCGTATCACCTCGTCCATGCCCCGAGCCTCGCATCCGGCACTGACATCGCAGCGCCAGGGGCCTTCCACTCGGTCCGCAACACGGGCCACGTGCCCGAACAGGAGCGGAGCGGTTGCGTCACCGGTGTCGCCGCGCGCTTCGTCCGCACCGGCGAGCCGGGGGCCACCTCCTGCCCGCGGCCCCTCCCGCCGATCGCCGTGGCCCCGGTGCGCGGCCGACGTGCCCGAAGGCCCCGGGCGCGGGCTCCCCCTCCGGCCGCGCGCGCCCTGGCCTATCGTGACGTCATGATCGATCTGCCCCTCTCCGCCCTCGAGGTCTCCATCGTCGAGGAAGGCGCCACGCCCGCCGACGCGCTGCGCAACTGCCAGTCCGTCGCCGGGGAGTTGGCGCGCCTCGGCTATCACCGGCTCTGGTTCGCCGAGCACCACCACTCCCCCGCCATCGGCGCCTTCCCGCCCGTGCTGCTCGCCGCGGACACCGCCGCGACCACCGCCGCGATGCGGGTCGGCTCGGGCGGCGTGCTCGCCCCCAACCACGCCCCGCTCACCGTCGCCGAGCAGTTCGCCACCCTGGCGGCCCTGCACCCCGGCCGGGTCGACCTCGGCATCGGCCGGGGCCCCGGCACCTTCCACGAGCCCACGGCCCGCGCGCTGCGCCGGGGCGCCGGGCCCGCCACCGACGGGGAGTACCGCGCGGACGTCGAGGCGATCCTCGGCTTCCTGGGCGAGGTGCACTTCGGTGAGCTGCCCGAGCCGTGGCTGCTGGCCTCGAGCGACGCCGGGGCCGAACTCGCCGCGGCGCTGGGCCTTCCGATCGCCTTCGCCCACCACATCCGCCCCGACAACACCCTGCGCGCCCTGGAGCGCTACCGGGCCGCCTTCCGCCCGTCCCGCTGGAGCGCGGCACCGCGGGTCCTCGTGTGCGTCGAGGCCGTGTGCGCCGACACGGAGGAGGAGGCCGCCGAGCTCGCGCGGCCCATGGACGTCATCAAGGCGGGGCTGCTCAACGGCCTCTCCGAGACGGCCTTCCCCACCCCCGCCGCCGCGGCCGCGCACGAGCTCGGCGAGCGGGACGGCGCGGCCGTGGCGGCGTTCGTCGCCCAGCAGGCCCGCGGCACCAAGGAGTCCATCGCCCCGCAGCTCAACCGCATCGCCGAGGCCACGGGCGCCGACGAGCTGATGCTGGTCACCCCGGTCTTCGACCCGGCCGCCCGCCTGCGCTCCTTCGAACTGATAGGGGAGCTGCGCGCGAAGGCGGAGTAGGTCTGCCGCCGTGGAGGCCCGCGCGGACCGGCGGCGGGACCCGGGGCGCCCGGGTCCCGCCGCCGGAGTTCATCAGAAGTGGACCTCCGCACAGGCGCGGCCACGGGACTCCATGCGGCCGCCCACGTGCTCCCAGCCCTCGGCGCACAGTACGGCGCCGTTGGGCAGGTCCCGGTGGACGGGCACCGTGAACTTCTGGTGGTAGCCCCAGAAGCCCGTGGCGCTGTTCTGGTCGATGCCACCGCCCCAGATGTGGAAGTGGCCGGTGAAGTCACCGTTCCACGTGGTCGCGGCCTGCACCGTCTCCACGCGCAGACCGCTGCCGTCCACGCGGATGCAGGTCCGCTGGTTGCACCCCGACGCCCCGGCGAACGCCGACGGCGCGGCGGCTGTCACGGCCGCCCCCAGGCAGACGAACGTCGTCACCGTCCGTGCCAGCCACCGCACCTTCGCACCCATACCGTTCACGTGCCACCTCTCTGAAGTCGTCAGCTGCCGAAAAGGCGTGACGATCTTGGCAGTGACGGCGGGCGGGACCGGCGCTCCCGCGCGCCGGTCCACCCTGACGGGGGATCAGGGGCCCTCCACGGTGACTACTGCGGCACGTTCAGGACGAAGTCGAACTCGGCCTCCTTGGTGTTGCCGACGTCCCGTACGTTCATGAGCAGCCGGGAGTCGAAGATGGGGTCGGTGTTGTTGCGGGGCTCGTTGGGGAAGTAGAGCTGGGTCGTGAGGACCGGGCGCCCCGGGGCCTGGAGCTTCACGTGGATGTGGCGGGTGCGGCCCGGGTACAGGCCGGGGAAGACCGTGGTGAGGGCGAAGGCCCCCTGCGCGTTGGTGAACTGGTGCCCGCGCATCCGGTAGCCGACGTTGTCGTACGCGCCCCTGCGGTCGGCCTGCCAGAAGTCGAGGAGCACGTTGGCCAGCGGCTTGCACTTGAGGCCGAAGACGTAGCCGGTGACGGTCAGGCGTATGCCCTGGGTGCCGGCCTCGATGAGGGACGACCGCCGCGGGGAGTTGGGCTTGAAGTACGGTCCCTCGGTCTGCGGCGGGGTCGGGTCGTCGCCGTCGTCGCAGGACGGGGTCAGTTCCAGGGGCGCGCTGCTGCCCGCCTTGTCGCGGGCCAGGGCGGGGGCCGCCGCCATCGCCACCGGCACCGCGATGCCCGCGGCCAGGGCCGCCCGCAGCACCGTCTTGCGGCTGGGGCCCGGGCGCGGGGTGCCCGCACCGTCGCCGTCCACGGGGGTGCCGTCCGCGTCGTGCCCGTTCACGTGGGTCTCGCCGTCCATCGCTCCTCCTGGGGGTGGGGGGATCGGATCGGCTATGAAGCTATGCGGAGGGCCGGGCCCGGGCGATGGACGGAATGCGGTGGTCGTGGTGAATATCACCACCGCCGCGACGGAAGTCGCCGGGACTCGTCCCGGTCTCGCGGCGGAAGAACCGGCAGAAGTAGGCGGGATCGGTGAATCCGACCCGGTCCGCGACCTGGCGCACCGTCAGCTCGGTGCGGACGAGGAGCCGCTTGGCCTCGTGGGCACGGGCCTGGCGCAGGAGCTCGCCGGGGGTGCGCCCCATGGCGGTCTTCACCGACTCGTTGAGGTAGCTCACGGAGACGCCGAGCCGGGTGGCGCATTCGCGCACCGACCACAGCGGGGTTTCGGCCGTGTCCATGAGCGTGACGAAGTCGGCGGCGACCGAGGCGGGACCGGCGGGCGTCGCCCGGCCCGCGGCCCGTTCCGGGGCGAGGAGGCGCGCGGCGCGCACCACGAGGACGTGCAGCAGCGCCTGCAGCACGCTGGGGAAGTCCTCGGCCCCGGTGCGGTACTCGTGATCCAGGTCGGCCACCAGGCGGTGCGCCCAGGCGGCGTCCGCTTCGGAGAGTCCGAGCCAGGAGCGGCGGCCGAGTCTGCGCAGGGTCTCCTGGTCCCGCGGGTTCTCCAGGAGGAAGTCGTCGGTGAACAGGATCAGGCGGCCTTCGAGGTCCCGGACGCCGTCCCAGTAGTGCACCTGACCCGGTGCGATGAAGCACAGGTGGGGCGGGCGCAGCGTGAACCGGGCCAGGTCGACGACGTGGCTGCCGGTGCCGCCGGTGACGTACACGATCTCGTGGAAGGTGTGCCGGTGCGGGAAGGAGGCGCGCGACATGGGGCCGATGGTGTCGAAGGTCCCGATGGCGAAAGGCAGCGCGTTCGGCTGTGGCACCTCGAGCCGGTGGACCGGCAGTCCTCCCCTCTCCGGTTCGCTGCCGTTCGCTCTGCCCCCGGGCAAGATGGTGGTCCCGCGCATGCGTACGCTCCTCACCCTGACGCGTCCCGCCGCGGTCACACGGGCCTTGTCAGGTCCAGACCAATCGATGGGTCCACGATGACACGTGAGGCGGAGCGGCTCCCACGCATCTCAGGCCAAGTTGTGCCTGAACGAGCTTGACTGCCGCGGCCACGGCCGTACCCCCGTACCGGTCGTGGCCGCAAGCAGCCGCCCGTGTCCGCGCGGTCGGCGCGACGGAATCAGTAGCCGTCGCGCGGACCGCGCGGGGTCTCAGTGCCCCATGCCCGCGCCGCCGTCGACCGGGATCACGGCCCCGGTGATGTACGCGGCTTCGGGCGAGGCGACGAACGCCACCGCGGCGGCCACCTCCTCGGGGCGGGCGAGGCGGCCCAGCGGGATCTGCTGGACCAGGGCCGCGCGCTGCTCCTCGGTGAGGGCCTCGCTCATGGCGGTCTCGGTCAGGCCCGGCGCCACCACGTTCACGGTGATGGAGCGCGAGCCCAGCTCGCGGGCCAGGGAGCGGGCGAAGCCCACGAGGCCCGCCTTGGACGCGGCGTAGTTGGCCTGGCCCGCCTCGCCGCGCAGGCCCACGGCCGAGGAGATCACCACGATCCGGCCGCTGCGGGCGCGGAGCATGCCGCGGGTGGCCCGCTTCGCGACGCGGAAGACGCCGGTGAGGTTCGTGTCGAGGACGGAGGTGAAGTCCTCCTCCGTCATCCGCATGAGGAGCTTGTCGTTGGCCACGCCCGCGCAGGCCACCAGGACCTCGACAGGACCCTGCTCCTCCTCGACCCGCTGGAAGGCGAGGTCGACGTGGTCGGCGTCCGTGACGTCGCAGCGCACCCCGAGCAGGCCCTCGGGGGGCTCGCCGGTGCGGTGGGTGACGGCGACGCGGTCACCGGCGGCCTGCATCGCGCGGGCGATGGCCAGGCCGATGCCGCGGCTGCCGCCGGTGATCAGTACGGAGCGGGACACTGAGAGCCTCTCTGGTCGGGGTGGGGGGATCTGCGGTGGGCGTCGGCGTCGCGCGGGGCGCTGGCCGTCCGCCGGTCAGCCCGCGTGCCGGACCCGGGTCCGGGTGAGCAGGCCGCTCATGGAGGCTGCCGTGTCCATCACCGCATGGACACAGCGGGTGCGGGCGACCGCGCCGCGCAGCTGCCGCCGCGGGGCGACGAGCGCCACGGCGCCCGCCGGCACGGAGCCGCGCCACACGGGAGCGGCTATCGACTCCCACTCCGGCAGCGGCGAGGGCCCCACCGCGTGACCTTGCTCACGGATGCGGTCGAGCGGCACGCCCGGCGGCGGCGCCCCGTCGAGACAGGCCAGGATGGCCAGGCCCGCGGCGTCGGCGTCCAGGGGCGCGCTCCACAGCCGCCGCAGCGCCGACCGCGGCGCCGCCTCGAGCGCCGCGGCGTGCGCACCGACCGCCCGGTCGATGCAGAACCGCAGTGCGGCACCCACCAGCAACGGAGCGTACAGGAGCGACACTTGCCCGGTACGTGACTGTAGAGTGACGAGTTCAGCACGCAACGCAGGCGAGGTCTGACCGACTTTAGTATCCGTGACCTCATCGACGAGGTGGGTGGATCGGTGCGGTGTCTCCGTCAGCGCGTAGTGGCCCCGAGGACCGCGCTGCTCGACGGCCCCTTCCCTGGCGAGGGCCCGCACATAGCGGTGGGCGGTGGGTGCGGGCAGCTCCGCGCGGGCCGCGACGACCGCCAACGGATGCGCTCCCGGGCCCAGTTCCCGCAGGGCGCGGAGCACGGCGAGCGTGCGGGCCACCGCACTGCCGGCGCGCTCTCGCACCGCTGTGGCGGCCACCGGTCGCAGCACCGCGCACCCCTCCTCACCGGCACGGCTCGTCGCCATGCCCCGCCTGTTCAGGTCCTGACGCCATTCTCGCGGCCGGACCGGGAGGATCACCAGGCCTTGATTCTTCCGGTCCGCGTTTTTCAGGAAGTTCAACTTCCGATGAAAATGTTTCCTACGGAACGGTGCGAGCGACCACCCCGCACAGCGCGGAGAAAGGTTGGAAATTGAACAACAAGGAGGCGCTGCAGCAATTGCTGCAGTTCAAGCGCAGCCAGATCAGCCCCACCGAGCTGGGCTCGCCGCGCCGCACCGGGCGCGGCCGGCGCCTGCACGGACTCTCGCAGGCCAGGGTGGCGCAGGAGCTGTTCGTCTCCGAGCGGACCTACGCGCTCCTGGAGCGCGGCGAGATGGCGCAGCCGTCGGCCGATTTCCTCGACAACGTGGCCACGGTGCTGCGGATGGAAGAGCCCGAACGCACCGCGCTGTACGTCTACGCGCTCGGATATGAACCGCCCTTCCCGATGGACCCGATGGCGGGCACGCACGTCGGTCCCGCGTGGCTGACCGCCGTGAATCGGGTCAAGGGCCAGCCGTGTTACATCAACGACGTGGCCTGGAACGTACTGGCGTGCAACGACGATTTCATCCGGATGTTCCCGCAGGTGCAGGGGACGACTCCGCAGCTGCCCGAGCGGAACCTGATGCGGTGGATGCTGTTGTGCGAGACCGCGCGGGAGTGCCACCTCGTCGACTGGGAGGAGAACTGGGCGATCAAGGTGACGGCCCAGCTGCGCACCGCGATCGCCGCGCACCCGCACAACAAGGACCTCCAGCAGATCGACGAGGAGGTCAACGACGACCCCGTCGCGGGCCCGATCTACCGTCGGCACGACGTGGCCTACGTCCACCCCGACGGGGACGCGCGCCCCATGCGGCACGCCGGAATAGCCTCACTCGGCGTCGACCGGGAGGACGCCAGCCGCTGCTGCCCCCGGCACGAGCCGTCGGTGCTCGGCTCGGTGACGATGTGCACCGCCCAGCCGCTCAAGTCCCCCGGGTCCCGCTTCTTCTTCCTGGTCTTCGCCCCCGGCTCGCCGGGTGAGAATGCATGACCATGGAATCTGATCCGCGTCTCGTCCCCCTGGCCACCGGCGTCCACGTGTGGTCCCCCGACGCCGCAGGCGCCTGGGGTCTCGCCAACTGCGGCCTGCTCACGGCCGCCGGGGAAGCCGCCCTGGTGGACACGCCGTACACCCTGGACCGCACCGACGACTTCCTCGCCGCGGCGCGGGAGGCGGCCGGTCCCGGCACCGGGATCAGCACCGTGTTCACCACGCACGGCAACGGCGACCACGGCTGGGGCAACCAGCGGGTGACCGGCGCGGAGATCGTCTCCACCCGGCGCACCCTGGAGCACCAGTGCTTCGAGCCGTCGCCCGAGCAGTTGCGCTTCCTGGTGGAGGACACGGATCCGGGCGAGCCGCTCGGCTGGTACTTCCGGCGCCACTTCGGCCGGTTCGACTTCCGCGGCATCACCGTGCAGGAGCCGACGCGGACCTTCGAGGGCCGCCTCGACCTCCACATCGGTGACATGGCGGTGGAGCTGCACGACGTGGGCCCGGCGCACACCGTCGGCGACATGGTCGTGCACCTGCCGAAGGAGCGCGTCGTCTTCGCCGGTGACGTGGTGTTCGCGGGTGACCACGTGTGCCACTGGGCGGGTCCGCTGGAGCGGGTGGTGCTCGCCTGCGAGCGCGTGCTCGGCTGGAACCCCGACCTCGTCGTCCCGGGCCACGGTCCGGTGCTCGACCAGGACGGCCTGCGGGAGCACATCGCCTATCTGCGGGACCTGGCCGACCAGGCGCGCTCCCTGCACGCGCGCGGCCTCACGCCGACCGAGGCCGCGCGCCACCTCATCGCGGAGGACCGCTATCCGGATCTACATCTGCCCGAGCGCATGGTGATCACCCTGGCGTCGGAGTTCCGGCACCTGAACGCGGCCGACGGGGAGCCCGACATCCTGGCGCTGATGACCGACTGCTCGCGGATCGCCTGGCAGCGGGACAGCGGCGACCAGGCCCTGTCCCCCGCCTCGGTGGGCTGACGCCGCACGGCGCGGACGTACCGCGGGAAGGCCTCTGGATTCCGGCTCCCGGAATTCGGGGGCCTTCCCTTTCGCCAAGTGAAACGTGCGGCCGTCCGACGGGGCCTTGGTGTTGCGCGGCGGCGCGATGCGGGATGGGGTGCACCTGTCGGCACGCCGCTACAGGTTCCAGCGGACGCCGACCGGCACGCACCGGGCAACGGTTCTCCCCCACGCTCGGTGCGAGCAGGAGCGGAGGTGCACCTTCGGCCCTGCGTGAGAATGCCGCCGCCGATCCCCCGGCGGCGGCATTCGTGCGTACGTGCCCCGTCCCCTCCCGGTCGGAATCGGAAGGGGACGGGGTCTGTCAGGCCGAGCGCTGGTTCACCGGCCCCTCGACGGGCCGCACCACTGACTGGACGAAGATGCCGCCCCGGCCCACGGGTCGCGGGACCGGGTACGGGGCGCGTGGTGTGCCGGCGTCGGTGCCGGGACAGGATCCGGTCGGCTCGGGCCTCTCCCTGGCACCGGGGTGGCGCACCCCGTACGGGCGTCGTTCAACCGGCTGCCGTGCAGCAGCGGTGGCTCACACCTCGACTTCGAGGCAGACCAGTCGCTTCTCCTTGCGGGCGGTCAGTGCGGCCTCCCACATCGGCTTGACGAACGGCGAGACCATCGACGCGTCGATGCGCTCGGGCGAGGCGAAGCGGTAGCACACGTCCCCGTCGTCGCTCAGGGTGAGGGCTCGCCGCTGTTCGGCGTCCACCGCACCCGCGTCGAAGATGTAGCAAACGCGGGGCATGGGCCCACCGGAGTCGACCCAGGCGACCACGAGCAGGTCACCCACCGTCACGTCCAGGCCCAGCTCCGCGCGGATCTCACGAGCGCACGCGGCGCTCGGGTCCTCCCCTCCCTCGAGATGCCCCCCGGGCAGATTCCAGTACGCCGTGTACAACGGCTTCACCATCAGCACATCACCGTGCTCATCGGCGATGATCGCCCCGGCCGATGCGGCCAGGGTCGTAGCAGTAGCATCCATGGCATCTTCCTGAATTAGCCCCGTCATGATCTGAGCACCGGCTCATCAGGAACGGGCAGCTCGGCGAGCGGAGTCCCCAACTCCACCCAGCGGGTACGCGCACGGACGTCGCACGCACCACCCGGCAGCGGTGTGGCTCTCCGGGCCAAGGCGCCCCCGCGCCCCGGAGGGAACCATAACCGCGGCCGTCTCCAAGACCACACTGCCAAGGAGCGCGCAGGTGGTACGCGGTACCGCCACCAGACCATCGCTCCTCCCCTGTACCACCGCGGTCCGGTTCGGGCCGCGGCGGCCCCTGGCATCACCTGATAGAACGCTCGTTCCATTCGCAGGGGCCAACCAGTCCCCGGGTGGTTGACTCCGCGATGTCGGGTGGGCACCCGCACCCACCGCGGAGCGGCGTCGCCGCCGATCGGGGCATGAGCAGGACCGCCGGCCGCCTACCGGTCGCTCCCGCCCCCACGGGAGAAGCCCGACAACGGCCATACGGACGAATGGAACATCCGGGCAGGTTTCCTTCCCCGTCAGAGCCAACCTGCCCCCGGCTCTGGCGTAGACAGATCCTGATGCACTATCACAGGCGGTGTCAACGATTGAGAACGACGCATGTCATGGCGTCGGCGACTGAGGCAAGTCACCACGGAGAGCCGCCCGACGGCCGCCGCCGCACGACAACGCGCGTAGCGCCCGCGGCCCACACGGCCCCGCCCGGGTCCGCGAGGCCCGTCACCGGGGCCTACGCGGACCCTTCGCCCGCGCCGGGACCGTCGCCGGGCTTGCGCGCCTGGATCGCCCTGACCAGCTCGTCCAGGGCGGGCAGCAGGTCCCGCAGCGTGTCGATCTTGGCCCCGTCCGCCGTGCTGCGCAGGGCCACCGAGCGGGCGCCGAGCTCCTGGAGCACGGCGTGCGTCGCCAGCTTGGGCAGGTCCTCGTGCACCATGCGGTGTAAGTAGGCGACCAGCGCGGCGCCTTCGGTGCGGGAGCAGAAGCCCTCCGGTACCCGGAAGAACAGTTCGAGGCGGGCGGCGTGGTCGTGGTTCGCGCCCCGCTCGCCGTTCAGGAGGTTCGACACGTGCTGAGCGGAGATGCCGGTCGCGCGCGAGATCTCCCTGAGGCCGTACGGCTCCCTGCCCGCCGGCGTCTCCTTGAGCCGGGTCCGCTGCAGGAACCGCAGCCGCTGCTGGAAGAGCGCCTTCCGGAACGTCTCCCGCGCGTACTTCTCGCGCGGCTCCTCCTCGGGAGGTTCGCCGTTCAACAGGGCACGTACGCGGTCGGGTTCGATCCCCGTCGCGCGGGAGACGAGCGCGAGATCCAGCAGGCGGCCGCGGGTGGTCCCCAGGCGCGCGGCGTAGGCGTCGACGTCGTCGAGGAGACGGGCGATCACGTGTCCGGGCGCCGCTTGGCGGTCGGCTGCGTTCACCTGAAGGTCTCCATGGGCCACGGAACTCGTTGGGCGCCCTGAGAGTATCCGCCCGAACCATCCCCGGCCAGCACCGTCTTCAATTGTTGACACCATAACCGGCCGTAAAGCGTTCGACTTTCGGTCAAAAGTGGCAGTCGAGCGGCAGTAACTGCCGTTTCGTGCTGTCTCCGTGTCCTGCCAGCCGTACAAAAGGACGCCCGGCGCGCGCCACCGCGCCGCGAATACCCACCACCGCACTTCCTACTCAACTCACCCCCACTCCTAAGGAAATCGACACACACGCGCTGTCGCCGCGCACGCCGACGACGCCGTGCGAAATCAGCCTGATAATGTCCCAGCGCAGGTCAGGGGCACACGTCTGTCACTGGGGCGGAACGGGGAGTGTGAAGGGCCTATGAGAACCGCCAGCGCACGGGCGCCGCGTCCGTGTCTCGCGACGCGAGCGCGAAGAACCGCGCCGGGGCCCGGAGCCGGGCAGGTGCCGCCGCCCGCACGGCCGATCCGGGAGTGCTGAACCGTGCTGTTCGCGGGCGCCCCCGCATCCTGGCGCCACACCGGCCGGGCCCGTGTCACCGACGCCCCGGCCCTCATCCTCGGCGCCGTGCGCAGGCGCCGCGCCTGGGTCCGCGCGCGGCGGCGAGCCGTCCGCATCATCCACGTCGACCTCGGACTGCGGCCCGGCCAGGGGCTCCAGGAGCTCCTGCAGGCCGTCGTCCGGCTGCGCCGCAGATCCCTCACCGTGCTGCGGGTGCCCCTGCCCCCGCACGTCAGCGGCTTCTGCGTGCGCGGCGACAGCGAGGACACCATCGTCGTCACCTCCCACACCAGTGAGCGGCAGGGGCTGCACGTCCTGCTGCACGAGCTCTACCACCTGCTGTGCGGCAGGTCCCCCGCCCCCGGCCCGGAGGCCGTCGCGGCCGGCGGCCTGCTCGATCTCGGCACGCTGAGCGAGCAGATGCCCTCCCTGCCTCCCGACGTGGTCGAGGAGGTCCTCTTCCGGCCCGCCCGGCTGCGCGCCGGGACGCGCGGGCGCGCGGACTCCACGGCCCCCGCCGAGTGCGAGGAACACGAGGAACACGAAGAAGACGAAGAGTGGGCCGCCGAAGTGTTCGCCACCGTGGGCCTGTTAATGCTCTGCCTCGATCCGGCGGTCAGCTACACCGGCTCCCTGACCTCGTCCTTCGCCCATCGGCGCGCCGACGTCTGATGTGGCACGCCCTGCTGACCTCGGTCAGCCTCACCGTCGCCGCCGCCAGCCTGGCCCTCGGCACCGTCAAGGCGGTCGCGGCCCGGCGCGAGCCGGCCCTGGTCCTCAAGCTCACCGCGTCGTCCCTGTTCCACTCGGCGGCGCTCTTCCTGCTCGTCACGCCCGCCGTGTACCAGGCCGTCGGGGACCTCACCGGAGTTCCTCATCTGGCCGCCCTGCTCATCGACTTCGCGGCCCTGCTGCGCGTCGGCCACGCCCATCTCCTGGCCCATCTGTGGCATCCGCCGGACCGCGCGGGGCCTCCGCTGCGGCGCACGGTGGCGGCCTGGGTGCCGCTGTACGGGGGCACGCTCGTCGTCCTGGCCGCCCTGTTCGCCCTGACGGACTTCGACGGCCCCGCCCACCCCTTGCTCCTGGCCACCGACCACGCGCGGGTGCCGCAGGTCGTGGCGCTGCACGTGCTGTACTTCATCGCCCTGTCCGCGGCCGTGACCGCGACCGTGCTCAAGTGCCGTTCGCTCCTGGCCCTCGGCGCCCCCGGGCTCACACCCGAACTCGACCGGTCCGTACGGGGCTTCGCGGTGGCCGTGGCCCTGGACCTGGTGCACGCCGTCTGCCTCCTCGTGGCCATGGCGGGCGCCGCGCGCGGCCGCGGTCTGGACGCGCTCGCCGAGGGCGCGTGGCTGACCACCGCGGCCAGCGCGCTCGTCGCCCACCACAGCCTCGTGCGCCTCTCGGTGCACGCCCGCCGCCAGGAGCGCCGCGACCACTCCGCGCTGCGGCCGCTGTGGCAGACCGTGGTGCGCGCCGACCCCCGGCTCGTACTCACGCCCGGCCTCGCGTGGGGCGCCTTGGACACGCGCATCGCCCTGTCCCGCAGGCTGGTCGAGATCCGCGACGGGGCCCGCGCCCTCAGGCCGTGGATGACCGCCGCGCCCGCCCACGCCGTGAGCCGGCTGGCCCGCCGGGGCGCGTACCCCGGCGTCGACGTCGTCGCGGCGCAGGCGGCCGCCACGATCCTGTACGCCGCCAGGCGGCGCGGCGCGGGACGGCCGCCCGCCCCCGCCGACTCCGACTTCGCCGGACTGCCGGGCGAGGACGTGCCCGCGGCCGGGGAACGCGCCCATCTCGTCCTGGTCGCCCGGCACCTCGACCATCCGGTCGTCCTGGAGGCCCTGGCGCTGCTGTGCCCGGACGCCCGGGCGATGTGCGGCACCGGGCATCCGTAGGGCGCGGCGCTACGTCCGTTCGGTGACCGCCGCGTCGAGGAGCGGCCCGAGCTCGGCGACCGCCGACGTCAGGGCCCGCGCGTCGCGTTCGGCACGGGCGATGAGCAGGGCGCCCTCCAGGGTGCTGATCATGAGGGTCGCGAGCGGCTCGGCGCGCCCCGCGGGCACGCCCATGTCCGTGAGCGCCCCGGCCACCGACCGGGTCCAGCGGCCGAACGCGGCCGCGGCGGCGGTCCGGGTGGACTCCGTGGAGCCCCCGCGGTCGACCACGGCCGCGGCGACCGGGCAGCCGGTGGCGGCCGGGGCGGACTCCAGCTCGTCGGTCCACTGGCGGACCATCGCGGCGAACAGGCCGCTGGGCGAGGGCTCGGGGAGTCCGGCGACGAACCGCCCCACCCGCTTAGCCGCGTAGTCGCCGCTCCATGCCACGGCCTCGTTGACCAACTGCTCCTTGCCGCCGGGGAAGTAGTGCTGGAGCGAGCCCCGCGGCGCCTCCGCGCGCGCGACCACGTCCCGCATCCCGGCGGCGGCGACGCCACCGCCGCGCATCAGCTGCGCCGCGCTGAACACCATCCGCTCACGCGGTCCTCGCTCGGACCCCATCGCCGTCCTCCACCTCACGCACCGTCTGCCGACCTCCCCCCGCGCGTACTACTATGACAGCCGTCATACCTATGACAGCTGTCATAACCGGGGCCGCGGGGCCGGAGTACGGGGGTGCGCGCGTGGACGTGGGATTCATCGGACTCGGCGTCATGGGGCAGCCCATGGCGCTCCGCCTCGCCGGCTCCGGCGCCGAGTTGATCGTGTGGAGCCGCACCGCGGCGAAGTGCGAGCCGCTGCGCGCCGCCGGGGCGCACGTCGCGGCGGACGCCGCCGAGGTCTTCCGGAAGGCGCCCGTCGTGATCCTGATGCTCGCGAACGGCGACGCGATCGACGCCACCCTCGGCCGGGGCACACCGGACTTCGCCGCGCGCGTCGCCGACCGGACGGTCGTACACATGGGCACGACGTCGCCCGAGTACTCCCAGGGTCTGGAGGCCGACATCCAGGCGGCGGGCGGGCGGTATGTGGAAGCCCCGGTGTCCGGCTCCCGCGAGCCCGCCGAGGCCGGGCGCCTCGTGGCGATGCTCGCCGGGGAGCCGGCGGCCGTGGCGGAGGTGCGCCCGCTCCTTCAGCCCCTGTGCCACGAGGAGTTCACGTGCGGTCCCGTCCCGAACGCGCTGGTGACGAAGCTCGCGGTGAACCTCTTCCTGATCACCACGGTCACCGGGCTCGCCGAGTCCTTCCACTTCGCCGAGCGGCACGGTCTGGACGCCCGGCAGTTCCTGGAGGTCCTGGACGCCGGGCCGATGGCCAGCGGCGTCTCTCGGATGAAGGCGCCCAAGCTGCTGGCCCGCGACTTCGGCGTCCAGGCGGCGGCCCGGGACGTCCTGATGAACAACCAGCTCGTCGCGGCCGCCGCCCGCGCGGCCGGAGTGGCTTCGCCGCTCCTCGACGTCTGCCACGCGCTGTTCGCGGACACGGTGGCGCTCGGCCACGGGGAGGCCGACATGGTGGCCGTCCTGCGTGCCGTCGAGGCACGGACCGAGCAGGTCAGCGGAGCAGGCTCCCGATCAGCGCCACGCCCTCGCTGATGTCCGTCGGCGTGCTCGCCGCGTAGCCGAGGACGAGGCCGGGGCGCTGCGGGCGCTGGGCGTGCCAGGACAGGGGCTGCACCTTCACGCCGCGCTCCAGGGCCGCCGCGGCGAGGTCCGTGTCGGCGCGGTCACCGGCCCCGTCCGGGAAGGTCACCATCAGGTGCAGGCCCGCGGCGGCGCCGTGCACGACGGCGCCCGGCAGATGTGCCGCGATGGCCGCGATCATGGCGTCGCGCCGTGCGCGGTGCCGCCTGCGCAGGAGCCGCAGATGGCGCTCCAGGTCCCCGGACTCCATCAGCCGGGCGAGGACCAGCTGCGGGAGCGCCGCGTTGCCCAGGTCCGCGAAGCGCTTGGCGTCCACGAGCGCGGCGTGGTGCGCGCGGGGCGCGAGCAGCCAGCCCACGCGCAGGGCGGGCGCGAGGAGCTTGGAGACGCTGCCCGCGTACGCGACGCGGTCGGGGAGGGTGGACCGCAGGGCAGGGACGGGCGGGCGGTCGTAGCGGTGCTCGGCGTCGTAGTCGTCCTCGATGATCAGTCCGCCGTCGCGGGTCCACTCCGCGAGTTCGCGCCGCCGTACGCCGTCGAGGACCACGCCGGTGGGGAACTGGTGGGCCGGGGTCAGCAGGACGGCCGGGGCGCCGGTGGCCCGCAGCGCGTCCACGCGGATGCCGTCGGCGTCCACGGGCACGGGCGGCGCCTCCATGCCGGACACGCGCAGGTGCTGGCGGAGCCCGAGCGAGCAGGGGTCCTCCACCGCGACGCGGGAGATCCCTGCCGCCTGGAGCACGGTGGCCAGCAGCCCGAGCGCCTGGGCGGTGCCCGCGACGACGAGGACCTCGTCCGGGTCCGCCGCGATGCCGCGGTTGCGGGCCAGCCAGCGGGCGACGGCGCGGCGCAGGGGCGGGGCGCCGCGCGGGTCGCCGTAGCCGAAGTCCGCGGGGACGAGTCCGGCGAGCACGGACCGCTCGGCGCGCAGCCAGGCGGCGCGCGGGAACGCGGCGAGGTCGGGCAGGCCCGGCGACAGGTCGATCCGGGCGGGCGCGGCGCGCAGCGCGTCGAAGACGTCGGTGCCGGGAGGAGTCCTGAACAGCGGGTCTCCGGCTGCCGGTACGGCACGCTCCGCCTCGCGGGGCCCGGTCCGCGGGGCCAGGGGCGCGGCCACGACCACGGTGCCGCCCCTCCCCCGCCCGGCGACGTGCCCGTCCTCCGTCAGCCTGCGGTACGCCTCCGTGATCACACCGCGGGAGACGCCGAGTTCGGCGGCGAGCACCCGGGTCGCGGGCAGCCTGCTGCCGACCGGCAGCAGGCCGTCGGCGACCGCGCGCCGGACCTGCCGGGCCAGCCAGTCCGCCATGCCGCCGCGCGGGGCCTCGGCGGTGTTCAGCTGGAGGAAGTCGGAGGCGGAGGGCGCCGCTGGCCCGCCGGGCGCCGCGGGCCCGCCGACCATGGTGGAGTCGCGCATTTTGGACCTGTCGGAGGGAGATCCATTGGACCTGTTCACCGATCCATTGTGACGGCAGAGTCAAGCCATGGAATTTCTGCTCACCACGCTCGTGATGACCGTGACGCCGGGCACCGGGGTTCTCTACACCGTCTCCGCGGGGCTCTCGCGGGGCCCGCGCGCCAGTGTCGTCGCGGCCGTCGGCTGCACCTTGGGCATCGTTCCGCACATGCTGGCGGCGATCACGGGGCTGGCCGCGCTGTTCCACACCAGCGCCCTCGCGTTCCAGACCCTCAAGTACCTCGGCGTCGCGTACCTCCTCTACATGGCGTGGAAGACGCTCCGCGACCAGAGCGCGCTCACCGCGGACCAGGACGACGGCGCGCCGCGCTCCTCGGCCCGGGTGATCGTCGACGCCGTGCTGCTCAACCTCCTGAACCCCAAGCTCACCCTGTTCTTCTTCGCGTTCCTGCCGCAGTTCGTGCCCGCGGGCCATCCGCACGCGGCGCTTCGGATGGTCGAACTCAGCGGGTACTTCATGCTCCTGACGTTCGTCGTGTTCGCCGCCTACGGGCGGTTCGCGGCGGCGATGCGCGATCACGTCATCGCGCGGCCCGCGGTGGTGACGTGGCTGCGGCGCGTCTTCGCGGGCGCGTTCGCCGCGCTGGGCGCGAAGCTCGCGCTCTCCTGACAGCTGCTTGTCACCCCCGCTGGTTCCCCAACTCATTCCCCAACGGCCCTCACCGATCGGAAACACCGTGCACTTCCAGCATGCGCCCGCCCTGTGGCGGGACTTCCCGGCCCTGGTTCCCGGCGTGCTCCTCGCCCGCGGCCTCACCCCGGACGTCCCGGTCGACGCGCCGGTCGCCCGGTACGGCGCGGCGGCGGCCGAGCGCCTCGCCGCCGCCCCGGAGAGCCAGTTCCCCGAAGTCCAGGCCTGGCGGCGGGCGTTCGCCACGCTCGGGCTCAAGCCCACCCAGTACCGCTGCGCCTCCGAGTCCCTGCTGCGGCGCTTCCGCAAGGAGGGCTCGCTGCCGCGCATCCACCCCCTCATCGACCTCTGCAACGCCGTGTCCCTCGCGTACGGCATCCCGGTCGGCGTCTTCGACCTGTCCCGCATCAGCGGGGACCTCGAAGTCCGGTACGCCGACGGGGACGAGGCCTACGAGACGTTCTCCGGCGGCCTCGAGCGGCCCGACGCGGGCGAGGTCGTCTTCGCCGACGGCGCACGCCGGGCCCACGCCCGCCGCTGGACCAACCGGCAGAGCGGCCACTCGGCCGTCCGGGCCACCACGTCCGACGTCCTGATCATCACGGAGGCCCTCCACGACACCGCGGCACAGGACGTGCCGAAGCTGGTGTCCACCCTCGCCGACGAGCTCCGCACGACGTGGTCGGCCGAGCCGAGGACGGCGGTGCTGAGCGCGGAGGCGCCGGTGTTCGCCTGCTGAGCACCCTTGAACGGCCGCCGCACACGACATAGGCCCCTCACCTTGGTGGTGAGGGGCCTATGTTTCATGGAGCGCCCGGCAGGCCTTGCACCTACATTTCCCATCGGATGATGGGCGTCTTTCCTTGGACCACAGACGCGCGACTCCGGTGCTGCGCACCGACGTTGTAATCAAATCATACACGGCTCGCGCACGACATCCGCCACCGGAGCCAGGCGCACCACGCGGTCCAGGAAAGAGCCTTGGCGTACCAGTGGTCCGCCTTGCCGTGGCGTCCTCCACAGCGAGAAGGAGGCCTCGGCCCAACCCCGACGTGATGCGGGAGTACTTCACCGAGATGGGGCGGCGAGTGCTGTGACGCCCGACCACGTCGGTTGATGGTCCATTGAGGCATGCGGCCCATGGTGCCCTCAGATGTGTGGGCACGCGGTCCGTAGGGGGAAGTGGGTGCTGGTCTTCCGGTCAGGCGCCGTACTCGACCAGTTCGGTGGTGAGTACCAGGCGTTGGGGGCTCGGGGGTGGGGTGGGCTCGGGGGGGTGGTCGCGGGTGTGGTTGCGGAGGAGGCGGCCTGCTGCGCGGCCGAGTTCGTCGCTGTCGTAGGTGACCAGGGTGAGGGGCAGGCCGAGGGCGTCGGCGAGTTCGAAGTCGTCGAAGCCCGCGAGGGCGGTGGCGGAGCGGGTCGCGCGGAGGGCCCGGAACGCCCCTATGGTGTTGCGGTTGTTGGAGCAGAACAGGGCCGTGGGCGGGTCGGGCAGGCCGAGGAGTTCGGTGGCCGCGCGCTCGGCCTGGTGGGGCTGGGTCTGGCCCTGGCGGACGTACCGCTCGTCGGCGGGCAGGCCCGCTTCGGCGAGGGCGGAGCGGTAGCCGCGCAGGCGCTCGGTGCCGGTGTAGACGGTCGGGGGCGAGCCGAGGAAGCCGATGCGGCGGTGGCCGCGCGCGATCAGGCGCGCGGTGGCGTCGCGGGCGCCGCCGAAGTCGTCGACGAGGACGCAGTCCGCGGCGAAGCCCTCGGGCGGGCGGCTGGCGAGCACCACGGGGACGCCCTCGGCGGCCGCGGCGGCGAGGTGGCGCTGGTCGTTGCCCACGGGCACGGCGATGATGCCGTCCACGCGGCGGGCCACCAGGTCGGCGACCAGGTCCCGTTCGGCGTCCAGGTCCTGCCCGGTGTTGCCTATGACGGTCTTGAGGCCGTCGGGGGCGAGCACGGAGTCGACGCCGAGGGCGAGCCGGGAGTAGAAGGGGTTGGCGAGGTTGGTGACCACCAGGCCGACCAGGCCGGTGCCGCGGCCCAGGCGCAGCCGGCGGGCCAGTTCGTTGGGCCGGTAGCCGAGCGCGGCGGCGGCCGCGCGGACCCGGTCGCGGGTGGCCGGGTGGACCCGGGGGTCGTCGCGCAGCACCCGCGAGGCGGTCATCGCGCTGACCCCGGCCCGCTCGGCGACGTCCCGCAGGGTGGCCTTGCCGCTCGGCCTGCCGCTCCTGGGCGCGCCCGCCCCGCTCTCGGGCTCATGCGGAGTTCCGGGCACGATGTCCCTCCCTTTCCCACTGCACGGCGTTCCCTGCCGCGCCCTACCGCGGCACGGTGTCCCGGCCCTCCGCGTGGAGCGCCGCCCCCACCAGCGCCGCGTCCCCGCCGAGCGCGGCCGCGCCCAGCTCGACCGGGGTGTCCCCCAAACCGTCGCGAAGCGCCGGGCCGACGAGGTCCCAGGACGCGGCCATGCCGCCGCCCACGATAAGCGCCGTGGCCCCGAACTCCCTTACGTACGGTGCGAGTACGGCGCCGAGGGGGCACAGGGACTCGTACAGGACGCGGGCGGCGCGGCGTTCGCCCGCGCGGGCGCGGGCGGCGATGTCCCGCACGTCCGCGTCGCGATCGCCGTAGCGGGCGATGACGGCGCGGCGCGAGACGGTGTCCTCCAGCGGGCGGCCCTCGGCCCGGGTGAGGTCGATGCGGCCGAGCGGCGGCACGCCGGGGCCGTCGTGGCGTACGGCGCCGTCGGCGAGGAAGGCCGAGCCGACGCCCGTGCCGAGGGTGATGCCGACGCATCTGCGGTGGCCGCGCGCGGCGCCCGCGTGCCACTCGCCGAGCGCGAAGGCGTGCGCGTCGTTGAGGAACGCCACGCCGGAGGGCCGCGGCCAGACGCCGTCGAGCAGGACCGACGCCACGTCGATGCCGTACAGGTCGTCGAACTTGCCGACGCCTTCGTAGCGGGCGACGCCCTTGTCGTAGTCGAAGGGGCCCGGCACGGCGATGCCCCACAGCTCGCCCGCCGGCGCGTCGAGGTCGGTGGCGCAGCGCACCACGGCGCCGAGGACGTGTTCGGCGCTGCCGCGCGCGTTCAGGGCGCGGCGCACCCGGCGGACGATGCGGGCGGTGCCGACGAGGGCGGCCGTCACATGGGTGCCGCCCAGCTCCAGGACGGCTCTCATGAGCGGCCCGCGGCGGCCGCGCGGACCAGTGCCTTGACGACCCGCGCGGGGCCGCCGCGCGCGGTGATGCGGTACGGGCCGACGGCCGCGGGGACCGTCAGGGTCTCCGCGTACGACAGCGGATGCCGGTCGCCCGCGGCCGTGCGGAGTTCCACGCCCGCGCCGTCCACGACGTTCAGGACGTGGAAGCGTCCGGCGGTGTCGTCGGTGGCCTCGGCGTCGGCGTCCAGGGTGAGACGCCGCACTTCGTAGAACATCTCGTCCAGGGCGCCGATGACCTCCTCGCGCCAGCCCGGGCCCGAGCGCAGGACGCGCGGCTCCTGCACCAGGTCGCGGGCGACGGCCTCGCCGCGCCGCGCGGTGTCCAGGTTCGCGAGGCCGTGTTCGTAGGGCAGCGCGCGCGGTCTGCCGTCGGCGTCGGGGCGCAGCCAGTCGTAGAAGCGCAGGCTGTACAGGTACGGCGTGGCGCTGATCTCCAGGACGAGGTTGCCCGCGCCGCTGGCGTGCGGGGTGCCCGCGGGGATGAGGAAGAGGCGGCCCTGCTCGGCGGGGAAGGTGAGGACGTGGTCCTCGGGGTCCATGGGCACGCCGTCCTGGGCGGCCTCCTCGACCTCCTTGCGGAACAGGTCGGCGTCGGCGTCCTCGCGCAGGCCGAGGAAGACGCGCGCGCCGGGTCCGCCGACCGTCATGTAGTACGACTCGTGCTGGGTGTACGGCCAGCCGAACCGCTCCCGCATGTACTGCTCGCGGGGGTGGCAGTGCACGGACAGATTGCCGCCGTCGACGGTGTCCAGGTAGTCGAAGCGGATCGGGAAGGAGGTGCCGAAGCGGGCGTGCGCGTCGGCGCCGAGCAGCTCCTGCGGGTGCAGGGCGCACAGGAGCTGGAAGGGCACTTCGGCCTGGAGGCCGGGGCCGGTCCCGATGAGGACGCCGGACTCGGGGGCGATGAGTTCGTAGCCGAGTGCCGTGTTGCGGGCACCCGCGTCGAAGCCGAGCCGCCGCTGCGCCCAATGGCCGCCCCAGGGCGTGGAGTTGAAGTACGGGCGGGTGCGCACCGGTCTGCGGGCGAGGTCGGCGAGGGTGGCGCGCAGGCCTTCGCCGTCGAGGTAGACGGGCCGGTCGGGGTCCTGGACGTCGAGCCAGGCGTCGAGGCGCGGGGCGAGGGCGTCGCGGTGCCGGTCGAGCACGGGCCAGTCGATGTAGAAGAGCCGTCTGAGGTCGCCGGGTTCGTACGGAAGGCCCAGGTTGTGGCCCGTGCCCGCGGCGACGGCGGCCTCCGCGTGCCGTTTGGGCACGTCGGCGTACCACAGGACGTCGTGGGGGACGAGCGCCGCGCCGGGGCCGTACACGAGGAGGAGGTCCCCGGGCGGCCCGTCCGTGCCGGGCAGTTCGTCGAAGAGGTCGCTGAGGGGGTTGTCGGCGAGTCTGCAGTAGTAGGGGTCGCCGGTGCCGTCCTCGGTGCGCTCGCGGACGGCGTGCGGCGGCGCGTAGTGCGCGCGCACGTCCACGGTCCGTACGGGTGCGGCGAGTTGCTCGGCGATGCGGGCGGCGAGGTGGTCGAAGTCCACGGACGGGGGCCCCTCCACGGCCACCGTCCGCGGACGCCTCGGCAGTCGTGCGGCCACGGCGGGCCAGCCGGTGGCCATCACGGCCCCGGGCGCGGGGCCGTAACGCGGGTCGAGCCGGTACACACAGTCTCCTTACCGCTGTGACAGCGACGTGCCAGCTCTCACTGGCGCACGAACAGCACCGCCGCCGTACCGAGGGCGGGCACGTCGACGCTCACCTCCCCGTCCTCCAGGGGCAGTTCGGGTCCCCTGCCGCCCAGGTAGCCCGCTCGGTGGGCGGCGCGCGCCGGGAAGCCGATCCGCACCCGGCACGCCACCCGTTCCTCGGCGAAGGACTGGAGCCGCAGCAGCGCCTCGCCCGCCCGGGGCGTGGTGGCGCCGACCAGGCGCACGCGCGGGTCGTCCAGGGTGATGAAGCAGTGCGAGGCCGGGGCGACCCCCGTGGCGCCCCGGGCCCGCACCGCCCGCAGCGGCCTGCTCCACGCCGCCGCCGTCCGGGTCCCGAGCCCGGTCGCCGTCGGACCGCAGGCGACGCTGTAGCGGAAGGTGGTCTCGAAGCCCTGCTCGCTGGGGAAGTTGGTGTCCCACAGGTTGTTGTGGATCCAGGAGAAGACGGTGGCGGGCTCGTCGTGCCCGAGCGTCTTGGGGAACGGCGCGTACGGCAGCGCGATGTTGCCGAACTGCACCAGCGGCGCGTCCTGCGTGGACCAGGCGACCGCGAGCCCGTCGTCGGCGAGCGTGATCCAGCGGCGCACGGCCCGCATGTGCCGCGCCGAGCCCGGCACCACCGGCAGGCCCGTGCCGGTGGTGCCGCCGGAGGCCTCCATGCGGACGACGGGCCGGTCGAAGGCGAAGGGGAAGGCGAAGTAGGCGCTCTCCTTGCCGAGGGTCCGGTCCTTGTCCAGGCGGTTCTCGACGTCGAGCCGGGGGACGCCGCGCGGCAGCGTGAGCGTGACCCGGAGGCGGTTGGCGCCCGCGGGGCGGGTCTCGTACGTGATCGACTCCGCGGTCGCGGTGGAGCGGCGGTCGATGAGCGCGGCGGGCGGGGCGACGGCGCGCCGCCCCAGGTGTTCCAGGCGCTCGGAGGCGGTGGTGCGGCTGGAGTTGTGGTTGAAGGCTCCGGCGGTGGTGTAGCTGTCGTGGACGTACCCGTTGAAGCCGACGATCGCGTCCGCGCGGACGAGTTCGCGGCCGGTCGCCTTGTCGACGACGGAGGCCACGCAGGCCTGGGCGAGGTCGACGCGGACCGCCAGGTGCTCGTTCTCCAGGAGCGTCGGGTCGGGGTGGGCGGCCGCGCGGGCGGCGCTCTCGGCGGGGTCGTCGCGCTCGGTGCCGCCGGTGGGGTTCCAGCCGGTGGCGGCCTTGACGGCGGCGGGTGTCCCGCGCCGCTCGGCCTTGCCGCCGGCGGCCCGTACGTCCAGGCGCACCGAGCCCGCGGACGGCACCTCGTCCACGCGGACCAGCAGGAAGCGGCCCGCGTCCCGGTGGTCGTCGTTGGTCTGGGGACGCTCCTCGTGGGTCAGCGCGCGGCCGTCGCGGGCGTCGTGCACGGTGACCGGCCGGTCGAGCGGCACCGTGCTCTCGGGCAGGAAGATCCGTACGACGTCGGTGCGCGGCCAGGAGCAGGTGTTCACCACGTGGTACGTGGCCACGGCGCCGGGCGCGGCGGCGAGCCGCTGGCCTAGCCGGGCACCGGCCCGGCGCAGCAGCGCCCTGCCGTCGTCGTGGGCGCGCATCGCCTGCCCGTACTTCCAGTGCCACTGGTGCTCGCCGGAGTGGCCGCCCTCGTCGCCGTGCGTCCACGGGTCGCCGGCGCCCCAGGTGTGCTCGTCGAAGAGCGACACCGCCTCGTAGACCCCGGCGGCGTCGCGCGTGTCGTCCTCGGCCCCCGTGGCGTCGAGGAGGGCGGCGAACGTGCCGATGGTCTGGGCGTCGGCGACCGCGGACTGGGCGGTGCGGGCGAGCGACAGCGGGCGCGCGCCCGCGCCCACGCCGTCCACCCACCAGTCGGTCCAGTCGCCTTCGAAGGTGCGGATCTCGCCGCCGATCCTGGCCTCGGCGTCGCGGAAGAAGTCCTCGTTGCGGGAGAGCCTGAGGCGCGGGTACGCCCACGTCTCGTTCCAGCGGCGCACGGTGTCGGCGATGACGCGGCGCGGCGGCGCGTTGTCGCCGAACTTGCCCTGCACCCGCAGGTGGAGCACGTCCCACGGGTACGGTTCGCGCTTGACGTCCACGTGGTCCATGGCCCAGCCGAAGATGCCGCCGCGGTAGGGGTAGGGGTGGGTGGCGAGCGAGGTGAGGTAGGCGGGCAGCAGGTCGTCGACGTCCGCGTACGAGGTGTCGAAGCCGAGCAGCGGGCCTTCCATGTAGGCGAGGCCGTGCGGGGTGTCGGTGACCCACACCAGGACGCTCGCGCCGCTCGGGGCGCGCCAGCGGAACAGGCGTGGCAGCCGCTCGCCGCCGACGAGGTGCGGCACCGAGCGGCCCGCCCAGTTGTGCGCCACGGACAGATAGCGGACGCCCGCCTGGGCGAGGGCGTCGACGAGCCCGACGACCGCGCCCGGCACGTCGGTCTGCATCGCGGAGGTGAGGGTGACGCCGTGGCGCTCGCGGACGCCGTGGGCGAGGCGGAGCAGTTCGTGCAGCTCGTCCGTGGAGCAGGTCTCGGTGTGCAGGTTGAACGGCATCGCCGTGAGCTCGATGCGCCCCTCCCGCACGCGGCGCATCAGCTCCTCGACCTGCTCCGCGGGCCGGGCCGCGGCCCACTGCTCGAACGACCACAGGGACTCGACGCACCAGCGGAACCGGGACTCGGACGGCCAGTCGTCGGTCGCCCGGGTCAGTTCCAGACAGGAGTCCAGGAACGACAGGTGTTCGTTGAGGACCTGTCCCTGGGGGTCGGTGTAGCCGATGTCGAGGTGGGAGTGGTGCACCAGGTGCACCGTCCACCGGCGCTGCGGGGTCAGCTGGACGGTGATGCCGTCGGATCCCTGCGGCAGGCCCACGGTCAGGCGCGTCGCCGTGTCCACGGCGGGCACCAGGAGCCGGGCTCCGCCGCCGGGCCCGGCCACGCGCTCCGCCCGCACCGCCGCGCCCGACCCGGTGCGCACGGCCAGCTCTCCGGGGACCCGGGAGCCGTTGACGGGGTCGATCCGCAGCGACTGGAGCAGGGTGCCGTCGGCCGCCTCCCGCAGCAGGGGTTCCTCGCTGAGCCGGAGCGCGGCGCCGTCGAGGGTGCCATCGGCGGCGACCACGCCGGAGCGCAGGCTGGCGCGGATGCGGTCGTTGTCCCAGTCGGCGGTGCGGACCAGGGCCCGTGTGGTCATGCGGATCTCCCCGGGTGGCGGGCGGTCAGCGGACGGACGCGGCCATGCCGCGCAGGAACAGGCCGCGGAAGACCAGGAACAGCAGCAGCGTGGGCACGGACACGACGAGGGCGCCCGCGAGGATCACGGGCGGCCCGCTGGAGGCGTAGGTGGCGCGGAGGGTGGCGAGCGACGCCATGACCGGCTGGACGTCGCCGCTGCGGCTGAGGGTGAGCCCGAGCAGCAGGTCGTTCCAGACGGCGGTGAACTGGAAGAGGAAGGCGGCGCCGAGCCCGGACCGCATCAGCGGCACGTGGATGCGCCAGAAGACGCGGGTGAAGGAGGCGCCGTCGATGAGGGCCGCCTCCGTCAGCTCGGGCGGCATCGTGGTCATCTGGTTGCGGATCAGGAAGAACGCGAACGGCACGGCCCAGGCGACGTAGACGAGCATCAGGCCGAGCCGGGTGTCGTACAGGTTGGCGTCCGCGTACAGGCCGAACAGCGGCGCGAGGAAGACCTGCAGCGGGAACAGCGTGCCGGAGTAGATCAGCCAGAACCAGAACGCGGGCCGCGGGACGGGCAGGACGACCACCGCGAACGCCGCCATGGCCGCGACGAGCACCGCGACCAGACCACACACGACGGCGTACAGGAGCGAGGCCTGGAAGCTGTCGCCGATGCCCGCCTCGTCCCAGGCGGTGCGCACGTTGTCGACGAGCGCGAAGCCCTGGAACGTCCAGTCGGGCTTGCCCGCGTACTCGGCCACGGGGGTCAGCGCGTTGACGACGAGCAGGTACAGCGGGAGCAGCCAGAGCGCGACGCACCCGGCGACGAAGGCGTGCCTGCCGATCCGGCCCATGATGCCTCCTCAGGCCTTCGACCAGCCCGTGTCGGGCATCTGACGGCTCAGGTACAGCCAGGACGAGGCGACGACGACCACGGAGAGGACGAGGGCGATCGCCGAGCCGTAGCCGACGTGGAACAGGCGGAACGTCTCGCGGTACATGGTCAGGGCGAGGGTCTCGGAGGAGCGGGACGGGCCGCCCTGGGTGAGGATCCAGATCATGTCGAAGGCCTTCAGGCTGTTGACGATGGCCATGCCGACCACGACCACGGTCACGGCGCGCAGCTGCGGCAGCGTGACGTACCGGACCATGCGCCAGCCGCTCGCGCCGTCCAGCTGGGCGGCCTCGACGGTGTCCCGGGGGATGGCGCGCAGGCCGATGGCGAAGAGCACCACGTTGAGGCCCGTCGCCTGCCAGGTGCTCGCGACGATGAGGGCCAGGGTGTTCTGCGGCCACTCCAGGAGCCAGAGCTGCGCCCACGAGTCGAGGCCGACGGCGCGCAGGGCCTGGTTGACGGCGCCGTCGGAGGTCAGCATGAAGTACCACAGGGCCGCGGTGGCGGTCCCGGAGATCGCGAAGGGCAGCACGATCACCAGCTGGGCGAGGCCGCCCCAGCGCAGCCGGTGCGTGGCGAGGGCGATGACGAGCCCGGCGAGCACGGGCAGGAGCAGCGTCCCGGCCACCCACATCAGGGTGTTGAGCAGGGAGCGGCCGAAGACGGGGTCGTCGGCGAGCCGGGTGTAGTTGTCGAGCCCGGTGTAGCTGCTCGTGAAGCCGTTGTCCTCGAAGAAGCTGCCGTACACGCTGCGCAGGAACGGGTACACGAGCAGGACGCCCACGAACGCGAAGGCGGGCAGCGCCCAGGGCAGCGCGGTCAGCGGCCCGCCGAGCCGGGCGCCGGGGCGCGCGGCCTGGTGGGGGGTGCGCAGGGGCACGCGCCTGCGGCGTGCGCGCCGCTCGCGGGCGGGCGGCGCGGGCGCACCGGTGGAGGACACCGTTCCGGTCATGTCTCGGCCGCCTCCCGCCACACCTTCCAGGCGTCGTCGGCGCGGTCCTGCATGGTGCGCAGGACCTTCCGGTACGAGGACGGGTTGAGCAGGAATCCGGCGAGGTCGTCGACGGTGGCCTCGACGAGTTCGGGCGGGCCCTGCTCCCAGAAGCGGTTGAGCAGCCACAGGCGGTCGCCGCGGACCTTCTTCTGGAGTCCGGCGATCACCGGGTTGGCGGGGGCGACCTCGGGGTTGGGGCAGCCGTCCTGGAGGCTGTGCGAGAACGCCTTCATCACGGCGGGGTGCAGCCAGGCGCGGGTCGCCTTCAGGGCCTCTTCGTGGTCGGGCCCCTTGACGGTGGCGACGAGGGCGCTGGACTCGAAGATGACGCTGGGGCGGGCGCCGGGCTCGGCCATGGGCAGCACGAAGGCGCCCATGTTCGCCCCCGGCTTGGCGCCCGCGGCCACGAGCGTCGAGCCGAGCCAGGTGCCGCAGGGCACCATGCCGACCTTGCCGTGCACGAGGGCCGCGGCGGCGTCGACGTGGTTCATGTCCATCGGCGTGAACCAGTCCCGGTCGAAGAAGGAGACCAGGGTGCGCAGGGCGCGTTCGGCGCGCGGGTCGGTGTAGCGCGCGCGGCCGTTCATCAAGTCCTCGTAGAAGCGCGGGTCCTGGCGGCTGAGGATCTCCTGGAACCAGATGAAGGATGGCCAGCGGCCGTCGGCGGTGCCGTGCAGCGGGGTCACCTTGTTGCGCTTGAGCCGGGCGCAGGCGGCGAGGAAGTCGTCCCAGGTGCGCGGCGGCTTCAGGCCGTGCTCGGCGAACACCTCGGGGTTGTGGAAGAACACCCAGTACGCGAGATTCATCGGCAGGCCGTAGACGCGCCCCCGCTCGGTGAACGCGGAGCGCAGCGAGGGGTCGGCCCAGCCCTTGCGTTCGGCGCGGTCCCACGTCGCGGAGAGGTCGACGATGCCGCCGGTGCGGGCCAGGTCCTTCAGGCGGTAGCCGGACCAGTACTTGAGCATGTCCGGGGTCTTGCGGGTGCGCAGCGAGGACTTGACCACCTGCTCGAAGGACTCCAGGAGCGGGTTGACCTCCGGGACGAGCCGCAGCCCCGCGACGCCCTGCATGGCCTTGCCCGCGGCCGTCATGGGCGCGGCCCAGGCGGCGCTGTCCCCGAACACGGCTACCTTGCCGCGGGGTTGGCCCGCGTCGGTGCCGCAGGCCGTGGCGAGGGCCCCGGTGGCGGCCGCGGCGGCTCCGGTGAACAGGGTGCGGCGTGCCAAGGCGGGTGGCGCGGTGGGCGTGGTACCTGACATGGGCGGCCCCCAGGTGGGTCCCGTGCGTCCCGGGTCGTCCCCCGGGTGTGTACCGGTGTGTACCGAGCGGCACCGGGTGCGTCCGGGGCGTGGCCCGGCCCGGTGTTAGCGTTAACACGAGCGAGATGGAGCGTCGCGGGGGCGGGAACGGATGTCAAGGCCCGGCGCAGCGTTCACGCCACGCGAGGGCCTTCGGAGTACGCCGCTCTCACCCCGGGCGTGACCAAGTCCCCCTCCTCTCACAGGCGTTCGGGCGCGGGCACGACCGACTGGACGGCCCCTGCTCTCCCCCGGGAGCACGCTCGACACGCTCCGCGGCCAGGCGGGTCATGTCTGCGGTCCGGCCCTCGTGCGCCGTCGGCGAACCGAACGGGCGGCAGTCCAGCCGGATGACGACGGTCCCGAAGCGGACCAGGGCGGCCCTGTCTCGAAGCGGACCAGGGCGGCCCGGGCCCGCCCGCGAAAACCAGTTGCCCGGCACCTCGCCCCAGCCACAAGCTCGGGGCATGTTCACCGAACCCGCCACCGCCCCGCTGCCGCTCGCCCCCGCCGCCCGTTCGGCGCGTGGCCAGCAGCAGTCCGGCCGTCCGTGGAGGTCCACGCCGCCGCGCCGATGAGCGGGCACCTGGTCGCGGGGCTCGTCGCCGGGTACGGCATCGCCATGCCGGTGGGGGCGGTCGCGACGTATCTGGTGGGGCTCACCGCCCGGACGTCGTTGCGGGTGGGGGCGTGCGCCGCGCTCGGGGTGGCGACAGCGGACGGGCTGTACGCCCTGGTCGCCACCGTGGCGGGGGCCGCCGCGGCCCACGCCGTCGAGCCGGTGATGGGCCCGCTGCGCTGGGTCTCCGCGTCCGTCCTGATCGCCATCGCCGTACGCGCGGCCGTCGCGGCCGTCCGGCGGCACCGCGCCCCGGACACCGCCGCGCCGCGCGTCGGCAGCCCGCCGAGCCCGGCCCGCGCGTACACCACCTTCCTCGGCATCACGCTGCTCAACCCCACCACCGTCGTGTACTTCGCGGCGCTCGTGGTGGGCGGGCGGTCCGGCTCGGGCGCGGACCACCTCGGGCAGGCCGTGTTCACCCTCGCCGCCTTCGCGGCCTCCGCGAGCTGGCAACTGCTGCTCGCCGGGGGCGGCGCGCTCCTGGGCCGCGCCCTGACGGGCCGCCGGGGCCGCCTGGTCACGACGTTGACGTCCAGCGCGGTGATCACGGGATTGGCGGTGCATCTGCTGGCGGCGAGCTGACTGGTTCGCGCAGGCCGGATGCCTGTACCCACTGGCGCCTGAGCCTGTGCCCACTGACACCTCAGCCTGTACCTACTAGTATGTACGAGCATTCAGTCCGCCCACGGACGCCCCGCCCCCGCAGAAGGAGCCCCGCCATGCCCCTCGTCCGCATAGACGCCCTGCGCGCCGACGCCGCGCGCCTCGACGCGCTGGGGCGGGCCGTTCACGACGCGCTCGTGGAGACGATCGGCATCCCGCCCGACGACCACTTCCAAATCCTGACCGGCCACGACGGCGACGGCAGCACGCTGCGGTACGGGAACTACCTGGGCGTGCGCCGCGACGACGGGATCGTCTACGTCGTGATCACCATGCGGGCCGGGCGCACGCCCGACCAGAAGCGCGCCCTGTACCGGCGGATCGCCGAACTGGCCGAGGAGTACGCGGGAACCGAACCGCGGAACGTGTTCGTCACCGTGCTGGAGAACGAGTCCATCGACTGGTCCCTCGGCAACGGCGAGGCCCAGTACGCCCCGGCCCGGGACACCCCGGAGGAGTCAGCCCGCCCATGACCGGATCCGCCGCCCGCCACCTCTACCTCGCCCGGCACGGCGAGGCGTCGCCGGACGAGAGCGAGCTGACCGACGCCGGCCGCCGCCAGGCCGCCCTGCTCGGCGAGCGGCTGCGGGGCCTGCCCCTCACCCGGGTCACCCACGGCCCGCTCCCCCGCGCCGAGCAGACGGCGCGGCTCGCGCACGCGCACCTCGGCTCCGCCGCCTTGCGGTCGTCCGCCGCCGCCGGGGACTACGTCCCGTACCGGCCGCGCCGCGACGAACTGCCCGCCGAACACGCGGACATCATCCTCGACCGGCTGGCGCGGGTGTCGGTGGCAGAGCCGGAGCGGGGAGCGGACCTCGCGCGAGCCGCGCTGGCGCGCTTCACCGGCCCGGTCCGAGGGGACGAACCCCGGCACGAACTGGTCGTCACCCACAACTTCCTCATCGGCTGGCTCGTGCGCGCCGCGCTCGACGCGCCCGGCTGGCGCTGGCTTGGCCTCAACCACGCGCACGCCGCCCTGACCGTCATCCGCTACGCCCCCGACCGCCCGGCGTCGCTGCTGCTGTACAACGACACCGGGCACCTGCCGGCGGAACTCCGCTGGACCGGGATGCCCGCCGAGCTGCGCGTGTGAGCCGCGGGCTCCCCCGCAGCGCCATCCGTACGGGGACCTCCCGCAGTCGGGTCAGTGGACCCGGTGGGTGGGGCCGTGGCCGCTCGTGCAGTGCGGGGCGGCGGAGGCGGGCGGCGTCGCGTCGGCGGCGGGCTCCTCGTGGTCGATCTGGAGGGTGGTGTGCGTGAGCCCGTACGTGTCGGCGAGGAGCTTGTCCAGGTCGCGCCGCACGGCGTGGCAGTCGCCGCCGGGGTGGACGAGGACGTGGGCCGACAGGGCCGGTTCGCCGGAGGTGATGGTCCAGATGTGCAGGTCGTGGACCTCCGCCACGGAGGGCGTCCTGGCGAGTTCGCCCCCGATCGCGTCCGGGTCGAGGCCCGCGGGCGCCGCTTCGAGGAGGATGCGGCCGGAGTCGCGGAGCAGCCCGCAGCCCGCCTTGACCATGAGGACGACGACGAAGAGCGTGGCGATGGTGTCGGCGCGGGCGAAGCCCGTGGTCATGACGATGACGCCCGCGACGGCGGTGCCGATGAAGGCGTACAGGTCGTTGAGGATGTGCTGGTACGCGCCCTCGACGTTCAGCGAAGCGCGGTTCGCCCTGGAAAGGCACCAGGTCGCGGCGAGGTTGACGGCCACGCCGCAGAGCGCGGTGACGAGCACCATCCAGCCGGTGACCTCCGGCGGGTGCAGCAGCCGCTGCACGGCCTCGAAGCCGAGCCACGCGGCGGCGAGCAGCAGCGTGAGCCCGTTGGCCTGGGCGGAGAGTATCTCGGCCCGCTTCAGACCGAAGGTGTACGTGCCCTTGGCGGGCCGCGCGGCGAGCCGCATCGCGACGAGCGCGAGCACGATGGAGAAGGCGTCCGTGAGCATGTGGACGGCATCGGAAATCAGGGCGAGAGAACCGGCCATGAAAGCGATGACCGTCTCGACGGCAATGAAAACGCCAATCAATACGAGCGCGAGCGAAAGCCATCGCCTGTCGGCGTCGGCGGAGACGCCGTGACCGTGCCCGGCGTGGCCGCCGTCCTTGTGGTCGTGCCCGTGCTGATGCGTGTGAGCGTGCCCCACGGAGTTTCCCCCCACGTATGCCGACGGCGGCTGACGAACGGGAGTCAATCGCAATTCGGCGACGGCCGCAAAGGCTGCACCGGTGACCGTTTTCAATGCCGATTAGGGCCTGAGACACCGGTCCCGTACATCTGGAATTGCCGACAAAGGTCGGCTGAATTCACTCCGTTTGAACCCGGTGGCCGCGGTTCACGCCTCGGGGCACCACCGCCGACCGCCGAGGGAGCCGTTGCACGCCCAGATCTGCACGTCGCCCCTTCCCCGGCCCGTCGCCTCCGCTACGGGAGGAATCAGGATGAGAGACAGCAAACCACCCGAAGAGAAGGAAGCACCCCAAGGCCCCCCACGTTCACCCACCGCACGCCTCAGCTTGTGACTCACGCCACGCCGGACGGCTAAAGGATCTTGCTTCCGCGTATCCACACGCCGGTATCCCGTGTGCCACGATGCCACCGTGTTGCTCCACCGCTCTTGAAATCACCTACTGACTCACTGATGACTTCTTGAACGTTCGGCTGGCCGTCATACGGGGGACGAGAATGCCGACAATGATTGTTATCGGGTATCGGGACGACCTCGATCGTGCGCTGCGGCGCCGAGGCCTCGATCCCTTCTACATCGTGCAGCAGCCGACGAGTTCCCTCAGCGGCCTCGACTGCGTACGCGTCGCCGATATCGAGAACGCCCAGGAAATCCTGCGGGCGGTGCTCTTCGCGCGTCTCCATGACGCCGTGGGGGTGCTCACGGTCCATGAAATGGGCGTGTTCGGGGCCGCCTTCCTGCGGCAGCAGTTGAACCTTCCGGGGAACACGGACACCAGGACGGTCCCCTACTTCCGGGACAAGTACCTGCAGAAGAGCAGGCTCCCGGCGGACATCGCCCGGGCGCGCTGCCGATATGTCTCCAGGGACACCGCGTTCGGCGATCTCGTCGACGATCTGGGTGACACCTTCGTCGTGAAACCCGCGACCGGGGCCGGGTCCCTGCGGACGAGCGTCGTCCGTTCCCCCGAGGAGTTCGGACGCGCCCTGGAACCGTTCCCCGGCGACTCGGACGTCGCGGTCGTCGCCGAGTCGTTCAACGCGGGCCCTGAAGTCTATGTCGACGGCATCTGGGAGAACGGCGACCTTCGATGGTCGTCCATGACCCGCTACCACGACTCACCGCTGCGGGCCGCGCACGGCGGCGTCCTGGCCGCGCACATCCTGGACGAGCGGCGGCACGAAGGGCTGTTCTCCCAGGCGGAGACGCTCACCCGCCGGGTGCTCGGCCATCTCGACGCGCCTGCTTGCGTGTTCCATCTGGAGGCGTTCGTCCAGGAGTCGGGGCTGGCCTTCGGCGAGTGCGCCATCCGCCTCCCGGGGGCGCTGTCCCCGCAGATCAACCAGTTGACGTTCGGCGTCGACCTCTTCGACGTCGAAATCGACCTCGCGCTCGGGAAAGGAGTCACGCACACCCTCGGCGACCGTACGCCGGACCGTTTCCACGGCTATCTCCTGCTGCGCCGCCCGAAGCGGGGAAGGCTCACCCAGGAGGACTTCGAGCGCAGCTTCCTCTTCGACGAGATCGAGTACTCCTCCGCTCCCGATACGCCGCTCGGACCGTACGGCAAAGTGGGCCATGCGATCGTGTCCGACCACGACGAGCTGAAACTGCGGCAGACGATCGAGGAAATCGTCCAGTTCAACGAGGGCGGCTGACGCTGCCGCCGCTTTCCGCAGCCCCGGGTTCCGGAACTTTTCCGCAAGAACCCTCTCTGCGTGAACCCACGCGCGCCCCGTCGGCGTAGGACTTCATGCGTCACGCGCCCTGCTTCGCACACGCAGGGAAGTCGCGTCCTCGGCACCCTCCCTCCCCTTCTCCATTACCCACCTTCCGTAGTAATGCGCTCACTCGCGGCTGTTCTCCGCTTTTTCAGTTGGAGGTCTTCGCTGTTATGCCGGATCAACGTTGTGCTTTGACTCTTTCTCATCTGCTCGAGCGTGCGGCTCATGACACGACTCGGGGTATCACCTTTGTCAGCGGCTCCTTCCTCTCCTACTCCGAGCTGTGGGAGTCCGGCCGACGGATCTCGCGGGGGCTGCGCGGCCGCGGCGCCGCTCCGGGTGACCGGGCACTGATCGCCGCCCAGGATCCGGAGAGTTTCGTCCGCGCCTTCTGGGGGTGCGTCCTCAGCGGTGTCGTGCCGTGCCCGGTCGCGCCGCCCGCCGACCCCGTCCGGTGGCGCGCCCAGCTGGAGCACCTGCGCACGCTTCTGGGCGACCCGTTGTTCGTCGTTCCCAAGTCCGCCTACGGAGACCTGCCCGAGGTCGGCCTGCGGACGGTCACCGTGGAGGAGTTGAGCCAGGCCGCGCCCGCGGACGAGCGGGCCCACACCCCCGCTCCCGACGACCTCGCCCTGCTGATGCTCACCTCCGGGTCCACCGGCGCGAGCAAGGCGGTCCGGCTCACCCACGCCAACCTCCTCGCGGCGGTGGCGGGCAAGGCCGGTGCGCTGGACCTCGGGCCCGACGACACGATGATGAACTGGATCTCGGCCGACCACATAGCCGCGATCGAGGCGCACCTGCTGCCGATGTCCCAGGGCGCGGAGCAGGTCGTCGCGACGCCGGAGACGGTCCTCGCCGACCCGGTGGAGTTCCTCAGGCTGCTCACGGCGCACCGGGTGCGCGTGGCCTTCACCCCCAACTTCCTGTTCGGGCAGCTCAACCAGGCGCTCGCGCAGGGGCCCGCCGAGCGGCGGGACATCGACCTGTCGCGGGTGCGGCACATCATCTCCGGCGGCGAGGCCACCGTGACCGCCACCGTGCGGGCCTTCCTCGACGCGCTCGCCCGCCACGGGCTGCGCGAGGACGTCATCGTGCCCGCGTTCGGCATGACGGAGACGTGCGCGGGCAGCGTGTTCAACCGCGACTTCGCCGCCAGCGACCGGGAGACGGAGTTCCCGCCGCTCGGCCGTCCCGTACGAGGGCTGCGCATACGGATCGTGGACGGCGACGGCACGGTCCTCGCGGCCACTGCCGCGGAGGCCACCGGCGCGGGGCCCGACGCCGGGCCGCCCGTGGCGAGCCGGCCGGGCGTGCCCGGTGAGGTGCAGCTGCGCGGCACGATGGTCACCTCCGGCTACTTCGGCGACGAGCGGGCCACCGCGCGGGCGTTCACCGCCGACGGCTGGTTCCGCACCGGCGACCTGGGACACCTGGACGCCGACGGCCGGTTGACGCTCGTCGGCCGCACCAAGGACTCCATCATCGTCAACGGCGTCAACTACTACAGCCACGACCTGGAAGCGGTCCTCGACGAGCTGGGCGAGGTGCGCCGCGGGCAGGTCGCGGCGTTCCCGATCCGGCCGGACGGGGCGGACTCCGAGCAGCTCGCGCTCGCGTTCGTGCCGAGCGGCGACCCGGACGACGCGTCGGCCGTGTACCGGGCGATCGTGGCGATCCGCAGCTCCACGGTGATGCACTGGGGGTTCCGCCCCCAGCTGATCCTCCCCGTCGCGGCGGCCGACATCCCACGCGGCAACCTCGGCAAGGTCCAGCGCTCCCGCCTCCGCGCGGCCGTCGAGGCCGGAGACCTGGACGGCGCGGCCCGCCGGGCGGACGAGGTCAGCACCCGGTTCCTCGGCGCCCACGTCGCCCCGGAAGGCGACGCCGAGACGGCGCTCGCCGCCGTCTACGCCCGTGTCCTGAACACCGCGAGGGTGTCCGCGACCGCGAGCTTCTTCGACCTGGGCGGCACCTCGCTCGACGTGCTGCGGCTCAAGCTGGAGATCCAGACCGCGTTCGGCATCGACGACGTGCCGATGGCGACGCTCCTGCAGGCCCCGACCGTACGGGCTCTCGCCGCGCGCCTGGCCACGGGGCGCGGCGGCGACTCCGGCTACGACCCGCTGGTGCCCCTCCAGGTGACCGGGGACGGCACGCCGCTGTTCTGTGTGCACCCGGGCCTCGGCGAGGTCCTCGTCTTCGTCAACCTCGCCAAGTACTTCACCGGCGAGCGGCCGTTCTACGCGCTGCGGGCCCGCGGGTTCGGGCAGGGCGAGACCCACTTCGGGTCGTTCGCCGAGATGGTGTCCACGTACGTGGCGGCGATCCGGCGGACCCAGCCGAGCGGGCCGTACGCCGTCGCGGGCTACTCCTACGGCGGCGCCGTCGCGTTCGAGATCGCCAAGCAGCTGGAGGCCGAGGGCGACGAGGTCGACTTCGTGGGCGTCTTCAACCTGCCGCCGAGCATCTCGGGGCGCATGAACGAGATCACCTTCACCGACGGCGCGATCAACCTGGCGCTGTTCCTCGAACTGATCGGCGCCGCCGACGTCGAGCGGCTGACCGCGACCCTCCGCGCCCTGCCCGAGGCCGACCAGCTGGCCTACCTCGTCGAGCAGGCACCGCGGCGCCGCCTCACCGAACTCGACCTCACCGTCGAGCGGTTCACGGCGTGGGTGCGGCTGGCCCAGAGCATGGTGCACCTGGGCCGCACGTACGAGCCGTCCGGGTCGGTCGGGCAGGTGCGGGTCTTCTACTGCACGCCGCTGCGCGGCACCAAGCAGGAGTGGCTGGACGACCAGCTGCGCCACTGGGACGCGTTCACCCGCGGCCCCAACCAGTACATCGAGGTCGACGGGGAGCACTACACCCTGATGAGCCCGCAGCACGTGCAGACCTTCCAGGCGTCCCTGCGGCGGGAACTGGCCCGCGCGCTCGGCCGATGAGCCGCGCGCCGGCCCCCGCCACCGCCGACACGACCAGGAGCCACTGACCATGCGAGGCAAGAAGATTCTCATCACCGGCGGGACCGGGCAGGTCGCCCGGCCCGTCGCCGAGGCGCTCGCCGCCGACAACGAGGTGTGGTGCCTGGGCCGCTTCGGCGACCGGACCGCCCGCGGGGAACTGGAGGAGCGGGGCGCCCGCACGTTCACGTGGGACATGGACTCCGGCGACCTGGACGGGCTTCCGCGCGACTTCACCCACGTACTGCACTCCGCGGTGTACCGGGGCGAGAGCGGGGACTTCGACGGAACGGTGCGCGTCAACTCCGTCGGCACCGCACGCCTGATGACGCACTGCGCCTCGGCGCAGGCGTTCCTGTACGTGTCGTCCGGCGTGGTCTACGACCGGGCCGACCCCGCCCACCGCTACCGGGAGAGCGACCCCCTCGGCGTGGGGGCGCCGTGGCTGCCGACGTACCCCGTCGCCAAGCTCGCCACCGAAGGCGTGGTGCGCGGCCTCGCCGAGGCGCTCGCGCTGCCCACGGTCATCGCCCGGCTCAACATCGCCTACGGACCGTACGGTCACGGCGGCGTACCCATGATCATGTTCAGGGAGATGCTGCGGGGGCAGCCGTGCGCGGTGCCCCGCGAGGGGCAGAACCACTGCAACCCGATACACACCGACGACGTCGTGCGCCAGGTGCCGCTCCTGTGGGAGGCGGCGCGCACGCAGGCGCGGGTCGTGAACTGGGGCGGCGACGAGGAGGTCGGCATGACCGACCTGCTGGAGCACATGTCCGCGCTCACCGGGGTGCCGGTCACCCTGGACCGCGGCGACCGCAGCCGGGGCACGGCGATGTTCGACCACACCCTCCGCCGCGAGCTCATCGGCGACTGTTCGGTCGGCTGGAAGGCAGGCATCGCCCGCACCTTGGCCGAGCTGTTCCCGGAATACCGCGACCGCATCGACGCGAGCGACGCGACCGACGTGACCAAGGAGAGGGTCTAGCGTGCGCAGGACCGCAGACATCGACGCGCTCGAGGGCGTGCTGTGCGCCGCCATCGGCTCCCGCGTGCCCGTGTGCTCGCTGGGGCGACTCGGCCAGGACGCCGACGCGTTCGCCGCCCTGGATCCGGCGGTCGTGGAGCGCCCCACCCTGATCGGCGGCGGGGCGCCGTACGCCCCGACCGGCCCCGCTCCCGCGCGCCCCGCGCTCGACGAGTTGCTCCGACGGGCGGCGGAACTCGACGTCCCGCAGGTCCTCGTGCCCCAGGTGCGCCGCAGTGACGACACGAGCGTGCTGCGAGAGGCCGGTTTCGTACCCGTCGCCGCGGACCCCGAGTGCGTGTTCCGGCTCGCCGGGGACGTGGACGAGGCGCTGCGGACCCGCGTCGGCGCCGACCGGCTCGGCGAGCTGCGCCGCCGCCACGGCGAGGCCGCGCGCGAGGTCCGCTGGGAGCGGTTCCCGCTGCGTGAGCTCGACGGGCACGCCGGGGCGCGCGACGCCTTCGTGGCGCTGCACGAGAGCGCCGCTCCCCGCGAGGGCGCCGCTTCGCGCGAGGGCACCACCTTGTACAACGCCGACGCCCTCGACGCGCTGGCCCGCGGCCCGCTGGCGGAGCGCACCGTGATGCTCGTGGCCCGCCGAGGAGACGCCGTCGTCCAGGCCGGGCTCCTGACGAGGTCCCACAACGGCCGGGGCGTCTACTGCCTGACCCTGGCCACGCACGACGCCGGTCCCGGTGCGGCACGTGACCTCCGGGAGGCGGCCCTGTACGAGGTGTACGTCGATGCCCAGCGGTCGGGTCTCGACTGGGTGCACCTCGGCCGGGGCGACGCGGCACGCATGCGCGGCCTCGGCGCCGATCTGTTCGTGCCCGTCGACCACTGGCTGCGGGCGCCCGGCCTCACTCCCCCGCGCGCGGACGGCGGCGGGGAACCAGCCCTTTCGGCGTTCGCGGCTCCGCCGGTCGCTTCGGTGCCGGTGCCGGGCCCGGCCCGGTTCCGCAGTCAGCCGCGGTTCGACGTGGTCGACCTGTCCAGCAACACCAATCCGTTCCTGGGGACAGCGAGCCACTACCCCGAGCTCGACACCGCGGAGCTCGCCCGGACGTATCTGTCCACGGTCGGGAGGCTGCCAGGACACGAGGGGCTCGGCGCGCTGAGCACGGACCACGTGCTGTTCACGAGCGGGGCGGTCGACGGCGCCCTGCTGCTCCTGGCGGCCCTCGCCTCGCCGGGCGAGCGCGTCTGCGTCACGTCGCCGACGTTCCCGCTCTACGACCACTTCGCGCGGGTGCTGCGGCTGCCGGTCGTGGACGTGCCGCTGCGCGGCGAGGACGTGAACGAGCTGGACGTCGAGCGGATCCTGGCGGCCGAGCCGAAGGTCACCATCCTGTGCGACCCGAACAACCCCGTCGGGACCAGGCTCGACGAGGCGCGGGTGCACGCCCTGGTGGCGGGCGGTCAGGGGCTCGTGGTGATCGACGAGGCCTATGTCGAGTTCAGTGAGAAGCCCTCGTACGCCGGGCTCGTCGCGCGCCACGACAACCTCATCGTGCTCAGGACGCTCTCGAAGGCGTGGGGGCTCGCGAGCGCCCGCTGCGGCGTCGTCCTCGCGCAGCCGGGCGTCGTCGACGCGCTGCGGCGGGTGCAGGTGCCCTTCGGGTTCACCAACGCGTCACAGCGGGCGGTGCGGGACCGGCTGACGGACGCGCCGCGCGTGCTCTACAGCGTCCGGCGCGTCCGGGCCGAGCGGGAGTGGATGGCGGCCACCCTGGCCGACCATCCCGCGGTGGAGCGCGTCTTCCCTTCGGAGACCAACTTCCTGTTGGTCCGGCTGCACAAGCACGAGCGCGTCCTGGACCGCTTGCAGGCGGCGGGAATTCTCGTCGCGGACACCGGGCGCGTCATTCCCGATACCTGCCGCATCTCCATCGGGGACCGCCGTGCGAACAATTCCCTGCTCGCCGCCCTTACCGCCGCGCTATGACTCGCCGAGCTCAATAGGGTCGTTCGCCCCGCCCTTCGTCTCTATCACAAGGAACGAAAGGACTTCATCGCCGATATTCCTCATGTCATGGAGGTGGTATCCGCCTTCGGCGACGCGGAACCGCTGCGTGTGGCCGCGTTCGTACGCGATCTCGCGGCTGGACCCGTCACCCAGGTGCTGACGGGCCCGGCCGCTGGTCAGGGCTATCCAGACGTAGTCGAGGACGTGCCGGTGGACGGGGATCCGCTCGCCCGGCGCGAGGCACGTCTCCCAGACCCGCACGGAGTCGGTCTCCGACAACAGCGTCCGGCCGACGCGGCCGTTGTGGGCGTTGACCTCGAAGTCCTCGTGCAGCGGCGGGCTCCAGCGGTCGAAATTCTCGGCGACTACGGTGCTGACCAATGTGGGTTCGGTGTGAATTTCCTGACGCACGAACCGGATCCTCTCGTTTTCGGGCGCGCATCGGCACCCCGGGAACGGACGGCCAACTGTCCGGCCCAGGCTATATCCGGCGGAAATGCAGCGGCAAGAATGATTCGCTATTCCGATTCGGCACCCGGCGTCGGGAACACGTACAGGACCTGCGGCTCGCCCCAGGCCACGAAGTGGTCGGCGGCGGTGGCGCCCAGGGTGTCGAGGAGGTGGCGCGAACGGGTGTTGGCGCGCTGGGTGACGGCGACCACGCCGGGGATGGCGGAACGTATCGCCTGCCCGGCCCAGGCGACGACGGCGTGGACCGCCTCGCGGGCGTAGCCGTGGCCCCAGTGCTCGGGCAGGAGCTGGTAGGAGACCTCGGTGCGGCCGTCGTGGCCGTCGGGCTCGGCCACCACGAGGCCGAGGACCTCGCCGTCGTGCCGTACGACGGCGAACGCCCCGGGCACGCCCACGCAGTGCCGCTCGCGGGCGCGGACGACGTCGGCGGGCACGGGGCCGCCGAGGTGCCGCCGGACCTGGGGGTCCGTCCACAGCCGGACGGCGTGCGGCACGTCCGGCCGCGCGACCGGGCGCAGGGTCAGGCGCTCGGTGGCGAGCGTCGTCGGCCAGTCGAGGACCAGGCGCTCCGGAGCCTCGACCGGCGCTGTGGGTCGTTCCGCTGTCGTGCCCCCATCGGATGTCATGACCCAATCGAAGCAGAGCCGTGATCGCGACTCACAGGGGCGGTGTCGCCGGGGCCGGGCCCAGGGTCGTCGTACCGGGGGCGGCCCGGTGGCCGAGGCCGGTGCGGTAGGCGTCGAGGGCGGCTTCGACGCGCCCGGTGCGCCGCAGCAGATCGCCCAGGAGCCGGCACAGGTCGGCCAGGTCCCCGGCCGCGCTGGAGCGCTCCAGGAGGGACAGGGCCGCGCAGTAGTGCTCCTCGGCGGTCTCGGTGTCGCCGCGCTCCTCCGCGATCAGGCCGAGCAGGCGGTGTGCGCCGCCCGCGTGCACGGCGCCGCGCTCGGCCCCGAGCGGACCGGTGTCGGCGCCGTCCGCGCCGGAGGCGAGCAGCGGCCGAAGCAGCGCCTCCGCCTCGGCCGTCTTGCCGCGCCGCCTGAGCACGTCCGCGAGCTCGACCTCGACCTGCTCGGTGAAGAGCGCGGCACGCTTGGAGGCGAGCATGTCGCGGGCCGTGCGCAACTCGCCCTCGGCGCCTTCGAGATCGCCGTCCTGTGCGTGGACGTAGCCGCGCATCCAGTGGCAGTGGGCGAGTTCGGTGCGGATGTGCAGCTGGCGGTAGAGCTCCTGCGCCTTGGCGAGGGACGCGTCGGCCTCCGCGGTGCGGCCCTCGGCGATCAGGGTGCGGGCGACGCCCCGGTGCATGTGGGCGACCAGGGCCGGATCGCTGACGCTCGGGGCGAGGGCGAGGGCCAGTTCGGCGGCGTGGGCGGCGCGGGCGTGCGCGCCCATGTCCATGTACGGGGCGATGGACGCCGTGTACAGGAGCAGCAGCGCGTCGGGGTCGTGCAGGCCCGCGGCGTTGAGCTCGTCGAGGGTGGTCTCCAGGAGGTAGCAGGCGTACCGCAGTTCGCCGGTGAGCAGGTGCGCGGTGGCGCGGCCGCGGATGGCGGGGACGCGGCGCGGCAGCGGCTCGTCGGCGAGGAGGCGCTCCACGGCGGCGAAGCAGTCGCGGGCGTCGGTCAGTTCACCGGATTCCAGGAGGCAGTCGCCGAGCCCCTGGAGGGCGCTCGCCTGCTCGGGCAGGAGGCCGTGCCCGACGGCCTCCTCGTGCAGGGCGCGGAAGACGGCGGCGGCGTCTTCGGGCGCGCCGGTGGCGAGGGCGCGCCGGGCGTCGGTGAGCCGCAGCCGCAGGTCCGTGGCCAGCCGGGCGGGCCGCCCCGTGGCCAGCTCCTCGTAGCCGACGCCGAGGCGTCCCGCGAGGTGTCTGAGGGCCGCTTCGGACGGGCGTACCTTGCCGGACTCCAGGGTGGACACGTACGCGGGTGTATAGGCCGGTTCGGCCAGCTGCCGTTGGGTGAGCCCCCGTTCGGTGCGCAGCCGCAGCACGCGGCGGCCGATCTCGGCCGGGTCGTCGAGCCGCGCCCCCTCGGGGCTGTTTTCCGCCACCTCTCCCCCTCCGTGGATCCTCCGTAGGTCCGTGACCTGAGCTAAGTCGATGGACACGGGCGTTGGATAGGGGCCGGACGGGTTTGCCCGGTGGCGTGAACTCACTCTCAACTCATGTGCCTCAAGTGAAACTTCACCGACCCATTGCCTCTTCCCTCACGGGCCTCTACGTTGAGCGGCGCGTTAATCCTACTTAACTCGCCGCTTAATCAGCGGTTTTCAGGAGGCCCCCCCACATGGCCAGCGACATACCCGGCATATCCGTCAGCAACAGACGCAAGCGTCTCCGGGTCGCCCTCGCGGCGGGCGCCACGCTCGCGGCGACCCTCTCCGCGACGGGTGGCGCGGCCGCCCACCCGGAGCCCGCCGCCACCGGATCCCCGCAGCAGGTCGAGTACTTCGGCAAGGACGGGCACCCCCGCCACACCGAGGTGCCCGCGCCCGCGCCGCTCAGCGGCGCGGAGCGCTCGGAGATCGCGGGCGACGGCGACGTCGTGCCGATCGTGCAGAACGGCCCCGTCGGCACCAAGGCCGACGTCGTCTTCATCGGCGACGGCTACACCGCCGCCCAGCAGGAGGACTTCCACGCCGACGTCCGCACCAAGTGGGCGGAGGTCTCCAAGGTCGAGCCGTACGCCTCGTACAAGAACCTCTTCAACGTCTGGGCGGTGGACGCCCACTCGCGGCAGTCGGGCGTCTCGGGCGACCCGTCGAGCGACGTCCGCAAGGACACCGCGCTCGGCTCGGGCTTCTACTGCGACGGCATCGAGCGCCTGCTGTGCATCGACACCAACAAGGTCGAGTCGTACGCCCGCAAGGCCGCGGACCCCGACGTGGTGATCGTGCTCGCGAACTCCACCAAGTACGGCGGCGCGGGCTACAACGACATCACCTCGCCCTCCGGCTACGACGGCATCGCCACCGGCTCCTCCGACAACGCCAAGTCCTCGCAGGTCGTCGTGCACGAGCTCGGCCACTCGCTCGGCAAGCTCGCGGACGAGTACTGGTACGACGAGTACGGCACCTACACGGGCGCCGAGCCGGCGTGGCTGAACAGCAGCAAGCTCACGGCGGCCCAGCTGACCGCGCAGAAGAAGAAGTGGTACCGCTGGATCGGCCAGGCGTCCCCCGACGGCGGCACCGTCGGCGCCTACGAGGGCGGCAACTACTACCCGCGCGGCCTGTACCGGCCCACCGACAACTCGATCATGCGCACGCTCGGCCAGGAGTTCAACCTGCCCGGACGCGAGGCGATGATCGCGGGCTTCCACCGCCACGGCTCGGTCGTGACCAGCACCACGCCCACCGGCAGCGAGGTGCGCCGCAAGCAGCGCGTCGCCGTCGAGGCGGGCGACGGCGTCCGGCTGCGCTGGTACGTCGACGGGCGCCGGGCCAAGGAGGTCAAGGACGCCCGGTCCGTCACGCCGCGCTCGCTCGGCGTGCCCGCCGACGGCCGCCCGCACACGATCTCCGTGCGCGCCAAGGACACCACGAAGGCGGTCCGCGACCCCGCGCTGCGCAAGCTCCTGACGGGCGAGCTGACCTGGAAGGTCACCCGCTGAGCCACGGGTCCGCATGACGGGGCCCCGGGCGGGGCAGCCTTCTGGCCGTCCCGCCCGGGGCTGCCGACGGCCGTCCCGGCCCCGCTCCCGTCCCCGTCCTTCGGAGGTGCGACGCCATGACCGCCGACGCCCCGCAGCCCCTGCTGACGGCGGCCCGTCAGCTGTTGCCAGGACTCGTCTCGACCCGGCGCGCGCTGCACCGGGCCCCGGAGCTCGGTCTGCACCTGCCGCGGACGCAGGCCACGGTCCTGGCCGCCCTGGAGGGACTGCCCCTGACGGTCACCACGGGCAAACGGCTCAGCTCCGTCGTGGCCACCCTCGACGGCGCCCGCCCGGGACGGACGGTGCTGCTGCGCGGCGACATGGACGCCCTGCCCCAACGCGAGGACACCGGCCTTGAGTTCGCGTCCGAACTGCCGGACGCCATGCACGCCTGCGGGCACGACCTGCACACGGCGATGCTGATCGGCGCCGCCCGGCTGCTCGCCGCGCGCCGCGACGAGCTGCGCGGCCGCGTCGTGTTCATGTTCCAGCCGGGCGAGGAGGGCGAAGGCGGCGCCCGGCACATGATCGACGAGGGGGTCCTCGGCACCCCCGGGGACGGCGGCGTCGACGCGGCCTTCGCCCTGCACGTGTCCACCCGGCTCGGCTCCGGCACCCTGCACCTGCGCCCCGGGCCGACGCTCGCCGCCAACGACGGTCTGCACGTGACGGTCCACGGCCGCGGCGGCCACGCGTCGGCGCCGCACCGCGCCCTCGACCCCGTGCCGGTCGCCTGCGAGATCGTGCAGGCCCTGCAGACGATGGTGACGCGCACGGTCCACGTCTTCGACCCCGCCGTGGTCACCATCGCCAGGGTCGAGGCGGGCACCACCACCAACATCATCCCGGAGACCGCCGAACTGCACGGCACCCTGCGCACGTTGACCCCCGCCACGCGGCGGCTGCTGCTGGAGAACGTGGCCCGCGTCGCGCACCACGTCGCGGCCGCGCACGGCGCCACGGCCGAGGTGAGCCTGCCCGAGGGCTATCCGCCCGTCGTCAACGACGAGGCCCGCACCGCGGCCGCGCGGGAGGCCGCGACCGCGCTGCTCGGGCCGGACCGCGTCCACGACCTGGCCGAGCCCGTCATGGGCGCCGAGGACTTCTCGTACGTCCTCGAACGGGTCCCCGGCACCATGGCCTTCCTCGGCGCCTGCCCGCCGGGGGCCTCGCCCGACGACGCCCCCGACATCCACTCCAACCGGGTCGTCTTCGACGAGGAGGCCATGGCCACCGGCAGCGCCGTCCACGCGGCCGTCGCCCTGCGCTTCCTGGGCGACTGACCGCGCGGACGTCCCGCCCCCGCGGGGGTCTTTCCGGGGCGGCTGTCAGACCACCGCGCCGGTGCCGCTCCCGCGGCGCCTCGCCTCCAAGGGGCTGCGCGGACGGGGTCCTTCCGACGGCCCTGCCGGGCGCCGCGGCGCCGGCTTCCGCTGCTCCAGGAGGACCGCGGCGGGCACCGCGACGGACACCGTCGACGCCATGCCGAGGACGACGCCCGCGATCAGCGCGAGGGAGAAGTCCGCGAGCGAGTCGCCGCCGAGGACGGCGAGGGCGGCCAGGACGAACAGCGCGCCCATGCCGGTGTTCACGGTGCGCGGCAGGGTGCGGATCACGGCCTTGTTGGCGATGTCCGCCAGATCGGCCCGGGGGTCGCGGCGCCGCGCCTCGCGGACGCGGTCGAAGACGACCACCGTGTCGTTGACGGAGTAGCCGATGACCGTCAGGACGGCCGCGAGGAAGACACTGTCCACGGTCTTGCCCGTCCAGGCGAACAGGCCGACCACCAGGAGGACGTCGTGGACCATCGCGGCCACGGCGGCCGTCGCGAACGTCCACCGGAAGCGCACGCTCAGATAGACCAGCTGGGCGGCCACGGCGATGCCGAGCGCCACCAGCGCCTTCTGCCGCAGCTCGGCGCCCATGCTCGGGCCGATGCGCTCGTCGCGCTCGACGCTCACCTCGCCGCCGGGACCGGACAGGGCCTCCTTGATGCGCTGCTGCTCGGCGTCGCTGAGGTCCCCGGTGCGCACCGTGATGTCGTCCTCGCCCGACTCCTGCACCACCGCGCGCGGGAAGCCCGCGTCCGCGACGGCCTCGCGGGCCGTGTCGGCGTCCAGCTGCTTGCTGGTGCTGTACTCCACGAGGCGTCCGCCCGTGAACTCGACGCCCAGGTCGAGCCCGCGCACCACGATCCCCGCGACCGCCACGGCCACCAGGAGCGCACTGGCGCCGAGCCAACGGCCCCGGTGCCGCACCAGGCGGGGGTTGCGGCGCGCGAGCAGGGTGCGGACGCGGCCGGTGGTGGCCAGGCCCGTGAGCTGCGGCCGGGCCCGGACGAAGCGGCGCCGCACGGCCGCGTCGGCGAGCGCCCTCGTCACGACGAAGGACGCCACCATCGACACCAGGACGCCGATCGACAGGGTCACGCCGAAGCCCTTGACCGGGCCCGTGGCGAAGAAGAACAGCAGCCCGGCGGCGAGCAGCGTCGTGACGTTCGAGTCGACGACCGCGCTCCAGGCCTTGGCGAAGCCGGTGTGCAGCGCCTTGGCCATGCTGCGCGGGGCGGCCCTGTCGGCGCGGGACCCGGGGTCGGGAGCCTGCGCGCGCGGGCCCAGGTACTCCTCTCGCGCGCGTTCGAAGACCAGCACGTTGGCGTCCACCGCCATGCCGATGGCCAGGACGAACCCGGCGAGCCCGGGCAGCGTGAGGGTGGCCCCCACCGCCAGGAGCGCGGCGTACGACATGAGTCCGTACAGGGCGAGCGCGACGGTGGCGAGGGCGCCGAGCAGCCGGTAGACGACGATGATGAACAGGCCGGTCAGGGCGAGGCCGATGAGCGCGGCCTGGGTGCTCGCGTCGATGGCGGCGGCGCCGAGCGTCGGGCCGACGGTGCGCTGCTCGACCACGTCGACGGGCACCGGCAGGGCGCCGCCCTTGACGAGGGCGGCCAGGTCGCGGGCCTCGCCCTCGTCGAAGCCGCCGGTGATCTGGGTGCTGCCGCCGGTGATGCCGGTCCCGCAGCGCACGTCGGCGTTGACGCCCGGCGCCGAGATGACCTTGCCATCGAGGACGATGGCGACGCGGCGCTGCGGCGCGTCCTGCGGTGCGCAGGCCGCGGCGCCGGTGACGCGGGCCCAGTCGGCGGCCGCCTTCGAGCGGAAGTCGAGGGTGACGTACCAGCCGTTGAGGGTCTGCTGGTCCAGGACCGCGTCGGCGTCCTTCACGCCGTCGCCGGTCAGCGCGGTCGGGCCGAGTTCGAGGTGGCCGCCGGGCCTGTCGGGGTCGGGCAGGGTGCGGGAGCCGTCGGCGGCGGGCTCGGCGCGGCCTGCCTTGTCGGTCGCCCCCTTCACCGGGTGCACGGTCAGCTGCGCGGTGCGGCCGATGACTTCGGCGGCCTCGCGGGGGTCGCGCACGCCGGGCAGCTCGACGACGATCCGCTTGGCGCCCGCCTGGGCGAGGTTCGGCTCGGACACGCCGAGCGCGTCGACGCGCTGGCGCAGCACCTCGACGGCCCTGCGGGTGGCGGCCTCGTCGGCCTTGACGGTGGGTGAGTCCTTGGTCTCCAGGACGATCTGGGTGCCGCCCCTGAGGTCGAGGCCGAGGCGGGGTGACTGGGTGAGGGCGAGGAACAGCGAGGCGGCGACGGCGACTAGCGCGACGATCGCCCGCCACAGAGGTGCGCGGGGCATGGGTGTACTCCACATCCACGATGAGGGCATGACGAAGGGGGACGGCGCGGCGGCCGGGCGCGCGAAGCGCCCGTCAGGCGGCGTCCTGAACGGCGTCGTTGCTCATCGGTGGCGGTGGGCCGCGGGGCCGGGGCCCGGTGTCGGCGTGCTGCCGGGCCGGGGCCGCCCCGGGCGGGTGCGCGGCGGGTCCGCCCGCGGACCGGTGCGGCGCGCGGTCGGCGGCCGTGGTGCCCGGGTACGGCGGCTGCGGCAGGTGTGCGTGGTGCGGGTGCGCGGCCGTCGCGTGGACGACGCGCGGGAGGTCCGGGGCGCGGGGGCCGACGCGGTCGCCGCGGGCGGTGTGCGCGCCGGAGGTCTCGGCGTGCTGGGCCGCGGCCGCGGCGAGGGCCCTGCCCACGGGGACGGCTCCCGCGGCGCGCGAGGGCACGGCGAACGCCAGGACCGCGACGACCGCCGAGAGGAGCGAGGCGGCCAGGCGTGCGGACCGGGTGCGGTGCTGCACGCGGGCCTCCTGGCCGGGTCGGTGGGGTCGTCGGGCAAGTGGCCTGGCGGCCGCGTTCGTCGTCGGGAGCCGGCGGCCTGGCGGCCGCGTTCGGGGTGCCAATCGCTCAACGCCGAGGGGAGCGGGCAGGTTCCCGGCCGGACCGCGCGGGCCTCGCCGTCGACTGCGGGCCGCGCAGGCCTCGCCGTCGACTGCGGGCCGGGCGGGCCTCGCCGTCGGCTGCGGGCCGCACGCCGGGCCCCGGCCTCCGGCTGCGGGCCGCGCCCCGGGGCCCGGATTCCGGCCACGCGCCGTACACCGGACCCAGGCTTCCCGCCACACGCCGCACACCCGACCCAGGCTTCCCGCCACACGCCGCACACCCGACCCAGGCTTCCCGCCACACGCCGCACACCCGACCCAGGCTTCCCGCCACGCGCCGCGCCCCGGGTCCCGGATTCGCCGAGGGCAGAACGTACTTCGCCCATGGCAGAACATCACCACCGCGGACCGCCGCGCTCCTACGCTGAGGCCGTGACCAGCCACGCGACGAACGCCTCGCCCCCTCCGCCGCGGCCGGAGCGGGACGCCCGCGTCATCCCCCTGCGCCCGGCCGCGCCCACTGCTCCCCCGGCCCCCGCCCCCAAGGAACCCCTGTGGCGTGACCTCGTCGGAGCCGTCCTCCGCCGGGAACGCCTGGCGCAGGACCGCACGTTGAAGGACGTCGCGGACGCGGCCCGCATCTCGGTGCCGTATCTCTCCGAGGTCGAGCGGGGCCGCAAGGAGGCGTCGTCGGAGGTCCTCGCGGCGGCTGCGCACGCGCTCGGCCTCGGCCTCGCCGACCTCCTCGGCCTCGCGCACCACGAGCTGACGGCCGCCGAGCGGCGGGCGCGCGGCGGCCTGCGCGGGCCCGGGGCTGCGGGCACGCGGGCGCCGCGGGCCTCGGTGGCGCACGTCTCGTCGCCCGCCTCGGTGGCGCGGCTCGGCAGCGGCGCCCCGTTCGGCCCTGGTGGCCCGCACCAGGGCCGACTGAGCCTGGCCGCCTGACCTCGGGCCGCCCGCCCCGGGGCGGGCGGCCGCTCAGCCCCGCGCGGCGGGCCCGCGGCGCGAGACCACCTCGTCGGCGAGGCCGTACGCCACCGCCTCCCGGGCGGTGAACACCTTGTCGCGGTCGGTGTCCGCGCGCAGCGTCGCCACGTCGTGGTGGGTGTGCCGGGCGAGGACCTCCTCGACCTGGGCCCGGATGCGCACCATTTCCTTGGCGTGCAGGCTCAGGTCGGAGACGGTGCCCTGCTGGCCGCCGCTCGCGGGCTGGCCGAGCAGCACGCGCGCGTGCTCCAGGACGAACCGCCGCCCCGGGTCGCCCCCGGCGAGCAGGACGGCCGCGGTCGACGCGGCCTGGCCGACGCAGAACGTGGAGATGGGGGCGCTGATGAAGGTCATCGTGTCGTAGATCGCCATCAGCGAGGTCACCGAGCCGCCGGGCGAGTTGATGTACAGGGCGATCTCGCGGTCCGGTGCCGAGGACTCCAGGTGGAGCAGCTGGGCGATGACGACGTTGGCGACGCCGTCGTCGATCTCGGTGCCGAGGAAGATGATGCGCTCGGAGAGCAGCCTGCTGTAGATGTCGTAGGCGCGCTCGCCCTGCGGGGTGCGCTCGACGACCGTGGGGATCGTGTACTGGCCCATGGTCACAGCCCCATCCGTCGCTTCGCGGCGGCCGGTCGGACGTCGTCGAGCGAGTCGACGACGTGGTCGACCATGCCGTACTCCTTGGCCTGTTCGGCCGTGAACCAGCGGTCGCGGTCGCTGTCGCGGGCGATGGTCTCCGCGCTCCGTCCGGTGTGCTCGGCGGTGATCCGCTCGATGGCGCGCTTGGTGAACTCCAGGTTCTCCGCCTGGATCGCGATGTCGGCGGTGGTGCCGCCGATCCCGGCCGACGGCTGGTGCATCATGACGCGCGCGTTCGGCAGCGCGTACCGCTTGCCCTTCGTGCCGACGGTCAGCAGGAACTGGCCCATGCTGGCGGCGAATCCCATCGCGAGCGTCGCCACGTCGTTGGGGATGAGCCGCATCGTGTCGTAGATGGCGAGCCCGGCGTGCACCGAGCCGCCGGGGCTGTTGATGAACAGGGCGATGTCGGTGCGCGGGTCCTCGGCGGACAGCAGGAGCAGCTGCGCGCACACGCGGTTGGCGGAGGTCTCGTCGACCTGGGTGGCGAGGAAGACGATGCGCTGGTCGAGGAGCCGGGCCGCCAGCTGGTCGTCGAAGCGGGTGGCGGGCGTGTCCCCGTCCTCGGCGCGGGCGGGCGCGAGCGTCGCCGTCCTGCCGTGTCCGAGCGGTGTCAGCTGTGCCATCGGGGAACCTCCTGGTCGTCGCGCCGACCGCACGATCACGGCCGGTGCGTCCACTGTCGGCCCGGCGCGGCCGCCGCGGCGGCTTTCTCGGCTGCTGGCAGATTCGCCGAGGGCAGAGGGCTCCAGGAGGGTCGGCCCGCGGGGCCCGCGTCCACCACCGGGACGCGGGCCCCGCGGGCCAAGGGGGTCAGGCCTTCGGCCACCACGGGGCGGTGGCGTCCCGCAGCGTGTTGGTGCCGCAGTGCACCTCGCCCATGCCGATGTGGTACGTGTACCAGTCATCGATGTAGGTCGTGGTGAAACCGGCCTTGGCGTACACGGAGTTCACGGCCTCGGTGAAGATGTCCTTGCCGCCGATGACCGGGCCCCACTGCTGGGGCGCGAGGTAGCGGGTCGGGCTGAGCAGGACGCCGTTGACCGCGCCGGGGATGTAGGCGCTGTTCTGCCACGCGGCGGCCCGGGTGCGGGACTTGCCGCCGCTGTCGGCGCGGTTGTCGTCGCCGCGCAGCTGGTTGAACTTGCGCAGCGAGTCCGGGCCGAGGCGGCGCAGCTTGCGGCTGTTGCTCAGGCCGCTGCCCTGCTGGCCGTCGCGCACGTACAGGCCCGGCACGCGCACGATCTCGGCGTCGGTGACGCCGGTCTCGCGCTTGAGGACCGCCAGGTTGGCCTCGATGCGCTCGGCGGCCAGCTTGTTGTCCGCCTTGAACTTGGCGGAGCCGAGGACCTTGTCGATGGTCTCCTTGGGCGCCGGGACGTCGGCGCCGCGCGGCACCGAGAACATCTTCTTCGCGCCGTGGCCCTCGCGCTTGGCCTTGCGCAGGAGCTCCACACCGGCCTTCGGGTCGGCCACGCCGATGCGCCAGCCGCGCTCGGTGTCGGCGGGCAGGAACTGGACGAACTCGTCCACGTGCCCGACCGACAGCCAGGAGGTGTCGAGCAGCAGCGGGTCCTGGGCGCCCTGCGACTTCAGGAACGTGCGCATGGATTTGGCGGGCTTGGAGCCGTTGTCCTTGCGGTAGCCCTGGATGATGCGCCCGGCGGGGTAGTCCTTGGTGCCGAGCTTGTACGGCGGAATGGTCTCCAGGTTGCCCATGGAGTTGAGCGTCCACTCCTCGTTGTCACCGGCCTTGGCGACCTGCACCACGCCGACGTCGGGGCCGCGGAGCTTCTCGAACAGCTCGCGGCCCGCCGGGCGGTCGAGCTGCGCGGAGCGGATCAGCACGCGCATCGTGCGCGGCTTGCCGTCGGGGCCCGGCATGCTGGCGTAGCCGGGCTCGACGAAGTCCTGCGCCCAGATGTCGCCGTACTTGGTGAAGGTGGTCAGCGGCTTGCTGATGCCGGCGTCCTTGACCTGCTTGGCCAGGTTCTTGACGAACTTCTGCTGGGCCTTGCTGTACGGGTCGCGGCCCGCCACCTTGGTCACCAGGACTTCCTGGGCCTTCTGCAGGTGGTGCTGGGTGAGCACGGGCGCGGTGTGCAGCACGACGTCGTCGGCGCGGGTCGGGCCGTCCCCCGTCACGGTGAACCGTACGGTGACGTCGCCGTTCCACTTGGCGGCGTCCCGCACCACGTCGGTGGCCTCGATGCCGAGCTCGACGCCGGAGCGCAGCTCCGCCGCGGTGAGCTTGTCGGTGGGCTTCAGCAGGGACCAGCGGCCGTCGCGGTGGATGAACAGGCGGGCCTTCTTGGCGCCCGCGCCCACCGCCTTCACGGTGCCGTGGCTGCCCGCGGCCGCGTCGGGCAGCGGCACGGTCTTCAGGCGGGCCAGGTCGAGGGCGTCCTTGGCGCCGTTGACCTTGGTGTCCGACGCGTCGTTGCACTGGGCGAGCTTGGCGTTCGACAGCGGCCGGCCGTTGCTGTCCTTGACGGGGCAGCGCTTGGCGTCGTCGTCGATGTTCGGCAGCAGGATCGCGCCGCGGTCCCGCGTCCAGGTGTTCTCGCCGCTCGTGTCGCTGTCGCCCTCGACGTCCACGCGCCCGTCGCGGTTGACGTCCGCGCGCAGGTCGGGCTTGTTCGCCGGGGCCGGGGTCGCGGCGTCGGCCATGGCCGTGGCCCCCGTCGCCACGAGGACCCCGGCCGCGCCTGCCGCCAGGGCGATCTTTCTCCAGCTGTGCGTGTGCACAGTTCCCCTCTCCTTGTCAGGGCCCTCTGGTCGGTTGGTCGGTCGGCGAGGGCCACTGCTGGAGAAGAGGCCGCGCGGGGACGGGGGGTTGCCCGGAACCGGAGGGCATCGGGCGTCGAACACGCACTTGCTTCCGCTTACAGGCGGACCAACAGGCAGATATCAGACACCCGGCACTCCGGAGGGCCGTCGGAGACCCCGGACGGCGGCCCTCAGACGGACCCGAGGTCCGACGACACCCACCGCTGCGGGCGCAGCCGGAGGACGATCTGCTCGCCGTGCCCCTTCCAGGCCTGCTCCACATAGCCGTCGACCTTGTCGGCCGGGAGGTAGCGGGCGGAGATCTCGTGCAGCTGCTCGCGGGTCGCGGGCTCCGTCGCGACGACCGGGCCCTCCACCGACACGTACCGGATGGACGGCTCCACTCGCTCGACCATGAGCGTGAACCGCCCGGCCGCCTCGATCAGCCGGGCCTTGCGCGAGTCCTTGCCCGTCATGATCCAGATGTCGCCGCCGGGCTCGTACTGGTACCAGATCGGGACGGTGACCGGTGCCCGCCCCTCCTCTCCCGCGTCCACGGACAGCGCCGCGATGTGCGCTTCCGCCAGGAACTCCTCGCGCTCCTCGGGTGTGAGGGCCATCTGCGTCTCCTTCGTAGGTACGTCATGACCGTGCGCTCGGGGCCCCGGGCCGCGGAGCCGCGGGGCACCGCGACATGCCAACCCCGCCCGGAGTCCGTTTGATTCCCCTCCGGCCGGTCTTCGCGCGGGCTCAGCGCCGGGGCGGGGTGAGGCCGTAGCGCCGCACGACGTCGTCGAACCAGTCGGGGTGGCCGTAGGTCAGTCCGTACTTCTCGGCGAGTTCGTCGAAGGCGCCGCGGTCGGTGGTGCTGGCGGCCACGAGGTCGGCGAGTTCCTGGAAGTAGTGCTCGAAGCCGCCGGGGGTGATGATCTCGATGATGCGGCCGGGGGTGTCACCGGCGTTCCACATGGCGTGCATCTCACCGCGGGGCTTGATGATGTAGCCGCCCGGGCCGAGCACGGTCTCGGCGTCGTCGGAGCGGAAGCCGATCTCGCCCTCGAGGACGATGGAGTACTCGTCCTCCCTGCTGTGCTGGTGCGCCGGGGTGATCACGCCGACGCCGAAGGGGTGCTCCACGATGGACACCGGGCCGCCGGAGATGCCGCTGCTCAGCTTGAAGTCGGCCCCGAAGTTGGGGATGTGCGCGTGGTGACCCTCCCCCGGCTGCACGACCGTGAGGCGCGGGACGCTGGTGCTCATGGGGCTTCCCTCCGTGACGGGTACGGGCGCGCGTGCCACGGAACGTCAAGTTACCTTTCGCGAGGGGCCTTTGGGCGGGGACTCCGGGGGCCGCGCGGCACGCTGTCTGACGCGGGCCACGATGCCCTACGGGTTTCGTTACAGTCAACGATTGCAACTCGGTCGCCCCGTACGGGGCCTCGCGCGGGCGTACCGGAGCGGCCGGGTCCGCGCCGTGGCGGGCGCGGGGCGCGGGAGCACCGCGTGGCCGACGACGGCATACCGCCCTTTCGCAAAGGGAAAATCCGGCCAATGATAGGGCTGAGGTGCCGTTGTCATGTCGACGGGACTTCCGCCACTCTGGACGCCACGTCACAGAAGTTGCCTGGAATACCTGGTTCGCTGCGATACCCCATGCGTCACCGCAGGTACAGCGATTGCACCGCCTCTTCTTCACCTCCCGAGCGGGTGTCGGGGGCCTTGTGGGGCACCTCTCCGGAATCGACCGAGAACCGTCGGGGTAAGCAAAGCCATTGCCGGTACAGGTGAGTTGCCGCTCTTTCACTCCGGAGCAGGCGGAAATCACGGCACGTTGCAGAAATTCGCGCATCAGCAGCGGGGCGGATCGGATCCATCGGGGCCGGTCCGGCATGCGACGAACAGGAGCAGACGCAGGTGATCCCTCTCTTTTCGGTGCGCCCCGGGGCGTGGTTCACGGAACGAGGCGCGGACGACGGGGCACGGCGCGGGCGGACCCTTGAGCTGTGCCTGCGCGGCGAACTGGACGCGGAGGCGCTGGCGTCGGCGGTGCGGGACGTCACGGCCACCTGCGAGGGCGCCGGGGCGATCCGTCGCGAGGCGGACGAGCACGTGGTGAGCCTTGCCATGCCGCCGCTCGGCGACGGGCGGCTCGCCCCGCTCGTACGGGATCTGGAGGCCGCGTACGCCGCGCGGCGGCACGGCGGCAGCACGCCGGAGCAGCCGCGCGCGGCCGGCCCTGAAGGCCCGCCACACGCCGTCGGCACGGTGGAATTCAGCCTTGATCACGCCCTGTCGGGCGCGGTCGGCGCGGCGGCCCGCGCATGGGGTGTCACGGCTTCCGCGCTGCTGCGGGCGGCGTACGCGGTGCTGCTGCGACGGCTCGGCGAAGGCGCGGGCCCGGCCCTCGGCCTGCCGGTCGCGGGGTGTCCCGAGGAAGACCTGGTGTGGCTGGTCGCCGATGCCCCGGCGTTGCCGGCGGGCCTGTGGGAGGACGACCCGCCGTTCGCCGCCCTGGCGCGGCGGCTGCGGGACCTGGAGGCGGATGCGGGCGGCGGTGGCGGCCTTCCGTTCGCGCTGCACCGCCCGCCCGGCGGGCCCTGCGGGGGCGGGGTGGTCGGCGTGCTCCAGTACGACGCCGAAGCGGTCGGCGGGCGGCGGGCGGCGCTGTCGCTCGCGCGGCAGTTCGTGCGGGTCGTGCGCCAGGTCACGGACGGGCCCGAGCGACGGGTGGGAGCGGTGGGCGTGTCCTTGGCTCGGGTGGATCCGCGCGACCTCGGCGCGTGGGAGCGGCGGTATCCGGGCCTCGCGGAGGTCTGGCCGCTGACCCCCTTGCAGGCGGGGCTGCTCTTCCACGCGCAGCTGGGCGACTCCGCGCGGGACGCCTATCGGACGCAGTTCGTCGTGCGGCTGCGCGGGCGGCTGGAAAGCGAGCGGATGCGGGCGGCCGGGCAGGCCCTGCTCGACCGGCACGCGAATCTGCGCGTGGCTTTCGTGGCCGGTTCCGACGGGGACCCGGCACAACTCGTGGTGAACGGGGTGACGCTGCCCTGGCGGGCCGTCGACTTGCGGGAAAGCGGCCCGGACGCGCCTGTTGAGAGAGCCTTTGCCGAGCTATTGGCCGAGGAATCGCGTACGCCTTTCGACGTGGGTGTTCCGCCCTTGCTGCGCATGGCTCTCGTACGGACGGGAGAAGAGCGGTACGAGCTGGTCGTGACGGCTCACCACGTCCTTTTCGACGGCCTTTCGCTGCCGCATCTGATCAGGGATCTCCAGCGGTTGTACAGGGCGGGCGGGGACGGCTCCGCCGTGCCGCGGAGGCCCGAGTACCGGGAATTCCTCGCGTGGTTGTCCGGGCAGGACCGGGAGGCCGCCGCGCGGGTGTGGGCCGAGGAGCTGGCCGGGGTGGCGGAGCCGACGCTGCTTGCTCCGGTCGTCGGGGCGGCCGCCGCCGGGGCGGGCCCGGGAGCCGACGAGCCCGCGGCCGAAGGAGCCGGGGCCACCGCGACAGCCGAAGGCACCGGGGAGGCCACGGACACCCACGGCGCCGGGGAGGCCGCGGACACCTACGCCACCGGAACGGCCCCCGCAGACACCGCAGAGGCCAAAGTCCCCCTCGCCGAGCCGACCGTGCGGGCTCTGGCCCGGCGCGCGGAGGAGCTGGGCGTCGGCCTGGACACCGTGGTGCGGGGCGCCTGGGCGCTGCTCCTGAGCGCCCTGACCGGGCGGCGGGACGTGGTCTTCGGCACGACCGTGCCCGGGCGTCCCGACGCGGTGCCCGGCGCGGCCGCGATGGCGGGGCTCTTCGTCAACACGCTGCCGGTGCGGGTGCGCCTCGCGCCCGCGGACACAGTGGCGGACGTGCTGCGCGGCCTGCGGGAGCGGCAGGACGCGCTTCCCTGCCACGCCTGCGGCCTCGCCGACATCCACCGGGCCACCGGCACGAGTCTGCTGTTCGACACCCTGGTGACGGCCGAGTCGTACACGGTGGTCCACGGCGACGAGGACGGCGCGGGATGCGCGGTCACCGGTGTCCGCGCGAGCGCCGGCACCCACTATCCGCTGACGGTGGCCGTCACCACCGGGCCGCGCCTCCGGCTGGCGCTTCAGTACCGGCGTCCCCTCGTCGACGGCCACGCCGCCCGGGCCGTCGCCGACCGTCTCGCGCGCGTCCTCCAGCAGATCGCCGCCGACCCCGGCACGACCGTCGCCCGCCTCGACCTCCTCGCACCCGCCGAGCGAGTGGACCTGCTGACCGGGCAGGACGACACCGCGCCCCCCGTGACGGCGGACACCCTGCCCGGGCTCTTCGCCCGGCGAGCCGCCGCTCGTCCCGACGCGGTGACGCTGGAGTACGGCGCCGAGTCGCTGACGTACGCCGAGGTGGCGGCGCGCGCCAACCGGCTGGCCCGCGAGCTGATCCGGCGCGGCGTGACGACGGAGACGGTGGTGGCGGTGTCGCTGCCGCGCTCGCCCGCGCTGGTGGTGACGCTGCTCGCCGTGCTGACGGCGGGCGGGGCCCAGCTGCCGGTGGACGCCGCCTATCCCCCGGACCGGATCGCCTACCTGCTGGCGGACTCCGGCGCGCGGCTCCTCGTGACGGACACCGCGACGGCGGCGCGCCTTCCCGAAACGGCCGTGCCCGTCCTGCGGTGGGACGACCCGCGGGCCGTCGCGTCGGTGGCACGGCTCGACGACCGGCCCGTCACCGACGACGAGCGCGGCGGGCCGCTGTCCGTCGCGAACACCGCGTACGTCATCTACACGTCGGGCTCGACCGGACGGCCGAAGGGCGTGGCCGTCACCCACTCCGGCGTGGCCGCGCTCGTCGCGTCGCAGCGGCGGCGGCTCGGCCTCTCGGCCGCCGCGCGCGTACTCCAATTCGCGTCGCCGAGCTTCGACGTCTCGGTGTACGAGGTGTGCATGGCGCTGCTCACGGACGCCACGCTGGTCCTCGCCCCGCAGGACGAGCTGACCCCTGGCCCGCCGCTGACCGGCACGATCGCCGCGCGGCGCGTCACGCACGTCTTCCTGCCGCCCGCCGTGCTCGGCGCGCTGCCCGCCGGATCGCTGCCCACCGTCGTCTCCCTTGCGGTCGGCGGGGACGCGGCCGCGCCCGAGCTCGTGACCGCGTGGGCCGAAGGCCGGGACCTGGTCAACGCCTACGGGCCGACCGAGACCACGGCCATCGTGACCTTCAGCGACCCGCTCGTCCCCGACGGCCGCACCCCGCCCATCGGCCGCCCCGTCGACGGCACCCGGCTCCACGTCCTCGACGACGCGCTGCGCCCGGTGCCCCCGGGTGTGGCGGGCGAGCTGTACGTGGCGGGCGAGTCCCTGGCCCGCGGCTATCCGGGCCGCCCTGGGCTGACCTCGGGCCGTTTCGTCGCCTGCCCGTACGGGCCGCCCGGCCGCCGGATGTACCGCACGGGGGACGTCGTCACCCGGCGCCACGACGGCCAGCTCGTCTTCCACGGGCGGGCCGACGACCAGGTCCAGATCCGCGGCTTCCGCGTCGAACCCGGTGAGGTCCAGGCCGCGTTGAGCGAGCATCCGGGCGTGGCGCGGGCGGTCGTCGTCGCCGACGAGCGGGGCGGCGACCGGCGCCTCGTGGGCTATGTGGTGCCCGTGGCGGGCCCGGCCGCCCCCGGCTCCGGGGAGCTGCGGGCCTTCGTGGCCGAGCGGCTGCCCGCGTACATGGTGCCGTCGGCGGTCGTGCCCCTCGAAGCGGTGCCGCTGAGCCCCAACGGGAAGCTGGACCGGCGCGCGCTGCCCGCGCCAGGACCCGGCGGCACGGCGGAGCCGGGCCGGGCGCCGCGCACCGCGCGGGAGCGGGCCCTGTGCGCGCTGTTCCGCGAGGTCCTCGGCGTCGAGCACGTGGGGATCGACGACAGCTTCTTCGACATCGGCGGGCACTCCCTGCTCGCCACGCGCCTGGTCAACCGGGCGCGGGCGGTCCTGGGCGTGGAACTCCCGATCCGTGCGGTGTTCGAGGCGGCGACCGTGGCGCGCCTCGCGGAGCACCTCGGCACGGCGGCGCGGTCGTCGCGCCCGGCGCTGCGGCGGGCCGAGGCGCGGCCCGCCCGGGTGCCCCTGTCGTTCGCCCAGCACCGCCTGTGGTTCCTGCACCGCTACGAGGGCCCTTCGGCGACGTACAACCTGTCGTACGCGCTGCCGCTGAGCGGGGACTTGGACGTGCGCGCCCTGGCGGCGGCGGTGCGGGACGTGGTGGCGCGGCACGAGAGCCTGCGCACCCGGTTCGTGGCGGACGGCCAGGGCGTGGCGGCGCAGGTCGTGGTGCCGGTGGGCGACCTCGTCGTCGACGTGCCCGTACGGGACGTCGCGCCGGGGGCGGTGGAAGCCGCAGTCACGGAGGAAGCCGCGTACCGGTTCGACCTGTCGGCCGAGCTTCCGGTCCGGGCGTGCGTGCTGCGCTGCGCCCCGGACGAACACGTCCTCGTGCTGCTCCTGCACCACATCGCCGCCGACGGCGAATCGATGCGCCGGTGCCCCGCAGCCCCTGCGGCTGCCCACCGACCGGCCGCGCCCGCCGGTGGCGAGCCACCGCGGCGACACCGTCGCGTTCGCCCTCGACGCCGACGTCCTGGCCGCCGTCGAGGAGGTGGCGCGGGCCCAGGGCGCCACGGTGCCGATGGTCCTCCAGTCCGCCCTCGCGGTGCTGCTCCACCTGATGGGCGGTGGCGACGATCTCACCCTCGGGGTGCCGATCGCGGGGCGGACCGACGAGGGGCTCGGGGAGCTGGTCGGATTTCTGGTCAACACCTGGGTGCTGCGGACGGACCTGTCGGGCGACCCGTCGTTCGTGGACGTGGTCCGGCAGGTGCGGGACAAGGCCGTGACCGCCTACGACCACCAGGACGTGCCCTTCGAGCGACTCGTCGAGGCCCTCAACCCGGAGCGCTCCACCGCCCACCACCCCTTGTTCCAGGTGATGTTCTCCTGGCGCGCCACGGATCACGAGGTCTTCGACGTGCCGGGGCTGCGGTCGGCCTTCGCGCTCGTCCCCACCCGGACGGCGAAGTTCGACCTCGTGTTCGCGCTCGCCGACGCGCCGGGCGGAGTCGTGGGCGGCCTGGAGTACGCCACCGACCTGTTCGACCGCGGCACCGCCGAGGCCCTCGCGGCACGCTTCACGCACCTCGTACGGCACTTGGCCGCCGCTCCGCGGGCGCGGCTCGGCACGGTGGACCCGCTGGTGCCCCAGGAGCGGGAGCGGCTGCTGCGGACGTTCAACGACACGGACGTGAGCACGCCCGACCTGACCATCCCCGCGCTCTTCGAACGGCGGGCCGCCGCCGCTCCGGACGCCGTCGCGGTAGTGCACGGCGACACCTCCCTGACGTACCGGGAGCTGAACGCGCGCGCCGACCGGCTCGCCCGCGAGCTGGTGCGGCGCGGGGCGGGCCCCGACGCGCTGGTGGCCGTCGCGCTGCCGCGCTCGGCGGAGCTGGTCGTCGCGCTCCTGGGCGTCGTGAAGGCCGGTGCGGGCTACGTACCCGTCGACCCCCGGTATCCGAGCGCCCGCCTCGGCCTGGTGCTCGCGGACGCGGCCCCGCTCCTCGTCCTGACCGACGCGGCGACGCGGCACGTCCTGCCCCAGGACGCCCAAGAGCTGCTGCTCCTCGACGAGTTGGACGTCCGTACCGGCCCGGGTCAGGAGCGCGTGGCGGCGCTTTCGCCGCAGCACCTCGCCTATGTGATGCACACCTCCGGCTCCACCGGCACGCCGAAGGGCGTCGGCGTCACGCACCGCGGCGTGGTCCGGCTCGCCCTCGACCGCGCGTACGCGGGCACCGGTCACGAACGCGTCCTGATGCACTCGACGCAGGCCTTCGACGCCGCCACGTACGAGCTGTGGGTGCCGCTCCTGGGCGGCGGCACGATCGTGGTGGCGCCCGGTGACACCCTGGACCCGGCGGCCCTCGCCGAGTTGATCGCCGAGCAGCGGGTGACCGGGCTCCTGGTGACGGCGGGCCTCTTCCGGGTGGTGGCCGACGAGCTGCCCGAGGCGTTCGCGGGCGTCCGCGAGGTGTGGGCCGGTGGCGACGTGGTGCCCCCGGCCGCGGTCCGGCGCGTCCTGGCCGCCTGTCCGGGCACCGCGGTCGTCGACGCGTACGGCCCGACGGAGGCCACCATGTCCGCGTCGGCGCACAAGATGCGCGCGGCCGCCGACGTCGGCGCCGCCGTGCCGATCGGGCGGCCGCTCGACGGCACCCGCCTGTACGTCCTGGACGCGGCCCTCCGCCCGGTCCCTGTGGGCGTGCCGGGCGAGCTGTACATCGCGGGCGACCGGCTCGCGCGCGGCTATCTGGGCCGCGCCGCCCTGACCGCGGAGCGCTTCGTGGCCTGCCCGTTCGGCGGGCCCGGGGAGCGCATGTACCGCACCGGGGACCTCGTGGCCTGGACCCGCGAAGGCCTCCTCGGCTACCGGGGCCGCACCGACACCCAGGTGAAGGTGCGCGGCTTCCGGATCGAGCCGGGCGAGGTCGAGGCCGCGCTCGCCGCGCACCCCGGCGTGGCGCAGGCCGTCGTGGTCGCCCGCGCGGGGGCGGACGGCGGCGGACGGCTCGCGGCGTACGTCGTCCGCGTCGGCGAGGGCGGCATCGCGGGCGTCGGCGACATCGACTTCCACGTCGGCGTGACCGCGGCCGAGCTGCGCCGGTTCGTGGCGGACCGGCTCCCGGAGTTCATGGTCCCGGCGGCGTACGTCCTGCTCGACCGGCTGCCGCTGACGCCGAACGGCAAGCCGGACCGGTCGGCGCTGCCGGAGCCGGAGTTCACCACCGGCGCGTACCGGGCGCCCCGGACCCGGCGCGAGCAGGTCATCGCGGACGTGTACGCCGATGTGCTCGGCCTGGACCGGGTCGGCGTCGACGACGACTTCTTCGCCGTGGGCGGGGACAGCATCCGCTCGATCCAGGTGGTCTCCCGCGCCCGGGCGCGGGGCGTGGAGGTCACGCCGCGCCAGGTCTTCCAGCACCGGACGGTGGCCGAGCTCGCCCGGCTCGCGCCCGCCGGGCCCGACGGCGGCGGGGAGCCCCGGGCCCGCGCCGAACCGGACGGCGGCGGTGCGGGGTTCCTGCCGCTGCCGCCCGTCGCGCGGTACGTCCGCGAGCGCGGCGGCGGCATCGACCGGTTCGCCATGTCGGTCCTCCTCGACCTGCCCGACGGCATCGACCGGGCCGGGCTCGTCGCCACCCTGGCCGCGGTCGTCGACCGCCACGACGTGCTGCGCTCGCGCCTGGTGACCGACGGCGACGCGGCCGAGGGCCTGCTGGTCGGGGCGCCGGGCTCGGTGGACACGGGCGCGCTGCTGCACCGCGTGGCCGCCCCCGGGCCCGGGGACACCGCGGACGACGAGCGGTGGCGGCGCGCCGTCGCGGCGGAGCGGGGCGCGGCCGCGGGCCTCCTCGATCCCGCGGCCGGGGTGATGGCACGGTTCGCGTGGTTCGACCCGGGCCCGGCGGCGGGCCCGGGACGGCTCCTCGTCGTGCTGCACCACCTGGTGGTGGACGGCGTGTCGTGGCGCGTCCTGCTGCCGGACCTCGCCGCCGCCTGGGCCGACGTGCGCGCGGGCAGGACTCCGGCGCTGCCCGAAGTGGGCACCTCCTTCCGGCGGTGGGCGCACGCCCTCGCCGCGGAGGCGGCCAGCGACCGCAGGGCGGCCGAGCTGCCCCGGTGGCTGGCCGTCGTGGAGGGCCCCGACCCGGTGCTCGGCACCCGCGGGTTCGACCCGGCGGTGGACGTCACGGCCACGGTGGACACGGTGCGCCTGCGGCTGCCCGCCCCGGTCACCGAGGCGCTCCTGACCACGCTGCCCGCGGCCTTCCGCTGCGGGGTCAACGACGGTCTGCTCGCGGCGCTCGCCCTCGCGGTCGCCCGCCTGCGCCGGGCGCGCGGGGTCGACGAGCCCTCGCTCCTGCTGACCCTGGAGGGCCACGGGCGCGAGGAGGCGGTGGTCCCCGGCGCCGATCTGTCGCGTACCGTCGGCTGGTTCACCAGCATGTTCCCCGTACGTCTCGACGTGTCCGGGTGCGACATCGACGAGGCCTTCGCGGGCGGGGCGGCGGCCGGCGGCGCGGTCAAGGCCGTCAAGGAGCAACTCGCCGCCGTGCCCGACGGCGGCATCGGCTACGGACTCCTGCGCGAGCTCAACCCGCGCACCGCGGCCGTGCTCGGCCCGCACCCCACCGGGCAGATCGGCTTCAACTACCTGGGCCGGTTCTCCCCCGCCGACATGCCGGAGCGGCTGCGCGGCCTCGGCTTCACCCAGGTCGCCGGGCTCGGCGAGCCGACCGCCGAGACGGGCGCCGACCTGCCCGCGCTCGCCGCGGTGCAGATCAACTCGATGGTGGTCGACACCGCGCACGGCCCCTGCCTCGACGCGGAGTTCGCGTTCGCCACCGGCGCGGTGCCGCGCGCCCTGGTGCGGGAGCTCGCGGAGCTGTGGAGCGCCGCCATCGGCGGGCTCGCCCGCCACGCCCGCGGCCCCGGAGCGGGTGGGCTCACGCCGTCGGACGTGCCCCTCGTGCCGGTGCGCCAGCGTGACATCGAGGCCTGGGAGCGCCGGTATCCGGGGCTCGCGGAGGTGTGGCCGCTCACCCCGCTCCAGTCGGGCCTGCTGTTCCACACGCTGTACGCCGACGGCGAGCCGGACGCGTACCACGTGCAGTTCGTCCTCCATCTGCGCGGGCACGGGGAGGCCGCCCGGATGCGGGCGGCCGGGCAGGCGCTCCTCGACCGGTACGCGAACCTGCGGACGGCCTTCGTCGCGGCGGCCGACGGGGACTCCGTGCAGGTCGTGGTGGACGGCGTGGAGCTGCCGTGGCGCGAAGTGGATCTGACGGGGGACAGCACGGCCGAAGGGCAGGACGCGGCCTTGGAGGCGCTGCTGGCCGACGACGCGCGGCGGCCCTTCGACGTGGCGGCGCCCCCGCTCCTGCGGATGACGTGGGTGCGCCGCGCGGCGCAGCGGTACGAGCTGGTCCTGACGGCCCATCATCTGCTGTTCGACGGCTGGTCGTTGCCCGTGCTCACGCAGGATCTGCTGCGGCTCTACGGGGCCGGTGGCGACGGCTCCGCGCTGCCGCGGGCGCCGCGGTACCGGGACTTCCTGACGTGGCTCGCCGGGCAGGACCGGGAAGCCGCGGCCCGGGCGTGGGCCGATGAGCTGGCGGGGGTGACGGAGCCGACGCTGCTCGCCCCGGCCGCGGAAACCGCCCCTGGAGCGGCGGAGCCCGCCTCCCCCAGGGTGGAGCCCTCCTCCCCCGCGGCGGAGGCCGAAGGGTTCGGCCAGGTCGAGGTGCCCGTCCCCGTGGACCTGGCCCGCGGCATCGCCGCCCGCGCGGCCGCCCTCGGCGTCACCCTGAACACCGTGGTGCAGGGCGCCTGGGCGCTGCTCGTCGGCGGTCTCACGGGCCGGGACGACGTCGTGTTCGGCGCGACGGTGTCCGGCCGTCCCGGCGCGGTGCCCGGCGTCGACGCGATGGCCGGGATGTTCATCAACACGCTGCCCGTGCGGGTGCGGTGCGCGCCCGCCGACACCGTCGCCGAGGTCCTCACCGGCCTCCAGGACCGGCAGGCGGCGCTGCTCGACCACCACCACTGCGGCCTCACCGAGATCCACCGCGCCACGGGGACGGACGTCCTCTTCGACACCCTCGTCGCCTTCGAGTCCTACCCCGTGGACCGGGTCGGCTTCGGCGAGGCGAACGCCGCCGCGGGCATCGAGGTCACCGGCATCCGCCCACTGTCGGGCTCGCACTACCCGCTGACGGTGATGGCCGCCGCCGATCCTCATCTGCGGCTGACGCTCCAGCACCAGCGGAACGTGATCGGCCAGGACGCGGCCCGGGTCATCGCGGACCGCTTCCGGCACGTGCTCGACCAACTGGCCGCGCGGCCCGATGTGTTGGTCGGCAGGCTCGAGGTCCTCGCGACGGCGGAGCGGCAGCGGCTGCTGCACACGCTCAACGACACCGCCGTCGGGGCGCCGGAGCGGACCGTCGTCGACCTCTTCGAGGAGCAGGCGAGGCGGTGCCCGGACGCCCGCGCGGTGGTCTGCGGCGAGGTGTCCCACACCTACGCCGAGCTCGACGCCCGCGCCGACCGGCTCGCGCGTGCCCTCGCCGACTACGGCGTGGTCGCGGAGACCGTCGTGGCGCTCGCCCTGCCGCGCACCGCGGACCTCGTCGTCTGCATCCTGGGCGTCCTCAAGGCGGGCGGCGCGTATCTGCCGCTGGACCCGGGGCACCCCGGCACCCGCATCGGCCACATCCTCACCGACGTGCGCCCGGAGCTGATCCTCACCGACGCCGCGACGGCCGAACGGCTGCCGGAGACGGGCACCCGGGCCGTCCTCCTCGACGACGTCACCGGCCCCCGACCGGCGGGCCGCGCACAGGAGCCGCCGCCCCGCCCGCGCCCGGAGCACCTGGCGTACGTCATCGCCACGTCCGGTTCGACCGGGCGGCCCAAGGGCGTGGCCCTCACCCACGCCAACCTCGTCAACCCGTTCGCCGACCTGGCCGGGCAGGTCGACGCGCCCGCCTGGCGGATGCTGACCGGCACCTCCATCGGCTTCGACATGGCCGCCTTCGAGGTTTTCTGCACCCTCGTCACCGGCGGCTGCGTCGAGCTCGTCCGCGACGTGCTCGCCCTCGCCGAGCGCGACGCCTGGGACGTCGACGTCATCAGCTCCGTGCCGTCGGCCTTCGCGGAACTCGTCGACCGGATCGGCCACCGCGTCCGCCCCCGGGCACTGGCGCTCGGCGGTGAGGCGCTGCCCCCGGCCCTGGTCGACCGCGTCCGCGCCCACTGGCCCCGGGTCCGGATCATCAACGGCTACGGCCCGAGCGAGGCGTTCTACGCCACCTCCCACGTCCTGGACCCCGGCCGCCGCTACGCCCGCGGGGTGCCGGTCGGCCGTCCCCTCGGCAACGTGAGCGCCTACGTCCTCGGCCCCGGCCTGGCCCCGGTCGCCCACGGCGCCACCGGCGAGCTGTACCTGGCGGGCGCGGGCGTGGGCCGGGGCTACCACCGCCGCGCCGCCCGCACCGCCGAGCGGTTCGTCGCCGATCCGTTCGGGCCCCCGGGCACCCGCATGTACCGCACGGGCGACCTGGCCCGCTGGAACGCCCGGGACGAGCTGGAGTACGCGGGGCGCGCCGACTCCCAGGTCAAGATCCGCGGCTACCGCGTCGAACCCGGCGAGATCGAGGCCGCCCTCGCCGCCCACCCCCGGGTCGGCCGGGCAGCCGTGGTGGTCCAGGGCACCGCCGCGGCCCGCCGGCTGGTCGCGTACGCCGTCCCCGCCGACGGCGGGGACGGGCCGCCGCCCGCCGAGCTGCGCGCCTTCCTCACCGGGCTGCTTCCGGACTACATGGTGCCCGCCGCCTTCGTCGCGCTCGACCGGCTGCCCCTGTCCCCGCACGGCAAGCTCGACCGCGCGGCGCTGCCGCGGCCCGAGCCGGTCCGCGCCGCGGCCTACCGCGCGCCGCGCACCCCTCGGGAGCGGCTGCTGTGCGCGCTGTTCGCCGAGGTGCTCGGGGCGGAGAACGTCGGGGCCGCGCCCGTGGGCATCGACGACAGCTTCTTCGACGTCGGCGGGCACTCCCTCCTCGCCACGCGCCTGGTCAACCGGATGCGCGCGGCCCTGGGCGTGGACGTCCCGATCCGGGCGGTGTTCGAGGCGGCGACCGTGGCGCGCCTCGCGGAGCACGTGGGCGCGCGGGCGCGGTCGGCACGTCCGGTCCTGCGGCGGGCCGAGGCGCGGCCCGCCCGGGTGCCCCTGTCGTTCGCCCAGCACCGCCTGAGGTTCCTCGACGCGCTCGAACCCCTGCCGACGTACCACCTGCCGCTCGTGGTCCGGCTCCGCGGGGACCTGGACGTGCGCGCCCTGGCGGCGGCGGTGCGGGACGTGGCGGCGCGGCACGAGAGCCTGCGCACCCGGTTCGTGGCGGACGGCCAGGGCGTGGCGGCGCAGGCCGTGGTGCCGGTGGGCGACCTCGTCGTCGACGTGCCCGTACGGGACGTCGCGCCGGACGCGGTGACCGCGACGGTGTCCGAGGTGGTGGGCCACGGCTTCGACCTCTCGGTGGAGCTTCCGGTCCGGGCGTGCGTGCTGCGCTGCGCCCCGGACGAACACGTCCTCGTGCTGCTCCTGCACCACATCGCCGCCGACGGCGAATCGATGCGCGAATCGATGCGCCCCCTCGCCCGCGACCTGGCCGCCGCCTACACCGCCCGACGCCAGGGCGACACGCCACAATGGGCCGAACTCCCCGTCCAGTACGCCGACTACACCCTCTGGCAGCGCGACCTGTCCGGTGCCCCGCAGCCCCTGCGGCTGCCCACCGACCGGCCGCGCCCGCCGGTGGCGAGCCACCGCGGCGACACCGTCGCGTTCCGGCTCGCTCCCGAGGTGCGGTCGGCGCTCGACGACGTGGCCCGCGCGCACGGCGCGACCGTGCCGATGGTGCTCCAGTCCGCCCTCGCGGTGCTCCTTCAGCTCATGGGCGGCGGCGACGATCTGACCGTGGGCTCGTCCATCGCGGGGCGCACGGACGAGGGCCTGGCGGACCTCGTGGGGTTCTTCGTCAACACCTGGGTGCTGCGGGCCGATCTGTCGGGCGACCCGTCGTTCGACGACGTCGTCCGGCAGGTGCGGGACAAGGCCGTGACCGCCTACGACCACCAGGACGTGCCCTTCGAGCGACTCGTCGAAGCACTCAACCCGGAGCGCTCCACCGCCCACCATCCCTTGTTCCAGGTGATGTTCTCCTGGCAGCGGGGCCTGGGCGACCTCGAACTCGCCGAGCTGAAGACCACCCCGGAGCCGGTCGTGACGGGGACCGCGAAGTTCGACCTGCTCTTCCAGGTCGACGAGCCGTCACCGGGCGAACGGCAGTCGGGGCAGGGCCTCTCCGGGCTCGTCGAGTACGCCGCCGACCTGTTCGACCGGAGCACCGCGGAGGCCCTCGCCGACCGGTTCACCCGGCTCGTCGGCCGCCTTGTGGCGGACCCCCGGGCGCGCCTCGCCGCCCTGGACGCGCTGTCGCCCGCCGAACGTGACCTGCTGCGCCATGTGAACGACACCGCCGCGCCCACCCCGCCGGTGACCGTCCCCGCGCTCTTCGAACGGCGGGCCGCCGCCGCTCCGGACGCCGTCGCGGTAGTGCACGGCGACACCTCCCTGACGTACCGGGAGCTGAACGCGCGGGCCAACCGGCTCGCCCGCGTCCTGGCTCGGCGCGGCGTCGGCCCGGAGTCGGCCGTGGCCGTCGCCGTGCCGAGGTCCCCGGAGTACGTGGTGACGGTGCTCGCCGTCCTGAAGGCCGGGGGCGCGTACGTGCCGCTGGCGCACGACCATCCGCCGGAGCGCCTGGAGTCGCTGCTGCGCGACGCGCGCCCGGCGCTCCTCGTGACCGCGTCCGACGTGGCGGCCGACCTGCCCGACGGCCCGTGGCCGCGCCTCGTCGTGGACGCTCCGGACACGGTCGCGGCCCTGTCCCACGAGCCGGGCGACGACCTGCCGGACGCGGGGCGGCCGGACCGGCTCGCCTACGTCATCTACACCTCCGGGTCCACGGGCCTGCCCAAGGGCTCCGGGGTCAGCCACCGCGCCGTGGTGGACATGGCGGCGGACCGGGTCTGGGCGGGCGGCGCCCAGGAGCGGGTGCTGCTGCACAACACGCCGACGTTCGACATGGCCGTCTACGAACTGTGGGTGCCGCTCCTGGGCGGCGGCGCCGTCGTCCTCGCCCCGCCCGGCAGGCTGGACGTCGACGCGTACACGAAGGTGATCACCGAGCGGCGGGTGACCGCACTCCTCATCACCCCCGGTCTGCTGCCCCTGCTCGCCGACGCCCACCCGCACGGCCTCGACGGGCTGCGCGAGGTGTGGACCGGCGGCGAGGCGGTGCCGCCGGAAACCGTGGCCCGGCTGCTGCGCGACCGGCCGGAGGCCGTCGTCGTCAACGGGTACGGGCCCACGGAGGCAACGGTGTTCGCCACCTGCCGCCGGATCACCGCCGCCGACCGGATCGGCGCCGCCGTCCCGATCGGGCGGCCGCTGGACAACATGCGCGTGTACGTGCTCGACGACCTGCTGCGGCCCGTGCCGAGGGGGGTGGAGGGCGAGCTGTACCTCGCGGGCACGGGTCTGGCGCGCGGCTACGTGCGCCGTCCCGCGCTCACCGCCGAGCGGTTCGTGGCCTGCCCGTTCGGCGGGCCCGGTGAGCGCATGTACCGCACCGGGGACCTGGTGGTGTGGACGGCGGACGGCGAGCTCCTCTTCCGCGCGCGCGTCGACGACCAGGTGCAGATCCGCGGCTACCGGGTCGAGCCCGGCGAGGTGGAGGCGGCCCTCAGGGCGCATCCGGGGGTGGCCGGCGCGGTCGTGGTCGCCCGGGAGAGCCCCGGCGGCGGGGGGAAGCGCCTGATCGCCCACGTGGTTCCGGCCGCGGGGCCCGGCGGGCGGGACGTGATCGCCGCCGCGGAGCTGCGTGCCCATCTGGCCCGGCGGCTCCCGCCGTACCTGCTGCCCGCCGCGTTCGTCACGCACGACGCCCTCCCGCTCACCCCGCACGGCAAGGTGGACCGCCGCGCCCTGCCCGCTCCCCCGGACCCCGGGACCGGCCCCGCCGCCCCGGTACGGCCGCGCACCGACACCGAGCGGGCGGTCGCCGCGATCTGGGCGCAGCTGCTCGACCGGGACGAGGTCGGCGTGCACGAGAAGTTCTTCGAGGCCGGCGGGACCTCCCTCTCCCTGCTCGCGCTCAGCCGCCGCCTGGCCGGACTCGGCCCGTGCGAGGTGCCGTTGAGCGCCCTGTTCGAGCACACCACGGTCGAGGCGATGGCCCGCCTGGTCGACGGCCGCCCTCTCGGCGAACCCTCCGACGAAACGAGGTACGAGCTATGAGGTACGAGCCATGACGCACCCGAGCCCTTCCGGCCGGGAGGCCGTGGCGGTCATCGGGGTGGCCCTCGCCCTGCCCGACGCCGACGACCTGGACGCCCTGCACCGCAACCTGCGCGCGGGCCGGGTCAGCGTCCGCGCGCCGGGCCGGGACCGGGTGCACTACGCGGGGGCGCCCGCGGACGCCGGCTATCTCCCCCTGGCCTATCTGGACCGGATCGACCTCTTCGACCACCGGTTCTTCGACCTGTCGCGGCGCGAGGCCGAGCTGATGGACCCGCACCAGCGCATGACCGCCCAACTCGCCCACCGCGCCCTGGAGAACGCCTGCTACGCGCCCCGGGACCTGAAGGGCTCGCGGACCGCGGTCGTCCTCAGCGCGCCCGAGCCGCACTACGCGGGCCTGTACCCGGACGACGACCCGCAGCAGGTCCTCGGCTCGCACCCGTCGGCCACGGCCGCGCGGATCTCCTACCTCTTCGACTTCGCCGGGCCCGCGCTCGTCGTGGACACCGCGTGCAGCAGCAGCCTGACCGCGCTCGCGGTCGCCGTGGACCAGCTGCGCGACGGGCGGGCGGACCTGGCGGTCGCGGGCGGGCTCAGCCTCTACCCGGTGCTGATCCGCGAGCGCGACTACGTGCCCCTGCTCGGCATCGTGTCCGCCGACGGGGTGTGCCGCCCCTTCGACGCCGCCGCGGACGGCTCCACCGCCGGTGAGGGCGGCGGGCTCGTCGTGCTCAAGCGCCTCTCCGAGGCGCTCGCCGACGGCGACCACATCCACGCCGTGGTGCGCGGCGTCGCCGTCAACCAGAACGGCTTCCGCGCCACGAGCATGAGCGCGCCCAGCGCCCGGGCCCAGTCCGCCGCGATCGTCGAGGCCTGGCGGCAGTCGGGCGGGGCCCCGCCCGACTACGTGGAGTGCCACGGCTCGGGGACCCGACTCGGGGACGTCATCGAGGCCGAGGGGCTGCGGCAGGCCTTCGCCGAAGCCGGGGCCGACGCCGACGCCGACGCCGAGGTCGGGACCGGCGTCTCGTGCGGCATCAGCAGCATCAAGGGAAACATCGGCCACATCAACCACGCCGCCGGGGTCGCGGGGCTCCTCAAGGTCCTCGCCGGGCTCCGGCACGGCACGCGGTACCCGAACCCGAACTTCAGCACGCCCAACCCGCTGATCGACTTCAGCGGCCCGGTCCGCGTCGACGCGGAGGCGAAGGACTGGGAGCCCGCGCCGGGCGCGACCCGCCGGGCGGGCGTCAGCTCCTTCGGCCTGACCGGCACCAACGTGCACGCCGTCATCGAGGAGCCGCCCGCCGTTCCCCCGGCACCCGCCCCGCCGGATCCGGAGAGCGAACTGGTCACGCTCTCCGCGAAGTCCCCCCGGGCGCTCGCCGCCTACGCGGAGCGCGTCGCCGACTTCCTCGGCTCCACCGGACACCGGCTCGCCGACATCGCCCACGCGCTGAACCGGGGCCGGGACGACCACCCGTACCGCTGGGCGGGCACCGTACGCGACCGCCACGAGCTGGCCGCCGCGCTGCGCGGGGCACCCCACGCCGAGCGGGAGCCGGCCGCGGCGGCCCCCCTCGTGCTGCTCTTCTCCGGCGACGCCGAACTCGGCGACGGGACCTGGGCGGCCCTGTGCGCGGCCTTCCCCGCGCTCGCCGACGCCGACGGCGGACGGGCCGAAGGGCCGCCCGGCGCCCGCCTCTTCGCCCGGCACCTCGCGGTCCACCGCCTGGCGCGCGCCCTCGGCCTGGCCGCGGCCCGCCTGGTCGGCTCCGGCGTCGGGAACCTCGCGGTGCGGTCCGTGCAGAGCCCGGCGACGGCGGACGAGTCCCGCCTGAGGGCCGCGGACACGCCGGTCACCAGCCAGGTCGACGAGTCCGGGCTCCGGCGCGCGGCCCGCGGCCTCGTCGACGAGGGCGCCGTGGCGGTCGAGCTCGCCGCGGACGGCACCCTGGCCCGGGAGCTCGCCCGGGTCGCCCCGGAGCTGCCCGTCGTACGCCTCTTCGCCGACCCCACGCGGGACGGCGTGCTCTCCGCGCTCGGCAGGCTCTACTCGCTCGGCGCGGACATCGACTGGAACGCGTACTACGCCGGGACCGGGGCCCGCCGCGTCGAGGTGCCGACCTACCCCTTCGACGCCGACGCGGTGTCCTGCTGGTGTCTGCCGCCCGGTGGTCCACCGCCCGACCGCGCGCCGGAGCCCGATCAGGTCCCCGGCCGCGTACCCGCGCGGCAGGCCGAACCGGGCGCCACCGAGGCCGAGTTGGCCGCGCTGTGGCAGCGCGTCCTCAAGGCCGACGCGGTGGGCCCCGACTCCAACTACTTCGAGCTCGGCGGCACGTCCATCGCGGGCATCACCGTGCTGCGGGCGGCCGAGGAGCACTTCGGCGCCCGGCTGACCTTCGCCGACCTGCACCGGAACCCCACCCTGCGCGCCCTCGCCGCGCGCATCGACGCCGTGCGCGCGACGGGCACCGGACGGGACGACTGGACGATCACTCCGGTGCCGCGCCCCGGCCGTCTGCCGCTCTCCTTCAACCAGGAACAGCTGTGGTACCTGGACCGGCTCAACCCGGGCAGCCCGCTGTACAACATCCCCGCCAACACCCGCTACGTGGGCGACTTCGACCTCGTCGCGTTCCGCGGAGCCCTGCGCGACGTGGTGGACCGGCACGAGGTGCTGCGCACCCGCATCCTGGACGAGGACGGCAGCCCGTACGCCCTGGCCGACACGGCCGAACCACAGGTGGACTTCGTCGATCTCACGGCGCTTCCTGAGGAGCAGCGAACCGAAGCGCTGTCCCGCGCGATCACGGCGGAGGCGACGGCGCCCTTCGACCTCGGCCGCGGCCCGCTGCTGCGCACCGTGGTGGTCAAGGCCGCCGAGCACGACCACGTCGTCCTGCACACCGTGCACCACATCGCCTTCGACGGCTGGGCCCCCGCCGTGTTCTTCCGCGAGCTGTCCGCCTGCTACAGCGCCCGGATCGCCGGGCGCGCGGCCGGCCTGCCCGAACTGCCCGTGCAGTACGCGGACTTCGCGGCCTGGCAGCGGCGGTGGCTGGACGCGGAGCGCGTGGAGCGCGGCCTCGCGTACTGGCGTCGGCAGCTGCGCGACCTGGACGCCCCCGAGCTGCCGCTCGACCGCCCGCGCCCGGCCGCGCAGTCGTACCGCGGCGGCTATGTGAAGTTCACGCTCGACGAGGAACTCGCCCGGCGCCTGCGCGCGTTCAGCGCCGGTGAGAGCACCACGAGCTTCGTCACCATGCTCGCCGTGGTCGACGCCCTGCTGCACCTGTGGGCGGGCCGGCGGGACGTGGTGGTGGGCGCGGCGACGACGGGCCGGTTCAACCCCGCGACGCACGACCTGATCGGCTACTTCAACAACCTGCTGCCGTTCCGTACGAGGGTCGATCCGGGGATCGGCTTCCGCGACCTTGTCGTGCGGTGCGCGGCCACCGCCACCGGCGTCCTGGACCACGAGGAGATCCCGTTCGCGAGGATCGTCGCCGACGCCGACCACCGCGACCCGTCGCGGCACCCGGTGTTCACGGTCTGCTACACGCACCAGAACACCGTCGCCGCGTCGCTCGACCTGGAGGGCCTGCGGCCCGTGGCGCTCCGGGGCGACCTCGCCGGGGTCTCCGGAGTCGCCCCGGGCACCTCCAAGTTCGACCTCACCTTCGGCCTGTACGACCAGGACGACAGCCCCATGGACGGGTACCTGGAGTACGCGGTCGACCTGTTCGACGCCGCCACCGCGCACCGTCTGGTCGCGCTCTTCCAGGACATCGCCGAAGCCGTGATGAGCGACCCGGACCGGCCGCTCGCCGACCTCGCGCCGCTCCTCGACGCGACCGGCGGCGGCCACCGAGGCGGGCACGGCGGCGCGGCTCCCTCCCTGCTCGTCGGCGAGCGCCGCGCACTCACGGACACGCGCCTGGTCAGCGAGGTCTTCCAGGAGCACGCCGCGCGGCGCCCGGCCGAGGCCGCGGTGATCGACGCCGCAGGGGAGCACACCTTCCAGGAGATCGACCGGCGCGCGAACCGGCTCGCCCGGCGGCTCGTCGCGCACGGCGTCGGCCCGGACGGCGTCGTCCCGGTGCTCGCCGCGCGCGGGGCCGACCTGGTGGTGGGCTGGCTCGGCGTCCACAGGGCGGGGGCGGCCTTCGCCTCGCTCGACCCGGCCGTTCCCGAGCGGCGGCTGCGGTCCGTGCTCGCCGGGGTCGACGCCGCCGCGCTGGTCCTGGGCGAGGGCATGAGCATCGTGGGCCCCGAGAGCGTCCCGGTCCTCCGGGTCCCCGACGCCGCGGAGGACCCGGACCGGGACGAGGGCGGCGCGCCACCGCGGCGCGCGAGCCCGCGCGATCTGGCGTACGTCGTCCACACCTCGGGCTCCACCGGGCACCCGCAGGGCTGCGAGGTCGAGCACGGCGGGCTGCTCAACGTCCTGACGTGGTGCGGCGACACGTTCGGGATCGGGCCGGGGGACCGGCTCGCGCAACTGGCCGCCACCGGCTTCGACCTGGCGGTGTTCGAGGTCATGACGGCCCTGTACCACGGCGCCGCCCTGTACTTCGTCGCGGACCCGCTGCAGACCCCGGACAAGCTCCTCGCGGACCTTGCCGAGCACCGCGTCACGGTGGCGTGCATGCCGACGCCGCTCGCCGAGACGGTCCTCGCGGACCTGCCCGACGTGCCCGGGCCCGCCGCCCTGCGCCTGGTGCTCACCGGCGGCGACCTGCTGCGGGTGCGTCCGCCGCGGCGGACGCCGTTCGACGTGCACAACATCTACGGGCCGACCGAGTGCGCCGTCTGCGTGACCGGGGGCCCGGTCGCCGCCGCCGGCACCGTCCCCGACGCCGTCCCGGACATCGGCGGGCCCCTGCCCAACGTCCGCGTCCACGTCCTGGACGCCCGCCTCCGCCCCGTGGCGCGGGGCGAGCGCGGCGAGGTCTACGCCGGAGGCGCCCACGTGGGCCGCGGCTACCACGGCAGGCCGGGCCCGACCGCGGCCCGGTTCGTCGCCGACCCCTTCGCGGACGAGCCGGGGGCGCGGATGTACCGCACCGGCGATCTGGCCCTGGTGCGCGCCGACGGGACGCTCGCGTTCCACGGCCGCGCCGACGACCAGCTCGAACTGCGCGGCCACCGCGTGGAACCGGCCGAGGTCGAGCGCGCGCTCCTGGCGCACCCGCGCGTGCGCGAAGCCCTCGTCCACGCGGCGGAACAGCCCTCCGGCGCCCCGCTCCTGGTGGCGCACGTCGCGGGCGACGACGCGCCGGACGAGGCCGAGCTGACGGAGTGGGTGGCCCGCGCGCTGCCGGAGTACATGGTGCCCGGCCGTGTCCGGCGCCATGCCGCACTGCCCAGGACTAGCAACGGAAAGCTCGACCGCCGGACGACGAGGAAGAGGGACATGGCCGACCGCGACACGACGCACGAACTGACGGCGGTGGTCACGACGGTGACCCCGGGTGCGGTCCTCGACGACGCGGGGCGCGAGGCCGAGCGGGTCCTCGCCGGGATCTGGACCGAGCTGCTCGGCGTCGCACGGGTGGCACCCGACGACAACTTCTTCCGCATCGGCGGTGATTCGCTGCTGAGCGTGGGCATCGCCTCGCGGGCCACCCGGGCCGGTCTTCCGCTCACCCCGCACGACGTCCTGAGCCATCCGACCCTGCGCGACCTGGCCGCCGTCGCCGCGAAGGGCGCGGGGCCCCTTGCGGGGGCCGCCGCGGGGCCCACCGCGGGGCCCGCCACCGTCCCCGACGCCGCGCCCCGGCCCGACGCCGCCGCATCCGCGCCGCGCGAGCCCGTGCCGCCCGCTCCCCTGGTGCAGGCCCTGCTCGCCACGGCGCGCGACGGGGCCCGGGACTTCGTCACGCCCCTCCTCCTGGAGACGGCCGCGGGCATCGGCGCGGACGCGGTGCGCGCGGCCTTCGACCGCCTGATCGAGGTCCAGGAGCCGCTGCGCTACCGGTTCCGGCACAACAGCCTGGGCTGGCGCATCGAGTGCGCCGAGCGGGAGAGCGCCCGCGTCGTCGACCACCGGGTGCTGCCGCCGCTGGACGAGGAGCAGTTGCAGGCGTATCTGGAGGCCGACCTCGACGAGCTGCTCGCGGACGTCGACCCGGGGCGCGGCCCGGTGCTGCGGGCCAGGTTCTACGACCGCGGCGCCGACCGGCCCGGCGTGATCGTCCTCGCGATCCACCACTTCGTCTTCGACTCCACGTCGTTCGTGCCGCTCGTCGAGGACCTCAACGCCGCCTTCGCGGGCGACGCCCCGGCGGCGGTCCCGCGCCGGGCCGCCTGGCGCGCGTGGACGCACCTGCTGCGCGCCATGGCCGCGTCCGACGAGGTCGCCGGTGAACTCCCTTACTGGAAGGGCGTCCTGAGCGCGGCGGCCGGGTCGCGGCCCGTGCCGGAGAACGGCGCCGACGGCGCGCCCGCCGGGCTGGTGCGCCGCCGGGTGGCCGCCGACCGGGTCGCGGCGCGGCTCACCGAGAGCGGGCCCGCCGGCCAGAGCGCCGCGCTCGCCGCGGTCGCCGTGGCCTGGTCCCGGTGGCGCGGCGAGCCCGACGCGTTCCTGAGCACCGTCGGCATGGGCAGCTCGCCGAACGCGCTGTGGAACGGCGACCGGAGCGATGCGATCGGCTGGTTCACGCATCTGTTCCCGGCCCATCTGCGCGTCCCGTCCGGCGCCCGGGTCGTCGACGCCCTGCCGGGCGTCGACACGGTCCTGCGCTCCGTGCCCAACGACGGCATCGGCTACGGCGTCCTGCGCCATCTCAGCCCCGCGACCCCGGCGGTGGCGAGCGTGCGCGCCCTGCCCGAGCCGCCGGTCCTGGTCGAGCACGTGGCCAGCGGCAACGACGGTCTGACGAAGCTGGGCGGGCCCCATGTGCGGCCCCGGCCGATGACCCTGGTCGCCGTGCCCCACTCGCTGCTCACCCAGGTGCCGATCGTCGTGGAGACGCACATCCTGGGCGGGACGCTCGAACTCGGCGTGATCCACCGCGGCTCCGTCGCCGCCGCCGACATGGAGGACTTCGCCGACCACGTGGTCGAGGCGCTCACCGAACTCGCCGCCGACGAGGGCCGCTGAGTGCCCCCGGTGACGGCCATCAGGGCGGCCGCCTGCTACCAGCCGGACCAGGTCTTGCCGGTCGCCGAGCTGCCGGGGCTCGCGGAACTCGGCGACGGCGAGCGGGAGACCTGCGCGCGCCTCGGCATCGACGAGGTCCGCGCGGACGAGTCGCTGACCGCGTTCGACCTGGCGGTGCGCGCGGCCCGGCAGGCCCTGTCGGAGGCGGGGCTCACCGCGGCCGAGCTCGGCGCGCTCGTCCTCATCGACGCGCGCGTCCCGGACACCCTGATGAGTTCGGCGGCCACCCGGCTCCAGGCGCTCCTCGGGGCGGAGCGCGCGCTGACCTTCTCGGTGGGCGGCCTCGGCTGCGTGTCGCTCACCCCGGCGCTGCTCACGGCCCGGGGCCTGCTCGCCGCCGACGGGGACCTCGACCACGTCCTGGTCGTCCACGGCAGCAAGCCGCCCACGCCGCTGCGCTACCGCCATCCGGTGACGGTCAGCGGCGACGGCGGCGCCGCCGCGGTGATCTCGCGCCGCGGCCCGGTCCGCCTCCTCGACGTCGTGCAGGAGACCAACGGCGACCACTGGGACCTGTTCCGCGTCGACTACCGCGACCGCCCGACCGCGCGGTGGCGCGAGGAGTGCCGTGACCTCCCGCAGTACTCCTTCCGGCTCGCCGTGGAGTCCCGCATCCGCCTGCGCGAGTTGCATCAGCGCCTCCTGGACCGCAACCACCTGACGCCCGGGGACATCTCCCGCTACCTCAGCCACAACCTCTCCGAAGGCACCTTCCGGTTCACCGAGGAGGCCCTCGGCATCAAGATCAGCACGACGTGCTCCGACAACCTCCGCCGGTACGGACACCTCGGCCCGAACGACGTCCTGCTGAACCTCCGCACGGAGCTGGACCGCGGCGGCCTGGCCGAGGGGCAGCGCGCGGTGCTGCTCAGCGCGAGCCCGGTCGCCGCGTGGAGCCTGCTGCTCGTGGAGATCGGTGACGGCGCCACCACCCACTACCTGTGAGAAAGAGGGCCCCGCATGGACACATCGAACGGAACGGACGCCGTCGACAGGGCGGCCGTGACCGAGGAGCTGCGCGCGTACCTGTCCGGCGCGCTGGGCCGGGAACCGGGCCAGGACGACGACTATTTCGCGCTCGGCCTGGTGACCTCCCTGTTCGCGATCGAGCTGGTGAACTTCGTCGAGCAGCGGTACGGCATCGAGGTCACCGTCGACGACCTCGACCTGGACCACTTCCGCACCCTCGGCAGGCTGCGGGAGTTCGTCCTGGCGAAGACCGCGAGCCGGGGCGCCGCGGCGTGAGCAGCACGGCCACGGCCGACCCGGCGGCCCTGGGAGCGGAGTTCGCCGACGCGGTCCGCGACGCGGCCGCCGACTGGGACGCGCGCGGCCAACTGCCCGCCGACGTCCGCCGCGCGGCCGCGCGCGCGGGGCTGCTCGGCGCGGATCTGCCGCCCCGCTACGGCGGGCTCGGCGTCACGCCCGCCGAGCTCGGCGAGGCGTGCGCCCGGCTCGGCGGCGTGTGCGGCTCACTGCGCGGCCTCGTCACCGTGCAGGGCATGGTGGGCGCCGCGCTGCTGCGCTGGGGCACCGCGGGGCAGCGCGAGCGGTGGCTGCCCGCGCTCGCCCGGGGCGAGCTGATCGCCGCCTTCGCCGCGACGGAGGCACAGGCGGGCAGCGACCTCACCGCCGTCGCCACCGCGGTCGAGCGGAACGGCGACGCGTACACGGTGACCGGCGAGAAGCGCTGGCTCACCTTCGGCGAGATCGCGGACGTGTTCCTGGTCCTGGGCCGCGCGGAGGGACGCCCCGTCGCGGTGCTCGTCGAGGCGGACCGGCACGGCGTGCGCAGGGACCCGGTGCGCGGCCAGCTCGGCCTGCGCGCCGCCCAGCTGGCACACGTGCGGTTCGACGCCGTGCGCGTACCGTCCGAGAACCTGGTCGCGCCGCCTGGCTTCGGCCTGTCGCACGTGGTGGGCACCGCGCTCGACCACGGGCGGTTCACGGTGGCCTGGGGCTGCGTCGGGATGGCCGAGGCGTGTCTGCGCGCGGCCGCCGGGCACGCCGCGCGGCGCACGCAGGGCGGGGTGGTCCTGGCCGAGCACCAGCAGGTGCGCGCGCTGTTGGGGCGCGCGGTGGTGGACGGCCGCGCCGCCCGGGAGCTGTGTCTGCGGGCCGCCCGGCTGCGGGCGGCCGGTGACCCGGACGCCGTCGTGGAGACCGTCGCCGCCAAGTACGCGGCGGCGCGCGCCGCCACCTCGGTGGCCGGGAGCGCGGTACAGGTCCTGGGCGCGGCCGGCTGCGCCCCCGACAGCCTGGTGGGCCGCTGCTACCGGGACGCCAAGGTCATGGAGATCATCGAAGGCTCGGCCCAGGTGTCCGAGCTGCACATCGCCGACCATCTGCTGCGCGCCCACGGCCACCGGCGGGCTCGGCAAGAGCCGCAGCGAGAGGGAGGATCCCGGTGAGCGCACCGACCCGCGGACCGCACGACGGAACGACGGCCGGGCCCGGCACGGACCCCGCGCGGGCCCCGGAGCCGACGGTGAAGTGCCTGGTCTGGGACCTCGACGACACCCTGTGGGACGGCGTCGTCCTCGAAGGCGACGCCCCCGAGCCGTTCGCGGCCGCCGTGCGGGCCGTACGCGCTCTCGACCGGCGGGGCATCCTGCACGCGGTGGCCAGCCGCGGCGAGTACGACGTGGCCGCGGCCCATCTGGCCGCGCACGGGCTCGACACCCTCTTCACGGTCCTGGAGGTGGGCTGGGGCGCCAAGTCCAAGGCCGTCGAGCGGATCGCCGCCGAGCTGAACATCGGGCTCGACACGGTCGCGTTCATCGACAACGACGCGGTGGAGCGGGCCGAGGTGGCCGCCGCGCTGCCGGACGTCCGCTGCTATCCGGCGCACGAGGCGGAACTCCTCACCTCGTACGCGGAGTTCACGCCGCGGTTCGTGACGGACGAGTCGGCGCGGCGGCGCCAGCTGTACCGCACCGAGCGGCGGCGCAAGGCCGCGGAGGCCGAGCACACCGGTCCGCCCGCGGAGTTCCTGGCCTCGCTCGACCTGGTCCTCTCGGTCCGGCGGGCCACCGGGGCCGACCTCGCGCGGGCGCACGAACTGACCGTGCGCACGCACCAGCTCAACACCACGGGCCGCACCTTCGACCTGGAGGAGCTGCGCCGCCTGTGCGCGGACCCCGGGCACGAGGTGCTCGTCGCGGGGCTCACGGACCGCTTCGGCTCCTACGGCACCATCGGGCTCGCGGTCACCTCGCTCCGGGACGACGCGACCGTACTCGAACTGCTGCTGATGTCCTGCCGGGTGATGTCGCGCGGCGTCGGCGCGGTGCTCGTCGACCACATCGTCGCGCGGTCCCTCGCCGCGGGCCGCCGCCCCGTCGCGGAGTACGTCCCCACCGGCGCCAACCGGCAGATGCTGGTCACGCTCCGCTTCGGCGGCTTCGCGGTGGTGGAGGACGCCGGTGACCGGATGACCCTGGCCGTCGACCCCGACGGCCCGCCGCCCGCCCGCAACCACCCGGTACGGGTGGTCGCCACGTGACCGCAGCCGAACGGAACACGGAGACTCCCATGCGTCAGGACAGTGCCGGAAGCGGCGTCATCGGCGTGGTCGGCGCCGGAACGATGGGCGTCGGCATCGCCCAGTGCATCGTCGAGGCCGGACACCGCGTGGTGGCCGTCGACCCCGAGGACGGTGCCCTCGCCGCCGCCCCGGCCCGGCTCCGCGACGGCATCAGGCTGGCCAGGATGGTCCGCAGGGCGCCCGCGGCCGTCCCGATGGACCGGGCCCTGGCCGCGGTCACCTGGACCGCGCGCCTGGCGGACCTGGCCGCGGCGTGGTTCGTGATCGACTGCGCGCCGGAGCGCATCCCGCTGAAGGAGAAGCTGTTCCGCGAACTGGACGAGGTGTGCCCGCCAGGGGCCGTGTTCGCGACGGGGACCTCGGCCATCCCGGTCGAGCGGCTGGCCGCGCGCACGGCGAGGCCGGAGCGGGTGCTCGGCCTGCACTTCATGAACCCGGCGCCGATGAAGGAGGCCGTGGAGGTCGTCCGCGGCCCGCGCACCTCGGACGCAACCCTGGACGCGGCCCTCGCCCTGCTCGCGGGCATCGGCAAGAAGGGCATCGTGGTCGCCGACGGTCCCGGCTTCGTCTCCAACCGGGTCCTCATGCTCACGATCAACGAGGCCGCCACCGTGGTGCAGCAGGGCACCGCGGACCCCGCCACCGTCGACCGGATCTTCGAGGAGTGCTTCGGGCACGCCATGGGCCCGCTGGCCACCGGCGACCTGATCGGCCTCGACACCATCGTGGACACGCTGTACGTGCTGCTCGAATGCACCGGCGACCAGCGCTTCCAGCCCTGCGATGGGCTGCGTGGGCTGGTCGCCGACGGTCGTCTGGGCCGCAAGAGCGGCCGGGGCTTCCACCGCTATCCGGCCCGCGCGCCGAGGTGACCCCGGCGCGCGGCGCCTTCGCGCGGACGCGGGTTCGCCCTAGGGAGCGAGCCGGTACGCGTTGGTGATCGTCTCGGTCATGGTGTTGCCCGAGGTGTCCTTCAGGTACACCCGGTACGACACGGCCTTGGCCGTCGCCGGGTGCCGCACGCTCGCGGTGCGCGCGCCCTCGGCGCCGGTCGTGACGGGGGCCGACTTCCAGGTCCTGCCGCCGTCGTAGGAGACCTTGACGGTCAGCTCGGCGATCTTGTCCTGGCCCGCGGCCGCCCCGGCCACCTTCAGCGGGACGGTGAGGGTGCCGCCCGCAGGGGCGGTGCCGTTCAGCGCCAGCTTCGGCGCGAGACGGACGGTGGAGAGCGGCAGGTCGGTGGGCGGCTCGTCGGGCGTCTTCGCCGAGGTGAAGGTCCAGGCCACGGACACCTTCGTGCTCGTGGTGGTGGCCTTCGCCGGACGGGTCGCCTCCATGGTCAGCCGGTAGGGCGCGGAGGCGGCGGGGAGATCGGCGTACACCGCGCCCGGCTCGCCCTCGGCGATGGTCCGGCCGCCGGATTCCAGGCGGGTGAAGCCTCCGGTCGTGAGGGAGTCCCCCGCGTGTCCCGCGCCGTCGTTGAACAGCCGGACGTAGGCGTCCATGGAGTTGCCCGCGCGGCGCGCGCCCTGGCCGGCCTCGGCCTTGAGGTCGGGGCCGATCACGCCGGTGTTGAAGTTCAGCGTGTAGCGCTTGCCCGCCTTGTACGCGACCGGCTCCGTGCCGTAGTTGATGATCGGCACCCCCGCGTCGTCGAGCTGCGCCACGGACCACATCCAGTGCAGGCCCTTGGTGTTGAGATAGGTCGTGCCCGAGGCCGGGAGGTTCAGGGTGGTCACCGACTGGAGCGGCGAGCCGTAGTCGTTCGCACCGATCGGCGTGAGGGACAGCGTGCCCTTGCGCCGGGCGGCGGAGGAGCCGACGCCGTACTTCACCTCGGCCAGCTCGGCCTTGGTGGTGGCGTGCTTCAGGCCGGTGAACCAGTTGCCGGTGCGGCTGAAGGCGAGGCGGTAGTCGACCTTCTTGGCGGAGCTGCCCGGCACCTTCCACACCCCGTTGTACTGGGCGTTCAGCGTGGGGGACGCGGCGCCGAGCCCGGCCGTGCGGATGTCGGCGTCAGCACTCAGGCTCCAGCTGCCCGCGATCCCGGCCGCCGTGTCGTCGTAGCTGATGTCCGACGCCGTGAGGCGTGCGGTCCGGTCCGGGGCGGTGACGGCGACCGGCTTCGCCTTGCGGGAGTCCAGCGTGATCGTCGACTTGGCGCCGACCTTCAGCTTCGGCTGGACGAAGACAGCGAAGGCCTTGGTCGGCCCGTGGACGGAACTCTCCAGGCCGTAGGTGCCCTTGGGCAGCCGCACCGTGGCCGTGCCGCTGCTGTCGTAGGGGACCGTGGTCTTCGTCTGCGTGGCGCGCTCGGTGAGCGTGGTGGTGTAGCTCGCCGTGCGCTTGCCGTTGACGTCCAGGTGCGTCAGCGTGACGTCGTACGACTCGACCTCGCGGTCGACGACGAGGCCGGTGCGGACCGACTGCCCGTCACCTGCGGCCAGTACGGTGCCGCCGTAGATCCCGTCGGCGGTGCCGAGCTTGGTGTCGGCGGTGACGGTGGTCTTCGCGGTGCCCTTGGCCGGGACGGTGAGCTTGGTGTCCTTGAGGGTGAACATGCCCGCCGGGGCCGGGCCGCCGGACGGGTTCACGGTCGTGGTGGACAGCGTGAGCGTGACGGGCTGGGTGCCGTGGTTGCGGTAGGTGAGCGTCTTCTTGACCGGCTTGTCGTCGGTGTGCGGCCAGGCCTGCGTACCGAAGGAGAGCGTGCCGGGCTCGGAGGAGACGGACGCGGAGACCGCGCGCGTCAGGTCCACCCGGCCCGCCCCCTGCTCGTAGGCGTTGAGCTTGGGGTGGGGCTTGGCTGAGCCGGTGAGGACGGCCTTGAGCTGCGGACCGGACCAGGTGGGGTGCTGCTGCAGGAGCAGGGCGGCGGCCCCGGCCACGTGCGGGGTGGCCATCGAGGTGCCCGACAAGGAGGTGTAGCCGTCGCCCTCGTCGTCGGACAGCAGCGTGGAGCGCGCGGCGGTGATGTCCTCGCCGGGCGCGGTGAGGTCCGGCTTGGCGACGCCGTCGGCCGTCGGGCCCCTGCTGGAGGTCTCCGCGATCTTGTCCCGCTTGTCGACCGAGCCGACGGTGAGCGCCTCGGCGGCGCTGCCGGGGGTGTTCAGCGTGTGCGGGCCCGGGCCGTCGTTGCCCGCCGCGATGACGAACAGGGCCTTGCCGGAGAGCCGGGCGACGGCCTCCTCCATCGCGTCGGTGCCCTGTGTGTCGAGGCTGCCGAGGCTCATGTTGACGATCTTGGCGCCGCTGTCGACGGCCCACTGCATGCCCGCGACGATGTCGGAGTCGTAGCCCGCGCCCACCTCCTCGGAGATGACCTTGCCGTCGAGGATCCGGGCGCCGGGAGCCGCGCCCTTGCGCTTGCCGCCCGACTTCGCGCCGGAGCCCGCGAGGATCGAGGCGACGTGCGTGCCGTGGCCCATGCGGTCCTTGGCGTCCGGGGCCCCGGTGAAGTTCTTCTCGACGACCTCGACGCCCTTGAGGTCCGGGTGCGTCTGGTCGACCCCGGTGTCCAGGACCGCGACCTTGACGCCCTTGCCGGTGTACCCGGCCTGCCACATGGTGGGGGCGCCGATCTGCGGCACGCTCTTGTCGAGCGTGGGGCGGACCTTGGCGTCCAGCCAGACGTGCGCGACGGCCGGAACGGCGGTGGCGTGGACGTTCGCGCGGCCGCCGGTGCCGCGGGTGAGGGAGTCCCACAGGTCCGCGGCGTCGGACTTGGGCGTGCTGAACGCCTCGCCGCCGACGGCGGGCAGGTCGCGGCGGTCCCGGGCGTGGCCCTTGAACGTGTCGGCCGCGCGGAAGCTGTTGGCCTTGCCCGGCCGGTACCCGACGATCAGCGGCAGCGACGCGCGGTGCGCGTCGTCGTACTTGTCCCGCACGAGCCGCGTGACGTCGAAGAGCCGCCGGTCGAGCCTGCCCGCGGTGAGCAGCGCCTGGGCGTCCTGCGGCACCACGAACACGTGCCCCGCCTCGCGCCGTACCGCGATCGTGACCTCTTCGCGGCCCTTGCCGCGGATGATCCGGACGACCTTGCCGCCGTCCGCCGCGACGACCACGCGGTCGCCGGTGATCAGCGTGACCGTCGCCGTCTTTCCGGCCCGGTCCCCCCGGCCGGCCTCGGCGCCCGCCTTCGCGGTGCCGTCGGGCCGCGCCCCCGTGTCGGCTGCCGCCGCGCCCGTGAGCAGCGCGCCGGACAGCACGGCGGCCATCGCCGCCGCCCCCACCCTCGATATGCCTGTCACCCGAATTGCCTGTCCCTTGAACGTGTCGATCCGACCCCCCGTGAGACGCGATCATGACACGGGCGGTTCTCAGGAAACGGAAGAGATGTCAGGGAACACCCGAACACGGGGTGTCCACGGGCGGACTCAGCGGCCGTACGCGTCCCTTGCGATCCGGACGAACGAGCGGATCAGCGGGTTCGCGTCGCCCGCGCGCCAGGCCACCAGGACACGGCTGGGCGGCATGTCGGCCAGCGGCACCACGGCGAGCCCCCGGCCCGGCTCGTGCCCCAAGGGCGTCATGCCGACCGTGCCGTTCCAGAGCACGGCCTGCCGGCACTCCTGGACGGCGCGCACCACCGGGCCCGCACGCGTCTCTCCGCCGTTCCAGTACGACTGCCAGACGCTGTCGGTGCCCTCGGGGAACAGGAACCAGCGGCGGTCGGCCAGGTCGGCCGCCTTCAGACGGTCGTGGCGGGCCAGCGGGTCGTCGGCGCGCAGCAGCGCGCCCACCGGGTCGGCGCGCAACTCCCGTACCGCGAGACCGGTCTCGTCGAACGGCCCGCGGGTCAGGGCGACGTCGACGAGTCCGGCGCGGAGCCCGCAGGTGGGATCGGTCAGGTCGGTCTCGCGGACCACGACCTCGACGTGCGGATGCCGTCGGCGGAAGGCCTCGGCCAGGCGCGTCGCGGCCGGGTCGGCGCCGTCGCCCAGGATGCCGACGGCGAGGGTCGCGGCACCGGCCGCCGCGGCCACGCGGGCGCGCACCCGGTCGGCCCGGTCGAGCAGCACGCGCGCCTCGTCGAGCAGCACCGACCCCGCGCCGGTGAGCCGGACACCGGCGGACGACCGCTCGAACAGCGCGGCGCCGAACTCGGCCTCCAGCTGTCTGATCGCCCGGCTCAGCGGCGGCTGGCTCATGTGCAGCCGGACGGCGGCCCGGCCGAAGTGCAGTTCCTCGGCGACCGCCACGAAATAACGCAGCGTGCGCAGCTCCATGGCGGCACGATACCCGTGGGGTATCGAGGTGACGGAAGGGGTCTTGGACGCGGGCGGCGCCCCGGCGGTGGAATCGACGCATGACCGACACACCGCAGACCAAGGACACGCCGGACACCGGCCCCACCGTCACCGTGACCGGCCCCGGCGAGGGCGAGACCATCGTCCTGGGCACCACGCGCATGCGCGTCCTGGAGGACGGCACCGCCACCGGGCAGCGCCTCGGGGTCACCGAGTCCGTCCTCGCGCCGCACACGCCCGGACCGCCGCAGCACCGCCACGCCCGCCACGACGAGGGCTTCTACGTCGTCTCCGGCTCGGTGCGGTTCACGGTCGGCAGGCAGCACCACGACGTGCCCGCGGGCGCGTTCGTGACGGTCCCGCCCGGCGCCCCGCACACCTTCGCCAACGTGACCGACGAACCGGCCGTCCTGCTCAGCACGTTCACACCGCCCCTGTACGTGCAGTACTTCCGGGACCTCCAGGACGCGGCGGCCGACGGCCGGGGCCTGACCCCGGAGGAACATCTGCGGACGATGAGTCGCTACGCCACCGAACCGGCCACCGACGTCGCCCCGTGAACGTCACCTACGGAGTCGTCGCCGGTCTGCTCGCCCTCTTCTAGGCCTCGTCTCACGGCGTCGAGCACAGATCGCCGCGCAGGTCCGTGCTGCCGACCTGGCCGGTCAGGATGTGCAGGGAGAACTGGAGGTCGCGCAGGCCGCCGAGGGAGCCCAGGTCCCGGGCCATGTGGCTCTCCAGCGCGCGCAGGTGGGAGCGGACGGCGAACTCGGAGAGCCCGAGGGCCCGGGCGGCGGGCTCGATGTGCGCGTCGTGCGCGAGCCAGACCGCGGCGGTGGCGAGCAGGTTGCGGCGGTCGCCGCGCGCGCCGCACAGCAGGTTGTCCGCCCAGGCCGTGGCTTCGGGCGAGGCGAGGAGCGCCTCCAGGGTGGGCGTCGCGCCGCCGACCAGGGTGAGGGACCGCTCGGGCCTGTGCCGGTCGGCGAGCAGGTCGAGGGCGAGCCCGACGGTGGCCCGGTCCCTGACGGTGGTGAAGTCCCTGCCGAGGAGCTCCGCCGCCTTGGCCACGCGCCGCCTGACGGTGTTGCGGTGCACGTGCAGACGGCGGGCGGCGACGGTGTAGGGGTAGGCGAGGGCGGTGGGCAGGGTGTCCCGCATCTGCTCCCACTGCGCCTCCGGCCGCAGCAGCGGATCGAGGAGGCCGCGGGCCCAGCGCCGCGCCGCGTCCCGCGGCAACACGCTGACCAGGTCGGTGCTCTGCGCGGAAAGGGCCACCGCGTGGGGGCGGCGCAGCGCGAACCGCTGCGCGGTGATGGCCTCCTGGAGGGCGTCGGCGGCCATCACCATCGGGTGCGTGCCGCTGCCGCCGAGGGAGGCGTCGGCGCCGAGCTCGGCGACCAGGCGGGTCAGCTCGGTGGCCACCGCGTCGCCGGTGCGGCGCGGCCGGATCGGCTCGACGACCAGGATCCGGCGGTCCTCGCGCGGATCGGCGACGACCAGGGCGCGGCCCGCCGTACCCGCCTCGCACCGGCGCAGGAGGGCGTCGCGCTCGGCCTGCGGGGTGTCGACGACGAAGACGCGGACGGCGTCGGGCGTGAGCAGCCCCGGCGCCTGGGTCGCCATGACGCGGCGCGCCTTGTCCACCTCGGCGTCCAGGAGCAGCTCCACGGCCGCCGTACGGGCCGCGTGCGCGGCGTCGGCGGCGGCGCGGTGCTCGCGCCGCGCCTGGTCGAGCAGGCCGAGGAGGCGCGCGGCGTGCCGCATGAGCCGCAGATCGGCCTCGTCGAAGGCGGGCGAGCGGCGGGCGACGGCCAGTACGGTGTTCCCGTCGTCCGCCGCGGACACGGCACCGACCGTGGAGAGACCGCCGACCGCGGCGCCGGTACCGGCCCAGGAAGTGCCGCCCGCCGACGAGAGGGGGAAGAGCCGCGTGTGCGGACCCCGTGACCGGTCGTGTGCGAGGCCTTCGCGGTGGCCGCGCAGGAACGCCTCAGCCAGGGCCTCCGCGGCGGTCTCGGGCGAGGCCGCGAGGACGCCCCCCGGCTCGCTGACGAGGACCTGCGCCCGCAGGGCCCGCGCGAGCCAGTCCGCGATGCGCTGCATGGCCTCGGGGTCGGCGGCCCGGGTGGGCAACTGCTGGACCAGGGTGGTGAGTTGACCGGCGTGCGACTCCACGTCCGCGAGCCGGCGCTCGGTGAGGTCGCGGCCCACGTCGGCCCACTTCCGCGGCGGCGCGGTGGTGACGAGCAGCGGGATGCCGAGCGCGGCGGACGCCTCCCGGACCGTCAGGGAGAACGGCTGGTGGGCACCGGACAGGACGCTCACCACGAGGCCCGCGCACCGGTCGAGGGCCATTTGTTCCAGCAACGTCTCCAGGGCGACCTCCGCGCGGCCCCGGAGCCGGAACGGCATCTCGGTGAGCAGCACGAGGGAGCCGGGTTCGAGGCGGCGCTGCGGCTCGCCCTCAAGCAGTTGAGGCAGGGTCAGGGCCGCCAGTCCGGCGACCCTGACCGCCTCGTGCGGCGTGGCGGCGACGCCTCCGGCGAAGGCAAGTTCGAGTTCGATCCTGCCGACCAGCGCGCCCAGCGTCAGCACGTCATCTCCCCCGTAACTCCCCCGTGCGTACGACGTGTTGTCCGCCCCGGTTGCCCCGGCCGCTTCACCGCAGCACCTACTCAACGGGTTGCGTCCGGGGATTGCAAGCGACAAGGTGTGCACTATCCACAAGTTGCGGAGACTGTCGGAAGGAGGGGCGGGTGGCTCGCGAACGATCCGGCCGGACCGTCGCGCACCTCGTGCTCGCCACCCGGCTCAAGGTCCTCCGCGAGGCCGCGGGGCTTTCGCTCAAGCAAGCCGCGTCGGCGCTCGGCGCGCACCCCGCCACCGTCCGCCGGATCGAGCAGGCCCAGACGTCCCTGGACGTGGGTCAGGTCTCCGCGCTCCTCGCGGCGTACGGGGCGGCGCGGGCGGAGACCGACGACTTCCTCGGCAAGTTGGCGAGTGCCAACGCCCCGGGGTGGTGGCACCCCTGGCGCGCCGTCATGGACCCGTGGCAGCTCGACCTGATGAGCGTGGAGTCCGCGGCCGGAATCGTGCGCACTTGGGAGCCCGCACTCGTTCCCGCTCTGCTGCGCACGCCGTCCTACGCGCGTGCCGTCGACGACGTCCTGCGCCCGGACCTGTCCCCCGCGGCCAAGGACCGCAGGACCGATCTGCTGGTCCAGCGCCAGGAGCGGTTGCGCACCCAGCAGACGCGCATCTGGGCCGTGATGTCGGCCGCGGCCCTGCACACCCGGGTGGGGCCGCCGGGGGTCATGGCCGAGCAGCTTGAGGTGTTGCGGGCCGGCGCCGAGCGGTCCGACGTCACGTTGCAGATCCACCCCCTTGACGGGCCCCCGCACGCGCTGACCGGCAAGCCGCCGCTGACCCTGTTCCGCGTCGAGGTGCCGGAGATCTCCGACCACGTGGTCAGGGAGGGCGGCCTGGCCGGCACCGCCGACGTCTGGGACGCGCCCGACACGGTGACGGCCTACCGTCTGCTCCTCGACTACTCCTGCGCCACCGCGCTCCATCCCGACAAGTCGAAAGAGGTACTGGACCTGTCATGACCGAACCGATGAAGCTCCCGCCGCGGTGGGACGAGATCGACCGGTCCGTCGCCCACAGCGCGCGCGTGTGGAACTACTGGCTGGGCGGCAAGGACTGGTACGACGCCGACAAGGCCGCCGGTGACGCCTACCGCGCCAAGTACCCCCTGATCGAGCCGTTCGCCCAGGAGTCACGGGGCTTCCTGGTGCGCACCGTCACCTGGCTGGCCAAGGAGGCCGGGATCCGGCAGTTCCTGGACGTGGGCGCCGGGCTGCCCACGGCCAACAACACCCACGAGGTGGCCCAGCGCGTCGCGCCGGAGTGCCGGGTGGTGTACGTGGACCACGACCCGCTCGTGCTCCTGCACGTCCGGGCGATGGGCAAGAGCACCCCCGAGGGGGCGATGGACTATGTGCTCGCGGACATGCGCGACACGGACGCGGTCCTGACGGGCACGGCCAAGACCCTGGACATGACCCGGCCCGTCGCCCTGGTGATCAACGACGTCCTCGGCCACATCGTGGACTGGGAGGAGGCGCTCGGCCTGGTGCGGCGCCTGGTGGCCAGGCTGCCCTCGGGGAGCTATGTGTCCCTGAGCCACTCCACCGCTTCCGACGACAAGCACCGCGAGGTGCAGGAGGAGTACAACAGCTCGGGCGCGATTCCGTACATCTTCCGTGAGCCGGAGGTGACCGTCGCGTTCTTCGAGGGCCTGGAGATGGTCGAACCCGGCTATGTGTCCTGGCCCCACTGGCGTCCCGAAGCGACCACCGGCACCCTCACCGCGCGCGCGGGGTGGGGTGGTGTCGCGCGGATACCGTGACGACGCGCGGCGGGGGCCGCGAGCCGCACCCCGCGCGGCCCCCGGCCCCGACCGCCGTGGAGCACGCGCAGGTGGTGCGGCGGCTCACGCGTGCGGCGGCCCGCTCCGGCGCGATGCTGGTCGCCGAGGTCGCCGCCCTGGCCGACGGCTGGGCGGCGCTCGTGGACCCGGCGGCGGGCCTCGTGCACGCCACCCCGGAGTCCGCGGGGCCCGCCGCGCTGCGGGCCGCCGCGCACCCCCAGGCACACCCGCACGTGACCGTCCATCAGGTGCCGGGGGCACAGGGCACCGTCCTCGTCCTCTGCCCCGGCGTGGCGACGTCCCCGCCGCTGACCGCGCTCGTCACGCAGTGCTCCCTGGACCTGCTGCGCCTTCGAGCCCGGCAGGCGGAGGAGACGCGCGCCGCCGAACAGCGCGTGCACTCCGCCGTGCTGCGGCTGCTGCTGCGCGGCCAGCACCTCCTGGCCGCCGAGGTGCTCGGCGGCGAGCCGGCCACGCACGCCACCGTGTACCGCCTCACCGGGCGCGCCCTGCACAGCGCCCACCAGGCGCTGTGGCGGGCGACGCAGCCCGACCTGGCGCACGGCACCCGCACGCTGGTCAGCCTGGACGGGGCGGAGCTGACCGTCGTCGCCCTGCACGGCACCCGCGACCTGCCGCGGGCCGACGGCGGCCACCCGACGCTCGCGCTCGTCGCGCGCATCGCCGACCGGCACCAGCTGACCGGGGGCGCGGCGGCCCCCGCGCCCCTGGACATGTTCGTCACCGCCTGGACCGAGGCGGGCAGCACGCGGGGCGGCACGTCCATCGGCCGCCTCACCTCGGTGACGGGCCTGGGGGCGCACGGGCTGCTCCACGTGATACCGGCGGACCGCCTCGTCACCTGGTCCGCGGCCGTGCTCAAGCCGCTGGACGGCAGGGAGCGGCGGACCCTCGAGGCCTGGCTGCGCTCGGGCTCCGCACAGGCCGCCGCCCCGGCCCTCGACGTGTCCGAGGGCACCGTCCGCTCGCGGCTCCGCGGCATCGGCCTGCTGCTCGCGGCCGACCTCGACCACCCCACCGTGCAGGCGCAGTCGCTCCTGGCGCTGCGCGCCCCCGCGTCCCCCGTACCGGCCGCGGCGGCGGAACCCCTGCTGCCGTCCCCGCCGTTGCCCACCGCCCTGCTCAGCGCCGAGCACGCGGGGCGCTGGGCGTCCGGTCTGCTCCGGCCCCTCGCCCCCCGGCTGCGCATCGCGCTCCGCTGCTGGCTCGCGCACCGCGGCCGCACCGCGCCCGCCGCCACCGAGCTGACCCTGCACCGCACCACCCTCACCACCTGGCTCGGCGAGTGCGGCCGCCTCCTGGACCTGGACCTGTCGTCCGCGACCGTACGGGCGGAACTGCGCCTGGCCGTGGAGACGGTCGCGACCGCCGACGACGTACCGGCGGCGCTGCCGCGCCGGGGCGGGCGGACGTACCGCGAGCCGGAGCCGTAGCCTCCGGGGCTCCGGACGCCGCGCCTCCGCTGCCCCTCGGTGGTAACAGAATTCGCCGTGACGCTTCTCCTGGTTCACACGGGGCTGGTGGGCTGACCGCGCCCACATCACCCACCGACAGGAGGCGCGAGTGAATCTCGTCGTCAACGGCGACGCGGAGAGCGGGGCGGGCGGCAGCGCGGAGCCCGTCTCCGCCGTGCGCGGCTGGAAGGTAGCCCAAGGAGCCCCGGCGCTCGTCCCGTACAGCTTGGGCGGCGGCTATCCGACCGCGTCGGACCCCGGCCCCGCGCGGCGCGGCAGCCGCTTCTTCTCCGGCGGCAACAGCCCGCGCACCGCCCTGGTGCAGGACGTCGCCCTGCCCAGGAGCGGCCCGACCGGACGCCGGGCCGTCGACGCCGGGAAGGTGCGCTACGCCGTGACCGCCTGGCTCGGCGGCTACGCGGGGCAGGAGGACGGCGCCCGCCTCTCCGTGGAGTTCCGCGACGCCGAGGGCACCCCGGTGGCGCTCAGCGTGCTCGGGCCCGTGAGCGCCGCCGAGCGCGGCAGCCGTACGGCGCTGCTCGAACGCACGGCGGCGGCCCAGGTGCCGCCCGGCGCGCGTTCGGCGCGGGTCCTGCTCGTGTTCACGCGCAGCGGCGGCGGCACCTCCAACGACGGCTACGCCGACGCCGTCTCCCTCACCCTCGCACCCCAGCCCGCCGGAGGCCGCTGATGTCCGTGAACCGCCGTGACCTGTTGAAGGCCGCAGCGGCCGCGGGCGCGCTGAACGTCGCCTGGCCGCTGGCCGCGGGCCTCACGCCCGCGCAGGCCCGCGAGGCCGCCGAGCGGCTCGGCGCGGAGTACGACCGCGCGCCGTTCACGCTCGGCGTGGCCTCCGGTGATCCGCAGCAGCACTCGGTGCTCCTGTGGACCAGACTCGCGCCCGAACCGCTGGCCGCCGAGCAGCGGCTCCCCGAGGTCGTCGAGGTCGAGTGGGTCGTCGCCAAGGACGCCCGGCTCCGGCACGTCGTCGCGCGGGGGACGGCCCCGGCGTCGGCGACGCTCGGGCACAGCGTGCACGTGCCGGTGGGCGGGCTCGCCCCGGGCCGCCACTACTGGTACGCGTTCAAGGCGCTCGGCAGGACCAGCCGGATCGGCCGGACCCGGACCGCGCCGCGCGGCCGGGTCAAGAAGGTGACCTTCGCCGCCGCCAACTGCCAGGCCTTCCACGACGGCTTCTACGCCGCCCACCGCGGCATCGCCCGGGAGGACGTCGACTTCGTCGTCCACCTCGGCGACTACATCTACGAGCACGGCCAGGTCGGCGGCGTACCGGAGAAGCACGTGCGCGACCACGACGGGCCGGAGATCCTCACGCTGGCCGACTACCGCAAGCGGCACGCCCTGTACAAGGGCGACAAGTCGCTGCGCGAGGCGCACGCCGCGCACCCGTGGTTCCTGACGTGGGACGACCACGAGGTCGTCAACGACTACAGCGGCACCGGCGGCGGCGCGCCGTTCATGCGGCGCCGCGCGGCCGCCTACCAGGCGTGGTTCGAGCACATGCCGCACCGCGACTCCTTCGGCGGCTCCGCCCTGCCGGACCCGGAGATCCACCGGGTGCGGCGCTGGGGCGACCTGCTCGAACTCACCGTCCTCGACCTGCGTTCGCACCGCTCGGCGCAGAACCTGCCCGACGGCACGATCCTCGGCGCCGAGCAGAAGGCGTGGCTGAAGAAGACCGTCGACAGGGCTCCGGACGCCTGGCACGTGTGGGCCAACTCGATCATGCTGAGCCAGCTGCGCGGCAGGCCCGGCGGCTCGTACATGTTCACCGACCAGTGGGACGGCTTCCTCGCCGAGCGCAAGGAGGTCCTCCAGCACGTGCACGGCAGCGGCCTGGAGGACCTGGTGGTCATCACCGGCGACTGGCACTCGGCGTTCGTCGACGACGTCCGCACCGACTTCGACGTACCCGACTCCCCCTTGGTCGGCACGGAGTTCACCGCGCACTCGGTGACGTCGGGCGCGTACTCCCCGGAGTGGAACGCCGCCAACGGCCCCTTGATGGGCAAGGCCAACCCGCACCTGAAGTACTTCGAGGGCAACCGGTACGGCTACGACGTGTACGAGGTGACTCCGGAGCGCTTCAGCGCGCACATGCGGGTGATCGGCGACCGCCGCGACCCGCGCTCCCCCGTCACCACGCTGACCACCTTCCACGTGGACCGGGGCACGGCGGGTTCGTACGAGGACGACGCCACGAAGACGTCACCCGCGCAGTACCGCAGGGACCCCGGGGGGACCCCGACGCGCGCTTGACCGCTCCGGCTCCGCCTCCTCCCCTCGTCCCGAGGCCCGACGCGGCCTCCGGAAGACCGGGGGAGGCGGAGCGCCGCAGTACGTCCCGGCCCGCTCACACGGTCATGAGCTTGCCGCGTTTGCGGCGGATCACCTCGTCGGAGGCGTCGGCGACCTCCCGTGAGTGCGTCACCAGGATCACGCTCTTGCCGTCGTCGTGCGCCAACGTCCGGAACGCCTCGATGATCTCCTCGGCGGTGTCCTGATCGAGGCTGCCGGTGGGTTCGTCGGCGAACAGGATGTCCACTTCGCAGGCGAGGGCGCGGGCGATGGCGACACGCTGCTGCTGGCCGTCGGAGAGCTCGAGGGTGCGGCGGTGCCGGTCGGGCTCCTCCACGCCGAGCAGGCCGAGGAGTTCGGCGGCACGCTTCTTCCTGTTGACGCCCTTCACACCGGTGATCTCCATGGCGGAGGTGATGTTCTGGACGGCCGTCATGTAGGTGAGCAGGTTCAGTGACTGGAAGACCGTGGCCACATGGCGGTTGCGGTAGCGGCCGAGACCGATCTCGGCGACGTCCTCGCCCTTGAACCTGACGCTGCCCCTGAGGAGCGTGGTTTTGCCGCTGCCGGAGGGGCCGATGACGGAGTACATCCGGCCCTGCTCGAAGGAGTAGGTGACGTCCTTGAGGACGGTGCGGCGGGTGGTGCCGAACTGGTAGGTGCGGCTCAGACCGGTGAGCTGCAGGATCGGGGTGGTCACGTCAGTCGCCCTTCGTGAGGATGTCGCGCGGGTTGAGGCGCAGGACCCGGATGCCGGGGACGAGCGTGGCCAGGGCGGCGATGCCGAGTCCGGTGGCACCGACGGCGCCGATGTCGTCCGCGCCGAGCTCGATGTCGATGGTGTCGATGGGTTCCGCCTCGGGTGTGTCCTCCTTGTTGGCACCGCCGGTGGGGTCGGTGAGGTCCTGCCCGGGGCCCTGGTCGGCGGCGGAGTTCCGGGCCGAGGAGACCTGCCCTGAGAGCAGTTGGTCGCCGATGCCCTGGGCGACGAACTGACTGCCGGCGGCGGCGAAGCCGATCGCCAGGACCGCGCAGCCGACCACCTCCACCAGGTGCTGGCCGAGCAGCTTGTGCTTCTTCTCGCCGAGAGAGAGCAGGATGCCCATCTCCTTGCGGCGTTCCCGCAGGTTGAAGGCGATGATCAGGGCGAGGATGGCGGTGCCCGCGACCGCGACCAGCCACACCGTGAGGGAGGCGAAGTCCGCCGTCTTGTTGATCGGGCCGACCGTGATGGCCATAGGCCTCGGCACCGGCTGGCTGCTGTCCAAACGGCTGCTCGCCCCTCTGCACACCATCAGCGAGGCCGCGGCCAAGGCGGCGGACGACGACCTGACGGAACGCGTCCGGGCCCGGGGCCCCGAGGACGAGCTCAAACGGTTGGCCGACACCTTCGACACCATGCTGACCCGCCTGCAGCGCTCCTTCACCGCGCACCAGCGGTTCGCCGCCAACGCCTCCCACGAACTGCTGACTCCCCTCGCCACCACCAGGGCCGCCCTCCAGGTCGCCGCCGACGCCCCGACCGGCGAGGAGCTCGCCGAACTCGTCCCGCTGCTCCAGGAGACCAACGAACGCAACATCAGCGTCGTACGGGCCCTGCTCGACCTCGCCGCCGCGGACCACGCCCCCTTCGACCCCGACCCGGTGGACCTCTCCGACCTCGCGGAGCGGGCCGCCGCCGCTCGCGCCGGGCGAGCGGCCGCGCGCGGGGTCCGCCTCACCGTGGACACCGAGCCCGACTGCCAGGTCATGGGCAGCGGCGCCCTCCTGCGGCAGCTGGACCTCAACCTCCTTGACAACGCCCTCACGCACAACGTCCCCGAGGCGGGCCTGGTCCACCTCGCCGTCGTCCAGGACGGGGCGAGGGCGGTGGTGGAGGTGGACAACACCGGCCCGCGCGTCGACGACGCCGTGGTGGACCGCCTCTTCGAGCCCTTCTACCGGGCACGCCCCCGGGTCGGCAGCGACCGCTCCGGCCACGGTCTGGGCCTGGCCATCGTCCGTTCGATCGCCACCTCCCACCGCGGTACGGTCACCGCCACCGCGAACCCCACCGGCGGGCTCACCCTGAGGGTCAGGATTCCGAAGTCGCCGAGTCACGGGGCCCGGTGCGAAGCCGTCGAAGGGCAGGCCGTTCGGGCTCCCCGCGGGGGCTGACGGGGAAGCCCCGGGCCGGTCAGGGGCGCCAGTCGAAGGGGAAGTGCTTGCTCGACCCGCCCCGGTACGCGTGGGAGAAGTCGAAGCCTTCCGCGTGGTCGCTCTCGACCACGCCCCAGGTGGCGATCTGGCCGGGACCGACCTCGGCGCCCGGCGCGTTGACGAGCTGGACGCGGCGGTTGGGGTCGGCGGTCGGGCCGGTGAGGGCGACGGCCCCGACGGAGACCTTGTCGCCGACGTCGGCCCGCCAGTACGACAGGTCCTCGGCCGCGTCGAAGCGGACCGGGGCGTACTGGACGTCGCGCAGTTCGCTGATGAGGGAGCCGAACTCGCCCGGCCAGCCCCCGACGTGCCCGGCGAAGATCTGCTGGAGCGCGTCCCGCTGGGCCTGGTCGCCCTTGGCGTCTATGTAGAGCATCACCTTCATGGTGGCGTTCGGGTCACCCACCCACATGTTGCCGGTGAACTCGCCGAGCGCGACCACGCCGAGGCCGTCCAGGCGGACGTCCCCGAAGTGCCCCTCGTGGATCTGCCAGACGAGCGTGAACAGGCAGTCCCCGTGGGTGGGGGCCTGGGCGAAGGTGCAGGGGCAGGGCAGGGAGCAGCTGCAGACGTCGAACCACTCGCCCCGCAGGTGCCAGTCGGGCAGCGAACCGTCGCCACCGGCGCGGACGACGGTGGGCGTGGCGGGCGCGCTCTGCGAAGTCGCGGACGTGGTGCACATGGTGGGGCCTCCTGAAGGGGCGGGAGCAGATACCGGGAGGGGGTATCCGCCGTCGACATGGAGGACGCTACGGGTCGGGATCCACGCCTGTCAAGTACCCCCAGGGGGTATCTAGGTCCAAGGGTCGGGATGCGCCGCGGCGAGCCGCTGCGGCGCCCGCTGCCGCCAGGCGTCCGCGAGGATGTCGCGCAGCTCCGACTCGTTCGCCAGGGCGCTCAGGCGCACCCGCAGCCAGTCGTAACGGTCGTCGTGGCCGGGCCTGATGAAGAACTTCTCCGGCTCGGCCGCGATCAGCTCGCCCCGCTCCTCGCGCGGGCACCTGACGCCCATCGACGCGTCGTCGTCCGCGAGCGCGGCGAAGATCTTGCCGCCCACCCGGAAGGTCGGCAGGCCCCAGGCCGCCTTCTCCTCCGTGCCGGGCAGGGCGAGCGCGAGGGCGCGTACGTCATCGGCGGTGACCATGAGGCCGACTCTAGGGGCGGCCCGGCGCTTCCGCATCGGCGACGGCGCCCGGTGAACCACGCGCGCCGGACTCACGCACGGTGAGCCCCCTGTCGCCGACAGCACGTGTCTGCCATTCGCCCGGTGGCTGAAAACAGTTCATTCTCCGGAGACTTACGACCCCGCTGCGGCGGCCCTACTGTCCACGGCGTTCACGTCCCCCGTGCGACGAAGGAGTCGACATGGAACGCCGTACCGTGCTGCGCGCCGCCGTTTTGGGCGCCGGATCCGCAGCCTTCTCCGGTTCCCTGTGGCGGCAGGCCGCCGCCTACCCGGCCCTGCCGGGCCCCAGCCCCTACGGGTCGCTCCAGGCGGCCGACGCCAACGGCATCCGGCTGCCCGCGGGCTTCACCAGCCGGGTCATCGCCCGCTCCACCCAGAAGGTGTCCGGCACCAACCACACCTGGCACGGGGCGCCCGACGGCGGCGCCTGCTTCGCCGACGGCTCGGGCTGGATCTACGTCTCCAACGCCGAGCTCGGCAGCGGCCAGGGCGGCGCGAGCGCGGTGAAGTTCAACAGCGCCGCCCAGATCACCGGCGCCTACGCCATCCTGTCCGGCACCCAGCGCAACTGCGCGGGCGGCGCCACCCCCTGGAACACCTGGCTGTCGTGCGAGGAGGTCGACACCGGCTTCGTCCACGAGACCGACCCGTGGGGTGTGAACGCGGCGGTGCAGCGGCCCGCGATGGGCCGGTTCAACCACGAGGCCGCGGCCGCCGACCCGGTCCGCCGGGTGATCTACCTGACCGAGGACAAGTCCGACGGCCGCTTCTACCGGTTCGTGCCCACCACCTGGGGCAACCTGTCGTCCGGCACCCTCCAGGTGCTCAAGGAGACCGGCGGCGCGCTGTCGTGGGCCACCGTGCCCGACCCGGACGGCAGCCCCACCGCGACCCGCTACCAGGTGTCCGGCGCGAAGGTCTTCAACGGCGGCGAGGGCTGCCACTACCGCGCCGACATCTGCTACTTCACCACCAAGGGCGACAACCGCGTCTGGGCCTACCACGCGGCGAACAACACCCTCGCCGTCGTGTACGACGACAACGTCGGCGGCGCGCCGCTGACCGGCGTGGACAACGTCACCGCCGCCGCGGTCGGCGACCTCTACGTGGCCGAGGACGGCGGCAACATGGAGATCTGCATCATCACGCCCTCCGACGTCGTCGCCCCCTTCCTGCGGATCACCGGCCAGTCCTCGTCGGAGATCACCGGGCCCGCGTTCAACCCCGCGGGCAACCGCCTGTACTTCTCCTCGCAGCGCGGCACCTCCGGCTCCAGCAACGGCGGCATCACGTACGAGGTGACGGGGCCCTTCCGCACCAGCCTCTGAGCTAGGCCCCGTTCGCCGCGCCGTCCGCGTCCGGGCTCACCAGGCCGACCTCGTAGGCGAGGATGATGGCCTGCGCCCGGTCGCGCAGCGACAGCTTGGCCAGGATCGCGTTGACGTGGGTCTTCACCGTGGACCTGCCGATGCCGAGGGCCTGGGCGATCTCCGGGTTGCTCAGGCCCTTCGCCACCGCGCGCAGGACGTCCGTCTCGCGTGCCGTGAGCGCGTCGAGGCGGCCGTCGGGGCGCGGGCGCGCGGCGACCGCGCCGCTGGCGAAGGCGTCGATGAGCCGGCGGGTGACGGCGGGGGCGAGCAGCGCCTCGCCCGCGGCGATGGTGCGGATGGCGTCGACCAGGTGCTGCGGTTCGCAGTCCTTCAGGAGGAAGCCGGACGCGCCGCCGCGCAGGGCGGCGAACACGTACTCGTCGCGGCGGAACGTGGTCAGCACCAGGACCCGCACCGGCGGGTCGAGGGCGGTCAGCAGGCGCGTGGCCGTGAGGCCGTCCGTGCCGGGCATCCGGATGTCCATCAGGACCACGTCGGGGCGGTGGGCGCGGGCGAGTTCGACGGCTGCCGCGCCGTCCGCGGCCTGGCCGGTCACCGTGAGGTCCGGCTCGGCGTCGATGACGGCGGCGAAGCCCGCGCGCACCACCGCCTGGTCGTCGACGACGACCACCCGTACCGTCATGGCCCGCCCCCCTCGCGTGATCCCGCCCGGCTCGCGTCCGTACGCCGGGAAGACTACGTGCGCCGCGCCGGGGGCGGGCGCCCTGGCTCCCTGGCCCGGTCAGCCGGTGACGGCCGCCGCCTCGATCAGGCAGAAGGCGTTGCCCTCGCCGAGCTGCGTCACCGAGGTCACGGCGAGGCCCGCCCGGTCGCACACCTCCGCGAACTCGTCGCGGGTGCGCTCCCTGCCGCCCACGTTCAGGAGCATGTTGAGGTCGCTCAGATAGAGCCCGGCGGTCTCGGGGGTGACCGCGGCGGGCAGCAGGGGTTCCACGATCAGGACGCGTCCGCCGGGCGGCAGGGCCGCGCGGCAGTGGCCGAGGATGGTGACCGCCTGGTCGTCGTCCCAGTCGTGCAGGATGCTCTTGATCAGGTAGAGGTCGGCGCCCTCGGGCACCGACCGGAAGAAGTCCCCCACCACCAGGGAGCAGCGGTCCTCGACCCCGTGGCGCCCCAGCGTCCGCGGCGCCTGCGCCAGGCCCTCCTCGGTGTCGTAGAGGATGCCGGTGAGCGCCGGGTGCTCGCGCAGCACTCCGGAGAGCAGGGTGCCGTCGCCGCCGCCGATGTCGGCGACCGTGGTGAAGCGGCTGAAGTCGTAGCGTTGCGGCAGTTGGGCCGCGGTGGCGGAAGTCGCCTGGCTCATGGCCTCGTTGAACTGCGCGGACAGCTCCGGGTGCTCCTTGAGGTAGGGGAAGAAGTCCGTGCCGAAGACCGACGCGAAGGTGGTGCTTCCGGTCCGTACGCCCTCGTCCAGGTGCTCCCAGGCGCGGAGCATCACCGGCTCGCCGAAGATCCCGACCAGGGCCGCGAGCGAGTCGGGACGGCCCGCGTCCAGGAGGGCGCCCGCGCTGGTCACCGTGTAGGAGTCGGGGGCGCGTTCCTGAAGGATGCCGAGGCCCGCGAGGGCGCGCAGCAGCCGGGTGGTGGCCTGCGGCTGCGTCCCGGCTTCGGCGGCCACCTCGGCGGCGCTCCGCTCCTTGGCGCCGATGATCTCGACCACCCGCAGGCGGACGGCCGCCCGCAGGGTCTGGGCCGCCAGGCTCCCCAGGACGAGTTGGACCACGCGCCCGCGGTCCTCGGCGCTCGCCACCTGGGTCTCGTCGTTCGTGTCCGCCACCGTCACTCCCCTTTCCGTTCGGGTCGCGCGTGCCTCGTCGCACGGACGACCATGCAACTTAGGTAACCCTAACTTGGATCGCCGGTGACGACCGTCCCGATCCGGCCAACCGGGCGCGCCCGCCTCGCCGTTGCCGTCCCCGCGACCGCCGGGGCGCCGCCCCGTCAGATCAGACAGGACGCGCGGGCCAGTCCCTCCAGGGCCTGGCGCCGGTCGTCCCGCCACACCACGGGCCCCTGATAGTGGACGGACACGACGCCGATCAGGGCGCCGGCGCGGGACAGGACCGGCACCGAGGCGACCGCGCCGACGTCGGCGTCCTGGAGGGCGTCGAGGGCCGGGGTGCCGAGGAAGACCGGCGAGTGCGCCACCTCGTCGACGAAGACCGGCTTGTGGTCCTGGGCGGCCACCCCGCAGGCGGTGTCCCGGTCGTCCACCGTCTCGAAGAACCTCAGGAACGGCTGGTGGAACCCCTGCTGCGCGATGATGCGCAGCGCTCCGACCGCGGGGTCGAGGAGCTGGGCGTTGCCCATCGGGGCGCCGGTGATCCGCAGGGCCACCGAGAGCGTCTCGGACAGCAGCGAGCAGCGCCTCCGGTGCTCGTGGGGTGCCAGCGATGCCGTACGCACGCCACGCACGAGCCGTGCCGCCTCCGCGCCCCCGCACATCTCCAGCGGGCGCAGCACCGCGCTGTGGGCCCGCGTCACCGTCAGGCCCCCGCCCGCGGCGGCGGCCTGGTGCTGGGCGTCCAGGAGGAGGTCGACTCCGGCGGCGCCGCAGAAGGTCACGCGGCTCAGGTCGAGCGCGACCAGGTCGCACGCCTCCCGTGCGCGGTCGAGGGTCCGGGCGAGCACCGAGGCCGAGGAGACGTCCAGCTCGCCGGCCACGCGGATGACGACCCGGCCGTCGACACGGACGACCGCGAGCCGCAGGCTCTCCGACGGCTGGGACCACTCCACGGCACCACCCCACTCCCCTGCCGACGCTCCGCCGTCGACCGCTCCGCCGTCGACCTCCGCGGGCCGTCAACGCTAGACCGGAAGCCTGCGCGTTCCCGCCCCTCCACCAACCCTTGCCCGAACCGTCATCGATACGGACAAGGCCGGTCGGCGGGGCTCGGTTCCGTGACCGGAGCGGACCGGTTCTGACAGCCGGGGTGGCGGCTGGGGGCGGTGGCTGCGGCGGCGGCCGGTCACGCGCTCCGGGTGCGCCACTCCGAGGCGAGGACCGCCCACTGGTGGGCGTCGTAGCGCGTGCCCTCGTACGGCCACGACTCGCGGCGCACGCCTTCCTGCGTCATGCCGAGCCGCTTGGCCACCGCGGCGCTGCGCTCGTTGTCCGCCCGGCAGACCCACTCCGCGCGGTGCAGGCCCCGGACGCCGAACGCCCAGTCGAGGAGCGTCCCGCAGGCCTGGGTGATCAGGCCGTGCCCCTCGCCCGCGGGCTCCAGCCAGCAGCCGACCTCGCACGCGCCCGACGCGGCGTCGAAGCTCACGAACATCACGCCGCCGACCAGCGTGCCCGCGCGCCAGATGCCGTAGAGGCGGGCCCCGTCCGCGGCCTGCCGCTCGGCGTACCGGCGCAGCGTGGCCCGAGCGCCGTCGAGGTCGTCGGTGACGAAGGCCGCCCCGACCCACGGCCGGATGTGCTCGCGGGCCCGGTCCAGATGGGCGGCGAACTCCTCGGCGTGCCACGGCTCGAGCGGGCACAGGCGGACGTCGTCCCGCAGCTGGAGGGCGAACATGAAGACCTCGCATTCACACAACACTCGTTATGACTATGTACCGTAGCAGCATGCCACGCACCAAGGGAGATCACGAAGCCCGCCGCCGCGACGTGTCCGAGGCGGTCTGGCGGGTGCTCGCCGCGCACGGCTTCCACGGCCTGACCCTGCGCGCCGTCGCCGCCGAGCTCGGCGCGACCACCGGCCTGCTCACCCACTACTTCCCGGCCAAGCGCGACCTGGTCGCGCACGCCCTCGACCTGCTCGACCGGCGCAGCGCAGCGCGCCCCCGGCGCGCCGGGGGCGCGGGCCTGTCGGCCGTGCGGGCCGCGCTCCTCGACGTGCTGCCGCTGACCGCGGAGGCGACCGACAGCAACCGCATCTGGGTGTCCTCCTGGGACACCGCGCTCGCCGACCCCGGCCTGAGCGACGAGTACGCCCGCAAGTACGCGCGCAGCCGGGACAAGCTGCGCGGGCTGGTCGCCGCGGCGCAGGACCTCGGCGAGCTGCCCGCCGGTGACCCCGCGCGCGTCGCCGCGGGTGCGCAGTCCTTCGTGCTCGGCCTGGTGGTGCAGGCCCTGTTCGCCCCGGCGGCGTTCTCGCCGCAGCACCAGGTCGAGCTCCTGGACGACTACCTCGCCGGGCTCGCCGCGGGGCCTTCCGCGGGCTAGGGGCGCGCTCCCGAAGCCGTGGACCCGTCCCTCTGCGGAGCTACGGACGACATGGCCCCCTGGCGGGACGCCGGGCCGGGGTGCGGCCCCGTAGCCTCCCTTCCGGGTGCGCCGACAGCCGTGCTCCCGCCCACCCCTCGCACGGTGACCACCGAGGACGCCCGCCATGACCCGTCATCACCCCCCGCACGAGCCGACCGCCCCGACGACGCCCCGGCCCACGGTCCGCGGGCTGCGCGACGACCTGCTCTCCGCGCGCCCCATGCCGCTGCCGCCCTGGTCCTGGCCGCGCGGTCTGCGGTGGCTGCCCCACACCCTGGTCGTCCTCGCGGCCGTCGCGGTGGCGGCGACCGGCGCCGACCTCCCCGCCCGGCTCCTGGCCGTCGCGCACGCGGCCTGCTGGCCGCTCGCGCTGCGCCGCCCCGTGCCCGCGTGGTGGCTGTCGACGGCGTTCTTCGTGGTCATCGCCGTCGCGCATCCGCCCACGCCCGCCAACGAGGTGTGGACCTGGACCGTGCAGGCCGGGGTGCTCTTCCTGCTCGCGCTGCGGGTCCGGCCGGCGTCGGCGGTGGTGGCGGCGGGCACCGGCGCCGTGACCGGGGCGGCGCTGAAGCTGACCGGCGCCGCCGTCGGTTCGTGGGACCTCGTGCTCTTCGGCCTCGCGCTGTTCGCCGTGGCGGTGCTGGTCGGCGGGGTGGCCCGGGGGCGCAGGGAGGACCGGGCCCGGCTCACCGCGCAGATCGCCGCCACCGCGCAGGAGCGTGCCGTACGCACCGTCCTGGAGGAGCGCGCCCGGATCGCCCGCGAGCTGCACGACGTCGTCGCCCACCACATGTCGCTCATCTCCATCCAGGCCGACGCGGCGCCCTACCGCGTCCCCGACCCGCCGCCGGAGCTCGCCGCCGAGTTCGCCTCGATCCGCGCCAACGCCCTGGAGGGCCTCGCCGAACTGCGGCACCTGCTGGGCCTGCTGCGCGCCGACGCCCCCGGCGAGAGCACGGCCGCCACCGCCCCGCAGCCCTCCCTCGCCGAACTCGACACCCTCCTCGCGAACGTGCGCGCGGCGGGGCTCACCGTCACCGCGCGCGTCGACGGCGACCGCAGGCCGCTGCCGCCGGGGGTGGAGCTCTCGGCGTACCGCATCGTCCAGGAGGCGCTCAGCAACACCCTGCGCCACGCCCCCGGCGCCGGGGCGGACGTCGAACTGGTCTACGCGCCGACCGCCTTGCGGCTGCGCGTCACCAACGGGCCCGCCGACCGGGCCGCCGCCCCCGCGCCCGGCAGCGGCCACGGCCTCACCGGCATGCGCGAGCGTGCTGCGATGCTGGAGGGCGACGTCGCCACCGGGCCGCTGCCGGACGGAGGCTGGGAGGTCACCGCCGTCCTGCCGGTGCGCCGCGCCCCGCACCTCCTCCCCGGCCCGGCCCCCACCACGGACAAGGACTCCCCCGCATGACGATCCGCGTGCTGATCGCCGACGACCAGGCCATGGTGCGTGAGGCCTTCTCCGTCCTGCTCGGCGTCCAGCAGGACCTCGACGTCGTGGCCGCGGTCGAGGACGGCGCCGCGGCGGTGGCCCGCGCCGCGGAACTGCGGCCCGACGTCGTCGTGATGGACATCCGCATGCCCGGCCTCGACGGCATCGAGGCGACCCGCCGCATCACCGCCGACCCCGCCTCACGGACGAAGGTCCTGGTCCTGACGACCTTCAACCTCGACGAGTACGTGTACGAGGCGCTGCGCGCCGGGGCGAGCGGCTTCCTCCTCAAGGACGCCTCCGGCCTCGAACTCGCCGACGGCATCAGGGTGGTGGCCCGCGGCGAGGCCCTCCTCTCCCCGGCGCTCACCAAGCGGCTCATCACGGAGTTCGCCCGCATCGGCCCGGCCGCGAAGCGGCCCACCGGCGTGGCCGTCGACCGGCTCACCGCACGCGAGACCGAAGTCCTCGTGCAGGTCGCCCAGGGCCTGTCCAACGCGGAGATCGCCACGGCCCTCACCGTCGCCGAGGAGACCGTCAAGACACACGTCGGCCGCATCCTGCACAAACTGGCCCTGCGCGACCGCACCCAGGCCGCCGTCTTCGCCTACGAGTCGGGCCTCGTCACCCCGGGCACCACGACCTGACGCCCGGACGCAAAGCGCTTGCTTCGAGTGCACTCGAACGCTTTAGCGTGATCGGCATGACGGTGATCGACACGGGCGTGACCGGCACGGGCGTGACCGGCACGAGGGTGGCCGACACCGTCGCCGAAACCGACTTCTCCGCGGGCGCCCGCCGTGCGCCGGAAGGGGCCTGAGCGCCACCATGAACACCTCCATCGAATCCGTCGAACCGATCGGCACGGTCCGCCTCGGCACCGGCGGCCCCCTCGTCGGCGTCCAGGGCTTCGGCGCCATGGGCATCAGCTCCGCCTACGGGCGGACGGACGACGCGGCGGCCCGCGACACCCTGGCGGCGACCGTCGAGGCGGGCGTCACCCTCATCGACACCGCCGACATGTACGGCACCGGCGCCAACGAGGAGTTCCTCGCGCCGTTCGTCGCCGCGCATCGCGACGACATCACCTTGGCCACCAAGTTCGGCATCCAGACCCGCGCCGACGACCCCGCGCACCGGACCGTCCGCAACGAACCCGCGTACATCCGGGAGGCCGTCGAGGGCAGTCTGCGCCGCCTGGGCGTCGACGTCATCGACCTGTACTACATGCACCGCAGGGACCCCGTGGTGCCGCTCGCCGAGTCCGTCGGCGCCATGGCCGACCTGGTGCGGCAGGGCAAGGTCAAGCACCTCGGCCTGAGCGAGGTCACCGGTGCCGAGCTGCGCGAGGCGCACGCCGTGCACCCGATCACCGCCGTGCAGTCGGAGTGGTCGGTCTTCAGCCGGGACGTCGAGTACAGCGTGGTGGGCGCGGCCGCCGAGCTCGGGGTCGCCTTCGTGCCGTACTCGCCGCTCGGCCGCGGCTTCCTGACGGGCGCCTTCACCGACGCCGGCACCGAGCTGTCAAGAGACGACTTCCGTCAGTCGATGCCGCGCCTGACCGGCGCCAACGCCACGGCGAACGCCGCGCTCCTGGCGCCGCTGCGCGACATCGCGGCCGGCCGCGGCGCCACCACCGCGCAGATCGCCCTGGCCTGGGTGCAGCAGCGGGCCCGCGTGCACGGCCTCGCGGTGGTGCCGATCCCCGGCACCCGCAAGCGCGGCCGCCTCCTGGAGAACGCGGCGGCCACCAGGATCACGCTGACCGCCGAGGAACTCGCCCTCTTGGAGCCGATCGCGGACCAGGTGGCGGGCGACCGCTACCCGGACATGTCCCTGACCTCCGCGGCACGGGAGACCCCATGACCGCCTGAGGCTCGGGCAGCGGGTCTTTCGCTACGCCTCCACGGAGACGCGCAGTCGGCGGCGCGAGCCGCCCCGGCGACGGTTCCGGGTCGCCCACGCACGGATACGGCACGCTGCCACCGGCCTGTACCTGACGGCGGAGACGACCGGGCCCGAGGCCTGTCCCGCCCCAGGAACCCGCGTTCGACGACTTCTCCCGCCCCGCCTGGTACCGGCAGGAGCGCGAAGGCGACCTGGCCGCCTTCACCGAGGGCTCCGAGGGCCCGGGCAGGGTCCGCAGGAACCTGTGGCAGAGCGGTGGCGGCAGACCCGGTCAGGCCTGTCGGCGGGCGGTCAGAAGCCAGCCGGTGCCGTGCAGTCGCAGCCCGTCAGGGGTCTCGTGCCGTCGGAGTCGCTCGGTGAGGCGGGTGCGGGCGAGGGCCCGCGTGGCGGTGTCGGCCTGCTCCAGCAGATGGCGGCCCGGGCCCGAGTCGAGCATGAAGCGGGCCGCGTCCTCGGCGTCGCGGCCCCAGGTCCCGTACGCCTGGACGCGTGCGGCCCGTGCGTCGTGGAACCCGGCCGCGGTGAGCAGCCCCGTCGCGGTGTCGGCGTCGGCCAGGGAGAACATGCCGGGCCCGCCGGGCGCGCCGAACCCCCGCATCGGCAGGATGTCGTCGAGTGCGCCGAAGGCCCCCAGCCACTGGGTGCTCTCGGGTGCGGCGGCGCTGAGGAAGACGATCCGGCCGCCGGGCCGCAGCGCGCGGGCGATGTTGGTGAACGCGGCGACCGGGTCGGTGAAGAACATGATGCCGAAGCGGCTGATCGCCACGTCGAAGGCGTCGGGGGCGAGGGGGTGGACCTGGGCGTCGCCGTGTTCGAAGGAGACGTTGGCGATGCCCTCGTCCGCCGCCCGCGCCCGGGCGCGCTCCAGCATGGGCCCGGAGAGGTCGAGGCCGAGCGCGCGTCCCGGCCCGACGGCGCGGGCGGCGAGCCGGGTGGTGGCTCCGGCCCCGCAGCCGACGTCCAGGACGTGTTCACCGGGCCGCAGGGCGGCAGTGTCGAGCAGCGGCCGGTCGAAGCCGCCGTTGACGGCGTTCCAGCGGTCCTGGTTGGCGGCCCAGTGGGCGCCCTCGTAGCCGTTCCATGCCTGTGCCTGGGCGGTGTTGGCGATGCCGTGCATGCGAGATGACCTCCAGCGGTGGAGCCGGGCACCCTAGAATGGGCGAGTGCCCAAATAGTATGGGCGCACGCCCATACTGGCAATCGCCTTGTCCTGGGAGGGACTTGATGTCACCGCGCGGAGTCGCGATCCCCGATCTGCGAGAGCGGCTGTTCGACGCCGCGGAACGCGTGCTCGCCCGGTCCGGCGCGGCCGCCCTGACCAGCCGGGCGGTCACGGAGGAGGCGGGCTGCGCCAAGGGCGTCCTGCACACGCACTTCGCGGGCCTCGACCAGTTCATCGCCGAGCTCTGCCTGGACCGCTTCGCCCGCGCCGCGGCGCGGGCCGAGGGGCTGCCCGGCCGGGCGGGCACGGCGACCGTGCCCGACAACCTCGCCGCCGTGGCCGCGGCGGTCCTCGCCCTGGACCCCGCGGTCGTGGAACTGGCCGTGACCCGCCCGGCCGCCGCCCAGCGCATCCGCGCGGCCTGGCGGGCGGGCGCCCCCGGCTTCGGCGCGGTCCAGCAGTCGATCGACGCGTACCTCCGCGAGGAGCAGCGCCTCGAGCGCGCCCCTCAGCACCTGGACACGGCGTCCGTCGCCCTCGCCCTGGTCGGGACCCTGCACCACCTGCTGATGACGGGGTGGATGGGCACGCCGGACCCGCAGGGCGAGGTGGAGCGGCTCATCCGGACCCTGGTGGGCGGGGCCTGATATACGAGTCCCGAGGCCGGGCCGGTCAGTCGTTCGGGCGCAGCGGCGGGCTCGCCAAGCCCTGCTCGCGGCCGCTGAGTTCGGCGTCCAGGGTCTCCTGCGCGACCCGCATCGCCTCGGCGTACTTCGGCTCGGACATGCGCTGCCAGGCCTCGTCCGGCGCGACCTCCTCCTGGCGGCTGACCACCCACCAGATGTTGCCGAAGGGGTCGCGCACCCTGCCGCCGCGGTCGCCCCAGGCGCCGTCGGAGACCTCGGTGACGACCCGCCCGCCGTGGGCGACGGCGGCGGCCACGGCGGCGTCCGCGTCAGGGACGTACACCCGCAGGAGCGAGGGCATCACCGGCCAGTCGGGCCGCCGGTCGAAGGCCAGCACGACCGTGTCGCCGACCCGGATCTCGCCGTGGCCGATGGTGCCGTCCTCGACCGGCACCCGGGCGAGTTCCTGCCCGTCGAACGCGGCGGCGACGAAGTCGAGCAGTGCGCCGGTGTCGTCGGTGACCACCCAGGGCGCGACGTTGGTGTACCCCTCGGGTGCGGTGCGGTTCATCGGTCTCGTCCTTTCGTAGCGACTTGCCGTCGAAGCGGCTTGCCGCGCCACGGCGCTTTCCGTTCCTTGCGACGTCCTGACGGTAGAGGCCGTATAGGTCAGTTCACGGCCTAATTGAGCCTGGACCTCGGCGAAGCAAGCAGGGGAAGGCGCCGGGATCGACGCCGGCCCGGACCGGTGGCCGGGCGGGCGTGAGGGAGTCCAGCGCGCCGCCGGGGTGGACCACCACGCTCGACACCGTGCGGTCCAACCGTGCGGCTCGCACCCGCGCACCGGCGACACGCCCGCGCATCAGGCAGTGGCGGCCTCGGCCTTCGCGAGATTCCGGCTGCCGCGTGCCGACGGTCGCTCCGGTTGCCGACAACTGCTCCGCTACGAAGTACCCGATGCCCGCGTTGCCACCGGTGACCAGGAAGACGCGCCCGTCGGCACGCCGCAGCCTTCGGACGCTCCAGGGCGGGGCGGAGAATCCGGACGACATGACGGGAGTCCCTTGCCGGTGAGGAGGGCTGCGGCTGCTGGCCGGACGGCACGGCGCAGCGCGGCACGGCACGGCACGGCACGGCACCCACGGTCGCAGCGGCCACCGACATATCGCCGACTGGCCACCGGAAGCCCTGTCGGACGGCCGACACTCCACCCGCGCCGACCCGCCGGGCAGGCCTAGGGCAGCCGGGCGGCGTCCATCGCGTCCAGCAGGTCCCGCAGTCCGGCGAGCGCCCCGCGGGCCGCGTCCGTCATCCCGGCCAGTGCCGAGCGGCGGTCATCGGGCGCGGCGAGGCCCGCTTCGGCGCGGCGGACGAGTCGCGCGGTGTGTTCGACGACCGTGCCGTGCAGGCCCGTGGCGACGCGGTGGCGCTCGTCGGTCACCGCGTCGCCGACGCGCGCGGCCATCGCGTCGAGCACGCGTCGCTCCCAGCGTCCGCCGTCGCCCCTGCGGGCGCGGGTGAGCAGGCCGAGCGCCCAGACGGGCAGCAGCCACGGCACCGCCATCAGACCGAGGGCCGCGAGCAGCGCCACGGTGCCGGGGCCCGCCGACTCGGCCGGGTCGCTCGCCACCGCGAGCCCCAGTACCGCGCCGCCGACAACGCCGACCGCGACCGGCGCGGGCCAGGTCGCGCGCGGGACCGTAGGCGCCCACCGCGTGCAGCCCGGCCAGCTCCACCGCCCACGCGAAGGCGAGGGCCGCGAGCCAGGCGAAGGGCAGCGCGCCCGCGACCGTGGCCACCGCCCAGACCAGGGACACGGCGAGCGGCGCCGCGAGAGCCGTCGCGGGAGCCCGGCGGCGCAGCAGCAAGGGGGCCGCGTGGGTCGCCAACAGTGCGCCGAGCACGCACAGTTCGCCAAGTTTCGGCGGCGGCACGACCGCGAGCAGCGGAAGCGCCGTACACGCCGTGGCCAGCGCCACGTCCGCCGCCCTCGGCCACCAGGTGCGCGGCGCCCGCGTCGGCAGGGTCGCGGTGACGGTCCAGCCGCCGCGCTCCCCCGGGCCCGCGGTCAGCCGCCCGCCCACGGCCGCGGCCCGTTCCGTGAGGTTCGCGAGCCCCCGCCCTGTGCCGAGACCGCTGCCCGGTGCCCCGGGCTCGCGCGCGAGGCCGTTCGTCGCGGTGACCGTCACGTGGCCGAAGCCGTACCGGACGTGGACGACGACCGGCGCTCCGGCGGCGTACCGCATCGCGTTGGTCAGGGACTCCTGGACGACGCGGTACGCGGTCACGCGGACGGCGGGCGGCAGGGCGCGGGGGCGGCCGCGGACGTCGAGGGTGACGGGCACGCCGAGGCGTTCCAGGCCCGCGCACAGCGGCGGCAGGACCTCGTGCAGGGCCCCTTCGCCCGGCTCGTCGGCGACCACGGTGACGAGTTCGCCGAGGGCGGCCAGGACGTCACGGCCCACCGCGGCGCCGTGGGCGAGGGCCTCGTCGGCCAGTTCGGGGCGGGTGTCCGCGAGCCGCAGCGCGGTCGCGCCCTGGACGGCGATGGCGGTGAGGTGGTGTCCGGCGGTGTCGTGCAGGTCGCGGGCGAGTCGTTCGCGTTCGGCGTCGGCCGCGGCCCGGCGTTCGCCGTCCATGTCGGCGAGGCGGGCGACGAGGCGGGCGCGGCGGTCCTCGCGGTGGGCGCGCAGGCGCCCGCACAGCACGATCACGAGGTGCAGCAGGGCGCCCGCGAGCAGCTCGTCGAGAAGTGGCCCTGTCGCGTCACCGCCCGTCCCCTGCAAGGGAGTTGACGCGGTGGCGAGCGCGGCCGCGGACAGCGCGACCCGCGCGGGGCGCCGCACGGACAGCGAGAACAGCGCGACCCAGACCGCGCCGGGCAGCGCGGGCGTCAGCGCGGCCTCCGGCAGCAGCGCCCGGGTCGTCGCGTCGGCCGTGAGCACCGCGCAGAACACCGGCAGCGGTGCCGCCGCCCGCCGCAGCAGGGCCGCCGCCGACACGAGCACCGCGAGGAATCCGAGAGCCGACGGCCAGGCCCCGGCACGGTCCGCGCCGAGGACGGCGCCCAGAACCGCCGCGATCACGTGTCCGGTGAGGAGCAGCGCGGGGACCGCCGCGTCGGCGACGCCGGGTCCGCCCCTCCCTGGCCCCTGCCGGACCACCGCGTCGGCCACGCCTGACCCGCCCTTCACTGGACGCCGTCGAACCGCCGCGTCGGCGACACCCGGCCCGCCCCTCGCTGATCCCCGTCGAGCCACCCCGTCGGCGACACCCGGCCCCCCGATCCCCGTCCCACGCCGCGACCCTACCCGCGCGCCTCTCCACCCCTGGGTGGAGAAGGCACCGGCCAACAGGTCGGTGCCGAGCCCCTGCCCGCGCAGGACGCGCCCCCGCACCGGCCGCGGTGTGCTGGAGCCATGAGCATCGACCGACGCACCGCCGTCACGGGAGGCATCGCCGCAGGGCTCGCCCTGGCGACCGCCTCCGCCGTGACCCGCGCGACCGCAGCGGCCCCTGCGCCGAAGGGCGCACCGAAGAAGGGGGTGATCACCGTCCCGGGTGAGTCCCCGGCCCGCACGACCATCCCCGTCGCCCGCGACCCCAGGGCTTCGGGCGGCGCCTACCTGGCCCTGGGCACCGCCGATTCACCGCCCGCGCGCGGCGGCTGGTACGCCACGTACACCGTGGACGTCCCGGCCGCCGGGCCGTACCGCCTGACGGCGGTGGTCTCCGTGCCCGTGGAGCAGCCGCACGCCGAGCAGCCGGGCTCCTGCCTCCGGCTGACCGTCAACGACGCCGCGCCGATCCCGCTCGTCCACTCCCAGCCCCACTGGTACGAGTCCCCGAAGGCGTGGGGCGAGCTGTCCCGGGCCGTGCTGGGCGACGTCGAGCTGCGCCGCGGCGCCAACACCCTCACGTTCACCGTCGCGGGCCCGACCGTCCTGGACGCGTACACCGGATACCGGTTCCTCCTGGACGAGTTCACCCTCACCCCGGTGCCGGTCGCGCTGCGCGCCGTGCGCGTACGGGAGCGCGCGGGGGATCCGGTGGACAACCTCGGCCACTACCGCGACGACGAGCGCGCGACCCTCGCCTTCGAGCTGAACGCGGCGGCGCCGGAGCCGCTGAGCGTCTCCTACCGCCTGCTCGACCACTCCTCGAAGGAGGTGGCCTCCGGCTCCGTGCGCGTCCCGGCGGGCGCCACCGGTGCCGCGCTCCCCCTGCCCGCGCTGCCGCCCGGCGCCTACCGCGCCGTCGCGGCCCTCGGTTCGGCCCCGAAGGCCACGGTCACCGGGCGCTTCGCGCGCCTTCCGGAGCAGCGGCCGGTGCGGGGCCCGGCGAACCGCTTCGGCGTCAACGTCGCCACCTACGCCCTCGTGCCGCCCGCGCGGCTGCCCGCGCTCGCCTCGGCCCTCGCGGCCCTGGGCGTCGGCCACGTCCGCGACGGCGGCTCCTGGCCCGCCGTGCAGCGCGCCCGGCACGCCCCGTTCGCCGGGGAGCCGTACGAGACCGCGCTCGCCGCCTTCCAGGACCACGGCCTGAAGGTCACCGAGGTCGTCTCGCCGCCGCCCGACTGGGCGTTGACGCAGACCTCCGTGCCGCTGCCCGCCGACCTGCGCGACGCCTACCGCTACGCGGCCCATCTGGCGGGGCGCGGCGGTCGCGCGGCGGCCGACGCGCTCCAGCTGTCGAACGAGCCGGACGTGGACGCCACCGCGAGCACCGGCGACCAGCACGCCGCGTACGTCAAGGCGGCGGCGCTCGGCATCGCCGACCAGCCGGACGCGCCCCCGGTGGTGCTTCCGGGCATCGCCCAGGAGGGCGTGTTCCAGGAGCTGATGCTCCGCAACGACGTGGTGCGGTACGCCGACGTGTGGAGCTTCCACGGCTATCCGCCGCTCGACGACACCGACCCCGAGCCGTCGTCGGCGCCGGAGGAGCAGCAGGAGCTGCGGCGGCGGTTCGGGGTGCCGGGCCGCGAGGCGGCGATGTGGATGACGGAGTGCGGGGCGTTCCTGCCCGCCGTGCCGGGCGGCGACCCCGCGTACGCCACGCAGCGCACCCAGGCCCGCTATCTGGTGATGTCCACGGTGGAGAGCCTGGCCGCGGGCACGGACCGGCAGTTCTGGTTCTGCGGGCCGCCGTGCACGGACGACGGCGTGTCGTTCGCGCTGTTCAGCCGGGCCTTCCAGCCGCTGCCCGCGTTCAGCGCGTACGCGGCGCTCACCGCGCTGCTCGGCGAGGCGAACTTCGCGGGCCTGCTGGCGGAGTTGCTGCCGCGCGCGGCCGGTTTCGTCTTCGCGGACGGCGCGGGCCGGACCGTGACGGTGGTGTGCGCGCCCCGGGCGAGGTCCGTGGACGTGCCGGTGCCGGACGGGCCGACGCGCGTGTACGACATCATGGGCGCGCCCCGGGGCACACCGCCCCGGTCGCGGCGGGGAACGGTCCGGGTGAAGGCGTCCCGCGACCCGCTCTACCTGGTGACCGACGCACCCCCCGAGCGGCGTCCCAAGCCGCCCGCGGGAGACGGCCGCACACGGACGCGGCCGCTGTCCCCTGCCGAACACATCGTCCTCGACCAGCGGTTCGCGGCGGCCGAATCGGCACCGAACAAGGCCGACGGCGACGCCGAACCGCCGCTCGGCTACCGCCTGGGCGGGACGACCCGTATGCACCTGGCCGTCTACAACTTCAACCCCACGGCGCGGACGGTCACCCTCACCGCGCGCCCGCCCGCCGGCTGGTCGGTGACGCCCCGCCGCGTGACGGAGGTCCGGGTGCCCGCGCGCGGACGCGTACGGGTCCCCTTCACGGTGACGGCGGGCGCGCGGGTGACCACCGGAGTGGACCACCCGCTGACCTTCGAGGCCCGCCTCGGCGACGAGCAGGTGCCGCCGTCGGTGTCACTCGTCCAACGGCGGCCCCGAAGCGGGTGACTAGCGCAGGCCGGTCTGGCTGCGGCCGTCGAGCTTGCCGTTGGTGAAGGAGAACGAGGCCACGCCGTACGTCGACTTCTGCTCACACGTGTAGATCGCCGACTTCGCGCCCTTGGCCTCGGAGTCGACGTAGCGCACGCAGACGCCCTTGCCCGCGATGGAGTGCATCTGGGCGATGGTCTTGCCCTTGGTGATCTTCTTGTACTTGGCCTTCGTCATCTTGCCGTTGGACTCCTTGCCGTCCAGACCGGCCTGCGACTTGATCTCCAGCTTGCCGTTGCCGAAGAAGAAGTCCGCCGTGCTGTACCGCTTGTTGCCCTTGCACGTGTACGTCTTGCTGGAGTAGCCCGGGAAGCTGTCGCTCGCGGTCTTCTTGCAAGCGCCCTTGCCGGCGACGGCGTGCAGCTTGGCGATGCTCGCGCCCAGCTTCACCTTGTCGTACTCGGCGCGCGTGATGGTGCCCGTGCCCGCGGCCTGCGCGGTCGGCGCCAGGGCGGCGGTGAGAGCGGTGGCGAGCAGACCGGCGGTGACCAGGCTCTTGCGCGACATGCGGATTCCTCATTCTTGCGCGGAAAACGGCAGGGCTGAGGGACGTCACGAAGGCGCAGCCCCCCACCCTTCGAACAAAGCGAAGTATAGGGAGACGTCGATCTTCTTTTCGAAGACTTTCGACGGATGACCGCTCATACTGGGTGACAAGCACCACACCGCACACGGAGCCTCATGTGCTGAGCCCCGACCCGGCCCTGGAGCGCGTCTGGTACGTCTCCTACGGCTCGAACATGCACCTCGACCGCCTCATGGCGTACATCGCGGGCGGCAGGCCCCCTGGCTCGTCCCGGGACCACCCCGGCTGCCGCGACCGGCGGCCGCCGGAGGTCTCGCGTGCCGTGGAGCTGCCGGGCGCCCTGTACTTCGCGACGGAGTCGGCGCTGTGGACGGGCGGGCGGGCCTTCTACGACGCGGACGCCGAAGGACTCCTGTACGCCCGGGCCCACCTGGTGACCCGCGGGCAGTTCTCCGACATCGCCGCGCAGGAGATGTACCGCAGCCCCGGCACGGACCTCGATCTGACGGCGGCGGTCCGGGACGGGCGGGCCCGCCTCGGCGACGGTCGCTACGAGACGCTGGTGTGCCCTGGGCTGCTCGACGGGCTGCCGCTGCTGACCTTCACGGCGCCCTGGCGGCTCGCGGACGTGGCCCTCAACCCGCCCGCGGGCGCGTATCTGCGGCACCTGGGTGCGGGCCTGCTGGAGACGGCGGCCTGGGGTGAGGCCGCCGTCTCCGCCTACCTCGCGGCCCGCCCGGGCGCCCTGGGTCACTGGACGGCCGAGCGGGTCGCGCGGCTGCTCGCGCGCTGACCTGTGGATCAGCCGCGCAGCGGGCCCTCGCAGCGGAAGTCGGACGTACCGCCGCGCCCGTCGGTCCAGATGTCCACGGCACCGAACGAGCAGTTCATGTCGGTGAGGTTGTTGTCACCGCCCTTGGCCCGATCGAGGATGAAGTAGTCGACCGTCTCGGACATGTCCTTGTAGACCACGTCCTCGTCCTGGGAGTCGGTGAGGCGGGCCGTGATCCGGCCCGTGCAGGCGAAGCGCGGGCGGTCCTGCGAGCCGCCTGCCGCGCACTCCGGGGTGAAGCCCGTCGTCGCCTTGATGGAGTCGCGGATCTGGGTCGCCGAGGTGTCGCGCAACTCGCTCACCGGAACGTACTTGGTGTCGGGCACGAACAGGTCGTTGACCTTGGCGATCTGCTCGTCGAGGAAGGCGTCGTACTCGGACTGGATGTGCGTGTCCTTGCCGAGCCGGTCGCGCCAGGCGTCGAAGGCCGCCGGGTCGTCCTTGCGCAGCAGGCCGTACATCTCCTGGAGCAGGGCGGGGTGCTCGGTCCACAGGTACTCGAAGAACGTGCCCGCGTAGTTGTAGAAGCGGAAGCCGTCGCCGTCGTAGGTGGCGTGCAGGAGCTGGTTGACGCTCATCCGCGGGCCGCCGTTCGCCGTGTCGGCGATGATGCCCTTGACCAGGGACTTGCGGACCTTGATGCCGTCGTCGCGGGTGGCGCCGTCGAAGAACTCCGCGGTGCCCTCGTCCATCGCCGTGGTGCGGTCGCCCTGGTACCAGGGGCCCTCGCCGAAGGATCCGGGCACCGCCCAGCGGCCGTTGAGGTAGTGCGTGTACTCGTGCCGGAACAGCTCTTCGAGGGTGAGCGAGGAGTCCTGGGGGACGCGGCGCTGGTAGGTGTAGAAGGTGGCGCCCTTCTCGATGTACATGCCGCCGTTGTCGGTGCTCAGACCGGTCAGGAGCGGCTGGAAGTTCTCGTACTCGGCGCGCGAGGAGTACAGGACCACCCGCAGGCTGGAGTTGGTGTCGCCCTTGAGCGGCTCCTGGGTGCCGACCACGCGGTGGAACTGCGCCTTGACCTGCTGGCTCGCGTAGTAGAGCTGGTCGACGGTGGCGCGGTCGAGCGCGTGCCGCACCACGATCCCGTCCGTCCCCTGCTTGCCGTAGCTGTACGTCTGCGGGAACAGCTTCTTCTCGATGTCCTCGCGGCACACCTTGTACGGCGCGCAGGCCTCGAACTCGACGAGCCAGGTGGCGACCTTCGCCCACGGCGCGCTGAAGTCGCCGAACGTGCGGGCGGTGACGTCGAGGAGCCCGCCGAGCCCGGAGACGATCTCGGTGCGCACCGCCTCGACCTGGCCCATGCGGCCGTACTCCAGGAGGGCGTCGCGCGCCACCCAGGCGTTGTCCGTGCCCTTCAGATGGGCGTGGCCCGCGAAGGCCTTGAAGGCGGCGCGGTAGGAGGGGTCGGCGGCGACGGCGGCGTGGAAGGCGGTGTCCCGGTTGCCGGGGTAGACGCCCAGGTAGTTCAGGGAGAGCGCGGCGAGCACCGAGCCGGCCCAGGAGCGGTCCTTGTAGGTGTCCGGGCGGTTGGCGTCCATGGTCTTCAGGACCCGCTTGACGAGCGGCAGTTGGTGCTGGCGCAGGCCCGGCGCGCTCGCCGCGTAGAGGGCCTCGCGGAGCGTCTCGGCGTTCGTGCCGGTCACGTCGAAGGTGCGGGCCGCCGTGCCGAAGGCGTCGATGGCCGCCCGCATGGCCGCGACCGTCGGCGCGTCGGTGACGTCGATCTCGTCGCGGGAGAAGTCGTGGTACGCCACCGCGTGCAGATAGGTGAACATCTCCAGGAGGTGGCTGCCGTTCTTGCCGTCGTGGCTCGCGGCGAGCGCGCCGATGCGCCGGGATACGGCCTGCACGTGCGCGTCGGACATCACCGGGGCGAGGCGCCGGTCCCAGGTCCAGATCAGCGAGCGCAGACAGCCGTCGGCGGTGACGGCCCGGTCGGCGAGGAAGTCGGCCAGGCCCTCCGGGGAGAGGCGGGTGAGGTCGTCGAGCGTGCACCCGGCGGCCGCGGTCCGGTGCTTGGGCTTGGGCGTACGGGGGCCGGGGACGCGGCCGTCGGTGAGGCCGCCCGGGGCGGGGAGCCGCCGGGCCTCGGGCTTGGGCGCCTTGGCCAGGCGGTCGGCCCGGTCGTGCGGGTCGGGCGCTGCGGGCCCCGGTCGCGCGGCGGCCTGCCGTGTCGCGTCGGACGGGGCGGACGGGGTGTCCGCCTGCCCGAGCGGGGCGGCGGTCACGCAGAGGGTCACCGCTGTCGCGGCGGTGAGCAGGGATCTGCGCAGGGTTCTCGAAGGAAACACAGAGAGCTCCCAGGGTGGGGGTCATGGGAAAGCACGTGGGGCAGCGGTGGAATTGACACCAACTGCCCGCTGAATAGCGGTACTTGACGCCGGAGTCCCATTCGAACTCCTGACGCCATGTGACGCGTAACGTAGTAATGTGAAATTGCACTGACAAGGGGTCAGGCGCTCCGTTATCCAGCTGTGTCCCAGCCGGCCCGCCCGCCAGGAGCGTGCGGGACCGGCCCGCGACCGAGGAGGATCACCCGTGTCCGAACCCACGACCGACACCCCTGACCAGCCCGGCACCGCCGCTCCCGCCCGGCCCGCGGCAGGCGCCCCGCGGGCCCTGGGGACGGTCAGCCACGACCTGCCCGTCTCCCCTGAGTTCGCGCGGTTCATGGCGGGCGACTGGGAGCCGAGCCCGCTCCCCGGCGACCTCCGCCTCACGGCCGCCGACGTCACCCCGGCCCGCCGGGCACGCCTTTCCGCCCGCTTCCCCGGGGAGCGACTCGTCGTCCCCGCAGGGGAGTTGCGGGTCCGCTCCAACGACTGCGACTACCGCTTCCGGCCGCACAGCGCGTACGCGTGGCTCACCGGCCTGACCGGCGAGGAGCAGGCCGGGCACGTCCTCGTTCTGGAGCCGGACGGACCGCAGGGGCACGAGGCGGTCCTGTACGTGCGGCCCCGCTCGCCGCGCGCCGACGGCGGCTTCTACCGCGACCGGCGCTACGGCGAGTTCTGGGTCGGCCGCCGCCCCGACCTGGCGGAGGCCGAGCGCATGACCGGCGTCCGCTGCGCCCACCTGGACGACGTCGGCAAGCTCCCGCCGGGGCGCGACGCGTCGACGGACGCCGAACTCGCCACCGTCCTGAGCGAGCTGAGACTCGTCAAGGACGCCTGGGAGGTGGCCCAGCTGCAACAGGCCGTCGACCACACGACGGCCGGGTTCGAGGACGTGGTCCGCGCCCTGCCGCGCGCCCTGCGCCATCCGCGCGGCGAACGCTGGATCGAGGGCGTCTTCGGCCTGCGCGCCCGCGCGGAGGGCAACGGCACCGGCTACGAGACCATCGCCGCCTCCGGCGCCCACGCCTGCGTCCTGCACTGGATCCGCAACGACGGCCCCCTGGACGCACGGGAGCTGCTCCTCCTGGACGCGGGCGTGGAGACCGACACCCTCTACACCGCCGACATCACCCGCACGCTGCCCCTCTCCGGGCGCTTCTCGCCCGTCCAGCGGCAGGTGTACGAACTCGTGCTCGCCGCCCAGGACGCGGGCATCGCCGCGCTGCGGCCGGGGGCGCGCTTCCGGGACTTCCACCGGGCCGCGATGCGGGTGATCTCCGAGGGCCTCGCCGAGTGGGGCGTCCTCAAGAGCCCCGAGGGCGACTTCCACCGCCGCTACACCCTGTGCAGCAGCGGCCACATGCTCGGGATCGACCTGCACGACTGCGCCCAGGCGCGGACCGAGGTCTATCTGGACGGCGTCCTCGAGGAAGGCCAGGTCCTGACCGTCGAACCCGGCCTCTACCTCCAGCCGGACGACGAGACCCTGCCGCCCGAACTGCGCGGCATCGGCGTCCGCATCGAGGACGACCTGGTCGTCACGGCGGAGGGCGCCCGGCTCATGTCCGGTGACCTGCCGCGCGGGCCGGACGAGGTGGAGACGTGGATGGGGAACCTCATGGAGGGCTGAGCGGGCCATCCCCCCAGGGCCCCTCCCGCGGATTCGAGGCCGAGCGGCGGACTCAGGCGTAGTAGGTGGCGAACGATCCGACCCACCAGGCCGCCAGCGGCAGGACGCACACCTGCACGCCGGCCGTGATCCAGCACCGGCACAGGGCGGCGATCCCGAACGTCCACCATGCCGTCGTGCGCAGCAGGCCCACCACCCCGGCCTGATATCCCTGCCCGGTGGGATCCATCATGCCGGGGTGGCCCATCCAGTCCTCGGTGAAGACGCCGTCCGATCCGAACACGACGGCGGCCGACACGAGCCACAGGTCGGCCAGGAGGGCCAGCACGGCAAGCGTCTTGTCGAAGCGCAGGTACGCGGGCGTCGGCACCAGCAGCCGCACGGCCGCGTGCCCCTGGTCGCGCACCCAGTCCTGCGACCGGATGCGCACCAGCACGACCGCGGCGTACACCAGCGCGACGACGACGGCTGCCCATCCCCCCATGAAGAACAGCCCGAAGAACAGCATCCCTGCACTCATGGTGGGTCAGATGTCATCCGGCGCAGAGCGGTTCCAGGTGAGCCGGGCGGCACACCGGTGGCCGCGCGGCCGTCTACGGGGTCCTTCCGGCGGGGGCGTCGTAGACCAGGCTGTAGCGCCAGAACAGGCGGCGCCGGATCCGGGCGCCGGGCAGTTCCCGCGCGGCCGCGGCGCGGATGTCACCCAGGGTTTCCCGCGGGTCGGCGGTGGGTGCCGTCATGTGCGGGGGCAGCGCGTCGGCGCGGGCCGGATGCCTGATCAGCCCCATGAGCGGATTCAGGAGCGCGGCGGGCAGGGTGGCGAGCAGGTCGACGGGCCCGGACTCCCGGTAGCAGCCGACGATCACGAGGCGCCCGCCCGGAGCGAGACAGCCGCGCAGCTCCCGCAGGGTGGCCGTCAGCGGCAGGTGGTGCAGGACGGCGACCAGGGTGACGGCGTCGTAACGCCGCTGCGGATCGCGCCCGTCGAAGCCGGCCTCGACGACCGTGACCGCGGGATCGCCGGCGAAGCGCTCCGCCGCGGCGCGCGCCGTCCCGGGATCGGGTTCGAGCCCGGTGACGGTGGCGGCCCGACGGCGCAGCAGCGAGGCGAGGTTCCCCGTTCCGCACCCGACGTCGAGGACGTGGCGGGCCCCGGACGCGGCCACCCGGTCCGCGATCCAGCGGCCGTAGTGGTCGTTGTGGCTCCAGGGATGCCGCTGGTTGAAACGGTGGAGGTGGGAGAGCAGCGCCATGGGGCCACGGTAAGTGAGCCTCTCCGGATCGCGGCCTCGCAGGGATCACCGGCGCTCTGGAGCCGCACGGCCCGCTGAACAGGTCCCGGGCCAGCGAGAGTTGGGGCCGTGTGCGGGATCCCTTGGCAAGGCTGGTGCAATGTGAAATATTACTGGCGTGCCCACGAGGAACTCCACGGACGTCATCGTCATCGGGGCGGGTGTGGTCGGCGCCGCCTGCGCCTACTACGCGGCCCGCTCCGGACTCGACGTCACAGTGATCGACCGCGGCCCCGTCGCGGGCGGGACCACGGGTGCGGGTGAGGGGAACCTGCTGGTCTCGGACAAGGAGCCAGGACCCGAGCTCGATCTGGCCCTGCTGTCCACGCGGCTGTGGCGCGAGCTGGCCGACACCCTGCCGCCGCGCATCGAGTACGAGACCAAGGGCGGGCTCGTCGTCGCCTCCGACGCCCACGGCATGGCCGCGCTACGGGAGTTCGCCGCGCGGCAGGCGCGGTCCGGCGTCGTCGCCGACGAGGTGCCGCCCGACCGGCTCCACGACCTGGAGCCGCATCTGGCCCCCGGCCTCGCGGGCGGTTTCCACTATCCGCAGGACGCGCAGGTGCAGCCCGCCCTCGCCGCCGCCCAGCTGCTGCGCGCGGGCGGCGAACGGGTGCGGCTGCGGCTCGGCGAGGAGGTCACCGGCGTCCTCACCGGCTCCGGCGGGCGGGTGCGCGGGGTGTGTACGCCCTCGGGTGACCTCCACGCGCCGCACGTCGTCAACGCGGCCGGGACCTGGGGCGGCGAGGTCGCCCGGCTCGCGGGGGTGACACTGCCGGTACTGCCCCGGCGCGGTTTCGTCCTGGTCACCGAGCCGCTGCCCCGCGTGGTCCGGCGCAAGGTGTACGCGGCGGACTACGTGGCCGACGTCGCCAGCGACTCGGCGGCGCTCCAGACCTCCGCCGTCGTCGAGGGCACCCCGGCCGGGCCCGTCCTCATCGGCGCGAGCCGGGAGCGGGTCGGCTTCGACCGCTCCCTCTCGGTGGCGGTCCTCCGGCGCCTCGCCGCGCAGGCGGTACGGCTGTTCCCGGTGCTCACCACGGTCCGGGCCATGCGGACGTACGCCGGGTTCCGGCCCTACCTCCCCGACCACCTGCCCGCCATCGGCCCCGATCCGCGCGCGCCCGGCCTGCTGCACGCCTGCGGACACGAGGGCGCCGGGATCGGCCTGGCTCCGGCGACGGGGCTGCTCGTCGCCGCGATGCTCGGCGGCGACGGGCATCGCGGCGAACTCCCCCTTGACCTCAAGCCGTTCGGACCCGAGCGGTTCGACGGGAGCACCGACCCGAGAAAGGAGCCGGGGCATGGCGCGTGACCGCACCCCCGCCGACCTCGTCGGCGCCGCCCCCGACGCCGCGTTCGAGATCACCTTCGACGGGCGCCCCGTCCGCGCGCTGCCCGGCCAGTCCGTGGCCGCCGCGCTGTGGGCGGCGGGCGTCCTCGCCTGGCGCACCACCCGGGTCGGCGGGCGGCCGCGCGGCGCGTTCTGCGGCATCGGCCAGTGCCACGACTGCCTGGCCACCATCAACTCACGGCCGAACAGACGGGCCTGCCTGGTCCCGGCCCGGCCCGGCGACGCGGTCACCACGCAGGAGGGACACGGGCATGCGGGACTCGGCGTCTGAGGCGGCCCGGGTGCACCCGGGCCGCGCGGAACCGTACGACCTCGCCGTGATCGGCGCGGGCCCCGCGGGCCTCGCGGGCGCCGTCACCGCCGCCGAACTCGGTCTCTCGGTGGCCCTGTTGGACTCCTCGGCGCAGCCCGGCGGCCAGTACTACCGCCACCCCGAAGCGGCCCTGGGCGCCACGCGCCCCGAGGCCCTGCACCACGACTGGTCCGCCTTCGCGGACCTCCGCCGCCGCCTCGACGCCAGTGCCGTGTCACATTTGACGCGCCACCACGTCTGGACCGTCGTACGCGCGGACGACGCGGAGGGCGAGGAGCTGTGGGCCGTGCACGCCGTCACCGGCGGGGACGAAGACGGCGACGAGGAGCGTCCCGTGCGCGTGCGGGCCCGTACCGTGCTGCTCGCGACCGGGACGTACGAGCGCCATCTCCCCTTCCCCGGCTGGACGCTGCCGGGTGTCGTGGCCGCCGGAGGGGCCCAGGCGATGCTGAAGTCCGGTCTCGTGCTTCCGGGCGGCCGGGTCGTGGTGGCGGGCAGCGGGCCGCTGCTGCTCGCCGTGGCCGCGTCGCTCGCCTCGGCGGGGGCCCGGGTGCCCGCCGTGGTGGAGGCGTCGGGCTACCTCGCGTACGCCCGCGGGCCGGGCACCCTCCTGGCCAACCCGCACAAGCTCCTGGAGGGCGCGACCCACGGCGCGGCGCTGCTGCGGCACCGGGTGCGGCCCTTCGTCCGCAGCGCGGTGACCCGCGTGCACGGCACCGACCGGGTGGAAGCGGTCACCGTCTCGCGACTCGACCGGGAGTGGCGGCCCCTGCCCGGCACCGACCGCCGGATCGAGTGCGACGCGCTCGCGGTCGGCCACGGCCTGGTCCCCCAGCTCGAACTGGCCACCGGCCTCGGCTGCGCGACCCGGCGCACCCCGGACGGGACGCACGCGCTCGTACTCAACGCCCTGCAAGGGACCTCGGTGCCCGGCATCCACGCGGCGGGCGAGGCCGGCGGCGTGGGCGGCGCCCAACTCGCCTACACCGAAGGCGAGATGGCGGGCATCGCCATCGCCGCGCGCCTCCTGGGGCGGCCCGCGCTGCTCGGCGGCCCGCGCGTGCGCGAGCTGCGCAGCCGTCGGCGACGCCTTCGCGCCTTCGCCGACGTGATGGCGCGCGCCCACGCCCCGGGCGAGGGCTGGACGCGCTGGCTCGACGACGCGACGGACGTCTGCCGCTGCGAGGAGGTCACCGCGGGCAGCGTCCGCGAGGCCGTCGACGACTACGGCGCCCGGGACGCCCGCACCGTCAAACTGCTCACGCGCGCGGGCATGGGCTGGTGCCAGGGCCGCGTGTGCGGCACGGCCGTGGCCTGCCTCGCGGCGAACGCGGCGGGCGCGCGGCAGCAGCCGTCCCCCGAGCGCAGACCGCTGTCGGTGCCGGTGCCGCTGGGGGTGCTCGCGGCGGTGGACGCGCAGGACGAGGAGCCCTCCCGAGCCGAAGGAGGGCGCGCGTGACCGACCGCTAGCCCCCCGCCGGACGCCGGAACCCTGCGCCGAACCGCCCTCCGCCCGGACTCTTGTCGACCCCACACTCCTCTCAATAAAATGTCACACACCACAGAAGGGTTCTCTTCATGACCACACCCTCCTCCCCCGCCGCCTCCTGGACCCCCGAGCGCCCGTGGCGCGGCATCATGGTCGCCACCGCGCTGCCGCTGCGCGACGACCTGTCCGTCGACCACGACGCGTACGCCGAGCACGTCCGCTGGCTGATCGACAACGGCTGCGACGGCGTCGTGCCGAACGGCTCCCTCGGCGAGTACCAGACCCTCACCGACGACGAGCGCGCCCGCGTCGTGCGCACCGCCGTGGAGGCCGCGGGCGACGGGGCCCGGGTGATGCCCGGCGTCGCCGCGTACGGCAGCGCCGAGGCGCGCCGCTGGGCCGAGCAGGCGGGCGAACAGGGCTGCGGCAGCGTCCTGTTGCTGCCGCCCAACACCTACCGCGCCGACGACGACGCGGTACGCGCCCACTACGCAGAGGTGGCCCGGGCGGAGCTGCCCGTCGTGGCCTACAACAACCCCATCGACACCAAGGTCGACCTCACCCCGGCCCTGCTCGCCCAGCTGCACGGCGCGGGCGACATCGTGGCCGTCAAGGAGTTCACCGGAGACGTGCGCAGGGCGTATGAGATCGCCGAACTCGCCCCGGACCTCGACCTGTTGATCGGCGCCGACGACGTCCTCCTGGAGCTCGCCGTCGCGGGTGCCGTCGGCTGGATCGCGGGCTACCCCAACGCCTTCCCCGCCTCCTGCGCCGAGCTCTACCGTGCCGCGACCGCCGGTGACGTGGAAGCCGCCCTTCCGCTGTACCGGTCCCTGCACCCGCTCCTTCGCTGGGACTCCAAGACCGAGTTCGTGCAGGCCATCAAGGCGTCCATGGACATCGTCGGACGGCGCGGAGGGCCCACCCGGCCGCCGCGCACACCGCTGCCCGCACCGGCCGGGGACCGGGTGCGCGCCGCCACGGAGAAGGCCGTCGCCGACGGCCACCACTGACCCGGGGGGACTTCTTCCATGCGTACGCGTCACGTCTTCCACGCCGTGGACTCGCACACCGAGGGCATGCCCACGCGCGTGATCACCGGTGGTGTCGGGGTGATCCCCGGCGCCACCATGGCCGAGCGCAGGCTCCACTTCATCGAGCACCTGGACCACCTGCGCACGCTCCTGATGTACGAGCCGCGCGGGCACGCCGCGATGAGCGGCGCGATCCTCCAGCCGCCCACCCGCCCCGACGCCGACTACGGCGTGCTCTACATCGAGGTGTCCGGACTCCTGCCCATGTGCGGCCACGGCACCATCGGCGTGGCCACCGTCCTCGTCGAGACCGGCATGGTCCCGGTCACCGAGCCCGTCACCACGGTGCGGCTCGACACTCCCGCGGGCCTGGTCAGCGTCGACGTACAGGTCGAGGACGGAGCGGCGCGGTCGGTCACCTTCACCAACGTGCCCGCGTTCAGCGTCGGCCTGGACCGCAAGGCGGAGGTGCCGGGGTACGGCACGGTGACGTACGACCTCGCGTTCGGCGGGAACTTCTACGCGTTCGTCGAACTCGACGCGCTGGGCCTGCCGTTCGACCGGGCCCGCAAGAACGACCTGCTCGCGGCGGGCACGGCGGTCATGGCCGCGATCAACGCGTCCGACGAGCGGCCCGTCCATCCGGTCCAGGCGGAGATCGCGGGCGTCAAGCACGTCTACCTCGCCGCTCCCGGCTCCGACGCGCGCCGCTCGCGGCACGCCATGGCCATCCATCCGGGCTGGTTCGACCGCTCCCCCTGCGGCACGGGAACCTCCGCGCGGATGGCGCAGTTGCACGCCCGCGGCGCCCTGCCGCTGGAGAGCGACTTCGTCAACGAGTCGTTCATCGGTACGGAGTTCACCGGCCGCCTCGTCGCCGAGACCGAGGTCGGCGGGGTGCCCGCCGTCGTGCCGCGCATCACCGGGCGCGCCTGGGTCACCGGCACCGCCCAGTACTTCCTCGACCCCGACGACCCGTTCCCCGGAGGGTTCCTCCTGTGATCACCGCCCTGGACCCGGTTGTCTCGCGCAACCCGGCCGACCCCTCCGACGTGGTGGTGCGCACCGCCGCGCCCGGCGCGTTCGCCGCCGTCGACACCGTGGAGCGGGCCCGTACCGCGCAGCCCGGCTGGCGCCTGGGCGGCGCGGCGGCCCGCGCGGGCGCGCTCGGCGCCGTCGCCTCGGCCGTCGAGGCGGCCGCCGACGAACTGGCCGCGCTCGCGGTCCGCGAAGTGGGCAAGCCACTGACGGAGGCCCGCGCGGAGGTGGCGCGCACCGCCGCGATCTGGCGCTACTACGCCGAGGCCCCGTACGCGGCCGAGGGCTCCGTGCACGAACCCGCCGCCGGCGCCGGCCTTTTGCTCACCCGCCGCCGCCCGCACGGCGTCGCCGGTCTCGTCACGCCCTGGAACTTCCCCTTCGCCATCCCCAGCTGGAAGGCGGCCCCGGCCCTCGCGACCGGCAACGCCGTCGTCCTCAAGCCCGCGCCGGAAGCCACGGCCTGCGCGCTTCGCCTCGCCGAGATCGTCCAACAGGCCGTCCCCGACGGGGTGTTCACGGTTCTGCCCGGCGGTGCCAGCGAGGGCAACGCGGTCGTGTCGGCGGCCGACGCCGTCTCCTTCACGGGCTCCACCGTCGTCGGGCACGCCGTCGTGGCCCGCGCCGCCGCGCGGGGCATCCCCGTCCAGGCGGAGATGGGCGGCCTCAACGCGGCGATCGTCCTGCCGGACGCGGACATCGCCACCGCCGCCGCGCACCTCGCCGCCGCGATCGCCGGGTACGCGGGCCAGAAGTGCACCGCGACCAGCCGCGTCATCGCGGTCGGCGCGGCCCTCGCCCCGCTGCGCGAAGCCCTCGCCGAGCGGCTGCGGTCCGTGACCGTGGGCGACCCCGCCGATCCGGCCACCGCCTGCGGCCCCCTCATCGACGAGCGGGCCCGCGACCGGGTGGCCGACAGCAGACAGGGGCTGCCCGAACTCGTCGGGGCCGACGCCCCGCACGACGACGGCTGGTACGCGGCCCCCGCCCTCGTCACGGACGTGCCGCCCGGTCACCGGCTGCTGCGCGAGGAGGTCTTCGGGCCGCTGGCCGTGCTGCTCGGCGCCGCCGACCTGGACCACGCGGTCCGCATCGCCAACTCCACGCCCTACGGCCTGGTCACGTCCGTCCACACCGCGTCGCTCGACACCGCCCTGCACGGCCTCGACCACCTCGACACCGGCATGATCCGCGTCAACGCCCCGTCCACCGGCGTCGACTTCCACCTGCCGTTCGGCGGCTCCAAGGCCTCCAGCCACGGCCCGCGCGAACAGGGTCAGGCGGCGCTCGAGTTCTACACGTCGAGCCGCACCTACACCTTGGCTCCCGCACTGTCCCCGTGAAAACAACGTGACATTGTACGCTGGTGATCCACTCGACCGACGGAGCGTGGGCACGGTGCGAGCGCGAGGGCGCGCGGACACCGTGCGGGCGGGCGCGGGTACGGTGCGAGCGACGGTCACGAAGGGACACCACGACCATGGGCCACCTCAAGCAGCGCAACCTCATCACCACCAGGGAGCGCCTGCGCGACCAGGTGGCCCACGCCCTGCGCGCGGCACTGATCTCCGGTGAACTCCGCCCCGGCGAGGTGTACTCGGCGCCGGGCCTCGCGGAGGACTTCGGCATCTCCGCGACGCCCGTGCGCGAGGCGATGCTCGACCTGGCCCGCGAGGGCCTGGTCGAGCCCGTCCGCAACAAGGGCTTCCGGGTCACCGAGGTCAACGAACGCGACCTGGACCAGTACACGGAGATCCGCACCCTCATCGAGGTCCCCATGGTCGGCCGGATCACCCGCTCCGCCGCCCGCGAGGACCTGGAGGCGCTGCGCCCGGTCGCGCAGGAGATCGTCCGGGCCGCCCGCGAGCACGACCTCATCGGCTACCTCGAAGCCGACCGCCGCTTCCACCTCTCCCTGCTCGCCCTCGGCGGCAACGACCGCCTCGTCGAAACCGTCGGCGACCTCCGCAAGCGCTCCCGCCTCTACGGCCTCACCGCCCTCGACGAGAACAACCAGCTCCTCCCGTCCGCCGAGGAGCACATCGAACTCCTCGACCTGATGATCGCGGGCAACGCCAAGGCCGCCGAGAAGTGCATGACCCGCCACCTCAGCCACGTCCGCTCCCTGTGGGCGGAAGGCGCCCCGGACACCCCGCGGAAGCCCCACCGCGGCGGCGTCACGGCCCGCCTGGGATCGGGCTGAGCCGGACTGAACCCCGCGTCCCGAGCCTCCGACTCCTGATCACCCGAGCGGGGGCAGTGTCACACCGCGGCGGGTTCGAGGGTCCGTGGCTCTTGTTCCCGCTGCCGGAGGAGGGCGATGGCCTCGCGCAGGGTGAGGTGTGCCCGGGCCCGCCATTCGTGTTCGAGGATGGTGTACATGTTGCAGTCCCACCACCGGCCGTCACGGAAGTAGAGCTCCCGGACCTTCCCGTCGTGGGTGCTCCCGGAGGCGAGGAAGAGCCGCTGGGCGGTGAGGTTGTCGACCGCGGCCATGAACCACAGGCGGTGCACGCGCAGTTCGTCGAAGGCGAGGCCCGCGACGAGCTGGCTCGCCTCGTAACCGGCCGAGAGGTTCGCCAGGTGGGGCCGCAGGACGATCGAGTGGCAGTAGACGCTCGAGTACCGCTCGCGTTCCACCGTCACCGTGCCCGCGAGGGCGCCGTCCGCACGCTGGACGACGGCGAGGCGGTGCCGGGTCCTGGCGGGGTCCGCCTGCTCCGCCTCCGCCTCACGCACCAGGTCGACGACGGCGTCGTACGACATCGCGCCGGATGAGGTGTGGCGCATGACGTGGGGGTCGCCGAGTATCTCGGACAGCGCGTCGGCGTCGGACGCGACGAACTCTCGCAGCGCGAGCGCGGCGCCCTCGCGCACGACACGGGCGGCGGGCGCGAGGCAGGCAACAGCAGAGGGGAGGGCTTTACTCACAGTGACGATCATAATCTCGGCACATCTGCGGAGCGGGATCGCGACACACCCCTACGGACAAGGCGCACGCGCCGGGGTTTTGCCCCCTGAGCTTCGGGCTACCCGGCTGGCTGTCCGCTCTCCGCCGCAGCCGAGGTGAACCACACGATGGACCACTCGCACGCTCCCGATCCCGATGCCCTCGTCCCCTGTCGCTGCCCTTCGACGCGCGCACTGAGGCTGATGGTCTCGTGACCGGCGTGGAAGAGGCCACCCGGCGCTACCTGATGTACGGCGTGCTGCCGCTGTGGTGCGTTCCGGGCCTGGCCGACTGGGCCATGCACCGCCGCAGCCGCATCCAGGAGACCTCCGGCACCCGCGAGTCCCTCATCCACGCGCTGATGATGACCGAGGTCGGCATCCCCATCGCGCTGACCCTGCGCTACGAGGTCAACCCGCTGTTGCTGACCGTCCAGTCGGCCGCCACGGCCGCGCACGAGGCGACCGCGCTGTGGGACGTGCGCACCGCCGTACGCAGCCACCGCGAGGTCAAACCCATCGAGCAGCACATCCACAGCTTCCTCGAATCCCTGCCGTTCGCCGCGATGGCCGCCCTGTGGTGCCTCCACCACGACCAAGTCCGTTCGCTGCTGCGCGGCGGACGCGGCGCCGCGGACGCCTGGCGGCTGATCCCGCGTCGGCGGCCGTTCGCCCCTCGGTACCTGGCGGCCATCGCCGCCGTGGTCGGCGGCGGCGTCCTGCTGCCGTACGGCGAGGAGTTGCGCCGCTGCCACCGCGCCGCGCAGGCGGCGCGCACACCTTGAGCCATGACCGTTCGGGCCCGGCCCGGCGACGCCCCGGACGAGCGGTTCACCAGGTGATGGCGGCTGCCACCGGGCGGTGGTCGCTGCCCGTGGTGGGCAGCACCCACGCGCTCGCCGGTGTGACGCCGCGGACGAGGACGTGGTCGATCCGCGCCACCGGGAACTTCGCCGGCCAGCTGAAGCCGAAGCCGTCCCCGGCCGCGTTCTGGGCCGAGCGCAGCCGCGAGGTGAGGCCGTCGAGCGCGCGGTCGTCCACGGTGCCGTTCAGGTCGCCGAGCAGCACCACCCGCTCGTTCCGCTCGGCGGCGACGGCCTCGCCGAGCGCCTGCGCGTTCCTGTCCCGGCCGCCCGTCGAGAAGCCGTCACCCGGCAGCACGCGTACGGACCCGAGGTGGGCCACGTACACGGCGAGGGGCCCTTGGTCCGTGGCCACCGTGGTGCGCAGTGCCCGGTTGTCACCCCTGTCGGCGTCGACCGGTTTGGTGTCCGCCAGCGGCCCGTAGTCCGTCGCGATGTCGACCGGCCGGGTGTCCGACAGCGGCAGCTTGCTCCACAGGCCGACCGTGCCCCGCACCGCGTGGTGCGGATACGCCTTCGCCAACTCCCTCTCGTACACCGGCTTCGCCTGCGGGGTGATCTCCTCAAGCGCCAGCACGTCCGCGCCGGAAGCCACCAGGTCACGCGCGGTGCCGACCGGGTCGGGGTTGTCGGCGCCGACGTTGTGGGTGGCCACGGTGAGGTCACCGCCGGAGTGGGACTTGTCGACGAGCAGCCCGCCGAACAGGTTCAGCCACACCACGACGGGCAGCAGCAGCGCGGTCAGCGCCGAGGCGGAGCGGCGCCACAGCGCCCCGGCGAGCAGCACCGGGACGAGCAGGCCGAACCACGGCAGGAAGGTCTCCACCAGGCTGCCGAGGCCCCTGCGGTCCGTGATCCGCGCGTGCAGCAGCATGATCAGGCCGAGCAGCAGCGCAAGCGCCGCGAGGACGAGGCCGCGCTTCCAGGGCCCCGGCCGGAGGGCGATGCGGAGGGCCCGGCGGATGCGTGCCTGCCCGGTGTCCGAGCGGGTGTCGCGGTGGTCGGCCCCTGTCTGTCCGGTCGCCGCCCATGCCGTCGGGGCCGCCGGGTCCGTCGTACCCGTCGCGTCCGCCGTACCCGCCGTACCCGCCGTACCCGTCGTGTTCACCCGCGTCATCGTCCGTCCTCGTTCACTGCCGGTCACCGCTGCGTCCTCGGGTCCTGGGTGGGGTCGGCGTACCTGCGCGGACAGCCGCGATCGGTCGCTTCGGGGCGCAGTTCGTAGTGCCAGGGTTCGTTCTCGTAGATCTGGCACAGCCCGTACGCGGTGCCGTGCTCGGACAGCCACTGCGTCGCGGCGGAGCGCCCGATGTCGACCGCGTCGCCCGACACGTGCGGGGACGTCTCCGCCGTGGCCACCCATCGGGCGGCCTCGTCCTCGGACCCGTACTTGGAGATCGCCTCGCGAAGAAGCTGGTTCTGGTACGCCGGTGAGCGCCAGCCGCTGTTGACGGAGAACCGGACTCCGTCGTCCGCGGCGGCCGTCGCGGCCCGGCGTAAGGCCTTGAGCAGCCCCGGATCGAGCTTGGCCACGGCCGGAACCGCGTCGTCGAAGACCGTCGCACCGTCGTGGACGACACCGTCGGCCTCGCCGAGCGCACCACGGCGTTCACCGCGATCAGCGGGTGAGGGAGGCAAGGACGCCGAGAAGGGTGCGGACCCGGACGACTGCCGGCCGAGGACCACGGTGATCGCCGCGATGGCGGCGATCAGGCCGACGACGAGGAGTCGGCGCCACCGGCGGCTCGCTGCCCGCGCCGATGACGGTGTCGAGTTCGGTGCCGGTGCCTGTGCGAGTGCGGGTGCCGGTGCCTGTGCGGGTGCTGACGTTCGCTTCGAAGTCCGATTCATGCCGTCAGTCAAGAAAGTGCGGCGTTGCCGGCACGTATGCGGATTTCGATATGCCGACGATACGCGTCGCCTCGTAGCGTTGAGGCATGCGTGTGCTGATCGTCGAAGACGAGCCCTACATGGCCGAAGCCATCCGCGACGGACTGCGCCTGGAGGCGATCGCGGCCGACATCGCGGGCGACGGCGACACCGCGCTGGAACTGCTGAGCGTCAACGCCTACGACATCGCCGTCCTCGACCGCGACATCCCCGGGCCTTCCGGTGACGAGGTCGCCGAGCGCATCGTCGCCTCCGGCAGCGGCATGCCGATCCTCATGCTCACCGCGGCCGACCGTCTCGACGACAAGGCGTCCGGGTTCGAGCTCGGCGCCGACGACTACCTCACGAAGCCCTTTGAACTCCGCGAGCTGGCCCTCAGGCTCAGAGCGCTCGACCGCAGGCGTGCTCACAACAGGCCGCCCGTGCGGGAGATCGCGGGGCTGCGCCTCGACCCGTTCCGCAGGGAGGTCTACCGCGACGGCCGCTTCGTCGCACTGACCAGGAAGCAGTTCGCCGTGCTCGAAGTCCTCGTCGCCGCCGAAGGCGGTGTCGTCAGCGCCGAAGAACTCCTGGAGCGCGCGTGGGACGCGAACGCCGACCCGTTCACCAACGCCGTGCGCATCACCGTCTCGGCCCTGCGCAAACGGCTCGGCGAACCCTGGATCATCGCCACCGTGCCCGGCGTCGGCTACCGCATCGACACCCAGCCGGGAGCCGGGCCCGAGGGAGGCGGCCGTGCATAGGGCACCAGGTCTGAGCGCGCGCGCCAAACTCACCCTCAGCTACGCCGGGTTCGTCATGGTCGCGGGCACCTTGCTGCTCGCCGCCGTGTGGGTGTTCCTCCTGCAGTACGTACCGGACGACTGGGACCAGCGGCTTCTCCACGAGAATCCCAACCGCCAGCTGCTCGTGCACGCCTTCGCCCCGGCGGCGGCCACCGTGATGGTGCTCCTGCTGGTCTTCGGCCTCGTCGGAGGGTGGTTCCTCGCCGGCCGCATGCTCGCGCCCCTGACCCGGATCACGGACGCCGCCCGCATGGCCACGAACGGATCGCTCTCGCACCGCATCCGGCTGCCGGGCCGCGAGGACGAGTTCCGCGAGCTCGCCGACGCCTTCGACGCGATGCTCGTACGGCTCGAAGCGCACGTCGCCGAGCAGCGGAGATTCGCGGCGAACGCCTCGCACGAGTTGCGCACCCCGCTGGCGATCTCGAAAGCGCTGCTCGACGTGGCGCGCACCGATCCGGACCACGACACCGGTGAACTCATCGACCGCCTGCACGCCGTGAACACCCGGGCGATCGACCTCACGGAGGCGCTGCTCCTGGTCAGCCGGGCCGAGCAGCGGTCCTTCACCCGGGAGCGCGTCGATCTGTCCCTCCTGGTGGAAGACGCCACCGAAACGCTGCTCCCCCTCGCGGAGAAGCACGGAGTCACCATCGAGACCGAGATCGAGTCCGAAGGTGACGTCACCCACGCGGTCGGCTCACCCGTGCTCCTGCTGCAGCTGGCCACGAACCTCGTGCACAACGCGATCGTCCACAACCTGCCCGGACAGGGCACCGTGTGGGTCCGCACCAGCGTCCGCGCCAAGACGGTGGTGCTCACTGTCGAGAACACCGGCGAGCAGGTCACCCCGGAGCTGGCCTCGACGCTCACCGAACCGTTCCAGCGTGGCACCGAGCGCGTCCACACCGACCACGCGGGCGTCGGCCTCGGCCTGGCCATCGTCAAGACCATCACCCACGTGCACGACGGAACGCTCACGCTCGCCCCGCGCGCCACCGGCGGGATCCGCGTCACCGTGGAACTGCCCGCGACGGCAGCGCGGACCGACGGCTGAGGAATCCCTGGCCTTCACCCGGAACGGCGAAGGCCCCCTCATCGAGGGGGCCTTTCACGTGGAGCGCCCGGCAGGCCTTGCACCTACATTTCCCATCGGATGACGGGCGTCTTTCCTTGGACCACAGACGCGTGACTCCCGTGCCCTGCACCGGAGTTACGACAAGATCATACATGGGCCGGGAGGCGGTTCGACACCGGCCGCCGAGCGACCGGGCCGCGCCGCGACGGCGCGGCCCGATCCGCCGCGTCAGTCCTGGCGGCTCGTGACCTCGACGAGGTGCATGCCGAACTGGGTCTTCACCGGACCCTGGACCTCGCCGACCGGGGCCGAGAAGACGACCTGGTCGAACTCGGGCACCATCTGCCCCGGGCCGAACGAGCCGAGGTTGCCGCCGTCGCGCGACGAGGGGCACGAGGAGTGCTTCTTCGCCAGCTCGGCGAAGTCCGCTCCGCCCTCGATCTGCTCCTTCAGCTGCAAGGCCTCGGTCTCGGTCTTGACCAAGATGTGCCGCGCGGTAGCCCTAGCCATGTGTTACATCCTCTCGAGTACACGTCAACGCCGCCAAGGGTACGTGCCCGGTACTCCAGCGGCACTTCGTGCGGGGTCCGGCCTGCCGGGCCGCGCGACCGGCCTGGCCGCCACGACTGCGGGCCTTCTTTCGAAACGGTTACGCCTTCGCACTTGATAGCGTCCAGGTATGACCGTCACGCCCGGCCGCCGCGAGCGCAAGAAGGCCGCGACCCGCCAGAAGATCGCCGACACCGCCCTGCGGCTCTTCCTGGACCGCGGCTACGACGCGGTGGGCATCCGCGACGTGGCCGCCGAGGCCGACGTGGCCGTCACCACGCTCTTCTCCCACTTCGCCTCCAAGGAAGCCCTGGTCTTCGAGCAGGACGACCACTTCGAGCAGCGCCTCACCCGGGCGGTCGCCGACCGGGCGCCGGACCAGCCGCTGATCCCCGCCCTGCGCCGCGAGATCGAAGCCCTCGTCCGGCACTGCACGGGGGACGACGCCGCCCCGATCTACCGCATGATCGACGCGTCCTCCGCGCTGCGGGAGTACGAGGAGTCGATGCGGCTGCGCCACGCCGAGTCACTGGCCACGGCCCTCATCGCCGATCCCGGTCTGCCGCAGAGCGCGACGGCCTGCCGGACGATCGCCAGGTTCGTGATCGACGCCTACGCGCTGGCCCGCGAGGCGGCCGACCGGGACGCCGCGCTGGACGAGATCTTCCAGATGATCGAGGCCGCCTGGGAGGCCGCCTCCCCGCCTCGAAGCGCGTGAGGGACTCCCCCGGAACGAAGAGGCACCCTCAGCGCGAAGCCGCCGACGCGGCCACGGCCTACGCCACCGATACCTCCGACAGCGCCGAACCGCGCGCCGACTCCCGTACGCCTTCGAGAAGTTGACGCACGCACCCCATTGACGCATGGCATGCCCACAACTAAACAACTCTGAGAGCGCTCTCAGAACCGGCCGCCCTCCCCACCCTCCGAGGTGCCCCATGCGAGCAAGACGCGCCCCCTTCCGCTGCCTCCCGCGCACCCCGCTCCGCACCGCCCTGCTCACCGGCCTCGCCGCCCTCGGTCTGACCGCCCCGCTGCTCGCCCCGGTCGCGGCGAACGCCGACGTCCCCCCGGCCCCCGGCTGGACCCTCCAGTGGAGCGACGACTTCAACGGGCCCGCCGGCTCGCTGCCCTCCGCCGCGGACTGGCAGATCGACACCGGCCACGGCTACCCCGGCGGCCCCGCGAACTGGGGCACGGGCGAGGTCCAGAACTACACCTCGTCCCCCGACAACCTGGCCCTCGACGGCGGCGGCAACCTCCGCATCACACCGCTCAGGGACGGCGCGGGGAACTGGACGTCCGGCCGCGTCGAGACGCGGCGCGCCGACTTCAAGGCCCCTGCGGGCGGCACCCTCGCCATCGAGAGCCGCATCCAGATGCCGAACGTCACCGGCGAGCAGGCCCTCGGCTACTGGCCCGCCTTCTGGGCGCTCGGCGCGCCCTACCGGGGCAACTACTGGAACTGGCCGTCGATCGGCGAGTTCGACGTGATGGAGAACGTGAACAGGATCAACTCCGTGTGGGGCGTGCTGCACTGCGGCGTGAACCCGGGCGGCCCGTGCGACGAGACCAACGGCATCGGCGCGAGCCGCGCCTGCCCGGGCGCCTCGTGCCAGTCCGCGTTCCACACGTACCGCTTCGAGTGGGACCGGTCGGCGAGCCCGAACGTACTGCGCTGGTACGTCGACGGACAGCTGTTCCACAGCGTCGACGAGAACCGCGTGGGCGCCGCGGCGTGGGCCTCCATGACCGGCCACGCCGGGTACTTCCTCCTGCTCAACGTCGCGATGGGCGGCGGCTTCCCCGACGGCGTCGCGGGCCGCGCCACACCGGTCGCGGCGACGGTGCCGGGCCGGTCCATGCTCGTGGACTACGTGGCGGTGTGGACGCGCGGCGGCGGGGGCGGCGACCCCGGCCCCGGCACGCCGTCCACGCTGCACCTGCGCCCCGGCGGCACGCTCGGCGAGGCCACGGGCACCGCGTCCGCCACCACCCTCGCGTCGGCGGGCGGCACCAACCACGACGGCACCCCGAACGCCCCGCGGACGTTCACCGCGACCGGCGTGAACGGCACCCACAACGGCGGCACCACCCAGTTCGACCTGCTCGTCGACGCGGGCTCCACCGTGGCCAACGGCCAGCAGGTGCGGGTGAGTTACGACCGCACGGGCGACGGCTCCTGGGACCGCACCGAGACCTACCGCTACTTCGCGACGGACCCGGTGCCGGGGTACGAGCACTACACCCAGGGCCAGGGCCTGAAGTCGGCCACCGGCGAGCACGGCACGATGCGCGGCGGCACGGTCCGCGTCGAGGTGTGGAACGCGATCGGCAACGGGCCCAGCACCCTGGGCACCGGCAACCAGTCGGTCGTACGGATTCCCTTCGGCTGAGGCCCGCGCCGCCCGCCCCGCGCGCGGGACCACGGCGAGCGGCTCACGGCCTCGGGGGGACCGGTCGTGATCCGCTCCCCCCGACGGGCAGCCGAACCAGCAGTGGACGCTGATCTACGGCCCCTGACCCGAGGGGTCACCCCTCCGCCGTCTTCTTCAGGGCCGCGAGCCACGTGGTGAGCGAGTCGTCGAGGGCGGCGGCGAGGCCGTCCCGGTCGGCTTCGACCGGCGCGCCCGCCCAGGACTCGCGGGTGCGGACCACGACGTCGTCGCCGTCCTCTGTGAAGGTCCACTCGTGGACGCCGGTGATGCCGTGCGCGGGGCCGCCCCACAGGATGCGGTGCGGGGCGTCGACCGCGTAGACGGTGGAGTCGATGGACAGGCCCGCGGTCTCCCAGTGGAAGGTGGCGCCGGGTGCCACGGGGCTGTCGAGCCGGGCCTCGCTGATGGCGTGCTGCCAGTCCGGCCAGCAGCCGATGTCGGTGTGCAGCCGCCAGACCCGCTCCAGCGGGGCGGCGATCCGGAGGGTGTGGTCGGCGACGACGGGGGCGTTCTCGTCGATGGTCGTGGGGTACGTCATGGCGGTTCCTCCGTGTAGGTGTGTGTGGGGGGGGGCGGGTCAGGCGGGCAGTTCGGAGTCGGGGATCCAGTGGCCGTGGATCCCGGCGGGCACCCGGCGGGGAAGCTCGACGGCGGCCACCGTGCTCAGGTCGCCCGCGTCCAGGACGAGCAGCTCCGAAGCGTCGGCCTTGAGGTCGCTGACGACGGTGAGCAGGTAGCCGTCGTCCTCGGCGGTGCCGCCCGCGGCGGGCGCGAAGACGGCCTCCCCCGGCATCCGGCCCTCGCCGTGCGCGAGGAGCTTCTCCTTGCCGGTCAGCGAGTCGAACTTGACGGTGTGGTAGCCCGAGAGGCCCGCGCCGGGGAAGACGATGGCGTAGCTGTAGCGGTGGGCCGAACCGGTGTGGGCGTCGTTGATCGACGGGAACTCGGTGGCCAGGTCGTTGAGGGACTCGGTGGTGACCTTGCCCGTGACCGGGTCGATGATCCACCGGTGGAGGGTCGACCCGGCGTCGGGGCTTGTGCCGTGGCCGGGGGCGCCGACCCACCACTTCCACGAGCTCTCCCAGGCGGAGCGGTCGAAGCGCGGCGCTTCGAGGACGACGCGGCCCCGCGGGTCGGTGTGGGCGTTGGCGACGTGCAGCAGCGCCGCCTGATCGGCGACCTCGAACCAGCTGATCCTGCCCCCGGCGCGCGGCATCACGCCAATGCGCAGCGGGACGTCGTCGTGCCAGCGGTAGGGGATGCCGGAGTGCTCGGCGTGGTCGAAGACCACCGGCGAGTTGATGAAGACGACGTGCTCGCGGGTGATCGCGAAGTCGTGCATGAGCGAGGGCCCCGAGCCGTCGACGGCCTCCGACCTGACGATGTCCCCGGAGGCGTCGGCCACGTAGTACGTCAGGTACGGCGGGAAGGGGCTGTAGCTGAAGAAGTGCAGCTCGCCGGTGCTCGGGTCCTCCTTGGGGTGGGCGGTCATGGCGCTGGTGAGCTTGCCGCCGAAGTCGTACACGCCGATCGTGTCGAGGTCGGCGCTGACCTCCCAGGGCAGATTGGCCTCCTGGAGGGCCAGGTAACGGCCCCCGTGGAAGACGATGTTGGTGGCGGCTGCGCTGACGTCGAGCTCGGTCCCGGTGAACGGCACGCCGTCCAGGAAGGGGGTGCGCACCCAGCGGTTGCGGTACCACTCGGCCCGGCCGTCCGTGAGGCGCACGCCGTGGATCATGCCCTCGCCGCGGAACCAGTGGGTGGGGGTGACGCCCGGCTTGGGGTTGTGGCCGTTGCGGAAGTAGCGGCCGTTCAGCTCCGGCGGGAGGGTGCCGCGCACCGTCAGGTCGTGGCCGGTGATCTCGTCGGTGACGGGGGTGAAGTGGCCGCTGACGTACGGCTTGTCGAGGGTCATGGGTCATGCCTTTCGCGTCGGGAGGGTCGAGAGCGCGCAGAGGAGCAGCGTCAGGGCGGCGCAGGCCAGGAAGGCCGTGCCGAAGGAGGGCAGCAGGGTCAGGAAGGACAGGCCGATGGCTCCGCCGAGCTGCCGGGTGGCGTTGACGAGGCCGCCGGCCAGGCCGTTGTCGGCGGCGGCGACGCCCGTGGAGGCCAGCGCGGTGAGCCGGACGAAGGCCACGCCGAGACCGCAGCCGATGAGGAGCGTCGGGCCGAGCAGGTCCCCGGGGAAGGTGCCGTCGGCCGGGGTCCGGGACAGCCAGGCCAGACCGGCCGCGAGGACCAGCAGGCCGGTGGGGAGCACGGCGCGGCCGGACACCTTGCCGGTCGCCCAGGACGAGAGGGTGACCATGAGGGCGAGGGGAAGCTGGGTGAGCCCGGCCGCCAACGGCGAGTAGTCCAGGGTGCGTTGCTGGTAGAGGGGCAGGAAGTAGAACAGGCCGAGCCAGACCGCGCCCAACAGGGCCATCAGTACGTTGGGCACCGCCACCACACTCATGCGCGGCGGCAGCAGCGGCTCCGCGGCGCGGCGCTGGCGCACCGTGAACAGGCCGAGCAGCACCGCACCGGCCACCGCGAGCGGCCACGGGCCCGACAGGCCGTAGGTGAGCGCGACGAGGCCCGCCGTGACCGTCACCGCGCCCGGCACGTCCAGGCTGCCGCCGCGCGGCCGGTCGGCGGCGACCAGCAGCCGGGTGGCCACCAGGACGGCCAGGGCGAGGGGCACCATCACGACGAACACCGCGCGCCAGCCGTACAGGCTGGTGAGCAGCCCGCTCAGCAGCACGCCCGCCGCCCCGCCGGCCCCGGAGACCGCGCCCCACACGCCGAGCGCGGTGCCGCGCCGCTCCCTGCCGGGGTAGAGCGTCAGGACGAGGGCGAGGGCCGTCGGCGCGAGGAGAGCGGCACCCATGCCCTGCACCGCCCTGGAAGCGATCAGCACCGCCGTCGTGGGCGCGAGGGCCGCGCCCAGGGAGGAGAGCGCGAACAGGCCCGTGCCGCACAGGAAGACGCGGCGCAGGCCGTGGACGTCACCCGCGCGCCCGCCGGGGAGCAGCAGCGCCCCGAAGAGCAGGACGTAGGCGTTGACCGTCCACGCCTGGCCCGTGTCCGACAGGTCGAGACCGGCTCGGATCTGCGGCAGCGCGACGTTCACGATCGACGTGCTCAGGACGACCAGGAACTGGGCCGTGGCCAGAACCGCCAGCGGCATCCAGCCGGTGGTGGTCCGTTGCGGTGCGGTGCGGGTCATGGCTCGACCCTCGCAGCGGGCGTCCGGCGCTCGCGTCGGTAGTCATTGCCTATACGGCTCTCTGCGAGGAGGCCCTATAGGTGACTTGGGGTCTCCCTATGGGCGACTGGGGGTCTCCCCATAGGTGACTTGGGGTCTTCCCCGTGGGTGGCTGACGGTCTCCACAGAGGGTCGATGGCGGTCCCCCGGAGGGCGGATGAGGTTTTTCCCGCAGGCGGTTGGGGGTCTTCCCGGATTCCCCTGGGGCGCCCGACCGCATAGGTTTTCGGACATGCCCGAGACATACGAGGATGTGCTGATCGGCCGTCAGGACGACCTGCGGCGGCTCGACGCCCTGCTCCGAGCGGCCCGGGAGAGCCGGGGCGGCGCCCTCGTCCTGCGCGGTGAGCCGGGCATCGGAAAGAGCGCGCTGCTGCGGCAGTCGGCGGAGTCCGCGACCGGGTTCCTCGTCCTGCGGGCTTCCGGCGCGGAGTTCGAGATGGAGCTGCCGTTCGCCGCGCTGCACCAGTTGCTCGGCCCCGTCACCGGCCACCTTGAGGCGCTGCCCGCGCCGCACCGCAAGGCGCTGGAGGTCGCCTTCGGGCTCGACACGGGCACGCCCGATCCGTTCCTGGTCGGCGTCGCGTCGCTCGGCCTCCTCGTGGAGACGGTCCGGGAGCGCCCGCTGCTGTGCGTCGTCGACGACGCACAGTGGCTGGACCGGGCGTCGGCCAAGGCGCTCGCCTTCCTGGCCCGCCGGGTCTCGGCCGAGTCGATCGCCCTGGTGTTCGCGGTGCGCGAGCCGAGCCCGCTGCCCGAGTTCGGCGGGCTGCCCGGCCACGCGCTGCGGGGACTCGGCGCGGCGGATGCCCGCGCGCTGCTGGCCGCGGCGGTCCGCGCGCCGTTGGACGAGCACGTGCGCGCCCGCATCCTGGCCGAGGCGCGGGGCAACCCCCTGGCGCTCGTGGAGCTGCCAAGGACCGCGGGGCTCGCCGGGATGGCGGGCGGATTCGCCGAGCCCGACTCGATACCCGGCGTGATCGAGCAGAGCTTCCGGGCCCGGCTCGCGCTCCTTCCGTCGGCGGCCCGGCTCCTGGTGACCGTCGCCGCCGCCGACCCGATCGGTGACCCCGAGCTGCTCTGGCGTGCGGCCGAGCACCTGGGCATCGACGCGGCGGCGGCCGCGGAGTCCGTGCCCCTGGTCGAGTTCGGTGCCCGGATCCGGTTCAGCCACCCCCTCGCGCGCTCGGCCGCGTACCGGGCGGCGGCGCCCGAGGAGCGGCGCAGGGCGCACGGGGCGCTGGCAGCCGCGACCGACCCGGTCACCGACCCCGACCGACGGGCCTGGCATCGCGCCCAGGCCGGCGCGGGCCCCGACGAGCAGGTCGCCGCCGAGCTCGAGGCCTCCGCCACCCGCGCCCAGGAGCGGGGCGGCGTCGCGGCGGCGGCCGCCTTCCTCGAACGGTCGGCCGCGCTCACGATCAGCCCGGTCCGGCGCGCGGAGCGGACCCTCGCCGCGGTCCGGGCCAAGCTCTCGGTGGGCGACTTCGACGCGGCGGCCGACCTGCTCGCCACCGTGCGGACCGACGATCCGGGCCGGGCCGCGCGGGCCGACCTGCTCCGCGGCAGGCTTTCGTTCGCCCGCCGCCGGGGTGACGAAGGCCCGACGGCGCACCTGCTGCGGGCCGCCGCCCGCCTCGCGGCCACCGATCCCGCCTGGTCGCGCGAGTGCTCTCTGGACGCGGTCGAGATGGGCCTGCTGCTCGGCGGCTTCGAGGAGGTGGTGGAGGCGGTCAGGGAGACGGAGACGCGGGGCGACCCGGTGTCCGGAGCGGCGGAATCCGGGACGGCAGCACCCGGGACGACGGATTCCGGGACGGCCGCACCCGGGACGACGGCCCCCGAGACAGCCGCACCCGAGACGGCAGCACTCGGGAAAGTGGCACCCGGCTCACCCCCCTCCGGCACGCCCGCGGTCCTGACCGGCCTCATCAGCCTGGTCAGCGACGGCCACCTCACGGCGGGCGACATCCTCCGGCCGGTGGTCGGCGACCCCGGTCACGAGGTGTGGGCCAGGCGGCCGTCGCTGGGCTTCATGCTGGCCACCGAGCTGTGGCACTTCGAGTCGCTGCACGGCATCGCCGCCCGTGCCGTCACGGCGGGCCGCGAGTCGGGCTCCTTCCACGCGCTGCCCATCGCCCTGGCCATGCGGGCCACCGCGGCCGTGCACCGGGGCGCCTTCGGTGCCGCGGCGGAGCTGATCTCCGAGGAGGAGGCGATCGCCGACGCGACCGGCGCCGCGCCGCTGGTCTACCCGCGCCTGCACCTGGCCGCGCTGCGCGGGCGGCGCGAGGAGGCCGTCGCGCTGTTCGCCTCGGTGGATCACCGGATGAGCCTCAGCGTGCAGTGGGCGACGGCCGTGCTCAGCAACGGCCTGGCGGACTACCCGGCCGCGCTGAAGGCGGCACGGCAGGCGTTCGAGTACGGCGCGATCGGCACGGCGGGCCTCGCCCTGCCCGAGCTGGTCGAGGCGGCCGTGCGGTGCGGCGAGCCGGAGACCGCCGCCGCGGCCCACGCCGCCCTCCGGCAGCGCACGCAGGCGGGCCGGCAGGCCTGGGGCCTGGGCGTCGAGGCCTACGCGCGCGCCCTGGTCACCGGCGACGAGTCCGCGTACCAAGAGGCGATCGACCTGCTCGACGACAGCTCCCTGGTGGTCTACCGCGCCCGGGCCCAGCTGCTGTACGGCGAGTGGCTGCGCCGCCAGGGCCGACGGCGCGACGCCCGGTCCGCGCTGCGCCTCGCCCACGGGACGCTGTCCGACCTCGGCATGGAGGCGTTCGCCGAGCGCGCCGCCGGTGAGCTGCGCGCCACGGGCGAGCAGGCCCGCAGCCGTACGGCGCAGGCGACGGACCAGCTGACGATGCAGGAGGTGCACATCGCGCGCCTGGTCGCCGACGGCGCCACCTCCAAGGAGGTGGCCGCGAAGCTGTTCCTCAGCCCGCGCACGGTCGACGCCCATCTGCGCAACATCTTCCGCAAGCTCGGCCTCACCTCACGCAGACAGCTCCGGGACCTGCCCGGGATCCGCCAGGGCCTGTCCGGTGGACAGGCCTAACCGCATGGTGGTGGCCGCGGCCCCGGGCCCGTTCATCGACTCCACGGGGCCGGGCCAGCTCAGTCCGTACTTGGCCCGGTAGGCACCGGAGACACGCCGGACGAGCTCGGGATCGTCCACCGCCTCCAGCGCGACGGACACCCGGGCCCCGCCGGCCTCCGCCCCCACCTCCGTCTCCGCGCCCCGCAGCACCCGCCGGTACCACGCGCTGCGCCGCCCGAACGCGGACCGGACGTACGCCTTCCCGTCCACCCCCACCACCCAGACCGCCCTGCCCGACCACCGGCCGTCCGCATGCCGAACCCACAAGACGATCTCCGCGCGCCCCACGACAGTGTCCATGGCCCCACCGTCACCGCACGGTCGCCGCGTCCGCGTCGGTGGTCATCACCTAGATCCCGGATGGATCCCGTAGATCCCGGAGCATGGTCGTCGAGCATCCCGGAGCATGGTCGTCGAGCTCGCCCCGCAGGCCAGTAGACTTCTCGGTTGTGGCGGACACCCAGTACGAAGACCTGTTGCGGCTAGTGCTCACCTCCGGGACGGCGAAGGCCGACCGGACGGGCACCGGTACCCGAAGTGTCTTCGGACACCAACTGCGCTACGACCTCTCTCAGGGGTTCCCGCTGGTCACCACCAAGAAGGTGCACCTCCGGTCCATCGTGTACGAGCTCCTGTGGTTCCTGCGCGGCGACGCGAACGTCCACTGGCTGCAGGAGCACGGCGTCACCATCTGGGACGAGTGGGCCGACGAGAACGGCGACCTCGGCCCGGTGTACGGCGCGCAGTGGCGTTCCTGGCCCGCCCCGGACGGCCGGCACATCGACCAGATCAGCGAGGTCCTGGACACGCTGCGCCGGGACCCCGACTCCCGCCGGATGATCGTCTCCGCGTGGAACGTCGCCGAGCTCGACAAGATGGCCCTCGCCCCGTGCCACGCCTTCTTCCAGTTCTACGTCGCCGACGGCAAGCTCTCCTGTCAGCTGTACCAGCGCAGCGCGGACCTGTTCCTCGGTGTCCCGTTCAACATCGCCAGCTACGCCCTGCTCACGCACATGGTGGCGCAGCAGGTCGGCCTCGAACCGGGTGACTTCATCTGGACCGGCGGCGACTGCCACATCTACGACAACCACGTGGAGCAGGTGACCGAGCAGCTCTCGCGCACCCCGCTCGAATTCCCGAGCCTCGACCTGCGCCGGGCCGATTCGCTGTTCGAGTACGCCTTCGCCGATGTGAAGGTGCTCGACTACCAGCACCACCCGGCCATCAAGGCTCCGGTCGCGGTATGAGGGTCGGGCTGATCTGGGCGCAGACCCTCGACGGCGTGATCGGCGCGGACAACGGGATTCCGTGGCGGCTGCCCGAGGACATGGCGCACTTCAAGGCCACCACGCTCGGTCACCCCGTGGTGATGGGCCGCAAGACGTGGGATTCGCTGCCTCCGCGATTCCGCCCGCTGCCCGGCAGGCGCAACGTCGTGGTGACGCGCGACCCGCACTGGACGGCCGAAGGCGCCGAACGCGCCGGGTCCATCGCCGAGGCCCTGGAGCGCGCGGCCGAGCCGTTGGAGTCGCACACCCCCGCCGCGGCCTGGGTCATCGGCGGCGGCGAGATCTACCGGGCGGCCCTGGAACACGCCACGACGCTGTCGGTGACGGAAGTCGACACGACGGTGGAGGGCGACACCTACGCCCCGACGCCGGATCCGACGTGGCAGGTCGCCGAGGACAAGGGCTGGCAGTCCTCCACGTCCGGGCTGCGCTACCGCATCCGCACCTACACCCGGTGACGGTCCGCCCGCCCCTCTGACCGGCCTCCCACGCGACCGTCACACCGGCTGCCCCCCTCATGGTCCCCCAACGCCCCAGGGAGAGCGATGAGTCGGGGCCGCACGGCATGGCGTCCGGCCGCGGTGCCACGGCACGCCGCGCGGCCCGTCCGGCGGCCTAGCTTCCCGGCGCCAGGGTGCGCAGGACGTCGAACTCGTTGCCCTCGGGATCGGCCATCACCACCCAGTTCCGGTCCGTGCCCTGGCCCACGTCCGCCCTGATGGCGCCGAGGCCGAGCAGTCTGGCCACCTCGTCCTCGGTGCTGCGGTCGATCGGGCTGACGTCGAGGTGCAGCCGGTTCTTGACGGTCTTGCCCTCGGGCACCCGGATGAACTGGAGGGTGGGCGGCATCTGGCGGGCCCGCACGTCCTCGGCGGTCGGCACCCAGGACCCGATCTCGACCCTGCCCTCGCCCCGGTCGATCACCTTGAAGTCCAGGACCTCGCACCAGAAGGCCGCGAGCCGTTCCGGATCGTGGCAGTCAACGACCAACTCGGTGAACCTACTTGTCATGTCTCTCCCAGGTAGTGCCGGTCGGGGCTCAGAGTACGTCGCCCGCCCGCCACGAATCCGGCCATGGGCCGCGCGACGGGTGATGCCGTCCGTCCGCGGCACGGAGCGGCCGGAGGAGAGAGGGGATTCACCTCCCGGGCCCGGCGCGGGCGGCGCGGAGCGGTGTGCGGCGGTCGGCCACCGGCCGGTCCCGGCCCGGTGTTCACGGGTCGCCGCCCTGGTGGGGTATTCGGCCATTCGTCTCCTTCAGCCGTTTGGTCGCGAGTGCCGGGGGGAGCTAGCGGAGGATCATCATCCGATATCCCCTTCAGGAGAACCTGTGATCCAGGCTGCTCTGACCTTGCACGACGAATACGCCCATTTCTTCCGCGGTGGGCAGTTCATCGCGTACAACATGACCAAGGACACCGCCCCGCAAGGCGTGCGGGCCATCACGGACGGCATGTCCGATCTGGCGGGCACGGTCTTCGCCGACAACCTGGACGCCGCGGTCGAGTGGCTGATGGGCAGCGGAGAGGTCTATCTGTTCAAGGGTGACCAGTGCGCCCAGTACGACGTGGGCGGCGACCAGCTGATCGCGGGTCCCGTATCCATCGCCGAAGTCTGGCCGGAGCTCGACAAGGTGGGCTTCGGCGACGGGCTCGACGCCGCCTTGTGGTTCACCGGGAAGCCGGAGGGCGAGCTCCCTTACGACTACTTCATCTACTTCTTCAAGGGCGACCAGTACGTCAGGTACGACGCCAGGACCGACGAGATAGCCGAAGGACCGAAGCGCATCGCCGCGGCCTGGCCCGGCCTGGAGGAGGCCGGGTTCGACAGCGGCATCGACGCGACGACCCGGCGCGAGGTCTTCCCCAGGACGCCGGGCGCCCCTTCGGAGAGCTACACGTACTTCTTCAAGGGCGACGAGTACCTGACGTACGACATGAGGAACGACGAGGTCGTCACCAAGCCCCGGCCCATCGCGGACGGGTGGGGCCGGCTGAGCGACACCGACTTCGCCGGCGCCGACGCCCCGGCGGCCACCGAGAGGGTCGCGCGGGCCTGGTACACCCTCGCGTTCGCCCACCCGGGCGAGCGCGCCGATCCGGAACCGGAAGGGAAGGTCTGGCTCCGGACCAAGGACGGCGCGCAGTTCCGGCTGTGGACCCAGCGCAAGGTCAGGAACGAGGCCCCGGCCCGGACCCTGTTCGCCAACGCCGTCGACCTCCCGTTCAGTGCCGACGACATCGCCGCCGTCCACGCCGACGTCGACGAGGGCGACGGCCGTCTCGCCCGCGGCTCCGTGCCGTTCACCGGCAACGGCACCTACACCCTCGCCTCCACGGAGGGCAGCGTCACCGTCGAACTCACCGTGAGCTGACCGGCCGTGGCCCGTCGCCCCGGCCCGCTCCTCACTCCTCCCGCATCCACGCGAGGGCGATCCGCGACGTGCTGACGCGCCAGCCCGCCGGGGTCCGCAGCAGCGTCCAGTCGACGTGCAGACCGCTCGTCCGGTACGGCGGTTCGCCCGCGCGGTAGAAGTACGTGATGCCGTTCGCCGAGGCCTTCGCGCGGTCGCCGTCCAGGGGCACCAGGACGTCGCTGTGGACGTGCTGAGTGCGCTCCCCCTCGACGTGGCTCCGCTTCAGCAGGGCGATGACTTCCGCCAGGCCGCGCGTCTCGCCGCGGGGCGAGTGGGCCACGACGTCCTCGGCGTAGACGGTGTGGACCTCGTCGTAGCGCTGTTCGTCCAGCAGCCCGGCCAGGCGGGCGAAGAGTTCGGCGATGTCGAGCTGGCTGATCACACAGCTGGCCGTGCACACCCGTCGGCTGGTGTCCGACGGCTTCGCCGCCGCGGGCGCGCGCGGCTACCACTACCGGATCCTGGCCGCACTCCACGAGTTCGGCCCCATGAGCCAGGCGGAGCTCGGCCGCCGGTGCCGCGTCGACCGCAGCGACGTCGTGACGGCCGTCAACGCGCTCACCGAGCAGGGCTTCGTCGTCCGCGCCCCGGACCCGGACCACGGGCGCCGCAACAAGGTGACCCTCACCCCGGACGGAACCCGGCAGCTGCGCGCCATGGACCGGGTGCTCGACCAGGTGCAGAACGAACTGCTCGCCCCGCTGTCGAAGGAGGACCGGCAGACCCTGACGCGGCTGCTCGGCCGCGTCCTCGCCCACCACGAACCGCGGTGACCCGCCCGGTCGCCGCCCTCAGCCGACGTGGCGGATCCGGAAGCGGTCGACCGCCGCCGGGTCCCGGTCCGCGACCTGGACCGGCGGCCAGGCCCACTGCCACACGCTGATCCCCGGCGTACGGGAGAACCGGATCGGACCGCGGGTGCCGTCGACCGCGACGCGCGGCCAGGCCGCGGCGGTGCCCGCCCGGTCCGTGCCGTGCGTACGCAAGACGTCGGCCAGGACGGTGACCGTGTCGTAGCCCTCGAAGGCGACGAAGGAAGGCTCTTGGTCCAGCTGCTCGCGCAGGACCTTCGCGACGCGCGCGCCGAGCGGGCCGAAGTGCTCGGGCAGATAGCGCAGGAACGGGATCCCGGCGCCGTCGGCGCCCAGGAGCGTCGCCCACTCGGGCAGCTCCGGCTGCCCCGCCGGAGCACCGATCAGGATCTCGCCGAGGCGCTCGTCACGGCGTACGGACCTGACGACCGGCACCGCCGGTTCCGGGTGGCCGACCAGCAGCAGGAGGGCCGTGGCGCGTTGGTCGACGAGTGCGTCGCACACCGCCTCCGGGGCGAGCGCGCTCATGTCGAGCTCGGTGACGGTGCCGCCGCGCGGGGCGAGGTGGTCGCGCAGGATGCGGATCCCCGATGCCCAGTAGACGCTCGGCTGGGTGGCCACGGCGACGCGGCGGTGGCCCGCCGCGAGGAGGAAGTCCGCGTAGATCCGCCAGCCGTGGGACTGCGCGGGGGCGAGGCGCGCGACCTGGTCCGTCGGCTCGTCGGTGAGCGCGTCGAGGACCGCTGACGAGCAGAGGAACGGCAGGCCCAGGGCGTCGGCCCTGGCGGCGGCGGCACGGGCGACGACGCTGTGGTACTCCCCCGCCAGGGCGGCCACGCCCAGGCCGGCCAGCTCGTCCACGGCCGCCGCGGCCCGCTGGGGATCGGCCGCGGTGTCCCGTACCACCAGCTCCAGTGGCCGTCCGCCTATCCCGTCGGCGTCGTTGACCTCGCGGACGGCCAACTCCAGTCCGGCGAGCAGGTGCCGGCCCGCCTCCGCCCAGCCGGGCCGGGTGAGCGGCACGAGCACGCCGATCCGGACGGACGCTCCGTCAGTCCGCCCCGCTCCGGGTGCCGTTGATGACGATGGTGACGTGCTCATGTGCAGGTCTCTCCTGTACGACGATGGGGTGCTCAGGGCGCGCTCCGCGCCCTTCTGCCGGGGCTCGCGTGCCGGCCCTTGCCGCGTCGGGTCTCCTTGAAGGCCCACGCCATCTTCGGTTCCATCGCGAAGCGGAACAGGCGCTGCACGGGCGGGGTGCACAGCAAGGTGACGACGGTGGCGGCGATCAGGGTGACGGCGACGGCGCCGAGCGGCCGGTGGATCCAGTCGTGGTCGTACCAGTCCCAGAACCGGGAGCCCTTGGCGAGGAAGCCGTGCAGGAGGTAGCCGTACAGGGTGCCCGCGCCGAGGGCGGTGAACCACAGCCTGCGGCCCGGCACCCAGGCGAAGAAGCAGGCCACCAGGAGCAGCGAGCAGCCGAACATCGCCAGCGTCATGATGCCCCCGGCCAAGGCGGGCGCGGCCAGTTCCTGGGCGCTGTCGCGGCGGTAGAACCAGGCCGCGTTCATGCGCGGCGCCGCCCAGTAGGCGAACAGCAGCGCCCCGGCGAAGACGGGGACGGCCAGGATGCGGGCCTCGCGGCGGCGCACGATGCGGAAGTGCTCCGGCTTCAGGCACACGCCGAGGACGAAGAACGGCAGGAACTGCAGGACCCGTTGGAGGTCCAGGTCGTCGCCGATCTCGGGGGAGGCGGAGGCGAGGACCGCGATGGCGAGCGCGAGCGGCACGGGCCAGCGCACGATCTTCCACACCGGCGTGGTCAGGCGCCAGATGAACAACGCGGCCAGGAACCACGTCAGGTACCAGGGGTCGAGCAGGCTCACGGGGTACGTCGGGTCGTCGTCCGCCCCGCGCTTGAACAGCGTGTACGCCGCCTCGAAGAGGACGTACGGCACGGCGATGCCCGTCACCAGGCGCTTCAGGCGCCCCGGGCTCGCGTCGAAGCTCCGCGAGAAGTAGCCGGAGATGACGATGAACGCGGGCATGTGGAAGGCGTAGACCGTGATGTAGAGCGCCGCCGCGGCGCGGCTGTCGTCGCGCAGCGGCTCCCAGGCGTGCCCCATCGCCACCAGCACGATCGCCAGGTACTTGGCGTTGTCGAAGAAGGAGTCCCGCTTGGGCGGCGCCGGTCTGACCGGTTGCGGCCTGACCGGTTGCGGCTCGAGGGTGTCCAGGTCCGGCGTGTGCCGGTCCGGCGCACGGGCCGGGACGCGGGGCAGACGCAGCGTGTCAGTCACGGGCCCTCCCGAGGGAACCCTGGAGCCTGCACTCGCGTCTTACTTCAACTGTGGGGGTGGGGAAGGCGCTGGACATCCCCAGCACCCTCCCACTCCCCTCGTGGCCCGTTCAACCCTCGCGCGTGTGACCCACCGCTCACACGTCGGCCGGGACGGCGGGGTCGGGGCCGACGAGTTCGGACAGGACGTCCTCCATCGTGACGAACCCGATGACAGTGCCCCTGTCGCCGGTGACGGCGGCCAGGTGACTGTCCGTGGCACGCAGCGCGGTGAGGGTGTCGTCGAGCGGGGTGTCGATGCTGACCCGGGTGAGCGGGTGCAGCACGGCGCGGGCGAAGGGCTGTTCGCGGTCGGCGACGCCGAGGGTGTCCTTGATGTGCAGATAGCCGAGCAGGGCCCCGCCCGCGCCGGTGACCGGGAAGCGGGAGAAGCCGGCCCCCGCGGCCACCTGCTGGAGGCGGGCCGGGGTGACGTCCTCGTCGACGGTGCGCATCCGCGCGACGGGGACGAGGATCTCGCCGACCGGGCGCGTGCCCAGCTCCAGGGCGTCCCGCAGCCGTTCGCCGTCCGCGGCCGACAGCAGGCCCGCCTGGCTGGAGTCCACGACCATGCGGGCGAGCTGGTCGTCGGTGAAGACGGCCTCGACCTCGTCCTTCGGCTCCACCTTCAGCAGTCGCAGCAGGCCGTTGGCGAACGCGTTGATGCCGAAGACCAGGGGCCGCAGGGCGCGCGTGAGGGCGACCAGGGGCGGGCCGAGGATCAGTGCGGTCGGCACGGGGGCGGCGAGGGCGAGGTTCTTGGGGACCATCTCGCCGATCAGCATGTGCAGGTACGTCGCCACCGCCAGGGCGATGACGAACGCGATGGGGTGGATGAGCGCGCCGGGGATCCGGGCCGCCTCGAAGGCGGGCTCCAAGAGGTGGGCGATGGCCGGTTCCGCGACGGCGCCGAGCACCAGCGAGGAGACGGTGATGCCGAGTTGGGCGGTGGCCATCATCGCGGAGATGTGCTCGATGCCCCACAGCGTGACGCGGGCCCGGCGGTTGCCCGCGACGGCCCGGGGTTCGATCTGGCTGCGGCGCACGGAGATCAGGGCGAACTCCGCGCCGACGAAGAAGGCGTTGGTCACCAGGGTCAGGGCGCCGACGAGGAGCTGGACGGTGGTCATCGGGCGTCCTCCATGACCGGCAGCGCGGCGGGCGCGAGGATCCGGACGCGGTCGGCACGGTGGTGCTCGACCGCCAGGACGGTCAGCCGCCACCCGTCGATGTCGACGCCGTCCGCCTGCGCGGGGATGCGGGCAAGACGGGTCGCGATCAGTCCCGCCAGGGTCTCGTACGGGCCGTCGGGCGCGCTCAGACCGATGGCGTCGAGCTGGTCGATGCGGACGCCGCCGTCGGCCTCCCACACCGCCCGGCCGTCCCGGTCCGGCGCCGCGGGCACCAGGTCGGGGGCCTCCACGGGGTCGTGCTCGTCGCGGACCTCGCCCACGACCTCCTCGACGATGTCCTCGACCGTGGCGACCCCGGCGGTGCCGCCGTACTCGTCGATGACGACGGCCATGGTCCGGGTGGCCCGCAGGCGCTCCAGGAGGCGGTCGGCGGGCAGGCTGTCCGGCACCAGGAGCGGCTCGGTCGCCAGGTCGGTGACCGGCGTGAGCCGCCGCTTGTCCGGGTCGAGGGCGAGGACGTCGCGGATGTGGACGCTGCCGACGACCTCGTCGAGGCTGTCGCGGTAGACGGGGAAGCGGGACAGGCCGGTGGCGTGGGTGAGGTTCGCCGCGTCCTGCGCGGTGGCGTGGACTTCGAGGGCGCGGACGTCCACGCGCGGGGTCATCACGTTCTCCGCGGTCAGCTCGCTCAGGTGCAGGGTGCGGACGAACAGTTCGGCGGAGTCCTGCTCGATGGCGCCCTCCGCGGCCGAGTGCCGGGCCAGGGCGACCAGTTCGTCCGGGGTGCGGGCGGAGGCCAGCTCCTCGGCGGGCTCCAGGCCGAAGCGGCGTACGACCCGGTTCGCGGTGTTGTTCAGATGCCGGATGAAGGGCCCGAACGCCGCGGTGAAGCCGCGCTGCGGGTCGGCCACCACCTTGGCGACGGCCAGCGGGCGCGAGATCGCCCAGTTCTTCGGCACCAGCTCGCCGACGACCATCAGGACCACGGTGGACAGCACGACCCCGAGGACCGTGGCCACGGACGGGGCGGCCCCGCCGAGGCCCGCGCTCTCCAGCGGCCCGCGCAGCAGCGCCGCGAGGGACGGCTCGGCGAGCATGCCGATCACCAGGGAGGTGACGGTGATGCCGAGTTGCGCGCCGGAGAGCTGGAAGGTCAGGCTCCGCACCGCCTTCAGGGCGCTCTGCGCGCCGCGCTCCCCCGCCGTGACGGCCTGTTCCAGATCACCGCGCTCGACGGTGGTCAGGGAGAACTCGGCGGCCACGAACACGGCGCAGGCGAGCGTGAGGAGCAGGGCCAGGAGCAGCAGCAGGACCTCGGTCACCGTGCCACCCCCGTTCCCTCAACCTCTGGCTGCGGGCGGGGAATGGCACGGCTGGTACTGGGAGGCTCACCCATCGCGGGTCCGTGGCTCCTTCTCGTGACGTGTGCGTGGATCGGTGTCGGCGAGCGCCGACGCGGCGCTTGCTTCTACAGTCACTGTAAAGGAACGGCAAACCCCGCGACAGGGGCGAGGTCACCCGCCGGCCGGGCCCCGCACCGGCATCGCGCCGATCCGGGTCGGCAGCCCCGCGGCGAACGCGCGCGCCGCTTCCAGGTCGGCGGCGTGGGGCCGCCCCTTCCTGACGCCGCCGACGGGCTTGAAGAGAGCCATGGTGTCCCACCCCCGGCAGGAGAAGGTGTCGACCACCTCGAAGTTCCGCCGCTCCAGGAGCCGCACGAGGGGGCGGGTGAAGGGCCGGAACGGCGCTTCGGGGAACCCGCTGGTGGCGAACACGAACGCCCTTCGGTGCTCCCCCTTCGGCAGGGACGCGGCGAGCTCAAGGAGTCGCGGGTGGAGGGCCATCGAGTAGACCCCCGAGCCGAAGCCGACGAGGTCGCACGTGGAGAGCTCCGCGACATCGACGTCTTCAGGGGCGACGACGGGGGCGTCCAGGGCCTGCCCCATGACGTCGGCGACCTTCTTCGTGTTGCCGTGCGACACGGACACACAGACAATCATGGCCTTCACGGCGATGCTCCTCTCGTTGCGGGCGCCCATAGGACACGGCCCGAGCCGCGACCGTGACACCGGTCCGCCGTGACCTGCGTCACCTCCCGCCCCGCGAGCGCCTTGGCTACGATCTCCGCGATGGGCAATCGACAGCGGGGCACCGGGAGCGCGGCCAGGCGCGCCGCTCCGTTGCTCGTGGTGCGCTGCGCCGCTCTGTTCGCCGTGCTGGTGTGGATGCTGCCGGTGTGCGGCCACGCCTCGAACGCGGCGGCGCCTCTGCCGGTCGCCTCTGCCGATTCCCTGGCGAGCAGCGCGACCTCTTCCGCGACTAGTACGAACGTTCTACCTAGCCGCGACCACATCTGCCCCGACAGGGAGCACGGGCCCGGCGACGCGCACTGCCGCCCGGTGACCGGGGCCGCGGTCGCCACCACCCACCCCGCGCCGGTGCCGCTCCCGCTGTCGACGGACGTGACCGCCGCCCCCTGGGTGGCGCGGTCCGCGGCCGCGCGCGGGGCACCGGCCGATCCCGCCCCCACCCCCGGCATCCACCAGTTGCAGGTCCAGCGGACCTAGGAGCGGCCCTCCGCACGGCCCGGCGCCCGTCGTCGTACGGCCGTGCCCGCCGCTTCCCCCTGCCGCCGCGATCGTCGGCGCGCAGGCCGCCGACCAGTCGCAACGCACCGCCGCACGCCTTCGTGCGGCGGGGACAAGGACATGCCATGGGTTCTGCCGGAGCCAAGCAGAAGCGCGCCGACCGCCGCGCGAAGATCGAGGAGCTGCGCCGCGCCGAGGCGGCGCGCCAGCGCCGCAACCGCATCGTCACCTGGACGTGCAGCGGTGTGGTCGTGATCGCCGCGGTAGCGGGCAGTTGGTACCTGGTGGACCGCTCCGCGACACGGGACGAGCAGCAGGAACGCGCGGCCGCCGCCCCGATCGAGGGCGAGAGGTCCTTCAAGGACCTGGGCCGCAACCACGTCAGCACACCCGTCGACTACAAGACGTCCCCGGCGGCGGGCGGCGACCACAACCCCGTCTGGATGAACTGCGACGGCGTCCCGTACGACAAGGAGATCGACGAGACCAACGCGGTGCACTCGCTGGAGCACGGCGCGGTCTGGGTCACGTACAGCGACAAGGCCGCCGACGCCGAGGTGCGCGCCCTCAAGGCGCGGGTGCAGAAGACCCCGTACTCGCTGATGAGCCCGTACGCCGACCAGTCCGCGCCCATCACCCTGTCCGCCTGGGGCAAGCAGCTGAGCGTGACGTCGGCCTCCGATCCGCGAGTGGGCAAGTTCTTCACCAAGTACGTGCAGGGCGCGCAGACCCCGGAGCCGGGCGCCGCCTGCACCGGAGGCAAGGCGGTGTGAGGACGGCCCCCGCCCCGCCTTCGTGACTGACTCACTCCCGGCACCCCGCACCAAGGAACCATGAACAAGCTCAAGCGAAACCTGATCGTCACCGCCGTGATCGCCGCGGTCCTCGCCGCCGTCCTCGGCACCGCCCTGCTCGTCTCCCCCGACGACAGCAGCGGTGGCATGGACGTGCGCCCCGCAGCGAAGGCGCAGGCCGTGCGCGCGGACAGCCATCGCCTCAGCGACCCGAAGAAGAGCGAGCTGACCGTCGTCGAGTTCCTCGACTTCGAGTGCGAGGGGTGCGGCGCGATGTATCCGGTCGTGGAGAAGCTCCGCGAGGAGTACGGCGACCGGGTCACCTTCGTCGCCCGCTACTTCCCCATGCCCGGCCACCGCAACGGCGAGCTCGCCGCCCGCACCGCCGAGGCCGCCGCCCGGCAGGGCAAGTTCGAGGAGATGTACACCAAGATCTTCACCACCCAGAAGGAGTGGGGCGAGTCGCAGGACTGGAAGGAGGACGTCTTCCGCGGCTACGCCAAGGACATCGGCCTGAACCTCGGCAAGTTCGACGCGGCGCTCGCCGACCCCGGCACGGCAGGACGCGTCCAGGCCGACCAGCGCGACGGCCTCGGGCTCGGCGCGCGCGGCACCCCGACGTTCGTCGTCGACGGCGAGCTGGTCCCGACGCCCGCTTCCTACGAGGACTTCAAGGCCCTCATCGAGGAGCGGCTGTCCGACTGACGGCCCCGTAGTGCGCGGGCACCAAGGCGCGGGAGCGCCTGGTCCCCGCGCACCAGGCGAAGACGGCGGCGGAGGACGATGCCGGGCCGGACGCCGAAGGCAAGTCTTGGAGGCGCGTGCAACCCACGCGTCTCCCTTGCCCAGCGGCGTCTGGAGTGATCAGCAGGTGAAGAGCCCGTCCGTGTCCGAAGCCGCGGCTGCCCCGGTCCGTGCAGGCAGGTGGTCGATCGGTGCCCTCGGCGTCCTGGCGCTCGCCCTGGGCACCTTGCAGTCGGTCCTTGAGCCCGCGCTCCCGCAGTTGCAGCGCGAGTTGGGGGTCAGTCCCGCCGAAGGGGCGTTGATCGGCAATACGCTGCTCATCACCGGAGCGGTCGTCGCGCCCGTCGCGGGCAAACTCGGCGACCGCTCCGGCGGGAAGCGCGTCCTCGTCCGGCTGATGGCCGTGGTCTCGGCCGGTGGTCTGCTGGCCGGTCTGGCGCCGAACCTGCCGGTGCTGCTGCTCGGCCAGGTGCTCCAGGGCGTCATGGTGGGTGCGCTGCCCCTCTCCTTCATCCTGGTGCGCAAGCACCTCACGGCGGCGGAGTCACGCCTTGCGATCGGCCTCGTCATGGCGCTGTTCACGGGCGGCGGCATGGTGGGGACGCTGATCGCCGGGCCGCTCGCGGAAGGGCTGTCCTGGCACTGGATGTTCGTACTGCCGACGTTCGCGATCATCGTGACGACGGTGGTCGTGGCCCGGCTGCTGCCGCACGATCCGCCGGTCCGGCCGGAGAGCGGGATCGACTGGCCCGGGGTGGTGCTTCTGAGCGGCACGCTGCTCGTGTTCATGCTCGGGCTCGTGCGGGTGACGGGCGCAGGACTGTCGCCGCTCGCGGCCGGTGCCGTCGCGGCGGCCGTGGCCGCCCTCGCGACCGGATGGGTCGTCGTCGAACGCCGGGCGGCCGCGCCGATGGTCGATCTGCGCATGCTGGCACGGCCCGCGATGTGGCACGCGTGCGTGCTCACCCTGGTCGTCACCGCCGGCTTCGGGATGGTGACCTTCCTGCTCCCGCAGCTGTTCGCGCTGCCGGCCGACGGGTACGGCTTCGGGTTCGGCACCACCGACATCGGACTGCTCCTGCTGCCCGGCGCCGTAGCCGGGGCGGTGAGCGACTCGGTCGGCGGGATCGCGGCGCGGCGCTTCGGCCTGCGGGCCGTGCTCGTCGTGGGCGCCCTCGTCACGATGGCCACGGCGATCGCCCTGGCGGCGCTGCACACCGCGGCGTGGCAGCTCGTCCTCGCGAAGGTGCTGACCGCGATCGCCGCGGGCGTCGGCAACACGGCCCTGCTCACCCGCGCCGCCACCGCCGTCGAGACCGAGGACACCGGCATCGCCACCGGCCTGCTCATGGTGACACGGGTGATCGGCATCGCCGTGGGCGTCCAGGTCGGCGGCGCGCTCCTCGACGCCGACGTCGACCCGGCGACGGGTCTGCCGGCCGAATCGGCCTTCGTCACGGGCTTCGTCGTCGCCGGGCTCGTCGCCGCGTCGGCCCTGCTCGTCATCCGCTTCACGAAGAAGGGAACCCACGCATGACATCCACCGGCCATTCCACGGACGTGCGTACCGCCGCGCAACGCACCGTACTGATCTCCGGGGCCAGCATCGCCGGGCCCGCCCTCGCGTACTGGCTGCACCGGGCCGGATTCACGGTCACCGTGGTGGAGAAGGCGGGCGCGCTGCGCGACGGCGGGTACCCGATCGACATCCGCGGCACCGCGACGGAGGTGGTCCGGCGGATGGGGATCCTGCCGCGGCTGCGGGACGCGCACATCGACGCGCGTCGCTGCACCTTCCTCGACGCCGAGGGCGGCACGGTGGCCTCGCTCAAGCCGAGCACCGTGGTCGGCAGCGTCGAGGGGCAGGACGTCGAGGTGCGTCGCGGGGATCTGGCCGGGCTCCTGCACGCGATGGTCCGCGACGACGTGGAGTTCCTTTTCGGCGACTCCATCGACACGCTCGACCAGTCCGCACAGGGGGTCGACGTCACGTTCCACAGCGGGCGACAGCGCACGTTCGACGTGGTGGTCGGCGCCGACGGCATGCATTCGCGCACCCGGGAGTCCCTGTTCGGCCCCGAGGAGCAGTTCCACCGCTACCTCGGCTACTTCTTCGCCCTCTTCACCGTGCCGAACACCTTCGGGCTCTCCCACGAGCTCGTGATGTGGAACACCCCGGGGAGGGCCGCGGCCCTCTACGCCGTCGGGGACGACGACGAGCTGCACGCCTTCCTGACCTGCCACCGACCGGAACCGCCGCTGGCCGCCCTCCGGAACTCCGACGCCCAACGCGAGCTGATGGCAGCGGCGTTCGCGGGCGCGGGATGGGAGGTCCCCGGCTTGATCGGCGCCCTGCGCGAAGCGGACGACCTGTTCTTCGACACGACCGGTCAGATCCGCATGCCGCACTGGTCGAAGGGGCGCGTCGCGCTCGTCGGCGACGCCGCGTACGCCCCCTCGTTCCTCACCGGACAAGGCACGAGCCTCGCTCTCGTCGGTGCGTACGTGCTCGCCAACTCCCTGGCCACGCACCGGGACCACACCGCCGCCTTCGCCGCCTACGAACGCGACGCGCGCGAGTTCGTAGCCATGAACCAGGCCCTGGTCGACAACGGTGGGGCCACCCTCTTCCCCACCACGGCACCGGCCCTGGAGCAGCGCAACACCATGCTGCGCGCCCGCGCCACCATGCCCTCCGCGACCGTACGACCGGCTCACTCGGCCCTGGCACTGCCCGCGTTCGCCCCGCTGCCGTGACCTGAGACGCGTCCAGGAAGGGAAGGGCGTCGGCGCCGCGCTAGTGGGAGGCGGCGCCGTCGTCGGGGCCCGCGTGGGCCAGGCCCGTGCGGTAGGCGATGACCACGAGTTGCGCCCGGTCACGGGCCTCCAGCTTCGTCATGGCGCGCTGCACGTGGGCGCGGACGGTGAAGGGGCTGAGGAACATCCGCTCGGCGATCTCCTGGTTGGACAGGCCGGTCGCGACGAGGGCCACCATCTCGCGTTCGCGCGGGGTGAGCGCGGCGAGCCGGTCGGAGTGGCGCGGCGGGGCGGCGGTGTCCGGCGTGGCCAGGAAGCGGGCGACCAGGGAGCGGGTCGCGGCGGGCGACAGAAGGGTGTCGCCCGCGGCGATCGTCCGCACGGCGTCCAGCAGTTCCTCGGCCCCGATGCCCTTGCCGATGAAGCCGCCGGCCCCCGCGCGCAGCGCCTGGGCGACGTGTTCGTCGGTCTCGTACGTGGTGAGGATCAGGATGCGGCTGCCGCGCAGTTCGGGGTCCGCGCAGATCTCCGATGTCGCGGTGAGACCGTCCACGTCGGGCATGCGGATGTCCATGATGACCACGTCCGGGCGCAGCTCCCGGGTGAGTCGCACCGCTTCCCTGCCGTCGGCGGCCTCGCCGACCACGGTGATGTCGTCGGCGGAGTCGAGGAGCAGCCGGAAGGCACCGCGCAGCAGGGCCTGGTCGTCGGCGAGCAGCACGCGGAGCGTTTTCACGTCGCGCCTCCCTGTCCGTCGTCCGTCCGTCCGCCTTCTGCGTCGGCCGTCCGTCCGTCGCGTTTGGCGGGTGGCAGGGGCAGTTGGGTGGAGACGAGGAAGCCGCCCTCCGGGCGCCTGCCCGCGGCGAGGTGGCCCCCGACCGCGGTGGCGCGTTCGCGCATCCCGATCAGCCCGTAACCGGGCGGACGGTCCACCGCCATGGGCGCGCTCGCTGCCGTACCGCTGCCTCCTCCGTCGTCGGCGACGGTGATGGTCACGCGATCGCGGTTCCAGTCGAGGCGCACCCGGGCGCTACCGGTGCCTGCGTGTTTGGTCACGTTGGTCAGGGCCTCCTGGACGATGCGGTAGGCGGTGAGGTCCACTCCGGGCGGCAGCGGCCTGGGCGTGCCCTCCTGGCGCACCGACACCTCAAGGCCCGCGCGGCGGAAGGATTCGAGGAGCGTGGGAAGCCGGGAGAGGCCGGGCGCCGGTTCGGCGGGCGCGGCCGCGTCCCCGGACTGGCGCAGCAGACCGACCGTGGCCCGCAGGTCGTCGAGCGCGTCGCCGGTGGTCTCGACGAGCTCCCTCAGGCTCTTGCGGGTCTGCTCCGGGCGGGTGTCGAAGAGGTGGGCGGCGACCGTGGCCTGCGCGTTGGCCAGGGTGATCTGGTGGGCCACGAGGTCGTGCAGTTCGCGGGCGATGCGCACCCGTTCCTCGGCCACTCTCCTGCGCGCCTCGCTGTCCCGGCTCTCCTCCGCCCGCAGGGCCCGCTCCTCCACGGCCGCCAGATAGGCCCGCCGGTTCCGCACCGAGCGGCCGAGGACTCCTGCCACCAGCGGGAACGCCGCCACGGCCCCCACCCTGCTCGCGTCCTTCCAGGAGAGGGCGCCGAACAAGGGGGTGGCGGCGAGCAGGAGGGCCGCGGAGATGAGTAACACCCCGCTCGCCGCGCGCCGTTCGTTGCGTACGGTGAGCGCGTACGAGTACGCGGTGATCACGGCGGGGGCCACGATGAGCGGGCTCAGCAGGAGCCCGAAGGGCGGCACGAGCATGGCGCTCGCGGTCGTGACCACCATGACGACCAGCGGTGCCCGGCGCCGCAGCGGCAGCACGGCGCTGGACACCACGGCGATGAAGTAGGCGGCGGCGGACGGCGGTGACAGCGGGCCGTCGTCGTCCCGCAGCACACCGCCGAGCAGACAGAGCGCGAAGGCCGTCGCCGTGACCGCTCCCTCCCGCCACCACGTGCCGCGTGGTCGCGGGCCGCCGCCGTCCGTGTGCGTCATGGCGGGTTCAGTGCCGGTGCCGGCCGACGGGGAGCCGCGGCACCGCCGCGTCCTGCACCGCCGCGTCGTGCACCGCCGCGTCGTGCGCGGTCGCGTCGTGCGCGGTCGCGTCGTGCGCGGTCGCGTCGTGCGCGGTCGCGTCGTGCGCGGTCGCGTAGTGCGCGGTCGCGTAGTGCGCGGTCGCGTCGTGCGCGGTCGCGTCCGGTGCGGTCGCGGCTGCCGGGACGCGCGCGCTCAGCTTCTCGCCCTCGATGTCCACGTTCGGCAGCACACGGTTCAGGATACGGGGCAGCCACCAGGCCCGGTGGCCGAGCAGGGCCAGGACCGCGGGCACGATCGCCATCCGGACCACGAAGGCGTCGAAGGCGACGGCGGCGGACAGGCCGACGCCCATCGTCTGGATGGTCGGGTTGGTCATCCCGATGAACCCGGCGAACACGCTGATCATGATGATGGCCGCGGCGGCCACCACGCGTCCGCTGTGCCGGAAGCCGTTGACGATCGCCTCGCCGGGGGACGCGCCGTGGACGTAGGCCTCTCGCATCCGGCTGAGGAGGAAGACCTCGTAGTCCATGGCGAGGCCGAAGACCATGCCGATGACGAGGATCGGCATCAGCGACATGACCGGTCCTGTCTGCTCGATGCCGATCAGGTCGGCCGCCCAGCCCCACTGGAAGACGGCGACGAGGACGCCGAAGGCGGCACCCACCGACAGGAGGAAGCCGAGCGCGGCCTTGACCGGGACCAGGATCGAGCGGAAGACCACCGTCAGCAGGAGCACGGCGAGGCCGATGACCACGGTCAGATAGGGGACGAGGGCGTCGGACATGGCTGCGGAGATGTCGATGTTCATCGCGGTCTTGCCGGTCACCAGGACGTCGGCGCCCGTGGAGGCCTCGACGCCGGAGGCCGCGCCGCGGATCTCGTGCACCAAGTCCTTGGTCTCGCCGCTGTTCGGCGCGGACCGCGGGACGGCGGTGAGGACGGCCGTGTCCTCGGCCCGGTTGAGCACCGGATCACCTACCGAGGCGACCCCGTCCACTCCTCGTACGGTCTTGACGACCAGGTCCGTGGCGGCCCCGCTGTCCGCGGCCTCCGACGTGTCCACGACCACGGTCAACGGGCCGTTGAAGCCGGGGCCGAAGCCTTCCGACAGCAGGTCGTAGGCGCGGCGCTGGGTGGTCTCCACCGACTTGGACTCGTCGCCGGGCAAACCGAGTTCGAGGCTCAGGGCCGGCAGGGCGACCGCGCCGAGACCGAGTCCGGCGATCAGCAGCACGGCCACCGGGCGGCCGAGCACGAACCGCGCCCAGCGGGTGCCCATGCCCATGCGCTCCGCTGGATTCGCCGCGACGGTCCTTCGGTCGCCTGCGGATGCGTCGTGGCTGGTCGCGCCGCGCGGCGGAGCCGCTGTCGAGGACAGCCCCGCGCCCTTTCGGGGCGCTCCCGCGGCCTCGCGCACGGCACGCGCCAGCACCCGTCGGCCGAAGAAGCCGAACAGCGCGGGGGTCAGGGTCAGTGCGACGAGCACGGCGAGGGCCACGGCGCCCGCCCCGCCCAGGCCCATCTTGGTGAGTTCGGGGATTCCGACGACCCCGAGGCCCACCAGGGCGATGAACACGGTCGCGCCGGCGAAGACGACGGCGGATCCGGCCGTGCCCACCGCACGGCCCGCGGCCTCCTCCGGATCGCTGCCCCGGGCGCGCTCGTCGCGGAAGCGGGAGGTGATGAAGAGCGCGTAGTCGATGCCGACCGCGAGGCCCAGCATCAGCGCCAGGATGGCGACGGTGTCCGTCAGGCCCAGCGGCACGGCGAGCGCGGAGACCAGGCCGAAGGCGATGGCCACGCCCACGAAGGCGGTGAGCAGCGACAGTCCGGCCGCGACGAGGGAGCCGAGGGTGAGGACGAGGACCACCGCGGCCACCACCACGCCGACGATCTCCGTCGTACCGCCCGGCGCCTCGCCCGCCTCCAGGGCCGAGCCGCCGATCTCCACGGTCAGGCCCGCGTCCCGGGCCTGGCTCGCGGCACCTTCGAGGGCGCTCTTCGCCGCCTCGGTCAGGTCGGCGGCGTCCGCGGTGTACGTGATGGTCGAGTAGGCGATGGTGCCGTCCTCGCTGACCGCTCCGGTCTCGTAGGGGTCGGTGGTCGACGCGACCTGATCGCCGTCGTCCAGCAGGCCGAGCGCCTCCTCGACGGCCGTCCTGTTCTCCCTGGCCGTCACCCGCTGCCCGTCCGGGGCCCGGAACACCAAACGGGCCTCGGCGCCCTGGGAGTTGCTCTGCGGGAAGCGCTCGTCCAGCAGGTCGAACGCCTTCTGCGACTCGGTGCCCGGCATGGAGAGGTCCTCTTCCTCCGCGGCCGGCGCGATCGCGGCGGCCGCGACGGCGAGCACCAGGGCGCCCAGCCACAGACCGCCCACGAGCCGGCGCCGCCGGAAGGCCCACCGTCCGATCCGGTAAAGAAATGTCGCCACCTGCTGATCACTCCAGACACCACTGGGTGGATGGGGAAACGCGTGGAATTCACGCGCCTCCCACCCTTCCTCCGGGCGCCTCGCCGGGCATCGTTCCCTGCCGCCGTCCTGCGCTGGTGCACCGGGACCAGGCACGCACGCGTCCTGGTGCCTACGCACTAAGCGCTTCGCTGGAAGTAACGCGCTGTGCCGTCATTCTGCTGCGGCGCCGTCGTGGCTGGTCGCGCAGTTCCCCGCGCCCCTTCGGGGCGCTCCCGTACCGCAGCGGACTTCGCCGCACCCGCTTAGAGGCGCGGCGGGGGTTCGTCCGGATACCCGGACGAACGTGCCCTGACCGGATCGGTAGATTGATCACATGTCCTCCGTACTCGTGGTCGGTTACGACCCCCAAGCCATTCCCGGCGGCGACGCGGCAGCCGTACAGGCGGTGCTCGACGGGCAATTGGCCCGGTTCGCCGAGCTCGGTGTCGAGGCGGCCATGACGGTGGTCGTGTTCGACGAGTCGGCCGAGCCCGTTCTCGTCAAGTCCCTGACCAAGCGCCCGTGGGACGTCGTGGTCGTCGGCGGCGGGATCCGCAAGACCGAGCAACTGCTGCCCCTCTTCGAGCAGATCGTGAACCTGATCCGTCGTCATGCGCCGCAGGCCGCCGTCGCGTTCAACAGCAACGGCGGCGACACGGTCGAGGCGGCGCGGCGCTGGCTGTGAGTGCCGCTGTACGTCGACGCTGGGTGCCGCCGTACGTCAGCGGTGAGTGCCGCCGTACGACTGTGGTGTCGGCTGCGAGTACCGTCCGGCGGCCACGCTCCGGGCGAGTTCCTCACGGCTGACTCTCGGCGGCGGGCGAGGCCGCCTTGGGCACCACGGCTCGGGACGGTGCCTCCGGGAGCTGTCGCAGCGTGCGCAGGGGTGAGCGGAAGACTGGCACGAACGCGCACGCCATGCACACCGCGCCCGCCCACACCGCCACGCGGACGTCCGCGAGTTCACCGATCACCCCGGCGAGCACCGAGGCGACGGCGAGCGCCCCGGTCAGCAGGAAGCGGAAGGTGGCGTTCATGCGGCCGAGGAGCGGGTCGGGGGTCAGATGCTGGCGCAGGGTGACTCCCAGGACGTTGTCGATGCCCGTCTTCACCATGGCGGTCAGCCACCCGGCGCCCGCCACCCACAGCCACGGCCCCTCGCCGACGAGCGCCACGGCGAGGGTCGCGGGGGCGCACCACAGTCCGGCGCGCGCCAGGGCCCGCCCGTGCCCGAGCCGGGCCGCGAGGCGGCGGGCGGAGGCGGCGCCGAGCAGCAGCCCCAGGCCTCCGACCGCCCAGTAGAGGCCGAGCGCCCCGGCCGACAGGCCCAGTTCGCGGGTGAAGAGGACGGGCAGCATGGCGTTGACCATCTGCGCGCCGAGGTTGGCGAGCGCGGCGGTGAGGGCGAGGGCGCGCAGTTCGGGGCTGCCGAAGACGTGGCGCAGGCCCTCCGCCACCTCGGCCCGCAGGCGTCCCCGGGCGGCCTTCGGCTCCGGCGGCACCCGCCGTCGGCCGACGCCGGTGAGGCCCGCCGCGGCGGCGAGGTAGGCGACCGCGCCGCCCGCGACCGCCAGCGGGGCCGTGACGAGCTGCACCAGGAAGCCGCCCGCGCCCCGGCCCGCGATGTTGGCGCCCGCCATCAGGCTCACGACGGCGGTGTTCGCCGGGACGAGGCGTTCGCGGCCGACGAGGTCGGGCAGCACGCTCTGCGAGCCGACGTCGAAGAACACGGTGGCGCAGCCGTTCAGGAGCACGACCGCGTACAGCTGCGGCAGGGACAGCGCGTCGAGCCACCAGGCGACGGGCACGGAGGCGAACAGCAGCGCGCGGGCGGCGTCGGCGGCCACCAGGACGCGGCGCGCGGGGAGCCGGTCCACCCACGCCCCCGCGGGCAGCCCGATCAGCAGGAACGCGGCGGTGGCGAGGGCGGCGAGCGCGCCCGCCTGGCCGGGCCCCGCGTCCAGGACGGTGACGGCGAGCAGCGGGATCGCCACATAGCCGATGTTGGTGCCGAGGTGGCTGAGCGCGCTCGCCGCGAAGAGCGTACGGAAGTCCCGTACGCGCCACGGGGAGCCGGAGGCTGGGTTCATGCGCGACACGGTGCGCGATCACTGGGAGCCCGCCCATTGATTTAGCCTCAGCTGAATGATCGCGATCGAGTTCGGCACGGAGGACGTGGCCCGCACGCGCTTCGCGCTGTCCCCGCTGTGGGAGGTGATGGCGAGCGTGCGGGTGCTGAAGGGCGCGGACGAACAGGGCCTGCACCGGGCGTGGGTGGAGCAGGTACGGCCGCGCATCGCCGCCGCGGACGTCGATCTGTCCCCGCTCCTCGACCTCGTACCCGTGCCGAGGCGCTCGCCGTGGGCGGGCTTCGTGCCCGGTTTCCTCTGCCCGCCGCCCACGACGCCGCTGCCGTCGCTCGCGGTGGAGCTGGCGACGGTGCGGGCCACTCCCCCGTCGCTGCTGCGGACGAAGGCCGACGTGCCGCCCGCACGCATGGCGGCGCTGCGCGCGGATCCGGCCGCGGAGCTCGGCCGCCTCGCGGAGGTGATCGAGGCGTACTGGGAGCTGGCCCTGGCCCCGTACTGGTCGCGGATCCTCACCCTCCTGGAGGGCGACATCCGCTACCGGGCGGGCCGGTTGGTGGAGGGCGGCGCGCAGCACCTGTTCGCCGACCTCGATCCGCAGGTCACCTGGGCGGGCGGCACGTTGCAACTGGAGCACCGCACCGCCCGCGGGTCGCGCCCGCTGGACGGCCGGGGCCTGCTGCTCGTGCCGTCCGCCTTCGTGTGGCCGCGGGTCTTCACGATCCTCAACGAGCCGTGGCAGCCCTCGCTGCGCTATCCGCCGCGAGGGGTCGGCACGCTCTGGGAGTCCCGCCCCGTCCCGGTCTCCGAAGCCCTCGCGGGCGTGGTGGGCCGCTCCCGCGCGACCCTCCTGGCCGAGCTGACCGCGCCCGCGTCGACCACCGCCCTCGCCCGGCGCACCGGCCTCACCCCCGGCGGCGTCTCCCAGCACCTCACGCTCCTGCGCACGGCGGGCCTGGTGAGCGCGCACCGGGCGGGCCGCCAGGTGCTGTACGCGCGCACCCGGGCGGGCGAGGCCCTGGTGGCGGCGGCCGAGTCGAGCTAGGCCCTGGGGGGTGGCGGCCGAGTCGGGCCAGGCCCGGGTGGCGGCAGCCGAATCAGGCCAGGCGGTCAGGCGGTCAGGCGGTCAGGCGGTCAGGCGGCCAGGCGGCCAGGCGCCCGATATTCGGTGGAACGGCGCCGCCGCCCTCCCCTACCGTGCTGCCGGACCGAGTCGCCGAGGCAAGGACGTGCCGTTGTACACCGTGTGAGACCCCCCGAGCGCTGATGCGTCGCGCGTCGCACCTGTGCGCCGCGCTCCTTTTTGCTGCGGTCTTCTCACTGGAACCGGTGTACTTCTGTGCTCAACACCTGGGTTGTCATGCCCACTCGCCTTCCGCTCGTCCTCCGCCGTTGCCACGCGTGCGCGTCCGATCACTTCCGGGCGAACGGCAAGTTCCGCGTCAACGCCCACCACAAGCTCATCGACGCCTGGCTCCTCGTGCTCTGCACCTCGTGCGGGGACACGGCGAAGCTCACGGTCTTCGAGCGGGCGCAGGTGCGCTCCGTGCGCCCCGAGCTGCTCGACCGGCTGCACGCCAACGACGTCGGCCTGGCCGCCGAGTTGCTCCAGGACCCGGTCGTGCTGCGCCGCAACCGCGTCGCCCTCGACTGGGACGGCGCCTGGCGCCTGGACACCGGCGGATCGGATCACCTGGACCGCGAGGTGGTCGACATATCGGTCCGCTTCGCGGCCCGCGTTCCCGTCCGTCCGGTGCGGCTGGTCGCCGAGGGCTTCGGTCTTTCCCGGGCCGAGGTCGGGAGACTGATCGCCGACGGGAAGCTCGTGTCGGCGGTCCGCCTGAGCGGCAAGCTCACCGGCGACTTCACCTTCACGCTCAAGCGCTGAGCCTTCCCCCTTGGGCCCGGGGCCTGTCCGGCGGGATCCGCAGGACAGGCCCTGGGGGATGGCGCCCGTACAGGGCGAGCAGAGACCCCCACACGGACCCGAGCAAGGCACGAGAGCCATCGGCCGGACTTGACCGTGGACGGCAAACCCCGGCCGCGAGGCCGTCAATGGCGTGGGTCACACCGATGCCGCGCGCGTCCCCGGGTCGACTGAACGGCGACGCGCAGGCCTTCTCCAACTCGCCGCCCTGACCTGCGACTTCACGGACTTCCCCCGAACGAACCAGTCGTGAGGAATCACACAGAACCCATACCCGGAGTTGGCTTTTCGCTCCCGGTACGTGAACGTCCATTCCAAGCCCTCACACCCTTGGTGAGGCGGTCCGGGCGGGCGCCGAGTCCTGCCGCCGTTCCGGACGTCAAGCGACGCACAATGAACATCGGCAGGAGCGGGGGACCCAAGGTAAGTGCCCGTCCTCGCGCAACCGACTTGACGTTCGGTCAGTCAGCGGAGACGGCTTGGGGTGAAGCCACACACGTGGCCGGACCACTTCGCCAGTCCGAACCCGACAGCTCACCTCGTAGGCGGATAAGCGAAGGTGAAGGTTGCACATGAGTGCGACGCACAACAACCCCCAGGTCTCGGGGGCCGGTTCTGGTTCCAGTGGTGGGAACGAGGACGACGGATCCAAGAAGATCCGGAAGTTCGAAGCCGCGATCATCCTGCTGGTGGGAGTGATCGTCGGCATCCTCGCCGGGATCGTCAGCCGGACGATGGATCACGCCTCGTACTTCCAGGCCATCACCACGGGGGTTGTGGTGGGGGTCGGGCTTCCCGGCTTCATCATCATGATCATCAGGTACGTCCGCAACCAGTCGTGACCAGGGTGTACACGGCCGGCTCCGCGTAGTCTCCGCCACTCATCCGGGGACACCGGCATCAGGGGTCTTGCCTTCATGGTGATCCCGTGGAAGGCACAGACGGGTCGAGAGAGGTCTTGGTACGAACCCAAGGCCTCTCTCTTCGTGTGCGCACGACGATTCGTGTGCGAACGGCACCACGATGCCCCGGTCAGGTGCCGCGACGCCTCGGTCAACGGCGGTGGTGTGCCAGGCCCCGCGTCACGGCGGGAATGACCGCGGCGCCCGCCACCACGAACATCGCCGTGAAGCCGACGAAGCCGCCCGTCGGGACGGGCTCGGCCGCCGCCTCGGAAGGACCCATCACGAGGGAGACACCCGCCGCGCGTACGACCGCCTCGTAGGCGCCCGCGACCACGAGACCGGCCAGGGGCGCGGTCCCGACGGCCTTCCACGCCGGCCGGGTCACCGCCGCGCGCCCCGAAATCCGCGTGCCTGCCTGCGCGTTCACCGTGGTGGCCATGTCGTTCTCCGTCGCGTCGAGCGGTCGCGTGCTGTCGAAGGGGTGGACGGCTCATCGGTCCGCCGGGGACTCCTTCACGTCGAGGACCGCCTTGCCGCGGACGCGGCGGCCCAGGAGGGCGTCGGCGGCTTCCGCGGCGGCGTCCCACGGGCCGCGCCAGCCGATCTGGGGGTCGAGGCGGCCCGCCTCGAGGAGGCCCAGGAGGTGGCCGAGGTCCTCGCCGAAGGGGCCCGTGACGTTGAAGTTCTCCAGGCGTCCGCGGGCCGACCTCGTGCCCGCCAGCTCGAAGTCGATGGTGGTGGGCTCACGGGACGCCCGGCCGACGGCCTGGACCACGCCGTCGTCCTCGATCCGGTAGAACGCCTCGGCCAGCTGCGCCCCACCCACGGTGTCCAGGACGCCGTACACCGGCAGGGTCAGGCCCTTCGGCCCCCGCACGGTCTCCGCCGCGCCGAGTTCGCGCAGCCCCGCGGCGCGCTCCGGACTGCCGGTCGAGGCGATGACGTGCGCCCCCGCGAGCGCGGCGAGCTGCACCGCGAAGCGGCCGACGCCCCCGGACGCGCCGGTGACCAGGACCCGCCGGCCCTCGATCTCGCCGAGCCGCCGCACCGCCTGGAGGGCGGACACCCCGGCGACCGGCAGCGCGCCGGCCGCTCCGAGGTCGACCGCGTCAGGGACGACCGCGAGGTCCGCGGTGTCGACGGCGCGCAGTTCGGCCCAGGCGCCGGACCAGCCGAACCCGACGACGCGGGTGCCCGCGGCGGGGCCCGAGCCGTCGCGGGCGGGCGTACGGACGACGCCCGCCGCGTCCCAGCCGGGGATGTGGTCCGCGGATGTGTCGGGCGAACGGAAGGCCAGCTCACCGAAGTTGAGGGAGATGGCGGCGACCTCGATGAGCGCCTGCGTGTCCCGAGGCTCGGGGTCAGGGGCGGGCGCCAGGCGGAGGCCTTGCGGTCCGTGGAACAGTGCGCGCATCGCGGCGCTCCTTCTGTGCGGTGGTGGGGCCGGGCGGGGAGGACCGGGAACGGGTCAGGCGCCGAGCGTCGGGTAGTCGGTGTAGCCGCGGTGGTCGCCGCCGTAGAACGTCGTGGAGTCGGCCTCGTTGTACGGGCCGCCCTGCCGGATCCGCGCCGGCAGGTCCGGGTTCGCGAGCCACGCGGTGGCCAGCACGACGGCGTCGGCGACGCCCTCGGCCACGGCGGCCGCGCCGGTCTCGGGGGTCGAGGGGAACGACTCGGGCGTGGGGTGGGCGCACAGCAGCAGCGTGCCGCGCCACTCGCCGCGGATCGCCTTGGTGATGTCGCGCGTGACCATCTCCAGGACGTGCAGGTACGCCAGCGGCGTGGGGCGCAGGGCCCGCGCGAGCGCCGGGTAGAGGGCCGCGCTGTCGCTCTCGGCCATGCCGTTGAAGGTGATTCCCGGGGACAGGCGGACGCCGACCTTCTCGGGGCCGACGGCCGCGGCGACGGCCTCGATCACCTCGACGACGAAGCGGATCCGGTTCTCCACCGGGCCGCCGTACTCGTCGGTGCGCCGGTTGGTGTTGTCCGAGAGGAACTGGTGCAGCAGGAAGCCGTTGGCGGCGTGCACCTCGACGCCGTCGAACCCGGCGTCGATCGCGTTGCGGGCGGCCTCAACGAACTCGCCCAGGGTGCGCTCCATGTCGGCGCGCGTCATCTCGCGCGGCACCGGGTGGTCCACCATGCCCGCCCCCGTGAACAGCTTCTCGCCGGAGGCGATCGCGGACGGGCCAATGGGCGCCTCACCGGTCTCGTACAGGCTCGGGTGCCCGATCCGGCCGCAGTGCACCAGCTGCGCGAACATCCGGCCGCCCGCGGCGTGCACCGCGTCGGTCACCCTGCGCCACGCGGCGACCTGCTCGCCGGTGTGCAGGCCCGGCGTGCTGATGTAGCCCTTGCCGAGCGCGCTGACCTGGGTCGCCTCGCTGATGATCAGCCCCGCCGAGGCGCGCTGGCCGTAGTACTCGGCGGCGAGCGCGGGGATCTCCCCGGCCTCGTTGGCGCGCGAGCGCGTCATCGGGCCCATCACGAGGCGGTTGGGCAGGTCGAGCTTGCCGAGGGTCAAGCCGGTGAAGAGCTTGTCCATGAGGTCTCCTGGGGCTGCGAAGCGGTCGGCGGGGTGATCGCCCCGACGTGACAACCTTCCTTCCGGAGCCCGGAGTGGATCAATGGCGAAGCACTGAACCCAACGTTCACCGCGGGTACACGACGAAGCGCCGCCCGAGCGGCGCGAAGCCTCGCGAAGTCATCGTCGCCATGCCTCTCCGCTGTCCGGATTCCGCCCTCGCCCCGACGCACCCCCATGTCACATACATCTGCCAGTGCGTCCCGAACCGCCCGCCCGGTCTCGACGCCGAGGCCGGCAACCTAAGTGAACGCTGGGCGAACAAGCCGACTGGCGTGCCCTCGAACACATGGTTGGTACGCGCCTCACACCTATGGTGAATAGATGGCTATCTCCGAATTGGGCACCCCCTCCGGGGCGGACGAGGCGCAGGGCGAGACCTGCACTCCCGGCCTCGCGTGCCTGCTCATCGAGCGCGACGAGGCCGAGCGCCTGGCCGCGATGCTCAAGGCCATCGCCGACCCCACACGGCTGCAGATCTTCCGCATCATCGAGCGCGCACCGTCCGGTGAGGCCTGCGTCTGCGATCTGGCCGACTGCTTGGGCTTCCGGCAGCCGACCGTGAGTCACCATCTGAAGATCATGACCGAGGCCGGGCTGCTCAACCGCGAACGCCGTGGGACCTGGGCCTGGTACTCCCTCGACCACGACGGCGTGAACCGGGTGCGCGCGATCCTCGATCCGTCCGCCGTGGCGGTGTCCGCCACCGCTTGACCCTGCCGCTGACCGTGCCGGCCGAGCGGCCGCGCAAGGGCCCTCACCTCTTGTGGTCGTTTCTTGTGGTCGTTGAGGAAGTCCCCTATCAACGCCGCGATTTCGGTCGGCCGCTCCTCCATCAGCAGGTGGCCGGTGTGGTGCGGGACTTCAAGACGCGCGCAGCCGAGGATGTCACTGCGCAGGCGCTCGCCCCACACGGTCGGGCAACAGGTGTCGGCCCGGCCGCGATGGTCAGCGAGATGTGCGGCGTAGCTGCCGACGAACTCCTCGGCGAGGAGGCTCGGGTCGTGGACGAGGTTGTCGCGGGTGAGCGCCCGGCGCAAGGGGCGGCGGTGCGACCAGCACCACAGCATCAGCCGTCCGAGCAGGGCGCGTTGGGCAGCGCGAGCCGATGACAGCTGAGCGCCCGAAGGCCAGTTGTCGTACGCCTGCGTGTCGGCCAGCGCCAGCGCGGAGAGCCGCTCGGGGCGGTCGGCGGCGATCAGCTGGGCGACCGCGCCCCCGTGGTCATGGCCGACCAGTGCCACCTGCTCCAGGGCGAGTTGGTCCAGCAGGCCGAGCACCGCAGCCTGCTGGGCGGGCAGGCCCCGCTCCGCGCCGGCCGGCGCCTCGGTGTCACCCAGGCCCAGCAGGTCCGGCGCCACGCACCGGAAGCGGGAGCTCAGCGTCGGAACGATCCGGCGCCACACGAACGACGAGAACGGGCAGCCGTGCAGCAGTACCACGGGCGGCCCCGCGCCCTCGTCGACGTACGCGATGCGCGCCTCACCGACGTCCGCGTACCGCTTGGCCCATGGCCGCTCGTGCGTTCGTCACGGCCTGCCGACCTCCCCCTTGGTCAGGCGTGGCTCCGGACCCGGGAGGCACGCGGGGTGGCGCGCCGGTGCGCGACAGCCGCGGCCTTCGCCCTGCGGACGGCCCCGGCGGCGTCCGCGGCCCCGCTCACGCCTCGGGCTCCGGGGCGATCTCCTCGATGAGCCCCTCCACGAGCACCTTGATCTCGTCACGGATCGCGCGCACCGCCGCGACGCCCTGGCCCGCCGGGTCCTCCAGCGTCCAGTCCAGGTAGCGCTTGCCGGGGAAGACGGGGCAGGTGTCGCCGCAGCCCATGGTGATGCAGACGTCCGACTCCTTGACCGCGTCCACGGTCAGGATCTTCGGGGTCTCGGCCGAGATGTCGATGCCGACCTCGCGCATGGCCTCGACGGCGGCCGGATTGACCTGGTCGGCGGGGGCGGATCCGGCGGAGCGGACCTCGATGCGGTCCCCCGCCAGGTGGTTCAGCCACGCGGCGGCCATCTGGGAGCGGCCCGCGTTGTGGACACAGACGAACAGCACAGAGGGCTTCTCGGACATCAAGGTCTCTCTTGTCTCATGGTGGCATCAGGCGCCAGTGACATCAGCACCTGATGGTGTCAGTCACCGCTGATGTGAGAGTATCAGTCCATGATGACATCAGTCGACGCTGACTTGATCCGGGTGCTGGCCGATCCGCTCAGGCTCAAGATCGTGAATCTGCTGGCCCACGAGACGCTGTGCACCACGCACCTGGTGGAGGAGACCGGCGCTCGCCAGACGAACCTGTCCAACCACCTGAGAGTGCTGCGCGAGGCCGGGGTCGTGGAGACGGAGCCGTGCGGCCGCTTCACGTACTACAGGCTGCGGCCGGAGGTCGTCGCCACGCTCGCCGGGCAGTTCGCCGACCTGGCCGAGACCGCCCGCAACGCCGCCGACAACAAGAGGGCCTGCCCGTGACCCGCACCGAGACGCCCGCGGCAGCCGAGGAGTCGTCGGTCGTCCGGAAGCTGTCGACGCTCGACCGGTTCCTCGCCGTGTGGATCCTGCTCGCCATGGCCGTCGGGCTGGGCCTCGGCAGACTCGTCCCCGGCATGGACGACGCCCTGGCCGAGGTCGAGATCGGCGGAATCTCCCTGCCGATCGCGCTCGGCCTGCTGATCATGATGTACCCGGTCCTGGCCAAGGTCCGCTACGACAAGCTCGACGCCGTCACGGGCGACCGCAAGCTGATGGTCTCCTCGCTGGTCATCAACTGGGTGCTCGGTCCGGCCGTGATGTTCGCCCTCGCCTGGATCTTCCTGGCGGACCTGCCCGAGTACCGCACCGGCCTGATCGTCGTCGGCCTGGCCCGCTGCATCGCCATGGTCATCATCTGGAACGACCTGGCCTGCGGCGACCGCGAGGCCGCCGCCGTCCTGGTCGCGCTGAACTCGGTCTTCCAGGTCCTGGCGTTCGGCCTGCTCGGCTGGTTCTACCTCGACCTGCTGCCCGGCTGGCTGGGCCTCGGCGACGGCGAGCACCTGGACATCTCCCTGTGGAAGATCGCCCTGAACGTCGTCATCTTCCTGGGCGCGCCGCTCCTCGCCGGCTTCCTGACCCGCCGGATCGGCGAGCGGAAGCTGGGCCGCGAGAGGTACGAGGCCGACTTCCTTCCGCGGATCGGCCCGTGGGCCCTGTACGGCCTGCTGTTCACGATCGTGATCCTCTTCGCCCTGCAAGGGAAGACGATCACCTCGCAGCCCCTGGACGTGGCCCGCATCGCGCTGCCGCTCCTGGTGTACTTCGCGGTGATGTGGTTCGGCACCTTCGCCCTGGGCAAGGCCATCGGTCTCGCGTACGACCGGACGGCCACCCTCGCCTTCACCGCCGCGGGCAACAACTTCGAGCTGGCCATCGCCGTCGCCATCGGCACCTTCGGCGTGACCTCCGGGCAGGCCCTCTCCGGCGTCGTCGGCCCGCTGATCGAGGTGCCGGTCCTGGTGGCGCTGGTGTACGTGTCCCTGGCCTGGCGGAGGAAGTTCGCCGCCGACCGGCTCGGTTCATGACGCGGCACGTCGACGTGGTGGTGATCGGCGGCGGCCAGTCCGGGCTCGCCGCCGGTTACCACCTGCGCCGCCTCGGCCTCGACTTCGTCGTCCTCGACGCCCAGGCCGCACCGGGCGGCGCCTGGCAGCGGGCCTGGGACTCGCTGCACCTCTTCTCCCCCGCCGTGTACTCGTCCCTGCCCGGACGCCCGATGCCCGTCCAGACGGGCGAGAGGTACCCGGACGCGGCCCATGTGGTCGACTACCTCACCGCGTACGAACGACGCTACGAGCTCCCCGTACTGCGGCCCGTCCGAGTCTCCGGAGTCCACCGCGAGGACGGGCACCTCCGCGTCGAGACCGACTCCGGCACCTGGCACGCCCGGGCCGTCATCAGCGCCACCGGCACCTGGTGGCGCCCCTTTCAGCCCGCCGTACCGGGCCGATGCGCCTTCCGCGGGCAGCAGTCGCACACCGTCGACTACCGCGGTCCGCGCGACTTCGCCGGACAGCGCGTCGTCGTGGTCGGCGGCGGCAACTCCGGCGCCCAGATCGCCGCCGACCTGGCGTACGACACCGAGCTGACCTGGGTCACCCGGCGCCCACCGCGCTTCCTCGCCGACGACGTCGACGGCCGTGCCCTGTTCGACGCCGCCACCGCGCGGCGCCGCGCCCTCGACGAGGGCCGCACCGACACCGGCGGTGTCGCCTCGCTCGGCGACATCGTCGCCGTGCCGCCCGTGCGGGAGGCGCGCGACGCCGGACTGCTCAAGGCCTCGCCGATGTTCGTACGTCTCGACCGTGACGGCGTCGTGTGGGCCGACGGCACTCGGGCGGAGGCGGACGCGGTCATCTGGTGCACCGGATTCCGCCCGGCGCTCGGGCACTTGGCCCCTTTGGAGCTACGCGGCCCGCGCGGCCACATCGCCACCGCGGGCACGCGGTCCGTTGCCGAGCCCCGTCTGCATCTGCTCGGCTACGGGGACTGGACGGGCCCCGCTTCCGCCACGCTCATCGGCGTGGGCCGCCCGGCCCGGGACGTGGCCCGGGCCATCGCCGGACTGGAGCCCGCCCCGTGAGGCCGCTGAAGCCCTCGGTCCGGGCGCGATCCTCGGAGGTCCGGACGAACCGTGGTCCGCGGCCCGGTGCCTTTCCCCGAAGGCAGGAGCGTGCCGTAGCGGGCAGGGGCGGCGACCACGAGGATGCCCGTCATGACCGCCGACCAGAGCCTTGTTCCGTTGCGTTCCACGCGCTCCCTGCCCGTGGTGTTCGGAGCGGGGGCGGCCGTCGGCGTGCTCGGCGGGATGATCGGGCTGGGTGGCGCGGAGTTCCGGCTGCCCCTGCTGATCGGCCTGTTCGGGTTCACCGCGCTCTCCGCGGTCATCCTCAACAAGGCGATGAGCCTGGTCGTGGTCCTGACCGCGCTGCCCACCCGGCTGGTGGCGGTGTCCGCGTCCGAGGTGGCCGGGCGCTGGCCCGTCGCGGTCAACTTGCTCGCCGGGAGCCTGCTGGGCGCCTGGGCCGGAGCATCGTGGGCGGTGCGGATGCGCGGTTACCCCCTCTACAAGGTGCTGGCCGCGCTGATGGTGCTCATGGCCGCGGCTCTGCTGGTGACGCACACCTCCGCGCTCGGCGGTCATGGGCGTGGCGGTCATGACTGACCTTCACTGAAGCGCCCTGACGACCTTGCGCACCTCGTGGGCGACGGACTCCGGCAGCGGCGCGTAGTGGATCCGGGACAGGGGCCGCTGCCCGTCGGCACTCGTGGTGTACGCCAGGAACGACTTCAAGGCAGCCAGGGTTTCGGGCGCGTTGCCCTTGTCGCAGACGATCTCGTACGACACGAGAACGATCGGGTACGTACCGCTGACCGAGGTCCGGTAGTCGAACTTCAGGGTCATGTCCTTGCCCCTGCCGACGACTTCGGCGGCGGCGATGCCCGCGGACGCGGTCTTCGTGGTCGCGGGCACGGGCTCGGCGGCCCCGGTGTCCACACGCACGGTCGGCATCCGCAGTTTGCTCGCGAAGGACAGCTCGAAGTAACCGATCGAACCGACAGCGGAGTTCACCGTCGCGGCCACGTGGCCCGAGCCGCTGGCGGAGCTTCCCCCGCGCCCGTGCCACGTCTTCTCCGCGGGGTGCGGCCAGACGTCCGGGGCCGCGCCCGCGAGATACGCCTGGAAGTTCTGGGTCGTGCCCGAGTCGTCGGATCGGTGCACCGCGCGGATGGGCATCGACGGCAGCACGGCATCGGGGTTGAGCCTGCGTATGGCCGGGTGGTCCCAGGTGGTTATCTTCGAGTCGAAGATCCGGGCCAGCGTGGGGGCGTCCAGGACCAGGTCCTCGACGCCGGGCACGTTGTAGCCGAGGGCGATGGGCCCGCCCAGCATGGGCAGGTTGATGGCACGACCGCCCGTACACACGCCCTGCGCGGGCTTGGCGTTCTCCGGCTTGACCGGGGTGTCGGAGCCGCCGAACGCGGTGGCGCCGCGCATGAACTGCGCGACTCCGGCGCCGGAGCCCAGCGGGTTGTACGCGATCTGCACGGGCGGGCAGGCACGTTGGTACTGCTTGATCCAGTACTTCATCGCGTTCTGCTGGGCCGTCGAACCCGAGGCCGGCACCTTCCCCTGCTCGGCGCAGTCGGCCCGCGCCACGGCCGGTGGGCCGCCGGGCTCGCCGGAGTCAGGGCCGGGGCCATCCGCCTTCCACCGCCACGTCAAGGCCCCGCCGGTCGCCGCGACCACGGCCACGGCCACGCCGACCGGCAGAAGAAGAGTTCGCTTCCTGCGGCGCCGATGCTGCACCCCTGGCCCCTTTCGAAGGCTTGCGGGTGGCGGGTCGGGCCGACGTCATGCTCTGACCGTCGGCCCGCGCCGCCACTACCAGGAGATAGATGGTTGCCTATGCGGTGCGGGCGTTGGCGACGGGCAAGCGAACGCCTGTTGACACCTTCCCGTCGAGCAGCGGGCGGCAGGCGGTGCGGGCTCAGCGGACGGTGAGAAGCTTCCCCATCGCCGCGAGGACCGACGGCTCCACCCGGTAGTACACCCAGGTCCCCCGCCGCTCGGAGGTGAGCAGGCCTGCCTCCTTGAGCTTCTTCAGGTGGTGCGAGACGGTCGGCTGGGAGACTCCGACGTCGGAGATGTCGCACACGCAGGCCTCGCCGCCCTCGTGCGAGGCCACCGCCGAGAAGAGCCGCAGCCGGACCGGGTCCCCGAGCGCCTTGAACATCGGCGCCGCGCGGTCGGCCTCCTCCGCGGTGAACGGGCGCTCCGTCAGGGGCGGGCAGCACGGCGCCACACCCTCGGCGGCGTCGGGTTCCAGCAGCGGCAGCACCTTGGTGTTCGACATGTATCTATGTTGACATACGTCGAACCAATGCGGCCAGGGCCACCCGCATCCCGGCCCACCCTGCGGAGGGAGCCCGCCCCACCTCTCAGATTCGATAAACGTCTATGTTGACGTTCATCGAAACAGGTGCCATGCTGGCCGCACAAGACATCGACAGAAGTCGAAACAAAGGGGAACCTCGTGAGCGCGTCCACCAACGATCAGCTGCCCGTCGTGGTCATCGGTGCCGGACCGGTCGGTCTTGCCGCCGCCGCCCACCTCGCCGAGCGCGGCCTCGAACCGCTGGTCCTGGAGGCCGGACCGGCGGCGGGCAGCGCCGTACGGGAGTGGTCGCACGTGCGCCTGTTCTCCCCGTGGAGCGAGGTCGTCGACCCGGTGGCGGAGAAGCTCCTGGCCCCGACCGGCTGGGTCCGCCCTGACGGTGCGACGTATCCGACCGGTGGCGACTGGGCCGAGCACTACCTCCGGCCACTGGCCGACGTCCTCGGCGATCGGGTCCGCTACGGAGCGACCGTGACCGGCGTGGCGCGCGCGGGACGTGACCGGATCGTCGACTCCGGCCGCGACGAGCAGCCCTTCACCGTCCACCTCCGCACCGCGGAAGGCGGCGAGGAGCGGATCAGCGCCCGGGCCGTCATCGACGCCTCCGGCACCTGGGCCACGCCCTCTCCCCTGGGCGCGAACGGCCTGCCCGCCCTCGGCGAGAAGGCCGCCGCCGATAACGTCTCCTACCGGGTTCCCGACCTCACGGACCCGACCGTACGGGCGCGGTACGCGGGCAAGCGCACCGCGGTCGTCGGCTCCGGAGCCTCCGCCTTCACGGCCCTGGCCCACCTCGCCGACCTGGCGAAGGAGGAGCCGGGCACGCACGCCGTGTGGATCCTGCGCCGCGGCATCGGCGCCGACACCTTCGGCGGCGGCGAGGCCGACCAGCTGCCCGCGCGCGGCGCGCTCGGCCTGCGGGCCAAGGCCGCCGTGGCGGACGGGCACGCCTCCGCGGTCACCGGCTTCCGCACCGAAGCGGTCGAGCGCGCCGAAGACGGCCGGCTGACGCTCGTCACCGAGGACGGAGACCGCTCGGACCCGGTCGACGAGGTCATCGTCCTCACCGGCTTCCGCCCGGACCTCACCTTCCTCTCCGAGCTCCGCCTCGGCCTGGACGAGCGCCTCCAGGCACCGACCGCGCTGGCCCCGCTGATCGATCCCAACGTGCACTCCTGCGGCACCGTCTACCCCCACGGCGTGCGGGAGCTCTCGCACCCGGAGCGGGACGTCCACCTGGTCGGCATGAAGTCCTACGGCCGCGCTCCCACCTTCCTGGCCCTGACCGGTTACGAGCAGGTCCGCTCGATCGCCGCCGCCCTCGCCGGTGACCAGGAGGCCGCCGAGCGCGTCGAGCTCACCCTCCCCGAGACCGGCGTCTGCGGCGGCGCCGGCCTCTTCGACGAACCCGAGCAGACGGAACAGCAGTCCGGGGGCTGCTGCGCCGCCCCCACCACCCTCCCGATCGGCGCCCCGGCCGACGCGGGCGGAGGCTGCTGACCCTCGCGTCCAAGCCTTTGACCTGCGTAAAGTTGGGTCACGTGGGCCTGGTTCGGCCTGCGGGGGAGGTGCGCCGTCCGTCCGGGCGGCGCACGGAGGGGGAGGTACGGGGGATGGAACGGTACGAGATGGAGATCTTCTTGGCGCTGTCCGAGGAGTTGCATTTCGGCCGCACGGCGGAGCGGCTGCGGCTCTCGCCCGCGATGGTCAGCCAGACCGTGAAGAAGCTGGAGCGCCGCTTCGGCGTCCCGCTGTTCGAACGCACCAGCCGCAAGGTCGCGTTGACCGGTCCCGGCGAGCAGTTGCGGACCGACATCGCCCCGCACTTCCAGGGGATCCAGGAGGCCGTCGACCGGCTCAAGACCTCCGCCCGCGGCCTCCAGGGCGTGGTCACGGTGGGGTTCATGGGCGTCCTCGCCGGGAACATCTGCCAGGCGGCGGCGAACGTCTTCCGGGAGCGCCACCCCGGCTGCGCGGTCCGCGTGGTCGAGACCCAGATGCGCCACCACTGCGCCCAACTGCGCAGCGGCGAGGCGGACATCGTCATCATTCCCTTGCCGGTGGACGAGCCGGACCTCACCGTGGGTCCGGTCGTCGTCCGGCACCCGCTGCACCTCGCGGTGTCGTCGGCGAACCCCCTCGCCCGGCAGTCCTCGGTGTGCGTGGAGGACCTCGCAGCGGAGACCTGGGCGTCGCTCGCCGCGTCCGTACCGGAGTACTGGATCGACCACTTCTACGCCCGTCAGACGCCCAGCGGCCGCCCCATCGCCCGCAGTTCCGAGCGGTGCGACACCTTCACCGAGGTCCTCGCCGTGGTCGCGGCCGGGCGCGCGGTCTCGGTGGGCGGCGCCGACATGACGACCTACCGCCTGCGCCCCGACATCACCTACCTGCCGTTCACCGACATGCCGCCGATGGAGCGCGCCCTGGTGTGGCGCACCAGCCAGGAGGACGGCCGGGTCCGCGCGTTCGTGAAGGCCGTCACCGACACGGCGGACCCGGCGGTGTGAGCGGACGCGCCACCGCCGGAACCGCCGCCCGGACCCCTGCCGCCTAGCCGCAGAGCTCCGCGAAGCGGCCCGTGTTGATGTTGCCGCCGGAGATGAGTACGCCGACGCGCGGCGGGACCTGCGGGAGGCGGCCGGCCAGGAGAGCCGCGAGGGCGGTCGCCCCGCTGGGCTCGATGACGATCTTCAGACGTTCGAAGGCGAACCGCATCGCGGCGCGGATCTCGTCGTCGGAGACGAGCACGACCTCGTCCACGAGGCGCTGGTTGATGGGGAACGTCAGCTCGCCGGGCGTCTCGATGGCCTGGCCGTCGGCGATGGTGCGCGGGACCGGGACGGAGACGCGGTGGCCGGCCTCCAGGGAGCGCTTGGTGTCGTCGCCCGCCTCCGGCTCCACGCCGATCACGCGGATCGCCGCGTTCAGGCCCTTGGCGGCCGTGGCGCTGCCCGCGATGAGGCCGCCGCCGCCCACCGGGCTGACCAGGCCGTCCAAGGTGCCGACCTCTTCGATGAGTTCGAGCGCCGCGGTGCCCTGGCCCGCGATGACGTCCGGGTGGTCGTACGGCGGGATCAGGGTGAGGTCGCGCTCGGCGGCCAGCTGCCTGCCAATGGCGGTGCGGTCGCCGGAGTAGCGGTCGTACGTGACGATCTCGGCGCCGTACCCCTCGGCGGCCTCGCGCTTGGAGAGCGGGGTGTCCTCCGGCATGAGGATCACCGCGCTGCTGCCCCGCTCGCGGGCCGCGAGCGCGATGGCCTGGGCGTGGTTGCCGGAGGAGAACGAGGCGATGCCCTTGGCCAGTTGCCCGGGCGTGAGCCGGGCCACTGCGTTGTAGGCGCCGCGGAACTTGAAGGCGCCGATCCGCTGGAAGTTCTCGCACTTGAGGAAGACCTCGGCGCCCACGCGGGCGTCCAGGGTGCGCGAGCGCAGGACGGGCGTGCGGTGGGCGACGCCCTTGATCCGGGCGGCGGCGGCGCGCACGTCGTCGAGGGTGACCAGGGGGGTGCTCGTCATGCGGGTGCTCCTGGTGAGGTGTCGGGCCCGGGCGGCGGTGCGTCCTGGGCGCGGGACTTGGCGAGGTAGCTGTAGGCGGAGGCGCGGGAGATGCCGAGGCGGGCGGCGACCTGCGGGACCGAGCCCCGCACGGCGAAGACGCCGTGCTCGTCGAGGCCGCGGAAGAGCGCGACGCGCGCGTCGCGGTCGAGCTCGCTCCACGGGCGGCTCTGCCGGAGCTGGTGGCTGTCGACGATCGAGCCGACGACGGACTCCACGTCGTCGCCGAAGGTCGTGGTCGGCACCTCCGGCCGCACGGCCACGCCCGCGAGTTCGCCGATGAGCGCGCTCGCCTGCTGGACCGCGGTGATGTCGAGGTTGACGCACAGCGCGCCGAACACCGCGCCACCGCTGTCGCGCAGCAGCATCGTGGACGACTTGACCAGCTTTCCGTCCTGCGTGCGGGTGAGGTAGTTCAGCTCGTCGGCCGCCTCGTCGCCGCGCGCCAGCATGCCCATGCCGATCTCGCTCATCGAGCCGCCGACGCTGCGGCCCGTGACGGCCCCCGCGATCGCCACGACGGACCTCTCCGGCCGCCGGTAGTCGTGGACGACCGCTTCGCACAGCGAGCCGAAGGTGGCTACCAGGCCGTCGGTCACCGGGGCGAGGGCGGCGATGATCGCGTCGCGCTCGGCGTTCCGTACGTCGTCGGCGCTCTCGGCGCTCATGTGGTGTCCCCTCCCGTGCCGCACCGGCTGCCGTGACGACCGCCGCAACAGCTCTGGACTAAACGTACACGCCTTGGACGGAAAGTCCAGAGCCGCCGGGAGGGCTACGCCTGGGGTGCCGCCGCCTCCAGGTCGGCGACGCTGCCGGACATCACCGCGGGGACGTGCCGCGTGAGGTGCTCCAACGGCCAGTCCCACCAGGCCAGTTCGAGCAGCCGGGCGATGTCTTCGTCGCTGAAGCGGCGGCGCAGCAGCCGGGCCGGGTTGCCGCCGACGATCCCGTAGTCGGGGACGTCGTCGACGACGACGGAGCCGGAGGCGATGACCGCGCCGTGGCCGATGCGGACGCCCGGCATCACCAGGGTCCGGTAGCCGAACCACACGTCGTTCCCGACGACGGTGTCGCCGCGGCCGGGAAGGCCGCTGATGAGGTCGAAGTGGTCGGCCCAGGATCCCCCCATGATGGGGAACGGGAACGTGGACGGGCCGTCCATGCGGTGGTTGGCGCCGTTCATGATGAAGCGCGTGCCTTCGCCCAGGGCGCAGAACTTGCCGATGACGAGCTTCTCCGGCCCGTAGTGGTAGAGCACGTTGCGGGTTTCGAAGGCCGTCGCGTCGTCGGGGTCGTCGTAGTACGAGAACTCGCCCACCTCGATCAGCGGCGAGGTGACCAGGGGCTTGAGGAGCACCACGCGGGACTGTCCGGGCATCGGGTGCAGGACGGTGGGGTCGGCCGGGACGGCGGGGACAGCGGGGTCGAGTGGCATGGTGGCACCTTTCCGGTGTGCGGCACGGACTGCGGGCGCGGCGGGCGCCCGCCCCAGGATCCCCTGGTCAACCGGCCGACAGCACACGGTTTTCCAGCGCCGGAGGGAGTGGTCGGCGAGGAGGCGTCCGCGGGGCCCGGGAACGCGACCGGGCCCCCGGCCCGTCCGCTGCGGGACGTGCCGGGGGCCCGGGTCAGGTGCGCGAAGGGTTATCGCACCGTCACCGTGAAGACGGGCGACAGGGTGGCGCCGCTCTTCATGCGCAGCTCGTTCTTGCCCTTGAGGCCGAGCTTGACGCGCAGGGTGTACGTGCCGGACTTGTTGACGGTGGTGGAGGCGGGCAGCGCCTTCCAGGTGCCGCGCTGCTTCTGCTCCAGGCCGACCTTGGTGCCCGCCTTGATGCCGGTGGCCTTGCCGCTGACGCGCAGCTCCTGCCAGGCCTTCACGGAGGTCGCGGACGGCTTGGCGGTCAGCGCGGCCTTCACCTTGGCGGTGGGGCTGGTCTTCTGGGTGCCGAGGCTCTTGCCGGTCTTGACGTCCCAGATGGCGTACGGCGTGCCGCCGCCCTGCGTCTTGCTGTACAGGCGCTTGCCGTCGGCGCTCAGGTGCAGGTAGATGCCGTTGTCGACGGTCTGGCCCGGCTTGAGGGCCTTGCCGTTGTAGTACGGCTTGCCGCCCTTGACGGCGATGGTGACGCCGGCACCGATGTCGATCTTCACGGGCTTGGCGGCGACGCTCTGGACCGCGGCGGGACGCTCGGGGGCGGGCGCGCTCGCCAGCGCAGCCGCGGCCGGGGCCAGAAGGGCCGTACCGGCGAGGACCGAGACGGTGGCGGTACGGAGGGCGCTGCGGCGGTGGGTGGTGATGCGCATAACGACGGTGTTCCCCTTCACGGTCATGGATCTGTTCGCGTGCACGGCACGGCTCCGCCGTGGGGCGGTGCCGCGCGGTGCGGTCCCGTTTTGTCCCCGTCGTCCGTGCTGTCCGGCGGGTACGGAATAAACCTAGTTCACCCGCCATTACGGCTATCCGAAGATCATGTAACGGTGCCCCATAGATCACTTCACGGCATGGCATCAGCCCGATTCCGGCGGCACCGAGGCCACTTCCACCGGCCCCCGCGCCCCGCCCTCAGCCGTCGATCCGTACGCCCTGCTTCCTCGCGTAGGCCTCCCGCCCCTTGGTGTGCCACCACTCGAAGAGCTCGATCCGCAGCGACTGCGCTATCCACGCCAGCAGGTCGTCGGGCGGGCTTCCGTTGAAGACGTTGATCTCGCTGCCGCCACGCTCGGAGCGGACCGACCAGCGGCCGTCGGGCGCGGTGACGTCCAGATACACGTCGAACTTCCGCCCGCGCACGACCACTTCGAGATCGGTCACCTCCAGGACGACACCCCCGCCCTCGTCCCACTTCCCCACGACCCGCGGGGCCAGCAGGTCCCGCACTTCCTCAGGAGTCAGCATCCGCCCAGGGTCTCGCACCGCGAGGCACCGCGAGCCACCGCGGACCGCCGGATGCTGCTATCGTCCACCTCGAAACGAGGTACCTCGAATCGATACACCACGGTTCGGGGCACGACGAGCTATGGAGGTGCGATCGTGTTCACCGAGGAGTGGGTGACGGCGCGGGCCAGGGACGGTTACGAGCACGGGCAGGCGTCCTTCCCGATCCGCCCCGAGCGCTCGGCGCTCCTTGTCATCGACATGCAGGACGAGTTCGTGCGCCCCGGCTTCAGCCCGTACTGGGTGCCCGCGGCCACGCGCATGGCGCCCCGGCTGCGCGGCCTGGTGGAGCGCTGCCGCGCGGCGGACGTCCCGGTCGTCTGGACCGTCTTCGACGACACGCACCTCGGCCTGGACCGCCCGCACGCGCTGCGCCACCTGCCGCACGGGGACAGCGACTGGACCAGGCCGGGGCCCGCGCGGGTGTGGCACGAGATGGACCCCCGCGAGGACGAGGTCGTCCTCCGCAAGCCGTCGTACGGCGCGTTCTACGACACCCCGCTGGACACGATCCTGCGCAACCTCGGCCGGGACACGGTCATCGTGACCGGGACGCTCACCAACTACTGCTGCGGCACCACGGCGCGGCAGGCGTACGAGCGGGGCTACCGCGTGGTGTTCGGCGCGGACGTCACCGCGACCGACGACGAGACCCGCCAGGAGCCGGAACTCGCGGTGCTGCGCAAGGGGTTCGCACGCGTCCTCGACGCGGCGGAGATCGGCGCGCGACTGACCGGCGCCGCGGCCTGACACCCCGCCGCACCGGCACTCCACCTCACCGGCACCCCGCCGCACCGCCGCCCGGCCGCCTCCACGCACCCGCAACACCGCGGCAACACCCCCGCAGGGTTGGCCGCCTAGCGTCGCCTGTCGTGAGTACGGACACGCGGAACACCTCGGCCCCACCCGACCCCGCGCCCGGCGACGGCGGTCTGGGCAAGGGGCTCCAGCGGCGGCACATGAACCTGATCGCGCTGGGCGGGGTGATCGGCGCCGGGCTCTTCGTGGGCAGCGGCGTGGTCGTGCGCAAGACCGGGCCCGCGGCCGTCCTGTCCTTCCTGGCCGCCGGTGTCCTGACCGTGCTCATCATGCGGATGCTCGCCGAGATGACGGTGGCCCGGCCCGCGCTCGGTTCGTTCTACGCGCACGTGCGCGAGACCCTCGGCGCCCGGGCCGGGTTCGCCGTCGGCTGGCTGTACTGGTACTTCTTCGTGATCGTGGTCGCCGTGGAGGCGGTGGCGGGCGGGCGGATCATCCAGCTGTGGCTGCCCGACGCCCCGCTCTGGGCCGTCAGCCTGGTCCTGATGGCCCTGCTCACCGCGACGAACATGGTCTCCGCGCGCTCCTTCGGCGAGTTCGAGTACTGGTTCTCGTCCGTGAAGGTGCTCGCCATCGTGGTGTTCCTGTTCCTGGGCGCGCTGTACGTCCTCGGGCTCTGGCCCGAGGCGTCCGGTGGCCTCGGCCACCTCACCGCGCACGGCGGCTTCGCGCCCGAGGGCGTGGGGGCGGTGCTCGCCGCCGTCGTGCCGTGCGTCGGGTTCTTCACCGGCGCGGAGATCGTGACCATCGCGGCGGCGGAGTCCACCGAGCCCGAGCGCGCCGTCGCCGCGGCGATCCGGTCGATCGTGCTGCGGGTCGTCGCGTTCTACGTCCTGTCCATCCTCGTCGTCGTCGCGGTGGTCCCGTGGACCGACGAGGCCGTGGAGGTCAGCCCGTACGCGGCGGTCCTGGAGCGCCTCGACGTGCCCGCGGCGGCAACCGTCATGAACGCGGTCGTGCTCGTGGCGGTCCTGTCCTGCCTCAACTCCGCGCTCTACACCTCGTCCCGGATGCTCTTCGCGCTCACCCGCCGCGGTGACGCGCCGCGCGGCTTCACCAGGCTCAGCCGGGGCGGCGTGCCCCGCCGCGCGATCCTCGCGGGCACGTCCGTCGGCTACGCGTCGGTCATCGCGGCGTGGATCTCCCCCGACGTCGTCTTCCAGTTCCTCATCGACTCCTACGGAGCCATCGCGCTGTTCGTCTACCTGGCGATCGCCGTGGCCCAGCTGCGCATGCGCCGCACCCTGGAGCGCGAGTCCCCCGACCGGCTCACCCTGCGCATGTGGGGCTTCCCGTGGCTGAGCCGCGCCACCATCGCCGCGATGGCGGCGGTCATCCTCGCCATGGCCTTCCTGCCGGACAGCCGGACGCAGTTCTGGCTGAGCCTGCTGACGGTGGCGATCGTGCTCGGGGCGTACGAGGTGAGACGGCGACGCGGGGGCGACGCATAGGTCCCTCTGGGCTGTAGGCCCCTTGTCTGCGGCCCGGCCGACACCGTCCGGTGGGGGGCGGAAGGTTCAGCGACGCCCGCGCCCTCGGCGACGGCCGCCACGAGGCGTCGGCGCGGACGGCGCGCGGGCGACCGGGCCGAGCGCGACCGCCGCACGGAGGACCAGGAGGTCGAGTTGCTCACCCTGTCCTGGTTCACCGACCACGCCGACCCCGAACGCGGTTGGCCCTGGGCCGCGCAAGGTGCCCGGCAGCGGCGGCCCGTCAACTAGGTCACGAGCCTTGGCTGGAGCGGCCGGAGGCGGTGCGAGATGTGCTTCGCGGGTTCGTACGGGGGCGGGGGTAGCGGGTGATGGCGCCGGGTGGGAAGGGTTCGGTGCCGAGCACTTCGTCCGCGTCGTGGATGGTGACGGTCAGGTCCGGCATGCCGTGCAGGGGGGTGAGGTCGACCTGCCGGTGCTCGTTCCAGGAGTGGATTTCCAGCGTCGTGAGGTTGGGCAGGGCCCTGCGCACACGAGCGAGATCCTGGAAGCCGTCCCGGCAGTTCAGCATCAGGCTCCGGATGTGCGGTGACGGGGGCAGCCCTTCGAGCATGTCCACGCTGGCGCCCAGTTGCAACATGATGCGATTCAGGCGGGGCAGAGCCGCCACGAGAGGCAGTCCGTCAACCGATCCGCACAGGTTCACAACGGACAGGTTCGTCCACCGGCCGATCCCGTCCAACGTGCCGAGGCCCGTACAGGTCCTGTCTCCCAGCATGAGGCTCTCCAGTCCCTCATGGACCGGAAGCGTCCGCAGGGCTCCGGGCTCAAGGTCCACGTTGAGCCCCAGGAAATCCACGTTCGGCAGCTGCCGCAGCGCCTCCTCTCCCTGCACACGTTCTCCGGTGAAGTAGAAGCGCGTGATGTCCGTACGAGCCAGCGCGGAAAAGTCCGTGAGGTTGTCGCAGTCCGTCAGACTCACATTGTCCAGCGAGGGGAATGACCGAAGGAATTCCATGTCTCGCAGTGTGGAATTGCTCGCGAGGTACAGCACCCGAAGCGTCTCCGGGATGCCCGCCGCCGCGATGTCGCGTGTGGTGAAGTCGCCGTGGAAGTAGACGCCCTGGGGCGCAGCAAGGGTGCGCAGCAAAGGCAGCTGCTCCGCCGAGTGAATGTCCAAGAGGCCGAGACTGGGCAGGTGGCTCAGGACCTCCTGGGCGTAGTCAGCGGTGTCGAAGTTGTACCAGCTCGACTGCAACGCATTCCGCACGCTGGGGATCGCACTCGTGCGGAACTTCTTCATCACCGTGAGGGCCGCATCGCCACCGATGAAACCCGCCGTGCGGGCGACCGCCTCCGCCTCGTCGTCCTCCAAGCCTTCCGGCCCGGGCAGCAGATCCAGGATGACGGGCCCGACATCAGCCAGCGCCCCCGCCTCCGTGCCGCTGCGCGGCGGCAGCAAGTCCTCCGTACGCCCCCGCACCTCCTCCCGCACCGCCGGGTCCAGCTCCGTCGCGTATTCGAGGCACGCCGTGGCCAGCAGGTGCAGCCGCACCCGGTGTCTGGCCGTGCGGTCGCCCCGGGCGATCAGGCGGCGGAGGAGGCTCGCGCGTTCGGCGGGGCGGGCGTGGGCGACGGCCATGCGGAGGACGTCCTCCCAGCGGTCGTCGTGGGCGTTGCGGACGAGGAGCGGGAGGTCACGCGCTTCGACGGCGGCCTTGGCGCCGAGGTAGTCCTGGAAGGTGCGGTGAACGAAGTCGACCGTGTCCGCGCTGGGCTGCCGCAGCAGGCCCGAGCGGGCGAGGAGGTGGGTGAGGACGCCCTCCGCGTCCGCCTGCCGGGCCACGTGCGGCATCGCGGGCAGCGCGTCGGCGACGAGGTCGACGGCGGTGCCCTGGTCGAGTTCGTCCTGGCCGTTGCGGATGAGCCAGTAGGCGAGGCGTTGCAGGATCTGGACGCTCTGGTGCTCGCTGAGGCAGAGGCCCTCGGGGGCGTCGATGTCGCGCTCGCGGTCGCGCCGGTGCAGCAGCATGGACAGGGCGGCGTCGTACAACTCCATGCGGCCGTGCGGGAGATGGCCGCGCCGGTCGCGGTGGAGCGCGCAGACCAGGGCGCACAGCAGCGGCGTGGTGGTCAGCAGGGACAGCTCGCGCTGCGAGCGCACCGTGTCCTTGAGGGTCTCCCCGAGCGCGGTCAGACGGGCGCGCTCCTGCGGGCCCGCGGCGTCGGCGGCGGCCGCGTCGTGCCAGCGGGTCAGGAACACGGCGACGTCCCGGCTGCCCATCGGCCGTACGGTCAGCTCGGCGAAGCCGCCGTCGGCGAGCCAGCCCTCGGGCACGGCGGAGGGCCGGGTCGTCACCACGTACGCGGCCCGCGGGTAGGCCGCGAGCAGCTCGTGGAGCCACTGCCGGGTCCGGGCGCGCTGCGCCTGCGGGACCTCGTCGAGGCCGTCGACGAGCAGCAGCCCCCGGCCGTCCAGGAGGACCTGGTCGGCCCAGCCGGGCGGCTGGGCGCCCTCGCGGGGGCAGCCGGTGGCGGCCAGGTACTCGTGCGGGGCGGGCAGTTCGCCGCGGCGGACCAGGGTCCGCAGGGGCAGCACGAACGGCAGGCAGTCCTTCAAGTGGGCCAGTTCGACGGGTAGTTCACGGCGTGCCGCGGCGACCGCGAGCCACTGCAGCAAGGTGGTCTTGCCGCTGCCCGCGAGCCCCCGCACCAGGGTCCGCAGCCGTCCCGCGAGGGCCTGCTCGGCCCGCTCGACGCTCATCGCGGCGCCGTCGACGCGGCCACCGGCGAGCGCGCCACGGGGCAGGCCGTGGGCGGGCGTGGCGAACTCCAGGCTGAGGTACGCGGCGTCCAGCGGCCAGCAGTTCCGCTCGGGCCGCGACAGGTCGAGGCCGATCACCGAGAGCTGCCCGTACCGATGGGCGACGTACTGCCGGTACCACGTCTCGAACTGCTCCCGCGCGTCCGAAGGGCCGTCCGCGACGACCACGGGCCCGGCCTCCACGACCGGTGGAACGGCCCGGTCCCGGAGCCGCAGCAGCTCCTCCGCGTCGGCGCCGAGCGCGGCGGCCAGGGCCGCGACCGTCGCGTCGGTCGGCACCCCCGTCCCGTTCAGGGCCTGGCTCACGGTCGTCCGTCCGAGCCCGGCCCGCCGGGACAGCGTGATCATCGAGAGGCGCCGCCGCGCCCGCAGGTTCCGCAGCCGTGCCTTCAGGTCCGCCAGCGGTTCCGTCCCGTCCTCGCTCGCCTCCACCGGCCCCTCCACGGACAGCGCGCTCGTCGTTCGGATCCGTTCATCTTGGTCCAACCGAACGTCGCCGTACGGGACTTCGGACATCTTCCTTCCCAGTGGACATCCGCGTCCTCCCGGGAAGGAACCTCCCCCATGACCGCCACCGCCGCAGCCTGGGCCCTGCTCGCCCTCTCCCTGGTCGCGACGGCGCTCGTCGCGCTGCTCGCCGCCGTCGCCACCGCGCTGCTCGCCCGCCGGGACGGCGCGTCCGTGCCCGCCGCCCTGCTGCGGGCGGGTGCCGCCTTCGGCGCGACGCTCGCCCTGCTCACCGCACTCCTCGCGCTGTACCTCCCCTGGGCGGCCGCGGTCGCTTGACACTGTCAAACATGGGATGTTCCCATGTTTGAGCATTCAGGAGCGACGCACGTCCCAGAACCGTTCGGCAGAGAGGCCCCGACCGATGCCGCTGCGCACCACCGCACGGACCAACCTCGTCGATCTCGTCATCGCCCAGATGGAGAGCCTCATCGCCGACGGCGAGTGGCCGGTCGGGGCGAAGATCCCGGCCGAACCGCAGCTCGTGGAGCAGCTCTCCGTCGGCCGCAACACCGTGCGGGAGGCCGTGCGCGCCCTGGTGCACACCGGGATGCTCGAACCCCGCCAGGGCGACGGCACCTATGTGCGCGCCAGCAGCGGCCTCGGCGCGGCGGTGCAGCGGCGACTGCGCGAGGCGGGCGTCCTGGAGGCGTACGAGGTGCGGGCGTCCCTGGAGCGGGACGCCGCGCGGTACGCGGCCGAGCGCCGCACCCCGGAGGACCTCGACGTGCTGCGGACGGCCCTCGACGAGCGCGGCCGGGCCTGGGAGGCCGGTGACATCGAAGCGTTCATCGAGGCGGACATGGCCTTCCACCGCGCGGTGGCGGCCGCCGCCCACAACAGCGTCCTCGCCGATCTGTACGGGCACCTCAGCGACGGGATGCGCTCGACCCTCCAGTCGGTGATCGGTGCCCCGGTCCCCGAGTCCGTACGGCACCAGATCGGCGCCCACCGGGCGATCCTCGACGCCATCGAGGCGCGGGACCCCGCCGCGGCCGAGTCCGCCGTGCTCGCCCACCTGGCCGAGGGCATGGCCGCGCTGCGCGAGCACCCCTTCGAGGACACGGACGCCGACGCGGCCGAGTCCGACGGCACGGGCGCGGACGCCCCCGCCCCCACCCACTGACACCTCACCCCCTCAGGAGACACGGCATGCGCAGGGAAGCGCCCGCCGCCACGGCCACCGTGGCGCGGGACGACGACACCACCGCCCCGGCACCCGGTCAGGCCCCGCACAGTCCGCCCGGCGTCACCGGGCGCCGTGCGCTGTACCTCGGTCTCGGCGTCGTCCTGCTCGCCCTGAACCTGCGCCCCGCGCTGGTGGCCGTCTCCCCACTGGCGGACGTCATCCGGGACGACAGCGGCATGTCGGCCACGGCCACCAGCCTCCTCACCGCGCTGCCCCTGCTCTGCTTCGGTCTGCTCGCGCCGGTCGCGCCGGGCCTCGGCCGCCGCTTCGGCATGGAGCGTTCGCTGCTCGGCACCATGGCGCTGATCTGTGCGGGCACCGCGCTGCGGATGGTGGACTCGGTGGTCGCCCTGTTCGCGGGCACGGTCGTCATCGGCGCGGGCATAGCCGTCGCCAACGTGCTGCTGCCCGGCCTGATCAAGCGGGACTTCCCGGGGCGCGCGGGGCTGATGACGGGCCTGTACTCGATGTCCCTGTTCGGCGGCGCCGCGCTCGCGGCCGGCGTCACGCTGCCGGTGCGGGACGCCTCGGGCATGGACTGGCGGACCACGCTCGCGTGTTGGGGCGCGCTCGCCGCGCTCGCCCTCGTGGTGTGGCTGCCGCAGGTGCGCTCGCGCACCCGCGTCGGCGCGGCGGCGGCCCGGCAGGCGGCGCACCCGGTGCGCGGCCTGTGGCGCTCGCCCCTGGCCTGGCAGGTCACCGCGTACATGGGGTTGCAGTCGCTGAACTACTACGCCGCCGCTGCCTGGCTGCCGACCCTGCTCCAGGACTCGGGGATGAGCGCGGGCGACGCCGGGTGGATGCTGTCGTTCTCGGCGCTGCTCGGCATCACGGGCTCGTTCGTGACCCCGGTGATCGTGGGCGAGCGGCTGAGCGCGGCGCGGCTCGCGACGCTGGGCGCGGTCCTGTGCGCGGCCGGGTACGCCGGGCTCCTCGCCGCCCCGGTCGGCGGCGCGTACGTCTGGATGAGCCTGCTCGGGCTCGGCCAGGGCGCGGCGATCAGCCTCGCGCTGCTGTTCCTCGTACAGCGGGCGCCGGACGCCCGGCACGTCGCGCAGCTGTCCAGCATGGCGCAGTGCTTCGGCTACGTCCTGGCGGCCACGGGGCCCGCCATCCTGGGCGCCGTGCACGACGTGTCCCACGACTGGACGATCCCGGTGGTCGTCCTCCTGGTGCTGCTCGTCCCGCAGGTCGTGGTGGGCCTCGGCGCGGCCCGCGACGGGCACGTGCGCGGCAGCGCGTAACGCGTCACATGTACGAACACCCCTGTGGGGGCGGGCCGTCCGGCCCGCCCCCACAGGGGTTTCAGGGTTTCGCCTCGACGTCCCGGGGGCGTCAGGGAATCTGCTTGGTCACCTCCAGGTCGGCCGTCGGCTTGGTGACCTTGCCTCCGGGCGGGCCGGTGGTGCTGGAGTTGTTGTCGGTGACCGGGTCCTTGGTCGCCGACGACACCGTGGCCGTGTTGTCGAGGTCGCCGCCGTCACCGGTGTAGGTGGCGGCGAGCTTCACCTTGAACACCCAGCTGACCGAGGCGCCGGGCGCCAGGGTCGCGAGCGGTCCGCAGGTGACCGTGCGGCCCGCGGTGCACGGGTCGTCGGACGAGACGAAGCTCAGCGCCGTGGGCAGGACGTCGGACACCTGGACCTGTTCGGCCTGGGACGGGCCCTTGTTGGTGACCGTCACCGTGTAGTCGAAGGTCTCGCCGGGGGCGACGGGCTCGTCCGTGGCGGGCTTCTTCACGATCGCGAGGTCGGCGGCGGGCGCCGCGATCACGCCGTCCGGCGGTCCCGCGGTGTCGGTGTCGTTGTCGCTGCTCGGGTCGATGTTGTCGGCGGTGACGTGGGCGGTGTTCTTGATGTCACTGCCGTCGCCCTGATAGGCGGGGTCCACCTTCACCGTCAGCGTGTACTCCACGGTCTCGCCGACCTTGAGCGGGGTCGTCCGCCGACAGTTCACGACCTGCCCGGAGACCGTGCAGCCTGCGGGCGAGGAGGAGACGTACGACAGGCCCGTGGGCAGGGCGTCGGTGAGCTTGACGTTGTACGCGTCGGCCGACGGGCCCTTGTTGGTGACGGTGATCTTGTAGTCGAAGGTCTCGCCGGGGCGCGGCGCGGTGTCGCCGACGGCGGTCTTGGTCACGGCCAGGTCTGCCGTGGGCTTGTTGACCTTGCTGCCCGGCACCCCGGCCTCCGCGCTGTTGTTGCCCGGGACGGGGTCCGTCGTGTCGGAGGAGACGGTCGCGGTGTTCTTGATGTCGCTGCCGTCGCCGGTGTACTCGGTGTCGAGCCGGACGGTGAACTTCCACGTCTTCGACGCGCCCGGTTCGAGGACGGCCTGCGGCCCGCAGGTGACGTCCTGGCCGGAAGCGGTGCAGCCGTCCGCCGAGCCCACGAAGGCGAGCCGCGCGGGCAGGGTGTCGGTCGCCTTTGCGTTCAGCGCCCTGGAGGGTCCGTCGTTGGTGACGGTCACGGCGTACTCGAAGGTCTCACCCGGCGCGATGGGCGTGCTGGTCGTGGGCTCCTTGCCCGCCCAGAGGTCGGCCTGGGGCTCGCTGACGCCGCCCGGCGGGAGCACCGCCTTGCTGGTGTTGTTGGTGAGGTCGGGGTCCTTGGAGTCGGACGTCGACGTCGCGGTGTTGCGCAGGTCGGAGCCGTCACCCTGGTAGGCGGCGCTCAGCTTGACCTTGAACGTCCACTTCACGGAGGCACCGGGGGTGAGCCTGGCGTGCGGACCGCACGTCACCGTCTGTCCGGACGCCGTGCACGGGTCGGCCGACGACACGAACGAGACGCCGTCGGGCAGCGTGTCGGTGGCCCGCACGTTGCGGGCGTCCGAGAGCCCCGCGTTGGAGGCCTCGATCTCGTACTCGTACTCCTGACCGGGCACGATCGGCCCGGTGCCGAGGGCCGTCTTCACGGTCGAGACGTCCGACTCGGGCGTGAAGGGTCCCGGCGGCGTGACGGGGTCCGGCTTGTTGTTGTCCGGGTCGGGGTCGGTGGCCTCCGACGTGCCCGACGCGCTGTTGCCGAGGTCCGAGCCGTCGCCCTGGTAGGAGGAGCTCAGCCGGGCGAGGAACGTCCACTTCTTGGTCTGGCCCACGCCGAGCTGCGGCTCCGGACCGCAGGTCACCGTGCGCCCGCTGGCCGAACAGCCGTCGGCCGACGACACGAACGACATGCCCTCGGGCAGCGTGTCCGACGCCGTCACGTTGCGGGCCACCGAAGGCCCGTTGTTCTTCGCCGTCAGCGTGTACGTGATCAGTCCGCCGGGCGGTGTGTCCGCCCGGCCCGCCGCGGGCAGGGCGCGGCTCAGCTGCGTGGTCACCCGCGGCCCCGCGCCGGACTGCGCCGCCGCCCGCGCCGGATCCTGGCCGGACCACTGCGGCAGCACGCAGACCAGCGCGGCCACCGCGGCGCCCACGAAGGCGCGTCGGCGATGTCGTGTCGTACTCATCTCACATCGGTTCCGTTCGTGCTCCGGTCACGTACACCGCTGTACGGACGTGCGAGGGGTATCCCGCCACCGCGGCGGGACCCGTCAGCTGGGGGTGTTCTCGGCCGTCTTGTCGAATTCGAGGTCGGCGGTCGGCGGCTTGACCCGGCCGCCGGGCACGGTGGCGCTGCCGCTGTTGTTGCCGGTGTCGGGGTCGGCGGTGTCGGCTTCGGCCGTCGCGACGTTGAGGACGTCCGTGCCGTCGCCGCTGTAGTCCGCGTTGAGCCGCACCCGGAACGTCCACGACGTGGTGGCCCCCGGCGCCAGGGTCGCGACCGGTCCACAGGTGACCGTGCGGCCCGCGAGCGCGCAGGCGTCGGCGGACGACACGAAGGTGAGCGAGGTCGGCAGGGGGTCGGTGACCCGCACGGCGCGCGCGACGGACGGACCCTTGTTGGTGACCGTCACCGTGTACGCGTACTCCTCGCCCGGGGCGACCTGCGCGGTGGTCGTCGTCTTCTTGACGGTCGCGAGGTCGGCCGATGGCGCCCGCACCCCGCCCGGGGGCTGGGCGGCCGTGCTGGTGTTGTTGGCGAGGTCGGGGTCGCTGACGTCGTGCGTGACCTTGGCGATGTTGCCGAGGTCGGAGCCGTCGCCCTGGTACGCGGCGTCGAGCTTGACCCGGAACGTCCACGACACCGAGGCGCCCGCGGCGAGCCTGGCCGCGGTGGGACAGGTGAGGACCTGCCCGGACGCCGTACAGCCGTCGGTGGAGGACACGAACGTCAGGCCGGTCGGCAGGGTGTCGGTGACCCGCACATTGGCGGTGTCGGACGGCCCGTTGTCGCGGACCGTGATCCGGTACTCGAACTCCTCGCCGGGGCGCACCGGGCCCTGCCCGACCCCCGCCTTGGTCACGGAGGCGTCGGCCCGCGCGGTCACGGTCGTGGACGCGGTCGCCGTGTTGTCGGCCGAGTCGGTGTCGGAGCGGTCGCCGGGGGCGATGACCGTCGCCGTGTTGGTCAGGGTCGTCGGCTGGGCCGGGGCCGTGCCGGTGACGGTGTAGGTCACGGTGCCGTCGCGCGCCAGGTCGGCGGTGGTGTCGAGGGGCCCGGACCCGGACGCCGTGCCGCAGGCACTGCCCGAGCTCGCCGAGCAGGTCCAGGTGACGCCGGTGAGCCCGGGGGCCGCGTCCTTCACGGTCGCGCCGGTCACCGCGTTGGCGTTGCTGTTCTTCACGGTGACCGTGTACGTGACCGGTCTGGTCCCGGCCGCCACGGTGGCGGGCTTGCCCGTCTTGGTGACCGACAGGTCCGCCGGGACGTTGATCTTGAGGTCGCCGATCTCGTGGTTGTTCGTGGCGCCGCCGGTGCCCGCGGAGAAGCCGACGCGCAGGCTGGACGGCAGCGCCGGCTGGCCGCTCACGGTCGACACGTCGAAGTCGCTGATGAGCTTGGTGAAGTCGGTGCCGGGCCCCGAGTCGGACCAGACCGACACGAGGAGGTTGCCGCCGCTGGGCTGCACGGTGACGCGCACGGTGCGGAACTTGGCGCGGCTGCCCGTCTCGACGGTGCCGCCGGGACCGCTCGCGGAGGTGCCGAACCGGTAGCCGGTGGTGCCGTTGCCGCCGCCGCGCAGCACGACCTTGTTGGCCTGCGCGCCCGGGCCGCTCGCGCCCGTCGAGTTGGACGAGAAGTTGCCGAACTCGTCGATGCCGATGCCGAGGAACGCACCGGGTACGCCGTTGCTGGTGCACCGGGACGCGCTACCGGCGCACGCGTAGCCGAGGGCACCGCCGGTGGCGCCGGTCCCGGTCGCCGCGGAGCCGTCGGCGAGGAAGAACGCCAGACCGTCGCCCCGCTTGCCGTCGAAGGTGCTGCCGCCGTAGGTGGCGTACGTGAACTCCGCGACGATGCCGAGGCTGGTCGGGAACGAGTCCTTCATCTGCCACGACCCGGCCCTGGACGCCTGGGCGGGCGTGAGGCGCAGCCAGCCGTCCGAGTAGGAGGCACTGCCCGTTGCGGTGCCCAGGTCGTTGCCGTTGTCGAAGCCCTCGTGGACCGGGAAGGTCAGGTCGACCCGCGCGGCCGAGGCGGCCGGGGCGATCAGCCCGCAGAGCAGGGCGCCGAGCGCGAGCAGCAGGGCGGCGAGCCGCCGCGGGCCCGCCGGATGCCGGGAGGTCGTCATCACTTCGGCCCCTCCCCCGCTCCGCGCCGCCGCACGGCCGCCACCAGGAGGCCGCCGCAGGTCACCGCGGCGCCCGCGGCCCAGCCGAGCCAGGCGGGCACGTCACCGCCGGTGTCCGGCAGCTCGCCGTGGTCGCCGGTCCTGACGTACACCGTGTGCGGCGGGTTCTGGTTGTCGCTCGGGTCCGGGTCCTTCGTCGTGGAGGTCACCGTGGCGACGTTCTCGATCCTGCCGAGGTGACGGGTCTGCGCCGTCGCCACGCGGACGGTGAGCGCGTACGAGACCGAGGTGCCGGACGCGAGGCGGTCGGGTCCCGGGCAGACGACGAGCCGCCCGCCGTCGTCCGGGGCGCAGCCGTCCGGGGAGCCGACGAAGTGCAGGCCCTTGGGCAGCGGGTCGGTCACCCGCAGGCCGCGCGCGGTGCCGGGACCGTTGTTGTGCACGGTGATCCGGTACGTGAAGGTCTCGCCGGGCCTGACCCACTCCCGGCCGCCGGGCAGGACGGCCGTCTTGGTCAGCGTGAGGTCGGCGCGGCCCCAGTCCGGCGGGACGGGCAGACCGGTCACGGACGCCGTGTTGTTGCTCGCGTCGGGGTCGCGGGTCTGCGAGGACACCGAGGCCAGGTTCACGATGTCCCGGCCGTCGCCCTCGTAGTCGTCGGCGAGGCGTACGGTCACGACCCAGGTGTGGGACGCGCCGACGGCGAGCTCCGGCAGCGGGCCGCAGGTGACGGTCCGTCCGCTCGCGGTGCAGCCGTCCGCCGACGAGACGAAGACGAGGGCGCCCGGGAGCCGGTCCTGGACCGTGACGCCGACGGCCTGCGAGGGGCCGTGGTTGACGGCGGTGATGCGGTACTCGTACACCCCGTCCGGCGCCGGGGCCGAGCCCGCGGCGCGCCGCTCCGAGCTCGGCCCGTGGTGCGAGCGGACCTCCAGGTCGGCCCTGGCTGCCGACGCCGGACGGCCGCGGTGCTTGCGGGCCTCCGGTGTCGGCGACGACGGCGGGGCGGACGACCGTGGGGCGGTGCGCCTGGGCTCCGCATCCTCGCCCGGAACGCGCGGGGCACGCGGGGCGCTCGGGGGCGGGCTCGTCCGCGCGGGGGCGGCGGACGGGGTGGCCTTCGGGGCCGTGGACGGGCGATCCGACGCGGCCTCGCGGGGCTGCGCCTGCGGGCCCTGCCGCGGCGTGCTCTTGCCGGGCGCCGGCGCGGCGGAGGGGGAGGCCGACGCCGCCGGTGTCGGAGTCGGTGAGGCGGAGGCTGAGGCGGGCACGGATCCCGGGGGCGACCCCGAGGGCGACGGCGACGCGCCCGCGTCGGGTGACGCGGCGTCACCGGAGGGCGGGGGCGCGGACGCCGACGGCGGCACCTCCGCGGCCGCCGGGCCGGACTCCGGACCCGATGCGGGACCTGATGCAGGACCTGATGCAGGACCTGATGCAGGACCTGATGCAGGACCTGATGCAGGGCCCGATGCGGGGCCCGATGCCGGACCTGATGCCGTGCCAGGTGGCGCGCTCGACGGCGACGGAGCCGGCGAGGCCGCGAGGGCGGCCGCCGTGACCGCTGCCGCGGGCGGCGCGACCAGGGCCGCCGCACCGGCCGCGAGGGCCACCGCGCCGCGCGGCCAACGGCGCGCGGCCGCCCGCCGTCTGAGATTGTGTCGCATCGAGAGACCCCTTCACATCGGGCACGGCAAGGCGGCACCGTTCCGGTCCGGCCGAAACGCAAGATCTTTTTATCCGACTTTTTCCGCTTTGAGATGATCAAGGGATGCGAACGAGTGAGAAGGGGGCATCGAACAGCCCAGCGGGAGCGCCACCATGACGCTCCGTGAAGCTCCGCGGCGGGGCGCGACACGACGAGACCCCGGGCCGTGGGGCCCGGGGTCTCGTCGCGGCGGGAACGGCGGACGGCGGCGGCTAACGCACGGTCAGCTCCGTGATGCCCGGCCGCTCCTTGGCCCCGGGCTCGCCGTGCACGGTCACCCGCACGTACCGGGCGAGCCGCGGGGAGTCGGCCGTCCGGTACCAGTGCCGCCCGTCGAGGGAGACCTCGACGGCGTACGACACGGGCTTGATTCCGGTCCACGTCGGCGTGACCTCGCGGACCCGGACGGGCTCACCCAGGTCCGCCGTGACGGCGCCGGTCGCCTCCTGCGGCACCCAGGCCGTGGCCGTGTTGCCGTCGACGGCGGCACCCGCGTACATGCCGGGCTCCTCCGACGACGCCTTCGCGCTGACGCACCGGGCCGCGTTGTCGGTGGGCGCGAGGTCGGGGCGCCGGGTCTTGAGCACGGCGGGCGCGCCCTCGCTGACGACCTGCTCGCCCTGCGGCGTGTCGAGCGTCATCGGCTTGCCGTCGGTGAGGCGCACCGTCGTGCGGTGGGCGCCGAGCTCGACGTCGTACGTGCGGCCCTGCCAGGTCAGGCCGCGCAGCGTGACGCCCTCGGCGAACTGCGGGGGCAGCATCGGGTCGAGGCGGAGCCGGTCCTCGCGCATCCGCATGCCGGTCAGGCCCTGCGTGAAGGTCTGCAGGAAGCCGCCCTTGCCGGTGAGGAAGTCGTGCGCGGGCGAGCCCGACAGCGGGTCCTCGGCGCCCGCCTTGTCCCCGCGGGCCTCGGAGAACTGCGCGAACGGACCGCGCACGAAGGGCTTGATGGAGCGCTCCATGTACGTGTACGTGGAGCAGCCCGGCTCGCCGATCCCGGCGGCGTCGACGGCGTGCACCGAGTCCGTCATGGCGGGGCCGTCGGGGTCGGTGCGCTGCGCGTAGTAGTCGAGCGTGGCGGCCGCGGCGCCCTCGGGCATCGGCCACTCCAGCGGATACATCAGCAGGACCGTGTCGGCCTGCTTGATCTTGCTGCCCCGGTAGCCGTCGTACTGCTCGAAGACCTTGCGCCCGGCGTCGTACGGGATGCGGATCCTGTCGGCGATCCGCGTCCAGGCGGCGGGGGCGCGCTCGCCGAGGAGGGCTGCGGCGCGCGTGGCGTGGCGCAGGGCGGTGACGGCGCCCGCGTTGGTGAACACCGCGTCGTCGACGCCGTTGCTGTACTCGTCGGGGCCCGCGGTGTCCTTGATCGAGTAGCTGCCGTCGGCGTTGCGGCTGACGCGGCCCGCCCAGAACTCGGCGATGCCCTTCAGGACCGGCCAGCCGCGCTCGCGCAGCCAGCCGGTGTCCTTGGTGGCCAGGTAGTACTGCCAGGTCGCCAGGGAGACGTCGGACTGGAGGTGGATCTGCGTGCGGCAGTGCGGCGGGTCGACGCTGTGGCACTCCTTGGCGAGGTTGCCCGAACTGCCGCTGTTCCAGGGGTAGAAGAGCCCCTTGTAGCCGAGGGAGCGGGCGTTGTCGTGGGCGGCCGCGCGGGTGCGGTAGCGGTAGTCGACGACGGACTTCGCGAGCTCGGGCCGGGTGGCGAGCAGCCCCGGGTACATCCAGGTCTCGGCGTCCCAGAAGATCAGGCCCGCGTAGTTGTCGCTGGTCAGACCCGCGGGGGCGATGCTGTTCGCGGCGCCCTGCCGGGTGCTGGAGAGCAGCCCGTACTGGGCGGAGCGCACCCACGTCTGCCAGTCGCGCCGCCCCGGCACCTCGATGTCGCTGCGCCACAGGCGGGCCCAGGCGGCGGTGTGGGCGCGCAGCAGGGCGTCCCAGCCGCGGTCGGCGGCGCGGCGGGCGGCGGCGGTGGCGTCCTTGCGCGGGGCGCGCGAGGTCAGGCCGGTGTCGACGCCCACGTACTTGGTGAGTTCGTAGGTCCTGCCGGCGCGCACCGGCAGGGTGAGGCTCTGCCGTACGGTCAGCCCGCGGGCGCCGGCCGCCCTGCGCTCCCGGGCGTCGTGCACGCCGCGCCCGGCGCGCAGGGCGGAGGCGACGGCGCCGTCGACCTTCGTGCCGTCCGTGCGGAAGGTGACGTCCATGGCCGGTCCGGGGCGGCCGTGCCGGTCGCCGCCGGTGCGGTCCCCGCCGCCGGTCTGCCGCACGCGCCGGGCGCCCCGGCCGTCGACGAGGTCGGTGACGGTCGCGTCGCCGCTCCAGTGCGGCCGCATCAGCAGCCGTACGGCGCCGACGTGCGGGTTCGCGCGGTCGGCGACCACCTCGTAGATCAGATCGGTCCTGCGGCCGTCGGCCGCGGTCCAGGTGAGGGCGGTCCGCACGAGGCCGCAGTGCATGAGGAGGCTCTGCCGGTAGGCGGAGACGCGGCCGGGCGGCGTCGAAGAGTTGAAGGTGTCGCCGCGCTCCCCGCCGGTGGTGACGGTCAGCGGGGTCCAGGTGGGAAGCGCGGCGACGGCCTGCCGGTCCGCCGCGGTGCGCGGGTTGTGGGCGTACAGGCCCGACACGAAGGAGCCGTCGTAGCGCGGGGTGTACAGCGGCCAGCCGGTCTTGGCCGCGCTGTCGGCGTACCCGGCGCCGTTGGGCGGGACGCGCTGTCCCAGGTAGCCGTTGCCGACGAAGGCGTGGTGGGAGTCCTTGGGGTCGACGCGGGTGCTGTCGAGGGACCAGCCTTCGCCCGTACGGCAGTTGGCGGGCGGAGTGGCGGACGCCGTGCGCCGCTCCGGCTGCGAGCTGGCGGTGGGCGGGACGGCGGCGAGGAGCACTCCGGCGAGCGCCGCCGCGGACAGACGGGCGGCGCGGGGCCGCGTGACCAGGGAGTACGTCATTGTTCTCCGTCATGGTGATCTGTGAGGGTCCACGGACCATAAATTTTGTGAACGAGTCACGTCAATAACCGCGCACCATCAATCAAGTCCTTAAGGCAAGAGGGGGAGATTGCGCCATCCGGCCCCCCTGCGGTCTGCCCGCCAGGCGTTCGGCGCCCCGTCCGCGCCGGGTAGCCTCCTCCGGGCCCGGACCGTCCGACGCCCTTGCTGCCGCCCGGAGTTCACCCGTGACCGACGTGCGCACCATCGACTACCACACCGCAGGCGAGCCCTTCCGCATCGTGCGCGCAGGGCTGCCCCCGATCCCCGGCGACACCGTGGCCGAGCGCTTCGCCACCGCCGTCGGCGCGGGCGGCGCTCCTACCGCGCCGCGCCGCGGGCCGCTCGACGACGTCCGCAGGATGCTGGTCCGCGAGCCCCGCGGCCACTCCGGCATGTACGGCTGTTTCGTGGTCCCCGCCGACGACGAAGGCGCCCACTTCGGCGTCCTGTTCTGGCACAAGGACGGGTACTCCACGGCCTGCGGCCACGGCACGATGGCGCTCGGCGCCTGGGCCGTCGACGAGGGGATCGTGGCCGCGCCCGCCGACGGCTCCGTGCAGGTGCGCGTCGACGTGCCGTCCGGGCGCGTCACCGCCACCGTGCACCGGGAGGGCGGCCGCACGACGGGCGTCACATTCCGGAACGTGCCCGCCCGCGTCACCGCGCGCGGCGTGCGCGTCGCCACCGGCGCGGGCCCCGTCGACGTCTCCCTCGTCCACGCCGGGGCCTGCTACGCCTCCGTCTCCGCGGCCGCGCTCGGACTCGCCGTGGACCGCGCGGCGCTGCCCCGCCTCGTCGCCGCGGGGCAGGAGATCAGGGCCGCCCTCGCCGGCCACCCCGGCAGCCTCGACCCCGCGCGCCCTCATTTGTCCGGCGTCTACGGCGTCATCCTCCACGAGGACTTGCCGCGCCGCCCCGAGGGGCCCGCCCAGCGCAACGTCACGGTCTTCGCCGACGGCCAGTTCGACCGCTCCCCGTGCGGCTCGGGCACGTCGGCCCGGCTCGCCCTGCTCGCCGACGAAGGGCTGCTCGCCCCGCACGAGGTGCTGCGGCACGAGTCGATCGCGGGCACCGTCTTCACCGGCCGCGCGCTGTCCCCCACGGACAGGGGCACCGTCACCGAGACCACCGGCCGGGCCTTCCGCACCGGGGAGCACCGCTTCGTGCTCGACCCGTACGACGAACTGCCGGAGGGGTTCCTGCCCTAGTTCGTGCCCGGCTGCTCGGCGCGCAGCCCGTCGAGCAGCCGCTCCAGCGCGGCCTGGGTGCGGGGCAGGTCCTCCGGGTCCCGCGACGACGCCAGCCACAGGGCCGCCTCGTTCATCGCGCCCGACAGCAGGTGGGACAGCGGGGCGACGGGCTGGGGGCTCAGCACTCCGCCGTCGACGAGCTCGGCGAGGACGTCGTCGAGGTGCCGGCCGGAAGCCGCCTCGTCCATGGCCCGCCACGCGCTCCAGCCGAGCACCGCGGGTCCGTCGACGAGCATGACGCGCTGCACGTCGGGGTCGGCGGTCGCGGCGAGGAAGGCCCGGCAGCCGACCGTGAGCCGCGTCCAGGGGTCGTCGTGCGCGTCGGCGGCGTCGGCGACGCGGCGGCCCACTTCCCGCTGCACCTCCTCCAGGACCGCGCGGAAGAGAGCGGCCTTGTCCGTGAAGTGGTGGTACAGCGCGCCCTTGGTGACCTCCGCGGAGCGGACGATCTCCGCGAGGCCCACCGCCGCGTACCCGTGGGCGGCGAAGAGACGCCGCCCTTCCGCCACGAGCCGCCCGCGCGTGTGCTCCCGCTGCCGGGCGCGGATGCCCTGCTCCGCCATCAGCCCTCCACCACATTGACATACCGATGGTACGCGAATACGTTCTTTCGCATACCGATGGTATGCGAACCAGGGGGTCCCCATGAAACTGACCGGCTTCTATCCCGTGATCGCCACCGACCGACTGCGCGAGTCCCACGCGTTCTACACCCAGCTCCTCGGATTCGAGACGACCTTCGAGGCCGACTGGTACGTCAGCCTGAGGCGGCCCGGCGAATCGCCCTACGAGCTGGCCCTGCTCGACCACACCCACCCGACGATCCCGGAGGGCTACCGCACCCCCGCGCGGGGCCTGCTCCTCAACTTCGAGGTGGAGGACGTGGACGCGGAGTGGGAGCGGCTCGTCGTCCAGGGCGGTCTGCACCCCGAACTCGCCCTGCGCAGCGAGGACTTCGGGCAGCGCCACTTCATCGTGGCCGACCCGAACGGCGTCCTGATCGACGTCATCACCCCCATCGCCCCGGTGGGCGAGTTCGCCGAGCAGTACGTCAGCGACTGAACCCGGCCCGCCCGGCCCCGGTGACCGCGGCGATGTCGGCGAGGAGCCGGGCGGGGTCGGCGTAGAGGTAGAAGTGGTCGCCGGGGTAGAGCGTGACGGGCACCGCCGAGGTCGCGTACGCCTGCCAGTCCTGGAGCTCGCCGGGCGGTACGACGGGGCCGGCGGAGCCTCCGTAGACGTACAGCGGGCAGGTCAACGGCACCGGCTCGGCCCGCCGGTGGGCCACGCCCAGGGTGAGGTCCGCGCGCACGGCGGCGAGGACGGAGCGGACGTAGCCGGTCTGTCGCAGCAGGCTCGCGGGCATGCCGCCGGTGCCGCGCAGCCACTCCAGGAGGCCCGCGTCGTCGCGCTCGTGGACGGGCTCGGCCCGTGCCCTCGCGTGCGGCGCCCGTGCGCCGGAGACCAGGACGGCACGCGGCGGCGCGATCCCGTACCGGCCGATCCGCAGGGCGAGTTCGTAGGCGACGAGGCCGCCGAAGCTGTGCCCGAAGAGCGCGTACGGCCGCTTGAACTCCTCGTCGAGCGCCTCCAGGAGCGCGCCGACGAGCGCGCCCAGGTCATCGGGGAGCGGCTCGGCGCTGCGGGTGCCGCGCCCCGGCAGTTCGACCGGCGCCAGCTCCAGGCCCGCGGGCAGGTGCGGGCGCCAGACCGAGAAGGCCCCGGCCGCGCCGCCCGCCTGCGGGAAGCACAGCAGCCGTACCTGGGGCTCGCCCGCGGCCAGGCGGCCGGTGACCCAGCGCCCGTTCGTGCCGGTGGGTTCGTCCATGTCGTCCTGCTCACCGCCTCCGTGGGAGGGAGGCCGCGACGTTCGACGGCGTCGCGGCGCGGTCGCCGCCCACGCTAGCGGTGCCCGCGCCACCGGTAGGGTGGAAACTGTCATCCATGTCAGGTTCGCGCGCGGCCGCGGAGCCTGCGACGGCGAGCGAGGTGGACGATGCGGATCGGCGAACTGTCCCGGCGCACCGGGGTGAGCGAACGCTCCCTGCGCTACTACGAGAAGCAGGGGCTGCTGGCCGCCGAGCGCACGCCCGGCGGCCACCGCGACTACGCCGACAGCGCGGTCGACCGGGTCATCCGCATCCAGGAGCTGTTCGCCGCGGGCCTGTGCAGCTCGAAGATCGTGCATCTGCTGCCGTGCATCCGGGACACCGACGGCGGGCCTTCCGAGACGGCGACGCCGTTCCTGGTGGCCCAGCTCAGCGAGGAGCGGGACCGCATCAACCGCATGATCGGCGACCTGGTGCGGTCCCGCGACGTCCTGGACGAGGTGATCGAGGCGGCGTCCGGCTGAGCGGCCCCGGCGGGCGTGTCACCTGCGCCAGAACAAGTGGTGCGTCACGCCGCTCGGGCTCGGCACGACGTCGAGGTGGTACCGGTCGAGCAGCTCGTCGGGCGACTTCCAGAGGCGTGACCCGGATCCCAGCTCCGTCCGCGAGACCGCCACGTGCAGGGTGTCGACGAGGCCCGCGTCGAGGAACTCCCGGATGGTGGCGGCCCCGCCGCCGAGCCGGACGTCCTTGCCGTCCGCCGCCTCCTTCGCCCGCTCCAGGACGGCGGCCGGATCGTCGTCGACGAAGTGGAACGTGGTGTCGCCGAGCGTGAAGGACGGGCGCAAGTGGTGCGTCATGACGAATACCGGTGTACGGAAGGGGGGTTCGTCGCCCCACCAGCCGCGCCAGTCGAGGTTCTCCCAGGGGCCGCGCTGGGGCCCGAACTTGTTGCGGCCCATGATCTCGGCGCCGATGTTGCGCGCGTAGTCCCGCGTCAAGTAGTCGTCGAGGCCGCGGCTCCCGCCGGGGTCGGTGCGCATCGGCCAGCTCGCGGTGGCACCGGCCCAGGAGAACATCTCCCCGGGGTCGGCGTCACCGAAGGGCCGCTCCAGGCTCTGGTTCTCCCCCGCCCCGAATCCGTCCCGCGAGACGTTGAAGTTCTGCACTCTCAACAGCTGACCCATGGGTCCCTCCAGTGTTGTCGACACTGGTGAGACTCCCCGGATCCGAAGAATTCATCGGCCGCGGCCGGGCAAGTCGACCGGGTCCTCGCCCACCTGGCCGGGGGGGCAGTGACCCTCGTGCCGGCTGCCGCTCAGAGCACGGGCGCGCGCGGACCGTTCGGCTCCTCCAGGCGCCGGTCCACCACGGACCTGGCGACCTCGGCGACCTCGTCCTGCGCCAGCTGCCGGTAGCCGTCCTCGGTGACCAGGCACACGCGCGGGAACAGCCGGCGGGTGAGGTCGGGCCCGCCCGTGGCCGAGTCGTCGTCCGCGGCGTCGTACAGCGCCTGCACGGCGGCCAGGACGATGTCGGCCTCGGACATGCCCGGGCGGTAGAGCTTCTTCAGGGAGCCGCGGGCGTAGACCGAGCCCGAGCCGGTGGCGGCGATCTCCCGCTCCTCGCTGCGCCCGCCCGTGACGTCGTACGAGAAGACCCGGCCCACGCCCTTGCCCAGGTCGTACCCGGCGAACAGCGGGACGACGGCGAGGCCTCGCAGCGCCATGCCGAGGTTGCCGCGGACCAGGGTGGTGAGGCGGTTCGCCTTGCCGAGCAGGGACAGGGCGGTGCCCTCGATCTTCTCGTGGTGCTCCAGTTCGAGCTGGAAGAGCTTGACGAGTTCCACGGCGAGGCCCGCGGTGCCCGCGATGGCGATCGCGGAGTGCTCGTCGGCTGGGAAGACCTTGTCGTACTCGCGGTGCGCGATGACGTTGCCCATCGTGACCCGGCGGTCGCCCGCGACCAGGACGCCGTCCGCGTACGCGGCCGCGACGATGGTGGTGCCGTGCGGCGCCTCGAAGCCGTCGTGCGGGGTGGGCAGGGCGCGGCCGGCGGGCAGCGTGTCGGGGGCGTGCGCCGCGAGGAAGTCCACGAAGGACGAGGTCTCGGGCGCCAGGAAGGCGGGCGGCAGACCACCCGTGCCGTGCGGACCGGTATGCATGCGCGCGCCTCCCGTACCTGTCGACGGATCTCCGGGCGCACCCTACCCGCGGCCCCAATCGGGTAACCCCGGAGCCGAGTTGACCGGCCCCGGCCCGGCCCACGACGCGCGGGCGAAACGCGTGCCCCGTACAACCCCGGTGCCCCATCCTTGGTCGAACAGGGCGCCGGAGGCACGGAACGGGCCTTTCCGGACCCTCCCCGCGCCGCCGGGGCCGCACGTACTCACCTTTCCTCAACGGGAGCCTTTCTTGCGCAAGAACCGTCCGGCCGCGCTCACCGCGGCCTCTTTCCTGCTGCTCACCGGCGCGGGTGTGGCCGCCGCCCCCGCCGCGTCCGCGGGCACGCCGGGAAGCACGCACGCCAACGACCGCAACAGCGACTACAACGGCGACGGCCACGAGGACCTGCTGGTCGGCGCGCCCGGCGCGACCGTCGAAGGGCACGAGGGCGCCGGGCTCGTCACCGTGCAGTACGGCTCGTCGCGGGGCATCGGCACCACCCGCGTGGCCCGGCTCAGCGAGGCCTCCACCGGCGGCGACGGCACCCCCGAGGCGGGCGACGCCTTCGGCGCCACCGTGGCCAGCGGCGACCTGAACTCCGACGGCTACGACGACGCCGTGATCGCCGCCCCCGGCGAGGACGTCGACGGACAGCGCGACGCGGGCCGCGTGACGATCTTCTGGGGCACCAAGAAGGGCCTCAAGCCCGGCCTCAGCGACTGGATCGAGGCCGAGGAGCCGCGCGCGGGCGAGCGGTTCGGCACCGGCGTCGCCGCCGCCCGGTTCAGCGGGGCGACCGAGGGCGACGTCCTCGCGATCACCGACCGCGACGAGCTGGACACCTACACCTACGGCGACCAGCCGCACATACCCGCCGGCCGGATCTTCCAACGGCAGTCGTCCCAGCGCCTCGACGGACCGGTCGCCGACGGGGCGCGGGCCGCCGCGCGCCGCGTCGTGCTGCCCAAGTCGCTGACCACCGGGGACTACGACGACAACGGCTTCGCCGACCTCGTGGTCTCCGGCGTGACGACGGGCGACGAACCCGGGCACGGCTGGTCGGCGTACTACTCCGGCCACACCGAGGGCCTCACGAAGGAGCGCGAGCTGCGCGGCGGGCCCGTCGCCGCCACCGGGGACATCAACGGCGACGGCTACGACGACCTCGTGACCGGCGAGCCCGACTCCCCCGACGACGGCGGCGAGACGCTGACCGGCGGGCTCGTCGGCGTCCGCTACGGCAGCGCGCACGGCCCCTCGCCGAGGGTGGAGTGGTGGAGCCAGGGCTCCGCGGGCGTGCCCGGAGCCGTGGAGAGGGGCGACCGCTGGGGCGCCGACCTGTCCGTGGACGACACCGACAAGGACGGCTACGCGGAACTCGCGATCGGCGCGCCCGGCGAGGACGTCGGACGGGTCGCGGACGCGGGCGCGGTGTGGGTGCTCCGCGGCACGCCGCGCGGCCTGACCGCGCGGGGCGCCGCCTCGTGGACGCAGAACTCCGCAGGCGTTCCCGGCTTCGCCGAGAAGGGCGACAAGTGGGGCGCCCAGGTGCGGCTCGCGGACCCGAACCGCGACCGCCGCTTCGACCTGATCGCGTCGGCGCCGGGCGAGAACTCCGGCGACGGGGTCGCGTGGTTCCTCCCGGGCACCAGGAGCGGCGTCACCGCGTCCGGGTCCTGGACGTTCGGCGTGAAGACGCTGGGCGTGCCCGTCAGCGGGGCCGCGTTCGGCACGGCGATCGACGAGTAGCGCACGTCCCTGGCGGCGGACCGATGGCCGGGTCCGCCGCCAGGGGGCGGCGGTCGCGGGGCAGTTGGGCCGCGCCGACTGCTTGACGGCCCTGTTCCGCTTGCCTTAAACCAAGTAGAGGCACCGCAGGGTTGTGAGCGCTCTCAGCGTTCACTTCCCGACGCTTGATTGTCATGCACACTCCCACACGTGAAGCGATGTGATGACAGTGCTTCCCCCCACGTTCCCCCACCGCCCCTCCCGCCGTCCCGCCCACCGGCTCCCCCACCGCCGGCGCCGCCGCGCGGCGCTCGCCGCGTTCGCCGCGGCCTGTTGCGCCCTCGCCGTGACGCCCGCCGCCGCGTCGGCCCCGCCCGCGCCGCGCCCCGCGGCCGCCCTCGCGTTCGCCGACGACTTCAACGGGCCCGCGGGCGCCGCGGTCGACGGCGGCAAGTGGCAGATCGAGACCGGCGACAACGTCAACAACCACGAGCGGCAGTACTACACGTCCGGCAACAAGAACGCCGCCCTCGACGGCCAGGGCAACCTGGTCATCACCGCGCGCAAGGAGAACCCGGCCAACTACCAGTGCTGGTACGGCCGGTGCGAGTACACCTCCGCGCGACTGAACACGGCGGGCAGGTTCACGCAGGCGTACGGGCACGTCGAGGCCCGGATGAAGGTGCCCCGGGGGCAGGGCATGTGGCCCGCGTTCTGGATGCTCGGCACCGACATCGGCAGCGTGGGCTGGCCCAACTGCGGTGAGATCGACATCATGGAGAACGTCGGCTTCGAGCCCGGCACGGTCCACGGCACGCTGCACGGCCCCGGCTACTCCGGCTCCGGCGGCATCGGGGCGGCGTACACGCTGCCCGGCGGCGAGGCGTTCGCGGACAAGTTCCACACCTTCGCCGTGGACTGGTCGCCGAACAAGGTCACCTGGTCCGTCGACGGGCGGGTCTACCAGACGCGCACCCCGGCCGACCTCGGCGGCAGGCAGTGGGCGTTCAACAAGCCGTTCTTCCTCATCCTCAACCTCGCCGTCGGCGGCTACTGGCCCGGCGACCCGAACGGCAGCACCGTCTTCCCGCAGAAGCTGACCGTCGACTACGTGCGCGTGACGGGCGGCTGACGGCCACCCCGCGGCACGACCGGGCGGGCCGACCGAAGTCGTCCCCGTACGGAACCAAGGTCGTGCGCCGGAGGCCTCGGCGCGCGACCTTGGTCCACAAGGGCCCAAACCCCCAGCCACTTGGCGAAACACCAGCTCCGGGGCAAGATGCCCGCATGAAGAGCGACCTTTTCTCCGAGCGGCACCTGGCGCAGCCCGCCACCGTCCCCGGCCTGAGCGTGCAGAACTCCAAGTCCCTGAAGTACGCGGTGAACGGCGAGATGCTGGCCCGGCAGGGCTCGATGATCGCCTACCGGGGGAACCTCCAGTTCACGCCACCCGCGCGGTGAAATGCCGTCTGAGCAGCACAAACGAAGAGTGGATCCCAGCGCCGTGCACATCCGGTGCACGGCGCTCGTTGTTGGCTCCCCGCCAGCGAGGCGGCATTCTCCGGCCGGAGCGCCTCCGTACTCGCCGGTCGGTCGACCTCCACACACAGTGGAGTCCTCACCGATCATGACGGACTCCTCCGCCGTCGTTCACTGCTCGGCACCAACGCGGCTTCCGGCAAGCCGGCGGGCGCCGGGATGCCATACAGCTCTTCGAAGGACGCCGGGGCGTTCTCCCAGTCCACCTTCCACATCAAGTAGCCGTAGGTGTCCAGCGTCTCAGCGATGCGGCCATGTCTCATCCGGGCCTGGACCTTGCGAGGTTCGAGGCCCGAGGCGATGAGTACCGCGTCCGCGAAGTGCCGCAGGTCGCGGAAGCTCGCTTCCTTCGGAATGTCCACGCCCCGGGCCCGGGCACGCTTCTTCGCCATCTCGAAGGCGTGTCGCAGGGTGTGCTTGGTGAGCGGCGTCCAGCGACGGCTGACCGTGACCAGGTCCATGTACTCACGCGGAATGGCTGGCAGGCCGCGTCGTTCGCGCCTGCGCAGCGCGGAGGCAGGCAACGGTGCCCGCCAGCGCGCCATGTGCGCTCGGTACTTCTCCCACAGGAACGAGCCGACGGCGAGTGGGGCCTTGCTGGCCTTTGTCTTCAAGGGCACCGCCTTGCCCTTTTGTCGCTGTTCCTCCACCAACTGCGTATCGGGAACGCTCTCCATGTCCGGACGGCGAACTCCGGCAGCCTCCATCGAGCGCAGTGCCTGGAGGGCTCCGTACCAGATCGTCAGCTCGTATCGAGGATCGATCTCCTCTGCCAGAGCGACCACATGGGCCCAGGTCAACCGCACCCCGCGTCCCGGCCCCCTCGGTACACGGATGCCCACGACCGGATTGCCGTCCAGGAAGCCGTCCTCGACGGCCATGGACAGCATCACGGACAGCGCCTTCTTGACATTGGACCGGTGGGTATCCGACATGCCCTTGTTCTTCAGAGCGATCAAGAAGTCCCGGTACTCCCCTCGTTTGACTTCGGAGAGGGAGCGCGATCCCAGCACCGGGACCACGTGGCGTCGCAGCCGATGTCCGTACGCGTGCATGGTTCCTGGTCGGCGTTCGTGCCGAGCCAGGAACGTGTTCACGTACTCGCTGATCGTCGGGGCTTCATTCTCCGTGTTCCGTCGGCCCCTGTGCGGGAAGGGAAGTCGCCCTTCCTCCACTGCGGCGCGCTGGCTGCGCTGGAAGGCGGCGGCTGCTCGCTTCCTGTTCGTAGCGAAGTTCTTGGCTCGCTGCTGGCCGGACGCGTCCCGCCAGCGCGCCTGCCACCGCTTCGCGCACCCGTGCATGGTGCTCGCAACCAAGCCCGGGTGCTCTGGGCACTCTGGGTCTTCCGGCTTCGGGCGAGCCTTGTGCCAGCGGTCGTAGGGTTCCTCCATTGTCACGTTGTCACCTCCTGTTGATCACTTGGAGAATTCAGTCCTCACCTCCCCAGCCCGTCATGCAGCGGTCGACATCCGACTCCCGATAACGGAGAGCGCGGCCACCCATGCGGAAGGGCTTCGGGCCGCGGTGCTCCACCTCCCAGGTGCTCGCCCAGTTGTAGAGCGTCTTGCGCGCGACGCGGAGGCGGTCGGCCGCCTCCTGGGCGGTCAACCAGTGCTCGGTCCGGAAGGACTTCGGCATCAGGACCACTCCCGTGTCGGCGAACCCACGGCAGGAAGCGGGCGGATGAAAACCGACGCGATCGCGTGCGTCCGCACGGGTACGGCGTGCACGGTGATCTGGTCGAGGCTGATCAGATGCGCACTCCGGGCGGCGGGAGCCAAGCGGTCGCGGATCGCCGCGGCGCAAGCGTCCGCGGTGTGACCGTGAGTGATGAAGGCAACCCTCCCGGCAGGTGCGAGGAGCGCGGCCCAGGGGATGTCACCGACCCAGTCGGCCCACCGGGCGTCCACGCACGCGATCACTGTGTCGAAGGGATGGAGGCTCTCGGCGAGTCCTGCCCGGTCCTGCGGAGTCCGGCGAAGGACCGCATGCGCATCAGGAGGGGGCGGCTTCGGTCGGGATCCGGACTCCGCAGTGGTAGCTGCATCCACATCAGGCAGGCCGACTTGCTCGACGGGGCGGAGCACACGTACGGCGATCGTCCGAACCAGTCCTGAGGAGGACTGGGCTACTGCCGAGATCCTGGGCGCAGCGGGGCAGGCTTCGCCTTGGTCAGCGGCAAGGACGAGCACGTGGTCGTGCGGCTGGCAGTAGTACGCGATGACGTTGAGGACGGCGTGGGCCAGCCAGTTGTCGCCGTCATGGTCGCCTCTGTCGTGGCGGGGACGTGTCATTTCCGGTTCCTCTTGTCCTCTGGTGTGAGGTGCTCTATTGCTTCAAGAGGCCGGAATCCGCGCACATTTTCGACATCAATCGATGAGACCGAGCCGCGTGACATGAGGTGTCACTGCGCTCACGGCCGACGTGTCCCCTCTTACGACGCTACTAAAGCGCTGGTCAGACGCAGTTACGTCATCCCTAGATCACACCTATGGCTCGCCGCTCGGTACCCCGGTGTCCGGGACCTGGGCGCGGCAATCACGCCGCTGGCCGACATGGCAGTCCGTCGACGCGAGCCCTTAAGCCTCAGCTGCTGGCTTCTTGGCGCCGGTCACCCCTCCTGGGGCCACGTGACGAGCCCCAGTTGTAGAAGGAGGCGCCATCATGCCGTGTGTCAGGCGCCATGACCGCCGTGTTCCTGCGTGCACCGGCGGAACGCTGCTGCCGTTGGACATCGCCCGGAGCAGTTTCGAGCTGTTGGTGGACGGGGCCGATCCGCTGTCCCTCGACTGCCGAGGGCTCGACGGCCTGCCCAACTGCTTCGTCCCGCTGGACGAACTGCTCCACTGCCTGCTCCATGGCCCGTGCCCACAGCACACGAAGGACATCGTCTGGTCCATGCTGGTGGAACGCTCGCGCTCTCTCGGAGCCACGTGGACCTTGGCCTGCGCGGGCATGGCCCTGCCCGCCCTCGCGGGCGTCGCCAAGCGGCTGGCAGCGCAGTACGCGGGAGATCCGTACGACCTGCACGCCGAAGTGCTCGCCGGATTCCTGCACGCTCTGAGCACGATCGACCTGAACCGGCCGCACGTGGTCGTCAGGCTCAAGTGGGCCGCGTACCGGCGAGGGTTCGCCGCGCTGACGGAAGCTCGCGACGCGCCCACTCCGGTGGGGCCGGATGGGTTCGACTCCGCTCCGCCGAGAGCGCCCTGGGGACATCCGGACCTCGTCCTGGCGAGCGCGGTCCGCGCGGAAGTCCTGACCCGGACCGAGGCGGATCTGATCGGCAGTACGCGACTGGATGAACAGTCCGTCAACGACTGGGCCGCGGTACGGGGGCTGTCCCTCGCCTCCGTCTACAAGACCCGACGCCGAGCGGAACAACGACTCGTCGCGTTTCTGCGGTACGGTGTCCGGCCCGTCGACTCGGAAGACCCCGTGGCGCACACGGCGACGGCGCATCTGCCTCGATCGGCGACTCCGCGTCGGCCTCGCCGTCAGGCGCCGCGATCGTCACGCTCCGTACCACCCTTGCCCGGTTGTCTAAAAGAGCCGCCTGAAGCGGTCTCTTCAGGTGCAGGGGCTCCCACACAGCCCTCCATGCCTCCCCGCGCCCTTGGAGGTGCTTGAGATGCACAACAAACCTCACAGCGCCGCACGGAAGCGGTACTGCCGCGCTCCATGGCCTGGCCTTGCGAGTGCTCGGCTGAGCACCCGTAAGGCCAGGCTCCGAGCGGTCCAGTGGGCGCTGCTCCTCGTGTGGTGCGCCGCGGTGTCCGTGCTCGGCGCCTCATCGGCGTACGCGACGGACGGTGGGGCCCTCCTGGCGCTGGCCAAGTCCGTGAACGAGGTGCTCGACAACATCCGGAACTGGATTATGGGAGTCCTCGCCGGTCTTGCGACCGTCTTCCTGACCATCGGAGGCGTTATCTACCTCATGGCCGGCGGTGACCCGGGCGAAGTGCAAAGGGCGAAATCAGCCTTCAAGAGCGCGGGATGGGGGTACGGGATCGCCGCGCTCGCACCCCTCGTCGTGGAGATCCTCAAAGGGATCGTCGGGGCGTGAGAGCGATGATCTCCGGCGTCACAGTCCACCTTCCACGCCGCTGGCGAGGGAAGTTCGTGGTTGGCTGCGTGCTGTTGTTCGTGCTACTCCCGCTGCATGCGCGTGAGCATGATCCCACTGCGGTACGTCCCAGCACTGTCAGCTCATCAGCCCTCGTGGCGACGGTGGCCGAGCCGTCACCATGCGCGCCCAAGGATTGTCCGCCGCGACTTCAGACCGCCCCGCTCGTGCCTGCTTCCGCCGCGGAGGACGTCACAGCGGCGGTGGCGGATCAAGCGCCCACGGGCATCGTCGACTGGGTTGCGAAGGGCGTCACCGCGGCCATCAATGCCTTCTTCAAGGGGATCGTGAGCGCTGCTCTCAACCCTCTGCTCAAACTCCTCGGCGACACCCTGCTCACCACCCCTGAGCCCGAAACGCTTCCCCGGGTCGAGGAACTGTGGGCGGATTCCTGGAAGATCACGCTTGCCTCGTACGGTCTCCTGGTCATGGTGGCCGGAGTCCTGCTGATGGGGCACCAAACCGTGCAGACCCGCTATTCGCTGCGCGAGCTCGGGCCTCGGATCCCGCTGGGATTCCTCGCCGCTGGGCTGTCGCTCCTCCTCGCCAACAAGGCCGTGCAGCTGGCCAACGCCTTGTCCATGGCCGTACTGGGCCCCGGCCTCGACGAAGACGCCGCGGGAACGGCGCTCCGGGACTTCGTTCTCAGCAGCTTCACGTCCGACAGCAGCATCTTCATCATCCTGATGCTGGCCGTGGTGGCCGTCCTCCTGGTGGCGCTGCTGGTGTCGTACATCGTGCGGGTCGCGCTGACGATCCTGCTGATCGCCGGTGCTCCGCTGGCGTTGATGTGTCATGCGTTGCCGCAGGCGGACGGCATCGCCCGCTGGTGGTGGCGGGTCTTCGCCGGGCTCCTCGCGATCCAGGTCGCCCAGTCGATGGCGCTGGTGGTCGGGATACGCGTGTTCCTGACGCCGGGGAACTTCAGCCCGTTCGGTCGTGAGCAGAACGACCTGGTCAGTGTGCTCGTCTCGCTGGCGCTGATGTACATACTGTTCAAGATCCCTTTCTGGATCCTGAGTTCGGCGCGGGTCGGGCACGGCAGGTCGTTCACCGGCCGCATCGTCCGCGCCGTGGTGGCGTACAAGACCTTCGGACTGCTGCGCGGCAAGCCCGTACGGGCGGCCGCAGGCCATGCTGGCTGGGGCGGCCAGGGAGGGCCTGGCGGCGCCGTTCCGAACCGGCCGGTCGCCGTACCAGTGGCTCCCGGCCAGACGGCGCGTCGGCAGCATGCCGCAGCGGGGGCTCCACTGCGCGGTGGGCGAGCGGGTGCGGGACCGCTGCGCCCGCCCGGGCCGCCGTTGTTCCTCCCGCCCAACCAACCCGCTCAGGCTCCCGGTCAGGCCGTGACGCAGCCTGCTGTGGGGCACGCCCCCGGCCCGCCGCCCCTGCCTGTCTTCCTGCCTCCGGGTGGGCGGTCGGGCACGTCATCGTCCGGCGCCACGCGCGTGCAAGCAGCGCCCGCACCTACTGTTCCAGCCTTTCACTCCCCGGCTTCGCCCTCCCCGGCGGTCGCGCGGCCACTGCCCCGCCCGACGCAGGCCCCGGTTGCGCCGCTGTTCCAGGAGCCGCGGGCTCAGCCTTCAGCCGGTCCCCTACGGGCCACTCGCCCGCCCGCACCCGCCACCTTCCGCCCGCCCTCAACCGGCGGCAGCACACCGTCGCGGGCCGTCCCGTCACCCACCGGCCCCGGCCCGACCACGAGGTGATCGCCGATGACCCAACCGGTGCGCATCCCCACAGATGTCGAACGCGAGGACACCGTCCTCGCGAACCTGACCGCCCACCAGCTGCTCGTCCTCGTAACCACTGGCACCGTGCTGTACGGCTTCTGGTCACTCACCAGGAGCCTGCTGCCGCTGCCAGCCTTCCTCCTGCTTGCCCTCCCCGTCAGCGGCACGGCGCTGATGCTCGCTCTCGGCACTCGTGACGGCCTGTCCCTGGACCGGCTCGCGCTGGCCGCGCTTCGCCAGCGCCTCGCGCCACGCCGTCTCATCTCCGCACCGGAAGGCGTTCACACACCGCCGCGCTGGCTCCTCAATCGAGCCACCGACGAGTCCGGGAAGCCCGCACGGCCCGGTACCGATACCTCCGCCACGCAGCTTCGTCTCCCGGCCCAGTCCGTGTCTGAGACGGGCGTGGTCGATCTCGGCTCGGACGGTGTCGCGGCGGTGGCCGTATGCAGAACGATCAACTTCGCGCTGCGTACACCTGCCGAGCAGGAGTCCCTCGTCGGCGCCTTCGGCCGCTACTTACACTCGCTCACCGCGCCCGTGCAGGTCCTCGTCAAGGCCGAACGCCTCGATCTGTCCGCGCAGATACGTGAGTTACGCGAGTACGCTGCCGCCCTGCCACATCCCGCCTTGGAGCAGGCTGCCCGGGAACATGCCGACTATGTAGAGCGGTTAGGGCGCGACGCCGACCTCCTGCGCCGCCAGGTGCTGCTGGTCCTGAGAGAGCCCGTGCGCGCCCCGTCTCGTTCCGAAGGGCTGGGAGGATCCTCACCGCTCGGCGCGTTCTCCCTGTGGAAGTCCAACCGCGGCGCCTCCGCCGTGGAGCCAGGCGCTCGTCGTGCAGCTGAGGCTCGGCTGCTCCGTCGCCTCAGCGAGGCCGCCGAACTCCTCGGTCCCATCGGGATCACCGTGACCGCACTGGACGCCGCACAGTGCACCGCCGTCCTCACCTCGGCCTGCAACCCGGACTGCCTCGTCCCACCGTCGTCGGCTCTGGCCGGGGCCGACGACGTCATCACCGGCGCTTCCAGCACGGACGCCCCCTGGGCTGGGGACGACATGGCCACCCCACCCTCCGGTGCACAGGGAGTCGAGCGCTATGAAACACCATGACAACCGTCGTACCGTGCCCCCTGCCGCCAACAACCAGCTCGATGTCGCACGGACATATGGGGCCGCCTTCGCTCCCGACACACTGGTAGTGGCACCTGATCACCTCGAAGTCGGCGCCGAATGGGTCGCGTCCTTCGCCATATCCGGCTACCCCCGCGAGGTCCACCCCGGCTGGCTCCAGCCCCTGCTGACGTACCCGGGACGCCTGGACGTCTCCCTGCACATCGAGCCGATCGACCCGGTGACCGCCGCCCACCGGCTCAAGCGACAGCTGGCCCGCCTGGAGTCCGGCCGCCGCTACACCCAGGACAAAGGGCGACTGCTCGACCCGCACGTCGAGGCCGCCACCGAGGACGCGTACGACCTCTCTGCCCGCGTCGCCCGCGGCGAAGGCAAGCTCTACCGACTCGGCCTCTACCTCACCGTCCACGCCTGCGGCCATGACGAGTTGGTGGACGAGGTGGCGGCTGTCCGCTCGCTGGCCGCCAGTCTCCTGCTGGACGCCAAGCCCGCGAGCTACCGCAGTCTCCAGGGCTGGATCACGTGCCTGCCGATGGGCCTGGACCTGCTTCGGCTGCGCCGCACGTTCGACACCAGCGCGCTCGCCGCCGCGTTCCCCTTCACCAGCCCTGATCTGCCACCGGCCGAACCCACTTCGGTCGCCGCGCCGAGCGGAGTGCTCTACGGGTACAACGTTGGCAGTCAAGGACTGGTGCACTGGGACCGCTTCGCCCTGGACAATCACAACTCGGTCGTCCTCGGCCGCTCAGGCGCGGGCAAGTCCTACCTGGTCAAGCTGGAGTTGCTGCGCTCGCTGTACCGCGGCATCGAGGCCCACGTGATCGACCCAGAGGACGAGTACGCTCGCCTGGCCGGTGCCGTCGGCGGCGCCTACGTCCACCTCGGCGCCGAGAACGAACGCCTCAACCCCTTCGACCTTCCTGTCCACACCCGCCCCGACGGTCGCCGCACCGCTCCCAAGGACGCACTCGTCAGACGGTCGCTGTTCCTGCACACCGTCATCGGCGTCCTGCTCGGCGGGCAGCTCGGGCCCTCGGAGCGGGCGATCCTGGACCGCGCGATCGTCGCTACGTACCAGCAGGCCGGGATCACAGGAGACCCACGGACCTGGATGCGCGCGGCCCCGCTGCTTCCCGACTTGGCCAGCGTGCTCGACCACTCGGCGGACGCCGGCGCGGCTCAACTGGCCGTGCGACTGCACCCCTTCGTCCACGGCGCCTTCTCCAGCCTGTTCACCGGGCCGACGACCAGCCGCCCCGAAGGCCACCTCGTGGTCTTCTCGCTCCGAGACCTGGCCGACGAACTCAAACCCGTCGGCACCCTGCTCACCCTGGACGCGGTATGGCGGCGGGTGTCCAACCCGGCGCTGCGGAGACCATGCCTTGTAGCCGTCGATGAGGCGTGGCTGCTGATGCGGGAACAGGCCGGCGCCGACTTCCTCTTCCGGATGGCCAAGGCCAGCCGCAAGCACTGGGCCGGACTGACCGTGGCCACCCAGGACACCGCCGACGTCCTCTCCACGGACCTGGGCAAGGCCGTGGTGGCCAACGCGGCGACCCAGATCCTGCTGCGTCAGGCGCCCCAGGCCATCGACGACATCACTCGCGCCTTTGATCTCTCCGACGGCGAACGGCAGTTCCTCCTGACGGCCGACCAGGGCCAGGGGCTGCTCTGCGCGGGCCCGCAGCGCGTGGCGTTCCACAGCGTCGCCTCACCCACGGAGCACCACCTGGTCACCTCGGACCCGGCTGAGCTCGCCGCGTACGCCGAGTCCTGGGCAGCGGGTGCCCCCGAGGCCTCCTCTCTGGGCTTCGCTCCAGCGGTGGAAGCCGCAGCTTCGTCGCCTGGTTTCGAAGAAGCCGACGGCCAGATCACCCTCGACCCGATGTGACGGCGGAGGTCATGTATCCAGCCACGTCCTGGCCCGTATCACTCGTGTACAGCGCCCCGCTGCAGCAGTACCTGCGCGATCCTGGTGTAGCCCTGCACGCCGTCCTCGTGTACTTCTCGGAGAAGTTCATCGCGTGGGGGCCGATCGCAGCGCCGTCAGCGTGCGCGGTACTGGCCGCGCTCATCGTGACCCGCTGGCGGTGGCACCGCTGGTGCCGACGGAAGCTGGCCGACGGGGCACGCGTCATCGAGCTGCTGCCGCCGCCATCGGTCGATCCGGCGGGGGCGATCGCCGTGTGGTCCCACCTCGTCGGGTTGCTCCGCCCGACCTGGCGCAGGCTGCTGGCCGGGCAACCCCACCTGTCCTGGGAGTACGTCCTGCAGCGGGAAGCTGTCCGCATGCAGCTCTGGGTCCCGGGCGCGGTACCGCCCGGGATGGTGGAACGCGCGATCGAGGCCGCGTGGCCCGGAGCCCTTGCCCGTGCCCGCCCCGCCAGCGCTCCCGTCCACCTTGCCCCGAGCAGCGAGGCGGCTTGGGGCGAACTGCGGCTCGCGCGCCACGAGGCGCTGCCCTTGCGCACTGAATTTCCGGCTGACCCCCAGCGCGCTTTGCTCGGTGCTCCGATCGGCCTGGAACACGACGAGCAGGCCGTGGTCCAGATCCTGGCCCGCCCGGTCACCGGGCGCCGGGTACAGAAGTCCCGCCGAGCAGCCCGGCGCCTGAAGGAAGGAGGATCGGCTCGCTCGGTCAGCCGCCTGCTGGACGTTGTGACGCCGCGCTTTCGCCCTCGCGGCCCGACGACGTCGGTGCACCAACAGGCTGCCCTCAGAGCGTCAGCCGAAAGCCGGGCCATCGTGACCAAGCAACGCGGCGCCTCGTACGAGTGCCGTCTGCGCTACGCCGTCGTGGCTCCCGTGTCCGACTCCGCCCGCCCCGAGGCTCGCCACCGCGTCCGCGACCGGCTGCGCGGCCACGCCCATGCGGTCGCGAGCGCGTACGCCCCATACACCGAGCACAATTACTTCCGCCGGACCCGGCCCCGCCGCGCCCTGGCCCATCTCGGTGAACGCCGCCTCGACAAGGGCGATCTCCTCTCCGTGCCCGAGCTGGCGGCCCTCGCCCATCTCCCCTGGGACGCCACCGTCCCAGGACTCCAGCGTGCCGGTGCCCGCGCGGTGCCTCCCCCGCCCGGAGTCGCCGCTCGCGGGCCGTCTGCCAAGCCCATCGGCCTGACCACGGCCGGAGGAATTCGCCCCGTCGGTCTCCGGGTCGCCGACGCCCGCCAGCACCTCCACATCCTTGGAGCGACCGGCTCGGGCAAGTCCGAGTTGATGGCCCGGATGGTGCTCGCCGACGCCGAGGCCGGGCGCGGGCAGGTGGTGGTCGACCCGAAAGGTGACCTGGTCACGGACGTCCTGATGCGGCTACCGGAGCATCTCGGCGAGCGAGTCGTGCTCCTCGACGTGAACAGCAGGCGCCGCCCGCCGGTCCTCAACCCGTTGGAGGGCGAGGACGCCATCCGCACCGTGGACAACCTGGTCTCGATCTTCTCCCGTGTCTACGCCTCCTCCTGGGGGCCGCGCACCGACGACATCCTCCGCGCCGGGCTGCTCACCCTTCGGGCCCTGTCCGATACGCCCGCTCTGACCGATCTCCCCGCGCTGCTGTCGACTCCCGCCTTCCGGGAGCGCGCCGTGCGTCAGGTCCACGACCCCGTCCTGCGCGGCTTCTGGTCCTGGTACGACGACCTGTCCGTGGCCGCCCGCGCCCAGGTCACGGCCCCGTTGATGAACAAGCTCCGCGGCCTACTGTTGCGCCCCTTCGTGCGAGATGCGCTGGCCGGCGGGGCAACGAGCGTCGACATGAACCAGATCCTCGACGAGGGCGGGATCTGCCTGGTGCGCATCGCCCGGGACCGGCTGGGCGCCGAGACCGCTCACCTGGTCGGTTCGGTCGTCGTCGCCCGCACCTGGCAGGCCACGACACAGCGGGCCCGGGTCCCCCAAGACCGTCGCCGTGACGCCTCGCTCTACGTGGACGAGGCGCACCACTTCCTCAACCTCCCCTACGCCTTTGAAGACATGCTCGCCGAGGCCCGCGGCTACCGGCTGTCGATGACGCTGGCCCATCAGTACCTGCGCCAGCTCCCGAAGGAACTCGAAGAGGGCATCAGCACCAACGCCCGCACCAAGATCTTCTTCAACGCTTCCCCTGAGGACGCCCGCCACCTCGCGCGCCACACCGGGCCCCGGCTGACCGAGCACGACCTGTCCCACCTGGGCGCGTTTCAGGCCGCCGTCCGCCCGGTCGTCCACGGCGCCGAGGCCCCGGCCTTCACCGTGTCCACCGAGAAACTCCCACCCGCCGTTCCCGGCCGCGCCCGCCGGATCCGTGCTGCCGCGCGACGCAACGCGGGCGCGGCAGCCGCTGAGCCCCTCCTCCACAAGCCACACCCGTCCGGCACCGATCCACGCCGAACGTCCTGACTCCACGCTCACGTACTCGACCGCAACGGAGGCGAACACCGTGATTACAAACCCCACTCAGCAGCGCGCCTTGCGTGGCCATCGCCCCAAGCGTCTGAGTGGCCGTACGGCCACCACCGGCGACTACCTCGCCCGCCTCGTATCCCGCCTCACTCCCCGCGACCGCTGGCTGGCACGGATGGTGTACGAGCACAAGGTCCTCACCACCGGCCAAATCGCCGAACTCGCCTGGCCTTCGACGCGCGCCGCGAACATGCGCCTGCTCCAGCTCTACAGGTGGCGCGTACTGGACCGCTTCCAGCCCTTCATCACCTACGGCTCCGCCCCCATGCACTACGTCCTCGACGTCGCCGGCGCTCTCGTCGTCGCGCACGAAGACGGCCTGGAGGCACGCGACCTGGACTACCGGCACGAGCGGGCGATGGGCATCGCCTACTCCCTGCAACTGGCCCACACCGTCGGCACCAACGGCTTCTTCACCGCGCTCGCCGCCCGCTCACAGCAGGTCGACGCCCACGGAAGACTCACCGCCTGGTGGTCCGAGGGGCGCTGTCAGAGGCACTTCGGCGACCTCGTACGCCCCGACGGGTACGGTCGATGGCGCGAGCCCCGCGGAGAGTTCGAGTGGTTCCTGGAGTACGACTGCGGCACCGAACGCTCACCGGACCGCGTCGCCCACAAGCTGGTCGACTACGCCAGGCTCGCCTCCAGCACCGGCATCACCACACCGGTCCTCGTGTGGGCCCCGACCGTCCGACGGGAGGCCCGGCTGCGACGAGCCCTCACCGAGGCGCGCGCCGCACTCAACGATCCACTGTGCGTACCCGTCGCCACGACCACGGCGAACTTCATGGCTGACGCCGGGCAAGACGACGATCCATCACAGACACGATGGCTGCCCCTGGAAGCCACCCGTCATTCCCAACGACGCCTCCGCCTCATCGAGCTGACCACCGCCTGGCCGGACCTGCCCCCGCTGACGCAGACGGCGGCGACGAGCACCATCTCCGTGAGCAGGACGGCCTGCCCGATGCCGACGGCACCGATACCTCGAGCTCCGCACCCCCACGCCACCTCACGGGGAGGGTGACTCCATCATGTTCAAGGCCGCCTGCGCGGCCGCCACGGCTCTCCTTCTGCTTCTCGTGATGGCCGCCGCCGCAGCTGGCAGCCTGTTCTCCTCGTTCACGGGAGGCGCAAGTCGGCCCAGCGACACCGCACTCTCCGACATACCCCCTGGCTACTTCGACCTCTATCACCGAGCCGCGGCGACGTGTCCCGGCCTGGACTGGTCCGTGCTCGCTGCCATCGGCAAGATCGAGACCGATCACGGCCGCAGTTCTCTGCCCGGCGTCCACAGCGGCGCCAACTACGCGGGCGCTCGCGGGCCGATGCAATTCCTCACCACCACCTTCAGCCAGGTCACCGCCCGGCACCCGCCGCCGCCGGGCGGTGCGAGGCCGCCTTCGCCGTACAACCCGCACGACGCGGTCTACTCAGCCGCGGCCTACCTGTGCGACTCCGGCGCGCGGGACGGACAGGACCTGCGTGAGGCGGTGTTCGCGTACAACCACGCGGATTGGTACGTGTCAGAAGTCCTGGCCCAGGCACGGGCCTACCGCACAGCCCGGGCCGCCCCCGGCACCGCAGGCACACGAGCAGTCGCCTACGCCCGGGAACAGCTCGGTCTCCCCTACCTCTGGGGCGGCGACGGTCCGGCCGCTGGGGACCCCGGCTTCGACTGCTCGGGGCTCACCAAAGCCGCGTACGCGGCGGCGGATGTCCCTCTTCCGCGCACCGCCGAGCGCCAGTTCGCGGCGGGACCCCGCGTGCTCGAAGGCCAGCGGCTCGAGCCCGGAGATCTGGTGTTCTACGGCCGTGGAGACAGCGTCGAGCATGTCGGCCTCTACATCGGCGACGGCCGGATGATCCACGCTCCACGCAGGGGCGCGGCTATCCAGATATCGCCCTACCGCTATCAGGACGACCGCTACGTCGGAGCCACGAGACCCGACTAAATGATCACTAAAGCCGCTGGCCAGGAGGCGGTACACCAGGATCCTGCGTCAGGGCGCGCAGCAGGATCCGGCCCGGGTAAGCGTCGTACGGCTGAACAGGGTCGGTGATCACGATGGAGTCGCCGAAGACAGGCTCACCGCTCGGTCGACGGGTGTACGGAACACAGCCGTAGTCCACCCCGTCGTCCGCGTCATAGGCCATCCAGGCGATGACCTCTTGCTCGCCCTCCCTGAGCGGCAGGTTGGCGACCGCCCGGCCGGCCACACCGTCGTGGCCGACGAGCCAGACCTGCGGGACGGCAAAGGCGAAGCGACGTGCGTGGATCTCCCGTGCCTTCTCGGACACGCGGCGTTCGAACGCCGCGGCCGTCACCTCGTCGCGCAGGTAGTCGTAGTCGGACATCACCAGGGCTCGCTCGCCGTGGAGCGCCACGATCGCCGGGCAGTCCCGCTCACGGACGGCACGCTCCAAGCAGTCCGTGACACGGCGCAACGCGGTCTCGGTGTCGGGGCACATCGGACGGCTCATGTCCCTGGCGACTCGTCCCGCTGATCTGGCTTGTCCCACTCCCGGTACGTGCAGAAGACGTCCATGATCTCCACAGCGGCACGGTTGCCGAGGTGGGCCATGTACTGCAAGCTGCGGCTCACCTCACTGCGCTCGCGCTGGCCAGCACGCGTGGGCGCGGCGTCCGGCTCCGCTCCGTCGAGCGCCTCCAGGCGCTCCTGGAGTTCCCGCACGGTCTCCCGCGCCTTGCTCAGGTCGAGCTCCACAGCTTGCACCTCCAGGCCGGGGCCATCTCCCGAACCGGGGAGCTCGGGCCGTTGCTACCGGGGACAGCTGCCTTGGCTTGAGGTTGCTCTTGTCGCGACGTGGTCCAGCAGCTGTTCGAAGAGGAGGCTAGCCGCCCCGACCGCGGTGCGCAGGATCTCCGTGACCTCTTGCCCTCCCGGCGGCGCGGGAGCCCATCAAGGCCTCCGTTTCCCTCAGCCAGGACGGCGGCCGATCATGTACGCGTCGCGAACGGTCCGCTCGGCGAGCGCGACCCGAACTCCAGCGGGCTTTCTGGGGCGGCACGTGGCTGCGGCGGGGCTCGAACCCGCGACCTCAACGGCTTATAAGACCGGCGCTCTACCAGCTGAGCTACGCAACCAAAACAGGCGGGCCGCGCTCCGCACACCCAGCAGAGCGCGGCCCTGGAAGCAGCCGGACGGTGGGGTCAAGGGCCCGGCTGCTGGTTCGGGGACGACGAAGTGGGCCTCAGGTAGGGGCACTTGCTCTGACCCAGCGCATGCTGGAGCCTCGGGCGGAGCGCCCACTCGCTGGCACTCGTCTCAGGAATCCAGTGCCCGAAGCGCTTCGTATTCCGGCTTCTCGAAGGAGAACGTCGCGACCAGCCTCACGGGAAAGTGGCCCCCATGAGCGGAGGCGCGGTCAGCGAACCGGCCATTGCGATGGGGCACAATCTGATGCCCCTGGTAGATCTCCAGCTCGCCCGTATCGAAGTTCAACAGATAGCCCCATTCGGCGAAATGCGTAGCAAATCCTGAAGCATCCGCGACGTATCCGGAAGCTAGGATCGCTGATGGATCGCCTTGCGTCTTCCACAACATCTCCTCCCACGTCGGCCTGTCTCCTGGAGCGTGTGGCAAGTCATCCGCATAGGGCTTCAGAAACTCGATCTCCTCCGCAGTCGGTGCGTCGTCATCGGTGACAACACGCAAGGACCGTGCCGCTGCCCGGGCCGCCTCCTTGTCGGTATGGTGCACCCACGCCATGACGGCGGTCCCGAGGCCAGAGGGCTGGCTGTCGTGCTGGTTGTACGCGACCTTTTCCTTCCCGTCGACCACAAAACCGAGGAAACCTCGAGTGCTCACGGAAACCTCCAGAATGAGCCCCGGACACCTTCAGGGGAGAGACTGAGAGAGACCCGAAGGTGCCCGGGAGATTGGGATGTTCGGCACGCGCCGAGTACGCACCTCGAAGAGGGCACAGAAATGCGGCACGGAAAGCTACTCGATTACCGATCTCCGTGTGCTCGGCGCGAGTTGACGTATAGGTCAGGTCCTCATCAAGCGGCAGCCCGCAGGGCCGAGGCACGGCCTGCCGCCGTGCCAGGAGCAGGTCGACGGGGCCGGGAGAACCTTCCACCCGGATCACGCCTCACCGCCTGACGGGCACGGTCGGTGTGAACCACCCACGTGACGGCCTGCACTGTGCTGGGCAACTCACCCAGCCTCACGGCTGCCTCCTGGTAGCAGCGCGCCAGCAACCCGTAGCGACGTAAGCTTCCCAGGCCCCGGTCACGCTGCCCGTAGACCTCGCCCACCGCGATGTCGTGGGCGTGGCGGTCGATCACCACTGCCTCGGGGTCATTCGGGTCGAGGATGCAGCGGAAGAAGTGACCTGTCTTCCGCTCGCCGAGCACGCCGCGGGGGTCCGCGCCCGACATGATCTTTGCGGCTTTGGCCAAGGCGTCTGGGAGGTGCCCGGCCGGTACACCGGTATCGAATGCCCGGCGGGCAAGTCGGAGGGTCTCGGGCCAGGATGTGTTCGCGGACAGTGCGGCGATCACGCCAGCGCCGACACATGCGTCGCCGCCGGCGATCAGCGAAGCCACCTCGTGGGCAGCGTGATACCAGCCGCGGCCGCGCAGCAGTTGCGCCTCCGTGGCAGATTCCCATACGGCGACGATGTTGCTGACGTACCGCTCGCGCTCCGCCTCTGGCGCATCGACGGCAATCACGGTGCAACTCCCTCCAGGTCATGGGCCGAGGCATGGGGGATCTGATGCGCTCGGATGGAGTAACGGCACGGCCGGTACCGAAACATGGGTACCGGCCGCAGTTGACTCGGGTCCGCCGGTGACAGCCCCAGCCCGTAGCAAGGCCGACTGGGCTTCACGAATCAGGCTTCCTCTGCCTGAAGCTGAGGCGTCGCTGCGTTGGCGTCACGCGTGCTCACGCTCATGAAGACGCGCTTCTCTTCCTCGGCGGGCAACTCGTCGAGCTGCACGTCCTTGGCCGTAGCGATGTACTCCGCAACGGCTTCCGGACCACCCGCCGCTACAGCGGCAGGGACCTCGGCCGCGACCGGGAAGCGGGAAGTCGTCACCTCGGTCACCGACAGCACGATCACGGCCTTCGCCGATTCCTCGGTGGTTCCTGCGTTTTGTCTGTTCATGGTCTCGTCCTCTCCTCTCGGATCATGCAAATCCGCAGAGGCGCCTCGGTCCGGGCGCCTCCGACATGGCCCCGCACTCCCTCCCGGGGGGGAAGTGAGGGAGTGCGGGAGTCTCAGTCGTCACCGACGGGTCACGGCGTGGAACACCTCCGCCCGCTGTTCCGGTGACCAGTCACCGAGCAGTCGGACCGACGTCTCGGTGACCTTGCTGTCGCCTTCATACGGGTCCTCGTATCGGCCGTTGAGCCAGCTGCTCTCGGGAACGGCATCCCCAAGGGGGTACGCGGACGGCTCGATCACGCCGGTCGCGTCGACCTTGTCGACGGCCCAGGCGATCACGTCGCTCCCCCATAGCTCGGCATCGTCTTCGTCGTACGTCTCGCAGGTGGTGAACGGCCCTCCGATGGTGCGGAAATCTCCGTCCATCCACTCCCCGCCGTCGCTTTCCACCGGGGTGCGGTAGCTCACGACAACGCGGGAGATTTGGATCGTGTAGCTCATGGTCAAGCGACCTCCACCCAGTCCTGGTGACCGTCCCGGAACAACACGTGCGTGGGCGAGGTGAGCGCGTACAACAGCGTCTGATGCCCTGTGGTGGTCCGCGAGTACTTGACGTCCGGAATGATGACCTCCCCGGACCGCAACACCCACGCGATCGGCGTGCGGTAACTCAGGACGGTGTAGGTAACCCCGTCTCCGTCGGCGCGGTACCGCGCACGCCACTTCGGCGGAAGCCGTGTGCCGAACGGAAGGCGGTATCCATCGACTGCACGGAACGCACCGTAGGTCTCGAACGGTTCGTGACGGGCAAGCGCCTCTCGCGCTGCCCAAGAGTGGGTGGCAAGTTTCCTCACAGGTCCCTTCCTCTCAAAGACGGGAACCCAGGAGGGCCGCCAAGCGTCGGTCGTCGTTCAGACGAAAGGGCCACGGGGCAGCACCCCCGGAAGCGACGCTTGGGGCCCTCGTACGTGGTCGCTCTCGACTCGCTGAGAGCGCGTCATGACCAGTTGTGTGTCAGGCCACACCGAACTGGATGTCGGCCAGCGGGCCCTTCCCCGTACGGGCGGCCCACCGCCGCATGCCGGTCACCCGGTGCGGGTGGAACGGCGCCCAGCCGGTCGGCCGCACCCGGAGGAATTCCCTGGCCTCGTGCTCCTCGATCTGAACGATCATCCGCAGCAGAGCGGCGTACAGGTCCTCATCGGTGTAGTCCTTGACCACCAGAGGGAAATCTGGGCAGGCAGTGATCCTGTTCGGATATCCCTTTCCTGCCTGGTCCCGGTTACTGTTACGCGCCGGGTAATACACGCGCACGACGATGGTGCCTTCGTACCGGTGCGAGTGATCGCGAGCAACGAACTCCCAGCCCGGCTTGTAGAGCACATCATCGATTAACTTAATGGCGCTTGCGGTTTCCATGAATCCCCCTTCAAGGGATCACGGGCACTCCGGCGTGAGCACCCCAGTCAGCGCGTGTACTGGACGCGCGCTGAAGTGGGACTCAGTCAAAGCACTGTTCCGTAGTTCACCAAACGCGTTTCCTTCGTGAACCCGAAAGCCGCTCTCATACAAATACGTCAGCCCAGAGCAGCCATTTACCGATCACCGGGAAGTTTCTTGAAGATCTTGGCGCACACCAGAAGAGGCACCAGAGATTCCACTGCGAGACCGCACACTTTCTGTAGCCTCTCTGAGATACGGCCACCGAATTCGCTCGCTTACCGACCTTGAAGAAACTCAAGGAAACAGCGCACGCATAGACCGAACGAGCCCTTTCCCGCGAACGCGAGAAAGGGGCATGGACCAGTCGGCCCACGCCCCAGGCAAATCCACCTGTCACCCTTCTACGATTGAGCGCTGCGGTAGATCAATTCATCGCGCGCGGCATCAAGGGCGGCAGATAGCGCGTGCCACTCCTTGACTGCCACATCCCGGGTGCGCTGCACCTTGGATGACGAGTTACGCGGGCCCCCGTACATCTCTTGCGCCGTTTTGCCCATGACACCAGCTCGCCCCAGGTCAGCGGCTCCACTCGCGTGACGGAGAATGCTGCGCAGCGTCGGGTAGTCGCTTCCGTCACCCCACGCAGAGCGGAAGAGCACTTCACTGTTGCTCGACAAATAGGGCGCCACCGCGAGAGTGGACAGGTTGTCGGCATGAGGTATGCCGCGTGTGACCTGTTTGCCCGGTACAGCGTCAAGCTCATCGGGCGCGACGTCGAGCCGGTACCCATTCCGCGCGGCAGCGTCCCGCACCGCCCAGTAGTGAATTGTTGAGCGAGTGACGACGATCGTCTCGCCATCCCGACGAACGTACTGCCAGGCCGAAGGCTCACGGTTTTCCACCCAGACGGCTGATATCTCGCACGTGGCGGTGATTTTCTCCAGACGTTTGGCGAATATCAGGACCGCATCTTGCGTGACGTCGTCACTCACATCGTCCGTGCCATACGGCGCGATGCCACCCCTCAGGACACTCGCGCTCCCATCCATCCGCTTGCGCGAACGCGTGGAGTCGACGGTGCGGCAGTACCCACGCGCAATCCTCCGGAGATCAGCGAAATCCTCCTCCGTTACGCGCTTCACGGCTTCCGCCGTGACTCCTCCCGCGCGGCGGTCAATTGAATTGGGCACGATCGTCTCCGATCGTCCGTGACGCGCGCCTTGTGCGCTACGCCTCGTAATTCCATTCTCCCGCAATCCGTCATTAAAGCAAGAGAATCCGGAAGATTTTCCAGTTCATTCCAGAGAAGTAATCATGCCCGCTTGGCATCTCGAATGCACTACGCAATTTACGCGCCGCCGAATCCCTCGAAATGCGAGAATTCAAAGTATGCAATAAGAGAGGAAGGTGCAGGTAAGGCAGACGGACGAAGCCTCTGACCGCGCCCCCCGAACTCTCCCTCGTCCGATACCCAGCAAACAGCCCGCCTCCACACCATGACTGCAACAGCGACCACCGGTGGGCCAGTTGCAGGCTGCTCCGGCAGGGGCGCCACGGCCCGTGGCTCGCGACTTGGCCCTTAGGTGGGGCTGCCTCTCTAATGGGAAGCCAGGTGGGCTCCCGTGACGGTAGGGAGAGAGGAATGCCGAATCGACGAGGGCGCGAGAAGTGAGTTCGACTTCGCCGCGGGCGACCGTGCCGCCGGAGCTCTCAGCCTTTGCTTGGGCCCGCCGAGCGGGCCCAAGCAAGGGTCAGTACCCGCCGAGCAGACGGGCAGCCTCTCCGGCCGCAAGTTCCAGGGCCTCGTCGAGGCCCTGCGAACGGCGTCCCCCGGCGCTGGCGATGGGGCCGCGGCCTCCTGAGCCGCCGCCGACCGTGCGGGCCGCCCGGGAAAGGATCTGGCTGGCCTGGTGACCGTGTCGGTGAAGATCGGACGAGATCGCGGCAGCGAGGAGTGCCTTGCCGTCGTGTTCGCCGCCCAGGACCACGACCGTCGGGGCGTGCCCGAGCTGGGCGAGGATGTCGGCTGCGAGAGCCCGGAGCTCGTCTGGAGTGACACCGGCGACGCGGTGGACGACCAGCTGCCCGCGACCGGCCGACCGGGCCTGGGTGGCCAGCTGTCCGGCCTGCTGCCGCAGTTCGCCGACTCGCAGCTGGGTCAGCTCCTGCTGGGCGGCGGCAAGGGCGTCCAAGCGCTTGCGCAGGGTGCCTGGCGCGTCGGAGGGGCGCGTGCCCAGCAGATGGGCGAGCTCGTTCAGCAACCGTCGCTCGGTGTCGAGGTGGGCGAGCGTGCCGTGGCCGGTGAGGGCTTCGACGCGGCGGAGGTTCGAGCCGATCGACGACTCCGTCAACAGACGGAAGGCACCGATCTGGGACCCGCGGGCGACATGGGTACCGCCGCAGAGCTCGCGGGAGAAGTCAGCGATGTCGACGATCCGAACCTTCTCGCCGTACTTCTCTCCGAACAGCGCGATGGCGCCCGCGGCCTCGGCCTCGGCCCGGTCCGCGTGCCAAGCCCGCACTTCCGGGTCGGCGAGGACATGTCCGTTGACGACCGTCTCGATCTGCTGGAGCTGGTCGGGAGTGAGGGCGGTGAAGTGCGCGAAGTCGAAGCGGAGCCGGTCGGGTTCGACGAGGGAGCCCTGCTGGCGGGCGTGGTCGCCGAGGGTGGCCATGACGACGGCGTGCAGGATGTGGGTGGCCGAGTGCGACCGCATCAGCCCGGCCCGCCGCACGGCGTCGACCACGGCTTCGCCGGACCTACCAGTGGTCACTTCACCGTCGATGACGCGCGCGGAGTGGACGCGGAAGCCTTCCAGGCCATAGCGGGTGTCGGTGATCTCCAGCCGGGTTCCGTCAGAGAAGCGCAGGGTGCCGGTGTCACCGATCTGCCCGCCGGCCTCGGCGTAGAACGGTGACCGGTCCAGCACCAGCTCCACCTCGGCGCCCGCGGCAGCCCTGGGGACCACCGCACCATCGGTCATGAGACCGGTGACGGTGGCCTCCGCCGCCAGGTGCTCGTAGCCGAGGAACTCGGTCCTGGGGAGAGCCGCCGCGAGCTCGCGGTACATGTCCATCTTGCGCAGGGCTTCGGCGGTCTTGGCCTTGCCACCGGTCTTCGCGCGCTTCTTCTGCTCGTCGAGCAGTGTTGCGAACCGGTCCTCGTCGACCGTCAGCCCAGCCTCGCGGGCCGCTTCGACAGTCAGCTCCAGGGGGAAGCCGTAGGTATCGGCGAGCTCGAACGCGGTCTCCCCCGGCAGCGCGGCCGACCGGACCTCGCGTGTGCGGGCGATCGCGGCGTCCAGCAGGCGGGTGCCCTGGGCGAGGGTGCGGGTGAAGGACTCCTCCTCGGCGGTGACGACCTGCTCGATCAGTGCGGCCTGCGCGGACAGCTCCGGCCAGACCGTCCCCAGGTTGCCGACCACGGAGGCGGTCGTGGCAGGGAGCACCGGCCCGTTGATGCCGAGCAGACGAGCGTGGCGGATCGCGCGGCGCATCAGGCGCCGCAGGACGTAGCCGCGTCCGTCCTTCGCGGGCAGAACACCGTCGGCGATGAGAAACGCGATCGAGCGGGCGTGTTCGGTGACGACCTGGAAGGAGACCTTCTCCTCGCCCTCGGCGGGGCAGGCCCGTCCGGCGAGGTCCTGGACGGTGTGGAAGGTGGGCAGCAGCAGGTCGGTGGTACAGACGTTCTGCGCGTCCTGAAGGATCGCGGCGAGGCGGTCCAGGCCGAGCCCGGTGTCGACGCCCTTGCGGCCCAGCTCACCGAGGACCGGGAAGTTGCCCTTCTTGTCCCCCTCGCCGCGCTGGGACTGCATGAAGACCAGGTTCCAGATCTCGACGTAGCGTTCGCCGTCGATGGCGGGGCCACCCTCCTTACCGAAGGCGGAGCCGCGGTCGTAGTTGATCTCCGAGCAGGGGCCGCAGGGGCCGGGGACCCCCATGGACCAGTAGTTGTCCTCCATTCCGAGCCGTTGGATGCGGCTCGCGGGGACGCCGATGCGGCGCCAGATGTGCTCGGCCTCGTCGTCGTCCTCGAAGACGGTGATCCAGAGCTTGTCCTTCTCCAGCTGGTAGCCCTCGGTGAGGAGTTCCCAGGCGAACGCGATGGCGTCTTCCTTGAAGTAGTCGCCGAAGGAGAAGTTGCCCATCATCTCGAAGAACGTCGCGTGCCGGTTCGTGCGGCCGACGTTGTCGATGTCGGACGTACGGGCGCACTTCTGGATGCTGGTCGCGCGAGGAAAGGCGGGCTCGGTCTCGCCCAGGAAGTAGGGCTTGAACTGGTTCATCCCGGCGTTGGCCAGCAGCAGGGTCGGGTCGTCCGGAATCAGCGGGCTGGACGGGACCTGGTGGTGGCCGCGGGAGGTGAAGAAGTCGGTGAACGTCTGACGGATCTGCGTCGAGCGCATGACGGCATGGCCTCACGGAAGAGTCGTGGGAGATGGGGGAAGAACACGCCGAGCCGGGCCGAGAACTAGGACTGAGAGGGTTCTCAGTTCTCCAGCTCGACGCAGGTAGCTCGCGCCCCCATGGGCCGCACCTTGACTCCAGATCCGTTGATCACACCAGTGCTGCGACAGACCGTGCCCAGCCTGGGGCGGTCTGCCGCAGCACCGACTGTAGCGAATCCAGAGTCAAGATCGCTTAGCGTACGAGGCCGGCCTTCGATGCCACACCTGCGCGCCCGGGCTCAGACAGAGCAGGCCAGGACCGATCTCGGACGGCTCGCTCAGCACCACCTGGCAGCCCACCGCCGCAAGCGCGTCCGGCCCGGCATACCCCCAGCCGGCTCCGGCGAAGCAGATCCCGGCCTGGTCAGCGGCCGCCCGATCGGTGAGGGTGTCGCCGATGAACACCGCGTCATGCGGAGCGACCGCGAGCCGGGCCAGGGCCAGGAAGATCCCGTCCGGGGCGGGCTTGGGCGCCGCGTCCTCCCTGCAGACCGTCGTGTCCAGCAGGTCCAGGGCAGCTGGGGGCAGCAGCCAGGCCAGCCGACTGCGCCTCTGCAGCGTGACAAGTCCGGTGGCCGCCCCTGCCTCCTTGAGGGCCACGAGCCCTTCCATGACGCCCGGGAAGAGCCGGGTGCCCATGGCAGTGGCCAGCGCGACATCCCACCAGGTCTCGCAGAGCTCGTCCGGCTCGGTGACGCCGAGCGCGGACAGCACCTCGACCCTCGGCGTCGTCACCGCGTCGGACGGCAGGTCCGCGACGGTGATCCGGCGTCCGAGTGCGGCGGTAGCGACTCCTGCGAGGGTGGTCAGCACCGCCTGCTTGCTGTCCAGCAGCACCCCGTCCAGGTCGAACAGCACCGCCCGCGTCACGAGACTGCCCTCGAGGTCCCCCCGGGCAGGTCGTCCTCGGTCAGCAGCGGGCGCAGGGTGACGCCATGCTGGCTCAACAGCAGCCTGCCGCCCAGCGGCCGCTCGAGGACGCAGAGCGCGTCGGCCACCGGGGCTCCCGCGACGCGCAGCATCTGGACCATGGCCAGCAGCTGGCCCCCGGAGCGGACCACGTCATCGACCAGGACGACCCGCCGCCCCTCAACCGTCGGTCCTTCGACTTGCCGCCTGGCGCCGTGGCGTTTCGGCAGCCGTCGTAGGAACGCCGCCGGGAGTCCGGTCACTGCGGACAGAGCGACGACGAGGGGGATCCCTCCAAGCTCCACCCCTGCCAGCACCTCGGCGCCCTTAGGGATAAGGCCAGCCATGGCGTCGACGACGTCGTGCAGCAGATGTGGGTCAGCGGCCAGCTGGTACTCGTCGAAGTACGAATCCAGCACCCGCCCGTCCGGCAGCTCGAAGGATCCGCTGACGCAGGCCACGGTGGCGATTCGGACCGCGAGGTGTCCAGCTGTGGCGACGGTCATGCGGCGTCCCCGTCCCCGCTGATCGACAACCCGGACAGGGCCTCGGTGAAGTCCGGTGTCGTCGGGATCTCGGTGATGAAGTCCAGCGGCCTGGTCGGCGACTCGAACAGCCACTTCTCCTGTCTGAGGAACGACAGCAGGTTCAGCGCGGCCGATCCCGTGATCCAGACGGGGAGGCGCCGGATGTTGCCCGCGTAGTAGAGGGCGGCGGCCAGTTCGTGCAGAGTGCCGACCCCGCCGCCCATCGCTACGACCACGTCCGCGTGCTCGAAGTAGTGATCGAGCCGAGCACCGAGCGTCTTGAGATGGGTCGCCTCGGTGACGTACTTGTTGAACTCGCCCCACTCCGTGCGCTTGCCCGCCAAGGTCAAGGCTGCGACGGTGCCGCCCTTGGCGGCGGCACCGCGGGCGGCGGCCTCCATCATGCCGTTGTAGCCGCCGTGCAGCAGTGAGAACCCGGCCGCCGCCAGCAGCCCGCCGATCTGCTCGGCCATGCGTTCTTCGGGATCGGACGGCGGGACGACACCGCCGAGGAACACCGCGATCCCGCTCTCGCCTCTCGTGGTCATGGCAACTCCAGGTAGGTGCGATAGGCGGTGACGGCGGGCGCCAGGCCGTCCAGGGCGCTCGGGCAGGCTCGCCGGGTCAGCGCCAGCACCCGGTCCAGGGCCGCTTCGACGTCGGCCGTGCTAGGCACGGCCGGTGAAGTGATCGCAGCGTCCAGGTCGCCCAGGCAGGCCCGGCCGATCGGGGTGAGCGCCAGCTCCTCGCGCAGGTGGTACCAACCCCAGAAGAGCGAGCCCGGGACGAGCGCGGTCTTGATCAGGTCCTTCGTCGCGGTGTGCAGCAGGTGCCATTCGGCGTAGGCGACGAACCGCTGACCACGCTGAATCCGCTTGTGCAGTAGCACCGACAGCACCAGGTGCTCGATCAGCAACTCGGTGCATGACCTGGGACGTCGGGTGCGCTCGGCGACGCAGGAACGTGCCGCGTCGGCCTGGGAGGCGGTGACGGTTCCCAGCGGCCTCTCCAGCAGCACCTTCCCGGCGACTTCCCGGCGGATCATAGGGATTCGGGACGCGGGAGCGAGATAGAGATCGACCTGCTGCATCACGCCTTCGTGCTGCACGAGGAAGACGTACCCGATGCCGCCTAGGTCCGCGACGATGGTGTCGCGCCAACCAGGCAGCAGAGCACCGGCCGCGACCGTCATCAGGTCGTCCAAGGCCGCGGCGAACGCGGGCAGCGCCCCGTCATGGACGCCGACGAGGAAGTCCACGTCGGAGAGCCGGTCGGCGGTGCCTGAGGCCAGCGACCCGCGGACGATCAAGTGCTTCACCTTCGGGGACAGGGCGAGGAGTTCGGCGATGCGGGTCAGCAGCGGCAGCTGCCGGGGCCGGTTCGCCTCGGTGAGAGCGGCCAGCTTCAGTTCATCGGGTGCCGGAGGCACGGGCAGAGCAGTGGGCATGAACGGTTCCTTCCGGGCTGAGGGACGCGCGGACAGAGGAAACGAGGTCAGCGGGCGGCGCGGGCCAGGAGCTTGTCCTTCACGGCCCTCCACCGGTCGGCGGCCTCGGCGTCGCCGAGCGCGGTGTGCAGGTCGGCGATCAGGTCGTAGCTGGTGCCCTCCGGCAGAGCGACGGAGTAGAACAGCCGAAGCAGCAACTGTTCGGCTGCGTCCACGTAGCCGAGGTCCGCCAGGCAGCGCGCGGCGGCCAGCTTGTCCGCCAGCTCGGCCCGGGAAGCTCGCGGCAGCGGCTCGGCCGCTGCCGGAAGCACCTGTGCCCGCTTGGCGAGGTGGCCGTAGGCGTCGTCGGCGTAGACGTCCGCGATCAGGTGGATCCGGTCCGGGCCGAGCAGATTGCAGACCCCGTGGGGAAACGTCGGGGTCAGCCGCCAGATCCGTCCACCGGCCAGGTGGACCTTGGCTCCACCGGTGACCAGGAACGCGGAAGAGTTGGTGTGCAGCGGGATGTGCAGGCGGTGCCGTTCAACCTGCTCGAGCTCGTCGTAGTCCCGGTGTTCCCAGAGGAACGCGTTCGCCTCCAGCCGTGCGAGCCGTACCCACATGTACGAAAGGCCGAGATCGGACAGCAGTCCAGCTGTCGTGGGCATCTGGGCCAGCAGGTCAGTGGGGCGAGCGGTGCAGTCGCCGATTCGCACATCGGCGGCTTCGCCGGTTTCGTTCATCAGCGACGTGGTCCACCAGCCGCCGGACTGGTATTCGTCATAGGCGGCCTTCCAAGGGGCCTGGGCGGTCAGGGCCTCGTGGCGCAGCCGCTCGACCAACGAGCCGTCGAGCTGGTCCAACTGAGCGACCTGACCGGACAGGGCATGCGGAGTCCGTACTTCGTCGTCATTCATGACGTCCCTCTCGAGCTCGCGCCCCGGAACCGATGAGGAGGGGCGGCGGCGGATGGGGATCCAGGCGCGACACGTCCGGCCGGATGCCCGGTTCACCGTCGGAGGAGCCATCCGATGTTGACGAGGGTTCGTCGACCGGACGCGTCGCCGTCACTAGAGTGAGCCGACGCCGTTGCCACAGGTAGTGAGAGGTCCTCGCCCGCTCTGGGCGGTGACACCGCCCAGAGCGGGCGAGCAGGTCGCCCGGCAGCGGGGGTTTCACCTTCCGGTGGAGCAGGCAAGCAGTGTTCAGTCAGCATCAGCGGCGCAACCTGGCGCCGTCCGCGCGCCGTTGGGGAGGGTCCCATGAGAGCCGCAGCAGCCAGACGTTCACAGCCGGTCCACGACGTCTCCTGCGGACGGGCCCTGCGTGAACGCGCGCTGGGCCAGACCGGCGCCACCGACCCCGCCTCGCCGCTCGTGGTCGCGCGGATCGCCGCCGCGATCCACGACCACTGCGGTCATCATCTGCTCAAGTGCCGTCGCCTCGCGATGGGCTGGACCGTCGCCCAGGCAGTGGCCGCTACCCACGAGCTCGTCCGCGACGCAGGCCTACGCAAGGTCGGTCTGTCCGACCGCTCGTGGAAGGACTGGGAAGCCGGCCACCCGCCCAGCCCCGACTATCAGGACCTGCTGTGCCGTCTGTTCAGCACCCATCCTGTCTCGTTGGGCTTCGCCCGCGACTACTCGCCGCCAGAGTCTGATCGGCTTTGGAGCGGAACCAGTACGGGTGCGACACTCCCCATAGGGCAGGCAGACGCTGGCGGAACCAGCCCGGACGACGGGACGGAGGTGGCGGAGACGAAGCGTCGCGACGCGGTGAAGCTAGCGGGACTGGCCCTCACGGCCCCGGCCACCGCGGCACAGATTCTGGAAGCCGCCGCAGCCGAAGCGATGGAATTCACCCGGCAGGCCGAGGCGACCTCGCTCGGCTCCGGCACCCTCGACCATCTCGACCTGGCGGTCACCGAGTTCCACCGCGCGTACTCCCTAAAGCCCCCGGACAAGGTCTTCGAGGCCGCCCTGGACTACCGCCGCAAGGTCGACCGGTTCCTCAAGGACGACCACACACACCGCCAGGAGCGCGACCTGCGGGCGTACGCCGGGTGGCTGTCCGAACTCCTGGCGTGGCTCGCCCACGACCTCGGGAACGCGGGCACCGGGCTCGCGTTCGCCACCGACGCGTTCGTCCAGGGCCAGCAAGCCGGACACGGCCAGCTGTGCGCGTGGGCCATGGACGCCGCCTCCTCGATCAACCTGTACGAACAACGGCCCGTCAAGGCCCGCGAAGCCGCCCTCGCCGGCCTCAGCGAAGCGCCAGCCGGGCATCCGCTCACCGTGCGGCTGCATGCCCAGGCCGCCAGGGCTGCCGCCGCCGATGGCGACTCGGAAGGATTCACCGCCGCTTTCCACGCTGCCGAGGACGCCTACCGGGCCCTGCCGTCCCGCCCGCCCAGCTGCTTCGGCTTGGACACCGCTCCACTCGCCGACTATGCCCTCACCTCCTATCCGGCGACCGCGTTCATCTGGCTCGGCGAGGCCGAACAGGCCCGCGACGCCGCCGAACACGCCCTGCACATCTACGAATCGGCGCCCGAAGCCTCCCGATCGCCCAGCCGCGAGGCAATCGCTCGCATCGACCTGGCCCTCGCCCACGCCCAACTCGGCTCCCCTGACGACGCCGTGGCCCTCGGCCACCAGGCCCTCGGCTCCGCGCGGGTGGTCGACTCCGTCCGCAACCGGGCCGCAGACCTCACCGCCTGCCTGACCCGCCGCTATCCCCGCCAGTCCGCAGTCCAAGGACTGCGTGAACGGCTCGCCGCCCTGGACGCGGCCGCCCGCCCTGCCCTGCCCGCAGCAGCGACTGGAGCGTGAAGGAGGCCCCGATGGCTGAGTACACCCTCAACATCCGCAAGCCCTACTTCGATCTGATCGCCAGCGGCGCCAAGACCATCGAGGTCCGCGTCGGCTACCCCAAAATCCGCAAGATCGAAGCCGGCGACTTCCTGCGGATCAGCTGCGGCGACGACACGCTAACCACCCGCGTCACCGAGGTGAAGGAGTACGAGTCCTTCGAGACAATGCTGGAGTCGGAGGAGGCGGCAGCGATCGGCGACCCGGACATGCCCCACGACCAGCTCGTCACCGCGATCCGCGACATCTATCCTCCCGAGAAGGAAGCCCTCGGCGTCTTCGCCCTCCATCTCATCCTCGCCTAAGAACTCCTAACGCAACGTAGGTAGCCGTGTCCTCCTGATGTGCTCGGCGGTTGTTTGAGTGTGAGCAAGCGGAACCCTCAACCCTGGCTGGTCGATGACGAGTTGTGGGCGAGAATCGGGCCTCTGCTGCTGGCACCATCGCCTGGGGGACGGTGGCCGGGCCGGAAGAAGGTGTTGGATGACCGTTCGGTGCTGTGCGGCATCCTGTTCGTCCTCTACACCGGCATCCAGTGGGAGTGGCTGCCTCAGGAGCTCGGGTTCGGCTCGGGGATGACCTGCTGGCGACGGCTGCGGGACTGGAACAACGCTGCGTCTACAGCGTGGCGTTCAGTCCGGACGGAGGTTTCCTGGCCAGCGGCGGGGGTGACAAGACGGTCCGCCTCTGGGACGTGAGCGACCCTGCGGCGCCGAAGCCGGCGGGCCGGCCGATGACCACCACGGAGGAGGTCTACTCCGTAGCCTTCGCCAGGGGTGGAAAACTCCTCGCCGGGGGATGCAAACACGGGAAGGTCCATCTCTGGAACACGGCCACCCCGGCGAAGCCGATACCACTCGGCACCGTGCTGACCACCCCGCACACCCTGAACTCCATCGCCTTCGCCACAGCCGGCGAGCTTCTCGCCGCAGGCTGCAACGACCGGACCATCCGGCTCTGGGAGATCACCCGCCCGGTCAGCCCTTGAGACTTGCCGGAAGCCATGCAGCCAGGCGACGCTCCGCTCGATCACCCCGTCGATGGGAACCCCAGCCCCCCGGGGGGGGCTATGGCCCCTTACTCTGCCTGCCCGCCTGGGTGCTCCTGGAACTGCCCGAACTGCAGGTCTTCGTACCAGTCGACCGCGCTACGGCTCGGCGACTCCCCCAGCTCCGCCAACGCTCGCCGGAGAAGGTCGAACGTGCGCGAGACAGCGTCGGACAGCCCCATTCGTGCTTGCATCCGCGCGATGTCGCGGTAGATGGCCTCGTTGTACGGGTCCAGCACACGGGCCTGTTCGAGCAGGTCCAGTGCCTCTCGAGGGTCGGTGCCGCATCGCATGTGCACGAGGGCGCTCACGGCGTCCAAGTAGTCCCGACGCAGGGCCTCACGGGGCGCCAGGAGCCATTCAGCCGTGAGCTCCGCCGCGAAGTCGCCGACGTAGAGTCGCGTTGCCTGGCGCAGGCTCTCCTCGTGCGCCGCTTCGTCGATGCCGGGCTCACGTGCGGCACGTACCGCCTGCTCGAACTCCCAAAGGTCAACGGTCAGGTGCTCGCTGTTGAGCACGTACTGCGTACCGGTGTGCGTAGGGATGTCGGCGATCTCGTCGTGTGTGGCCAGACGCAGCGCTCGGCGTAGTTGGCTCAGTGTCGCGTGGAGGCTGTTGTAGGGGCGCTCGCGGGGTGCGTCGGGCCAGATCGTCGCTGTCAGGGCCTCGCGTCGGGCTCCGTCTTCGTGCAGGGCGAGGTAGGCAAGGACTTCACGCTGCTTCGGTGCCAGCGCCTGGGTGAGTTCTACTAGGCCGGCTGGCCCCTGCGGTTGATAGGTGAGTCGCACGTGTCCAAGTACGACGAGTCGCAGAGCTCTCTGCTCCGGATGTCTGGACTGCCAGGGTCGGCCACCATGCCCTTGGGGCTGCGGGGTTGCAACAGGCCCCTGGGATGTTTGGGACTGCACTTCAGGGCGTGCAGGAGGTGCCGCTGGGGGTGCTTCGACGTCCCGATGTGACTCATGGTCCTTTGTCAGAGGAGCAGTTGCTGCTCCGAGGAGGAGGTCGTACAGGTCTTGCGTGTCAGTGGCGGGGAGTGTGAACAGGCGTGCCCCGTTGAAGGGCACCGCGTGCGGCCCGCTGGCCGCCGCGACACTGCCGTCGGTGTCGATGCGAAGTGTCTCTCCGGGCCGCCACTGGCCGAGGAGAATGCCGCACACGCCGACCACCGACCCACTGTCGAGGACGGATTGAAGCCGCCCCTCCTCCGCTGGCGAGGGCGTGGCGAGGAGCACCACCTCGCCGGGCTTCTCACCGACGAGTCGGTCCGGGTCTTCGGCCAGGCGGGTGCGTGTGAGGAGTTCCGCCTCGATCATGTGCAGTGCTTCGTCCAGGGTCGCGACGATGTGGAGTCCGGCGGGTTGTGTGCCGTGCGCAGTGTTGGTCCCTAGGAGTCGGCGGGCATCCTTCAGGGGAATCACGAGCTCCGCTCCGCGCTGCGCTGTCGCGTGGTGCTCGGCCAGGAGGTGGATCAGCAGTGCTCGGGCGGCATCGAGGGCGCCCGGCCCAGCCAGCCCCAGCCCGCGGCTGCGGGCCAAGTCCCATGCAAGGGCCTGGCCTTCCTTCGTTCCGATGACACGTTGGCCTGTCGGTTCAGCGGAGCGCTGCTTCAAGCCCTCCGCCCGGCTGCCGTCGCCGCCCTGGCTGCCAGGCGGTGCTGTGGCGCTGGTGGAGTCGTCCGCCTCGGGCCGCAGCTCTTCGCTCGCCGCACGAAGGGCGCGCACGACCGGCGCAAGGCGTACATCGCTTCGCTCGCCACTGCCCGGCTGATAGCGGATTCGGCGTCGCCGCAGAACGACAGCCGCAGCGGCAGCCACGGCCACAGTCAGCCCGGCCCCGATGAACGCACCACTGGGCAGGTCGAGGCCGGGCTCGGCTCCTGATCCGTCGCGCCCGTGGGTGGATGGCTCGTGCGGCGGTGCCGGAGACTGAGGTCCGCCGCCTGAAGTGGGCGGAGACGAGGGCGTTGGAGGTTCCCGGTCCCGCTCGGGGGTGCGGTCCCCGTCGGGGTCGGCTGGGGTATTGGGCAGACGGAGGATCCAGCCGGGCCGGATGAGGTGAGGCTGAACGAGGGTGCGGCCATCCGGCTGGGGACGTCCACGATTCAGTGCGTAGACCTCGGGCCAGCGGCTGCCATCGCCCAGATGTCGCTCAGCAATGCGCCAGAGGCTCTCATGCACGCCATCGTGTGGTGCGCGGACGACGACGGTCCTCGGCCGTCCACCCGCTGAGTACAGGCCCTCCTCACCCAAGTCCTCCGTCGACGACGCTGTACGTACCTCACCGACGGGCATGCAGACGGCCGCTGGGCGCCGGTGCGAGGCGGCTGCGAGGTGTGGATCCCGATAGGGCAACAGCGCCAGAACGACGGCTCCCACCAGCGCCGTGGCCATCGTGTGGACAGACCCGTTCTCGGGTCGGCGAGGTGACCGCGTGATCCCTTGCGCGGCTTCACCCGCCGTGCGCAGGACGTCCACGACGAAGGACGCCCACGCCGCCCAAAGGAGGCACGCCAACGTGTTCAGCAGAAGTGACGTGCTCATCGGTGAGGCGAGTGCGGCTGTGATCTCCTCGCCGACGGGCACGCGATCAGGCAGTGGCCAGCCGACGTACCGCAACAGGCCCCAAGGGATTCCGGCGATCAGCAGAATCAAGAGAGCTCCGGCCAGCACACCGCGCACCAGCAGCATTGCGGGGTGCCCGTTCCGGTGGTGTCCGACCGAGGTGACGTGACGTGCGGCCATGACTGCACCTGCTTACCGTTCTGGTGCTTCGACTCCCTGAACGGGGTGAGCGGTCCCGGTCGCGGTGACAGTGAGGGTGTCCAAGCCAAGCAGACCGAGGAACTGCGTGCGCTGATGCGCGGTGATCGTCACGGTGACCGTGCTCGTCGTGGTCTTCACCCTCCCGGTGTCGCCGGTGGCGGCCACGTACTCGTGGGCCCGGCGACGAGCCTCAGCCGGGAGCAGGCGCACGGATCCGTTGTTCCGGTAGGCGGCCAAGTCGATGGCTTGTGCTCCCGAGCGAGCCGCTTCCTGGGCCTCGCCGATGGCGCGGACCTTGGCAGCCAGGGCGAGTCCGCCGTCGACCACGAGACCGGCGAACATGACCACGGCCACAGTGACCAGAACGACGAAGACGGCGACTTGCCCCTCGTCGCGGCGTGAACGAGCGCGCTGGAGACCGCGGTGCGTCACGAGTTCTCGCCTCCCCGGGCGGCCGTCGTGCCTGCGATGCCGCGGTAGGTGTCGACTGGTGCGGTGAAGTCCGCCTGGAGGGTCTGTGTGCCCCGGACGTGCAGGAGCGCCAGGTCATGCACGTCGACGCGGCAGGTGACCTTGGCCGTGAGCGACGCACCGGGCTGCACGCTGCCACTGGTGGTGACGGCGAGGGACCGGCAGATGATGCCGGCCTCGCTCAGTGACGAGGCAGCAGTGGTGCGAGCACGAGAGGTGGCTGCGGATGCCGTTCTCTCCAGGCTGGCCGCACGGGCGGCTTGATGGGCAGTGTCCTCGATGCGCAGCCGGGAGTCGGTCATGCGCCCGCAGAAGACCAGGAACCACAGCATCAGGACCAACACGGGGATGGTGAGGACGAGTTCGACCGTCGCGGAACCGCCGTCGTACCGTGGGCGCCTCATGGCGAGCTCACCCCAGGTTCGAAGTTCTCGATCGGCCCGACGGCACGGGCCCGGATAGGCAGTCGCAGAAGGGGCAGGACGCTGGTGGCGGTCCCGCGTACGTGTACTTCGGCACGCTCGGCACGACGGTCGATCGCAACCCGGGTGCCGCGCAGCGGGCCGCGGCCGAGCTGGTCGAGGACGCGGCCCGCTGCACGTCGGCCGGCTGCTTCGTCACCGGTGTGGACGCGGGTGGCCGCCAGGGCGTGCGATGCGGTGGTCTGGGCGACGTGAACGGCGTGAATGTACAAGGCGGTCTGGGCGAGGAGGAGTACGAAGGTGAGGATCAGCGGCATGACTATCACCATCTCCGTGGTGACAGTGCCGCCTTCGTCGTAGCGTCGCGCCAGGCGTCTCAGCGGAAGCGGACGCTGCGCGCCGCGGCCATGATGTCCGGGCCGAACAATCCTGTCACGGCCAGGGCGAGGGCGGCGCCGAAGGCGATCCAGATGACGTGCTCGGTGGTCATACCTCGATCGTCCTGGGCCAAAGCGCGAAGGGCTTTCCCGAGTCGGCCTCGCCAGGTCCAAGAGAAAGGGTGCAGGGACACGGTCAGTCTCCTTCAGCGTCGTGGGGGCGTCATAGTGAAGCGGTGATCTGGGTGAGGGCCGGATAGAAGACGAACAGGACGAAGCCGAAGGCCATGAGCATGCCGGGCAAGGCCATGCGTTCGGTGGCAGCGTTGGCCTGGCCTTCGGCAGCGGCCCCGTCCCGGCTGCGCAGCGCGGCAGCCTTCGCTGCGAGCGATGCACGGATCTTCGAGCCTTCGGTGCTGGCGAGGGAGAGCGCCGCGGCGAGTTCCGTCAGCTCGGTGACGTCCAGCTCCTCCCCGAGCTGCCTCAGGGTGGTCCAGGGCGAGCTGCGGGAGAGGCGCGCGGTGTTGAGTGCGCGGCGCAGCTGCTGGAATGCCCACCCGTGACCCGTCTGCGCGGCGTCATGCAGAGCGGCATCTATGCCTGAGCCTCCGGCGAGCAGGATGTGGATGAGGTTCAGGTAGGCGCTGAGGGCATGACGGAAGGCCTCTCTGCGGCGCAGGGCCTGGGCTCGTACGGTCAGGTCGGGAAGCAGGAAGCCGCCCACCGCCAGGGCGAGGGCGAGGGATGCAGGCACGGGCCACGGCAGTGCCCTGCCTCCGGTGACAAGTACAAGATCGACGGCCAGGGGCAGAAGGAGGCCGACCAGGGCGAGTGCGGCCTTCTCCGCGAGGTGTGCGTCCGCCGAGCGCCCGGTGATGGCCAGGTCCTTCTCGCTCTCCTGGTGCGGTAGCCCAAGCGCCCGCAAAGCAGCGGTGAACGGAGCACTCACACGGACCGCCCAGCCACCGGTCGGCGGAAGGAGCAGAGGCTGCTGCTGCGGCTCGGGGTGCAGCCGGGCCATGAGGTCGGACAGTCTCGGGCTGGGCGGGCGCAGCCACACCAGCAGCGACCAGAGGCCCAGACCGGCCCCCATACCCAGCACAGCGAAGGTGGCGGTCACGAGGACGCCTCCCGTCGTCCGGCCGGGTCGCTCTCAGCGGTGGCGGAGCCGTCCCGAGAGACCAGAAAACGCTCAGGGCCGTCCATCCGGGCCAGTCGGCGCAGCCAGGAGAACGCGACGGTGAACAGAGCGCCGATGAGCAGCAGCACCAGTTGCCCGGCGGCCGCGTCGTAGGGGGTGAGGAACGTGGGGTTGAACACGACCAGGCCGCCGGCGAAGGAGAGCGTGGTCGTCACGACGACGCGCAGGGTCGTGCGCATCCGTGCTCGCGCGGCGTCGATCCGCTGACGCATGGCGACCTGCGCCCGGGCCGTAGCCGCGAGCTCTCCGAGCAGCGAGGCAAGCTGACGGGCCTGATGTTGCGATGCGAGCGTAAGGGCGGCGAGCACGAGATCGGCCGTCGGGTCGTCCAAGTCTCCGGCGAGACGGCTCAGGGCTGGCGCAAGGCGCTCGCCCCGCTCCAGGCGAGCGGACAGCTCCAGGATCTGGGGACGCACGGCCTTCGGCGCCGCGTCCGCGGTGGCTGTGATGGCCTGTTCCAGGCCCGCGGCCGCGGCCAAGGTGTCGCGCACCATCTCGGTCCAGCCAGCCACTCCCTCGATCCTGGCCAGCTCTTCCTTGTCGACCGCTCCTACGGCGAGCATCCGTGGCAGGGACCAGGTCGCCATTGCAGCCAGCAGCCCGCCGGCTACCCAGCCGGTGAACGCTCCGGTGAGGAGGCCCGCGGCCAGGGATCCCGCGAGCCAGCTCCCATGGTGTTCCCGCTGGCGGTGCCGTGCCGCGCGCACGACTGTCGCTGGCGGCGGCTCGTGCCCTCCGCGTACGACCAGCAATACTCCGACACCGATGCCAACTCCGAGCAGGGCCGCCAGGGGCACGTACACACTCATGGCGACCACCAGTGGCCCAAGCTCAGCCCGTCGAAGTCCAGGCCCACGGCCAGCAGGGCGTCCAGGGTCTCCGCGCGTACGGGCACACCCGGCTTGGCACGGAGATCAGGTCCGGGCCGGAAGATTTCGTTGGAGACGACCTGCTGGCCGTCGGCGTCGATCACCTCCCGTACGGAGGACACCACGCGCTTGCCAGGCTCACCGCGCGGCCGTTCCAGGTGGATGACGAAGTCCAAGGCGGAGGCGACGAGCGCGTTGGTGGCTTCCAGGGGCAGGTGTTCGGGCCCTTGGACGGCGTACGCGGCGAGCCGGGTGAACGCGCCACGACTGGTGGAGGCGTGCAGGGTGGCCATGGAGCCGTCGTTGCCCTGGCTCATGGCGTTGCACATCGGGATCACCTCGGGGCCTCGGACTTCGCCGACGATGACGCGGTCCGGGGACATTCGCAGGGCCCACCGGACCAACTCGGCCTGAGTAATGGCACCTTGGCCCTCGATGTTGGCCTCGCGGGCCTGCATCGCGATCACGTCCGGGTGGGTCACGACGTCGGCGTCCAGGCCGAGCTCGAAGACGTCCTCGACGGTGATCAGACGTTCCCAGGGCGGGATCTCCGCGGCCAGGGCGCGCAACAGCGTGGTCTTGCCGATGGTGGTGCCGCCGGTGACCAGGAGGTTCTTGCGGGCCCTGACCACCGCGCCCAGGAATGCCTCCAGATCGCGGTCGACGGTGCCGAGGCGGCGCAGTTTGCCGAGCGAGACGGTCTGGTAGCGATGCCGGCGGATGGACACCGATGGCCGCGTGGTCACCGCCATCACCGCGAAGACCCGCTCGCCACCGGGAAGCTGGAAACTCACTCCTGGACTACCGCGGTCGAAGCGACGCTCCTGCACCCCCGAGCGGGCAGCCAGGCCCCGGATGAGCTGCACCAGTTCCTCGTCCGAGCCCACCACGGGCGGCAGCTGCTCACGGCGGCCGTCCGCGTAGCGCACGAAGACCCGGTCGCCGTTGATGTTGATGTTCTCGATGTCCTGGTTGCGGAGCAGCGGCTCCAGTCCGGCCTGGCCGAAGACCTCGTTCAGCACCGCCTGAACCACCTGCTGCTCGACTTCGCGCGGCGTGACCTGGCGGCCCTTGGTCAGCTGCTCCCGGGCGTGCTCCTCCGCTGCGTCGGCGAGGATCACTTCGGCCGCGGCACGCCGTTCGACCTCCGGCCACTGAGATTGCCCGGCTGCCTCACGGGCCTGGACGTGCTCGGCGAGCTGCGCGGAGACCCGCTGACGGAGCCGCTGCCGCAGCTGCTCAGTCATCTGATCCTTGTACATGCGCCCGCCGGGGAGCCCGGCCGGGTCGGGCACGCCTCCACCTTGCTGGGGCCCGGCCCCTCCACCACTCGACTCGACGGACACGGGAGTCGAGCCTGCGGTGCCGCCTCTTCGCAGCGGCGTTCCTCGCTCGAAGCCGTTCATGGCGTCGCTCCGTCGGTGGAGGGCGCAGGACGCACGGGCCGCCCATCAGCAGGCAGGGTGAAGCGGAGCGAGGGAGCGGCGAGTTCCTCCACCGTAACGTCCACCTCTACTTGCTCCGAGGCCCTCAGCCCCCGCTCGGCCAACTGCCTGGCCACGGACGTCAGGACCTTTCCGAGCGCCGAGCGGGTGGTGGCTGCTCGGCGCCCCGCAGTACCTCGCAGGAGTGCCGCACCGCGGGGGTCTTCAGGGAGCCTGGCCAGCACCGTAATGCCCAGTTCGCTGGTCACTTCGTCCGCTCCGTAGCCGTCTCCCACCAGCACCAAGACAGGCTCACTCGACCAGCCCCGAAGTGCGTCCACCTCCACGGCCACGTGCGCCAATGCATCGTCACGGGCTCGCGCGAGCACAAGCGTGACGTCGGCTTGCCGCAGGACCGGCATCGCCAATGAGTGCGCCTCGGCCCGACCGCAATCCGCGATGACAACCGTCCCTGCCCGCTCCGCCGGGCCTCGCAGCAGGGTCTCTCCATCGCGGATGAGCTGCTCCAGCGCCGCACGGGCCTGTTCCGCTCCGGGCGGCCCGACGACCACTCTCAATCCACCCCGAAGTCGTTGGATGTGCTGCCACAGCAAGTCAGGGTCGTCTGCTCGGCGTGCCGCGGCGGCCAGGCTGACGAGACCGGGAAAGAGGCCGAGCCGGAAACGCGCCAGTACATCACCGCCTGCTGGATCACACTCGACGACCACCGGAGTCTGCCCCGTCGGCCAGTGACTGGCGAGCCCGAGCGCGGTGGTCGTCACCCCGGGCGAGCCCTTCAGGCTGCACAGCGCCACCAGAGTCACCGCCCTCCACCTCCCCGCACCATGACCACGCGGAGTGTTCCCTCCTGCGCGGCGGCCAGTTCACGAGCCTGGTCCTCACCCAGCTCCAAAGTCACCACGGTCAACTGATCGTCGTTGTCAATCCGAACCGCAGTGACCACTGCCGCCCAGGACTCAGCGGAAGAGGACGGACCACCAGTCGCGTCCTCGTCGGCAGTGGTGACGACCTCGACGCGATGACCGGCCTGCAGACCGGTAGGAAACTGCCCCGTCTTCAGCCCCACCGCCGCGACAGCTCGCCCGGCGGGCGGCACCTCGGGGCTACCAAGAGAGCCCTTCGTCAACAGCATCCCGGCAGGCAAGCTGTAGGCCACCCGGCGACCCACAACAGCCCCACGCTGGTCGGCGGCCACAGCGTCGAGCCCACCGCCGCGCGCAATGCTCGCCTCCCTCAGGTCCGCGCCCTCCAGCTCCTGGCCGACGGACACGGACCGCCGGAGCACCAGCACGGGCTCACGGTCCCCCAGGCTCAGCGTGAGCAGCACTCCACCGGTTGCGCAACCAAGGACCAGCAGCACGCCGATCAGGAGATACGGAACGCGCCGCCGGGAGGTCCCGGCTACCCGCGACGAGGCCCGCTCGGCATCGGACCCTCCCCTCCTCTGGGACTTCTGACTCATGGAGCCGGAACTCCCGAGCGCGCGTAGCCGGGTGCTCATCAGCCGCCCTCCTTCTACATCGTCGATCGAACACTCGCGGTGCCCTCAGCCCTCGCTGTTCAGCGCTTGGCTCTCCGCAACACGGAATCGGGCGTTCGCCGTGGTGGTCATGCCGGGAAAGACCCCGCTCTCCCCTGCGCCGGACCAGCTGACCGTCCAGTGGACTGTCACCGACACCGCGTACGCGTTTCCGGGCTGGCCGGCCGATGACGAGCGGTAGGTATGCCCACAATCCGGCGACGAACCACCAGGCCCCCAGGCGCGCCTCTTTCCGCGCGCGTCGGCGGCGTACGGGGTCCCCGGTCCGCGGCACGTCACCGACCGGCCGTCGCCCAGCTTCCAGACGACCTTGCTCGGCCGTGCCACCGCCGTCACCGAGACCCCGGGCACGGAGGCCGTCGCCGACACCGGCCGCCAGGCCCTACGGGCCACCCAGAGCCATGTCGGAAGATTGACCAGCTGCTCATCGGACGGATTGGTGCGGATTCTTACGTTGGGAAGCCGGAGCTGGCTGCGGGCACGCCGCGCCACCTGGGCGGGCGAGGGCGTGACGGGTCCGACGCGGCCCTCCTGAGCAGCGTCCGGAATCCACACCGGCGGCCGGTAGAAGGCATCCCGGAAGCCGTTCGACGAGCACTTGTAGACGTACCAAGCACCCTTCCTCCCTGGAGTGTGGTCGGCTGATTGCCCTGCCGGGCTGAGCCGGGCTTCCGATTCCCACACGGCGCGTGCGGCGCTCGGTGCGCCAGTGTCGGCAGACTCCTGAAACGATGCGTTGGCCACCGGCCCGGGCGCCTCGTAGTCGCTGCGCTCGTAGGCACAACGAGCCAGATTTGGGTCACGCTCACCGGTTCCCTCTCGGCCGCCGCCACTCCTGCCGCCACGCAGGTGGGGCCCGAGGCCGTGCCCCTCCGACTCAGGAACTTCCCGCCCGCTCCTTCCGCCCTTTCCGGCTTCCAGGTCGCACCCCGGGTGCGGGTTCTGCGAGCAGTCGACGCTCCCCCACCCTGGGTCGGCCAGTGCAGGAACACCACTCGCCACGATCAGGGTGGCGGTCATGACGACCACGGCCCTGGTCCGCCTCAGCACGATCCGACCTCCCAGACTGCGAACCGCGTGACCTTCCACCCGCCGCCCTTCTGCTTCTTCACCTCAGCCGTTATGGACTGGCGGCCACCGGGTTCGTCGTCCGCCAACTTTCCGTTCTGCATGCGGTACTTCAGCCAGTGGGTGGAATCACCGCAGTCCGTGATCACCACCGTGGTGGGATCGGACGCTGGGGCGAGTTTGGTGGCCCTCGGGGAGTTCTCCGGCCTTCCTTTAGTGATCAGGCCGTTCCGGTGGTCGGCGTACATTCCACGCGTGATCGCCTTGAGTGCTTCGCCTGTCGCGTATCGGGCGAGCCGAGGAGACTTCCAGTCGGAGGTCCTTGCCGCGTCCGCCATGTCGCGCCACATGCCCAGATAGGCTTCGGCCGCCTGCTCTCGTGCCGTGTCTGCGGTCGACGCCGATCGTGAGGCTGTCGACAACTTCCTGCTCGGAGTCTGGGCGCCACCCGAGTCGACGCTTTCAGGCGCTTTCGTGGCGGACGAACTGCTGCATCCTCCAAGGAAGAGAAGGGCCGCAGCGCTCAACCCAGTGCATCTGAGGCGACGTTCGCCTCGTCGGCAACTCTCTCCGGTCACCATGGTCACATCACCCCATGAACAACACAGGCTCATGCCGGACGCACATGCGTACACCGACGCATCCACCTTTACTCCGGCTGCGCCCCCTCAGCGCAAGGTGGGCCTGCGGACCGACTTCGAAGTGAGTACGAGGCCCTCGATCGAGGAAATGCGCATGGAATGCGATAAATGCCATGCAGGGGACGGCCGAGACCCCAAGGATCGGCCGCCCCCTACACCAGCCTGGCGAACGAGAATCCAGTCATGCTGCGGCCGCACTGCAGGAACGGCCTGGCGACGTCGCGACCATCTGGGGCCGCCCTCACTCCCAGGTGACGGGAAGTTCAACGAGGCTGCAGATGCGACTGCCAGTCGTCCATTTCAGGCCCTCGGGCGCAACTGCTAGAGCGAGCCCAGGAAGACGCTCGACGAGCGAGCCGATCGCCACTTCCAGTTCCACGCGCGCGAGGTTGGCCCCCAGGCAGAAGTGGGGGCCGTGCCCGAACGCGAGATGCCTGCTCTCGGCACTCCGGTGGATGTCGAACTCGTCCGGGGCGGCGAACTGCTGCGGGTCGTAGTTGGCGGCCACCACTGGCGCCAGAACAGCCTGCCCCTTGGGCACCGTGCCACCGGACGGCAGCGACAGGTCCTCGGTGGCCACGCGCAGCAGACCTCCGTGCCCGGGTACCTCCGTGCGGAGGATCTCCTCGACGGCCCCATGAAGGAGTTGCGGATTCTGCCGGAGCTCGGCCAGTTGATCAGGATGGCGCAGCAGGGTGAGGACGCCGCGGCCGACGACGTGCCCTGTGGTTTCGTGTCCCGCGATGATCAGCCCTCGGACCATGCGGGCCAGCTCGCCCTCGCTCAGCCGGTCTTCCGCATCGTGGGCGTTGATGAGTTCGTCGAGGAGATCCGCGCCCGGGTTCCTGCGGCGGTCTGCTATCAGCGCGTCCGTATAGGCGGCAAATTCCGCACCGGCCCGCGCACGCTCGTCAGCAGTAGCCGTACTGGTGGAAAGGAACACGTCCGACCACGCCCGGAACCGCGGGCTGTCCTCTTCAGGGACGCCCAGCAGCCGGCAGATGATGTGGATCGGGAGAGGGAGGGCGTAGGAGTCGAGCAAGTCGACCGGCGGGGAGCCCGCGATGACGGCGTCGAGGAGACCGTCGGCCAGCTCCTGAATGCGCGGTCGCCACCCCTCGGCTCGTCGCGGCGTGAAGGCCGACTGCACGATGCGCCGGAGCCGAGTGTGCTCCGGTGGGTCCATGTTGACAAGGGCGTGCGGATCATCAGGGATGTCACGGCCTGCGAGCAGGCGAGGGGCGCCCGGGTAGCGAAGGTTGCGCGTGAAGCGCGTGTCGGCGTGCACGTCCCGGATGTCTTCGTACGTCGTGGCCAGGAGCACCTCGTCACCGCTCGGCAACACGATCGGCTCGAGCGGGCAGCTGCTGCGCCTTTGGGCGTACTCATCTGGGGGGCCGCCGTACGCCCGGGGCGCGAACGGAAACTCTGCGTGAGGCTCAGCCTCCTTGCCCATTGTCAACTCCTGACTGCAACGGTCGAGTTCACCACGCCACTGTACCTGATGACCCGTCAGGTGACTGCCGATCAGCCGAGGGATTCCCGGAGCGACGAAGACGGGCTCGCATGATGTCGACTAGCCACTCCTCATGGCGCACCGCCCAGACGCCCAGGGGAGCGAGAGCCACCAACAGGTCGTGCCCCGAGTCGGTCAGCGAACAGTGAGCGGCAGAAGCGAACCCCGGCCCTCTCCCCTCATGCTCGATCACACCGTCGGTGGACAGTCGACGCAGGGTGCCCCACAGCACCTTGTCCGACAGATGACGGCGGCCGGTGATGTGGCGATCGCGATCAACGTCTTCGTTGATCACCAGAGCCAGCTCCGTAGGACGCATGGGTCCGTTGCGCAGGCTCGCGATGACCGAGAAGCTCCAGCGCAGGCGGAGCATCGTGAGGGCTACGCCGAGATTGCGCCAACGCTCCTGACTCGGCGTGCGCTTGCCGCCCTCGAACTTCAGTCGGCGTGCGGGTGCTGGACCCGCGCTGCCCACACCCCGGCGAACCCGCAGATTGGCCAGCAGAAGGTCTGCATGACGTGTCGCCCATACCGCGGGCTCGTGAAGCGCCTCCAGCAGCTCCTCAGACATGGACGTCAACCTTCGAGCCGCGCTCTTCACCTGCGGCTCAACCAACTGCTGCCGCACGATCAGCCCTTCGCCCTCCAGTCGCCGCAGCGTTTCGAGCAAGGTCTTCTCGTGAAGTACCCATTCGTTCAGCAAGTCCGCATTGCGCACATTACCCTTGTTTATGTGCACCAGAAGCTCCGTCGGGCTCATCGACCCATCCAGCAGAGCGACGAGCACGGCGTACGTCCACTTGTTTCGTATGAGCTCGATAGCCATCCCGATTCCGCGCAGGTGGCGGAGCTCTTCGTTCAGCAATGACCTACCCCCTTGAGCGAGCCGTGCCCGCGCATCCTGCTCCGCCCGGCGAGGGGAAGCATAGGAGCGCGGAGGGAAATCTCGATGCCGCCCACGCCCACGGGTTGCGCCAACGCTGCTGGCTGGAATTCGCCGACCCCTTGGCACTGGCTTTGAAGTTAGAGTGCTCCGACGGTGTAGCACTTAGGACGGTGCGGAGATGGCGTCCGCCCCCAGCACCACCCAAAGATCCAGCGAAAGTAGCGCCATGCGTGACAGCGGATGGGGAACATCACCGTCTTGATATCGAGAGGAAGTCAGGAAGGATCAAGAGAAGGGAGGGCCCCTTGCCTTCAGGAGTACGCAAGTTGAAAGAGGAAGCGCAGCAGGCTTCCTCTCCGAAGAAGGCCAAGCGCCGCGCGAGGAGAACTGGCTACCTCGCAGCAGCACCGGCTTCCCGGTTCAAGCGCGCACTATGCAGCATGGCCAGTGATCCCTCCATGCGCACTGACGCCGGGCGAGAACTGCTGCAGCTCTTGATCAGCCAGGCGTCGCTCACCGAAAGGCGGTGGCGCAGGCTCATCGACTGCGTGCCTGCACACCGTGCTCCGACAGTGGCTGACGCTGCTGAGGCATGCGCTCATCACTGGCTGACGGTTGCCAAGGAACTTGACCAGAGGGAAGCCAAGTAGAAGCCACGCCCGTTAAGCTCACGCGCCCGCCCTCACCGCGTCAGGCCGGTGCAGCTGCACCCGCGGGCTTGCCGAGCCGCACAGACACAGCCGGTTAGGGAAATTCATGCCTCAAAACTCTGATGTCTCAGGAAGAACCTCGCATACCGAGAAATGGCATCGACGCCTCGCTTCCCGCCTACCGTACGTCCGGTACTCCACCCCTGTCGGAATTTCGCCGAGGGATGAGCGATACCTGCAGAGGGTTCACGACTTTCTTCGCCTGCTCAACGGCGAATGGTACTGGGATGTCTTCGTTGCCCTCAACGGTGGGCCACTGCAGTACACGGACCTCCTGGCAACGATGCGCGCGCAGATTCCCACCAACAACTGGCCAGGGCGCACCCATCGTCACCTTCAGGAAGGCACGCTCTGCCGAACCCTGCAGCGTCTGACGCAAACCGAACTGATCGAACGCGAAAGAACAGCACGTTTCCCCTTCCCCACTACCTATCGACTGACGCCTCCGTCCCAGGAACTCCTGACCGCGATGGCGCCTGCTGCTACATGGGCGGAGGCACATGCCGCACTCCTGGTTCGTGCCCAGCGGGGGCACGAAGCATCAGACGCATAGCGGCCGCAGCCCACTTGGTGCTGGCTCCCATTGCCCCGGGCCCCCGCAGTGCCGTCATCGCCTCCGTGGCAGCGATTGCTGCTCGCGTGCCCGCCAGCTGCCTGGTGAGCCATCCCTCCAGGTCAGCCTCGACGGTCCAGCAGCACGCCCGTACTCACTCTGAAGTCGGTCCGCACACGCACCTTGCGGCCGGGTGCCCCAGAAGGAGTACTGACTCTTCCCGCATTTCCGAGCTCCCTGCTCCGGGGGCCCATCCGAAGTCGCGTTCTACTCCCCCGCGCGCTGAGGCTGCGTACTCCGGAGCAGGGGCCCTCTTGCCACCCAAGAGGCCAACCCATGTTGATCACTCTTGACACACACCCAGCCAGAGACGACGAAGCACTCCGGCACGTGCTCGAGGATGCCTCGATGGGCCGCTGGGAAGGGCCACGAGACATGCTCGTCGCCACCGGGCCGGACTGGGACCGGCGGATCTTCCGCCTCCAAGTCCTGGCGGAGGCCGGGGCCCGTCTCAGGTTCGCCGACACCTGGGCCGAGGCCGAGCCGCACTCCCCTCACGCCCTCGCCCTACTCGGGAACGTGCAGGCCCTGCGCGCGATGATCGCCGGCCGCGTCAGGGGCCAGACCTTGATGGAAGAGGCGTGGGCGACGTGCTGTGCCGCGCTGGACACGTGGCCCCAGGACGTAGCCCCTTTGGTCGTCATGCTCGCGCTGCTGCGCACCCACGTCCCCGACCGCAGCACGTTGAACCATGTGTGGTCGGAGATCAAGCAACGTGATCCCTGGAACCGCGAAGCCCACCATGAGTTCGTCACGTACCTCTTCGTCCGTCACCACGGCAAGCCGGGCGAGGCGATGTGGTGGGCCGAGGAGCAGGTCTCCATCGCTCCGAAAGGCCTGCCCATCGCGGTCCTGCCTCTGGTGGTACTCGCCGAGGTCCACCGTTGCCGGCAGGAGCAGGACCAGGACTCGTACGGGCTGATGATTCACCCCTGGGTGGACTGCCCGCAGATCGATCTCGCGCTGGAACGCTGGTGGCGCTACCGGGCACCACGCCCGCACGCCTGCTTCGCTGACGACGCCAACTACCTCGCGCACGCTCTGTCCTTCGCCAACCGTCACCACGAGGCTTCAGAGGTCTTCGACGCGATCGGCCCGTACGCCACACGCGTCCCGTGGGCATACTGCGGCCGTGCCCGCGAGCTGTTCCTACGCCATCGCGCGTGGGCCTACAGCCCGCCCCGGCGACGCCGCCGTTGAGAGGGACGCACCGCATCAAGCACCCCAACCGCCTACGAGGGAAGGACGGAAAGCACGTGCCTCTCGATGTCTCCCGCGTCTCCGACGAGGAGCGCCTCCAGCAGCTCGGCTACCGACAGACGCTGTCCCGGTCGATGTCCGGCCGTGCCAACTTCGGTGTCAGCTTCACCATCATCTCCATCTTGTCGGGCTGCATGACGCTCTACGGCTACGGCATGGACACCGGCGGCCCCTCCGTCATCATGTGGGGGTGGTTGTTCGTCGGGCTGATGACTTTGTTCGTGGGTCTGTCCATGGCCGAGGTCTGTTCGTCCTATCCGACCAGCGCGGGCCTGTACTTCTGGGCGCATCGCATGGCTCCCGCACGGTCGGCGGCGGCGTGGGCGTGGTTCACCGGCTGGTTCAACACCCTCGGGCAGATCGCGGTCACCGCGGGCATCGACTTCGGCGCCGCCACCTTCCTCAACGCCCTGCTCGACAGGTATCCATCTGGTGGCACATCCTGGGCGTCCTCGTGATCAGCGGCGCTCTGGTGTTCGTCCCCGACCACCACCAGTCAACCCACTTCGTCTTCGGGGAGTTCACCAACCACACCGGTTTCGCCTCCAGCGCCTACGTGGTACTGGTCGGCCTGCTGATGGCGCAGTACACGTTCACCGGGTACGACGCCTCCGCCCACATGACCGAGGAGACCATCGATGCGGCCGTCGCCGGGCCCAAGGGCATCGTCCGTTCGATCGCGGTCTCCCTGGTAGCCGGGTTCGTCCTGCTCTTCGGCTTCACCTACGCCATACAGTCCTACCGCGGGGCCCTGGACTCCGACATAGGCGTACCTCCGGCGCAGATCCTCATGGATGCCCTTGGCGCGGCCACCGGCAAGTGCCTTCTCGTTGTGATCATCGTCGCGCAGCTGTTCTGCGGCATGGCCTCGGTGACCGCCAACTCCCGCATGATCTACGCCTTCTCCCGCGACGGCGCGCTGCCCTTCTCCAAGACGTGGCACAAACTCCACCCGGGCACCCGGACTCCCACGCACGCCGTCTGGCTCGCCACCGGCGGCGCCTTCTGTCTGGGCCTGCCCTACCTGTGGAACACCACGGCGTACGCCGCTGTCACCTCGATCGCGACCATCGGCCTGTACATCGCCTACGTGATCCCCACGTTCCTCCGGCTGCGGCAAGGTGACCGGTTCGAGCGCGGCCCGTGGCACCTCGGCTCGTGGTCCACCATCGTCGGCACCATCGCCGTCGTGTGGGTTCTCGTGATCACGGCGCTGTTCATGCTGCCGCAGAGGTCACCGATCACAGCGAGCACCTTCAACTATGCCCCCATCGCCGTCGGCACCGTCATCGCCTTCTGCGGCACCTGGTGGCTGGCATCAGCTCGGAAGTGGTTCCTCAACCCCTCTCACCCCCGCAACGTCACACTGCACCATGTGCAGATCGTCGGGCAGCAAGCGCACCATTCATAAACACGAGACGCATGCTGGTCATCCTGTCCGCTACCGCAGCGCTCCTGGTCCTGGCCAACGCCAGCCAGCGGCGGAGAGCGCGCTGGCGCGGCCGATAGCGCTCGGAGACAGCGGCCGAGGGCCGCGGGTGTGTCGGCCCTTGCATCCTGGCTGGCTTCGGGACACTGTGCTTCTTCCTGTCGCAACAGCTGCTCGGCCGCCTTCGCTCGATCGCGAGCGGCATCGCCGTGAAAGGCCGCTGCATACGCAGGTACTCGACCGAAAGCAGCGAGGGCAACACCTACTGGCACCACGTCCACAGCTTCACGACCCTCGACGGCCAGAACATCGAGTTCAAGGAAGACGCCGTGCTCCTCGCCCAGGGCGACACCATGACCGTTCGCTACCGCCCCGCCCCCCGAACCGCGACCATCATGGGCCCGGCGGGACCTGGTCGCCCCTCTTTGGAAGCCTCTTCGGTATCCTGATCTCCGGCATCTTCACCATGCTGGGCATGCTGTTCGTCGTGCTGAGCTTCACCCCGTAACCGCCCCCGAGCTGGCCGAGCAGGCGAAGCAGCACTATCCGGACCAGGTCGGGCTCTCGTCAACTCCCCGGCTCATGCCGCGCCCTGATAGCGCGCCCATTACATCGCCGCTGCAGCCAAGCTCGATGATCAGTAGCCCGGTGCGTCCTCAGCGATCTCCTGCCATATCCAGGCGTTGGCCGCCGCAAAGGCTGCGACGGCTTCGGTCGGCGCGGTGCGCCAAGCCGGAATCCGCGCGGTCCACGCCTCATCCTCCCGCGGAGATCGCTTGCCGGTCGCAATCAGCCAAACCGCGCAGACAGCGGAGTCGATCCAAGGTGCTCCTACCGTGGCCCATGCCCAGTCGGCCAGCCGTACCCGTCCGCCAGCCACCAGCACGTTCACCGGGTTGAAATCGGTATGGCACAGCGAGTTCCCTGCGAAGAACCGGAGTATCTCCGCCTCATCAACATACGGCCGCCACCGGTCCTCGGCCCGCTTGAGATCGAGACCCGGCGCCTGGAGGCGGCCAAGGGCAGCAAGCGTGTCAGCGAGCAGGAGCAGGTCCGGTGATCCTTCGGAGGAGTCCGCAGGGCGCGCGCTGACGAATTCGAAGCCAAGGAGATCCCAATCGGTCGCCTCCAGGCGCCAGAGCAGCCGGGGAGCAAAGCCGTCCGTCGGCGCGGCGACTGCGCCTCCGGCCCTCGGCACTCTCATGGCCAGACGCGATTCCCACCTTCTGTGACCTGTACGACTTTCTGTCTTGTGTCCCTCTGCACCTGATGGCGAGTATGAACCTGCCCCAAGGAGCAGGGTTCTCGGTCGTCGGCATCGGCAGGCACGCAGATCTGAAGTCCTGGCAGATCTTCCACCAGGCCCAGTAAAACTCGAATCGAATGTCGTCAATTGCCGCAGCCAGCTTCACTCTGGAGCGGCAACACTGAAAGGCTTCATTTCCTACATCCCCCCAATTCCGTTGCCCCATAAGGGTATTCGCTTACCTTTGCGACAGTGTGAAGTTCTGGGGGGGATGCACTCGACCGGAGATCAGGAGTGGACTTCATGAGACGTTCCTCGCTGAAGAAGATCACGGCGCTCATGTCGCCAGTGGCAGCAGCAACGATCCTCCTCACTGGAGCCGCCGCGCCCACGAGCGCGGCACCGCGGTGGAACAAGAAGGAAAGGCGCGGCGCGGTCGACCCCGACGGCCGGCAGATACTGACGCGCATCGGCAATGCCGAACTGGGCTGGAACCACTTCGCCGGTCGGCACAACATCCGTAAGTGCGATCTGCTGAACATCCCTCTCGGCGGTAAGGTCGACAAGAAGAGCGGGGCCAACCTGGAGTACCGGGGCGTCGCCTCGAATCGCCAGTACGGACGGGTGACAATCGTCGTCAAGGCCCGCTACGCACGGAAGACGGACGACGGGCGTTACGACGCGGGAAAGGGCAATAAGATCGGCGTGATCACCGCATACTGCAAGGGCATGCAGAAGTGCCCGAACTGGGTAAATCAATGACATGCGAGCATGAAGAGATTGTGGAGCAGCAGGCCCACATCACGGGCCTGATGCTCCACCACGTCTACGCGCCCCTCGTTGAGGACCAACACGTACGTGGCGTCCTCCCTGCACCCCCCACGACGGACGCCGTACGCGTCGTCCTCGGTGACAAGGGCGAGTACGCCCCCGAGCGACTCGCCGCATACGAGATCCCCCTACGCACGGGCGACGAACTGCGCACACCGCACGACATTGCCGCGCTCCTGCGCACCGTCCACACGGGAACCCACATCTACCCTCGCGACAAGGTCAGCACCGTCATGGGAATGACCCTGTTCACCGTGGACCCCGCGACCGTGACTCCAGCCCCTTTCACCAACGACGACTGGACCCACACGCTCCTGCGCTGCCTGGCCTCCCCCTCCACCGAGGAACGCCCACAGGCGCGCTTGTGTGGCTTCCTGTTCCTGGCCCCGGACCGGCTCCGTCTCTACCTCGACACCGAGGAGGCTCTCCCCGGGATAACAGCTGCCGACGTACGTCCCGGTGGCGTCCTCACAGCGCTGCTGGCGGCCCTGCCGTCGCTGCTCGACGAACAGTGGCTCACAACGACCGATACCGACGACCCGCACTGTTCACGCGTGGTCGACCTCACCGACTGGTGACCACCGCCGTCGACGGCTGAACGCAAAGGAGCACCCCTCCTCGTCCCGGCGGATTCCAGTGATCGTCGCAACACGTGATCAGTGCTGGGCGGTCGCAAGCAGTGCATGCAGGCGCTCGGCCGGGGTTTACCAGCCGAGCGGCTTGCGTGGTCGGCCATTGAGTTCGTCCGCGACGGCATCGAGGTCCTCGCGCGTGCACGGAGGCCGGCGCCCTTGGGAACGTACTGCCGCAGCGGGCTGTTGGTGTTCTCGTTCGAACCGCACTGCCAGGGACTAGCCGGATCGTAAGAAGACCGGAGCGTCGGTGGCGACGGTGAACTCGTGGTGCCGTCCCATCGCGCTGCCTTGATCCGAGTGGGCGACCGTCCGAAATGGACCGGCAGGGTCGTCACAGCCTCCACCCGCGCGTCGCGGTCGAGCTCGGTGCCGCGTCGGCTGACAGGCACAGGAGCATCACGTAGCGCGTGAAGCGTTCGACCAGTGTGCCGATGGCAGAGCCACTGTCCTTGCCGATGATCAGGTCGCCTTCCCGGCAACCGGGGGCGGCCGGGTCGGCGACCTCGGCGGACGTTCACTGATCATGAACATGGGCTGGCCCTGCTGGGCCTGGCGGCGGGGCTTGCGGCGGCACGCAGCAGCGACACAGCCCGGCGGTGTCGGCGTCGGTGGGCTGGTCCTCCTCGGGCGCCCCTGGCGCCCGTGTGCCTCCGCCGCTCCGCCTCGGGGGGGGGCTGGGCCAGCATATGCTCGCCCTCCTCGTCCAGCTGGAGGCCGCCTGCACCACCGCCGATCAGCTCGCCGAGTCGGTGTCAGAGGTGTTCCCTCAGCACCCGGACGCCGAGATCCTGCTGAGTTTCCCCGGGCTCGGCATCCAGCTCGCCGCCCGGATCCTGGCTGAGATCGGGGACGACCACACTCGCTTCGCCGACGCCCGCGGCCTCAAGGCCTACGTTGGTTCCTCGCCCGTCACCAGGGCCTCCGGCAAGAAGTCCTCCATCACCCGGCGGTGGGTGAAGAACGACCGGCTCAACCACGCGGGCTACCTCTGGGCCTCCGCCGGAGCCAACGCCCACTACCGGCGACGACGCGAGATCGGCGACTGGCACGCCGCCACCCAGCGCAACCTCTTCAACCAAGCTCGGCCAGCTCTACCACTGCCTCCAGCACCACAAGCCGTTCGACGAGCACACCGCCTTCCCGACCCAACTTGCCACCGCCGCTTGACCCGTTGGCATCGTGAGGTGTCTGGCGCTGCGTGCCCCACGATTTCCCTCACTGGCGCACTACTACCTACGGCTACTTCTTCGCGGCCTGGCAAGAGGGCGGCGTCCTCGAACAGCTCGGCAGCCTGCTGCGGCGCCTGGTCCGGGAGGCCGAGGGCCGCAACGGCGAGCCGTAGGCCTGCGTGCTGGACTCCCAGACCATCAAGACGTCGGCCAACGTGCACCTGGCCAACCAAGGCACCGACGCCGGAAAGCGGATCATCGGGCGCAAGCGACACCTGGGCTGCGACACCCTCGGCCTGCTGCTGACTGTCCTGGTCACGGCCGCGAGCGTGTCCGACACCGCGGCCGGGGTGACCCTGCTGACCCGCATCGCCGCCGCCCACCCGCGCATCACCAAGGCGTGGGTCGACGCCGGCTACCGCACCACCGCCATCGACCACGGCGCCCGCCTGGGCATCGACGTCCACCCCGTCCAACGCGACCTGGGAGTCAATGGCTTCGCCGTCTCACCGGCGAAGCCACCCTGAACTGGCGCGGAACCTGACCCGGGACCAAACACCAACCACCGGACCAAAAGCTCAGTGAGGCCCGTTTGGTAGTTTCGAGCGGCCAGAGGCTCCGCCCCGGCGCTGAACCGTCTACGCAGGCCATGGCGCGCCGGCTGCGGTGCGGCAGCGAGTCTTGGGCTACCGCACGCCGGGGAAGCAATCCGGTCACGTTCTCCGCTGCTTGACGTGAACGGCGAGGTCAGCAGCACCTACAACGAGCTGGGCCTAAAGGAGGTCTGGCCGGAGGGCGCCATCAAGGTGGCCGCCCCTTCCACCGTCAAGTGGTCTCTCATCGCTGGACAGTAACCCGTCTTGGCCGAGAGTCACCGTGGACTCACATCCCGCACTCACCGCAGCAGGTCAGCGGATGCGCTGTTCAGAAGGGGCGCCTCGCCGCCGGGGCGCCCCTTCATCATGGTCGCTGTCTCACCTTGATCAGCAGCCACACATGGAGCGCCGGAGTCGAGGAACACCTCGCCCCAGCCTTCTCTGGAGCGAGCCACGGAGCATCTGGCGAACACCAAAATGGTCGCCTCCGCTTTTGAGCGGAGGCGACCATGGCGCGCTCCTGGCAACGACTGGCCAGAATCGCGGAGCGAACAGCCTTCGATCGCTTGCATTCATGGCAGTCCGAAGCCTGCCCCGCCCATCGCGCCTATGAATACTAGAGCGTGACGCCTGACATGCCTGCTAGAGCTCCTAGCCCGATGGGAATCAACAGAGCGACCTGTCGCGCCATGTTCCATCGCTTTCGGCGCATCAGAGTGAGCAGTCCAGCGGTTGAGAAGCCGAAGACAGCTGAAAACACAATGAGTTCGTGCCAGCCGAAGGTGTTCCAGTGGTGCGTTGCCAGCGCCAGGACTGTCATGGCCCCTCCGACCAGCAGTCCTGAGACGATGACATCCGACCCTGTGAACACTGTGGGCTCGGGGCCTCCGTGTCGGCTGTGGCTCCACATTTCGCGAACGAAGGCTACGACGAGCACCGTCTGAACCACCACAGCGATGATGAACACGGCGACGAAAGCAGTCTGCATAGTCTCTCCTCCGCCTTGCGCACTCTTCAGCCGCAGCTCTTGGCGACCGCGCTGATGCCCGTGACCTCTCCGAACATGGCGACCAAAATCTTCAGCCGCTCCTGCTTGTTACCGGCCTGGACGATCAGCTTGGCACCCTTGAGCACGCCACCGTACTTCTTTGCCTTGGTGATCAGCAGGGCATTGCCGGCGACGAAACCGCCGATTGTGCCCACGCACGCAGTGACCTTCCACGCCTTCGACCACGAGATGCCGGACGGGGCGACCCCTTGTGGACCACCCTTGCCTGCGGCACTCTCCGTCGCGGACCCCTTCAGGGCCGGCAGGGCAGCCTCCTGGGCCTTCTGGTCCTCCGGGTACATGGCCTTCGCTACCTGCTCAGGCGAAGGGTCCTTGGGCAGGTCCAGAAGTCGCTCCTCGAAGCCCTCTTCCTCAAGTGCGGCCAGCGGGTCGGCTTCACCCTGAGCCTGGGCGGCCTGGGCGGCTTCCTGGGAAGGGTGTATCCCAGCCCGGTGCTCCGCCTGATCTGCGAAGGCCACAGGCCCCGAAACTGCCATGACGACGGCAGCGCAGACGCCGATCGTGGTAACGCGTATGGACTTGCTGTTCACGTTCCCTCTTCTTCAATTGGAGACAACGCACGCCTTCATCGAGCTTTCCAAATCCGATGCAGCACGCGTCTGCCCACCGCCGTATGCGAGGGAAGAGGCCCCATGGGGCTTCCCCGGCACGACGCGGTTGCTTGTTGCTACGTGGAGCATCGCGCCCCTGTGATCACTTGCCAACCCCACCCTTGGGGGGTCCCGATACCCGCTGGGTGGGGGGCTGTCAGCCGAAGTCCGTCGGACCACAGGTCGTTGAGCGCGAGCCAGGTGCTACGTCTTGGTGGATGCACTTGATTCCGCCGACACGGAGGGGTGCTGAGGAGCGAAAGGAATCTGATGTCTGCGATGTCAGACCGTGGGGCAGCGCAGCAGGGTCTCGACGAAGTGGGCGCTGAAGTCGCGCGGCCCGGTGCCCAGCGCCACACGGCCCGTGTGCTTCTCCCGGTCGAGGATGTGCGGCGGGTAGGCGTAGCTTCCGGCCCTCTCCTCGGGCAGGAACGCCGTCTGACCGCGCCCGAGTTGGCTGGCGCACTCGACGGCGACCGTGCCGGATCCGGTGGTGACGAACGACTCGTCGGCCGCGACGCCCACCGCCAGCGGGTCGTGCAGGGGGCAGTCTCCCTGCCCGCGGTTCGACTCGTACGCCTTCAGATACGTGCGCATGATCCGGACCGTCAGCTCCTGCCCGGGGCCGGCGGCGTCGAGGCGGGCCAGGTCCTCGTACGTGAAGCGCCAGCCGTGCGTGGCGTCGAGGCCAACCATCGTGTAGGGGATGCCGCTGGAGACCACGATGTCGGCGGCGTCCGGATCCGCCCAGACGTTGAACTCGGCCAGCGCCGTGACGTTGCCCGGCGCCTGGGCGGCTCCGCCCATGAACACCAGCCTGCGCACCCGGTGGGCGAAGCCCGGGTCCTGGAGGAGGGCCATGGCGACGTTGGTGAGCGGTCCGGTGGCGACGACGGTGAGCTCGCCCTCGTACCGCCGCGACAGCCGCAGGAGCGCGGCGGCCGCCGGTTCGCTCTGCTCGGGCGCGGTGGAGTCCGCGAGCACCTCGTCACCGAGGCCGGTCGGGCCGTGGAAATCCGAGGCGCTGTCGACCCGGCTGATGGTGCGCCCCGCACCGGGATGCACCGGGACGTCGCCGTCGATGCCGAAGGCGCGGGCGAGGCCGCGGGCGTTACGGAAGACCTGTGCCATCGGGGCGTTGCCGCCCACGGCGGTGTACGCCTTGAGGTCCCACAACCCGCTGCCCAGCAGGTACTGCAGGGCGACGGCGTCATCCAGACCGGGATCGCTGTCGAGGACTATCGGCGAAAGAGCCACACCACACCTCTTCATTTCTCTCTGAGGGAGTTCACCTGGATAACCTTTTCGTCGATGCGCCTATCCGGTGAGGTAATTTCCAGTGACATCTATACGTTAGACTGCCAGCGAAATAACGGGTGACTGCCAGCGGGTCGCATTACCGCCTGGCAGTGAAATGAGGGGCACACCACGATGTCGGACGGGTCGCACGTCTTCCTTCAGGACGCGGACCGGTGGGTCTATGGCTGGATTTCCGGGACCGCGCACTGCGGTGTCGAGGAAGTCGCCGCGGGCACCGGTTTTCGACAGCAGGACGTGGAGGAGTCGATCGGCCGCCTGATCCGGCTGCGTCTCGTGCGCGTGGAGCCTGGGTCGCCCTCCGAATACTTCGCGGTGGCACCCGACATGGCCCGGGTCGAGGTGCTGGGGCCGCTGCAGCGTGAAATCGACCAGCGGCAGCAAGTGGTCGACCGCACCCGGGCCGCGCTGCTCGAACTCGCCGACGTGTACCAAGAAGGAGTGGCGGGCTTCATGGGGCCGGCGCCGGTGGAGATCGTCGCCTCACCGTCCCAGGCGGCGGAGCTGACCCTGGAGCTGGCCGCCTCCTGCCGTTCGGAGATCCTGCTTTCCCAGCCCGACGCGAATGCCGCCGTCGAATCCCTGTATTTCCAGTCGGACGGCAAGCGCCTGCTGAGCCCGGAGGTCCGGGTCCGCACACTTTTCGCGCACACGGCCCGCTTCCGGCGGGAACTTGTCGAGCATATGCAGACCCAGACACAGAGAAATGCCTCGTACCGCACCCGCAGCGACGGCTTCATGCCGCTGACCGTCTTCGACCAAGAGGTCGCCGTCTTTTCTCATCAAACGCGTTCCGGCGGAATCGTGCTGGTTCGGGATCCTTCCGTGGTCGCCTTCACCGTCGCCGCTTTTGAACGGGCGTGGAACCGCGGGATCGAGTTCCACACCTCGTACGAGCCTCATGTGGTGGACGAGCTCTCCGAGAGCACCAAGCGCACCATCCTGCATCTCATGGTGCAGGGCGTCGAGGACCGGTTGATCGCACGGCGGGTGCACATGTCGCTGCGCTCCTGCCAGCGTCACATTGAGGTCATCATGCGACGCCTGGGGGCCAAGAACCGTATGCACGCCGGCTTCCTCGTCAGCGAGCGCGGACTCCTGCACGAGCAGGAGATGGCGGAGGAGCCTTGCCGCCGTTGACGGCGCTGTCCGCTACGGCTCGCAGCCGCACGAGCCGCCGGGTTGCAGGCGTGGACGCCCCGGCGGCTCGTGCGGCGATGACGGTGCTTCGTGCGAGGTGGCGGACCGGTCCACGTTCGTCGTTGCGCCGCGCAGCGCGTCCAGAGCCGCTCGTACCGAACGGTGCAGATCAGTGGTCACGGTGGTCAGGGCAGGCATGTGGAAAGCCGCCTCCCTGATGCCGTCCTGACCCACGACGGCGAGTCCGGCCGGGACCGGAACTCCCAGGGAACGCGCCGCCCCGATGACGCCGAGCGCCTGCTCGTCGGTGCCGCACACGACGGCTACGGGGCGCCTTTGCCCTGTTCGCCCGCCGAGCAGCGCCCGTGCCACCTCGAAGGCGCCGTGCCGGTCGCCGGGTACGGCGAACAGCCGCCCGTGCGCCCCCGCGTCGGTGACCGCCGCCCGCCAGCCCTCCGCTCGCTGTGCGGCCACCGGATTGTCTGGCTCCGCGAACAGACAGACCTCCCGGTGCCCGTGGTCCAGCAGATGCGCGGTGGCGAGGCGGCCACTCTCGTTCTCGTCGCAGGTGACCTGCGTGGCGATGGGCTCGGCGGGTGCCGGGCCGTACAACTGCACAACGGGGGTATCTTCGCTTTCGGCCAGTTCGACGGTCGCGGGCAGCGGAGCGGCCCCCACCACGACGAGTCCGGCGACCCGCATACCGAGGAAGACATTCCGGTAGTACGGCTCCCGTTCGGACCGGAGTCCCGAGTTGCCGGCGATCAGCGTCAGCCCGCGCCGACTCGCCGCCTGTTCGAGCGCGTAGACCGCCTCCGCGAGGAAGGTCCGCCGCATGTCCGGGGCGATCACACCGACGAGACCGGTGCGATGGTGGCGGCCGAGGGCCTGGGCCAAGCGGTCCGGGCGGTAACGAAGTTGGAGTATCGCCTCCTCCACGCGACGGCGTGTTTCCGGGGCAACAGCTCGTGGCCCGTCGTTGATGACGTAACTCACCACCGCTGTCGACACACCGGCGAGGCGCGCCACATCATTCCGGGTCGCCCGTCTCGACGGTGCGCCATGGGCCATGTCAGGCGGTCGTGTTCACGGCTGCGGAGCGCGTCGACAAGGGAACGTCCAGCAGCCGGGCGGCTTGCTCAACAGCGCCGTACAAGCTCTCACTGACCGGCACGCCGATATCGACGAGGCAGTCGGCGTGCTCGGCACCGCCGGAGTACAGGGCCGCCCGCACTCCGGCGGCAGCGGCGGACCTGGCGTCGTCGCGGGTGTCGCCGATGGCCACGATCCGGGCCGGGGGCAGCTCAAGCCGCTCGACATGGCGCCGCATGGCTTCCGCCTTGGTCCCGCCGGTGGGGCCGCGGCGCCCGTCGACCCGGACCAGCCAGGGAGACAGGCCGAGTCGGCCCACTTCACCCGCCAGCTCCTGGTGCGTGTGGAGCGACAGCAGCGAGGCGGTGTGCCCGGCGGTGGTCCAGGCGGCCAGCGCGTCCAGGGCACCGGGGGCCAGCTCTGCCTGGGCCGGCGCGTACTCCAGGTAGTTGCGTTGGAAGACGCCGTCGGCCGTGAGCCACTCCTCCTGCGTCAGCTCCCGTCCTATCAGCGCGGCGTAGAAGCGGGGCACGGGAACGCAGAACGTCCTGCGGAAGGTCTCCATGTCGATCGCCGGGACGCCCAGAGCGATCAGCGAGTCGTTGAGCGCCCGCAACCGCGGCGCGTTGTCGTCGAGGAGGGTTCCGTTGAAGTCGAAGACGAGGTGGGCGGTGGGCGCGACCCCTGCCCGGCTCACTCGCTCGCCCCGGTGGCCAGTGCCGCGCCCGTCTCCGGCAGGACGTCCGACGCGGCCACGCTGACCGGCATGTCCAGAATCCCGTGGAAGGTGGGATTGCTGGTCCAGCGGGGGCCGTCGAGGTCATAGCGCGGCCGGATGTCAGGCACCCGGGCCAGGACACCCCTGAGCACTTCCTCGACCTCCACGCGCGAGAACGCGGCGGCGATGCACGCGTGGTAGCCACCGCCGAATCCCAGGTGCCTGCGGCCCGAACGGTCGAGGCGGAAGGCCTCCGGTGCGTCGAAGGCATCCGGGTCGCGCCCCGCCGCACCCAGGTAGAAGTAGACGGAGTCGCCCTTCTTGATGGTCTTGCCGTGCAGCTCCACGTCCTCGGCGGCGTGCCGGGTGATGAACTGCGTCGGTCCCTCCAGCCGGATGGCCTCCTCCACGGCGGGCGTGAGGAGCTTCTCCGGGACCCGCCTCACCGCGTCGAGGGCATCCGGTGTGCGGAACAGCAAGTGCAGGCAGTTGCTCAGCAGGAACTGCGGAATCTTGTGCCCGCCGAAGATCAGATGGATCACCTGGGTCATGACCTCGCTGTCAAGCAGCTGGCCGCCCTCACCGGGCTGCTCGGAGATCAGCCGCGACAGCAGGTCGTTCCTGGGGGTCGCCCGGCGCTCCGCGATGGCATCCGTCAGATACGACACGATCTCACGCATGCTCTGCCTGGTCCGGTCGCTGATCTCCCGGTCAGGCACCGGCGAGACGACGAAATCCTGCATGAAGTCCGCGATGTCGTCCGACCACCGGATGAAGCGCTTGACCTCGTCACCGGGTATGCCGAGCATCTTGCACAGCACCAGCGCCGGAATGGGATGAGCGACCTCGGCGACGAATTCGAATTCGGTGCCGTTGCGCAGCAGTACGTCATCCAGCTGCTCGGACACGATCTTCGCGATCTCGGGCTGGATCAGGGCGATCTCCGCACTCAGGAACGCACGGTTCATGTGGCCGCGCAGCTGGGCGTGACGGGGACGGTCGTTGTAGACCATCCACGTCGAGATGATGTCGATGATGTCCGAGAACTCCGCACGCTCGGCTTCGGGGACGAGGTCCATCTTGGCGGGCACGAGCCGACTGGTGATGAAGCGTTCACCGACCAGGAGCTTGGAGACGTCTTCGTATCGGGTGATGAACCAGGATTGGGTCTCCTCATGCCAGAACAGTGGTTCGTTCTCACGGAGTTCCCGATAAATCCGGTAGCGGTCCTCTTCGAACTCGGGTGCGTTGACGCTGAATTGGGCGACGCCGCTGTTGTACTCGGTACTCATAGGACAGGACGCTAGGTGCGCATACCGCTCGCCACAGCCCCGGTCGCATGTCGCATTGCCGCCATGCGTTGACACGACATGCGTCGTCGGGCGGGCGGAACCATCGGAGATGCGACGGTGTTGCGGACCGGCCCCTGGCGTCGCCCGGCCGGTGCACCTCACCAACCTCGCCCGCACGGAGAACTCCTTGACCGACGCCGAAGCCGGCCCGGCCGACATATCCACGCTGCCCTCGAACCCTCAGAGCCTCCCCACTCTCCGGCTCCTCGCCTTCACCGCGGCCGGATTCCTGGCGATCACGACGGAGACCATACCGGCCGGACTACTGCCCCGGATCGGGCAGGGGCTCGGCGTCTCGGAGAGCCTCGTGGGCCAGTTCGTCACGAGTTACGCCCTGGGGGCCGTGGTCGCGGCCGTACCGGTGATCGCGGCGACCCGTGGGATGCGACGCCGTCCCGTACTCATATCGGCCATCGCCGGGCTGCTGGTGTTCAACGCGGTGACGGCGCTCTCCACCAGCTACCACCTGACGCTGGCGACACGCTTTCTGGCGGGCATGGCCGCAGGCGTCGTATGGGGCGTACTGGTCGGGTACGCGCGGCGGCTGGTCCCGGAACGGCTCCAGGGGCGCGCACTTGCCGTCGTCGGCGTGGGCCAGCCCGTCGCGCTGACACTGGGAATCCCGCTCGGCACCCTTCTCGGCGGCCTGGTCGGCTGGCGGGGCGTGTTCTGGATCATCTCCGGGGTCTCCCTGGCACTCCTCGCCTGGATCCGCACGCTGGTGCCCGACCTCCCCGGCCAGAAAGCATCCGCGCGGCGGCCGATCACGTCCGTGGCCACGCTGCCGGGTGTCCGGCCCGTCCTCCTGGTGGTGCTCCTGTGGATCCTGGCCCACAACGTCCTCTACACCTACATCTCCCCCTACCTGGACGCCGCCGGGCTCGGCGGACGCGTCGACGCGGTGCTGTTCGTCTTCGGCTCCGGTGCGATCGTGGGGATCTGGTGGATCGGTGCCCTGGTGGACCGGGCACCGCGCGCCGTGACGCTGGCGAGCCTGGGGGGCTTCGCGGTGGCAGCCCTTCTGCTCGGAATCGGCTCGCACTCCGCCCCGGCCGCCGTGATCGGTGTCGCCTGCTGGGGGATCACCTTCGGCGGCGCCCCGACGCTGATGCAGACGGCGCTCGCCGACGCCGCGGGCGAGGACGCGGACATCGCCCAGTCCATGCTGGTGACGGTCTTCAACCTCGCCGTGGCGGGCGGGGGTGCGGTGGGCGCTCTCCTGCTCGACGCGGCCGGTGCGACCGCCCTCCCGTGGGTGCTGCTGACCCTTTCCGTGGCGGGAGGTGCGGTGGTCCTCACCGCACGGGCGCACGGCTTTCCGCCGGGTGGGCGAAGGGGGAGCTGACCAGAGGGCGCGGTCGCCGACACCATGCTGCCGCTGTCCACGAACTGCGCCGCAGCACGTGCTCGCATCGCCGGACCGCTTACACACGGCCACTGGGCGGGCGTACTGGTGCTATGCCTGATCGGGCACGCTATGCGGACATTCGCCCGTACGCCGTCCCGGCGTCGCTCACCGAGCCGACCGGGCCGGTGGACGGCTTCGTAGAGTTGCCCATCGACCTGGACTGGTCCCAGCAGCGACGCTACGACCTCTGCCCGGCGCCGTCTGTACGAGACCGTCATCCGGGAAGCCATGAGCGCGGCCGACCTGACCCGATTCTCAACGCGGACCTCCTGCGCATGCCGTGGTCCACACTGTGGCTGCCCGCGCGGGCCGAGTCGCTGTGGCTGAAGAAGTTCCCCGACGCGGACACCCCCCGCCCCCAGTCCCCCTCGACAGAACCGCCGCACGGACGCCTCCCCCCGTCGTCCAAGGCTCTGGACCAGCACGGCGGCCAGGAGCGGCGCACCCCGGCGGGTTACTGGCTCCGCCGCAATGCCCACGGAGAAGAGGCCGTCCCGGCCGTTCCGCGGCGAGTCAGAAGCGCTCGCGGAACTGAGCCGGGGAGAGGGAGAACTCGTTCTGGAAGGCGCGGCGCATGGCCGTGGGCGTCGGATAGCCGCTGGCGCGGGCGACCTGCTCGATGCTGTCGTGGGTTTCCTCCAGGAGACGGCAGGCGGTCTCCAGCCGGGCCCGGCTGACATAGCGGCCGGGCGGCACCCCGGTCTCGGCGGTGAAGGCGCGGGTGAAGTGGCGTGGCGAGAGGCGGGCGCGCCGGGCGAGGCTCTCGATCCTGAGGTCGGACTCGGGGTGGTCCGCGATCCATTGCTGCACGTCACGCAGGCTGTCGCGCTGGGCCGTCTGGGCCATCAGCTGGGTGCTGAACTGCCGCTGGTTGCCTGAGCGGCGCAGGAAGACGACCAGGTCACGGGCGATGGCCAGGGAAGCGGACCGTCCGAGGTCCTCCTCGACCAGCGCCAGGGCGAGATCGATACCACTGGTCACCCCGGCCGAGGTGGAGATCCTGCCCTCCCTGATGAAGATGGGGTCGGCGTCGACGGTGATGTCGGGATGGGCCCGGGCCAGATCCGCGGCCTTGCGCCAGTGCGTGGTGACGCGCCGCCCCGTCAGCAGCCCCGCCTCGGCGAGCAGGAACGCACCCGTGCAGATGGACACGATCCGCTGGTAGCGCCCCGCGTGCCGGGCCAGCCACGGTACGACCACCTGCGACCCGGCGGCACGGACGCGCCGCGCGTCGATCTCTCCTCCCGGGACCACCAGAGTGTGCCAGGCGTCCGCCTCGTCGAGGGCGCAGTCCGGCACGAGAGTGATACCGCCGCCGGCGCTCACCGGCGCACCGTCCGCGCTGGCCGTCCGGACACGGTAGGCCGCGTCGCCGGGCGAGCGGTGGTCCATCACCGCGTTGGCCCGGACGAACACCGACACCGGGCCGGTCACGTCCAGTGCCTCCACCCCGTCGAACAGCACGACCAGCACACCGAGGGTTCTCACCCCGTTCAGCCTGACCCATCCAGGAGCTGTCCGCAACGCCACTTTTCTTGGCTTTTGACCCATCATGCGATGCTCCGACAAGCGCTGGCGAACACGCCCGTACTCAACGGACGTTGACATCCGACGGCAGTGGCCGCGGCCCGGCCGGGCGCGCAGGATCGCTCCCGTATCCGCCGTACGGGACGGGAAAAGCCGGCCCGGCGGTCCTGGCAGAAGGAGAAACCGCATGAGTCTGTCCACCCTGCGTTCCCTCCAGTTCCCCGCACTGGACGCGGACGCGTCGGAGTCCACGACCGGAGAAGGTCTCAGCCCGGCCCAGTGCGCGTACATCTGGACGCTGGCCTCGACGAGCGCCGTCATCTCCTGTGGCGGGACGCCGAGCGACTACATGGCCATCTACAACCGCGAATGCCGCTACTGATCTTTGCGGTTCGGGGTGATGGTGATGTTGCTCGGGGGTGTATCCCGGTGGCATGAGGTATCCCGATGGGGGTGGCCTGACCGCGAAGCAGCGGGCCCGGCGGGAGCAAGTACGCTTCGAGGCAGCCGAGTTGTTCGCGCAAGGGGTGAGGCCGCCGCAGGTCGCACGGCGGTTGCGGGTCTCCCGCAAGTCCGCCTATGCCTGGCATGCCAACTGGCGGGACCGCGGCATGGATGCCTTGCGGTCGAGGGGGCCGTCCGGGCGTCCGTCGCGGATGAAGCCGCAGTGGCGGGCCTGGCTGGCCGCGGAGCTGGGGAAGGGGCTGGCCGCGCACGGGTGGGTGGAAGACCAGCGGTGGACGCTGGCCCGGGTGGCCACCGTGATCGCCCGCCGGTTCCACGTGCGTTTCAGCGCGGCGCAGACCTGCCGCATCCTGCACCAGATGGGCTGGACGGTGCAGGTCCCGGCGCGTCGGGCCGCCGAGCGCGACGAGGACGCGGTGACCACCTGGGTCAAGGAGACCTGGCCCTTGGTGGAAAGACGGTGAGGGACCAGGACGCCTGGCTGTGCTTCGCGGATGAGTCGGGGCAGCTCCTGCGACCGCCCAGGGCGCGCACCTGGTCCCGACGCGGACACACCCCCCTGGTCACGGTCCGCGCGGCGGGCTCGGGCCGTATCTCGCTCGCCGGACTCGTGTGCCGCAGACCCGGTCGCCGCACCCGGCTCATCTTCCGGATGCTGGTGCACCACGGCCGCAAGGGCGAGAAGAAAGGCTTTCGGGAGAAGGACTTTGCCCGTCTGCTGGACGCGGTCCACCAGCAGCTCGGCGGCAGCATCGTGCTGTTGTGGGACAACTACACCCACCACATCGATGCCGCGATGCGCGAGCTGATCGAGGCCCGGCGGTGGCTGACGGTCTTCCGCTTCCCGTCCTACGCACCCGACTTGAACCCGGCCGAGGGGGTGTGGTCCCACCTGAAGCGCAGCCTGGGGAACCTGGCGCCGTGCAGCATCGACGAACTGGCCGCGCTGGCCCGCACCCGCCTCAAACGGATGCAGTACCAGCCCGGCCTGCTCGACGGATTCATCGCCGAGACCGGACTGATCTCGGCGCCACCATGACGTCACCCCGAACCGCAAAGATCAGTAGCCGCAACGGTCCCGGCCCCGCGAGCCGCGTGGGGCCGGGTCACCCGCTCCTGACTCGCGACCGGCTCCGAAAGGGAAACCGCCCATGCCCCGCACCCACCACACCCAGCAGATCGGGGAGAGCGACTGCGGCCCCGCGTGCGTGCGGACCGTGCTGCGCGGGCACGGGATCGCCGTCGACGCCGCCGTGCTCCGTGAATCCGTCGGCCTCGGTGCCGGCGGTTCCAGCATGCTGCGGCTGCGCGAGGTGCTGACGTCGTACGGGATCGACTGCGAGGTGCTGCTCCTGGACGTGGGGCAGCTGCGTACAGCTGTGGAGCTGGCCGGACCCGCCGTCATCCGGGTGCGTGTGGAAGCGTCCGCGCACTTCATCGTGGTGCACTCGGCGCACCAGTCGGGCGGTTTCCTCGTCAGCGACCCGCTGTTCTCCCGCCCCCACCTGGTCAGTGAGCAGGACATGGCCCTCATGTTCGAAGGTCAGGCCCTCGTCACCGAACGCCCGGCAAGCCGTCGGCTGCCGCTGCGCGAACGGCTGTCCGGGACGCGCTCCGCGAACCTGGCCTGGGAGATCGTCAGCGCGCGGCGCGGGGCGCTGACCGGGATCCTGGCCCTCACCTGCGCCCTGTCCCTGGTGGCCCTGCTCACCAGCCTCTACCTCCAGATGGCGGTGGACCGCGTGGCCAGGCGAGGGTCCATGGGCGCGATCACGGGGCTGACAGGCGCGGTCCTGCTCGCGGTGCTGGCCGCCGCGGGAGTGCAGTACCTGCGCGGGCGGATGACGGTCGCCCTCGGGCAGTCATTGCAGCGTGAACTGTCCGAACGCTATGTGGGCAAGCTGCTGCGGCTGCCCCTGTCCTTCCATCACGGACGCCGTGCGGGCGATCTGGTGAACAGGCTGAACGACATAGCGGAAATCCAGACGCTGGTGGCCACCGTCACCGTCCGGGCCGCCGTCGGCGTCTTCGTCGTGCTGACGGTCGGCCTCTACCTGCTGTGGACGCAGCCCCTCCTGCTGCTGGTCCTGACGCTCTCGGCTGCCATCAACCTTCTCGGCTCGTGGCTTCTGTACGGGCCGATCAGACGGGCCTCCGAGGAGGCGCTGCAGCGGGACGCGACGCTCAAGGCGGAGACGTTCAACACCCTGCACAAGTACGAGAGCGTGGCGGCGTTCGCCAGGCGCGAGTTCGCCGCCGCCCGCATCTCCCGGAGCCTGGGGCGCAGGATCGCAGCCGAGACGCGCCTGGGACGTCTGGAGAATCTGAACACGGCCCTCAAGGCGGCGAACATGGGCGCCTTCACCATCCTGATCGCCTGGGTGCTGCTGAGCCAGGCGCTCGCGGGCCGCATCACCATCGGCCAGGTCTTCTCCCTGTTCGCCGTCTCCGGCTACTTCCTGAGCTCCGCCGACGCGATCGCGGCCGTCCAGGTCGCCCTGCAACGTCTCTCGGTCGCGGGCTCCCGCTACCGCGACATCATGGCCCAACGCGAAAACACCCGAACCCTTCGCGCGGGGCCGTCCGACTCCGCCCAGCACGGGGAGCCGGGCCTCGCGGACCTCGACATGCGCGACCTGGACATCTTCTATCCCGCCGGGCGTCGGTCGGCGGTCTCCGGCTTCAGCGCCGCCCTTCCGCAGGGCTCGACCGCCCTCCTGCAGGGCGCCAACGGCTCCGGGAAGAGCACCGTGCTCAGGACGGCGGCCGGGCTCCACACCGAGTACGCGGGCACGATCACGGTCGGCGGCGCGGACCTGCGGAATCTCGACGAGGACACCCTGCGCCGCCACGTGCTCTACGTACCCGAAGACCCCCTCCTCGTGGCCGGGGACGTGCACGAGAACCTGACGCTGGGAGCCACCCACGAGGCCGCCGACATCGCCCGCGCCTGCCACATCGCATGCTTCCAGAGCGTGGTGGACACGCTCCCGACGGGACTGGCCGAGCCCGTGCGGGAAGACGGTGCGGGCCTGTCCCGGGGGCAGGTGCAGCGCCTCGGGCTCGCCCGCGCCCTACTGCACAACCCTCGCATCTACCTCTTCGACGAGTCGTTCAGCGGCATCGACCGCGACACCATGGCCACGATCTGGCGCCGGCTGATGCGCCTCGACGCCACCAAACTCCTCGTCTCCCACGGTGCGCTGCCGCACATCTCCTTCGACCACGTCATACGGATCGGACCGGCCGCAGCGGACACATCCGAAAGGACCTCCTGACATGCGCTTCGCGGAACTGATGGAGCAGGCCGGACGGTCCGGACCGGACGGCGGCGGCCCGCTCGCCGCCGACCTGCGCCTGATCACCGCAGTCAGCCGCGCCTTGCACGAAGCGCCCGTCGCCCCGCCCGGGGACTGGCCCTCGCTCACGGCGCGGTACGCAAGGGAGGGCCGGCCGCCGCCGGTCACCGCGGTGGTCCTGACCCGGGACGAGGAGGCGTCCATCGGGTCCTGCCTGCACGCCCTTGAGGACGAGGTGGACCGCGTCCTGCTGATCGACTCGGGTTCCACCGACCGCACTTTGGACATCGCGGCGGACGCGACGGACGCGCTGACGGTGCTCGCCGCCCCGTGGGCCGACGACTTCGCCCACCACCGCAACCTCGCCTTCGCGCACGTGTCCGCCGGATGGCTGATCCACGTGGACGCCGACGAATCCCTCAACGCCGCCACCAGCGGCCGCATCCGCCGGGCCCTGGCCGTACTGGACTACCTCCTGCCAGACACCGATCTCGCCGTCTGCCCCCGCGTCACCGACACCGACGGCCGCAGCTACCCCGACCTGCCCCGCGCCGTCCGTGCAGGTACCGCGCTCCGCTTCCGCGGCCGGGTGCACGAACACCCCTACGACATACGGGGGAACGCGGCCCCGGCCGTCCACGTCGACGTGCGCTTCGAGCACACCGGCTACGAACCCGCCGTCATCGAGCGGAAGGACAAGCTCGCCGCCCGCGAGCGGCTGGTGGAGCTATGTCGCAGCCAGGAGCCGGACAACCCCAAGTGGGCGTTCTACCAGGTCCGGGCCGCGCTGCGGGCTCCCACCTCACCGGCCCGGTCGCGGGAGCTGTTCACCCGCCTTCAGAGCGCCCTGTCCCGGTGCCCGACCGATGCCCCGGACTACGCACGCGAGCGGGTGCCCGACTCGTGGGCCCTGCTGTGTGAACTCGCCCTGCGCTACGGCTCGGAGCAGGACGTCCATACGTACGCCGCGCGGCTGGACGATGCGCACCGGGCGCTGGAGGCCACGTACTACCGCACCCTCGTCGAGTCCAGTCACGCGGTGACCGCGCTCTCCCGAATGGTGGATGACATCGGCGCCGTCACCGAGCACGGGCACGGGCATGAGCCCTGGCCTGCCACCGGACGGCTGCACGAGTTGCGGAGCATGCTGGCCCTGGCGTGCGGCCGCTACGACGACGCCCGGCGGGCTCTCGCGGACGCACGGGCCCACGGGACAGGCGATGGCGTCGCCGCCCAGCTCTCGGCGCTGGCCCGCCTGGCAGCGGACCAGCGCCCATGACAGCTTCCGCTGGGGCGGCGGTTCAGATGACCTGCCGCCAACCCTCCGGAGACATCGTCATGTTGGCGATGCCGCGATAGACGCGCCGCTTCCACACGGTGGCGCCCTCGCCGTACTCGGGGAGCGCCTCCACCGCCTCCTCGCGGGTGTCGAACACGTACTCCTTGCCCTTGGCCGTGCGGACCTTCCACTCGTCCATGGGCATGCCCGCCAGTCCGGGACCGATCAACATGGTGATCTCCTTGTCTCTGTTACCCCCCAGCTCTGTGGCACAGCACCTCACGCGCCCCGTGGGAACCAGGGCGGTGCCCTCGTCCGCTTCCGGCTCGCACCGCTCACGCCGGAGCTCCTCAAGGCCCCCGGCTCGGCGGCGCCCCACCCGGCTCCCCGGCGGAACGGCCATCGCTCTCCCGGCCCACCAGGCCGGCTTCGTAGCCCACCAGCGCCGCCTGGACCCGATTGTCCGCACCGATCTTGGCCATCATCCGGCTGACGTGGCCCTTCACCGTGCCCTCACTCATCCGGAGCCTGTCCGCGATCTGCCGGTTGCTCCGCCCCTGTGTCACGAGTACGAGGACCTGACGTTCCCGGTGCGTGAGACGCCCGAGCGCCTCGTGGGCCGACGACCGTCTCTGGGATTGCCCGAACAGTTGCCGGGCGGCACCGGCCGAATGGACCGCCGCACCGCACGTCACGGCCTCGATCACCTCCGCAGGGGCCTGTCTGAGCAGAACCGCCGACGCCCCGGCCCGCAGCCAGACGGACACCTCCATGCCCGGCTCGGACGGCGCCAGCACGATCACCCTCGGCACTACCGACAGAGAGGCAACCGCCCTGAGCACGGCCAGGGTGGGGGCGCCCGGCAGACACGCATCGAGCAGCACGAGGTCCGCACCGAGGCCGCGCACGCCAGAAGCGACAGCGGCGCCGTCCCGGACGACCCCCGCCCGCACAATCCCCTCCCGAGGACGAAAAACCGGCTCAAGCGCACCGAGCAGGAACCGGTCGGCCACGGCAACCAGCACACGAGGCATCGTCGATCAGCCGATGGCCCAGACAGAGACACGAGGACGCTTCCTCACCGTGACGGCGGAAAAGTCAACTACAGCGCCCCGCCGGTGACGCCTCGCACGGCTGGTACGAGCCTCCCCCACCGCCCGCTCCATCGCATCGGCACGCGAACAGGCATCGACGACCCAGATCTGGAACCCGCACACACCCTGCTCCCCGAGAGAGCGACGCGTACGGAAGGTGACATCCCACAACGGCATGAAGAGCCTCCTGACCTCAGGTTCCGGCCGCCAGTTAGACCGTGAGCAACCGGAAACGCGATTGCTGATCAAGACCAGGGTCCCCAATTCCCGGAATATCCGAAAGGACGTAAAGAGATACATTTAAGCCATCGCTATCACTGTCGGCAGCTGGGCCACGCGCCCGCCTCACCGCCGAGGACATGCGCGTCGGCCACGACTCCTCCCGTGCCACCGGGTGCCGTCCCGGACGGTGGACAAGGGTCACCGGAAACCACCCCCGACAGCCTCCAGAACTGCCATTCCACGCGTTTCCGCAGATCAGAGGCCCCACAAGCCGTCAAGCCCCACGCGATTCCCAAGCTCGGAACGCCGGTTCTATTTCAGGCACTCGCTCTTGAACGAGGGCCCAGGTCAGAGACCTGGGCCCTCGTCGTCTAGCGGTAGATGCTCGCGACGCGGGGGGGGCTGCCCTTTGCGCTTGCCGGTGAGGATGATCGGTCGGGCTGGTTCCGCTCGATCGACTCGCCGCCGCGCCGAGCCCTTCGAGGGCCGGCTCGCGGATGCTTTCCCGCCCGAGGCGCGCTCCAGGTCCCGCTCCGTACGCAGCTGCAGCTCCAGGTCGCCCGTGCCGTGGTGGCCGAGCCCTGTCACGTCCCGGGTGAAGCCAGGGACGAGGTCGACCTCCTTCGGGTCGGCCTTGAGGTAGACGAGGAGCTTGGTCTGCTGCGGCGGGCAGACGCTGGCGAAGTTCCGCAGCCGTCGGTAGGCCCGGTACTGCTTGCGCTGCACCCGGGTGATGCCGTCCCCGAGTCCCACCAGGGCCTCGTCCACCGCCTCGGTCAGCTCGGCCATCGCACCGCCCCGACCTCGAGCCGGGGGTCCCCCGTCGACACGGCGCCGCATCCGCTTGGCCTCGGCCGAGTGCCCCATGACGGAGGCCACTGTCTCCAGGCCGAAGTGGTCGCTGCCGAAGTACCGGTAGCGGACCAGGTCGATGGAGCGCCGGTGCTCGCGAACGGCGTGCGCGTCGTAGCGGGTGAAGTCGCCGGCCACGCAGATCAGCCTCGGTGCGCTCCACAGGATCTGGGACGCGGCCGTGGCCCCGAGCCGGTCGCGGACCAGGTTCCGGAAGGCGTCCTTGTGGTTCGTCAGCCAGGCCATGCAATAGAAGCCCTGGTTGATCACGCCTGCGTCGGTGCCGCGCTTGTACTCCACGATCACGGGTGCGCCGTTCTCGTCGAGGCCCAGCGAGTCGATCCGTCCCCCGTCGACGCAGTCGATGACGTACTCGCTCGCGAGGAACGTGACGCCCAGCATGGTCTCCATGTGCGCCTCGACGAGGTCCTGTACGTCAGCCTCGACCTCAGCAAGACGCGGCATGACCTCGGTCACGCCGCTATGCGTCGTGTGGAACAGCTTCAGGCCTGACACCTACCCTTCCTTGGCTCGGAGATCACCAACGCCCATGAGGTGCAGGATTGTTTCCACGCGGGGCTTCGGAGGCGTGAAGATAGTGTGAGGCCCTACGTACGGCTCGGCCACAGGCTGCTCGCGCCCCCAGTCACAGGGATCTACGATTCCCACATGTGTCCCCCGCGCCCCGGGGAATAGCGCCAGGAAGCTGCGTTTTCACAGGTCAGCCCTCGTAGCTCAGTGGATAGCGCGCGTGCCTTCTAGACACCTCCTCTTAAAGCCGCAGCACAGCCGGGGTGGCGGGTCACGCTGTGGACTTCTCCGGGTTGCCGAACGCGCCCCCGATGACGCCCACAGTCACGCCGCCCCACACCACATCCCAGACCACGTGGGGGGGCAAGGGCTCGTCCTGGGGAGCCGGGTTGGTCAGGTTGCTGTACTGCGGGACAGCCGGGCCGCATTGCCGTCAGCCTCCTCACCGTCCTCACCGACGCCCCGCTCGCCGCCGCCATCAACCTGTCGGCCCGGCTGGTGCTCCTGAGGGTCCTCGACGGCCGTCCCCACGCACCGGGCACGAGCGTGTGACGCCACACCTCCGGTAGCGGCCCGGGAAGCGTACGAGCCCTGGGAGGTGCCAGTGACAGCTGCGGTACGACTACTCACTGGTGCGAGTGAACCTGTGCCTACCTGCGAGGACGCCCGGGGAAGAACTCCTTGTATCTCCCCCCGTCACCCCTGGAGGCCTCGTGCGGCACCCGGCCGCGGCGCACGTCACCGCCCCCACAACGGTCGCCCCGACCGCACTCGGCGGCGCCCCCGAGGCCGCTTCGTCCACCGGACCACTCACAGCGACCACCGCCAGGTGAGGCCGGGCCCGCTGCCGCAACGTCGCCGAACCCGGCAACAGCTCCCGCGTGCCGCCTCCTTGTTCGCGGTCGCCTGTCTGCTCACCGGCCTGACGGGACTCACCGGCTGCGGCAGGCCCCGTGAGCCGACCGTCTCGCTCAGCCCGGCCGACACACTCAAGGCCGCCCAACTCCTGCTCACCGAACGCTGTCTGACCCGCCAGGGGCTCACCCCGCCGCGTCCCGGCGAACGGCCCACACGCGTGACCGAGGCCCGCCGGGTCGACCGCGCGCTGTTCGGCACCGGGCGGGCCGAGCTCACCCTCAAGCTGCCCAGCGGGCACGTCATCGGCCACCACACCGACGGCTGCCTGGCCGCCGCCGAGCGGCGCCTCTACGGAGACCAGGACCGCTGGTTCCGAGCAGTCACGAACGTCAACAACCTCAAGTCCAAGGCCCCGTCGCGCGACCGCGCCGCCTACCGGGAGCTGCGTGCCCACGCGCTCACCAAGGCGAGGGCTCTGCTGTCCGCCGAGGCGAAAGCCGAAACAAGCTCGAACAAGAGCTGAAGCACACCCTCACAACCAGAAAGGGACCCCTTCATGAAGCATCCAGTAGTCCTGCTGAAACAGCCCGTGGCCCTGCTCGCCGCCGCCCTGCTCGCCACCGGCATGGGCCTGACCACCGCAGCGCCCGCGTCGGCGGCGGACTGCCCGAGCGGCAACTTCTGCGCCTGGACCGACGCCGACTTCGGCGGCCAGCGCGTCAGCTGGTCCGGTGACGACGATTGGTGGGATACGTCGATCGCCGACGAGGACTCCTCCTGGGCGAACCACAGGGTCCCAGGGCCGGGCGTCAAGGACCACGTCAGGGTGTACGAGAGCGCCATCCAGTTCCCGTCCACCGGCGGTGACATGACGATCTGTCTCCGCCCGGGCGACGAAGTCCGCTACAACGCCACCGCCAACGACCGGGGCGACGCCCACGTGGGGTTCATGGGCTGCGGCTGAGGGCTCAGTAGTCGCCCAAATAGCCACAGCCCACCATGCCGGTGCGAAAGGTGCGCAGGTGAGGGCCACATGCATGGCGTCATCCGCACACCTCGCAGGCGCTCGTACACACAAGGAGGGGCGCCGTCCACGCACCGGACGGGGCTCCACTTGCGTAACCGCCACGAGCACCCTCACCCGAATCGACACCCCCACACCCAACCCCCCGGCGATCGTGCGGACGATCAGGCGCCGGTCCGGTCGAACGGGTCGCACCCTGTCGGTCGATTCGACCGCGTCGATCCAGGAGAACGCGTCATACCCGCCGACCCCACCGTCCTCGCCGCAGGCCAGGCGCCGACGGTCACCTGCCGTGAAGGACGTACCCCCGCTCGTCGAAGCGCATGGCCACGGCCCGGTAGATCTTCAACTGGTCGGTCAACCAATCGACTTCGTTCCCGCGGGCATAGCCTGCCGCGTAGCACCTGGTGGGCCTGCCCCCGTTGCCGTCCCGGCGTTGGCGGTGGGCCCGCTGGTCGCGACGTTCGGGAATGGTGTGTTTGATCTGCCGACGCCGCAGGTACCGGCGGTTGCGGTGCGATGAGTACGCTTTGCCGTCGCTGAGGTGGTCTGGCCGGGGGCGGGGCGGCCACCGGCCGGGCGGGGGACGCGAACGCGTTCCAGGACCGCGACCATCTGCGGGGATCACCCTACTGGCCGGGGCGAGCAGCACGGCCAGGGGCCGTAGCCTGCCCGCCCCGGCCAGGTGGATCTTCGTTGTCAGCCCGCCGCGTGAACGGCCGAGGGCTTCGTCCGGCCGGTGCTGGGCAAGCCGGGGCACGTGTGCCGGGCTTGCACGGCGCCAGTGCGCGGGCACCAGCCGCGTGCTGGTGAGCGCGGCACACGGTGGAATTCGCGCTCACCGTCGACCAGTCGATACGCCCTTCCGTGTCGGCGTCCGCCTGGATCGCACGCAGGACCTGCTCCCACGTGCCGCCCGCGGATCAGCAGCGGCGATGACGGTCGCACACCATCTGCCACGTCCCGAAGCGCGCGGCGGATCCCGCCACGCGGCGCCGTTCCGCAGCCGGAAGAGAATCGCATCGACCACCGTGCGGTGGCGCTTCCCACTGCCTCCGCGGCCAACGTGCTCTAGCAGGTGCGGCTCCAGCCGAGACCACTCCGCATCGCCCAGATCGCCCCGCCTCACATGCCTCGAACGATCCGCCCACCAGCACGTCCCCGGCCCATCGGGCAGGCCCTGGATCAGCCCGGCCCGCTCCGCGACGAGTGCGGCCTGGCGGCGGCGCTCGACGTGCAGCTTGCGGAAATTTGCCCGGGCGCGTTCCTTCACTGTGCCGAGGCTCAGGTGCAGCCTCAGGAAGATCTCCGCGTTCGAGAGGCCGCAGGCTACGACTACCAGGACGTAGCGTTCGCGGGGCGAGAGTTGAGCGAGTGGGTCGCGAGGAACGCCGGGCGACGTGCGTGAGCACCCGCGAGGCGACCTTCCGGCTGGTGCCGGCCGACATCATGGTCCAGCCTTCCGCCAGGCGGAGTGCCCTTGAGGACGTATCCGGCCGCCCGGCGGCGAGGGCGAGGGCCGCGTTCTCTTCCCGGTGGGAGGCGAGGAGCACGCGGACGAGCGGCGGCCCAGCCATCGCCAAGGTTCCGGTGGACAGCCCCTCCGCTTCCCAGACGCAGCGCTACCGCCGCCTGCCTGGCCGACTTCGGCCTCTGGGAGACCCGGCTGGGCCTCCGCCCCGCTCGCCATCGCCTCACTCGTCTCCAACCCTGGGCGCCACGCTCGGCCAGAAGCTCGGCAACCGCGTCATGCTGGCGACGGGTCTGGCGATCATCGCGGCGGGCTTCTTCACCCGACTCTGGAGCGCGGTGACGGTTTCGGCATCGTCACCCTCGCGATGGTCCTCACGGGCAAAGCGGCGGCCTCGCGATGCCGACCGCGCTGATGGGCGCGGCCCCCGCCGAGCACGCGGGGATCGGCTCCGCCCTCAACGACACCGTCCAGCAGGCGGGCGCCGCCCTCGGGCTCGCGGCCCTCGGTCCATCCTCTCCCGCACGTACGGCAAACGCGATGCCGGAGGACGCGCCCGGCAAGGCCGACGAGTCCATCGTCGAGGCCTTCGTGGAGGCCGTCCGCACTGGGACGCGGCGCGCTGCTCAACGCGGCTCGGGACGCCTTCACCGACGCGATGTCCGCGAGCTTCGTGGTGGGCAGGACCGGTGTCCTCGTAGCCGCGGTCCTCTCCGTCTCCCTGATGCGGCCTCGGCCGGAGACCGACACCCCGGCGCCCACGCCGGACGACGAGACGGCTCGTGTGGGCCCCTGATTTCCCCCACCCACCCGCCCTTCCTTGGAGCCGCAGCCCCAGCCTTCACCGGGTATGGGGCTGCGGCCGGCCAGGGCGCTTACGGGCGGCCCGGTGGGGAGTTCACCGGCTGCCTACTCCGGGATATAGACCGAGAACACGGGCGTGCTGAGAATCGGGTGGATGCCGACTTCTTGGGTGCCGGTCTTCTGGTACCTGATGGTCTCAGGAGTTTGGGTGTCGTCGCAGCCTAGAGTGTCGTAGGCGGTGACGTTACGGGTTGCGTTGATGACGTTGTTGGTCACGGTGCCATGGTCGGCCCCAGCCGGGATGAGAGGAGCATCCACGCACCACGAGCCCGTGGTGAAGGGGGGCTCCAACGTGCTCGTGCCGACGACGTTACCGTGGCCGTCGTGCCAGACGATGGTGACGCTGCCCGTGGAGGCCTGGGCGGCCGGGGCCTCGACGGCCATCACGCCGGTGGCGGCGAGCAGCATTGCGAACGCCGACAGCGCGGCGCGGCTCCTGGTACTGAAGCGTTTGGTCACGGGTGTTCTCCCTTACGGGGTGGGCGGATCTCTCTGACGGGCGGTCCGGGGCACCGCTGGGCGCACCGGTTCAAGGCCCCCGCACGAGGCCTGTTCAAGGGGGTGTGCTGCACAGCGCGGGCAGCACTCTGGTGTCAGCTCAGGAGCCGACCAGCGGTAACCGGCCCGATGGCCAGTGGAGTGGGGGTGGGGGGCTGGCGCCCAGCGCCGGTGGTGGCACCGGCTGAGGTGGGGGGAGGGGGGCGACAGGTGTGAGGATCAACCCGCAGGCCGGATCCATTCCATCTGAGGACATTCTGTAGTCGATCCATTGCACGTGGCAACAGGTACTGGCGCGCCCCGGCGAGGCGGCCACCGAGCCGCCCATCGCTGCATCGCGATTGAAACCCGCAGCTCACACGGCAGTTCGCCATCCGCAACGCACGGGAGAAGCCCCCCATCCCGAGTAAAGAGACGGTCAATTCGTCCGAGTACCTGCACTCGGAAACTTGCTGTTCGTCCTACTGCCGCGCAGGCAGCGACCGCTCTCATCTGAGCCATGCCAGGCGCACATCCCGGCGCGGCCTCGATGAGGACGCTCCATGACAAGTGGTTCGCCGTCCCGCTCAACCGGTTCGTGGCGGAAGCCGACCTCCCGGCGCTGTTCGCTTCGCGTCAGACGCCGCACGGAGCCACGGCCCACCCGCGCCCAGCCCCCTGGCGGACGCGGGCCCGCCCTCGTCCATGCTCGCCGAGCCGGGGAAGCGCGCGTCACCACCGTGGCCGCGGCGGCCGGGGCCGTTGAAACCCGATCGCTCCGGGTGTACACCTTCGAGCGAAGCAAGCCCGTTCGCGCTCATTCGCGTACAGAGCGTCTCCTTTACCGTCGGCCGTATGGCCAGCACGCGCAATCAGGCGCTCGCCGACTGGATGACCGAACACATACTGACCGCGGGCGCGGTCGCCGCCCTGGTCAACGCCCAACTCTCCGCCCTCACCGGGCGACCCGGCACCGCCACCGATCGCACCATCCGCCGATGGCTCTCCGGCGAGGTGACCTGGCCGCAGGCCAACCAGCGCATGGCTCTGGCGCGGCTCACGGGCCTGCCCCTGCACACCCTGGGCTTCGCCCCCCGGCACCCCCGTCCGGACATCCCGGGCGCGGAGCGCACGGGAGCCCCGCGAAGAGGCATGCCTCTCTCCCCGGCACAGGACGTCGCCGCCCCCGTGTTCCGGGGGCCATCGGCCCGGGTGGGCCACAGCGATGTCGCCCGTCTGGCCACGAAGCTGACCGAGGTCGTGGACAGCGACCACCGGTACGGCGGAACCGAGGCCGTGGAGAACGGTGCCGCCGCACTCGTCCGGCAAGCCCTCGACCTCCAGCAGCGCGGCACCATGAGCACCCGCGTGCGGAACGACCTCTACGCCCTGGCCGCCGCGTTCGCGGCCAGCGCCCTGCACGCGGCCACCGACGGACACCGCTTCCCCGCCGCACAGGAACACCTGCACCAGGCGGTGACCCTCGCCGGCCTGTCCACCGACTCGGCCGCGCAGTACCTCGCTTGGGGACTGGCCGGCGGGCTCTACCGCCAACTCGGCCGGCACACCGACGCCCTCGCCGCCGCGGACGTCAGCCGCTCGCTCTCGATCAACCGCCGCGATGCGCTCTTCGCCTCACTCGCGTTCATGCAAACCGCCGTCCACCGTGGTGGCATGAGGGACGAAGCAGCTGCCTTGCGCAGCATCGGCCGGGCCCAGGACGCGCTCGGCCGCGCCGACCTCGCGCTGCCCCGGCCCCCCTGGATCCGCTTCTACGACCAGGCCGGGCTCGACCTCTTCGCCGTCACCACCCTGGTAACCCTTGAACGCTGGCCGGATGCCGAGGCGCGGGCGCACCATGCCCTCGCCCTCCTGCGCCATCGTCCCGCCCTGGCGCGCAACCGCCATCGCGGTGTGGTCCACCTCGCGCGCGCACAACTCGAACAAGGCGCCCTGGAACCGGCCGCCATCACCATCGCAACCATCCCGAGCGACGCCTGGCACGGACGCACCGGCCGACTCGTCACCGCCTTCACCGCACGCATGCGCACCCTCGCGCCCGACGCCCCCGAAACCGGGACATGGACCGCCTACGCGCGACACCACGGCATCACCGTGAAGCGGAAGGACGGATGACCGGGGAGCGATGAGAGCGGGCGGACCCGTTTCGTCCGGGTGCGCGCACGCCGAAACCCCGAGTTCGGCCTAGCGCCACGAGGTCGACGGCCAGTAGTCCTTTAGCCATGCCACGTGCACACACTCCGCGGCACGCCGAGACAGCGTCACCGAGCCTGCGAGCGGCGGATGAACGATCCGTCACCGCGGTGCGAACCAGCGTTGACGCTGGGCAGCCTGCTGTGCTTCTGCCAGGAGAGCACCCCTCTACCGCTGGGCGATGCCTCCTGCCGCCATGCACGGCTCGTACTGCGTCTCGCCCCCGAGGACCAGCACACCGTGGCGGGTGTCCCCCAACACCACGGCCGTCGCACGGATGCGGCGCACACTCGCCGGCGCCCTGCGCGCCTGGGGCCTTGCCCACTGGACGGACGACGTGGTCCTCGTGGCCACGGAACTCGTGACCAACACCCTTGTCCACGCGGCTCCTTGAGGTGAGACGGCCCTGCGTCACGGTCACGGACTACTGCTCATCGAGGTCGCCGACGCCTCCGCGTCGCACCGGTCCGGGTGCGCGTACCGCGCGAATCCGGAGGGCGGGGCCTGATCCTCGTACACGCCCTGTCCCGTCACCGGGGCTGGGCGCCGCATCGTCACGGCAAACAGGTCTGGGCACTCCTGTCCGCCCACGACACCGAACTCGCCTTCCACCACAGGAACACAGCCCTGCACTCCGCCCAGCAGGCCGGTGCGGGGTGATCGGGGTGGTCAGGATGCGCATGGGCCTGAGCGGGAAGTTCCGAAGAAGGATCGGCGGAGGGCGTAACCGATGGTCGCATCGTGCGGTTACCTGACTGAACATACGGAAGAACATATTCCACTTTCTGGCTTCGTCCTCCATCACATCGCTCTCGTAAGGGAATTCATGAACTCCAACCTGACCAAGCGCCTGGCCACCGTTGTGGGCGCTGCCGCCCTCGTCGCGGGCGGCGCGGTCATCACGGCCCCGGCCGCACAGGCCGACGGGGACGCCTGCGCGCAGTACCTCGCCAACGAGCCCAACAACCGCACCACCATCGACGGCAACATTGCTTGCGGGGTCGGCGGGCTCAAGGTCCCAGCGGTGAGCCCCCTCACGTGCGAGACGCTCCTGCAGCACATCTCCCAGGTGCCGTCCTACACGGCCGAGCTCGCGTGCTACGGGGCCACGGACCTGTAACCCCGTCGGCACCCGGGACATGCCCTTGCCCAAGGTGATCCGCCTCGTTCCTCGCAGGTGATCTGCTCCGCTCCTGGCAGGTGATCCGCTGCCGGAACGGGACGGTCCAGCCGACCGGGTCGGTGAAGGCGTGCTCCGCAGTCGTCCGAAGCTCCCACTGGCGACATGGTGTGTGACGATGCCGCAGGCTCTGTCCGGATCTCCGGACAGAGCCTGCGCGCGTGACTGCGCCACCCGGTCGGTGACGGGGCGGATAGGCCCTCCGCCTGATGCTCGATAGGGAAAACGATAATCCGCACTGCGGTTCTCCCCGGGGAGAGCCCCTGGATACGCCGGTTTCCGAAGCGGACGCGAAACGTTCATGCGCGCCAAGGGCGGCAGCTGAGTGCGGTCGGCGACGGCCGCGTAGAGAGCCGACAAGATGTCCGGTTGCTCGCAGCCGGACAGCCCTGACTTCGTCCTACCGATCACCATCTCCAACGTGCTCTTCTAGCCACTGCTCACCCACCGCAAGCAGGCCACGGGAACACCTGACGGACACTCAGTGGACTCCCGGGGCCACCCCCACTGCGAGAGCGGAACAACGATGAACGACACCAGCCCCTCACTCACGGGACTGCCGGTGAACCAGCGCATCGCGAAGGACCTCACCCGCCGATCGGACGGCCCCGTAGATCTCGGCGCGCCGAGATCGGGCCTGCGCACACGCGCTCATCATGCCGACGAGGCCATCGACCGACCAGTGAGGGTTGCACATGACCATGACCGATCCATCACACCAGTGCGGACCGGCACTGGCGCTGCGCAGTGAACAGGGCCACGGCCGGGAGGACAGTCCGTCGTCGTCGGCTTCGCCCGGCTGTCGCGACGCGCGGCTCGTCCTGCGCCTCGACTCAGCGCATCAGCTCGCCATGGACGGCGTCCCCCACCTCGCGGCCGTCTCAGGCCTGCGGCACGCCTTCACCGATGCCCTGCGCACATGGGGAGTGGCCCAGATGGTCGACGACGTAGGCCTGGTCGTCACGGAACTCGTGACCAACGCCCTCATCCACGGGACTGCCTGCGACGGGGCGGTGCTCAGCCACGGCCACGGCCTCCTGCTCGTCGAGGTCGCCGACACCTCTGCCGTCGCGCCCGTCCAGGTACGCGTGCCGAGCGGGTCCGGGGGGCGCGGACTGGCCCTCGTGGGAACCCTGTCCCAGGACTGGGGCTGGACGCTGCATCGTCACGGCAAACGCGTCTGGGCCCTCCTGGCCGTCCACGGCACCGAACACGCCGGGAGCCACATGGATACGGCCCGGCGCCCCGCCCACCAGACCGTGGCCGACGCGCTGCCCGCCGACCGCGGCCTGGCCGCCACCATCGACTGCGTGCTGGACGTGTGGAACCCGCGGCGCCCAGGGTCCTTGCCTCGCGTCGCCGACGCCCAGCGCGTAGCGGCCCTCCTCGGCAGCCACCTTCAGCTCCTGATCATGGACACTAGACGCCGCGCGAACCGGCTCCCCAGGGTGTCGTCGGCCCGTGACGTCGCCGAGCAGACCGTCAACGAGGCCCGGCGCCGCATGAGTTGGTCACCCGGTACGGATCTGCTGGCCACCGTGGGTCATGCCCAGCGCCTGGCTCGTTCCGTCCGCGCTCTGCTGCTCGTCCGGCATACCGTCGACGAGGCCATGGGGTGGCAGTGACCCGTCCCAGTGGCGGCGTCACACCGCGGCCAGCCGCGCCCAGACATGGGAAAACGGCATAAAAGGCGGGAATCCTGTCATTGCGGTCATGCGCGCGGGTGCGCACACTGGGGTGTGTGAGAACCCGGAGTGTGCTCTTCGTGCTCTACGACGGTATGGACTCGCTGGACGTGGCCGGCCCCATGGACGTGTTCACCGGGGCCAATGCTTACGCGGCCCGCAGGTCACCGGGGGCGGCGCCCTATGCGCTGACCACGGCGGCCTGCGGTGGCGCGCCGGTGCGCGCGTCCAGCGGCATGACCGTCGTACCGGACGCGGACCTCAATGCCGTCGGCGCACCGCACACGCTCCTCGTGCCCGGCCTTGAGACCGGTCCCCAGGGCGACTTCGTGCGGCCGGACGTCGTGACCTGGCTCAAGCGACACGCACCACGATCAGAACGGATCGTCTCCGTCTGCACCGGGGCCTTCCAACTGGCGGAAGCCGGGCTGCTGAGCGGTCACCGGGTGACGACGCATTGGAGCGCGGCGGAGAAGCTGACCCGGGCATACCCCCGAGTGGAGGTGGACCCCGACCCCATCTTCATCAGGGACGGCAAGGTGTCCACGTCCGGAGGCGTCACCAGCGGCATCGACCTGGCCCTGGCCCTCGTCGAGGAGGACCTCGGGCGCGACGCGTCCTTGACGGTCGCCCGTCACCTCGTGGTCTTTCTCCGCCGTCCCGGCAATCAGCGGCAGTTCAGCACGCAACTGCGCGCCCAGGTCGCTCACCGGTCACCCCTGCGCGACGTGCAGCAGCGGATCACCGACCACCCTGACGCCGATCTCTCCGTGAAGGCACTCGCCCAGCGGGCCAGTCTCTCGCCCCGACAGTTCAACCGGGCCTTCACCGCTGAAACCGGAATGCCGCCAGGACGCTACGTGGAACAGGCCCGTCTTGAGACCGCACGCCGCCTCCTCGAGGACCACCGCGACAGCATCAATCAGGTCGCCGAGAGCAGTGGGTTCACCCCCGAGGCCCTGCGCCGCGTCTTCCACCGCAACCTGGGCCTCTCCCCCACCGAGTACCGAGACCGCTTCTGACCGGCCCCTCGCAACGACTGCGACGGCGTCTTCGTCGGCGTCAGCGGCTTCCGTCGACCCCTCGCACGGTGGCATGCACCGGCTCGGCCGGCTGCATGAGCAGTCCTGTCATCAAGGCTGGGGCGCCGGGCGCGCAATCCAGCACGAAGCGCTGCGTCAGGGTGGCGACCACGAGTACCGCCTCGACCAGGGCGAACCGCGCCCCGAGGCAGGTACGTCGACCTCCCCCGAAGGGGAACCACGTGTGGTCGGGCACCACGTCCGGGGCGTCAGCGGCCCAGCGCTGCGGGCGGAAGACCGTCGGGGCGGGGAACCAGCGCGGGTCCCGGTGGGTGGACCACTGACTGCACCAGACCAAGGTCCCCGCCCTGATCGCTCTCCCACCCAGCGTCGCTCCCGGCCGTGCGGTCGCGATCAGCGCCCAGGCAGGCGGGTACAGGCGCAGCGCCTCCTTGACGACGCACTGAGTCCACGTCAGCCGGTCGTAGTCGTCGGCGGTCGGGAGACGGCCTCCGAGAACCCTACTCAGCTCCTCAATGAGCTCGGCCCTGCTGCTCGGGGATGTCGACAGGAGATACCAGACCCAGGTCAGTGCGATGGACGTGGTCTCGTGCCCGGCGATCCACAGTGTCATGGCCTCGTCCCGCACCTCCTTGGCCGTCAGGTGCCGCCCCTGGTCGTCCCGGGCCGCGAGCAGCCTGTCCAGCAGGTCCTCGCCCGTGTGCGCGCTGTGCGCGTCGGCACGCCGCGCGCTGATCAGCCGGTGGATCTCGGCGTCGAGGATCGCCCCGGCGCGCAGCAGACGACGACGGCCAGGGGTGCGGGCCCAGGACGGCAGGTGCAGGCCGATGCCCCTGGCTTCGACACTGATCTCCCGCTGGGCCACCGTCATCGCGTCGCCCAGCGCACGGACGTTGGCACCGAGGTCGTTGCCGAACAGCGTACGGAGGATGATGCGCTGGGTCAGTTCGGTCATCTCTCTGTGCACGTCGACGCGTTCACCGTCCTGCCATCGGTCGGTGAGCGCCGTGCTGCACTCGACCATGTTCGCCGCGTACGCACGCACCTGGCGGGGACGGACGACCGGCTGGACCAGGCCGCGCTTGCGCCGCCAGTCCTCTCCCCGGCTCATCAGGACGCTGTCGCCAGCGATTTGCTTGAACGACCAGCTGATGGGGCGGACGTCGTAGCACTGCTCGACACCGCTGATCACCTCCGCGATGAGTTCGGGGTGGGACACGAGCATGCAGCGCTTCGGTCCGAGCGACCACGTCACCCAGTCTCCGAAGTCCTCGCGCAGCCGGACGAAGAAGGCGAGCGGATCCCTGCCGAACGCCCGCAGGTTGCCCAGCAGCGGCAGGCCGCGCGGGCCGGGAACAGGGCGGAAGGGCAGAGCGGCGGAAGTCAACGAAGGTCCCTTCCTACTGGCCAAGGCGCTGGCAGCAGCAGAGCACGGATCCGCCGGCAGACCTTCCGTAACCCTTGGTAATGCCTCGGTTGAGGGGTGCCGTCCCCGTGCGTGGGGCTGAAGTCCGCCTACCGTCGTCCCATGGCACGCACGCGCAATCAGGCGCTCGCCGACTGGATGGCCGAACAGGGAATGACGGAGGAGGAGTTCGCCGAACGGTTCAACGGCCAGGTGGCCGAGCTCACCGGACGCTCCGGCAACGCCACCTGCCGTACGGTCCGGCGGTGGCTCTCCGGCGAGGTGACGTGGCCTCAGGCGAAGCAGCGAGCAGCTCTGGCACGACTGACCGGGCGCACCGCGGAAGCCCTCGGGTTCGCGCCGCGAAGCGCCTCCCCGGCCTCGGCCCCGGGCCTGGACCTCGACTCGGACTCGGGCTCGGGGTCGGGGTCGGGGTCGGGGTCGAACGAGGCATCGCGGCAGGCGCCCGAGCGGCACCTCAAGTCCCTCACGACCGCTACGGGAACCGCGCTGACCACCACGGGAACCGCGGCGCCCCCCACGTCCCGAGGGCCGAACTCACGAGTCGGCGTAAGCGACGTCGAGCGCCTCACCGCGGCACTGGCCGACCTCGTATCCGCCGACGACCGGCACGGCGGCACCACCGAGGTGGAGACACGCGCCTTGTGCCTGGCGCAGGAGGCGCTCGACCTCCAACAGTGCGGCAGCGCGAGCACCCGCGTACGCAACATGCTCTACTCGCTTGCCGCCGCGGCCACTTGCTCGGCCCTGTGGGCCGCCACCGAGGGCCACCGGCTCGACGCCGCTCAGCGGCATCTGCAGCAGTCCGTGGTCCTCGCCGGGCTGTCCACCGATACGGCGGTGCAGTTCCGCGTCTGGGGACACGCGTCGGTGCTGTACCGCAGGCTCGGCCGGCTCACCGACGCACTTGCCGCGGCCGACGCGGGCCGCTCGGTCGGCATCGTCCGCAATGACCCGGTCTACGCCTCGCTCGGACTCGCCCACACCGCCGTCCACCAAGGCCTCTTCGGCGACCGCACCGCTGTCCAGCGCAGCCTCGGCCACGCCCAGGACGCCCTGTGCCGAGCCGACCTCGCCCTGCCGCGGCCACCATGGATGCTGTTCTACGACCAGGCCCAGCTGGAACTCCTCGCGCTCCTCGCGCAGTCGGCCCTGGGCCAGTGGGCGGACGCCGAGGCCCACGCCCGCCGCTCCCTCGCTCTGCTGCGCCCCGGCCTGGTACGGAACCGCCACCGCATACTGGTGTTCCAGGCGCGTGCGCAGCTCTCCCAGGACGCCCTCGAACCGGCACTCCTCTCCATCGGCGCCATCCCGCGCGAAGCCTGGCACGGCCGGACGGACCGACTCATCTCGGCATTCACCACGCACCTGCGGAAAGCCGCTCCCAACGCCCCTGAGACCCGTACGTGGGACGAGTTCCTCCGGAATTCCGCCCCCAGCCATGAGCGCCACACCGAGCCTCGACCCTCATGACCGGACACGATTCCCACTTTCTACGCCCCAGGTGAAATTCCGACTCGTATCGCTCTTCATCTACTGATAGGAATGGATTGCCGCAAGGGGTATGAGCGCGGCACCTCTCAGAAGCGGAGTGAGCGGCAAGTGAAGCAAAGTCACGTCCGCACGCCGGAGTTCGAGCAAGAGAACTTCGAGGACATCGACAACTCGCCGACCCCGATCCCTTACTATCGAGAGCTTTCTCGCCTCCGATACCGGGACCCCGACTTCGCCCTTGCGGACTTGACGGCGGCGGCCCGAAGGATCCGGGACAGATATGGCCGCCAGGAGATCAAGGTCGGTCACTCGTCAACGTCCAGAACTGCTGGTCCCCTTTGCTGCGGACGGTCGATTCCATGGAGCAGGAGGGAATGGTGGTCATGGCAGGCAGGGACACCTTCCGCGTCTGTGTCGAAATCGAAGAATCCCTGGCGTACTCGGCGAGCTATTACCCCGCGTGAGGCGCGCAGAGCACGTGACCGCACAAGAAGGATCCCGATGCGTTTTCCCGGCCGTCTGAACGGCCCCTCACTACGGACCACAAGTCTCATCTCCGGCCTGGGGCTTCCGTGGGCCGCCGGTATCCTCTGCGCGAAGATCAGCATGAACCACGGCTTTCCGCCGCTGCTGTTCGCCACCGTGGAAGTCATCGGAATCGCCTGCGTGAGCACAGCCGTCGCGGCTGTCGCCCGTACTCCGTTCACCGTCACGCGCTCGTACGTGATCTATTGGTGTGTCACGGGCACCACGATGGTGGTGATCGCGTACCTCTTCACGTACATCGCACTGGATCGCATCGGCGCCTCACGCGCATCGGTCCTGCAGTCCCTGACGTTCGTCTTCACCGCGCTCATCGCGATGTCGCTGCACCTTGAGCCCGTCGGCCTCCAGCGCGCCACCGGCATCCTGCTGAGCCTGTGCGGCGTCACCACGCTCGCCCTGTCCGGCGGTGGCGCGGGGAATCAGTCCTCCTCCGGTACGCCGTGGCTGTTCGTGGGGCTGATCGCACCGCTGAGCTATGCGATCTCCAACACCTTCGCGTACAAGGTCAACCCGGCCGGGCTGGATGTCACCGCGAAGGCCCCGGGGCAGCAACATCTTCGCGGCAGGCGCGCTGTCGCTCTTCGCCATCCTCCGGTACGCGGTCGCCCCGGCGGAGCAGGCGACGAGCATCTCGGCGACAGGCTTCGCCGTCGCCGGAGTCGCGGTGGCATTCAACGCCGGGGCCTCCCTGGTGTTCTTCCACCTGGCCTCGTCCCGTGGCGCTCTCAACGCGAGCGCGGCCAGCCATGTGACCACCGCTTCCGGAGTGGTTCTCGGGGCCGTCTTCCTGGACGAGACGATCACCTGGATCCTGTTGGCAGCCCTCGCTGTCACCATGACTGGTGTCTCCCTAGTGGCCCGCCGCGGAACTCGCCCCACGGGTCAGGACGTACGGCGAGGACGGGAGCAATCCAGATGAAGCAGCGGATCAACTTCGTCACGGGAAACACGGCCAAGTTCTCCGCAGCGCGGCAAGCCCTGCGCGGCACCGGAATCGATCTCTCCATGGCCCCGCAGGAGTCAGCCGAGATCCAGGCCGATACGGTCACCGCGGTCGCGGAGGACAAGGCCCGCCAAGCCGCCCTACACAGGCATGCTCCGCTCATCGTGGAAAACAGCGGGCTACGCGTTCCCGCCCTCGGCGGGTTCCCCGGACCGTACGTGAAGTACACCCTCCAGGCGGGGGGCCTGGAGGGTCTCCTGCGCCTGATGGACGAAGTACACGATCGCGCCGCCCACTTCGAGAGCTGCCTCGTCCACCTCGATGAACACGGCATCCTCACCGCCTTCACCGACCGCGGGACACCATGCACCATCGCCGGCTCCATCGCCGAGCCGAGCACACATGACGGGTGGTCCGACCTGTGGCCCATCCTGATCCCGGAAGGATTCCACAGCCCACTGTCGGCACTCACCGCTGAGGAGCAGGACGCGTTGACCGCGAGGTGGGGCAAGCGATCAGTCTTCCGCCGGTTCGCATCCTGGTGGCCCCACACCCCACTGCGGCGGAGCTACGCCTCGCCGGTGGTGCTCCCGCCCGCGACCGCCCCCAGCGGAGCGGCGGAGGCAGAGCACCTCGTACTACTCGATGAGGCACCGCCGTCATGGGATGCGTGTGCAGATCCGGGCTGCACCGGACGGGAGACCGCTCTGGTTCTCCCCTGCTCTTCCGGGACAGACTCATGATCTGGCCGCCGACCACGCGGCCGCTCAGCCGCGCGACTTCCTCGGTGCTGTGTCGGGACCTCCTGAACTGGTTCAACGGCCGATCTGGGAGCGGCAGGCCGCCGCACCGGCGAGCACCGTGTTGTCGATAATGTCGCGGGCCGTCTTCATGCCATGGGGCCCGATGCTCAGTGCCAACGCACTGCCCAACCCGGGCTTGAGAAGGCAGCCTTTCGCAGCCCTTCCCAAGGCCGTCTGCTCGAGCGCCTTGCTGGCAGCCCTCACCGCGGCTCTCATGTCGTGGACTGCGCTGACCGCCGCCGTCTTCGTGTTGATTTCGAGTGCCGCACTGGCTGCCGGGGTGGCGGTGAGCACCGCGGAAGCCGCCAGCACCACTGAAATGATCTTTGCCTTCACTTTGTCCTTCTCGTCATGCCAATGACGGGGCGACCGACCTGCGTGCTGGCCTCGCCCTGATGGGCCTGATCATCGAGCAAGTGCAGGCCTCAGACGATCCGCCGAAGTCCTGGCATGCCCCGCCATTCGGCGGGGGTCCGGATGGACGAATCGGCCCCTTACGGCGTGCGGGTCTGCGAGGGACTCGGACGTTGCGGCAGTGGGCAACGTTTCGATTAGAGTGCTGCTCGCATACCGGCGCGCTGACCAGAGGAAGCCACGGCTTGAGCACGACAGAGCAGGTTGGGACCGGGATGCTCCGGCTGGTCATCGTCGACGACGAGCCGCTGATGCGCTGGGGACTGGAACAGATCCTCAACGCGGCAGGGGACATGACGGTGGTCGCGTCTTGCGGCGGCGGGGACGCCGCCGCTACCGCCACCGCGCACCGGCCCGACGTGGTGCTGCTGGACATCCAGATGCCAGATGTGGACGGGCTGACTGTGCTGCGGCAGCTCAGGGCTCTTGAAGGTCCGCCAGCCGTGGTGATGCTGACCGCTTTCGGCCCGGACCGGTACATCCACTGCGCCCTCAGGGACGGGGCAGCGGGATATCTCCTCAAGGACACCGCACCTGAGCTGCTCGCAGATCAGGTACGGGAGCTGGCCCGCGGGGGGCGCCCACTTGCTCCCGCGGTCACCGCGCGGCTGATCGACGGTTACCTCGCCCATCGTTCCGACCGTATGGGCGCTGTCGACGCCGTGCGGGCGCTTACGGCGCGTGAGCGTGACGTGTTGAGTCTGGTGGGGCAGGGGCTGACCAACCAGCAGATCGCCCGCCGCATGTTCATCTCTCCGTACACGGCCAAGGACCACATCAGCGCGCTGCTCGCCAAGCTCGGATGCACCAGCCGGGTCCAGGCCGCCGTCCTGGCCGAGCGCGCCGGCCTCGTCCCCCCGACGCCCGCACCCGCGCAAGGCCAGCCGCGGGACTCCGGATGAGGCCGTATGAGGCCGCCTCCATCCGCTCCTGGCTGCTGCTTCTGCTTTCCGTCACCGCTGCCTATGCCCACGTCTGGCTCCTTGGGGTCGTCCGCACCCTGCCGTATGCCGAACCTCTTGCGTACGTTCTGCTCGGTGCCCTGTTCTTCCGCCATCGGGCCCCGTACACCGTTTTGCTGGTAACGCTCCCGCTGGGGTGCCTGCAAGGCCTCTCCCTGGGCTCACTGATCGCCCTGCATGCCGTGGCACTGCACTACGAAGGGGGCCGGCGCCTCGGTACCGCAAGCGTGCTGGTCTTCCTCTCAGCCCAGCCGTACTTTCTGTTCTCGCAGTACTGGGGCGAAGGCGTCTCCACTCCCAGCTGGGAACAGCGCTGCACGAGCTTCGTGGGCATGGGAATGATGGTCGGCGTGCCGGTGGCGACGGGCGTCCTGGTGCGCTCCCGTGCCGACATCGCCGCGCGTCTCGCGTACCTGACCCGGGCACGGGAGCGTGAGCAGGCCTTCCTCGTCGATCAGGCACTGTCGGCGGAGCGTGCTCGGCTGGCGCGGGAGATGCACGATGTGGTCGCGCACCAGGTGAGCCTCATCAACGTGCAGGTCGGGGCGCTGCAAGTCACCACCGCCGATCCGCAGGCCCGTGAGCTGGCAGGGTCGGTGCGTCTGTTGTCCGCGAAGGCGCTGGATGAGCTGCGGCAGATGGTGGGGGTCCTGCGTGCCTCGGGCGCCACCGTGGACGCCCTCGGCCCGCAGCCGCTCCTGCGGGACCTGCCCGCGCTCATCGCCGACAGTCAGCTGGACACCGACGACCACCTGTGCGTTCCGCTTGAGGGTCCCTGGCATGAGGCGGTGCAGCGGGCCGCCTACCGTACGGTGCAGGAGGGGCTGACCAATGTCCGCAAGCACGCCCCCGGCGCCCGCGTCGAGATCCGCCTCCACGAGACGGACCACCACCTCCACGTCGTGGTCCGCAGCGGGCCGCCCGATCCGTCCGTGCCCCCACCGGGCCTGGCCTCCGGCGGGTACGGCCTGATCGGCCTGCGCGAACGCGCGCAGCTCCTGAACGGCACCCTGCGCGCCGGCCCGGACGGTGACGGGGGTTTCCTTCTGCACGCAAGCTTCCCGACCCAGAAGTCACCGACCGGTCAGGCTCAGACACTGCCGTAGCACCGTGTCGACCACGGTGGGGAGGTGCCGCCCCAGACGACCGGCTCGGCGCCCGCGGCGTAGAAGGTGCGCCTTCCACCAGCATCACCATCGCCGAGCCCTTCACCACGGTGGGCCTGTCCAACAGCACGGCCCGCGCCGCCTGCCGCTGTCACTCATCCCCGTGCGCCTCACCCCACGCGCGCAGCTGCCGCCAGGCGTCCTGAAGCTTGTTCGCCCAGTCCCTGATCAGACGGCCCTCCTCCCCCACCAGCCCGCCCGCACCTGAACCTTCCATCGCTGGAGCAGGTTGCGCAGCGCCATGTTGATCTCGTCGCCACCCGCTCACTGACGGCCGTCAACCGGGACCGGTGCTTCCGGAACACCCTCTCCCTGGAGGGGAAAGCCCCCGCCAGAGGGAGGGTGCCGGAGACCCCGGAACTAAAGAAGATCGATGAGTCAAGCGCGCGGTTCGCAAGCCGAGCGCGCCGCAAGGGTTGAAGGAGGTCCTTGAACCGGAGGGACTTTCAACCCACCCGCCCCATAGCTACGCCAGGTCAAACGGCGGGTATGCACAGTCAGTTCGTACCGGGGGATGCCGGAGCGGCAGGGGCCGAGGGCCTCACGGATATACGCCGGGATCCTCCAGCGCCCCCTGGTACATTTACACAAGGAAACAATACGTGAATCGCAAGTCGATACGCATCGCGGGCGTCACCGCAGTCACTGCCCTCGCTCTCGGCGTGGGCGGTGGTGTGGCACAGGCCCATGCTGAAGCTCCTGCTCCGCGCGCTGCAGCTGCCGCGCCGCAAGAGCTGTCGGGGATCCAGGCAGCGGCTCGTGCCCTCCTGGCATCCGACATCCAGTACAGCGCTGCCGACCGCGCTGAGCTGCAGGCCATGGCGAATGGGGATGACGCTGTCACCCTCGGCAAGTTCGACGGTCTCGTCAAGCTCCTCAAGAAGGTCCCTGGCTTCGCCAAGGCGGTGGCGGGCAAGTATGACGACTTCAAGAAGTGGTACAACGGCCTGTCTCCCTGGGTCCGGGGTCCGCTGGCCGTTGCCGGTGTCGGCAGTGACCTGTACGGCATCTGGCAGTTCTTCCACTGATTGAGTGTCTAAGAGAGTGCGCCGGACCTTCTTGGTTCGGGGCACTCCCTCTCTGCCCCCCCGGCATAGCAATCTGAAAGGTCACAACTGTGAGTAGCGGCAGTGGGCCCGCGGTCGTTGGCAAGGTCGCGGGAGGAGCTCCCGGCTGGCTGCCTGCCGCGTTCCTCTTCGGCCTGGTTTCCATCGTCTTCCGCTTCAACAGCGTCTGGTCCTGGTGGGCCCTCCTCTGGGCGCCCGTCTTCGCCATAGCTGTGGGGATGATGGTGCATGAATGGCGGCTGACGATCCGGAGCCATTGGCGTATGCCCATGGGCGAGTGGGGCCTATTCGTAGCCGCTCACGCTGGATGTGCGGCAGCCCTTGGAGTCATGCTCGGACTCCTGCACTACTGACTCGTGCCAGAGAGGTCACACGACTCCCTGGCACGCCGCTTGCCTTCGCAGTGTCGCGCCAATTCCTGCCAGAGCCGCGCGGGACCTGTGCCGCTGTCGGGAGCGACGTGTTCGAAGTGCCCCGCGATCAGTCGCAGCACGGTCTCCTCGCGCCATCGAGTCAGCACGAGTCATGGCCCGGACCCCACCCCCGCACACCCCGCGCGCCTGCGACCAGCCGGAACGAGACCAAAACAAGAGCTGACGCACCATCAGCAAAGTCAGCATCAGGTCAGCAAGAGTCCGACCAAAGCCGATCGCACCCACCCACAGACTGGAACCAAGCTCAACACCGCCAGGGTGACGAGCGGACGGCCGGAGGCTGGCGCCCTCGATACCCGACGGCCACATCGCCGATCGCGCCCGCCTGCCGCCCCGAGCCGCCGTCCGCCCGCGTTTCCGCAGGTCAGCGCACCCTCCCCCGAGGCTTCAACGCCACCGGCGGCAGCTCCGGCGCAGGCAGCGGTGCCCCGTCGTAGCCCTTCACCTCGCCGAACCGCGACCCCGTCATCCAGTCCGCCCGGGCCTGTTCGATATCGGACTGCGTACGGCCGATGAAGTTCCACCACAACCACATAGCTGGCCAACAGCCTCATGCCTGGCGTCATGACGTGACGGCGGCACTATCGAAACTGTGCGACACCCCTCACTCCGCGGACTTCCTTCCTTCTCCCCTTGCCGCATCACGAGGTACGTCAGCGTTCTTTCCGTCGCTCTGACGCCACCGCACCAGAGCGGCCAACCGCCTGGAACGGGCCGCGCCGACGCGTAGTTCCTTGCGCAGGGTCTCGGCGGACACGGGTCGCTGATGTGCCTCCCGGTGTCGGGCATCCAGCACTTGCGCCCTTACCAGCAGCGGATCCTCGTCCTCGTCCGTCCGCTCGCCGTCTGCGGGGGCGCTCTTCTCCTTCACGGACGCCGCCGTACCGTCTGTCGGGACACTGGGACGGTGGACCAGCAGCTCCACCGCCAGCAGCAGCGCGACCGGAGGCCATCCGGCGACGAGCACCGGCTGCCACTCCAGAGCCGGGGCGGCCGCGATGTTCGCGGCCAGCGAGACCGCGATCCCCAGCAGGAAGGACGACCACACCGCGCTGCGCGCACGGCGCGTGACGGTCGCAGGGGACCGCAGCAGGCCTACCGTGGACAGAAGCAGCAGGCCGTCAACCGACAGAGGCCACAAGGAGGCACTGACCGCGTCCGCTCCTCCCCGTAGAGCGAAGACCCTCTGATGCACGTACGAGGCGTATGCGGCCACCCCCGCCACGACAAGAGCACACGCCGGCCGGATCCAGGTGTCGATGGACAAGCTCTGCTTGCAGGCGGTCTCCACGCCAGCTTCAGGGGTCTCATTCATCGCAGCCGTCTACTGGTCTCGAGCCCCCAGTTGTACCGCTCGGCGGCCGAACAGCCACCTCGCTTGCATCTGTACCACAGGATCGAGAGCAGGACGCGTGCACATCGCGTGCACACCCCCACGGGAGCTCCCGAGAAGTCCCAGGTAGAGGCGGGAAGTTCTCCTTCACCGGCAGGTACTCCAGAGCCCTCGACGCGGCAGGTCAGAGCCTCGGCAGAAGCCGGGTGAGTGGGAACCTCCAGTTCGAGCGCAAGGGCCAGGGCGTGGGCGGCACGTTCAAGCGCGCCGTCACGGGCGAGGGCGTTCCGCTGATGACGGTGCGCGGCCAGGGCGAGGCGTGGTTCGCCCACGAGGCGCACAACTGCTTCCTCGTCGACCTCGAACCGGGGGACGTGCTCACCATCAACGGCCGCAACGTCCTGTGCTTCGACGCGAGCCTGTCGTACGAGATCAAGACCGTGAAGGGCTCGGGCATCTCCGGCGGCGGCCTGTTCAACACCGTCTTCTCCGGCCACGGCAGGCTCGGGCTCATGTGCGAGGGCGAGCCGCTGGTCATCCCGGTCTCGCCGAAGGAGCCGGTGTACGTGGACACCGACGCGGTGGTCGGCTGGACCGCCAACCTGGAGACGTCGCTGCACCGTTCGCAGTCCATCGGCTCGATGCTGCGCGGCGGCTCCGGCGAAGCCGTGCAGCTGATGCTCCAGGGCGACGGCTACGTGATCGTGCGTCCCAGCGAGGCCACCCCGTCCAAGCCGCAGCAGCACTGAGCCGGGCGGCCGGCCACCTCGGGGGCGACCGGCCGCACCTCGTTCAGCGGCAGACCGCGGGCTCGCCCCGGTCGGCCGTGCCCGCCACCGCGGTCCCGCTCTTCGCGCGAGCGAGCCGCGTGCGCAGCATCGGCAGGCCGCACAGCGTGAGGAGCAGGGCAAGGGCACCCGCGACCACCGCCACCGAGACGCCCGCCGTGGCGCCGAGGTGGTCGTAGACGACGCCGGTGACGGCCGCGCCGAGTGCCACGCCGCTCTGAAGGCCCGCGATCATCCAGGTCATGGCCTCCGTGAGCTTGTGCTCCGGGGTCGTGCGCTCCACCATGCCCATGATCACGACCATGGTCGGCGCGAAGAAGACCCCGGCGGCGAACACCACCACGACCATCCCGCCGACGCCGTCCACCAGGAGGAAGGGAAGGGTCGTCAGGGCCGTGCCGGTCACGCCGATCAGGAGCAGGCGCGGCAGCGGCACGTCGACGCGGCGGGCGCCGAAGAGCAGCCCGGAGATGCCGGATCCGATCGCGTACACGGCGAACACGAGCCCGGCGAGCGACTTGTTGCCCGCGTCCTCGGCGAACGCGAGGCCCATCGTGTCGACCATGCCGGGGATCGCGCCCCCGCACAGCAGGATGAGCGCGAGGACGAGCACCGGCGGCGAGGAGACGGCCGACGCGCCGCCCTCGGCGGTGCGCGGCTTGACCGGCGGTTCGGTGCTCTTCTGCGGGACGAACAGCGCTACCCCGACCAGCAGGAGCAGCCCCGCCACCATCGGCGCGGCCTGCGGGAACAGCGCCGTGGAGAGCACCACCGCGAGCGCCGGACCGATCACGTACGTCAGCTCGTCGACGACGGACTCCATGGAGTACGCGGTGGTCAGCTGCGGCCTGCCCCGGTAGATCTCGGTCCAGCGGGCCCTGACCATCGCGCTCATGCTCGGCATCAGGCCGGCGAGCAGCGCGCAGAGGAACAGCGTCCACCGGGGCGCCCCGGAGGCGGCGCACAGCAGCAGGCCCGCGAGCCCGAGCACGCTGACGCCGGTGGCGACGGGGAGCACCCGGCTCTGGCCGCGCCGGTCCACCGCCTTGGACACCTGCGGCCCGAGGAAGGCCATGGAGAAGGTGAAGGCGCCCGCGACCAGGCCTGCCAGCGCGTACTCACCCGTCGTTTCGGACAGCATCGTGAGGATGCCCATGTGGGTGAGGGGCAGTGGGAGGCGGGCGACGAGCCCTGCGGAACTGAACGCCTTCGCCCCCGGAGCGGAGAAGATCTCGCGGTATGCGTGTGCCATTGCCTGTCCTGTCGTGGAATCGGCCCTCGGCCCGTCGGGGCATGCGCGGCACCCGGTGCGCACACCCCCACGAGCAACAACCGGGACTATCGTTCCACTTTCTATCACGCCCCGCCCCGGGCGCGGCGGCTACGCCTCGGCACGCGGCTCCAGGCGGCTGCCGCGGGGCATGGTGACGGACATGATGTCGCTGGGGCCGTCCAGGGCGATGCGGTGCCAGCGTCCGCGCGGCACGATGACGGCGGCCCCGGCCGCCACCTTCACCTCCGCCTCACCCTGCCCGGGATCCCCGGACTCCTCCGGGCGGAAGTACAGGCGTATCCCGCCCGCCAGACAGGCCACGACCTCTTCGGCGTCGGGGTGCATCTCCCAGTGATCGCCGTGCACGTCGGCGTCGGTCTCGACGTGGAAGGTCATCACCTGCCAGCCGTCCCAGGCGGAGTCGAACACCGGGCGCTCGGCGCGCACTTGGCCGCCCTGGTCGAGGCGGATGAAGGAGGCGAAGAGGTCGATCGGGGTGACGGTCATGCCGGAGTTCCTTTTCTGCGGGGCTGCTTCATGGGACGTGCTTCAGCCGGCCAGGCCGCGGCGCAGGGCCGCGCCGAGTTCGGCGTTCTGCCGCTGGGACACATCGGCACTGAGGAGCGCCTGCGAGCCGTGGAACGTACCGGCCCACTGGTGCAGTTCGACCGGTACGCCCGCCCGGAGCAGGCGCAGCGCGTACTCGATGCCCTCGTCGCGGTTCGGGCAGAACTCGGCGGTGGCGATGTAGGCGGGTGGAAGCCCGGTCACGTCGTCGGCGCGCGAGGGCGCGGCGTACGGCGTGGCCTCGGCACCGCCCAGGTAGTGCCGCCACGCCTCGGTGACCTTGCCGCGCGTCATCCAGGGCGTGTCCGTGAACTGCCGTGCCGACCACGTCGCTTGGCGGTCGTCGAGCCCCGGCTGGTTGAGCAGCTGGAAGCGGATCGCCGGGCCCTGCCGGTCGCGCGCCCGCAGCGCCACGGCGGCCGCGAGCCCGGCACCGGCGCTGTGGCCTCCGACCGCGATCCGCTCCGGGTCGACGCCGAGGTCGGCCGCGTGCTCGACCACCCAGTTCAGCACCGCGTACGTGTCGTCGAGGGCGGCCGGGTGCGGGTGTTCGGGCGCCAGGCGGTAGCCCACCGAGACGACGGTCTCGCCGGAGCTCTCCGCGATGCGGGAGGCCCACGGGTGCTCGGTGTCCACGTCGCCCATGACCCAGCCGCCGCCGTGCATCCAGACGACGGCGCCCCGCGCGCCGTGCGGGCGGTAGATCCGCACGGGCACTCCGGGGTCGCCGGGCACCGTGCGGTCCTCGATCTCCATGCCCGAGGTGTCCGGCGCCGGTACGGCGGCGGCCAGCTCGGCGAGGTTCTTGCGGGCGACGACGGGGTCGGTGAAGTCGGCCCGGGGGATCAGCGGGATGAATGCTTCGAGTTCGGAGTCCATGTCGGCCATCCTCACGGCCGCGACCGGCCATGAGCAGCCGCCATCCGTCGGGCAACTTCCCCGTTTCACGCGCCGATCGGCGCCAACCCCGGTCCGCACCCCCGCTCGACCGGCCCCTGGGGCACCCCACAGCGCGCGCCGAGCCGGACTTGACACCCACGAGATTCATTAATCAAGTTTGATTAGTGCGCCTTCACGGTATACCCTTCTCCGCGTGGTCAAGTTTGACTACGTGGATGCGCGAGAGCCTCATCAGCAAGGGAGCCCGAATGATTCATCTGCCCGACACCGGATACACCCCGACCGCCGAGGACCGCGCGAGCCTGGACGCCTGGTTCGCCGCGTACGACGAGGCGAGCGGCAAGCGTGATGTGGAGCGCATGGCCGACATGGCGGTGTTCCCGCTCAACCTGGTGAGCGACGACTCCGCGGGGACCGGCCGGTCGGCGCAGTGGGACCGGCAGCAGTTCGTCGCCACCATGACCCAGGTGATGGGCGACGGCAGCCAGGACATCACCTTCGAGTCCGTCCGGACTCCGGTGTTCCTCTCCGCCTCGATGGCCGTGGTCTTCACCGACTCGACGATGACGGCGGACGGCCGCACCCAGCAGCTCCGGTACGCCGACATCCTGCTCAGGCGGGACGGGACCTGGGCGTTCCAGACCATGATCCAGGGCGGCTGGGGGGACAACCTGTAACACCGCGACCGCCGCGCGGACGTACCTCGCTGCGCCGGACGCGCCCTGTCGTAGCGGACGCGCCTCGTCGTAGCGGACGCGCCTCGTCGTGCCGGGCAGGCCCCGTCGTACCGGACGGTGCCGGACGGGCCTCTAGGACCGGCGCCTGCGCCGCACGACGAGAAGGGCGCCCACGGCCGCCACGGCGACCGCTCCCCCGGCGACGGCGACGGTCGTGGCGCCATTCCCGCCACCACTGCCGCCGTCGCCGTCGTCGTCGGCTTTGGCGGCGCACTGCGGACCGTCAATTGGTCCGCCCTTTTCGACGGTCACTTCGCCCGCCCGCGTGCTCTCCCCCGGATGCACCGGCTCGGCGAAATGCACGGCATACGTACCGGGCTTGGCATCACAGCGGATCCGGGCGTGCGCCGCGAACGAAACCTTGCCCGTGGACTTCAGCTCCACCGGCTTCCCGAACACCTCGGAACGCAGGGTCGCGCCCTCGTCGAGTTCCGGATTCACCAAGGACAGCGCGACGCGCTCCCCAGGTCGCGCGGCACCCGGAGCAACCGTCAACTCGCCGCTGCCGCCTGGGTCCGCGGACGCGCTCGGAACGGCCACTGATGCGGCCGCGAGCAGCAAAGCCCCCACAAAAGTGGCGCGTACACGTGACATAAGATGCAGTCCTCGGGTTCGGATTACCAGGGTCGATTCTGGTGACGGGATCCGTAATGAGCGATCTTACCGGGGGGATTTGCGAGCAGTGCACGGACTGCCGCCGCTCGCCGTTCGGCACGCGATCGCGGGCGAACACCGAGTTCTCCCACCACCACGCAACAGAAGGGGAGCTGTGCGCATTTCCCGTTGGTCCCGGTCCGTCGCCGTGGGAACGGGCGGCGTCGTCCTCGCCGCCCTCGCGACCACCGCGTCGGCGCAGGAATCCATAGCCGGGCCGGGAGGCCCCCGGCCGGAATCGGACGGGACGCCGGGTGGCGTCAGCGCGTCCGCTCCCCCCAAGAGCGGTGCCGACTGGACGGCTGAGGACGCCGCGGACTTCTGGACCACAGGGCGCATGGAGTCGGCGACCCCGGCACCGGCCGCCAAGGACCCCGCGCCCGGCAGCGCGCGGCCGGGCACCACCGCGAAGGCCACGGCGAGCGCCGTCAAGGCTCCGCGGACGCGCGCCGCGGCCGCCGCGCCCTCCGCCGCGTACTACAAGGGCGCCAAGACCGTCGGCGTCCTGTACTACGTCGACAGCGGCATGACCGCGCACAGCTGCACGGCGAGCGTCGTGCACAGCCCCAAGGGCAATCTGATCCTCACCGCCGGGCACTGCGGCCCCGGCAAGAAGCACGCCTTCGTGCCCCAGTACCGCACGGGCAAGCCCGCGGCCCAGCAGCCGTACGGCATCTGGGCCGTCGACCGGTTCTTCAAGGACCCCCGGCACACCGACACCGGCCCCGGCTCCAACCTCGACTTCGGCTTCGCGACCCTCAAGCCCGACCGGAACGGCCGTCACATCGAGCGGCGCACCGGCGCCAACACCCTGACGCGGACGCCGGGTTACCGCGTCCCGGTCACCGTCATCGGCTATCCGAAGGCGAAGTACGACCCCAAGGACCGGGCGGTCAAGTGCCGCGCGACGACGGACCGCCTGCCCGGCTACAAGCAGCTGCGCATGAAGTGCGCGGGCTTCCACGGCGGCACCTCCGGCAGCCCGTGGCTGATGAACTTCGACGAGCGGACCCAGAGCGGCCAGGTCGTCGGGAACCTCGGCGGCGCGGGCGGCGGCGGGTCGAGCAGCTCCGTCTCGTACGCGCCGTTCTACGACGACGAGGTCTTCAAGCTCTACGACGACGCCGTCGCCGACGCCGCCAAGGTCGAGCGCCCGCCGCTGCCCTACGCGCTCGGCACCGGCGAGACCTGGCAGCACGCCAAGCAGCTGGCTTCCGGCGACTACACCGGTGACGGAACGGCCGACCTGCTCGCCGTGTGGGCCGGCGGCGAGGTCACCCTGCACACCGGCGACGGCAAGGGCGGCTTCAGCGCCCAGCGCCGCCTGCTGGCGCCCAACGGCACCTGGAAGCACGCGGCGGCGATCACCGGCGGCGACTTCACCGGCGGCAGCCGCTCCGACCTGATCGTGCGCTGGTCCGACGGCGAGGTCACGCTGTACCCCGACGTGTCCGCGGCGGGCTTCGGCCGGGAGATCCGGCTCGCCAAGGCCAAGTCCACCTGGAAGCACGCCACCCGGATCACCGGGGGCCGCTTCAGCGGCAACAAGCGCGCCGACGACCTGGTCGTCCGCTGGAGCGACGGCGAGCTCACCCTCTACCGCGAGGCCGGCGACGGCTTCAAGAAGGAGACCAGGCTCCAGAAGCCCAACGCCACCTGGAAGCGCGCCGCGCTCCTCGTCGGCGGCGACTTCACCGGCCGCGACCGCTGGGACGTCCTCGTGCGCTGGTCCGACGGCAAGCTCACCCTGCACCAGGACGTGGGCACGGGCGGTCTGGGCCGCAAGACCCAGCTGCGCGGGGCGAGCGCGCTGTGGAAGCACGCCAAGGTCGCGACGGCGGGCGGGTACACCGCGGGCGGCCGCCCCGACGACCTCGTCGTCCGCTGGAGCGACGGCGAGGTCAGCCTCTACGCCGACACCACGACCCGGCTCGGCACCGAGCGGAACCTGGTACCGCCCAGGACGACCTGACGCGCGTGCCGCCACCGGGACCGGTGGCGGCGCCCGTCGTGCGCCGACCGGGTAACGTCGGCGGCAACGGCGCGCGGACGCGGCAGGCGAGGTACGCGCGCACGAACGCGGGAGAACCACCCTGAACGAGCCGACCACGGAGCCGACCACCGGACCCGTCACGGAGCCCGTGACCGACGGCCGCCGCGCCAAGGGCGAGCGGCGGCGCCGGGCACTCATCGAGGCCACCGTGCGCGTCATCGCGCGCGACGGCGCCGCGGGGGTCACCCACCGCACGGTGGCCCGCGAGGCGGAGCTGCCCACGACCGCCACGACGTACTACTTCAGCAGCATCGACGCGCTCCTCACGGCGACGCTCACCCAGTGCATGGAGGAGGACTCCGCGCGCATCGAGGCCCTCGTGGCGGCGCCCGGCGGCGCCACGCGGCGGGCGCTCGCCGAGCTCATGGCGGAGATCCTCAGCCCGCCGGGGCATCTGCTCGCGGAGTTCGAGCTGTGTCTGCTCGCGGTGCGCCGGCCGGAGCAGCGGGCGGCGACCCGGCGCTGGCAGGAGGCGCTCGCCTCGTTCGCCCGCCAGTTCACGCACGAGCCGCTGCGCGTGAAGCTCTTCGCCCAGGCCTACGACGGGCTGCTGCTCCAGGGCCTGCTCGCGGACAAGCCCCCGACGGCCGACGAGTTCGAGGAACTGCTGCAAGAGCTCCTGCCGGACCCCGCGGGCGACCGCGGCGGGGCAGGCTCCGCGGACGCGCGGTAGCCGCTCCACCGGGCCGCGCGCGGTCTCGGCCCACCGCGCTGTCAAGGTCCGACACGCCCTCGACTACAGTGGGCCGCGGGCCGTGACTGGCGCTGAGGTGGAGCACCACCGGGGAGCGGCCTGACGCAGATGTCGATGCCGTGCGCCTGGGCGACTGGTCAAGCACGCCTGGAGGCGGCCATGTCCCCGACCACTTCGACGGTCCCTGCCCAGCTCATGGACGGCACCGCGCTCGCCCGCCGCGTGGGCGAGGAGACCGCGGCCCGCGCAGCGGAGCTCACCCGGCGCACGGGCGCCGCGCCCTGTCTCGCGACCGTGCTCGTGGGCGAGGACCCCGCGTCGGTCACCTACGTCCGCATGAAGCGGAACCGCTGCGCCAAGGCGGGCATCGTCTCGCGCCACGTCGCCCTGCCCGCCGAGACCACGACCGAGGAGCTCGTCGCCACCCTCGGCGCCCTCTCCGATGACCCGACCGTGCACGGCATCCTGCTGCAGCACCCGGTCGGGGAGCACATCGACGAGCGCGCCGCGTTCGAGGCGATCGCGCCGCACAAGGATGTCGACGGCGTCACGCTGAGCTCCTTCGCCGCGATGAGCTTCGGGCGGCCCGGCTTCGTGTCCTGCACCCCGGGCGGGATCATGCGGCTGCTCGACGCGTACGACGTCGACCTCGCCGGGAAGCGGGCCGTCGTGGTGGGCCGCAGCGCGATACTCGGCAAGCCGGTGGGGATGCTCCTGCTCGCCCGGGACGCGACCGTCACCTACTGCCACTCGCGCACCGCCGACCTCTCCGCGCACCTGCGCGAGGCGGACGTCGTCGTGGCGGCCGTGGGCAGGCCCGAGCTGATCCGCGGCGAGGACATCAAGCCGGGCGCGGTCGTCATCGACGCCGGGTACAACCCGGGCAACGTCGGCGACGTCGACTTCGACGGCGCCCGCGGCCGGGCCCGCCTCATCACGCCGGTGCCCGGCGGCGTCGGCCCGATGACGATCGCGGTGCTCCTGGAGCAGACGGTGGCCGCGGCGGAGCGGCAGCTGGAGGCGCGCCCGGCACGGTGACGCCCGTGCCCGTGCCCCCGCCCCGTGCCCGTCCCTCCATCTGGTGCTTTCAACGGGTGTTGACCCGCTGTTGACCAACTGCCCCTAATTTCCCAGACGTTGCGGTGACAGCCCGTCGCCGCAGGGTCACCAGGGGGTTCGATGCGTCGCAAGAAGGCTCTCCTCGCCACGGGCGCGGCAGTGTTCAGCATGGCGTTACTCGGCACGGCCGGGCAGGGCGCGAACGCCGACGAGGCCGACCGGAAGACGGTCGCCGTGGCGGAGGTCGTGGGCAAGGACGCCGCGCGCAAGATGGCCGAGCAGCGGCCGCTCGTCGCGGCGGCCGACGTCATCAGCGCGGCTCGGGACCGCGGCCGGTACGAGGGGTTCACCGGCATCGCCCTGGAGCGGGACCGCGTCGCCCTGTACTGGAAGGGCGCGCTGCCCGCGAAAATGCGCGAGGCCGTCGCCGAGGCACGCGGCAAGGCGCGCGTGCGGATCGTGGCGGCCCCGCACTCGCTCAAGGAGCTGAAGTCCGCGTCGGCGCGGCTCCAGGAGCGGCTGCGGGCCAACCCCTCGCTCGGCCACACCGTGAAGATCCCGACGGACGGCAGCGGGCTCGTCATCGCCGCCGACCCGGGCCGCAGGGCGGCCGCCGCCGCACCGCGCGCGGCCGCCGCCCTCGAGGAGGACCTGGGCGTGCCGGTGCGCACCGTCCGCGAGGGGAAGATGAAGGAGCGCAGCCGCAACAACGACTCCTACCCGTGGTCGGGCGGCGCGCTCCTCAAGAAGAACGGCGTCGGGAACTGCACATCGGGCTTCGGCGTCCGCAACAACACCGGCGCGCAGTTCATCCTCACCGCCGAGCACTGCGGCAAGGCCGGTGACCGGTACACCAACGGCGCCGACCAGTACATCGGCACTCCGGGCCCGGCCAACGACCCGCACGACATCATGCTGATCCCGACGTCCGACGTGGACAACTTCATGTACACGGGCGGCCCCGACGACGAGCGGGGCGTACGGGTCGAGGGCTGGGGCCAGGTGTACACCGGCGAGTACCTGTGCCAGTCCGGCGCCACCAGCGCCGCGGAGACCGGCGGCCCCGTCTGCAATCTGAAGGTGCTGTACTTCTACAACGACTCCGAGGACCTGGTGGAGGCCGAGCAGATGGACGGCCGGACGCCCCTGCGCGGCGGTGACAGCGGCGGTCCCGTCTACTCGGGTGCCGCCAACGGGGGCGCGATCGCCAAGGGCACGTCGACCCGCTCGCTGGGGTCGAAGATGGCCTTCCAGGACTTCGAGACGGCCTCGCGCGACTTCGGGGTGTGGATCGACAAGTAGGCCCGTGGCGCGGGGCGTTCACAGCGCCTCGCGCAGCAGCTGCACCGGGTGCCACGCGGTGCGCTCCGTGCCGTGGAAGATCTGCTGACGGCACGAGGCGCCCGTGGCGACCACGACGGTGTCGGCGGAGGCGGCCCGCACGGCGGGGAAGAGACGGTCGGCTCCGACGGTCATCGAGAGGTCGTAGTGCTCGGACTCGAAGCCGAAGGAGCCGGCCATGCCGCAGCAGCCCGCGTCCAGTTCGGTGACCTCCACTCCGGGGATGCGGCGCAGCAGGGCCACGGTCGCCGCCGTGCCGACCTCCGCCTTCTGGTGGCAGTGCCCGTGGTAGAGGAGGGTGCGCCCGTTCAGCCAGGAGTCGGGGCGCAGCGCGAGGCGGCCGTCGTCGACGGCGTCGCCGAGCAGCTCCTCGATCTGCTTCACCCGTGCCGTGACCGCCTCGCGGGCGGAGTCGAGGGGCAGCAGTGCGCGGTGCTCGTCGCGCAGGGTCATCAGGCAGGACGGTTCGCAGCCGGTGATGGGGGCGTCGGCCGGGGTGGTCTCGGTGAGGCGGTGGACGAGCTGGAAGGCCTTGTCGCTCGCGTCGTCCAGGAGGCCCTTGGACAGGCTGGCCCGGCCGCAGCAGCCGCCGCTCTCCAAGTGCACGTGCCACCCTGCGTGTTCGAGGAGTTCCACGGCGGCCCGGCCGATCTCCGGCTCGGTGTACGTGGTGAAGGAGTCGGCGAGCAGCACGACGGTGCCCTGGGTGGCCGTCGCGGCGGGGGTGTGACGGCCGAACCAGCGGACCAGGTTGCGGCGGGCGTAGCGCGGCAGCGGGCGGTGGCGGGTGATGCCGAGGGTGCGCTCCAGGAGGCGGCGCAGGAGCGGCAGGCGGCCGGGCAGGTTGGACAGCGGGGCGGTGGCCGAGCCGAGGCGGTTGAGCGTCCGGATCGCCCCGAAGATCCGGGAGCGCAGCGGGATCCCGTGCTCGTCGTGGTGGTGCGCGAGGGCCTCCGCCTTCAGTGAGGCCATGTCCACGCCGAGGGGGCACTCGCTCTTGCACGCCTTGCACATCAGGCACAGGTCGAGGACCTCGTGCAGCCGCTCGTCGCCGAGCGCGGCGTGCGGGTCGGGCGCGGACAGGGCCTGGACGAGGGCGCCCGCGCGGCCCCGGGTGGAGTCCTCCTCGTTGCGCGTGGCCATGTAGGAGGGGCACATGGCGCCGGTGCCGGACTTGCGGCACAGACCGATGTTCATGCAGCGGTCGGCGGCCGCGCGCATCCCGCCCGCCACGTCGAAGTCGAGCCGGGTGCGCAGGCCCGGCGCGGGCGGCAGCGCCGCGTCGCGCAGGTGTTCGGTCATGGCGGGGGCGTCCACGATCTTGCCGGGGTTGAGCCGGTTGTCGGGGTCGAAGAGGCCCTTGACCTGGCGCATCGCCTCGTACAGCGCGTCGCCGAACAGCTCGCGGTTGAACTCGCTGCGGGCCAGGCCGTCGCCGTGCTCGCTGGAGTTGACGCCGCCGTACTCGGTGACCAGGTCCTTGATCTCCTCGGCGACCTCGCGCATCGTCCTGCGCTGCTCGGGGTCGGTGACGTCGAGGAACGGCCGGATGTGCAGACAGCCCACCGAGCAGTGGCCGTAGAAGCCCGCGGTGAGGCCGTGGCGGTCGAGGACCTTCTTCAGGCGTGCGGTGTAGGCGGGCAGGTGGACGGGGTCGACGGCGGTGTCCTCGATGAAGGCCAGGGGCCGCTTGGTGCCCTCGCTCGCGGCCATGAGCAGTCCGAGGCTCGACTTGCGCACCTTCATCAGGGCGGCCTGGTCGGCGGCGGTGACGGCCCTGAGGGTGTGGTATCCGTGACCGTGCCGCTTCCACAGGGACGTCAACCGGTCCAGGCTGCCCAGGAGTTCGCGCTCGTCGTCACCGGTGAAGGAGACGAAGAGGAGTGCGTCCGGGTCGCCTTCGAGGACCGTGGAGAGGGAGGCGTACTCGATCTTCTGCCGGGACAGGTCGAGGATCGTCCGGTCCATCAGCTCCACGGCCGCCGGATCGCAGGCGAGCGCGTCCTGGGTGGCCTCGATGGCCCCGGCGACCGAGGTGAAGTGGCCGACGGCGAAGACCGTGTGCACCGGTTTCGGTACGAGGTCCACCAGTGCCCTGGTGGTGACGGCCAGGGTGCCTTCGGAGCCGACGACGAACTTCGCCAGGTCGAAGGGGGCATCCTCGCGGGCGAGGCGGTCGAGCCGGTAGCCGCCCGCGCGCCGCCAGTGCTGCGGGAAGCCGTCGGCGATGGCGGCGGCGTGGGCGGCGACGAGTTCGGGCAGTTCGCGGTGGATGCGGCCGTCCAGGGTGTCGAGCCCGGCGCGGCCCGCGTGTTCCTGGGCGGTGAGGGGTGCCAGGTGCGCGGTCGTCGCGTCGGAGAGCACCACGTCCAGGGCGCGCACGTGGTCGATGGTCATGCCGTAGCGCAGGGAGCCGCTGCCCGCCGAGTTGTTGCCGATCATGCCGCCGACGGTGGCGCGGTTGCTGGTGGAGGTGTCGGGGCCGAACATCAGGCCGTGCGGTGCGGCGGCGCGGTTCAACTGGTCCTGGACGACGCCGGGTTCGACGAGGGCGGTGCGGCCGTCCGGTTCGAGGGCGACGATGCGGCGCATGTGGCGGGAGAGGTCGAGGACGATGCCGGGGCCCGTGGTCTGCCCGGCGAGGCTCGTCCCCGCGCCGCGCGGGACGACGGACACGCCGTGCTCGACGGCGGCGGCGACGGCGGCCCGGACGTCGTCGGCGTGGCGGGGGAAGACGACGCCGAGCGGTGTGATGGCGTACATGCTGGCGTCGCGGGCGAACAGATGGCGGCTCACGGAGTCGAAGCGGACCTCGCCGTCGAGGTCGGCGCGCAACCGCCGGGCGAGCTCGCCGCCGAGCTCGTCACGCTCGGCCTCCGTGCTCTCGCTGCTGGATGTCATACGACACGCTCCGGGGGCGAAGGGGCGATGGGCGTACGGGACTTGGGGGTACGGAGGCCCGGGGGCGGCGCGGGTCCGCGGGCGTGGCGGACCCGCGCCCCCGGGGCGCGGCGGCGCCTCAGGTGGTGCGGAGGTGGTCGAGCGCGGCGGCGAGGCCGTCGGGCCCGACCGCGATCCCGGCGAGCTCCAGGCCCATCTGCACCCCGGCGAGGGTCCCGGCGAGGGTGAGGTCGTTGAAGTGGCCGAGGTGGCCGATGCGGAAGACCTTGCCCGCGAGCCGCCCGAGTCCGGTGCCCAGCGACATGTCGAAGCGCTCCAGGACGATCTTCCGTACGGCGTCCGCGTCCTGGCCGTCCGGCAGGAGCACGGCGGTGAGCGAGCCGGAGTGCTCCCTGGCGTCGGCGCACAGCACGTCGAGTCCCCAGCCGCGCACGGCCGCCCGGGTGGCGGCGGCGTGCCGGGCGTGCCGGGCCCAGACCTGCTCGACGCCTTCCTCCGCGAGCATGGCCAGGGCTTCCGCCAGGCCGTAGAGGAGGTTGGTGGCGGGCGTGTACGGGAAGAACCCGGCGGCGTTCGCGTCCAGGATCGGCGCCCAGTCCCAGAACGACCTGGGAAGGCGGGCGGTGTGGGACGCCTCGATCGCCTTGGGGCTGACCGCGTTGAAGCCGAGGCCCGGCGGCAGCATGAGCCCCTTCTGCGAGCCGGTCACCGTCACGTCGACGCCCCACGCCTCGTGGTGGTACTCGATCGAGGCGAGCGAGGAGACGGTGTCGACCAGGAGCAGCGCGGGGTGCCCCGCGGCGTCCAGGGCAGCGCGGATCTCCGGCACGCGGCTGACGACGCCGGTCGAGGTCTCGTTGTGCACCACGCAGACGGCCTTGACGCGGTGGGCGACGTCGGCGGTGAGGAGGTCGGCGGCGGCCTCGGGTGAGGCGCCGTGGCGCCAGTCGCCGGGCACGAACTCGACCTCCAGGCCGAGGGATTCGGCCATGTCCCGCCACAGGGTGGCGAAGTGGCCGGTCTCGAAGCACAGCACGCGGTCGCCCGGGCTGAGCGTGTTGACCAGGGCGGCCTCCCAGGCGCCGGTGCCCGACGAGGGGTAGACGACCACCGGGGACGTCGTGTCGAACACCGGCTTGAGTCCGTCGAGCACGCGGCGGGTGAGCTCGGCGAACTCGGGGCCCCGGTGGTCGAGGGTGGGCGCGGCCATGGCGCGCAGAACGCGGTCGGGAACGTTGGTGGGTCCGGGAATCTGCAGGAAGTGACGGCCGGTCCTGACGGTCATCGCGCGAATCTCCCCTCCACGCTTGTGCCGTGACACGGCACAGCGTATCGTGATGCGGCACGGTGGAGCATAGGTGCGGGTGTCGACGACGGTCAACGGTGTTGTCGTACGCAGCCGTTGGAGCCGCCGATGCGCCACCCTGAGAGCGGGCCGACGCGGCGCTCACCGAGCGGACCGACACCAGACCTCCGGGGGGAACCCATGCAGAACGTCGTCAACACCCTGCGCGTCCTGGAGGAGTTGGCGACGCGCCAGCCCGTCGGGGTCGCCGAGCTCGCGCGGGCCATGGAGCTGCCGAAGAGCACCGTGCAGCGCGCGCTCGGCACGCTGCGCACCGCGGGCTGGATCAGACAGACCGGCACCCCGCCCACGCGCTGGACCCTCACCACGAAGGCGCTGCTCGTCGGCCGGCAGGCCACGGGCGAACTGGGCCTGCGGGACGTGGCGGTGCCGGTGATGGAGGAGCTGCGCCGCGCCGTCGACGAGACCGTGCACCTCGCGGTGCCGGAGGGCGACCGGGTGGTCCTGGTCGAGCGCCTGGAGACCACGCAGCCGGTGCGGATCGTGCTCCCGCTCGGCCAGCACCTGTCGGGCCACGCGTCCGCCAACGGCAAGGCCATCCTCGCGGCCCGCACCCCCGATGCCGTCGAGCGGTACGTCGCGGAGGGCCTGACCCGGTTCACCGAGGCGACCATCGGCGACCCGGAGGCGCTGCGCGCCGAACTGCGCGCGGTCCACGCCCGCGGCTACGCGCTCAACGAGGGCGAATGGCGCGCCGACGTCGCCGCGGTGGCCGCGGCGATCCTCGGCCCGGACGGCACACCCGTGGCCAGCATGAGCATCAACCTGCCCGCCAGCCGCTGCGACCGGAAGCGCCTCGAAGAGCTGGGCGTGCACGTACGAGCGGCGGCCCGCGAGATCAGTACGGCACTCGGATACGAGGCACCCCGCACCGCCTGAACGCCCCAGGAGCGACGCGCCGAGGCCCGAAAAGCGATGTGGCCGCACCCCCTTGACGGGCCGTGACACCCGTCACATACTCGCCAACGTCGCCCTGCGAGTTCCGCATAGCGGAACTCAGAGTCCGTGCTGCGGATATTCGAGCCCGGTGCGCCCGGCACTCCACCACACCCTACGACGCTCGTCACGCCCCCTACGACCCACGACCGACCCACGACGCTCCAGCACGCCCTGCTCCAGCTCCCTGCCGCTCCGGGGCCGTATCCGCCTGCCCACGCACGTGACCCTCCACCCGCTACTCGGCCGCAGTCCGAAAGGCGAGGACGTGTCATGACAGACCATCTCATCGCGATCGGCGCACTGGTGCTCGTCTTCGCCGTCGCCACGTTCACCTCCGTCCACATGGGAGCGCTCGCGCTCGTCGCGGCGTTCGCCGTCGGCTCCACCGTCGCCGGCGAGAACTCGGACGACGTCTTCGGGGGCTTCCCCGGGGACCTCTTCGTCGTCCTCGTGGGCGTCACCTTCCTGTTCGCCGTCGCCAAGAACAACGGCACCATCGAATGGCTCGTGCACGCCGCGACCCGGGCCGTGGGCGGCCGCATCGCCCTCATCCCCTGGGTCATGTTCCTCATCACCGCCGCGCTCACCGCGGTCGGCGCGGTGGTGCCCGCGGCGGTCGGCGTCATCGCCCCCATCGGCATGAGCCTGTGCGCCCGCTACCAGATCCGTCCCCTCCTGATGGGCCTGCTCGTGGCCAACGGGGGCTGCGCGGGCGGCTTCTCGCCCGCCAGCGTCTACGGCTCCATCACCAACGGCGTGGTCGAGCGCAACGACCTGCCGAGCAGTCCCGCGCTGCTGTTCGCCATGACGTTCCTGTTCAGCGTGGCGCTCAGCGTCGTCGCGTACTTCATGTTCGGCGGGCGGCAGCTGCTCGGGCGGCGCGCGCAGGCCACCGATGCGGCGGCCGGGCCCTCCGGACCGCCAGCAGTGGCTGAGCCCGGTGGCGCCTCGCCGGGCTCAGCCGGTGGCACGCCCTCGGGTGCGGCACCGGCGGGCGGCACCGCCACCGCGACCGTCGCCCTCGCGAAACCGGCCCCGGCGCCCGGTCTCGACCTCTCCCGCTCCCTGACGCTGCTCGGCCTGCTCGGCATGGTCGCGGGCGCGCTCTTCTTCGAGTGGAACGTCGGGCTCATGGCCCTGACCGTCGTGGTCGTCCTCACCCTGGTCGACCCCGACGCCGCCAAGGGCGCCGTCGACCGGTGCGCCTGGTCCACCGTGCTGCTCGTCTGCGGTGTCGTCACCTTCGTCGGCGTCATGGAGCGCATGGGCACCATCGAGTGGCTCGGCGACAGCGTCGCCAAGATCGACTCGCCGCTCCTCGGCGCCCTGCTGATCTGCGTGGTCGGCGCCGTGGTCTCCGCCTTCGCCTCCACCACGGGCATCCTCGGCGCGCTCATCCCCCTCGCCGTCCCCTTCCTGATGGACGGTCAGGTCAGCTCCGTCGGCCTGATCATCGCCCTGGCCATCTCGTCCTCGGTGGTCGACTCCTCCCCGCTGTCCACCAGCGGCGCCCTGGTCACCGCCAACGCGCCCGAGGAACAGCGCCCCCAGATCTTCAACGCCCTGATGCGCTGGGGCATGTCGATGACCCTCGTCGCCCCGCTCGCGACGTGGGCACTGTTCGTGATCCCCGGACAGGTCTGAAGGCCTGAACGCGGAGAGCACGCCGAGCGCGCTCCCGGGTTTCGCCCGCGTCGGCCACGGCACCCCCTTAAGGAGCCAGCTTCCAGGTTCCCCCGGACCAGGCAGCACGCGACCGAGCTGGCCTCGGGCGCCGGGCACGACCGCTTCGGCTTCACCCTGGGACTGATCCTCGACGGCCTGGCACCATGAGGCACGACCCGCACGCCGAAAGGAACCGCTCCGCGATGCCCGCCGTACAGCTGCGCCACTCCGTCCGCGCGATCGTCCTCGACGAGCGGGAGCGCGTCCTGCTGTGCAGGTGCGTGCTCCCCGACGAGGTCGTCTGGATCACTCCTGGCGGCGGCATCGAAGCGGGCGAGACTCCACGCGCCGCGCTGCGCCGCGAGGTGCGGGAGGAGGTCGGGCTGGCGGTCGAGGGGACGCCGCCCCACGTCTGGCACCAGGAGATCGTCGCCCCCGGCCACGCGGCAGGCTATGACGGGGTGATCAACGACTACTACCTCGTCCGCACCCGCTCCTTCCGGCCCGAGGGGGCGTTGTCGGACGAGGAGTTGGCCGCCGAGAACCTCGCGGGGTTCCGCTGGTGGCGCCTCGATGAGATCGCCGCCTACCAGGGCCCCGACTTCTTCGGCCCCTCCGGCATGGCCGCGCTGCTGGCCGACCTGCTCACCGGCGGAGTGCCCGAGCGGCCGCTGTCGATCGGGCCGTGATCAGCCGACGGCCGTACGCTCGCCGGAAGCGTCGTGGTCGTGCTCCTCGCGCAGGAAGTCCAGGAGCAGCGCGGTGATCTCCGCCGGGCGTTCCAGGGAGGGCAGATGGCCCGCCCACGGCAGTTCCCGGTGCCGGGCCCGGGGCAGGAGGCCGGGGAGTCCGGCCGCGATCTGCCGGAAGTCGGACAGGTCGTGGGCACCGCCGACGGCGAGGGTGGGGGCGGTGACGGCCCGGAGGTCGAGCGCGGGCTCCGGGAGTTCGTGGTCGGCTTCCCCGTCCTGGTCCGACGGGTGCGCGGCGAACCAGTTGGCGAAGTTCTCGCGCTGCATCCGGGTCACCAGCCTCCGGGTCTTCCCGTCGGCCTCCGGGCCCAGCCACGTACGGGCGTTGAAGGAGGCCGCGGCGTCCAGCTCCCCTTCGTCGATGAGGCCTTCCTCAGCCTCGGCGAAGGCCTGGAGCGCCGGGCTCGGCTCGTGTCCGGGGCGGCCCGCGCAGAGCAGCGCGAGGGCGGTCACCCGCTCCGGGCGCAGCGCGGCGATCCGCAGCGCGACCCGGCCGCCGTACGAGGAACCCACGAAGGCGGCTTCGGCCACGCCCAGGGCGTCGAGCAGCGCGAGGACGTCGTCCTCGTCGGAGTACGGCGCGGTGGCCGCGGGAGACCCGCCGCAGCTGCGGAAGTCGGCGCGGACGACGCGGAACCCGGCTTCGGCCAGCGGGCGCCACTGCGGCTCCCACATCCGGCGGTCGCAGACCGAGGAGTGCAGCAGGACAAGGGCGGGGCCGTCGGCCGGGCCGTCGACGTCATGAGAAAGGATCACCTCCGCATCCTGGCAGAACGGCCCCGGCCCGCCGAAGGAATTTCCGGCGGACCGGGGCACGGGCACCGCCCGGTGCGGGGCGGCGGGCTCAGTCGCGGAGGTCCTCCACGGCGGGCACCACGACGCCGAACAGATCGGTGACGGTGGTCAGCGCGGCCGCCTGCAGGGCGGCCGCGGGCACGACCGTGCCGTCCGGTGCGGCGAGCGCCCGGGTGGCGGTCGCCTCGGCGACGACGGTGGGCCGGTAGCTGAGGTTGAAGGCGCCCTGGGCGGTGAAGGCGACGCACATGTGGGTCATGAACCCGGCGAGCACGAGGTCACGGCCCTCGCCCGGCGCGACACCCGCGTCGCGCAGCGCCTTCTCCAGGTCGGTGGCGTGGAAGGCGTTGGGGACCTGCTTGACCACGACCGGCTCACCGGCAGCGGGAGCCACCTCGTCGCTGATCGAGCCGATGTGGGCGCGGATGTCGTACGGAGTGTTCTCGCCGCCGTCGTTGACGACGTGGACGACCGGGATGCCAGCGGCGCGGGCGCGCTCCAGGAGCCGGGCGCCCGCGGCGACGGCCTGCTCGGCGCCGTCCAGGGTCATGACGCCGGTGCGGTAGGTGTTCTGGAAGTCGATCATTATCAGGGCGGACTCGCTCAGCCGGGGCGGCTGGTTGTCCAGGCCGATCACGTCGCGCAGGGTCGTGGCGGGGTGACTGGTGCTCATCGGGGAGCCCTTCTCGGGTTTTCGGGCAGGGCGAGGCCTCGGCCTGGCGCCCGCGCCGGTGGACGGGGTCTACAAAGAACGGGGTCTACAGAGAAAGGAAGGAAAGGGACGCCGTCAGGCGGTCCTGGTGCGGAAACGGCGGCGGTAGGCCGCCGGGGTGGTGGCCAGCTGTCGCCGGAAGGCCCGGTGCAGGGTCTCCACCGAGCCGAGCCCGGCGGCGGCCGCGACCTGGTCGAGCGGGCAGTCCGTGGTTTCGAGGAGCCGCCGGGCGACCTCGATGCGGACGCCCTCGACGTAGGCGGCGGGGCTGGTGCCCGTCTCCTGGGTGAAGACGCGGGCGAAGTGCCGCTCGCTCAGACACATCCGGGCGGCCAGGGCCCCCGCCGACAGGTCCTCGTCGAGGTGGTCGGCGATCCACAGGCGCAGCTCGTCGATGTCCCTGCGGCTGGTGCCGGAGCGGCGCAGCGGCACGGAGAACTGGCTCTGGCCGCCCTGCCGTTTGAGGTAGACCACCAGCTGCCGGGCCACCGCGAGCGCGGTCTGCTCGCCCTGGTCCTCGGCGACCAGGGCGAGGGCGAGGTCCAGGCAGGCGCTGATGCCCGCCCCGGTCCACAGCCGCCCGCGGTCGGCCCGGACGAAGATGGGGTCCGGGTCGACCGTGACCTCCGGGTGGTCGGCGGCCAGCTGGGCCGCGGTCGACCAGTGGGTGGTCGCCGTCAGCCCGTCCAGGAGCCCCGCCGCGGCGAGGAGGTGGGCGCCCACGCACACGGACGCCACCCGCCGCGCGTGCGGAGCGGTGGCCTTCACCCACTCCACGACGGTGGTGTCGATACGGGCCACGGGCCCGTCGTCGGTCATGTCGACCGCGCCCGGCACCAGCAGGGTGTCCACCTGGTCGCCGACGTCGTCGAAGGCCACGTCGGTGAGCAGCCGCACCCCGGCCGACGTCCGGACCGCTCCGGCGGTCGGCCCCGCGAGGCTGACCCGGTATCCGGCGCGGCCCGCCGTCTCCCGGTTGGTGAGGGCGAACACCTCGGCCGGGCCGGTGACGTCGAGGAGGTCGACATCGGGGAAGACCGCGATGACGACCCGGTGGGGAAGGGGCATGTCCTTATGCTCACCCGCGCAACGGATGGCCGCAATGACGATTCCCTGTCACATCCGGACACGCGACCGAGGGGGTCCGTTCCGGCGCTACGCCCGTGTGAACGGCGTGTGGCGGCGCTCCGACAGCGTCCCGGGGCCCGTTGACGGCGCCGAAAGTCCGGTGCTCAACTGTTCGCATGCCGTCCTCGCAGCCGCTGGTCTCACGCGAGCACATCGACCTCTGTCGGGTGTGTTCCGCGGCGTGTTCTGGCGTGGGCGCCCTGCGCGGCTGATCGGCCCTTCGGGCCTCGTCCTCAAGCGCCGGACGGGCTCCGTCGGTCGCCCATGGCCGTTCCCCCCTGATCCTCGTCGGGTGTTTCCCGGCCCGTCGGTCCTTGTCCTCAAGCGCCGGACGGGCTCCCCCTGTTCATCCACGCACGAAAGGCTCGCCATGCCCGTGGAGTTCCTCGGTATCGCCGCGACCAACGACGGCTCGGAGATCCGTCCGCGCTCCGGTGCCGCCTTCGACAAGCAGTACACGCTGCGGCTCGCCCGGGCCCACGAGGACCACGGCTGGGACCGGGTGCTCTTCGCCTACGGCTCCGGCTCCCCGATCCCCGCGGCCGCCGCCGGGTACCTCGCGGCGAAGGTCGAGTCGCTGCAGATCCTGCTCGCGCACCGGCCGAACGTGTCGTACCCGACGTACGCGGCACGGACGTTCGCGACGCTCGACCAGGTCAGCGACGGGCGGCTGACCGTCCACTTCATCACCGGCGGCAGCGACCACGAGCAGCGCCGCGAGGGCGACACGCTGAGCAAGGACGAGCGCTACGCCCGCACCCGCGAGTACATCGAGATCGTCAAGAAGGTGTGGACGCGGCACGAGGCCTTCGACCACGAGGGCGCGCACTACCGCTTCCAGGACTTCGTCAGCGACGTCTTCCCGGTCCAACAGCCGCACCCGGGCGTCTCGTTCGGCGGTTCGTCGCCCGCCGCCTACGCGGCCGGGGGCGCCGAGGCGGACGTCTACTGCCTGTGGGGCGAGCCGCTCGCCGAGACCGCGCAGCAGATCGAGGAGGTCACGCGGGCGGCACGGGCCGCGGGGCGTGCCGACGTGCCGCGCATCCAGGTGGCGTTCCGGCCGATCATCGCGCCGACCGAGGACCTGGCCTGGGAGAAGGCGCACCGCACGGTGGGCGCGATCCGCGAGCGCCGGGCGGGCGGGCAGACCCTGACGCGGCGCCGCTCCCCCGGCGCCCCGGAGAACACCGGCTCGCAGCGGCTCATCGCCATCGCCGAGCAGGGCGAGCGCTTCGACCGCGCGCTGTGGACGCCCACCGCGGCCGCGACCGGTGGCGCGGGCAACTCCAACGCCCTGGTCGGCACCCCGGAGACGGTCGCCCAGGCGCTGCTCGACTACTACGACCTCGGCGTGGACATCCTGTCCGCGCGCGGCTACGAACTGCTCGACGACGCCGTCGACTTCGGCCGGTACGTCATCCCGATCGTCCGCGAGGAGGTCGCCAAGCGCGACCGCGAGCGGGCCGAGCGCGGACCGCAGACGCTGGAGCGCACGCTGAGCGGACTGGCGGTGGCGGGATGACGTCCGCCGCCCCGGCGGCCTCCGCGCTCCAGGCCGAGGACGCCGGGCCCGAGGCCGGCGCCGAGCTGAAGGTGGTCCCGGCACGGCACTACTGGCGCTGGGCCGCGGGCGTCGCCGTCCTCGTCCTGGCCGCCCAGTTCGCGCACGGGCTCGTCACCAATCCGGCCTGGGAGTGGGAGGTCTTCTTCCGCTACCTGACCGCCGACAGCGTGCTGCGGGCGGTCTGGGTGACCCTCCAGCTGACGGTGTACGGCACGGCGCTCGGCTTCGCCCTCGGTCTGGTCGTCGCCCTGATGCGCCTCTCGCGCAGCCCGCTGCTCTCCGGCGCGGCCTGGCTGTACGTCTGGGCGTTCCGCTCCATCCCGCTGATCGTGCAGCTGCTGTTCTGGTTCAACCTGGCGTACTTGTACGAGGAGTTGGGCATCGGCGTCCCGTTCGGGCCCGTCGTGTGGAGCTTCGGCACGATGCACCTGGTCGGGGCGATGTCGGCGGCCGTCATCGGGCTCGCGCTGCACCAGGCCGCGTACGCCGCCGAGATCCTGCGCGGCGGCTTCCTCGCCGTCGAGCCGGGGCAGCTGGAGGCGGCCGCCGCGCTCGGCATCCCCCGGCTCCGGCAGCTGCGCCGGATCGTCCTTCCGCAGGCGATGCGCTCGGTCCTGCCGAACGCCGCCAACGAGATCGTCTCCTTGTTCAAGGGCACCTCCATCGTCTCGGTGATGGCGATCGGGGAGCTCTTCTACCAAGTGCAGGTGATCTACGGCCGCAACGGCCGGGTGGTGCCGCTGCTCATGGTCGCCACGGTCTGGTACATCGTCCTGACCACGCTGCTCTCCGTCGTCCAGTACTACGTGGAGCGGCACTTCGCGCGCGGCGCCGACCGCACTCCCCCGCCGACGCCGCTCCAGCGCGCCCGCGCCTTCGTCCGCACCCTGAAGACCTCCTCTCACCAACTGACACCCCTCTGGGAGAAGCGATGAGCACCGCCCCCGTGATGGTCGACGTCCGCGGCGTCCACAAGAGCTTCGGCGCGCACGAGGTGCTGCGCGGCATCGACCTCCAGGTGCGCGCCGGTGAGGTCACCGTGGTCATCGGCCCCTCCGGCTCCGGCAAGTCCACGCTCCTGCGCGCCATCAACCACCTGGAGAAGCTCAGCCGGGGCTCGGTCAGCATCGACGGCGAGCTGATCGGCTACCGGCGGCGCGGCGACAAGCTGTACGAGCTCAAGGAGCGCGAGATCCTGCGCCAGCGCACCCGGATCGGCTTCGTCTTCCAGAACTTCAACCTCTTCCCTCATCTGACGGTCCTGGAGAACGTCACCGAGGCGCCCGTCTCGGCGCTGCGCCGCCCGGCCGCGGAGGCCAAGGACCGGGCGCGGGCCCTGCTCGACCGGGTGGGGCTCTCCGACAAGGCCGACGCCTACCCCCGGCAGCTGTCCGGCGGCCAGCAGCAGCGCGTGGCCATCGCCCGCGCGCTCGCCCTCGACCCGCAGGTGCTGCTCTTCGACGAACCGACGTCCGCGCTCGACCCGGAGCTGGTCGGGGAGGTCCTCGACGTCATCAAGGACGTGGCCCGGGCCGGTACGACGATGATCGTCGTCACGCACGAAATCGGCTTCGCCCGCGAGGTCGCCGACACCGTGGTCTTCATGGACGACGGCGTGGTGGTCGAGCAGGGCCCGCCCGGGGACGTCCTCGACCACCCGCGGCACGAGCGCACGCAGGCGTTCCTCTCGAAGGTCCTGTAGGCCCTGGTCCGGCAGGTCCTGGTCCCGCAGGCCCTGGTCCTGTAGCCCCGCACGCCGGACCGACACCCCACGCACACCCCCGTCCCCCCCTTGCGCCGACCCGAGGAGCTCCGTCATGCCCGCGCCCGTCACCCGCCGCGCCACGCTCACCTTCGCGCTCGCCTCCGCCCTCGCCCTCACCGCCACCGCCTGCGGCGCCTCCGCGGACGAGGAGACGGGCCCGGCCGCCCGCGCGAGGCCCGGCGCCAAGGGCGCGAAGATCGATCTGAGTCCCGACCAGAACCGCGTCAGAGCCGGGAAGGTCGACGCGATCGCCCGCCTCGTGCCGGGGCGCGTCCGCTCGCGCGGCACCCTCGAAGTGGTCGCGTCCGCGGGCTCCGTGCCGCCGCTGACGTTCTACGCCACCGACGACAAGACGGTCATCGGCGTGGAGACCGACATCGCCCAGCTGGTCGCCGACGTGCTCGGTCTGAAGGTGCGCTCGCACGCGGTCGACTGGGCGAACATCTTCGTCGGCCTGGACAGCGGCAAGTACGACGTCGGCTTCAGCAACATCACCGTCACCGAGGAGCGCAAGGAGAAGTACGACTTCGCCACCTACCGCCTGGACACCATCGCCTTCGAGGCGAGGAAGGACCGCGGGTGGAAGGTGAAGGGACCCGAGGACGTGGCGGGCCGCGTCATCGGGGTCTCGTCCGGCACCAACCAGGAGAAGCTGCTCGTCGACTGGAGCAGGCAGAACGTGAAGGCGGGCCGGAAGGCCACCGACATCAAGTACTTCCAGAACACCAGCGACTACTACCTGGCGCTCGGCTCCGGGCGCATCGACGCCTACCTCGGCCCCAACCCCGTCGCCGCCTACCACGCGGCGAGCACCGGCAAGTCCGAGGTCATCGGCACCTTCTCGGGCGCGGGCGACCGCCTCCAGGGCAAGATCGCCGCCACCACGAAGAAGGACAACGGCCTGGTCGAGGCCCTCCACAAGGCGCTCCAGCACCTCATCGGCGACGGCTCCTACGGCAAGGTGCTCGCTCACTGGGGCCTGTCCGACGAGGCCGTACGGACCTCGGAACGCAACCCGAAGGGGCTGCCCAGGACCGCGTGAGCCCGGGCCCGCGGGCGGCGCGCACGGGTCACCTGCCGGGGCGCGGCGGGGCGGTGGACCCGCGGACCACGAGGGAGACCGGGAGCAGCAGGGAGCGGGCGGGGCGCGCCGGGTCCGCCATGCAGTCGAAGAGCATGCGGGCGGCCTCGGCGCCCACCTCGTGGTGCGGCACCCGCACCGTGGTGAGCGCGGGGCGCAGCCGGGCCAGGAAGGGCATGTCGTTGAAGCCGACGACACTGACGTCGGCGGGGCAGCGCAGGCCGCGCTCGGCGAGGGCGTCGTAACAGCCGAGCGCGAGCAGGTCGCTGGCCGCGACGACGGCCGTGCAGGCGGCGGCCGCGTCGAGCAGCGCGCGCAGGGCGTGCGTGCCCGCCGCCTCGCTCCACCGGGGCGCCTCGGTGAGCAGCGCGGGGTCATCGGCGAGTCCGAGGTCGCGTACGGCGTGCCGGAAGGCGCGGGCCCTCGCGGCCCCGGTGGAGGTGGTGGCGGGGCCGCCCACGAAGGCGACGCGGGTGTGGCCGAGGCCGGCGAGGTGGGCGACGGCCAGGGTGATGCCGGAGACGTCGTCGGGGGTCACGCACGGCACGTCGAGGCCGTCGACGCGGCGGTTGACGAGGACCATGGGGACGCCGTCGGCGTGCAGGGCGCGCAGGTGCGGGTGGTCGCGCAGCGCGGTGGCGACGATGAGCCCGTCGATGTGCCGGGAGCGCAGCGATTCGACCTGGGCGCGCTCGCGCCGCGGGTCGTTGTGGGTGTCGACGATCCAGGCGTGGTAGCCCGCCGGTTCCAGGGCGCTCTCGATGCCGCGCACGATCGGCGGGAAGTAGGGGTTGGTGAGGTCGGGGACGACCAGGCCCACGGTGTGGGAGCGCGCGGTCTTCAGGCTGCGCGCGATCGGGTTGGGCCGGTAGCCGAGGTCCTCGGCGGCGCGCAGCACGCGGCGGGCGGTGTCCTCGCTGACCCGGGCGCGGGTGGCGGGGTTGAGGGCGCGGGACGCCGTGGCGGGGTGCACGCCCGCGGTGTCGGCCACCTCGCGCAGCCGGACCGGGCGCGGCCTCAGCATGCCTGCGGGTCGAGCAGGCCGCGGGCGGGGTCGAGGGCGGTGGCGAGGGCCGCGTCGCCGGGGCGGTAGCGCAGGCGCAGGCCGAGCACGGTGTCCAGGGCGGCGCGGTCGGCGGCGCCGTCGGGCACGAGTCCCTCGGCGGGGTCCCGCAGCCGCGCCGCGTACCGGGCGGCCAGGTCGTCGGGCAGCCGGAACGCGGCGCGGGTCTGCTCCAGGACGAGGCCGTCGAGGACGCCAGAGACGATGAGTCGGGACGTCTGGGCGAGCGCCGACGTCAGCGCGTGCGCGGCCCGCGCGCGGCGCGGCCCCACGGCGGTGAGCACGGTGCCCAGATACGGCCCGCACACCTCGGTGAGCCCGGCGAGGCGCACGGCCCCCGCGGCCTCCGCGCGCAGTTCGCTGCCCGCGCCGAGCACGGTCGCCGCGCACCGGCCGTCGAGGAGCGCGGCGAGGCGGCGGGGCGTCGAGCCGAGCGCGACGACCTGGTAGTCGCCGGGGCCCGCGCAGGGCGCCTTGAGGCCGAGGGACTCAAGGACGGCGTACAGGCCGAAGGCGAAGCCGGAGTCCGGCACGTCGACCCCGGCCGCGGCGCCGCGGAGTTCGTCGGCCCCCTTCACGCCGGGCGCGGCGTACACGCCGAGGCCGAGGCCCCGGTCGAGGGCGGCGAGGATGCGGACGTCGCCGGTGCGCCCGAGCGGGTTGTCGGGCGCGAAGCGGTACGCGATGACGTTGTCGGGGCTGGTGAAGGCGGCGTCGACGGCGCCGTCGAACAGGTCGCGGAACTGGGCGGGCGAGGAGGCGACGGGGACCTCGGTGACGGTGAGTCCGTGCTGGTCGAAGAGCCCGGCCGCGCGCGCCACGCGCAGCAGGACGGACGGGCTGAACACACCGACGGTCAGTGAGCGATGGCGCATGGGCGCGCTCCTGGGCTCGGGAGAGTTCCTCGGGAGAGTTCACGGAAATGCCGTGGAGCCATCTGCGTGCAATCGATTGTGGAGAGCTCGCCTCACCCGTGACAAGGGGCGGCCGCCGGAGAAGGCTGAAGCGGGCCGCAATCGTTTGCTGTCGAAGGAGGAACCGTTGTCGTCGTACGAGGACATCGTGGTGCCGGAGGACGCCGGAGCGCGGGAGGGCGGCGCGCGGGGCGGCGGCGCCCCGCACCCGGCCGTCGGCTGGGCCGGGACGGGCCGCATGGGCTTCGCCATGGCCCGGCGCCTCGCCGGGGCGGGCGTGGGGGTGGCGGCGTGGAACCGCACCGCGGAGCGGGCCGCTCCGCTGGCCGCGCACGGCGTGACCGTCGTCGGCGAGTTGGCCGAACTCCGCTCCCGCGACGTGGTGTTCACGATGGTGGCCGACGAGCGCGCCCTGGACGCGCTGCTCCTGGGCCCCGCCGGGCTGCTCGCGGACCCCGGCCGGACGCCCGGCACCGTCGTGGACTGCTCCACCGTCTCGCCGGACGCCTCGGCCGCGCTGCGGGCGGCCTGCGCCGAGCGCGGCACGGCGTTCCTCGCCGCGCCCGTCAGCGGCAACGCCAAGGTGGTCGAGGCGGGCGGCCTGAGCATCGTGGTGTCCGGCGAGCGGGCGGCGTACGAGCGGGCCGCGCCGCTGCTGCGCCTCATCGGCCGCTCGGTGACGTACGCGGGCCGGGGCGAGGGCGCGCGCCTGGTGAAGATCGCGCACAATCTCGTGCTCGGCGTCGTCACCCAGGCGCTGGCCGAGACGGCGGTGCTCGCCGAGAAGGGCGGGGTGCCGCGCCGGGCGTATCTGGAGTTCCTCAACGACAGCGTGCTCGGCTCGGCGTTCACGCGCTACAAGACCCCGGCGTTCGTGCGGCTCGACTACACGCCGACGTTCACGCCGGCGCTGCTGCGCAAGGACTTCGACCTCGGGCTCGCCGCCGGGCGCGCCCTCGACGTGCCGCTGCCGCTCGCGGCGGCGACCGCCCAGCTCGTCCAGGCCTGCGTGAGCGCGGGCCGCGTCGACGAGGACTTCGCCGTGCTGCTCGACCTCCAGGCCGCCGCGTCCGGGCTGGCCCTCGCCCCGGACGACGGCGCCGTGGACGACGGCCTGTCCGCCGGGCCCGAGGAGGAATCCGGGACGTGACCGCCCCCGGCGCCGCGCCCGCTACCCCACGGGGAGCGGGGCGCCGCGCTCCGCCTCGCCGCGGGGGCCGAAGATGCGGCGCTCCGCCGCGGTGATCGGCACGTCGTTGATGCTGGCCTCGCGGCGGGCCATCAGGCCCTCGTCGGTGAACTCCCACAGCTCGTTGCCGTAGGCGCGCCACCACTGGCCGCTCGCGTCCTGCGACTCGTACTGGAAGCGCACCGCGATGCGGTTGCCGTGGAAGTCCCACAGCTCCTTGCGCAGGGCGTACTCCCGCTCCCGGGACCACTTGGCGCGCAGGAACTCCACGATCTCGGCGCGGCCGGTGACGAACCGGTCGCGGTTGCGCCAGACCGAGTCCTCGGTGTAGGCGAGCGCGACGCGCTCGGGGTCGCGGGTGTTCCACGCGTCCTCGGCGGCCTGGACCTTCTGCCGGGCCGTCTCCTCGTCGAACGGCGGGAGGGGCGGGCGTGCCGTCATGGCGTGCTCCTTTCGTCGTCGCCACCCAAGGGAGAACGCTCGTTCTCCGGCGACGCGCACCAGCATAGAGAACGATGGTTCTCAGCGGTAGTCTTTGGCCAATGGACAACACCGTCGCCAGGGAACAAGCGCTGGACGCGGCCGAGGGGCTCTTCTACCAGCGCGGCGTCCAGACCGTCGGCATGGACGACATCCGCACCGCTTCGGGCGTCTCGCTGAAGCGCCTCTACCAGCTCTTCCCCTCCAAGGAGCGGCTCGTCGAGGCCTGTCTGGAGCGGCGGGACGCGCGCTGGCGCCGGCTGCTCGCCGAGCACGTCGAGCGGCACGGGGACCCCGAGCGGCGCCTGCTGGCGGTGTTCGACTGGCTGGGCGAGTGGTTCGCTGAGCCCGGCTTCCGCGGCTGCGCCTGGATCAACTCGTACGGGGAGCTCGGCGCCACGTCCGAGCCGGTGGCGCGCCAAGTGCGCCTGCACAAGGGCGCGTTCAAGGAGTACGTGGCCTCGCTCGTGGCGGCCGCGGAGCTGCCCGGCGAGCTCGCCGAGCAGCTCTTCCTGCTGGCCGAGGGCGCGATGGTGACCGCCGGGATCGACCACGCCCCCGCCCCCGCCGCCCACGCGGCCCGCGCGGCGAAGGCGCTGATCGCGGCCGCGCGGTGAGCACGGGGCCCGGCCCCGCCGGGCCCCGTCGGATGGCGTGTCAGCCCGTCTGGGAGGCCTTGCGCAGCGCCGTCAGGCAGGTGCCGATGGCCTGCTGGAGCTCTTCGAGGCGCTGGACCATGTCGTCCTCGTAGATGTCGCCGAAGTCGGCGGCGTCGTCGAGGGTGAGCTCCTCGAAGACCTTCGTCGCCTTCTGAAGGCTGCTGTAGAACTTCGTCCGCCGCTCCTGGACGCGCAGTTCGGGGTCCGCCTCGACGGTCTCGGCAACGAGCGTCTTCACCGTGTCGTAGGCCTCCGTGGCCCACTCCCCGGCCTCCTCGGGCTCCAGCTCGTCGATCAGGGACAGATGCCGCTCGGCCTCCTCGCGCAGCCCGGCCGGCGCGTCGATGGTCTGCCCGGCCGGAGTCCTGACCTGGCCCTCCTCGGCGATCTTGCGGACGTACTCGATGCGGTCCGCGGCCCTGGCCTCGCCCGCGACGGCCTTCTTCAGGTCGTCGGTGCGGGCGATGTCACGGGCCAGGTCGATCTGCAGGACCGGGTCCTCCTTGACCCGGTCGAGCAGCGCGTGCCGGGCGGCCTGGGCGGTGGAGGGGTCGGCGAGGATCGCGGCGCGCAGCGCGGTGGGGTTCTCCGCGACCTCCAGGGCCTTGGTCGGACGGATGCCCTCGGCCTCGGCGGCCGCCATGATCGCGGTGCCGCGCGCGGAGGACGCGCTGGAGCGCGGCACGTAGTAGGTGAGCCAGACGTCGGCGTCCGGCAGCTCGATCTCCTGGCCCGGCGCCAGCTCCTCGAAGTGCGGCACGAGTCCGTCGTCGGCGGCCCGGTCCCAGGCCTTGTAGAAGCGCATGACGCGCTCGGCGGAGCACCCGGCGAGCTCGCCGAACTCCTTCGCGGACACCTTCGGCGTGTCCGCCGCCGACTGCCCGCCGGGCCGCACGCTGCGCGCCACCTTCAGGCCGAACGCCCAGCCGCCGGTGCGCGCGTACACCCCGAACTCGTGGGCGTCGCGCGCGACGAGCTCGCGCGCGGCCTCGTACGCGCCGTCCTGTCCGGTCTCCTCAGTGGCCGGGGCGGCCTCGGTCGACGGGGCAGCCGGGGCGGACGGGGCGATCACTGCGGTCACAGATAACTCTCCGAGTACGTCGTGAGCGAAAGAAACAGAACGTACAGCCTATATCGACCCGTTGCTCCGGCTTTCCGCTTCCGCCCGTGACGCCCCTCCGGCGCGGCGGCGACCTGGTCCGGTTCCTCATGGGCCATGAAGTGGCCGCCGCGCCGCGGCTCGCGCCAGTGCCGCAGATCGGTGAAGACGCGCTCGGCAATGCTCCTCGGATAGTTCGCGTACGCCGGCTCGTGGCTGAGCGTGACGGCCGCGGGCACGGTGATCGGCGGCAGGAGCTTGTTCAGGGGGTAGTCGTAGTACTGCTGGAACGAGGTGCCGATGCTGGCCGTGGCCCAGTAGAGCGTGGCCACCGTCAGGAGCGTGTCCCGGTCCCAGCGCCGGGAGACGTCGCCGTCGCAGTCGCTCCAGTCGCGGTACTTGTCGACGATCCAGGCGAGCAGTCCGGCGGGCGAGTCGACCAGGGCGGCGGCGACCGTGTCCGGCCGGGTGCACATGATCTCGCTGTAGCCGCCGTCGGCGCTGTCGTACGCGGCGAGCGCGTCGAGGTACCGCTGCTCGTCGGGGGTCGGCGGCTGCGCCTCGAAGTCGGCGTTCACCACGGCGGAGGTGATGTGCACCCCGGCGACGTGGTCCGGGTACAGCGCGCCCAGCCACTGGGTGACTCCGCCGCCGATGTCGCCGCCGAAGGCCCCGTACCGCTCGTAGCCCAGCGCCTGGGTCAGCAGGGAGTGCCACGTCTCGGCGACGCCCCGGCGCGTGAACGGTCCGCGCGGCGGCTCGGAGTACAGGAAGCCCGGCAGGGAGGGGACGACCACGTCGAAGGCGTCGGCGGGGTCGCCGCCGTACGCGGCCGGGTCGGCGAGGCGCCGGGCGACGCGGAGCATCTCCACGAAGCTGCTCGGCCAGCCGTGGCTCAGGACCAGCGGCAGCGGCGCGGGCGCGCCGTCGGGGCGCTGTCCGCGCAGGTGCAGGAAGTGCAGCCGCGAGCCCGCGACATCGGCGGTGTAGTGCGGGAACGCGTTGAGTGCGGCCTCGGCGGCGCGCCAGTCGAAGCCGTCGGCCCAGTACGCGACGAGGTCGCGCAGGTACGCCGGGTCGGCTCCGGCCGCCCACGGCGTCGCGTCGGACGCCGCGACGAAGCGGGTGCGGGTCAGGCGTGCGCGCAGGTCGACGAGGACGTCGTCGGGGACGGCGACGCGGAAGGGGGTGGGGGTGGTGCCCGGTGTGGTGGTCATGGTTCCTTCGCTGAGGAGTGCTGCGGTGCTCGGATCGAGCGGGCGCTCCGGCGCGGCGGCCGTGCGAGGGAACCGGTCAGACGGATTCGACGGAAGCGACGGTCTGACGGTCAGGCGCGGACGGCGGTCGGGAGGGCCCGGACGGTGCGGTCGGTCATCAGGTCGCGCAACGGGCTCACCTCCTTCGTCGGTCCGCACGCGGACGGTGTGGGGTACCGCGTGGCCGGGCCGACTATACACATCCGCCGATCTTCGTCACAGGGGCCGCGGACCTAGGACTCCCGGAGCCCGAGGCCTAGGACGGAGGGACGTCCCGGGTCTGTCCCGGGGCCGGTGACCCGGGCGGTCGCTCGCCGTGAGACTTGCCCCATGGACACCTCACGGACCGACGCCTATCTGCTCCGCATCGGCGCGGAGCGCCCCGCCGCCCCCACCTCGGCGGCCCTGCGCGACCTGCACCTCGCCCATCTGCGCACCGTCCCCTTCGAGAACCTCGCCATCCACGCGGGCGAAGAGGTCGACCTCGTCGAGGAGGACCTCGTCACGAAGGTCGTCGAAGGCCGCCGCGGCGGGTTCTGCTACGAACTCAACGGGGCCTTCGCGGCCCTCCTCACCTCGCTCGGCTTCGACGTCGACCTGCTCCAGGCCAGCGTGTACCAGGGCGACCGGCTCGGGATCCCGTACGACCACATGGCGCTGCGCGTGCGCACCGCCGACGGCGGCGACTGGCTGGCCGACGTGGGCTTCGGCAAGCACAGCCACCACCCGCTCGCCTTCACCGAGCGCGGCGACCAGACCGACCCCGGCGGCACCTTCCGCGTCGCCGAGACGCCCGACGGCGATCTGCGCGTCCTCATGGGCGGCGAGCCGCAGTACCTGCTCGACCGGCGGCCCCGCGCGCTCACCGACTTCACCGGCGGCGCCTGGTACCACCGCACCTCTCCGAAGTCACACTTCACCCGGTCCCTGGTGTGCTCGATCCTCACCGACACCGGCCGGGCCACGCTCAGCGGCAGCAGGCTCACCGTCACCCCGCACGGCGGCGAGGCGCGGATCACCGAACTCGCCACGGACGCGGAGGTCCTGGAGGCCTACGCCACCCTCTTCGGCATCGTCCTCGACGAGGTGCCGCGGCTCGCGTCGCCGGTCCGGGTCGGGGGCCGGTAGCCGAACGGCGGGCGGGGGTGTCCTTGCGACATGACACCGGGGAGCGGGCACCATGCAGCACGTCCGCTCCTTTGTCCAGGCTTCCCGGCCCGTTTCGGCGCCCGCCGGGCCCGGTGACGTTCGTCGCGGCGGGTGCGGCGCGCCCGGACGTAGGCTGCGGCACTGTGAAGAGACACATACCTTTCGACCGGCTGCACAACTGCCGTGACCTAGGGGGCTACGTCACTGAGGACGGCCGTACGGTGCGGTGGGGGAAGGTGTACCGGTCGGACTCGCTGAGCAAGCTGCGGGGCGCCGACTGGGAACGCTTCCTCGGCCTCGGTGTCCGCACGGTCATCGATCTGCGCCACCCCCGGGAGATCGAGGCGAAGGGCCGGGTCCCGGACCACGCGTCCTTCGCCTATCACCACCTGAGCGTCGAGCACCGGGCCGACGACCGGGCCGACGACCGGGCCGCGTCGGAGCCCGACACGGACGCCGGGCGCCATCTGGCCGACCGCTACCTGGAGATGGCCGAGGACGGCGTCAAGGAGCTGCGCCGGGCGCTCGAACTGATCGCCGAGGACGGCTCGGGTCCCGTGGTGTTCCACTGCGTGTCCGGCAAGGACCGCACGGGGCTGCTCGCCGCGCTCGTGCTCAGCCTCCTGGGTGTGGCCGAGGCCGACGTGGTCGAGGACTTCGCCCTCACCGGCCTCGCCACCGACCGGCTCGTCGCCGACTGGCGCGCCACCCACCCGGGCCGCGAACTGCCCTGGCCCACCTTCGGCCAGGCGCCCGCGGACGCGATGCGCCTCTTCCTCGCCGGGATCACCGAGCGGTACGGCTCCCTGCGCGCCTACGCCGCCCGTCTCCTGGACGCCGACGAGGAGTTGGTGGCCGCGCTGCGGGCCGCCCTCCTGGAGGGGCCCGAGCTGACCTTCCGGCGGGCCGGCGCGTCCGACCTCGCCGAGCTCGTGCGGCTGCGCGACGCGGCCGCGCGCTGGCAGATCTCCCGGGGCATCGCCCAGTGGCAGCCCGGCGAGCTGGGCGAGGACCACTTCGCGGCGCGGCTCGCGGACAGCGAGGTGTGGCTCGCGACGCTGGGACCCGACGGACCCGTCGCCGGCGCCTTCGAGCTGTGGTGGGACGACCCCGCCCCGTGGGGCCCGCAGCCGCCGACCGCCGGTTACGTGCACCGTCTGATGACGGACCGGGACACCGCGCCGCCGCGCACCGGGCTCCTCCTGCTCGCGCACGCCGAGCGCCGCATCCGCGCCGCCGGGCGCGGGCTGAGCCGCCTCGACTGCCGCTCCAACAACCCGCGGCTGCGGGCGTACTACGCGGCCGCGGGCTACCGGGAGGTCGGCGAGCTCGCGTCGAAGGACGGCGGGGTCGCGGGCCGGTACGCCGTCACGCTCATGGAGAAGCCGCTGGAGGCGGCCGACCGGGACCTCACAGCGAGGCCTTGATGCGGCGCGGCGCGTCGGCCAGGCGGCTGATCAGCGAGACCACGTCCGGGGGCTGGCGGCTGGCGTCCCGGTCGGCGCTGAGCACGTAGTAGATCTGCTCCAGGGACGGCGGGCCGACCGCGACGGTGCGCAGGGCCGCCTGGCCGGGCGTGGCCTGCCCGGTGCGGACGAGGTAGGCGGCCGCCATCGAGCCGGTGCGGCCGACGCCCGCGCCGCAGTGCACGTAGACCGGCCCCTTCGCCTCGGCGACGACGCGCAGGAACCGGTCGACCTGCGCGCCGTCGGGCGTCTGTCCGTCGCGGACGGGCAGCCGTACGACGTCGAGCCCGGCGCGTCCGGGGCGCGCGAGTTCCGTCGGGCTCAGGTGCTCGGCCCGCAGGTCCACCACCGTGTGGATGCCGTGTGCGGCGAGCGCGCGGTAGCCGGCCTCGGTGGGTGCGGAGCCGCGCCACAGCCGGTCGTCGACCCGCTGGAAGTGGCGGACGCCGGTCATCTCCCGCTCGGCGCTCACGCGTTCGCCCGCCCAGGCCGAGACGGCGAGCACGCCGAGTGCCGTGGACGCCCAGAAGACGGTGTAGCCGAGCACGCACAGGCCGACCAGCTTCAGTGCGCGCCGGGGCGTCGGCCGTCTGGCTCTCAGTTTCCGGCCCGCGTTCGCGCACGCGGCGCTCGCGGTCGCGGTGGCCGCGCCGAGCCGCGCGGCGGCACGGGCGCAGGTGTCCCGGGCGGAGGAGGTACGGGATAACAAGCGGTCACCACCAGAGGGCGTGCGCGTCGGCACACCGGACTTCGGGGAGGGAGGCGCAGGCCTCGTCCAGGCTACCGGCGTCCGCGGGGCCCGGCGACCCGGTCCGCCCGCCCCACGCGCCTCACCCGTACCCCCAACTCTCTTGGGCAGCAGCCGAGTTGGCTGGACCTCCGGAATCCGCCCGTGCGCACGCGCGGCCTCAGTGGTCGCGGTCGGCCTGCTTCACCTGGCTCTCGCCCAGGACCCTCGCGCTCGTACGGTGTGCCGTCGCGTCGGTGAGGCAGCCGCGCAGCCGCATCACGTCGTGCGCGGAGAGGGCGGGGCGGATCACTCCGGCCCACACGTCGCCGTCCAGGCGGGTCAGCGGCGCGTGGACGTTCAGGGCGGCGGTGGACCTGCGGCAGCTCTCCCACAGGGCCCGCGCGGCGAGCGCGCGGGCCTCCGCGCCGTCGTTGCCGCGCACCCGCACCTCGTACACCACGGTGGTCGCGGCCGCGCCCGTGGCCTTGGCCGGGCGGGTCTGGGTGGCGTCGGAGAGGGTGTCCACGAGCAGCGCGAGCAGCAGGACGGCGGCCACGGCGGCCCCGCTCACCACGGCGGTGCGCAGGGCGCGCGGCCGGGGCACGGCCTCGCGGTCCTCCAACTCCGGTATGCGGCCGTGCCGTTCGTCGCCGGGCGCGGCGAGGGCCGCGAGGCGCCCGGCGAGCCTGCGCTCGGCGCCGGGCCGGACGGTGGCCGCCGAGATCTTCTGCACGACCCAGGCGACGCCCGAGAGCAGGGCCCCGGCCGCCATCAGGACCGGCACGAAGACGTAGGTGCGGTGGGCGCCGTCCGGGGTGCCGGGCTCCAGCCAGCGGAACCGTACGCCCTCCTCGGCCCGGGACTCCTGCAGGCGCCGCCACACCTCCTCGGTGCGCCGGCTGGAGTCGGCCAGCTGCCGCTCCAGGCGGCCGAGCCGGCTGAGCAGCACCGTGCCCACGAGGAGGCCCTCGATGACCAGCAGGAGCACACCGCAGATGAGGGCGCGCTGCCACTCCCAGCGGGTGAGGTAGACGACGCTGTAGGTGGCGGCCGCGGCGGCGCTGAGGCCGCCGAGGAGATAGCTCACGTACTTCATGACGCCATGCCCTCCGTGTGGTCGGCGCCGCCCCGGGGTGCGGCGGGCGGCTCGCCGACGGCCGCCATCCGCACCACTTCGACGGCGCCCGTGCCGCCGTCCACCGTCAGCCGGGTCCCGGCGGGGAAGCGGTCCAGGGCGTCGGGGACACCGACGGCCGTCGGCACCTGGTACTCGCGGGCCAGCACGGCGAGGTGGGAGAGCACGCTGCCGGTCTCCGCGACGAGCCCGGTGAGCCCGGGCAGGAGCGGGGCGAGCGCCGGGTCGAGGGCGCGGACGACCAGGACCGCGAACCGGGGGCGCTCGCCGCTGCCGTGCCAGGCCGTGCCGGAGCCGAAGCCGCCGCCCGCGCCCTGCCCGTCGGCGGCCGCCCGGCGCCTGCCCGGCTCGGCCACGGGGCGGCCGTCCGCGAGCCGGAACGCGGCGGGCAGCTCCGAGCGCTGCGGCCGCGGCAGGCGCTCGTGCAGGTCGGCGGGGAGCCCCTTGCCGTCGCCCGCGGCGGTCAGCTCGGCCCAGCGCAGCAGGGCGATGCGGTCCGGGTCGTCGAGGAGCTCGACGGCGGTCAGTCTGCGGGCCATCTCGCGCACCATGGCGGCCTGCATCTCCTGTACCCAGCGCACGCGCAGGCGCAGGCCCTCGCGGGTGGGCAGCACGGCCGTGCCGCGCGGCACGCCGGTCAGGGCGGGGCGCCCGGGCAGCGGCGGGCGCGGGCCGAGCGCGGGCGGCAGGAGCGAGAGGAGCACCGGGTGGCGGGCGACGAGGCGGGCGTCGTCGGGCTCGTCCGCGCGGGCCTCGGCGAGCACGGCGAGCGCCTCGCCGACGGCGGTGGCGCCCGAGCCCTGCCCGAGGACCGCCCCGGCCAGGGACTCCTGGGCGTGCAGCGCGGAGAGGACCGTACGCCCCCAGGAGACGGCGGCCAGCAGACGCCCGCTCAGCATCTGGGCGGGGGCGGGCAGTTCGCTCAGGTAGCGGTCGACGTCGGCCGTGAGGTCGAGCGCGAGCGTCGGCAGCGTCGTCCGCACCCGGCCCATGCGCCAGGCGGCGGTGGCGCGCCGGGCCGCGGGCGCCGGATTGAGGAAGCCGAGCAGTCGGTGGGTGGGCGGGGCGGCGCCGAGCAGCCGCAGGTCGGCGGCCGCGCGGCCGTCGACGGTGGTCACGGGCGGCAGCCTGCGCAGGCGGCGGCGCGGCGCCGCGCCCGCGATGTCCAGGGCGACCGAGAGCCCGTGCGCCATGGGGACCAGCCACAGGTCCTCCTCCAGGGGTTGCAGCACCCCGGGGAAGGTCTCGGCGACCGGCCCGGGGCCGAGCAGCCGTGCGCGGCGCGCGGGGCGCGGGGGCAGCGCGGTGATGGGGCGGGTCTGGAACAGCCAGAGCCGGTCGTCGGCGTCGAAGGCGAACTCGATGTCCTGCGGGCCCCCGAACTCCCGCTGCGCGTCCCGGGCCAGGCGCAGCAGCCGCAGTTGGCGGCCGCGCGCGAGGAGCCGCGCGTCGCGGGGTTCGCCGGGCTCGGTGTGGACCTGGCGGCCGTGCCGGGTCAGGTGGTAGCGCACGCCCTGGACGCTGCCGTTCACCAGGCGGTCGGGGCCGCCGTCGACGGCGCTGATGACGACCCGGTCGCGGCGCCCCGCCATCGGGTCGGCCCCGAACATCACGCCGCCCACGGTCGCGTGCACCATGGGCTGCACGAGCACCGCCATGTCGGGGTGCGGGCCGCGGCCTGCGCCCGCGGGCGTGCGCCGGGCCGAGCGCAGCACCCGCCGCACGGCGTCGGTGAAGTCGCCCCACCCGCGCACGTCGAGCACGGTCTCGAAGAGCCCCGCGAGGGACGAGTCGGCGGCGTCCTCCCACGCGGACGAGGACCGCACGACGAGGGGCCGCATCCCGTCGTCGCTCAACTCCCGCCAGGCGCGACGCAGTTCCTGCTCACCGCGTATGGACTCCCCGTGCAAGGACTCATCACGCATGGACTCCCCGCGCAAGGGATCCTCGCGTAAGGACTCACCACGAGGGGGCACCTCGCGAGGGGCCTCACCACGGGAAGCGGAGCCTACGACGCCCGCGGAGCCCCCGACGTCCACGGATCCCACGGCCTCCTCGGAACCCGCGGCGTCCGCCAACTCCGCGGGTATCAGTACGAACCCCGGCAGCACGGGCAGCCCCGCGCCCGCGGCCCGGGCCAGATGGGCCGCCTTCGCGCCCGCGAGCCGCGGCTCGCGGGCGCGCCGCGCCTCAAGCCCCACCACCACCAGCCGGTCCGTCTCCACCCCGATCATGGCCTGCCTCCTTCGCCCGACCGCGCGCCCCGTACCGCCCGCGCATCCAGTTCTCGGCGCCTTTCCTACGAGGTGAGGCCCTGCGCGCCCGCCGCGTCCGGGAGGCGTCCGGCTGCTGCCGCGTCCCTCCCCGAAGCCGGAGCGGCTTCTCGCGCGCGGACCGGAACGCCACCTCCCCTTTCCTCCCGGCCGGTTCGCCCACCGGACGAAACGCCAGGCCATGAAGCCGGGCCAGAAATCATCCAGCCCTTAGCACGGACGCGTGACCGCCCCATGAAGTTGAGTACAAGCCCACCCGAATTCGGCCAAGCCCCACCGGGCCGTGCCGGCGGCACGGCGATGGCACAGCGACGCGACAACGCCTCGCCCCTCTTGGCATCCCGTCCGGGAACCGGTCGGCGAACCCCTCGCGTGGAGGAGTCATCGACCCGCGTACGCGCCGCCGGGGATGTCCGGCACCGCCGCGCGGACGGCAACGCAGGAGGGTGCCCGATGGCCGTTGTCTCGCTGTTCATTTCGGCTGCCGCACTGGCGGGGATCGCGCTCTCGCTCATCTACCAGTCCCGGCAGACACGGCTCTCCCGCGAGGAGAGCATGCGGGCGTCCCACCGGGAGCTCCTCGTGATGTCCATCAACGACAACGTCCTGCGCCCCTGCTGGGGAAGTCCGCTGGCGGAGCTGCCGGAGGAGAAGGCGCGGCAGATGCTCTTCGCCAACCTCATCGTGTCCTGGTGGCACTCGGCATACTTGATCAAGGAGACGAAGGACCGACAACTGCGCATCCTGTGCTATGGGTTCTTCCAGGGGGATGTGGGGCGGGAGTACTGGGCCCGGGCCCGTGCCGGATGGAGTGATCTGGCGGCGGCCGGGGCATCCGCACAGACCAAGCGGTTCGTGGCCATCGCGGACGAGGAGTACGCGTCCGTGCTCGCCGCGCGCGCCTAGCCGTCCGGTGCCGCATGCGCCGGTGCGCCGCCCCGCACCCGCCGCACGCTGTCGGCAGACGCAGAGAGGCGAAGACGTGACAGGCAGTCAGTTCGACGAGCTCGGGCAGGTCTACGAGGAGTCATCGGGGATGGCCTTCAGGCAGGGGCTGGAGTTTCCCACCGTGCTCGGTCACCTCGGTGACGTCGGGAGCCAGGACATACTCGACTTCGGCTGCGGCAGCGGGGTCTACTCCCGGCTGCTGGCGCGTCGCGGCGCGCGGCGGATCGTCGGTCTGGACGCGTCCGAGGGCATGGTCGACCACTGCCGCCGCCGCGAGGAGGACGAGCCCCTCGGTGTCGAGTACGTCGCGGGGGCGCTCCCGGAGCGGCTGCACGGCGCCTTCGACACCGTGCTCGGCGTGTATGTGCTGCCGCACGCCGAGACGTACGACGCGCTCGTCGCGATGTGCCGGGCCGTCGCGGCGGCGCTGCGGCCCGGCGGGCGGTTCCTGACCCTGCCCATCCACCCGGACGTCCACCCGGACCCGGACCACTACGCCCGCTACGGCTTCCGCCTGGACGTCAGCGCCCGCGAGGACGGCGCCCCGGTGGACTTCGGGTTCACCGTCGGCGAGCACAGCGCCCGGTTCACCGCCCGCTACTGGACCGCCGCGTCCCTGGACGGCGCGCTGCGCGAGGCGGGCTTCAGCACGCCCGAGTGGCGCACGCACCAGGTGTCCGAGACCGCCGAGCCGGGCCCTTCGGACGCCTTCTGGGCCCGCTACCTCACGACCCCGCACGCGGCGGTCCTGGACGCGCGCAAGGCCTGAGGGACCGCCGCTCAGCCCTCGCCGCCGGGCGGCGGGCCGGGCTCCCGGTGCCGGTGCGGCAGGTGCAGGGAGTGCACGTGGTGCGGGCGCGGCGGGTGTTCCGCGGCGTGGGCCCGGTCGGCGAACCCGGGCGCCATCACGTGCACGCGGCGCCCGCCGCACTTGGGGCACACCGCCGCCGCGAGCGGGGAGCGCAGGGCGTTGCCGTCCTCGTCGACGTACTCCTGGGTGACCGACCCGGCGGCCCCGGCGGTCCCGGCGGGGGTCGCGAGGCCCGCGGGGTCGGAGAAGAACATGACCCGGAAGCTGGACTCCCAGGTCTCCCCGCAGTCCCCGCAGGTGAAGGCGAAGGTCTCGGTGACCGGCTCTGGCTCGGGCGGCATGGGCACTCCTCGTCGTCGCTCCCCCGGGCGTCCCAGCCCACAGCGCGCCGCGCGGCCCGGCAACTCGAACGCGCCGGTCGGGCGGCGCGCCCGGGAAAAAGCCGGTGGCCCGGTGACCGTCGAGGTCACCGGGCCACCGGGCCGTGCGCTGTGTGCGTACGTTCCGCACAGTCAGCGCGTCAGCGCGTCAGCGCGTGGGCTGGAGTTCCCGCTCCGGGTCGGAGTAGGGGGCGCCGCCGTTGTCGCCGAGCTGCTTGTGGAGCTTCTCGCCCTCCACGTCGACGTTCGGCAGGATCTTGTTCAGCCAGCCCGGCAGGTACCAGGCGGACTTGCCGAGCAGCGCGAGGACGGCCGGGACGATCGCCATGCGGACGACGAAGGCGTCGAACAGGACGGCGGCGGCGAGGCCGAAGCCCATGGTCTTGATGATGTCGTCGTCCTCCAGGATGAAGCCGGAGAAGACGCTGATCATGATGACCGCGGCCGCGGCGACGACGCGCCCGCCGTGGGTGAAGCCGGTCACGATGGCCTCGCCCGGACGCGCCCCGTGGACGTACGCCTCACGCATGCGCGTCACGAGGAACACCTCGTAGTCCATCGCCAGACCGAACACCACACCGATCATGAAGATCGGCATCATGCTCATGATCGGGCCGGGCTGGTCGACGCCGAACACGTTCGCGAGGTGGCCCTCCTGGAAGACCGCCACGACCGCGCCGAGCGCCGCGAGCACCGAGAGCAGGAAGCCGAGCGCCGCCTTCAGCGGTACCAGGATCGAGCGGAACACCAGCATCAGGAGCAGGAAGGCGAGGCCGACGACCAGGGCCAGGTACGGGATCAGCGCGTCGTCGAGGGTCTGCGAGAAGTCGATGATCGAGGCCGTCTGGCCGGTGATCAGGACCTCGGCGCCGGTCTTGGACTCGATGGTGCCGATGTCGGAGCGGATCTTCTTGACCAGCGTCTCGGTGTCGTGGTCACTCGGTCCCGTCTTCGGCGTCGCGGACAGGATCGCCAGGTCGTCGGCCTTGTTCGGCGTCGCCGGGCTGACGGACACGATGCCGTCGACCTTCTTGAGCTCCTTGCCGACGTCCTCCGCGGCGGCACCGGCGCCCTTGTCCTTGTCGACGACGATCGTCAGCGGGCCGTTGAAGCCCTTGCCGAAGGAGTCCGACAGCATGTCGTACGCCTTGCGCTGTGTGGTGTCCGGCGCGAAGGTGCCCTCGTCGGGCAGGCCGAGCTGCAGGTTGGCGGCCGGGGCGGCCACGGCGCCGAGACCGGCGATCGCGACGAGCAGCACGATCAGCGGGCGGCGCAGCACGAACCGGGCCCAGCGGGTGCCGAGCTTCGGCTTGGCGTTGGGGTCGGCGAACGGAACGCCGACGGGCTTCTTGCGGTCCTTGCGGCGCAGCGTCCTGCGGGGCGCGATGCCGAGCAGCGCCGGGATGAGGGTCAGCGCGATCAGGACGGCGATCACGACCGTGCCGGCCGCGGCGAGGCCCATCTTGGTGAGCAGCGGGATGTTCACGACGGCGAGGCCGGAGAGGGCCACGATGACGGTGAGGCCCGCGAACACCACCGCGGAGCCCGCGGTGCCGACGGCGCGTCCCGCGGCGTCCTCGGGGGTGCGGCCCTCCTCCCGCTCGGCGCGGTAGCGCGAGACGATGAACAGGGCGTAGTCGATGCCGACCGCGAGACCGATCATCGTGGCGAGCGTCGAGGTGGTGCTGGACAGCTCGAGCGTGCTGGCGAGCGCGGTGATGCCGGAGATGCCGATGCCGACGCCGATGAGCGCGGTCAGGATCGGCATGCCCGCGGCGATCAGCGAGCCGAAGGTGATGAGCAGCACCACGGCGGAGATGCCGATGCCGATCAGCTCGGCGCTGCCGCCCAGCTCCTGCTCGGTCGGGACCGCGTCACCGCCCGCCTCGACCTTCAGACCGTCCTTGCGGGCGTCCTTGAGGGTGTCGACGAGCTTGTCCTTGACCTTGTCGGTCACCTCGGGTCCGGGGACCTTGTAGGACACGGTCGCGTAGACGGTGGTCGAGTCCTTGCTGACCGCGCCCGTCTTGAACGGGTCGTCGACCTTGGAGACCTGGCCGCCCTTGCCGAGGCGGTCGATGAGCTTCTCGACCTTCGCCTTGTTCCCGGCGTCGGTGATCTTCTGGCCGTCGGGGGCGCGGAGCACCACACGGGCCGTGGCGCCGTCGGCGCTCGTCTCGGGGAACTTCTCGTCGAGCAGGTCGAAGGCCTTCTGCGACTCCGTGCCGGGCATGGAGAAGACGTCGGCCGGAGCCTTGGGAGCCGAGGACGCTGCGACGCCCGCGCCGATGAACAGCAGCACCCATATGAGCGCCATCCACCAGCGCCGTCTGAAGGCGAGACGGCCCAGTTTGTAGAGGAACGTAGCCACGGCGAACGAGACTCCCGTCGGGATTGGCAGGCAGGACCGACCGTCCGGCGGCAGCGCGCCGCGCGACAGGGTTGGGTCGGCAGGATCCACTCCATGGTGACGGCAGCAAACCGCGCGGAAGTCAGACTGCGGGCCGGAGTCCGCGCCCACGTCCGTCGTAGTCGGAAGTCGGCCGACTCATCCTCGGGTAGGAGACGCGATGAGTACATGTAGATCTCATGTACCAGGGGTGTGACCTGCGTCTCTTGGTCAACAACCCTCTTTTCAATTCGGGCATTTCACTCGAATCCCGAACCTTTTCGACAGATGTCGTTTGAGACACCGCAAGCGCCACACGGGTCCCGCGCGGCATCGCCGGCGCCGCCCGGCCGCCACCCCATGACGTGCGCCGCGGCGGCGCTGCCGCACCGTCTCCAACGATGCGGCCCGGTGGCGTGTTCCAGAGGGGCGGCGGGCGGCCCGCGGCAGGACCGCCCGCTCACTCAAGGCCCCCTAGGGGACGGTCCCCTTCGGCGCCCCGCGGCGGAGTCAGGGCTTCCGCATGACCTCGATGACACTGGCGAAGCTGTCCCCGCCGTGGCCCGCGGCGTGTGTCCGCTCCATGAAGGCCTTCAACAGCTCCGGCAGGGCGTTGTCGACGCCGCGGTCGGCCGCCGCGTGGATGAGGTGGCCGATCGCGACGATCTGCACGTCGACGGTCGCGTCGTCGCCCGGGTAGCCGCCCTCCTCCACCTGGGCCGCGTACCGGCTGATGAAGCCGCTCACGGCACCGCCGAGCCAGCGAAGGGCGAGCGGCGCGAACTCCGTCGCCTTCGCCCCGTCGGCGCCGACGAGCGCGGTGCCGTGCAGCCAGCCGCCGAAGGCCGCCCACATCAGGCCGAGGAGGGCCACGTCGTACAGCGAGGCGAAGCCCGCGTCCTCGCCGAGGAACAGCGGGTCGCCGAGCGCCTCCAGAGCGGGCTCGTAGGTGTCGAAGGCGGTCCGCAGACCGCTGTAGAGGAGCATCATCTCGGGGCTACCGACGCCCGGCGGGGTGGTCATGACCGCCCCGTCCAGGTAGTCGACGCCGTGCGCGGCGGCCCACGCGGCGAACTCCCGGGCCTGCTCGGGCGAGCCGGTGGTGAGGTTGACGAGCGTGCGCCCCGCGAGCGTCGCGACGGCCGGGTCGACGACCGCGTGCAGCGCGTCGTAGTCGAGGACGCAGGCGATCACCAACTCGCTCGCCGCCACGGCCTCTCCCGGGGTCGCCGCCACCCGGGCGCCGCGGGCGGCGAGGGCCTCCGCCTTCGCCGGGGTGCGGTTCCACACCGTGGTCTCGTGGCCACGCTCCAGGAGGGCGGCGGCGAGGGCCGCGCCCATGTTGCCCAGGCCGATGACGGTGACGGGGGTACGACGTTCAGCGTTCATTGCGTGCTTGCTCCTTGTGCGTCCGCAGGACGCGGTCGTATCCGTACGTCCGCCTGCTGCGGTGCCGTCCGTGGTGATCCGGTACGAGAACCCTCGCAGCGGGCCCAAGGGCGGGACAGTGACAGCGGTGACGTTGATCACCAAATTCCTGCCACGCCCCGGAGCGGCCGTATCGTCGCCGCATGAGCGCTGGTTCCGTCGCGGTGGTCGTGACCGAGGAGATCGGGGTCCCCTCCTGGGACCTGTACGAACTGAGCATCCCGTGCACGGTGTTCGGCAAGCCCCAGCCGGACCTCGCCGAGCACTGGTACGACCTGAGGCTGTGCGGCACCGGGGGTGGGTCCGGCGCGCGGGACGCCGCCGCCCATCCGTTCGGCGTCTCGCTGCGCACGCCGTACGGCCTCGACGACCTGGCCGACGCGGACACCGTGATCGTGCCGTCGGTGCCGGACCCCTGCGTGGAGGACGGCGAGCCCCTGCCGGAGGACCTCGTCGACGCGCTGCGCCGCGCCCACGCGGCGGGCGCGCGGATGGTGTCGCTGTGCACCGGCGCGTTCGCGCTCGCCGAGGCGGGCCTGCTCGACGGCCGCCGCGCCACGGCGCACTGGCAGCACACCGGCCAACTGGCGGCGCGCTACCCGAAGGTCGAGGTCGACGACTCGGTCCTGTACGTCGACGAGGGGGACGTGCTGACCAGCGCGGGCCTGACGGCGGGCCTGGACCTGTGTCTGCACCTGGTGCGCCGCGACCTCGGCGCGCACGTCGCCAACCAGCTCGCGCGCCGCATGGTGGTGCCCGCGCACCGGCCCGGCGGGCAGGCCCAGTTCATCGACCTGTCGGTGCCCGAGGCCGACGACGCCGGCCTGAGCCCCGTCCTGGAGTGGGCGCGCCGGCACCTCGACGAACCGCTGACGGTCGAGGACCTGGCGCGCCGGGCCGCGATGAGCCCGCGCACCTTCTACCGGCGGCTCCAGGCGGCCACCGGCACCACGCCCCTCCAGTGGCTCCTGAACCAGCGCCTGGCCCGGGCGCAGAGCCTCCTGGAGGCGACGGACCTGCCGGTCGAGAAGGTCGGTGAACTCAGCGGCCTCGGCACGGCGAACAACCTCCGCCACCACTTCCTCAAGCACGTGGGGGTCCCGCCGAGCGACTACCGCCGGGCGTTCTCGCGGTCGGGCCGGGCGGCGGAGCCCCTGACGGCGTGACCCGGAGCCGGGCGCGTCCGGCTCAGCGCGCCCCGGCCGCGGGCGGAGCCTCCGCGGGCACCCGGGCGAGCAGCGCCCGCTTGTCGGGCTTGCCGCTCGGCGCCACCGGTACGTCCGTGACGACGGTCAGCGTGGACGGCAGCCCCGGAACGCCCAATTCCGCCTCGACGTACGCCCGTACGGAGTCCAGGGCGGGCGTGCGGCCCGGCGCCGCGACGACGAAGGCGTGCGCGGCCTCGCCCGTGCGCCGGTCCGGAGCGGCCACGACGTACGCCCGGTCGACGTCGGGGTGGGTGGCCAGGGCCTGCTCGACGGCGCCGCAGTAGTGCACGACCGCGTTGACGATGACGATGTCGCGGCTGCGGCCCGTGAGGTGGAGGAAGCCGTGCGCGTCCAGGTACCCCACGTCGCGGGTGCGCACCCAGCCGTCGCGCAGCACCTGGGCGGTCTCCGCCTCGTCCCGCCAGTAGCCGCTCATGGCGCAGGGCGTGCGCGCCCAGATCTCGCCGGTGCCGCCCGTCGGGACGGGGACGCCCTCGGCGTCGCGCACGCTCAGCTCGGTGCGCGCCCAGGGGCGGCCCACGGAGGTGGCGGCCTCCTCGGGCCCGTGCGCGAGGTCGTCGGGCGTCAGGAGGGTGAGCATGCCCGCCTCGGTCTGGCCGTACGCCTGGTGCACGGCGGTGCCGAGGCGCTCCACCGCCTCGGCGAGCGCGTGCGGGGCGAGCGGGGAACCGGCCACGATCAGCACCCGCAGGCCGCTGAGGTCGGCGGCGCGGCCGGGCCCGGCGCGCAGCGCGTCGAGCACGTGGTGCAGCCGGGGCACGGTCATCAGCAGGGCGGTGATCCGCAGGCGCTCGATGAGCCGGGGGAACTCCAGCGGGGGCGCGGGGATGACGGCGGTGCCGCCGCCGAGGAGGCACAGGCCCAGGTGCTCGAACATGACGGCGCTGGTGAGGGTGCCGAACAGCAGGAAGCGCCGGTAACCGGCCGCGAGGCGCGTGATCCGGTCGTCCCAGCGGGCGGGCTGCCAGGACCAGTACGCGGTGAGCGCGCGGTAGTCGAGGACACAGCCCTTGGGGTGACCGGTGCTGCCGCTGGTGAGGTGGACCAGGGCCGCGTCGCCCGGGCGGCCGCGCGCCACGAGGCCGTCGCCGGGCAGCGGTCCGGCGTGCGGGTGGGCCGCGAGCAGATCCCTTTCGAGCCGCAGGACGGGGATGTCCCCCGCGGCGCGCAGCAGTTCGGGGCGGGCCGGGGCGGCGTCGGTGACGACCACGTCGACATCGGCGTCGTCGGCGGCGAGGACGTGGGCGAGCTGAGCCGGCGTCAGGCCGGGGCGAAGGCCCGTCACCCGGCAGCCGAGCAGATGGGCCGCGATCTGCACCGCGAAGCCTTCGGGCGTGACGTCCGTGGCGAGGGCGAGGGAGCGGCCGGGGCCGAGTCCCGCCGCGCGCAGCCCGGCCGCACACCGGGTGATGAGCGAGAGCACCTCGCCGCGCGTGACGGCACGCGAGCGGTGCTCGAAGGCCACCGAGGCGGGATGACGGCGGAACGCGTCGATCAGGGCCTGCGGGAAGGGCCGTTCCGTCGAATTGCTCGCTTTGCGTCCGTTTTCCACGGGGCATCCGTTTCGGAGGATGAAACAGCGTCACAGGGAATGAGGGTGCAGAACAGGAAAGCGACGAACGATCTCTGGCCGGATTTCACCCGGGGGCCGACCGGCCAGGCTCACGGTATCGCTCGACCCCCTTCCCACAAGCCCTCATTCCGTGTGACGCACGCCACATCAAGGCGCCCTGGCGGGCCGCTTGAAGTGTCAACTAGCGTGATGTATCCGCTCGTTGAAGCCTCTCACCGGGGACGTCGGCGACGCTCACCGGAGACGGGAGCAAGGCGTGCCTAACGGTGGCTTGATTGACTACTTGATAGTCGGCGCGGGACCCGCTGGACTCCAGGCCGGATATTTCCTTGACCGCTCCGGCCACAGCTATCTCATCGTCGAGTCCGGAACAGCTCCGGGAACGTTCTTCACGCGTTTCCCGCGACACCGGAAACTCATATCGATCAACAAGGTGCACACCGGCTGGGACGACCCCGAGCTGAGGCTGCGCACCGACTGGAACTCGCTCCTCTCGTACGAGGGCGCCCCGCTGTTCACCGAGCGCACCCCGCGCTACTTCCCGGCCGCCGACGACATGGTCCGCTACCTGGCGGACTTCGCCGCGACGCACCGGCTCAACGTCCGGTACGGCACCCGCGTCACCGGGATCAGCAGGCCGGGGCCGCCCGCGGGGACCGGCGACTTCACCGTCCGCACCGCGGACGGCACCGTCCTGCGCGCCCGGCGCCTGATCATGGCCACCGGCGTCAGCCTGCCCTACGTACCCCCGGACATCGAGGGCGTCGAGACCGCCGAGCGGTACGACGACGTGTCGGTCGACCCGGACGACTTCACCGGCGAGCGGGTGCTGATCATCGGGCGCGGCAATTCCGGCTTCGAGACGGCGGACAACCTGATCGAGACGGCGGCCGTCATCCATCTGGCCGGACCCGGTTCGCTGCGCATGGCGTGGCAGACGCACTTCGTGGGGCATCTGCGGGCGGTGAACAACAATTTCCTGGACACCTACCAGCTGAAATCGCAGAACGCGCTCCTCGACGGCCGGGTGCTCGCCGTGCGCAAGCAGCCCGACGGCACGTATGTGGCCGCGGTGAGCTTCGCCCGGGTCGACGAAGTGGTCAAGGAGATACCGTACGACCGCGTCATTCTCGCCACCGGATTCCGCTTCGACGCGTCCCTTTTCGCCCCGGAATGCCGCCCGCGGCTCACCATCAACGATCGGTTTCCGGCGCAGACCGACGCCTGGGAATCCGTCGACGTCCCCGATCTGTTCTTCGCGGGCACGCTCACCCAGGTGCGGGACTTCAAGAAATCGACCAGCGGATTCATCCATGGATTCCGCTACGGCGTACGGGCGTTGCACCGCATCCTCGAACGCCGCTACCACGGCGTGCCCTGGCCCGGCAGGGACCTTCCGGCCACCGCGGCGGCGGCCGCGGACGCCGTGATCGCGCGCGTCAACCGCAGCTCCGCGCTCTGGCAGCAGTTCGGCGTCATGGCCGACGCGCTGCTGCTCGGCACCGACGGCGGTCTGCGCCACTGCGAGGAGGTGCCGGTCGACCACCTCCACCGCGCGGTCGCGCAGGGGCACTTCGGCGACGTGACGCGGTACTTCGGCGTCACCCTCGAGTACGGCGCCGACCACGACCGCGTCGACCCGTTCGACATCGGGGTCGGCCGGGTGGGGCAGCGCGACACCAGCGGACTCGACGGGCGCTATCTGCACCCGGTCGTCCGCGCCTACCGCGCGGGGGAGCTCCTGGCCGAGCACCACCTCACCGAGAACCTGGAGAACGAGTGGGACAGCGAGGAGGTCCACCGCGCCCCGCTCCTGGCCTTCCTGCGCGAGCACCTCGCCCCGGACAGCGCGGGCCGCGCCTGATGTCCCGCATCGAGGAGCTGCACGACCGCGCCCGCGCCGCACTCGACCCCGTCCACTACGACTACTACGCCGGGGGCAGCGGAGCCGAGACCGCCCTCGCCGACAACGCACGCGCTTTCGCCGAACTGGCCCTGCTGCCGCGGGTGCTGCGCGGCAACGACCGGCGGGACACCGCTGTCGCCCTGCTCGGCGACCGGGCCTCGCTGCCGGTGGTCGTCTCCCCCACCGCCTTCCACCGCCTCGCCCACCCCGAGGGCGAGCGCGCCACCGCCCGCGCCGCCGCGCACGCCGGGACCGTCCTGGTGACCAGCATGGCGGCCACCGTGGCCGTCGCCGAGGTCACGGCCGCGGCGCGGACCGTGCGCGCCGACGCCGCCGTGTGGTTCCAGGTCTCCTTCCATCCGGACGACGACGTCACGACCGCCCTCGTCCGCCGCGCCGAGAAGGCGGGCTGCACGGCCCTGGTGGTCACCGTGGACACCGCGGTGTTCGGCCGCCGCACGCGCGACGAGCGCAACGGCTTCCACGACCTGCCGCCGGACCTCGCGCCCGAGAACCTGCGCGACCTGCCCGGCGCGCCCCCGGGCGGCACCCTGCGCATCGCCATGTCACCGGAGTTCACCTGGCGGCACCTGCGCCGCCTGCGCGACCTGACGAGCCTGCCCGTGGTCCTCAAGGGAGTGCTGCACCCGCTGGACGCGCGCACCGCCGTCGACGAGGGCGTGGACGCCATCTGGGTGTCCAACCACGGCGGCCGCCAGCTCGACGCGGCGCCGGGTGCCCTGCGGGCGCTGCCGCGCGTCGCCGCGGCCGTCGTCGGGCGCGTGCCCGTGCTCCTTGACGGCGGGGTCCGCTCCGGGGCCGACGTCGCGGCCGCCCTCGCGCTCGGCGCCACGGCGGTCGGCGTGGGCAGGCCCGTGCTGTGGGGGCTCGCGGCGGACGGCGAGGCGGGCGTGCGGGAGGTCCTGGAGCTGCTGCGGTCGGAGTTCGACCACGTCCTCACCCTGTGCGGCGGCCGAAGGCCCGGCGACCTCACGGCCGACATGGTCGTCAGGAGGGAGTGGCCGCCCGTGCCCGCAGCCGAAGCGCCGGTCGGACAGGACGGCCGGGCAGGGCCGTCGGGGCAGCCGCGATGAGGTCCCGTACGCGAGCCCGCTGGGCCGCCGCGGCCGGGCTCGCCGCGCTGTCCACGCCGTACTGGCTGCCGTCCGCGGTGGTCGCCCTGCGGATGCGCGTCTTCGCGCGGCTCGGCGGCGGCGAGGGCGTCACCGTCCCGAACGCGCAGGTGGGGCCCGACCGGTTCGAGGATCTTTACGGGCATCCGGCGGCGGGCGGCCGCAGCAGGGGCGCCGCCCTCTCCGACCTGTTCTGGTACTGGCTCGCGCCCGGGGCCGACGTCCACCAGGAGCACCTGGAGGCCGGTCCGCGCTACGACGAGGTGGCCCGCACCACCCTGGCGATCCTCGCAGGACCGGCCGCGGACGTCTCCGGCGCCGCGGCCCGCTGCACCGCCGCCGTCCTCGACGAACTGGGCACGGGCCGGGCGGCGCTGGTGCGCCTGCGCGACCTGATGATGCCCGTGTGGGCGGAGTTCTTCCACGAGCGCGTCTTCCACGAACCGTGCCCGCCCGGGGTGCGGCGCCTGATCACCGACCACGCCGACGACGTGGTGAGCTCGCTCAAGTGCACCCGACCGCGCCGCATGCGGCGCCGTCTCCGGCTGACCCGGTATCTGGCGCGCCGCGTCGCCGCCGGAGCCGTGCCGCACGCGCTGCCCCGCTCCCTGACCGCGCGCGAGCGGGCGTACTACCTCCAGGGCACGTTCTTCAACACGGCCGTGGTGCAGCTGTCCGAAGCCATGGCCCATCTGCTGCTCGCCCTCGCCGAACACCACGACGTACAGGACCGCGTGGCGCGCGCCCCGGACGACGACCGCTATCTGGACCACGTCATCGACGAGACGTTCCGGCTCTACCCCCTCTTCGGGGTCGCCCACCGCGTCACCACCGCCGACATCACGCTCGGCGCGGGCCCGACGCTGCCCGCGGGCTCGGTGCTCTGCTTCAGCTACCCCGCCTACCACGCCACCGGGTACGAGGACCCGGACTCCTTCGCGCCGCACCGCTGGGAGGCGCGTACGGCCAAGGACGCCCACCACATCCCCTTCGGCGTCGCCGCCAACCGGCCGTGCCCGGCCTGGCGGCTCGCGCCCCTCGCGATGCGCGCGGCCACGCGCGAGGTCCTGCGCCGCTACGCGCTCGACTCCGCGGTCTCGCACACCCGGTCCATCCCGCACCGCGCCCCCTGCCTGCTGGTGCGGCGCGGGCGGCCGCTGCCCCGGCCGTGGGCGCTCGGCGCCCGCGCGTTCCTGCGGGTCAGGGACCGCTTCGAGGACGTGGGGCGGGCACCGGCGCAGCTCGTCCTCGGCACCTGGATGGTCCTCGACGCGCGCCGCCACCGCCTCGCCACGACGTACTTCGCGGCCCGTGACACCGAGGGGCGGCCGCTCGCAGGCCGGCCCGGCGCGGACTCCCCGGGGTGCCCCCGCCCGCCCGCTTGAGACGGCTCCCGCGAGCCGCCCCCACCGCCGTGCGCCACCCCGAGTCGAAGGGCGCGGACCATGTCCACCACCGAGCTCGGCCCCACCTTCTTCCTCGCCGTCGTGGTGATCCTCGTGACCTGCCGGGTCACCGCGCTCGCGCTGCGCGCTCTGGGGCAGCCGCCCGTCGTCGGCGAGATGGTCGCCGGGGTACTGCTCGGCCCGTCCCTCCTCGGCCTGGTCGCGCCCGGCGTCGAGGAGGAGCTGTTCCCCGACGCGCTGCGCCCCGTGCTGTTCGTGGCCGGGCAGATCGGCCTGGTCATCTTCATGTTCCAGGCCGGGTACGAGCTGCGCACCGACCGGCTGAAACCGCTCGCCAAGGCCGCGGGGGCGGTCTCGGCCGCGGGCGTGCTCGTGCCGCTCGCGCTCGGCACCGGGCTCGCGTGGGCCGCGCACGGCTGGGTCGACATCCTGCCCGCGGCCGAGCCGCTGCCGGTGACGTGTCTGTTCGTCGGGGTCGCGCTCGCGGTCACGGCGTTCCCCATGATGGCCCGGATCATCTCCGAACGCGGCCTGACCGGTAGCCGGTTCGGCTCCCTCTCGCTCGCCGCGGGCGCCCTGGACGACGTCGTCGCGTGGGTGCTGCTCGCGGGCGTCCTGAGCCTGTCGCGGGACAGCGCGGGCCCGTTCGCGAAGGCGGTGGCGGGCGCGGCCGGCCTGGTCCTGGTGCTCGCGCTGCTCCTGCGCGCCCGGGAGCCGCTCGCGCGCCGCCTGGAGCGGCTCGCCCCCGAACAGGTCCTGCTGTTCGTCGTCATCACGCTGTTCCTCGCCGCCTGGTACACGGACACGATCGGCCTGTACGCCGTCTTCGGGGCGTTCAGCCTCGGCGTGGTCTTCCCGCGCTCCGCCGCCGTGGACCGCGCGGTCGGCGCCGTCACGCCCGCGGGCCAGATCGTCTTCCTGCCGCTGTTCTTCACGTACTCGGGCCTCAACACCGACTTCGGCCTGCTCACCGGGCCCGCGCTGCTCCTGCTCACGGCCGCGTGCGTGGCGGCGGCCGTCGTGGGCAAGTTCGTCGCGTGCTGGCTGGCCGCGCGGGCCGTCGGCGAGGAGCAGGGCGTCGCGCTGCGGGTGGGCACCCTGATGAACGCGCGCGGCCTGATGCAGCTCATCGCCATCAACGTCGGGCTCGCCGCGGGCATCGTGTCGCAGCGCATGTTCTCGATGCTCGTGGTCGTCGCGCTCGTCACGACGCTGATGGCGACGCCCGTCCTGAGCCTGTGGGACCGCCGCGACCGCAGGGCGCGGCCGCCCGCGGGCGAGGACCGCGAACCTCTTCAAGAACCGGCTCCGAAGGCGGCCGGAACAGGCCCGTGACGGCCCTGCGCGGGGCTGTGCGGCGCCGTGCGGGGCGGTCCGCACGGCCCCGGTCGCCGCGTTCGCACACGGCCCGCACACGCCCGTGCGCGCGTTCGTCGCATACCGTCTGACCTGGGATTTCGTACGTCACGCCGGTACTGTCCAGGGACATCGCGAAAGGGGATCGGATGGACCGGAACACGCGCGGGGCCGGGCGGAACATACGCAGTGTCGAGGACGTACTGGAGCTCATGGACGGCCTGTTCGCGCCGGAGGCCGACCGCTGGACGGCGGGCGCGGCCGACTGGTGGGACGGGTTCTACACCGACCGGTCCAAGCCCGTGCCGTTCTTCGTGGACAAGCCCGACGCGCACCTGGCCGCCTGCCTCGACGCGGGGGTCGTCACGGCGGGGCGGGCCCTCGACCTCGGCTGTGGACCGGGGCGCAACGCGCTGCACCTGGCCGCGCGCGGCTTCGCGGTCGACGCCGTCGACCTGTCGCCGGCCGCGCTCGCCTGGGCCGGGGAGCGGGCCCGCGAGGCCGGGGCCGACATCCGCTTCCACCACGGCGACGCCTTCGCGCTCGGCCCGGACGCCCTGCCCGGCCCCTACGACCTGGTCGTCGACTCGGGCTGCTTCCACCACCTGCCGCCGCACCGCCGCGTCAGCTATCTCGCGCTGCTCGACCGGGTCCTCGCGCCCGGCGGCCATCTGGCCCTGACCTGCTTCGCGTCGGGCCGCATGGGCTCGGAGCTGTCCGACGCCGACTTCTACCGGCAGGAGCCGCTGCACGGCGGCCTCGCGTACTCGGCCGACGCGCTGCGCTGGATCTTCGCCGATCTCACGGAGGTCGAGCTGCGCCCGATGCGCGACGAGCCGCCCGGGTCGCCGCACTTCGGCAGGTCCTTCCTGTGGGCGGGCCTGTTCCGCAGGGACTCCTAGGCGGACCGCCGCACGACACGGCCGAGCGGGGCCCTGCACCCTTCGGGGCGGGGCCCCGCCCCGTGGGTGGAGAGGCTCCACCCAAAGGTGCGTCGAAGGATGCACACCCGCCTCGCCCGGGCGCACGACGCGCCGCCCCGACCGCGCCGGAAGAGTGGAAGGCGACCGGTGACGCGATCCCGCCTCCGCTCGGCGGCGGGCGACGGAAGGGGCCCATGATGGACGGCTGCGCGACAGGGGGTGCCCAGGGCGGCGGTACCCGGCCGCCCGGGGCGGGGTTCGACCGGCACGGCACACGCCGCCGCGCCGCGTTCGGCACGGCGGGCTGCGCCGTGCTGGTGGCGGCGCTCCTCAGCCCCGGGTACGCGGGGGCGACGACGCCTCCCGCCCCGGCTCTCGACGCGCCCGAGGGCACGGTCCTGCTGCCCAACCTCGACGACGACACGCGCCGCTGCCGGCTGCGCCCCGGCGACCTCGACCGCCTCGACGTGGCCGTGGACCGGCGGCTCGCCGCGTGCCACGACGCGGCGGACGAGGTCGTCAACGGCCCCGAAGACCTCAAAGACTTGACGCCGGTGCGGGTGCGCCAGAGCCGGGTGGCGGGCGCCGCGGGCGGCCGCGTGTCCGTGCCCGCGGCGCAGCGTCCGTACGTACGGATCTTCATCGAGCGCGACGGCCGGTACGTCCCGCTCGGTGGCGAAGGGCGCCTCACCGCACGGGAGGTGCGGCAGGGGGCGCGACTCGCCGTGGAAGGGCGCGACATCGTGCGCGACACCCGGAAGTGGGACGGCCGGGTCGACCTGACCCTCACCGTGGCGGGCGCGGAGCCGCGGCGCACCACCCTGACCCTGCGCATGGCGCCGGTGCTGCTCCAGCACGACCTCCAGCGCGCCCAGCACGTCATCGCCGCCGCGCCGGGGCCCGGCGCCCCGGGCAGCGGGCAGCCCGCCGAGGTGCCCGTCCACACGCGGCCGCCGGGGCAGTGGCGGGAGTTCGCCGACTCGCTGCGCGCGGCGACCCGCGCGGCGGGCCTCCCCGATCGCGAACTGCGCTTCCAGGCGGGCTCGTCGCGGTGGTGGCGCGACATCTGGCGCCAGGACATCGCCGAACCCGGCTACGTCAGCAAGCCGACGCCCGGCGGCACCCCGCACACCATGCGCGTCCTGCTGCGCTCCCCCAACCACTGGAAGTCCGCCGACGGCCGCAAGGAGAGCCTGCGCAGGGCGGGCCGGCTGCTCTTCCGCGATCTGCGCGGCCCGGACGTCGGCGTCGTCCAGCAGTACACGACCCGGCGCGGCCCCGGCGTCGACGAACTCCTCAACTTCACCGGCAACATCGAGTCCCTGCCGCCCTACCCGGGACACCCGCGGGGCCGGATCGTCTACGGCGCGACGGCGCAGCGCCACCCCGACCCGTCGTTCACGCGCATGCTCCGCGCCCAGCGGCAGCAGGAGCCGGTCGTCCTCGACACCTCCTGGCTGTTCGCCGGGCACGCCGACGAGACCGTGCACGTCGTCCGGGCCGACAACGCGCGCGGCTGGACCCTCGCGGTGTCCGACCCGCGCCTCGCGCTCGACCTGCTGCGCGAGGCGCGGCGCGCCGGTGCGGGCGGGCAGCGCCTGTTCGCGGACACCGTCGCGCCGGACAAGCCGACCGTCGACGAGCTCCTGCGGTACGAGGCCGCCGAGGGCGACAACGCGGACGCGGCCCGGCACGTCGACGGACAGCTGAAGGTGCTGCTGCGCGAGACGGGCCTGCGCGCGGACGAACTCGTCCGCCTCCCCGTGCTGTACGCCCGCGTCGAGGCCCGGCCCGGCGGGCCGCGCCGCCACATCGCCTTCTCCCCCGCCCTCGCCAACGGCCTGTCCCTGACCGCCCGCGAGTACGCGGCGCCGGCCCCGCACGGGCCGCGGGTGGGCGGGCGCGACCTGTTCCGGGACGCCGCCGCACGCGCCCTGACGGCGAGCGGCGTGCGCGTGCGCTGGGTGGAGAACTTCTCCTGGGCACACCTGAGCCTGGGCGAGGTGCACTGCGCGACGAACGCGCTGCGCGAGATCGGCCCGCCGCCCGCGCGCTGACGCGCGTACCGGCAGCCGGGCGGGACGCCCTTCCCGCGGGGCGCGGACTCCTGCGCGGCCTCCTATAGGGCACAGCCGCCCGGCTGCCAAGCGATCGACCGATTCATCATGCTCCCGCGTGACACGGCTGACCGGGCGGGCCGTGTCTCGGGACAATGGCGTCCATGTCTGACGACTGGAAGCGGCAGATCGACGCGCTCCACTCCGAACTCGTACGCCGCGACGACCCGGCCGCGTGGGTCAGCGAGGCCGACGCCCTGGACGCCTCGTACCTCTACCCCCATCTCGCCGTGCGCGGCCCGGTGTTCGGGCTCGCCGCCCGCGAGCCGGGGGACGAGATGGACTGGCGCCTGCTCAACGACGTCATGGACGGCACCCCGCAGCAGGCGCGCGACGGCCTCAACTCCCTGCTGTGGTTCAAGGCGAAGGACAGCGCGGACGGCCGCGCCGAGCGCCGGGCCCTGCTCGCCGCCGTGGCCCGCCTCGAACAGGAGCGGGTGAACGAGGTCACCGTGCTCGGCACCCGCTACCGCGTCGTGCGCGGCGAGGAGTTCGCGCGCGCCGGTGACGACGGCCTCGAACCGCCGCGCCCCACCGATCCGGAGCCCGCTGTCCCCTCGTGGGACGAACGGCCGTCGCCGCCCTCCCACGACGCGGGCTTCGCGCTCGCCCCCGGCCGCGACAGCGGCGTCATGGCGGGCGCGCTGCGGCTCGCGCTGCGCGGCTTCACGTACGTGGGCGACGACTATCCCCCGGCGTTCCGCGAGGACGCGCGGCGGGCGGTGCGGGACTATCCGGACGTGGTGCTCCTGCCGGTCAGCTTCGGCGTCGCCGAACGGCGCGGCGAGCGCTGGCGTCCGCGCGGCGCCCTGATGCCCACGCCCCACGACGCCCGCCGCCTCCTCGTCCACGGCCTGACCGAGTTCTGGCCCCTCCTGTACGACCTCGACGACGCCGACCGCGCCGAGTTCACCCGCGCCGCCGACCTCTTCAAGTCGGCGGGCCGCGCCAACGAGGTCGTCGTAGGCGACCAGTGCTTCCGCATCTGCCGCGTGGAACGCATGGTCCGCGTGGGCCCGGACGGCCCCGAGCCCGCCCGCCCTTCGGACGTGGAGACGACGGAACCGATGAAGCTGCATCCGACGATGGACGAGAACGGGGTGATCCGTTACGACGAGTGAGCCGCCGCCCGCGGCCTGCCGACGCTCGCGAGTACCTCGGACCGAGGCATGTGTCGTCGCTGTGCGACCATGGCCCCGTGTTGGAGCTAGCGATCCTGGGAAGTCTCGCCGAAGGTCCGCTGCACGGCTATGAGCTGCGGCGACGGGTCGAGCAGCTGTCCGGGCACACCCGGCCGGTCAGTGACGGCAGTCTGTATCCGGCGATCAACCGGCTGGTGAAGCGCGGGCTGCTGAGCCGGCACAGCGAGCCGGGCGCTGCGGCCGCCCGGCGGCACGTCCTGACCCTCAACGACGCCGGGCGCGATGAGCTGCTTCAGCGGCTGCGCGACCCCGCGCCGCACGAGATCACGGACTCCTCGCGGTTCTTCACCGTCCTGGCGTTCCTCTCGCTGCTGCCCGACACGGCGGGGCAGCACGCGGTCCTGCGGCGGCGCCTGGAGTTCCTTGAGACCCCCGCGAGCTTCTTCTACGAGGGCGACCGGCCGCTGCGGGCCGAGGAGGTCGAGGACCCCTACCGCCGCGGCATGCTCCTGACCGCGCGGGCCGTCAACCGCGCGGAGGTCGCCTGGCTGCGGGAGGTCCTGGACGGCGGCGCGGACGGCACCGGGGGCAGCGGGCCCTGAAGGCGCCCGCCCCGCGTCCGGCCGACCGGACAGCCTCCCCGCGGCGAAAGCACCGCGGCGATCTGCGGATACCCGGTGGCCGGGCCGGGTAGGGAACCGGGTCGGCGTGCGGCGCACATCGAGGTTGCGGCGTCCGCCCGGGTTCTGGTTGCGTCACGCGGGCGACCACGAGAACCGCGGCCCGACCGCCTTCCCGCCCTGACGGAGTGCTGATGACCATCGAACCGAGGACGACGACCACCCGCGCGGGAGGCACCGCGACCACCGCCGCGGCCCGCTGGCTGCGGCGCCCGCAGCCGCGCCCCGCCGCGCGGACCACCCTGGTGTGCTTCCCGCACGCGGGCGGCACCGCGTCCTTCTTCACGCCCTGGGCCCAGCTGCTGCCCGCCCACGTCGAGCTGGTCGCGCTGCAGTACCCGGGCCGTCAGGACCGGCTCGGGGAGCGGCCGATCGCCACGATGACCGACCTGGCCAACGCCGTCGCGGAGGTGTTGCGCACGGGCATACGCGCCGACCGCGACCTCGTCCTCTTCGGGCACAGCATGGGCGCCGCGCTCGCCTGGGAGACGGCGCTGCGCCTGGAGGCAGGGACGGGCCCCGCGCCGCGGCGGCTCTTCGTCTCCGGGCACGAGGGCCCGCGCCGCAAGCGCCGCGGCACCGTGCACCTGCTGCCCGAGGAGCAGTTCGTGGGCAAGATGAAGGAACTGGGCGGCACCGACCCCCGGCTCCTGGACGAGCCCGAGCTGCGCGAGATGGTGCTGCCCGCGGTCCGCGCCGACTACCGCCTCATCGAGACCTACCGCCCGGACCCCGACGCCCGGCTCCGCTGCCCGATCGGGGTGTTCACCGGCGACCAGGACGATGAGGTGACCCCCGAGGACGCGGACGCGTGGCGCGAGACGAGCCTGGGCGGCGACTTCTTCACGCGGGTGCTGCCCGGCGACCACTTCTACCTCGCGGACCAGGCCGAGCACATCATCGCCGACATGTTCGGCGCCCGTTCGGGCGCCGGACATGTCGGCGAGGCCTGAGCGAGGTTCAGACCGCGGCGCGCTCCGGGGTCCGCGGGTCCGACTCCGGCTCCGCCGCCTTCGTCGGGGCGCTCGCACGCGGCGCGTGCCCCGCTCGCAGCCCGACGAGGGCGACCGCCACGACCAGGAGGAACGCCGCGCCCGCGATGGCGAAGCTCAGGGTGAACTGGCTCTCCTCGGGCAGCGCGGGCATCCCGGCGGGAAGCTCGATCGTCTTCGACGCGAGGAGGGTGGTGATCATCGCGCTGGCGATGGCACTGCCCACCGAGCGGGAGATGGAGTTGATGCCGTTGGCGATGCCGGTCTGGTGAGCCGGGACGCTGGCGACGATGAGCGCGGGCATGGAGGCGTAGCCGAAGCTGATCGCCAGGCCGACGACCATGCCCGCGCCGATCACGGAGGCGCTGGTGTCGTGGGCCAGGGTCAGCCAGGCGAAGCCGAGGACGCCGAAGGCCGCGCCGACGGCGAGCGTGACCCGCGCCCCGATCCGGCGCACCAGGACGCCGCCGAACTGGGCACCGACCAGCGAGACGAGCGTGGTCGGCAGCAGGTAGACGACGGAGGCGCCGAGCACGGAGGCGCCGAAGCCGTAGCCGGCCACGTCCTCGGGCATCTGCACGAGGTACGAGACGCCGATGAACTGGGCGAACATCGCGAAGCCGAGCAGCAGCCCGGCCAGGTTGGTGAAGAGCACGGGCCGGTGCGTGAACATCTTCATGTCCACCATGGGCTCCTTGACCCGGCTCTCGGTGAGGACCCACACGCCCGCCATCACGACGGCACCGGCGAAGGAGCCGAGCGTGCGGCCCGACGTCCAGCCCCACTCGTGGCCCTGCGAGATCGGCAGGAGCAGCAGGACGAGGAGCAGCGCCAGGGTGAGCGCGCCCAGCCAGTCGGTCCTGCCGCCCGTCTTGGAGCGGGAGGCGGGCACCACGAAGATCACGCCGACGAGCGCCACCACGGCGAGGACGACCGCGAGCCAGAAGACCCGGTGGTAGTCGGGGTCGTCGCCCTGGGTGAGGAGGCCCGCGCCGACCAGGGCGAGACCGCTGCCGAACGCGAGCGTGCCGCTGGCCAGGGCCATCGCCCCGTGCAGCTTCTCCGGCTTGATCTCCTCGCGCAGCACGGACAGGGCGAGCGGGAAGATCGCGGTCGCCGCTCCCTGCATCACGCGGCCGACGATCAGCCAGGTCAGCGAGGTCGTGGTGGCGGCGAGCACCGAGCCCGCGATCATCACCAGGAGTACGCCGATGAGCGTGGGCTTCTTGCCGTGCTGGTCGCCGAAGCGGCCGAGGAGCGGGGTGAAGACGGCGGCCGACAGGAGTGTGGCCGTGGTCACCCAGCTGACGTTGGCCGTGGTGGCGTCCAGGTCGCTCTGGATGATCGACAGGATCGGGACGACCAGGGTCTGCATCATCGATACGACCATGGCGGCGAGACCGAGGACCAGGACGACCGAGGTCTGTCCCGAGGGCCTTGAGCCTGCCGTGTGCTGTGCGTGAGACACGGAATCTCTTCCCAACTGCTTAAGAACCTAGAAACTTGAGAACCTCAAGCAACTGCATCACTGTAGGGGCCATTGATTGAGATGGTCAAGTTTTAGGGCGTAAGGTGGAGCCATGCCAGAAACTCCACGCGTCGGCACCGGCCAGCTGATGGAGCTGCTCTCGGTGTCGCTCGGTTCCTACTACGGCGACTTCACGGCCGCGGCCGCCCGTGAGAACCTCACGGCCAGCCAGGGCAAGACCCTGAGCGTGCTGCGGCGCGGCCCCGCCGCGATGCGCGTGCTCGCCGGGACACTGGCCTGTGACGCGTCGAACATGACGGGCATCGTCGACCGCCTGGAGAAGCGCGACCTGGTGCGGCGCGAGCCCAGCCCCGGCGACCGGCGCGTCAAGAACGTGGTCCTCACCGCCGAGGGCGAGCGCGTCATCGACGCGATCCGCGCGAACATGCGCACCACCCTCGCGGGCCTGGACACCCTCGACGACGAGGAGCGCACGGCCCTGCACGACCTCCTGAGCCGCGTCTTCGCCCCCTCCCCAGAGGACGCTTCCTAAGTCGGCTGCCCCGCGAACGGCACCCCCGCCAGGCCGTCCCCCGCCCCCGGCAGCACGAGGACCGCGCCCGCCATCGGGTGCGGGCGGCGGCGGCCGACGCGGGCCGTGGTGACGTACAGGTCGCGCAGGTCCTGGCCGCCGAAGGCGCACGCCGTGGGGCGGGGCACGGGAAGTTCGACGACGCGGTCGAGGGTGCCGCCGGGGGTGTAGCGGCGGATCTGCGCGCCGTCCCAGAGCGCCACCCAGACGCAGCCCGCGGCGTCGACGGTCAGGCCGTCCGGGAAGCCCGCGCCCGCCTCGACGGACACGAACTCCCTTCGCCCGACCGGCCGTTGATCCTGCATGCGGCAGACGTCGATCCGCCGCGTCGGGCTGTCCACGTAGTACACGAGGGTGCCGTCCGGGCTCCAGCCGATGCCGTTGCTGACGGCCACCGCGGGGAACAGCTCGGTCGTGGTGCCGTCGGGCGCGACGCGGGTGAGGTTGCCGCCGCCGGGCGCCTCGTCGTAGCGCATGGTGCCCGCCCACAGGGTGCCGTCCGGCGCGACCGCCGCGTCGTTGCCCCTGCGGCCGGGCACGGGGTCGTGGACCAGCCAGGAGAAGGCGCCGTCCGGCGCGTAGCGGCCGACGCCGTCGCGCAGGTTCACCACGAGGCCGCCGCCCGCGCACGGCTTGGCCGCGCCGACGTGCTGCTCGGTGGCGAGCACCGTACGACGGCCGGACGAGGGGTCGTACGTGTGCACGCGCGAGCCGAGGATGTCCACCCAGAGCAGCCGTCCCGCGGCCGCGTCCCAGGTGGGGCCCTCACCCAGCTCCGCCGACGCGGGGACGGCGACCTCCGCGGCCGGGCGCCTCATCGCGCGCCCCGGTGGCCCAGGCGCGCGGACAGATCGCCCGCGCCCTTCGCGGCGAGCTCGGCCAGCTCCGCCTCGCGGTCCTCGCTCCAGCGGATCATCGGTACGGAGACGGAGAGCGCGGCGACCACGCGGCCCGCGCTGTCGCGCACGGGCGCGGCCACACAGCTGACGTCCGGGTTGGACTCGCGGTGCTCGAAGGCCGTGCCGCGCTCGCGGATCGCGGTCAGCTCGGCGCGCAGCGCGGTCGCGTCGGTCAGGCTGGCGGGCGTCATCGCCGTCAGCGCGCGGCCCGCGACCCGGGCGTCGAGCTCGGCCGGGGGCAGCGAGGCGAGCAGCATCTTGCCGACCGCCGTGCAGTGCGCGGGCAGGCGGCGGCCCGCGGCGGAGACCATGCGGACGGCGTGCGTGGAGTCGACCTTCGCGATGTAGATGACGTCCGTGTCCTCCAGGATCGCGACGTGCACCGTCTCGTCGCAGGTCTCGGCGACCTCCCGCGCGACGCGCTGGCCCTCGGCGGCCAGGTCGAGCTGCTCCGCGTACCTGCTGCCGAGTTGGTACGTGCGCACGCCGAGGCGGTAGCGGCCGGGCTGCTCGGGGACCGGTGCCAGATAGGAGCGTGCGGCGAGCGTCGTGAGCAGCTCGTGCACGGTGGTGCGCGGCAGTCGGAGCTTGCGGGTGACCTCCGGCGCGGACAGGGTGCCGTCACCGTCCAGGAACAGTTCCAGTATGTCGAAAGCCCTGGTCACCGCGGGGACGAGGCGTCCCATGCCGTCCACCCACCCTCTACGTTCGATACTTCGGCTGTCGGTCGGTATGACGAACGAAGGCTATGCGCGGCGGTGTTGGTGAGGCAATGGTCGCGCCGCACGGGCCGGTGCGCGACCCATTGACACCCCCGAGAGCGGCCCTTTACGGTCACGCCACCATTTCGAACGCGTGCCGAAATATCGAACGACTTCGACCCGTCGTCCACGCATCTGAGGGGCAACTGCCGTGCGCATCACGGGAATCAGCACTCACGTCGTCGGGACCCCCTGGCGCAATCTCACCTATGTGCTCGTCCGCACCGACGAGGGCCTGACGGGGGTCGGCGAGACCCGCATGCTGGGCCGCACCGACGCCCTGCTCGGCTATCTGCGCGAGGCGGAGGCCAACCACATCGCCGGGTCCGACCCGTTCGCGGTCGAAGACCTCGTCCGCCGCATGAAGTACGGCGACTACGGCCGGGCCGGGGAGATCGTGATGTCCGGCATCGCAGTCGTGGAGATGGCCTGCTGGGACATCAAGGGCAAGGCCCTGGGCGTGCCGGTGTGGCAGCTGCTCGGCGGGAAGGTGACCGACCGCGTCAAGGCGTACGCCAACGGCTGGTACACCACCGAGCGCACCCCGGAGGCCTACCACCGGGCCGCCAAGGAGGTCGTGGCGCGTGGTTACCGCGCCCTGAAGATCGACCCGTTCGGGACCGGGCACCTGGAACTCGACGCCGAGCGGAGCCGGTACGCCGTGTCCCTGATCGAGGCGGTGCGCGACGCCATCGGGCCCGACGCCGAGCTGATGGTGGAGATGCACGGCCGCTTCAGCCCGTCGACGGCGGTCCGGCTCGCCCGGGAGCTCGCGCCCTTCGAGCCCGCGTGGCTGGAGGAGCCGGTGCCGCCGGAGAACCTCAAGGCGCTGGCGAAGGTGGCCCAGAAGGTGGAGGTGCCGCTCGCGACGGGCGAGCGCGTCCACGACCGGATCGAGTTCCGCGAGCTCTTCGAGTCGCAGGCCGCCGACATCGTCCAGCCGGACGTCGGCCACATCGGCGGCATCCTGGAGGCCCGCAAGCTGGCCGCCACCGCCGAGACGCACTACACGCTGGTCGCGCCGCACAACGTCGGCGGCTCCGTGCTCACCGCGGCCTCCCTGCAACTCGCCGCCTGCACCCCCAACTTCAAGATCCTGGAGCACTTCAACGACTTCGCGGACGCGGAGATCACGAAGGTGGTCCGGGGCGCCCCGCGCGTCGATCCGGAGACGGGCTGCTTCGAGATCTCGCACGCTCCCGGCCTCGGCGTCGAGCTCGACGCCGACGCGGCGGCCGAGTTCCCGCAGCGGCGGGCCCGGTTCGACCTGTGGGCCGAGGGCTGGGAGCGGAGGAACCCGCGGTGAGCGGCACGGCCCCGAGGGCCGGCAGCCGCTCCCTGGTCGTGGAGCGGCCGGGCGTGCACCGCCTGGTCCGCCGCCCCGTACCGGAGCCCGGCGTCGGCGAGGTCCTGGTGCGCGTCGCCGCGGCCGGGATCTGCGCCAGCGACCGCGAGCTGTACGAAGGCCGCCGCGACGCCGCGTACGTGCGGTATCCGGTGACGCCGGGCCACGAGTGGGCCGGCACCGTCGTGGCCGTCGGCGACGGCGTCGACACCGAGCTCGTGGGGCGGCGGACCGTCGCCGAGGGCTTCCGCTCCTGCGGGATGTGCGAGCGCTGCCGGGGCGGGGAGACCAGCCTGTGCTCCGGCGGGTACGCCGAGACCGGGTTCACCGAGCCGGGTGCCTTCGCCGACTACCTCACCGTCCCCGCCCGGCTGCTGCACCCGCTGGCGGACGACGCGGACCTGCGGGCGGCGGCCCTCCTGGAGCCCGCCGCCGTCGTCGCGGCCGCCGTACGCAGGGCGCGCCCCCGCTCCGGTGAGCGGATCGCCGTCGTCGGCGCGGGCACCCTGGGGATGCTCGCCGTGCAACTGCTCGCCGCGTCGACGCCCGCCGACCTCACGGTCGTCGACCCCCGGGCGGCCCGCGGCGAGCAGGCGACGGCCTTCGGCGCCACGGCCGCGCTGAGCCCGCAGGAGGCGAAGGCGGCGCACGGCCGCTTCGACCTCGTGGTGGAGACGGCGGGCGCGCCGTCCACCGCGGCCTCGTCCTGCCTGCTCGCCCGGCGCGGCGGGCGCGTCGTCCTGACGGGGATGTTCGCGCCCGGCGCCGTCGGCATCGACCCCGTGCACCTGTCCCTGAGCCAGCTGGAACTGCACAGCGTCTTCGGCGCCTCCTCCGCCGCCTGGTCGGACGCGGTCCGCGCGTTCGGCGCCGGGCTGCTCGACCCGGCGGCGCTCGTCACGCACGAGTTCCCGCTCGCGGAGTTCGGCGCCGCCGTCGCGCTGGTCGGCGGCGGCGATCCCCGGACGGGGAAGGTGCTGCTCCGCCCGTAGCGGAGGCTCCAGGCCCGGCCCCTCTCCTGTCCACCGACTCGTACAACGTCCGAAATCTCGAACAACTCCGAGCGAGGGAGCCCCCTTGACCTCTTCCTCACCCCTGCGCGTCCCGCCCCTGCCGTCCTCCGTGGCCGCCCCGGCGAGCCCGTGGGCGTCGCGCCGCCCCGGCGTGGACGCCCTGGCGCGCATCGGGCACGCCGTCCCCGCGGCCGACCCTGCCGACGCGTCGCCGTACGCGTTCCCCGACGGCGGCACCTGGCGCACCGAGATCCCGTCGGTGGAGGGCCCCGAGGCCCTGGCGGTCGTCCTCGACGAGAGCGCGCGGCTCGACGTGCCCGTGCACCGGGTCAGCCAGGGCAGCGGCGTGTGGATGCTCACCGACGCCGAGATTACCGAGATGGTGGCGGCCTGCGCCGCGCGCGCCGTCGAGCTGTGCCTGTTCACCGGGCCGCGCGGCACCTGGGACACCGGCGCCTCCACGCGCACCGAGTCCGGCGGCGCGGGCCCGCGCGCCCGGGGCCACGACGCGCTCGCCGGGTGCGTCGAGGACGCCCTGCGCGCCACCGGCCTCGGCGTGCGCTGTCTGCTCGTCGCCGACGAGGGCGTGCTGTGGACGCTGCACCGGCTCCGCGCGACGGGGCTGCTGCCCGCGGGCACCACGTTCAAGGTGTCGGCCCTGACGGGCCCGGTGAACCCGGCCTCGTTCGGGGTGTACGAGCGGCTCGGCGCCGACTCCCTCAACGTGCCCTCGGACCTGACGCTCGATCACCTCACCGAGATCCGCCGGGTGAGCCGGGCCCCCCTCGACATGTACGTGGAGGCGCCCGACGACCTCGGCGGCTACGTCCGCATGTACGAGGTCGCCGAGCTGATCCGGCGCGGCGCCCCGCTGTACGTGAAGTTCGGTCTGAGCAGGTCGCCCGGCATCTACCCGTACGGCGCCCAGCTGCGCGAGCACGCCCTCGCCACCGCCCGCGAGCGCGTCCGGCGCGGGCGGCTCGTCCTCGACCTCCTGGCCCGGCACGGCGCGGACGGCGGCCGCTCGCCGCTCGGCGCGCGACTCCCGGGCGACCTGGAGCGCTTCCCCGCCCCGGAAGGGAACTGACCCATGCGCATCCGCACCCCGGCCGCGGCCCTCCTCGCCGCCGGACTGCTCGGCGCCTCCCTCGCCGCCTGCGGCCAGGAGGCCAGGGGCGGCAGCCGCTACGAGCCGGACACCGGCAAGGGCGCCACCGTCGGCCTCGCCATGCCCACCAAGGCCTCCGAGCGCTGGATAGCCGACGGCGCGAACATGGCCGAGCAGTTCGAGAAGGCCGGGTACAAGACCGACCTCCAGTACGGCGACAACAAGGTCGAGAACCAGATCGCCCAGCTCGAGAACATGATCACCAAGGGGCGCGCGCTCCTGGTGGTCGCCGCCGTCGACGGCTCGGCCCTCACCGAGGTCCTGCGGCGCGCCCACGACGCGGGCATCCCCGTGATCTCGTACGACCGCCTCATCCTCGGCACGGGGAACGTCGACTACTACGCGTCCTTCGACAACGAGCGCGTCGGCCGCCTCCAGGCCCGGTACATCGTCGGGAAGCTGCGGCTCGGCAGGCCCGGCAAGGGCGGTGACACGCACAGCATCGAGCTGTTCGCGGGCTCGCCCGACGACAACAACACCAAGTACTTCTGGAACGGCGCCATGAAGGTGCTCCGGCCGTACTTCGACAGCGGCGAGCTCGTCGTGCGCAGCGAGCAGACGCGCCTTGCCCAGGCCACCACGCTGCGCTGGGACGGCGGCACCGCGCAGAAGCGCATGGACGACCTCCTCAGCAAGAACTACGGCTCGGCCCGCCTCGACGCGGTGCTCTCGCCGTACGACGGGATCTCCATCGGCGTCATCTCCGCCCTGAAGAGCGCGGGCTACGGCACCGAGGGCCACCCGCTGCCGGTCGTCACCGGGCAGGACGCGGAGCTGGCGTCGGTGAAGTCCATCATCCGCGGCGAGCAGACGCAGACCGTGTTCAAGGACACCCGCGCGCTGGCCGCGCGGACGGTGGCGATGGGCGACGCGCTCCTCAACGACAAGAAGGTCGCGGTCAACAACACCACCGACTACGACAACGGCGTCAAGACCGTGCCCGCGTACCTCCTCGACCCGGTCAGCGTCGACCGGTCCAACACCCGGCTCCTCGTGGACGAGGGGTACTTCACGGCGGGACAGCTCAGGTGACCCGCCCCGTCCTGGAGATGCGCGGGATCACCAAGGACTTCGCCGGGGTCAGGGCGCTCGCGGGGGTGAACCTGACCGTGCGCGCCGGGGAGATCCACGCGGTCTGCGGCGAGAACGGCGCGGGCAAGTCGACCCTGATGAAGATCCTCAGCGGCGTGCACGGACACGGCGACCACGGCGGCGAGATCCGCCTCGACGGCGAGCGCGTGGCCTTCAAAGACATCCGCGACGGCGAGCGGCACGGCGTCGTGATCATCCATCAGGAACTGGCGCTCGTCCCGCACTTGTCGATCGCCGAGAACGTCTTCCTCGGCAACGAGCGCACCCGGCGCGGCGGATTCGTCGACTGGGACGACACCCTGCGCGCCGCGCACCGGCTGCTGGCACGGGTCGGCCTCGACGAGCGGCCGCAGACGCCGGTCGCCGAGCTCGGCGTCGGCAAGCAGCAGCTCGTGGAGATCGCCAAGGCCCTGGCGAAGGACGTGAAGCTGCTCATCCTCGACGAGCCCACGGCCGCGCTCAACGACGAGGACAGCGCCAAGCTGCTCGACCTCGTCCTCGGCCTGCGCACGCAGGGGGTCGCCGTCATCGTCATCTCCCACAAGCTGAACGAGATCCGGCGCGTCGCCGACACCGTGACGATCCTGCGCGACGGGCGCTCCGTCGCGACGCTCGCGGTGCGCCCGGCCCCGGGCGCCGAGCCGTGCCTGTCCGAGGACCGCGTCATCCGCGGCATGGTCGGCCGCGACCTCGACCGGCGCTTCCCCGACCGCACGCCCTACGACGGCCCGCGGGACCTGGCCCTGGAGGTGCGCGGCTGGACGGTGCGGCACCCCGTCGACCACCGGCGCACCGTCGTCGACGACGTGTCCCTGACCGTGCGGCGCGGTGAGGTCGTCGGCCTCGCGGGCCTGATGGGCGCGGGCCGCACCGAACTCGCCATGTCCGTCTTCGGACGCTCCTACGGCCGGTACGTCACCGGGACCGTGGCGGTCGGCGGCCGCGAGGTGGCCGCGCGGACGGTGTCCGCGGCCATCGAGGCGGGCCTCGCGTACGTCACCGAGGACCGCAAGCGCTACGGCCTGAACCTCATCGACACCATCCACCGCAACATCTCCCTGGCCTCCCTCGCGGGCATGCGCCGCCGCGGCGTCCTCGGCGGTTTCGTGGACGCCCACCACGAGCGGTCCGTCGCCGAGGGCTACCGGGCGTCGCTGCACATCAAGGCCCCCACCGTCTTCGAGCAGGTGGGGCGGCTCTCCGGCGGCAACCAGCAGAAGGTCGTCCTGAGCAGGTGGATCCACGCCGACCCCGAGGTGCTGATCCTCGACGAGCCGACGCGGGGCGTCGACGTCGGCGCCAAGTACGAGATCCACTCCGTCGTCGACCGGCTCGCCGCCCGGGGCAAGGCCGTTCTCCTCATCTCCTCCGAACTGCCGGAGCTGCTCGGGATGTGCGACCGGATCTACACGATGGCCGAGGGCCGGGTGACCGGCGAGATCCCCCGGGCGCAGGCGACGCAGGAGGTCCTGATGCGCCACATGACCGCGCACCGCAGCCGCGGTGCCACCCGACCCGGAACGGAAGCCGAGGGCCCGTCATGACCACCACGACCACACCGCCGCAGGACGCATCCGACGCGCCGGGCGTCCGGCGGTCGACGGGCGCGCTGCTCGTCGAGCTGATGCGGGCCAACGTGCGCCAGTACGGCATGCTCGTCGCCCTGGCGGTCCTCGTCGTCCTGTTCCAGATCTGGTCCGACGGCACGCTGTTGCTGCCGAGCAACGTCTCGAACCTGATCCAGCAGAACGGCTACATCCTCATCCTGGCCATCGGCATGATGATCGTCATCATCGCGGGCCACATCGACCTGTCCGTCGGTTCCCTGGCGGCCTTCGTCGGCGCCGTGTCGGCGGTGATGATGGTCGAGCACGAGCTGCCGTGGGTCCTCGCGCTCGTGCTCTCGCTGGTCATCGGCGCGGTCGCGGGCGCGTGGCAGGGCTTCTTCGTCGCGTACGTCGGCATCCCGTCGTTCATCGTGACGCTGGCCGGGATGCTGCTGTTCCGCGGGCTCACCCAGATCGTCCTGGAGGGCCAGTCGCTTTCGCCGTTCCCCGACGGATTCCAGAACCTCGCCAAGGGGTTCATCCCGGAGATGGGCCCGTACACGCAGTACCACAACCCGACCCTGGTGATCGGGGCCGCGACGATCGCTTTCCTGCTGCTTCGCGAAGGGCGGGGCCGCAAGCGGCAGTTGGCGTACGGGCTCGACGTGATGCCGACCGGTCTGTGGGTGGCCAAGTGCGTGGCGACGGCGGCGGCGGTGGCCGCGTTCACGCTGACGCTCGCCAGCTTCCACGGCGTGCCCGTGGTGCTGCTCGTCATGTGCGGGCTGCTGATCGCCCTGGGCTATGTGATGCGCCACGCGGTCGTCGGACGGCACGTGTACGCGCTCGGCGGCAACAAGGCGGCGGCGAAGCTGTCCGGCGTGCGGGACCAGCGCGTCACCTTCCTCATCTTCGTGAACATGGGGGTGCTCGCGGCGCTCGCGGGCTGTGTGTACGCCGCGCGCCTCAACGCGGGCACGCCGCAGGCGGGGCTGAACTTCGAACTGGAGGCGATCGCCGCCGCGTTCATCGGCGGCGCGTCGATGAGCGGCGGCGTCGGCACGGTCATGGGCGCCGTGATCGGCGGCCTGGTGCTCGGCGTGCTCAACAACGGCATGTCGCTGGTCAACATCGGCACCGACTACCAGCAGGTCATCAAGGGTCTGGTGCTGCTGGCCGCCGTCGGCTTCGACGTCTGGAACAAGCGCAGGGCCGGTCGCTAGCGCACACCGTCGCCCGCGCTCCGTGCCAACCGTGGTCCCCTCCGGGCTCCCGCACTCCGGTGAGGTGCTCAACTCGGTGCCCTGGCACCGCTTCCCGTGGACTGAGGCGAGCGCGCCGCCGGAAACGGGCTCACCTCAGGCCTCTCCTTACGACGGCGGCGGCGCGGCCGTCGACCTCCTGCGCACGGCGGCGGACGTCCCGGCCACCGAGGGAACCGAAAGAAACGCGGTCACGCCCACCGCGGCCACCGCGACGGGACCGCCGCCCACCGCCGGGCAGATGCACTCGACCCGCCCGCAATACGGGCAGACAGGAACCATGGTTGTCATGCCTTGCACTATGCCCTCCTGAAGTCAAGATTCCGTTAGAACCTGATGATTATCGGCTAGCTCACAGGCGGTACCTGCTCCACGTGGTACGGGTACCGTGATGCGCGTGGCTGAGACGTGGAACGAGACGCATACCGGGGTGCTCCGGTTGCCCTCCGGGCGGTTGGTGCGCGGGCGCGGCCTTCGCCGACCCCTGCCCGAAGGTCCCCAACCGGTGTTCGGCGTCTATCTCCTGGGCAAGCCCGCGCCCCCGGTCGCGTGGGACGCGCGCTGGCTGCGCTGGCCCGACTTCCGGCTGCCCGCGGACCGCGAGGAGGCGCGGCGGCTGCTCGGCGAGGTGTGGGCGCGGGCCGCGACCGAGCGCGTCGAGGTCGCCTGTGGCGGCGGTGTCGGCAGGACCGGCACGGCGCTCGCGTGTCTGGCCGTGCTCGACGGCGTGCCCGCCGCCGAGGCCGTCGGGTACGTCCGCGCGCACTACCACCGCCGCGCGGTGGAGACCCCGTGGCAGCGCCGCTTCGTCCGCGCCTTCGGAAGCGGGTCCGGCGGCACCGCCTGACCGGGCTGCGATCTGCCCGTGGTGAACTCGCCGCGCCTGCGGGCCGTTTCCACGGGGATGCCGGGCAAGTTCCCGCGGGTGCGGGCGTTCCCGGCGCGGCCGTGTGCCTCGTGCCGCGCTCATCGTCGTACCGCGACGTCGACGAGCATCCCGGCCGCCACCGCGAGCAGCACGCAGGCGAAGGCGTGCCGCAGGCGGGGGCCCGAGAGCCGGGCCGCGAGGCGTTTGCCGTCCCAGGCGCCGAGGACGGCGGCGCCGGTGAACGGCGCGATCACCGACCAGTCGAGCCCCGCCGTGGTGCTGCCCCGCGTGGCCAGCGAGGCAAGGGAGTTGGCGGCGATGACGAGCAGGCTGGTCCCGGTCGCGGCCCGCATCCCGAAGGCGAGGACGGTGACCAGGGCGGGCACCACGAGGAACCCGCCGCCCACCCCGAGCAGCCCGGTCAGCGCCCCCAGGGCGGCCCCGGCGCCGGCCGCCCGGCCCGGTCGCACCGCACCCGTACCCCGGGCCTCGGCCCGCCCGGGGCGCAGCATCCGCAGCGCGGCCAGGGCGGCGACGGCGGCGAACGCGGCGGTCAGCACCGGCTGCGGAAGGCGCCCCGCCGCCACGCCCGCGGCGGCGGCGGGCGGGATGCCCGCACCGGCGAACAGGGCCCCCGCGCGCCAGCGGACGTGGCCCGCGCGGGCGTGGGCGTACAGGGCGCTCGCCGAGGTGACGGCGACGATCAGCAGGCTCGCGGTCGTCGCGGCGGCCGGGGTGAAGCCGAGCAGATAGATCAGGGCGGGGACCGCGAGGACGCTTCCGCCGCCGCCCAGGGCGCCGAGCGCAAGGCCGACCACGGCTCCCGCGGTCAGGGCGAGGACGAGCGCGCTCATCGGCGGGTCCCGGCGGCCGGGTCAGGGGGAGGCGGGCCGACGGAGGCCGAGGCCCGCCTCCCCCGCGGCGGCGAAGCTGTCGTCGACGACGACCACGTCCCGCCCGGCGGCGTCCAGGAGCGAGGCCCCGATCGCCGCGCGCGTCCCGCCGGCGCAGTGCACCCACACCAGGCCTTCCGGCACCTCGCGGACGCGGTCGCGCAGTTCGTGGACGGGGATGTGCACGGAGCCCGCCACCTGTCCTTCGCGGCGCTCGACGGCGCGGCGCACATCGAGCACGACCACGTCGCCGCGCCCGGCGCGGACCGCGGCGAGCTCCGCGAAGGTGGCGCACGCGCTGGTCGCGAGCCGCTCGCCGGGCCCCACCCAGGCGCGCGGGTCGCCGGTCGCGGCGGCGGCCGGGCGGTCGATGCCGACGCGCACCAGCTCGCGCTGGGCGTGGGCGAGTTGCCCCGCCGATGCGGCGAGCAGGGTGACGGGCCGCCGCCACGGCAGCAGCCACGCCAGATACGTGGCGAGCTTGCCGTCGGCCTCGACGTTGACGGACCCGGGCACGTGCCCGGCGGCGAAGGCCGCGCGGTGGCGCAGGTCCACCACCCACTCCCCCGCGGCGAGGCGCGCGGCGATGCGGGCGGCGGTCGCGGGTGCGGGCGGGGTCAGGTCGACGGGCGCGGGTCCTGCGGCGTTGACCGGGCCCATGTGCGCGTAGTACGCGGGCACGTCGTCGAGCCCGGCGAGCAGTTCGGCGACGAACGCGTCCACGCCCTTGGTCAGCGCGGCGTTGCCCGCCCGTTCGGCGCCGACGGTGGTCTCCTCGTCCGCGCCGGGGCCCGAGGCGCAGAAGCTGCCGAAGCCGTGGGTGGGCAGCAGCCGCACCGCGTCGTCGAGCGCGTCCGCGAGCCGGTGCGCGGACGCGTGCTGGGCGCGGGCCAAGGGCTCGGTGAGCCGCGGCTCGACGAGGTCGGGCCGCCCCACCGCGCCGATCAGGAGCGAGCCGCCGGTGAACGCCGCCACCGCGCGGCCGCCCTCTGCCAGGACGTACGCCGTGTGGTGCGGGGTGTGGCCGGGGGTGGCGAGGGCCCGCAGCACGAGGTCCTCGTCGACGGTGACGGTGTCGCCGTCGGCGACGGGCGTGTGCGGGAACGACACGGCGGCCCCGGCCGGAATCAGATAGCGGGCGCCGGTGACGCGGGCCAGCTCCAGGCCGCCGCTCACATAGTCGTTGTGGACGTGGGTCTCCGCGACGTACGCGATCCGCACGCCGCGGCGTGCCGCCGCCGCGATGACCTGGTCGATGTCACGCGGCGGGTCGATCGCGACGGCCGCGCGGGGGCCCGACGCCAGATAGCTGTGGTTGCCCAGGACCGGGAACTCCAGGGTGTCGACGGCGAACACGGCGGCTCCTCCCGACGGACGGTATCGGCCGTATACCCTGGGGGGTATTTTCAATTCCACCCGTCCCGCAGGTTGGCGCGGTTCTTTCGCCCCCCTCGTGCGCGATCGGCGGTCAGGGCCGTCCCGCTCCGGCCGGGTCCCCGACGGGCCCCTCCGTGGACAGGGACCGGGTGAGCTGGTGCGATCTGCGCATGCGGCCGTCCTCGGTGAACTCGCCGAAGAGGTGCACCTCGGTGACGGAGGCGCCGCCCTTGCGGGTCCGGGCGTGGATGGTGAGCCGGGCGGCGACGCGGCCGCCGTCCGCGACGGCCTCGTGCACGTCGAACCGCCAGCCGACCACGTTCTTGCGCACGGGGCGCAGATGGGCGAGGAGGCGGTCGCGGTCGATGCGCACGCCGTCGCTGATCTGCACGACGTCCGGCGTGTAGTGGCGGTCCATGACGGACTCCGGCGCGTCGCCCCGGACCGTGGACTCGGTGAGGGAGGTGAAGAAGTCCGCGATGAACCGCTCGGGGGTGGTGTCGGCCAGTGGCTTCATGACGCTCCGATCCGGCGCACGGGTGACGGGCGGCAGCTCCGTCGAGCTACGATCTCTGACACCTCTGTAAGATATGAGCGATCGACAACTTGGACAAGGCTGTAAGAGATGACGCCTTCCACGGAACCGCCCCGGCGCCGCCGGGCCGACGCCGAGCGCAGCAGGGCCGCCGTCCTGGACGCGGCGGTGCGCCTGCTGCGGCAGCGGCCGGACGCGGGCATGGCGGCCGTCGCCGAGGCGGCGGGAGTGACCCGGCAGACCGTCTACGCCCACTTCTCCTCCCGCGACGACCTCCTCACGGCCGCCGTCGACCGGATCACCGAGGACGCGGTCGCCGCCATGGACGCCGCCGCGCTCGACGAAGGGCCCGCCGCTCAGGCGCTGTTGAGGTTCCTCGACGCCTCCTGGTCGTCGTTCGAGGACAACGCGTGGCTGCTCCACGCGCCTTCGGCCGCGGGCCCGGCGGAGCGCGACGGCGCCCGGCACGAGCCCGTCACCGAGCGGCTCGTCCGGCTCGTCGAACGGGGCCAGGCGGCGGGCGAGTTCACCCCCGGCCTCGCGCCGCGCTGGCTCGTGGCCATGACGGTCGCCCTCGGCCACGCCGCGGGCGACGAGGTCGCCGCGGGGCGCGTGCCGAGCGCCGAGGCCGGGGCCGCGCTGCGCACGACGGTCCTCCGTGTCCTCGGCGCCGCGGATCCGTCACCCTAGGAGGGCAGCGGCCGGGGGGAAGCGGAAGGAAGTGGGATGACTGATCAAGTCGCCGTCATCGGGGCCGGGTTCGCCGGGCTCTGCATGGCCATCCGGCTGAACCAGGCCGGTGTCACCTCGTTCACCGTGTACGAGAAGGCCGATGACCTCGGCGGGGTCTGGCGGGACAACACCTATCCGGGCGCGGGCTGCGACGTGCCCTCGCACCTGTACTCGTACTCCTTCGCGCCCCGCGAGGACTGGAGCCGCGCCTACCCCCTGCAACCGGAGTTGCTGCGCTATCTGCACGAGTGCGCCGACGCCCACGGGGTGCGGCCGCGGCTCCGCTTCGGCACGGAGATCGTCGCGGCCTCGTACGACGAGTCCGGCCGGCGCTGGGAGCTGCGCACCGCCGCGGGCCGGGTGCACCACGCCCGGGTCCTGGTGACGGCCGTGGGCCAGCTGAACCGGCCCCGGTTCCCCGACGTTCCCGGCCGCGAGGACTTCGCGGGCACCGCGTTCCACTCGGCCCGCTGGGACCACGGGCACGACCTGACGGGCGAGACCGTCGGGGTGATCGGGACCGGCCCGAGCGCGGTGCAGTTCATCCCGCGCATCGCCCCTCGGGTGCGGACCCTGCGCGTGTTCCAGCGCTCGGCGAACTGGGTCATGCCCAAGTGGGACTACCGCTACGGGCCCGTCCACCAGGCCCTGTTCCGCACGGCGCCGGGCCGCCTCGCCTTCCGCGGCGGCTGGTTCGCCTTCTGCGACACCGTGCTGTACTCGGCCGTGCGGGGCGGGCGGCTCGGCAAGGCCGTCGAGTACCTCTGCCGCCGTCAACTGCGCACGCAGGTGCCGGATCCGGTGCTGCGGGCCAAGCTCACGCCGGACTTCCCGCTCGGCTGCAAGCGCGTGCTCATCTCGGACGACTACCTTCCGGCGCTCGCGCGCGACAACGTCGAGCTGATCACCGAGAAGATCACCCGGATCACCCCGCGCGGCGTCGTCACCGCCGACGGCACCGAGCACGCGCTCGACACGCTCATCCACGGCACGGGCTTCACCGCCACCGAGTTCCTGGCCCCCGTCACCGTCACCGGCCGTGACGGACGGCTGCTGCGCGAGGAGGCGTGGGCGGACGGGGCGGCCGCCTTCCTCGGCATGACCGTGCCCGGCTTCCCCAACCTCTTCCTCCTGTACGGCCCGAACACCAACCTCGGCAACAACTCCGTGGTCCTCATGATCGAGGCCCAGGTCCGCTACGTCCTCGACTCGCTGGCCGCGCTCGACCGCGACGGCCGAACCGAGCTGGAGGTGTCGGCGCGGGCCTACGACGCCTTCCAGCGCCGCGTCCAGGAGGCCCTGGGCGAGACCGTGTGGCAGGCGGGCTGTGACAGCTGGTACAAGACCGACGCCGGGAAGATCACCAACAACTGGCCGTACCGGGCCGCCCGTTACCGCACCCTGACCCGCCGCCCCGCCGCGGCCCGCTGGTCCTCGACGGGCTCCGGCAGGGCGGGCCAGTAGTGCTCGGTGAACAGGCGCGCGACCAGTTCGCCCCGGCTGGAGACGCGAGTCTTGGCGAAGAGGGACTTGAGGTGGTCGCGGACCGTGTGCGCGGAGACGCAGAGTCCTGAGGCGATCTCGGCGGTGGGCGTCCCGCGGGCGACGACCCCCGGCTCGGACGCCGCGTGCTCCAGCAGACGGCGCACACCGTCGGCCCGTACGCGTGGCGGCTGCTGCCCGCTTCGGACCGCGCCCTGCTGCGCCGCCCCGGGCGTGGAGCTCCCGCGGTGAACTCACCGCGGACAGCGTGGTCAACGCCGTGAACCCGCCCCCGCAAGCGGTCCCCGGCCGCGGCCGGGGACCTGGTCGAGTCCCTCGTCCTCGGTGGTCTCGCCGCGCTCCGCGCCGCGCAGGCCCTCCACTCGGCCACTACCCCATTGCGTTTGACATAGGACAATCCTATGTTTGGCACAGGACAAAGCCTGGCCGAGCTGTGGAGGTGGTGGCTGTGCCGATCCATGGGGCGACGGCCATGGAGATCGCGGACAGCGTGCGGGACCTGATCGCGGCCGGGGAGCTGAGGGCGGCGGACCCGCTGCCGCCGGTGCGGGGCCTCGCGGCCGACCTCGGCGTGAACCGGAACACGGTGGCGGCGGCGTACCGGCAGCTGGTGGTCGCCGGGGTGGCCGAGACCCACGGCCGCGGCGGGACCATGGTGGCCCGGCCGCCGCAACTGGCCCGCGAGGGCTCCGGCCTCGGCACCGGCCTCACCGACCTGGCCAGCGGCAACCCCGATCCCGAGCTGCTGCCCGACGTGCTCGCGGCGGCCCTGCGCGGCGGCTACCGGCAGCCGCTGTACGGCACGCCTGCCGTCGACCCGGGCCTCGTGGAGTGGGCGACCGCGCGGTACGCCGACGACCTGCCCGACCGCCCGTTCCGGGTCCTGGTGACGAACGGCGCGGCGGACGCCACGGAGCGCCTCCTCAACGCCTACCTCACGCGCGGCGACGCCGTGGCCGTCGAGGACCCGTGCTTCCTCGCGAGCATCGGCACGCTGCGCCTGAACGGCTACCGCACCGCACCGGTCGCCGTCGACCACGCCGGGATGCGCCCGGAGGCGCTGCGCGCCGCCCTGGAGTCCGGGGCCCGCGCGGTGGTGTGCACGCCGCGCGCCCACAACCCGACCGGCGCGAGCCTCACCGTCGGGCGGGCCGCCGAACTGCGCGCCGTCCTGGCCGGACACCCCGGGGTCCTGGTCGTCGAGGACGACCACTTCTCGGCCGTCTCCGCCATGCCGTACCACCGCGTCACCCCGACGGGCACGGGCACGTGGGCGCTGGTGCGCTCGGTGTCGAAGTTCCTCGGCCCCGACCTGCGCCTGGCCCTGGTCGCCGCCGACGGGGAGACCGCCCGGCGCCTGGAGACCCGGCTGAGCGGGGGCACGATGTGGGTGAGCCTGCTGCTCCAGCACACCACCCGCGAACTCCTCCGCGACCCGGACGTACGGGCCCTGCACGACCGGGCGCGCCGCGCCTACGCCGAGCGCGGTGCGCTCCTGGTCCGGGAGCTGGCCGCGCACGGCGTCCGCGTCCCCGCCGCCCACCGGCCCGACGGCCTGAACGTCTGGGTGGACCTGGACCAGCGGGCCCGGCCCGTCGTCGACGCGCTCGCCCGCCGCGGCTGGGCGGTGCGCCCCGGTGACCTGTTCGCCGCCGGTCCGACCGACCGGCAGGCGCTGCGGGTCACCACCGCCACGCTCACCGAGCCCCGCGCCCGCCGCTTCGCCGCCGATCTCGCCGCCGTCCTCGACCACCCGCACGCCGTCTGACCCGCCACCGAAGGGACGTCCCGCCATGTTCACCGGCCTCAGCGCCTTCCCCCTGACCCCCACCGACGAGTCGGGCATCGACGAGCGGGCCTACGTCCGGCTCGTCGGGCGCCTCGCCGCCGCCGGAGTGGACTCGATCGGCGCGCTCGGCTCCACCGGCGGCTACGCCTACCTGTCCCGCGAGGAGCGCGCCCGTGCCGCGCGCGCCGCCGTCGGGGCGGCCGAGGGCACCCCGGTCCTCGTCGGGATCGGCGCCCTGCGCACCGCGCAGGTCCTGGCGCTCGCCGAGGACGCCCAGAAGGCGGGCGCGGCCGCGGTGCTGCTCGCCCCGATGACGTACCAGCCGCTCACCGACGACGAGGTGTTCGGGCTCTACGAGGACGTGACGCGGGAGCTGTCCGTGCCGCTGGTGGTGTACGACAACCCGCGCACCACCCATGTGGACTTCAGCGACGAGCTCCACGGCCGCATCGCGCGGTTGCCGAACGTCGCCGCCATCAAGATCCCGCCGGTGCCCGGCGATCCGGCCGCCGCCCGGCAGCGCGTGGCCGCGCTGCGCTCGCTCGTCCCGGACACGGTCTCGGTCGGCGTCAGCGGCGACTGGTCGGCGGCCACCGGCCTGACCGCGGGCTGCGACGTGTGGTACTCGGTGCTCGGCGGCCTGTTCCCCGAAACCGCCCTGGCCCTCACCCGGGCGGCCCGGCAGGGGGACGCGGCCGGGGCCACGGCCCGCTCCGAGCGCCTCGAACCGCTGTGGGAGCTGTTCCGGCGCCACGGCGGCCTGCGCGTCATGTCGGCCGCGGCCGCCCATCTGGGCCTGGTGTCCGAGCCGAACCTGCCGAGGCCGCTGCGCGGTCTCGCCGCCGAGGACCGCGACCGGCTGGTCGCCGTCCTCGACGGCCTGGACCTGCTGCCGTCAGACGCCGCGCCGGAAGACCGCGACCGTGCGGGCCGGAACCCGGAAGGTGCCTGAACTCCGCGCGTACGTGGCCGACTTGACCACCGCGTCCGCTCCGCGCGCCTGCACGGGGTGCAGGGCGTACGCGGCGCCCTTGAGCCCGGTGACGCGCTGCGTCTGCTCCTGCGGCGTCGCGTTGAAGACCACCACCAGGTCACCGAGGCGCATGGTGATCACGCCGGGTGTCTCGTCCGCCGTGCCGGACAGCGGGAAGGCCAGCTCCGCCTGGACCCGCTCGCTCGTGGCGAGGGAGAACACGGGCTCCGCGGTGCGCAGCCGCAGCAGGTCGCGGTAGGCGGCCGAGGCACCGCTGATCTCCGCGCAGCCGGGCGCCAGGGCCCGGTCGGCCAGGAGCGGCTTCGCGTAGGGCCACTTGTCCTTGTTGTCGGCGGCCGGGGGCAGGCCGCGGCCGAAGCCGTTGCCGTCGCGGCAGTCCCAGTGGAGGGCGTTGAACCAGTCGCCGCTGTCGTAGGAGTTACGGTCGAGGGACTTGGACCGCAACAGGTCGCTGCCCGCCTGGGAGAGTTCGGGGCCCTGCGCGAGCGTGGCCGTGGCCATCGCGAGGACCTGCGCGCGGGCCCGGTCGGCGGCCTTCGTGGACGGCGGGAGCTTGAAGGCGAGGGCGTCGTACAGCGTCTCGTTGTCGTGGGCGTCGGCGTAGGCCAGCGCGTCGCCGGGGGCGGCCGCGTAGCCCGCGGGGGCGCCGTTGTAGTCGACGTCCGCGCCCTTGACGGCGCGGCCCGAGGAGTCGGTGAAGGAGTACGCCGCCAGATTGCCGGTGAGGCCGACCTTGATGAGGTCCTGGTAGTGCAGCAGACGGGCCTTCTGCGCGGCGCGGTCGCCGTTGGCGGGCGAGGAGTTGGGGTCGGTGTACAGCCCGCTCGCGAAGCCCTGCACGCGCGGGTCCGCGTCGAAGGGGCCGCCGCCGCGCACCGCGTCGCGGGCCCGGTCGGAGAACGTGGCGATGCCCGTGCCCGCCATGTTCTTCTGCGTGGCCTGGACGAAGCGGGCGTCGTCGGCGACCTCGCCGAAGTTCCAGCCCTCGCCGTAGAGGATGACCTTCTTGCCGTCGACGCCGTCCTTCGCCGGTGTCAGCGCGTCCAGGGCCTTGCGCACGGCGAGGACGTTGGCCTTGGGGTGGTGGCCCATGAGGTCGAAGCGGAAGCCGTCGACCTTGTACGCGCGGGCCCAGGTGACGACGGAGTCGACGACGAGCTTGCCCATCATGGCGTTCTCGGGCGCGGTGTTGGCGCAGCAGGTGGACGTGGCGACGATGCCGTCGGCGAGCAGCCGCTGATAGTAGCCGGGCACGATCTTGTCGAGCACGGACTTGTCGGCCTGGCCACTGGCCACGGTGTGGTTGTAGACGACGTCCATCACCGTGCGCAGGCCCGCGCGGTTGAGGCCCTGCACCATCTCGCGGAACTCGACCGTGCGCCGGGTGCCTTCGGGGTCGCTGGCGTAGCTCCCCTCGGGCACCGTGTAGTGCACCGGGTCGTAGCCCCAGTTGTAGCCGTCCCGCGCGGCCGTCCGCGCCACGCACCGCTGCTGTTCCTCGGAGTCGGGGGCGGCGGCGGGCAGGTCGCAGTCGGGACGCGCCTGGTCGGCGCGGCGCTCGGGGACCGTGCCGAAGTCGAAGGCGGGCAGCAGGTGGACGTACGACGTCCCGGCCCGGGCAAGCTCGCGCAGGTGCCGCATCCCGGCGGAGCGGGTGTCGGTGAACGCCCGGTACTGGCCCGGGTACTTGGCCGTGCGGTCCGCGAGGGAGAAGTCCCGGACGTGCAGCTCCTGGATGCGCGCGGAGCGCAGCGGGACCGCGGCCGGCTTGCGCAGGTCCTGCCAGCCCCGGGGCGCGAGTTCCGGGTCGTTCAGATCGACGGCCAGGGAGCGCCGGGAGTCGGCGGTGAGGGCGGTCGCGTACGGGTCGGTGACCTTGTTGGTGACCACCTTGCGGACGCTGGGCGCCCAGACCTTCACGGCGTACCGGTACGGCTTGCCCGTCCAGCTCTTGGGCCCGGCGGCCGACCACACGCCGGAGGCCGCGTCGCGGCGCATCGGGACGCTGCGGCCGCCGATGTCGAGGCGCACGTCCTGGGCGGTGGGCGCCCACACGGCGAGCCGGGGGCGGCCGTGCCGGAAGACCGGGCCGAGGTCGGCCTTGGTGGCCGTACGGCTGTAGAGGTCGTCGAGGACGCCCTGGGTCTGCACGCCGGTCGCGGCGCGCGCGGTGCCGTCGGCGGCGCGCTGGACGGCGGCGAGCTGTCCGGTGAGGGCCGTGCGCACGCGGTCCCGGTCGCGCGGGTCGACGCGGAAGGCGGCGTAGCCCTTCAGGTGCGGGTACGCGGCCCGTTGGGCGTCGGTCAGGCCCCCGGGGACGCGGGCGAGGCGGATCCGGTGGGCCTGGCCGCGCACGTCGTCGCCGTCCGTGGTGAGGCCGCCGTCGCGGGCGTACCGGACTTCGGCGTCCTGGCCGGGTATGTCCCACGCGACGGTAGAACGGTCTATCCACTGCGCCTTCGACGTCGTGAGGTCGAGGTCCGTGCCGCCGGGTGCCGCCGCCGCGCCGGGGGCCAGGGGCACGGCGGTCGCGAGCAGAGCGAGCGCCACGGCGGCGGTCAGCGAGGCACGGGAGGCCAGGGAGCAGGAGGCCAGGGAGCGGGAAGGCAGGGAGCGGGAGGTCAGCACTTCCGCGCCCCCGTGTGCAGGGCGAGGGCGGTGTTCGGCGCGACGGCGGCCGTGAACCGGCCCGAGCCGTCGACGGTGACGCTCCGGCCGCTCTGCACGTCGCAGTAGCCGCCCGCGGGCAGCGAGGTCTGGAAGGTGCGGTTCACCTCCGCCCCCTCGTGGTTGACGACGACGTAGGCCTTGTCGCCGCGGCCGAAGGCGATGGCGTCGTCGCCGTTGTCCCACCAGTGGGTCACGCCCGTGCCCCGGGCGGTGTTGCGCAGCTTGACCATGCTCCGGACCTCGGGCCAGGCGTGCTGGCACTTCCAGCCGTCGCGGTAACAGGCGTCCACCCGGCCGCCGTTCGGCGGGCCCGCGTCGCGGTCGGTGAACTCGTAGCCGGAGTGGACGTCCGGCGATCCGTAGGGCCAGGCGAGCATGAACACGTGCGCCAGGGTGTGGTCGGCGCCGTCCTTGTAGCTGAGGGTGTCGCCGCCGCGCTCGGTGTCGTGGTTGGCGACGAACACGGCTGCCTTGCCGGAGGGCAGGTAGGCCCAGCCCTCGCCGTAGTTCTTCAGATAGGCGAGCTTCTCGTTCTGGAACACGCGCTTGAGGTCACGGGCGTAGCGGAACTCCTGGACGTCGCCGTTGCCCAGGTACTCGTCCGGCGAGACGGCCTCGCCCGCGCCGTGGATGGCCTCCTGCTTCCAGTACGCGTTCGGGTCGCTGAGCCGCGACTTGATGTCCTTCAGGTCGGCGGCGGCCATGTGCTTGGCCGCGTCCACGCGGAAGCCGTCCACGCCGAGGGAGAGCAGGTCGTTCATGTACGCGGCGACACGGCCGCGTACATGGTCCTCGCCGGTGTCCAGGTCGGCGAGGCCGACGAGCTCGCACTCCTGGACGTTGAAGCGGTCCTGGTAGTTGGTGATCTGCGCGGTGCAGTTGTCGAAGTCGGGGCGCGAGTAGACGCCCGGGTAGTCGTACTTCGTGTACGGCGAGCCGCCGGTGCCCGTGCCGTTCCCGGCCGCCATGTGGTTGATGACGGTGTCCACGACCACCTTGACGCCCGCACCGTGGCAGGTGTCGACCATCTTCTTGAAGGCGGCGCGGTCCCCGAGGCGCCCGGCGATCCGGTAGCTGACGGGCTGGTACGAGGTCCACCACTGCGCGCCCTGGATGTGCTCCTGCGGCGGCGACACCTGGACGTAGCCGTAGCCGTCGGGGCCGAGCCGGGTCGTGCACTCCTTGGCCACCGCGTCGAACTTCCACTCGAAGAGCACCGCGGTGACGTCCTTGCCGCCGGGCGGGGCCGCCTGCGCCTGCGGGGCGGCGCCCACCACGCTGCCGCCGACGGCCGCGAGGAGGGCCAGGGTCGCGGTGCGTGGCCGTCCGCGGCGCGCGCCGCTGCTCGGGGATGTCACGGGTCCTCCTGGGGGGTTGAAGGTTGTTGCAGAAAACTTGCAACACCGTTTGCGCCGTGACCGTACGGCGCTCAACAACCCCGGTCAACCCTTCGGACACACTCCCGTCACCGGGCGGAAATCCCTCAGCCGCGGCGCACGGCCGCCGTGGAGCCGCGCACGACCAGCTCGGGCTGGAAGACGAACTCCGTGCGCTGCACCGGGTTTCCGTCGATCTCCTCCAGGAGGGCGCCGACGGCCGCCGACGCCATCGCCTGCACCGGCTGCCGCACCGTGGTCAGCGGCGGGTCCGTGAAGGCGATGAGCGGCGAGTCGTCGAAGCCCACCACCGACACGTCACCGGGCACCGTGAGCCCCCGCTGGCGGGCGGCGCGCACCGCGCCGAGCGCCATCATGTCGCTGCCGCAGACCACCGCGGTGCAGCCCGCGTCCAGGAGCGCGCTGGCCGCCGCGTGGCCGCCCTCGACGGTGAACAGCGTGTTCCGCACGAGCAGTTCGGCCTCCCCCTGCGCCAGGCCGAAGTGTTCGTGCAGCGCCGCCGTGAAGCCCTCCGCCTTGCGGCGCGAGGGCACGTAACGGCTCGGTCCGACGGCGAGGCCGATCCGCTCGTGCCCGAGCTCTGCCAGATGGCGCACCGCCATCCGCATGGCGGCCCGGTCGTCGGGCGAGACGAAGGAGACGGGGACGTGCGGGTTGTAGCCGTTGATGAGCACGAACGGCACCCCGCGGCCCGCCAGTTCGAGGTAGCGCCCGGGGTCGGCCGTGGTGTCGGCGTGCAGCCCCGAGAGGAAGACGATGCCGCTGACGCCGCGCGCCTCCAGCTGTTCGACCAGCTCGTCCTCGGTGGCGCCGCCCGGCAGCTGGGTGCAGAGCATGGGCGTGTAGCCGTGCCCGGCGAGCACCTGCTCGACGACCTGCGCGAACGCCGGGAAGATCGGGTTGGTCAGCTCGGGGATGACCAGGCCCACCAGGCCCGCGCTGCGGCGTTTGAGGCGCACGGGCCGCTCGTAGCCGAGGACGTCGAGGGCGGCGAGCACGCGCCGCCGGGTCGCCGCGGCCACGCCCGCCTTGCCGTTGAGCACGCGGCTCGCGGTGGCCTCGCTGACCTCGGCCTGCGCGGCGATGTCCGCGAGCCGCGGGGCGCCGCGGTCGAAGTCGCGCGGACTCCGCTCGGCGCCCCGCGGCGGGGAGGTCGTCACACCGCCCACCAGACGGTGGTGTCGGCGGGCAGCTCGACCACGTCGTCGCCCGCCGTCTCCACGTCCGCGCTGGCGAGCAGGGCCCGGCCGGGCGCGGGCAGGCGTACGGCGGCGCCCGTGGTGTTGGCGGTGCACACGAACCCCTCGCGCCGGAACGCGAGCACGCCCTCGGGGGCCTCCAGCCAGGTCAGGGCGTCGCCCGCGCCGAGCTCGGGACGGCCGCGGCGCACCCGCAGGGCCTCGCGGTACAGCTCCAGGGTCGACGCCGGGTCCCCGGTCTGCGCCTGGACGCTCAGCTCGCCCCAGCCCTCGGGCTGCGGCAGCCAGCTGCCGCCCGCGCCGAAGCCGTACGACGAGCCGTCCTTGGTCCACGGCAGGGGCACCCGGCAGCCGTCGCGGAAGCCGTCCTGGCCCTGCGCGCGGTGGAACGACGGGTCCTGGCGCGCCTCGTCGGGCAGGTCGGTGACGTCGGGGAGGCCGAGCTCCTCGCCCTGGTAGAGGTAGGCGGAGCCCGGCAGGGCCAGCATCAGGAGGGTGGCGGCGCGGGCGCGGCGCAGGCCGAGCGCGCGGTCGCCGGGGGTGCGCAGCTGGGTGCCGAGGCCCGGCGGGTTGGCGAACCGGGTGGCGTGCCGGGTGACGTCGTGGTTGGACAGGACCCAGGTGGCCGGGGCGCCGACGGGCCGCATCGCGGCCAGCGAGGAGTCGATGACGGCCCGCAGCTCGGCGGCGTCCCAGTGGGTGCCCAGGTACTGGAAGTTGAAGGCCTGGTGCATCTCGTCGGGGCGCACGTACAGGGCGGTGCGCTCCACGGTCGGCGTCCAGGCCTCGGCGACCAGGACCTTCTCGCCCGCGTACTCGGCGAGGACCTGCCGCCAGCTGCGGTAGATCTCGTGCACGCCGTCCTGGTCGAAGAACGGCATGCTGTCGTTGCCGAGCAGCTTCAGCTGGTCGCGGCGGCCGATGTCGGGCAGGCCCGCGGCCTTGACCAGGCCGTGGGCGACGTCGACGCGGAAGCCGTCGACGCCCATGTCGAGCCAGAAGCGCAGGATGGAGCGGAACTCGTCGCGGACGGCCGCGTGGTCCCAGTTGAAGTCGGGCTGCTCGGGCGCGAACAGGTGGAGGTACCACTCGCCGTCGTCGGTGCGGGTCCAGGCGGGCCCGCCGAAGATGGACTCCCAGTCGTTGGGCGGCAGTTCGCCGTCGGCGCCCTTGCCGGGCCTGAAGTGGTAGCGCTCCCTGAGCGGGGAGCCCGGGCCCTCCGCGAGGGCGCGCCGGAACCAGTCGTGCCGGTCGGAGGAGTGGTTCGGCACCAGGTCGACGATGATGCGCAGGCCGAGCCCGTGCGCCTCGCGGATCACGGCGTCGGCGTCGTGCAGGGTGCCGAACATGGGGTCGATGGCCCGGTAGTCGGCGACGTCGTAGCCCGCGTCGGCCTGCGGCGAGGCGTAGAACGGGCTGAGCCAGACGGCGTCGACCCCGAGGTCCCGCAGGTACGGCAGCCGGGCGCGGACGCCCGCGAGGTCGCCCATGCCGTCGCCGTCGCCGTCGGCGAAGCTGCGCGGATAGACCTGGTAGATCACCGCTTCGCGCCACCAGTCCGTACGCGTACCGGAGGCGTGGTCGGCGGCGGGGGCAGCGAGATGCTGGGTCATGTCTTCCCTGAGGAGTGGTGGCGGGTGCTGGGGGGTGTCAGGACTTCGTCGCGCCGGCGGTGAGACCGGAGACGAGGTGGCGCTGGACGAGGCCGAAGATGACCGCGGCGGGCACGGCCACGATCACGGCGGCGGCCGTCAGCGAACCCCAGTCGCTGGTGTACTGGTTGACGAAGGTCTGCAGGCCGCCCGCGAGGGTGAGGTTCTCCTCGCCGGTCATGAACGCGGAGGCGTAGGCGACCTCGGCCCACCCCGTGATGAAGCTGTAGAAGCCGGTGACGGCGAGGCCGGGCTTGGCGAGCGGCAGGATGAGCCGCCAGAAGGTGCCGAACGGGTTGAGCCCGTCGACGCGCCCCGCCTCGTCGATCTCCACCGGGATGGTGTCGAAGTACCCCTTCATCATCCAGGCGCTGAACGGCACCGCGATGGTCAGGTACGTGAGGACCAGGCCCATGGGCTGGTTGAGCAGCTCCAGGCTCGCGAGCAGGTTGTACAGCGGCACGATGAGCACCGCGACCGGGAACATCTGGGTGATGAGCAGCAGCCACATCAGGGGCCGCATGCCGGGGAACTTGAACCGGCTGACCGCGTACCCGGTGGTCGCGGCGATGAACACGCCGATGACCGTGGTCAGGCCGACGACGAACAGGGAGTTGCCGACCCAGTCGAGGAACTTGGTGTCGTTCAGGACGTGGTCGTAGTTGCTGAAGGTGAAGTTCTTCACCAGGTCCGTCGAGAACGCCTCGCTCTGCGGTTTGAACGAGGTGACGAGCAGCCACAGCGGCGGGAGCACCGCGATGGCGCTGGCGATCAGCAGGGTGGCGTGCAGCGCGACGGAGGCGAGCGGGCCGCGCTCGCCGCGCGGCCGCGGCTTGCTGTTGCTCATGGTCACCACACCTCTCCTTGCTTGCGGAGCGCGCGGCGGTAGACCACCGCGAAGAGCGAAAGGAGCAGCAGGATGAGCACGCCCCAGGCCGCCGACCCGGCGAAGTCGCGGGGGCTGACGACGAACGACAGGCGGTAGGCGTACGTCACCAGGATCTCGGTGGCGTCCCCCGGACCGCCCCGGGTGAGCAGGAAGATCACCGGGAACATGTTGAAGGTCCAGATGGCGCTGATCAGGACCACGGTGGTGGCCACGGACCTGAGGCCGGGCAGGGTGACGTAACGGAAGCGCTGCCAGGGGCTCGCGCCGTCCATCTCGGCGGCCTCGTACAGCTCGCCGGGGATGGACTGGAGCCCGCCGAGCATGGCGACGAGCATGAACGGCACGCCGAGCCAGACGTTCACGGCGATCACCGAGAGCTTCGCCCAGGTGGGGTCGTTCAGCCAGGGGATCGCGTCGAAGCCGCCGCCTTCGAGGATCGCGTTGAGCAGGCCCTTCTTCTCGTTGAAGAGCAGCCGCCAGGTGAAGACGGAGACGAAGGCGGGCACCGCCCAGGGCAGGATCAGCGCCATCCGGTAGAAGGAGCGGCCCTTGAGCTTGCGGTTGAGCATGTTCGCGAGGACCAGGCCGAGGACGAACGACAGCGCGACGCAGGACACCGTCCACACCACGGTCCAGGTCAGCCGGTCCCAGAAGACGCCGTCGTCGAGGATCGCCTTGTAGTTGTCCAGGCCGACGGATTCGTAGGTCGCCGGGATGTGGTTGACGCCGATGGTGCGCTCGACGTTCGCCTCGTTGGCGTTGGTCGTCGACAGGTACATGCCGCGCACCAGGGGGTAGCCGACGATGACGCCGATCACGACCACCACGGGGGCGACCATGGCCCAGGCGTACCAGTACGTGCTCAGCGCCCTGCGCAGGCGTCCGGGCTTCTGCCCCGCGCGGGGCCCGCGGCCGCGGACGCGCCGGGCGTCCGCGGCCGGGGCGACCCGGGGGCCGCTCTCGACAGCCATCGTTACTTGTAGTCCTTGAGGAGCTTGCGGTAGGCGTCGCCGATGCCCTTGGCGCCGTCCTCGGGCGAGGACTTGCCGCTGAGCACCTTCTGCATCTCCAGACGGATGGGCTCGAACAGCGAGTTGGCCTCGGGGATCCAGGGGCGCTGGACCGACTTGTCGACGGCGGGCTTGAAGAACTGCACCATCTGGTTGTCCTTGACGGACTTGACGTCGTACACGGAGGTGCGGGTCGGCAGCAGGCTGAGCTTCTCGGTGGTCTGCTGCTGCACCTTCGCCGAGCTCATGTACTTGATGAACTCGTAGGAGGCGTCGAGGTTCTTGGAGCCCGCGTACGCGGCGAGGTTCCAGCCGCCCTGCGGCGAGGCCTGGCGCGCGCTGCCGCCGGGCACCGGGGCGACGCCGAGGTTGGCCTTGTCGCCCTTGAACTGCTTGCCCTGGAGGGCGCCCTCGATGGACCAGGGGCCGTCGAGGGCCATGGCGACGTCGCCGTCCTTGAAGGCGTTGAGCTGGTTGTTGTAGCCGTCGCTCGCGTCGGTCACGGCTGCCTTGGAGTCGACGAGGCCCTTCATCACCTCGAAGGCCTTGGCGCCCTCGGCGTCGTCGACGGTGATCTCCTTCTTCTTGGTGTCCAGGAGGTCACCGCCCTCGCCGTAGAGGTACGGCAGGTAGAAGTACGGGTCGTCGCCGCGCAGGTAGAGGCCTGTCCTGCCGGACTTCGACTTGATCTTCTTGGCGGCGGACTCCACGTCGTCGAAGGTCTTGGGGACCTCCACGCCCGCGTCCTTGAGCATCTTCTTGTTGTAGAAGAGCGCGAGGGTGTCGATGGTCTGCGGGGCCGCGTAGGTCTTGCCCTTGAACTTGGTGCTGGCGGCGGCCTGCGGCAGGTAGTCGTCCGGCTTGTCGAGCGCGGCGGTGCCCTCCAGCGGGGCCAGGTAGCCGAGGTTGGCGAAGTCGGCGACCCAGGCGACCTCGGTGCGCATCACGTCCGGGGCGCCGGAGTTGCCGCCCGCGGCGTTCTTGAACTTGGCGTTGGCCTCGCCGAACGGCACGTTCACGTAGTTGACCTTCACCCCGGGGTGCAGGTCCTCGAAGCCCTTGGCGAGCTTCTCGTACGTGGCCTTCTCGGCGTCGTTCGAGGTGTCCCAGAACGTGACGGTGCCGGACAGCTTGCCGCCGCTCTTCTTCCCGCTGTCGCCGTCGTCTCCGCCGCACGCCGCCGCTGTCATCGTCAGGGCGGCGACCACTGCGGTGGCCGCTATGCCACGCCGCATGTGAACTCCTTCAACTGGACCAGGAATGACCCGGGATGATCCCGGGATGACCCGGAACGAGGGGAGACGAAAGGGGCGCCTCCTGCCGGCCGCACTCGACGCGGCGCCGGGTTGGCAGGAACGTAACAGGCTTGAAAACGTCTCGAAAGACCTTGCGGCGATTTTCTGCAAGAGATGACGATCGTTACCGCCGCGTGTCCTGGGGGTTGCGATCCGGGCACGTCAGGCCTTGCCGCAAGCTTGCGCAAGCGGTGGGCAAGACATGCTCCGCCGGGTACAGTCCCGTGCATGACCGCGCGGCTCGTCGACATCGCAGCTCAAGCAGGGGTCAGCGAAGCCACCGTCAGCCGGGTACTCAACGGCAAGCCCGGTGTGGCCGCGGCCACCCGCGAAGCCGTCCTCGCCGCGCTCGACGTGCTCGGCTACGAACGGCCCGTCCGGCTGCGCCGCCGCGGCAGCGCGGGCCTGGTCGGCCTGATCACGCCCGAGCTGGACAACCCGATCTTCCCCGCGCTCGCCCAGGTCATCGGGCAGGCCCTGACCCGCCAGGGCTACACACCGGTGCTCGCCACCCAGACCCCCGGCGGCTCCACGGAGGACGAGCTGACCGAGATGCTGGTGGACCGCGGCGTCGCGGGGATCATCTACGTCTCCGGGCTGCACGCCGACACCACCGCGGACACGGAGCGGTACGCGGCGCTGCGCGCCAAGGGCGTCCCGCACGTCCTGGTCAACGGCTTCTCCCCCCAGGTCGACGCGCCCTTCGTGTCCACGGACGACCGGGCGGCGACGCAGCTCGCCGTGCGGCACCTGGCCTCGCTCGGCCACACCCGTGTCGGCCTCGCGGTCGGGCCCCGGCGGTTCGTGCCCGTCGTCCGCAAGATCGAGGGCTTCCGGCTCGGCATGGGCGAGCGGTTCGGCCTCACCGCAGAGGAGGCCGACGCGCTGGTCGAGCACTCCCTCTACACCCTGGAGGGCGGCCAGGCCGCGGCGACCGCGCTGATCGCGCGCGGCTGCACGGGCATCGTCTGCGCCAGCGACATGATGGCACTCGGCGCGATCCGCGCCGCCCGGCAGCAGGGCCTGGACGTGCCCCGCGACATCTCCGTGGTCGGCTTCGACGACTCCCCGCTCATCGCCTTCACCGACCCGCCGCTGACCACGGTCCGCCAGCCCGTGCAGGCCATGGGCCAGGCGGCGGTGCGCACCCTCCTGGAGGAGGTCGGCGGCACGCCCGCCCCGCACAGCGAGTTCGTGTTCATGCCGGAGCTCGTGGTGCGCGGCTCGACGGCGTCGGGGCGCGGCCGGGCCTGAGGCCCGGGTCTCAGCCCGCTTCCGCGACGCCCAACGCCCGTACGAGCTGGGCCAGTTCCGCGCGGAAGAGCTTGTCGGGGCTCGTCGTCTGGCCGCGCAGGTGGCCGTAGACCTCCAGTGACACCAGGCCGTGCAGATGGCCCCAGACGCGCAGCGCGAGCGCCACTCCGGCGGGCGGCAGGTCGGGGAAGGCCGGGCGGACCTTGTCCAGGAGCCCCGGGTCGAAGTCGGACCAGGCGAAGTCCCCGTCCGCGTACAGGGGTTCGGCCTGCGGCCAGGCCTCCGCGGCGAGGGCGGCGAGGCCGGTGCAGACGCGGTGCGCGGCCTCGGGCGCGGCGCCCCCGGCGGGGGCGCGGTAGCCGGGCACCGGGTCGCCGTAGACGAGCCGGAAGCCCTCGGGGTTGCCGAGGGCCCAGGCGCGGAAGGCGGCCGCCCACGCCTGGATCCGCGCGGCCGCGCCCTGTCCCGCCGCGCCCTCCCAGGCGGCGTCCACGGCGTCGGCGAGCGCGGTGTACACATCGCTGACGAGCGTGGTGACCAGGTCGTCCCGGGTGGCGAAATAGCCGTAGATGGCGTTGGCCGTCATGCCCATCTCGCGGGCGATGGCCCGCAGCGTGATGGCGTCGGGGCCGCCCGAGGCCATCAGGCCGAGCGCGACCTGCTTGATCTCCGCCGTCGTCTCGGCGCGCAGCCGCTCCCGGCGCCCCCTGGTGCCGCCCGCGCCGCCTGCGCTTCCCGTGTTCTCCCTGACTCCCACGGCGTCACTGTACAGCGCGCTGATTCTGATTGCCGTGCGGAAACTTCACGCCGTATAGTCACCGCACGCCGTGCAGATCCGGTTCGGGGCACGGCAGCGAGGCGAAGGGGAGAGCCATGCACATCGGAGTCATCGGGGCCACGGGCACCATCGGCGGCCGGGTCGTGACCGAGGCCGTCGAGCGGGGGCACCGGGTCACCGCGTTCAGCCGCGACGCCGCCCGGGTCACGGAGCGGCGGGAGGGCGTCGAGTGGCGCAGCGTCGACGTCCTCGACGCGGACAGCGTCGCGGGCGTCCTGCCCGGCCTCGACGTCCTCGTCAGCGGGTTCCAGCCCGGCAACGCGGCCGCGGACTTCGAGGAGACCGTGCGCCGCTCGATCGCGGAGCCGACGCTGTACGCCACGGCCGCGCGGGCCCTGCTCAAGGCCCTGGAGAGCCATCCGCGCACCCGCCTCATCGTCATCGGCGGCGCGGGCAGTCTAGAGATCGCCCCCGGGGTCGTACGGGCCGACTCCGACGCGCTGCTGCACGAGACCCTCGACGGTCTCGGCCTGCCGCGCGCGTACGCGGCGGCGGTGCGCGGCCACCGCGACGCGCTGGACGTGCTGCGCCTCTCGAACCGCCTGTGGACCTACTTCAGCCCGGCGGAGGAGATCGCCCCCGGCGAGCGCACGGGCAGGTTCCGGGTCGGCGGCGACCAGCCGGTGCTCGACGCCGAGGGGCGCAGCCGCATCTCGGTGGAGGACGCCGCCGTCGCGCTCGTCGACGAGGCCGAGCTGCCGCGCTTCGTGCAGCGCCGGTTCACGGTCGGGTACTGACCCGCTGGTCCGGCGGCGGCCCCGCGAGACGGCGGCCCGCCGCCCCGTACACGCGCGTGACCGGAAGCCGGACCACCAGGCGGCGTTCGGCGACCATCACCGCGCGGAACCGCTCCCAGTCGGGGTGCTCGCCCTGGAACCCCCGGAAGACCACGGTGAGTTCGTCGGCCACCGCGTCGTGCGGGTCCGTGGTGAGGGGCGTCAGCTCGGCCGTGCCCTCGGCGACCATGTACGCGTAGCCGTTGGGGCTGGTCACGAAGAAGCTCGCGCGCGGGTCGCGGCGCAGATTGCGCGTCTTGGCGCGGTCGTAGGTGACCATGAGGCGAATCAGCCGCGCCTCGGCGTCGTAGGCGTAGCCGACGTTCGACAGCTGGGGGCGGCCGTCGCGCTTGAGCGTCACGAGCGTGCCGATGCGCTGGCGCGCGAGGAGTTCGTACAGGGCGTCGTCGCCGGTGGTCGCCAAGTGCTCTGCCATACGGCGAGCGTAGGCCGGCGGGCCGCTGTCCAGGGGACGCCGGAGCGGTGTCCCCGCCGCCCGCGGGGGAGGTGGACGGGGCGGGGACACCGCGGCCCGGGGTCAGGCGGTGGCGAGGGCCTCCGTGGGCGGCAGCCGGGCGGCGCGCACCGCCGGGTAGAACCCGGCGAGGCCGCCGATGACGAGGGTCGCGCCGACGCCGCCCGCCATCGCCCACACCGGCACCACCGACGGCCAGCCCTGGTAGGCGGCGTACCCCGAGGTGACGGCGATGCCGAGGAGGACGCCGCCGAGCCCGCCGAGCGCGGACAACAGCAGGGCTCGCACAGGAACTGGGTGCGGACCTGGCCGCGGGTCGCGCCGAGGGAGCGGCGCAGTCCGATCTCGGAGCGGCGCTCCAGGACCGAGATGACCATGGTGTTCGCGACGCCGACGCCGCCGACGAGCAGCGCGACCGCGCCGAGGCCGAGCAGCAGCCCGCTGAGCGCGTCGTCGGTGGCCTCCTTGGCCGCCAGGGCGTCGGAGGGCCGGGAGACGTTGGTCTCGCTGGGGTTCTCCGGGTTGGCGGTGGCGCCGAGGACGGACTGCACGTCGGTGACGGCGGAGTCCTCGGCCCGGGTGTACACGGTCGTGGGGTGGCCGTCGAAGCCGAGCTCCGCCTCGGCTGCCGACCAGCCGACCAGGGCGGCCGAGTCCAGGTCCGGCACCAGCTCGTTGGGCGCGAGGAGGCCCACCACGGTGAACCACCGGCCGCCGAGCCACACCCGGGTGTCGGCCCCCGCCGTGAAGACGCCGAGCTGCTCGGCGGCCTTGAGGCCGAGGACGACGGCCGGGTAGCGGGCGCTGGCGGCGTTCAGCCAGCGGCCGTCGACGAGTTCGGCGCCCGCGGCCCGGGGCAGGTCGGTGCGGGCCGCGTACACGTTGAGGCCGCCGGTCTCCTCCTTGGGGACGCGGTCGTTGCGGTACACCTTCGCGTCGGTCTTGCCGACGGCGGACACCGACGCGACGCCGTCGATGTTGCCGATCATTCCCACGGCCTCGTCCGGCAGATGGGCGGTGCCGCCCGCGAAGGACTGGCCCGGCGAGACCGTGAGCAGATTGGTGCCGAGCGCGGGCGACCCCGCACTCCCCCCGCTCGGCCTGGACCTTCTGTGTGAAAGGGCTTTCGGTGTGCTTGCGGCAGGCGGCGCCGGCGCCCCGCCCATGGCCGGGAGTCCTCACCCGTGGCCGCCCACCACTCCAGAAGTCGAAGTACTCTACTTGCATGGATGCGCAAGGACAGTCGTGGGACGCGGCGGCCGCGGACCGGGCCGTGGCGGTGCTCAAGGCCGTGGCCGACCCCTCCCGCTACCGCCTGCTGTGGGCGCTCAGCCAGCAGGAGCTGCCGGTCAGCGCCCTCGCTGAGCTGCTCGGCGCGCACGTGGCCGCCACCTCCCAGCACCTGGCGAAGCTGCGGGCGGCCGGGCTCGTGGTGCCGCGCCGCGAGGGCACCCGGATCTACTACCGGGCCACGGACGTGCGCGGCCTCCTCGAAGAGGCGGCCCTGGTGGCACAGCCTGCCGCGGGGCGGACCGGGGCGGCCCCCGCAGACAGCGCAGAGGCGGTCGCGGAGGCGGCCGTCGAGCACGTGCCCGCTCGCGCGCCGCGGGCCCGGGCGGGCCGGGCCGCGCGCCGCCACCCGGCGACCGAGCACTGACGTCGGGTCAGGAGGCCGCCGCCCGCTGCCCCCTGACGCCGAGGACGTCGAGCAGGGCCCGGGTGGCCGGGCTCGGGTTGAACCGGCTCCACACCAGGTACTCCACGCGCCGCGGCCCGTCGGCCACCGGGACGAGGGCCAGGGCGGGATCGGCGGCGGCCGGCGGCCCGATGAACGCCGACGGCAGCAGCGCCACTCCCAGGCCGCGCGCGATCAGGCCGGTCATCAGGGCGACCTGGGCCTCGTACGCCACGTCGCGGACCAGGCCCGCCGCGGCGAAGGCCTGATCGGACTGGGCCCGGGCGGGCGACCCGGCCGCGAAGTCCACGAACGTCTCCCCCGCGATCTCGGCGAGCGTGACCCGGCCGGCGCCCGCGAGCCGGTGCCCGGCGGGCACCACGAGCACGTGCTCGTCGCGGTCGAGGACGACGGACTCCACGCCGGAGGGCAGGTCGCCCTCCGGCAGGCCCAGGAAGGCGATGTCCAGGCCGCCGTCGCGGACCGCGGCCGTCAGGTCGTCGCTGCGGCCGCCCCGCAGGAAGACCCGGACGTCCGGGTGCCGGGCGCGGTAGCGCTGGAGCAGCTCCGCCACGTCGACGGCCGCCGTGGTCACGATCACGCCGACGGCGAGCCTGCCGCGCACCACGCCCGACGCCGCGGCGGCGTCGGCGGCCGCCCGGTCCGCGGCGGCCAGGCACTCGCGCGCGCCGCCGAGGAACGCCTCGCCCGCGCTGGTCAGCTCGGTGCGGCGGCTGGACCGTGCGAACAGCTTGACGCCGAGCTCCCGCTCCAGGGCGGCGATCCGATGGCTGAGGGACGACTGCACCACGGAGCAGCGCTCCGCCGCGCGCGTGAAGTTGCGGGTTTCGGCGACGGCGACGACGTACCGCAGCTGCTGGAGATCCATCCGATCATGGTGATTGTTCATAGCTGCGATGACAACCATGCTTTGGAGCCATGGTCCGGTACGGCAGAGACTCCTCGCATGCCCCTATCGACCGAGCGGTCACCGGGTCCCTCGCGGGCCCCTTCCGCGCCACGAGTGGCGACCGTCGCGCTGACCGCGCTCGCCCCCGCTTCCTGGGGCACCACGTACGCGGTGACCACAGAACTGCTGCCGCCCGGGCAGCCGCTGTTCGCCGGACTGATGCGCGCCCTGCCCGCCGGGCTGCTCGCCCTGGCGATCACCCGCGTCCTGCCGCGCGGGGACTGGTGGTGGAAGTCCGCCGTCCTCGGCGCGCTCAACATCGGCGCCCTGTTCCCCCTGTTGTTCCTGGCGGCCGAGCGGCTCCCCGGCGGCGTCGCCGCCACGCTCGGCGCCACCCAGCCGCTGCTGGTCGCCGGTCTCTCCATCGTGGTGCTCCGCGACCGGCCGACGGCCTGGCAGTGGGCCTGGGGCGTCATCGGCGTGCTCGGTGTCGGACTCGTCGTGCTCGGTCCGCAGGCCCGTCTGGACGCCGTCGGCGTCCTCGCCGTCCTCGGCGGTACGGCGGGCATGGCGGGCGGGATCGTCCTCACCAAGCGCTGGGGCCGCCCGGCGGGGGCGGGCCCGCTGACCCTGGCGGGCTGGCAACTGACGGCGGGCGGGCTGCTGTTGCTCCCGCTCACGCTCCTGGCCGAGGGGGCGCCGCACGGCATCGACGGCGGGGCCGTCGCGGGCTACCTGTGGCTCGGCAGCATGGGCGGGCTGATCTCCTTCGCGCTCTGGTTCCGCGGCATCGGCAAGCTGCCGGTCGGCGCGTCCGCGCCGCTGGTGCTCCTCTCGCCGCTGGTCGCCACCGTCGCCGGCATCGCGCTCGGCGAGTCCCTGAACCTGCCGCAGAGCCTCGGCTTCGTCCTCGCCCTGGCGGCCCTGCTCGCCGCACAGCTCAGTCCCCCACGGCCACGGCGCCGCCGCGCGGCAGGGCCGCGCCGCGGTGGCCCGACACCTCAAGACCACGTACGAGAAGAACTGACGCAAGGAGAGCGGACGCGATGAACACCTCGGTACGGACGGCCCCGGGCACGACGGAGACGACGCAGAGGGCCGGTTCGACGAAGACAGGCATGAGGATCGCCGTGCTCGGCGCCGGCGGGATGGTCGGGAGCCGGGTGATCGCCGAGGCCGGTGCCCGCGGCCACCACCTGCTCGCCCTGTCCCGCAGGCCCGCGGGCGACGCCCCGGACGTGACGCCGGTCGGCGTCGACGCCGGCGATCCGGACGCCCTGCGCGCGGCCCTCGCGGGCTCCGCGGCGGACGCGGTCGTGGTGGCCCTGCGGACCGTGCCGGTCGACCAGGAGTTCCTGGTCGGGGCCACGCGTACGGTCCTCGACAGCGCCGCGCGCCTCGGGATCCGGGTCCTGGTGGTCGGGGGCGCGGGCGCGCTGCGCAGCCCGGGCCGAGCGGGCCTGCTGGTCGCCGACGACCCCGCGTACGTGCCTGCGGCGGTGACGGCCGTCGCTGCCGCGGGGGTGGCCCAGCTGCGGACCTGCGAGGCGCACGGCGGCGGCGACTGGGTCTATCTGAGCCCGCCGGCCCTGCTCGAACCCGGCGACCGCACGGGCCGCTACCGGCGCGGCACCGACACCCTGCTCACCGGCGCCGACGGCCGCTCGTGGATCAGCGCGGAGGACCTGGCGGTGGCGGTGGTCGACGAGCTGGAGTCACCAGGCCCGGAGCGCCACATCACGGTCGCCGCCGTCTGAGTGCTGCACCGGCTGCGCCGCTCTCGCCTGCGGGTCCGTCGTGGCTGGTCACGCGGTTCCCCGCGCCCCTAGGGGGCGCTCTCGTACGCCTCGTCGAGTTGGTACTCCTCGGAGCCCGCGGCATAGGCGTACAGCTCCGCGTACCGGCCCCAGTCGGTGGCCGTCTCCAGCTGCCGTTCGACCTGCTCGCTCGTGAAGTGGTGGGCGAGCAGGTCGCGGAAGTACCCGGCGCGGACGGTGCCGTCGGGGCGCTGGCGCAGGCTGTTGGCGACCAGCTTCACCAGCGGGACCTCCAGGGCGGCACGGGCGAACAGCCGCTTGGACGTCTGCACGTCGGCCCCGGCGAACGCGGCGCCCTCCTCGGTGAGCACGAGGTCGTCGCCGTCGATGTGGGCGAAGCCGAGCAGGTCGAGCGCGTCGACCTGCGGGAGCAGGTCGTCGACGTCCAGGCCGAGGTCGTCGGCGAGGTCGGCGAGGTCGCAGCCGCCGCCCCGGTGGGCGACCGTCTCCGCGAGGCCGGACAGGCCGTCGACGGTGGCCGTGGGCAGCGGGGTGTTGGCGACGGTGCGCCGGTCCGGCTCCGCCGCCCCCGCGCGGCCGGGCAGGCGGGTTTCGCGGGGGCGTCCGGTCATGACCCGGTAGACGCGGTCGATCAGCTCGTCGAAGGCGGGCGCGTTGCGGTCGCGCGGGCGCTCCAGGCCGACCTCGATGGTCTCGCGGATCGTGCCGTAGGGGCGCGAGCCGAGGACGACCACGCGGTCGGCCATCAGGACGGCCTCCTCGATGTTGTGGGTCACCAGGACCACGGCCCGGGTCGGGAACTGGCCGGACTCCCACAGCTCCATCAGCTCGCCGCGCAGGTTCTCCGCGGTCAGCACGTCGAGCGCGGAGAACGGCTCGTCCATCATCAGCACGTCCGGCTCGACGACGAGGGCGCGGGCGAAGCCGACGCGCTGCCGCATGCCGCCGGACAGCTCCTTGGGGTACGCCGACTCGAAACCGTCCAGGCCGATCAGGTCGATGGCCTGCACGGCGGCGCGGGCCCGTTCGTCGGCGGGCACGCCGCGCGCCTCCAGGCCGAGTTCCACGTTCTGCTGCACCGTCAGCCACGGCAGCAGCGCGAAGGTCTGGAAGACCATGGCCGTGCCCGGGTTGGCGCCGGTCAGCGGCTCGCCGCGGTAGGCGATGGAGCCCGAGCTCGCCGGGACGAGTCCGGCGAGGCAGCGCAGCAGGGTGGACTTGCCCGAGCCCGACCTGCCGAGCAGCGCGACGATCTCCCCCGCGCGGATCTTCAGGTCGATGCCCGCGAGCACGGGCAGCTCCCCGTCGGCGCCCGCGTAGGACTTGGTCAGGCCGGTGGCTTCGAGCAGGACGTCGCCGTCGGCGGCGCGCGGGGGCGTGGCCGCGGGGCGGGCGGTCGGGGTGCGCAGGGCGCGAAGGGCCTTGAGTGCCATGAGGGAGGCTCCAGTTCTCCAGGCGGGCGGGGAAGTCTGCGGGGACCGGTGGGCGGTCAGAGGGAGTAGCGGCTTTCGGCGACGCGGTAGAGGCGGCGCCACAGCAGCCGGTTGAGCCCCACGACGTACAGGCTCATCACGGCGACGCCCGCGAGCAGCCGCGGGAAGTCGCCGTCGGCGGTGGCGCGGGCGATGTACGCGCCGAGCCCTGTGGCGGTCAGTGTGGTGCCGCCGAAGGTGACGACCTCGGAGACGATCGAGGCGTTCCAGGCGCCGCCGGACGCGGTGATGCCGCCGGTGACGTACGCCGGGAAGACGCCCGGCAGGATCAGCCGCCGCCAGCGCTGCCAGCCCCGTACGCCGAGGTCGTCCATGGCCTCGCGCAGGTCGCTCGGGATCGACATGGCTCCGGCGATGGTGTTGAAGAGGATGTACCACTGGGCGCCGAGCGCCATCAGGAGGATGCCGCCGACGTCGATGGACAGGCCCGTCCGCAGGAAGAACCAGACGGCGAGCGGGAACAGGAAGTTGGCGGGGAAGGACGCGAGGACCTGTACGACGGGCTGGGCGATCCGGGTCAGGCGCGGCGAGAAGCCGATCCACACGCCGATGGGCACCCAGATCACGGTCGCGACGGCGACCAGCACCACGACGCGGACGAACGTGACGAGGCCCAGCAGCAGCGGCTCGCCGAACACGCCGAGTCCGGTGCGGTCGTGCAGATAGCCGCCGAGATCGACGAGGCCCCAGACGACGAGGCCGCCCGCGACGACGGCGAAGGCGATGTCGCCGGTGCGCCGCCGCGCCGGGTCGAAGGACAGCGGCCTGTCGTCGGTGCCGAGGACACGGGCGGCCCGGCCCAGGGCGCGGCCCGCCGGGCGCAGCAGCGACCCGAGCAGCCGCGGCCAGTGGGAGCGGCGCAGGAAGTCGAGCACGGCCGAGCGCTGCACCTCGCTCGCCTCGGACTGCTCGTTCCTGAACTTCTCCGCCCAGGCGGTCAGCGGCCGCCAGAACAGGAAGTTCACGCCGATGACCATGACGGCCATGGTGAGGATGGCCCAGCCGACCTTGCCGAGGTCGCCGTCGGTGACGGCCGCTCCGGCGTAGGAGCCGACGCCCGGCAGCGCGTACTCCTTGTTGTTGACGCTGATGGCCTCCGACGCGACGAGGAAGAACCAGCCGCCGCCGAAGCTCATCATGCCGTTCCAGACCAGGCCGATCATCCCGGCCGGCACCTCGACCTTCCAGAACCGCATCCACTTGGTGAAGCGGAACGACCGGGACAGCTCGTCGAGTTCACGCGGCAGCGAGGTGAGGGACTGATAGAAGCCGAACGTCATGTTCCAGGCCTGCGAGGTGAAGATCGCGAAGATCGACGCGCACTCCAGGCCGAGCATCGAGCCCGGGAACAGGGCGAGGAACCCGGTCACCGCGACCGTCAGGAAGCCGAGCACGGGCACGGACTGGAGGATGTCGAGGGCCGGGATCAGGATCCGTTCGAGACGGCGGCTCTTGGCCGCCGCGTAGGCGTACGCGAAGGTGAAGACGGTCGAGGCGGCGAGCGCGGCGAACATGCGCAGGAGCGAGCGCGCCGCGTCGTACGGCAGCCGCGCGGGATCGGTGTCCACCGTGACCGACTGCTCGGTCGAGAAGCGGACGGTGGTGCCCTGACCGACCTTGAGGACGAGGTAGAGCAGCACCAGGACGGCCGCGGCTACCACCGCGTCCACCCACGTCATGCGGGACACGCGCCCCGCGAACCGGGATGCGAGCGGGGCGCGGGACGCGCTGCCGCTGGTCCGGAACGACATCACAAGAACCTCCGACCACACTGTGGGCACAGCGGACCCCGGGCCGCGACCGCGGAGTGCGGCGGGCCGTGCGGGGTGCGGGGCGATGCCCGGCGTGCGTAAGCGAATTGACTGGCGGGGATCAGAAGCCGCCGTCGAGGCAGCGGCCGCTACTGGGAGGGTCTGCGCCCATGGCTGCCTCCTTCGGTGATGTGCCGGACAGGGGCCGTGGGGGGCCAGGGGAAGTGTGCGCTTCTTTGCGTCGATACGCAAATAAGCGGGTCGAGCGGCAGGCGCGACCGGAATCCTCTGTGCATAGTTGCGCAACTATGCAACCATGGGGCGTCCCCGTCCGACCGCGCCACCGGGAGGTGCCGCCATGCAGGCCCTGACCACGTTCGACTTCGCCCTCCGCCTGGGCACAGGCGTCGGCTGCGGCGCCCTCATCGGGGTGGAGCGCCAGTGGCGCGCCCGCATGGCGGGCCTGCGCACCAACGCGCTCGTCGCCGCGGGCGCCACCCTCTTCGTGCTCTACAGCGAGGCGATGGCCGACCCCACCAGCCCCACCCGCGTCGCCTCGTACGTCGTCTCGGGCGTCGGCTTCCTCGGCGGCGGCGTCATCATGCGCGAGGGCGCCTCGATCAGCGGCCTCAACACGGCGGCCACGCTGTGGTGTTCGGCCGCGGTGGGCGTCCTCGCCGCCTCCGGGCGGCTCGCGCTCGCACTGCTCGGCGCGTTCGCGGTCATCGGCGTCCACCTGGTCCTGCGGCCCACCAGCCGCCTCATCGACCGGGCCCCGCAGGCGAGCGCCGACACCACCACGCAGGTCACCTTCCACGTCACCTGCGACCGCCGCGCGGAGGCACACGTCCGCGCACTGCTCATCCAGCTCCTGAGCAGCGCCGACCCGCGCCTGGCCGGGCTGCGCATCCGGCGCGGCGAGGACGGCGGGACCACCGCGCTCGAAGCCGCCGTCACCCTCGACGGCGCACCCGGCGCGGACATGGAGCAGCTCGTGACCCGGCTCTCCCTGGAGCCCGGCGTCCGCGACCTCCACTGGCACCTGACCGACCAGGACGACCAGGCGCGCGCCGAGCGGTCGGCGGCCTGACCGCACCCCCGGGGCCGCGCCTCCGGGTTCAGCCGCTCACCGGCTCCGACCTCACGCCGCGCCGAGGCGCCGCGCGACCTCGCCGAGGCCCTCCTTCAGGGCGGCGAGCTGGCCGGGCGTGAGGACGTCGATGAGGTGGCCGCGCACCACGCCGACATGGCCGGGGGCGGCCGCCTCAAGCCGGCGGCGGCCCTCGTCGGTGAGGACGGCGTAGACGCCGCGCACGTCGTCGGCGCAGGAGCGGCGGCGCACCAGGCCCGCCTTCTCCAGCTGGGTGACCTGGTAGGTGAGCCCGCTCTTGCTCGTGAGGACCACCGCGGCGAGCTCGGTCATGCGTAGCTCACCGCCGTCAGCGGCGGAGAGCCGCACCAGCACCTCGTACTGGAGGTGGGACAGGCCGGACTCGTCCTTGAGCTGCTCCTCGATGCGCCGGTTGAGCAGCGCGCCCGCGGTCAGGAAGGCCTGCCAGGCGGCCATCTCGTCGTCGTCGAGCCAGTGGGTCTTGGGCATGGCACCACCCTACGCCTGTTGTTCAAATTCGAACCATCGAGTACGGTCGAAAGGTGGTTCAAATTTGAACCCGCCGGGCGCCCCACCGCACCGGCGCACCGCCGCACCCGCGCACCACCACATCGCCGCACCGCAAGGAGCCGACCATGACCACCGCAGCCCCGGAGCGCATGCCGTCCCTCTTCCTGAGCCACGGCGCCCCCACCCTCGCCGAGGACCCCGTCTGGCCGGGCGAGCTGGCCCGCTGGGGCGCCGAGCTGCCCCGGCCGACGGCGATCCTGATGGTCTCCGCGCACTGGGAGGAGGCCCCGCTCGCCCTCGGCGCGACCACCACCGTGCCGCTCGTCTACGACTTCTGGGGCTTCCCCGAGCACTACTACGGCGTTCAGTACGCCGCCCCGGGCGCCCCCGAGCTCGCCGAGAAGGTCCGCAAGCTGCTGCGCGGCCCCGGCACCCCGGTCGCCGACCTGCCCGACCGGGGCCTCGACCACGGCGCGTACGTACCGCTGCGGGAGATGTACCCGGACGCCGACGTGCCGGTGCTCCAGGTGAGCCTGCCGACCCTGGACCCGCAGCGGCTGATGGAGATCGGGCGCAAGCTCGCGCCGCTGCGCGACGAGGGCGTACTGATCGTCGGCAGCGGGCACTTCACGCACAACCTCCGGGCCATCAACCCCGACAACCAGGTGCCCGCCGTCCTGGCCGAGTTCGACGACTGGGGTAGGCGCACCCTGGCGGCCGGGGACGTGGACGCCCTCCTCGACTTCGCGCACAAGGCGCCCGGCGCCCGCTACGCCCACCCCCGCGAGGAGCACTTCGTACCGCTGGCGGTCACGCTCGGCACGGCGGCGGACGAACTGCGCACGCAGCGCAGCGTCATCGAGGGCACCTGGCTCGGCCTCTCCAAGCGCTCGGTCCAGTTCGGCTGAGGACGGAAGCCACGCCTCCGTACGGTGCGGTAGCGCGGTGGCGCCGGAACGTCCGGGCCCTACCCACCCCCTTCGCGCCCGCACCCTGCCGCACGAGGGGCCGTCCCGCGTGTGCCCCGCGACCGGCGGGCCTCGACGCACACCGTGCGCGGGCTCGTCCGACCCGTGCGGGTGACTGCGTCAAGAGGCGTATCGCACACCAGGGTGTAGCGATCGGCGCAGGGGACACTCGCTCACTACGCCGGTGACGCCGCAGCGCAGCGCCCGTGCCGTCCGGCGGATCGCTCCCGTCGCCGCGCGTTCTCCCGCACGCGGGGCGGTGGTCGAGGAGGGCGGGCCGCACGCGCGAGGCAGGCGCGTGCGGCCGCTCTGCTTCATTGTCTCCCTGCCCCGCGGGGACGTGCGGGAGTACGCTGCGAGCAGTCCGTGGAATGTCTGTCGCCGTCAGCGCGGCGACAGCCCTCCGGCGATCTCTCGGGCCTGGAGCAAGGCCCCCTCCGCCAACGGCTGTGTCCAGCGGGACTCTGCACCCGCACCTTTGGCACCGCGCGAGGGATCGCCCGCCAAGGCCTCCCCTCCTTGCCGCCTCCCCCGCGGGGTGCTCGACATCCAGGACTCATCATGCGTGGCTACTTCGCCGACGACCTTCTCCTCATGATGCCTTCGGGCACTCTCGCGGGCGTCCGCCTCTTCGGCGAGGTCGTCAGCGCCCATCGAGCTCCCCTGGCCGTGGCCCTCACCGAGCAGAGCAAGGACTCGCAGGAGATCACGCTCGACCTCACCGGGGTCCGCTACTTCGCCAACAGCGCCCTCGAAATCCTCGTCGCCCTCAGCCGCCAGCTGAGCCCGCCCCAGTGCCTGGTCGTGTGCGCGACCCCCGAACTGAGGCTGCGGGAACGGCTCACCGCACGCGGCTGGGACGACATCGAGACCCTGCGCCTGACCGACGCGTGACGGCGCCGCCGGAGGTCCTCGCCGTCGCGGGAGGCGGTGAGGCCCGACCGGCGCAGCCGCGGCCGATCGGGCGCACCCGTGCGTGTCGGAGGTCCGGCACCCACACGCCGTGACCGCGTACGGCATCGTCGGAGTGCTCGCACCCGCGTCCCGGGAGGCGGCTCGGGAATCGACGGCCCACGAGGCGGCTCGCGGAGTGGCGCGAAGGGGAGCAGATCTGGTGCGTGGCAGCGGCGCGGTGGTGCTCACGGGGGTGCTGCTCAGCACGCTCGCGGGCTGTGGCTCGCTCGCCGCGCGCGAGGACGCGGCGGCCGCGGCGGCGGCCCGGTTCACGGCGAGCCTGCGCACCTCGGACCCGGAGCGCGGCTGCGCGGCCCTCGCCCCCGGGACCCGCGACGAACTGGAGCAGTCGGCCGAGCAGCCGTGTGCGCGGGCCCTGCCGGAGGCGGGCCTTCCGGCGGCGGGCCCGGTGCGGACCGTCGACGTGTACGGCGGTCAGGCGCGGGTCGTGGCCGAGCGCGACACGCTGTTCCTCTCCTCGTTCCCGGGCGGCTGGAAGGTCACGGCCGCCGGCTGCGTGCCGCGCGCGGAGAGGCCGTATCGGTGTCTGGTCAAGGGCGGTTGACGGGTGCGGACCTTGTTCACGCTGTATCTGGTGGTGGTGCTCGGCGGGCTCGCCTACTGCACGGTGCTGGGGCTGACGCAGCGGTGAAGCGGCTGCTGCGGTTCCTGCGCAACAACGGCCTGTCGCTGGCGTTCGGGGCCGGGTTCCTGCTCGCCCTGGCGGGGCAGGCCGTCGCCGGGCGCGCCGAGCTCAACAACCGGCTCGTCGCCGAGGAGCTGCACCCGGTGGGCTTCGGCGGCTATCTGCTCACCTCCGACTTCGCGGTGGACGTGACGGAGAACTGGCAGTCCGAGTACCTCCAGTTCTTCCTCTACATCTTCGGCACGGTGTGGCTGCTCCAGCACGGCTCGCCCGAGTCCAAGGAGCTGGACAAGGCGGGCCCGGAGACGGACCGGGAGCAGAAGGCGGGCCGGTACGCGAAGGCGGACTCGCCCCGCTGGGCGTCCGTCGGCGGCGTCCGCCAGGCGTGGTACTCCCGGTCCCTCGGCATGGTGATGTGCACGCTGTTCCTGCTCTCCTGGCTGGCGCAGTCCGTCACGGGCATGGCCGCGTACAACGAGGAGCACCTGCGGGAGCTCCAGGCCCCGATCAGCTGGTCGGCGTATCTGACGGCCGCCGACTTCTGGGACCGCACCCTGCAGAACTGGCAGTCCGAGCTGCTCGCCGTGGGGTCGATGGCGATCTTCTCCGTCTATCTGCGCCAGCGCGGCTCACCGGAGTCCAAGCCGGTGGGATCGGCCCACACGTCGACCGGCGTCGAGGGCTGAGCCCCGTCCGCCGGGCCGGGTGCGGCCGATCTCCCGGACAGCCCCTAGCCCTGGTGCCGCCAGCCGCGGTCCGTGCGGACCAGTTCCGTGAAGCCCAGGTCCTTCAGGAGCGCGAGGGCCCGGGTGTCGTCGGCCGACTCGTAGGCAAGGAGGCGGTCGGCGCCGGCCAGGCGCAGCCAGCGGGCGGCCTCGCCGAGGAGCCAGGCGGGCAGGCCGTCCACGCCGTGACCGGGCTCGGCGTGGAGGTTGCCGACGTCCGCGAGGGAGCCGTTGCGAGCCTGGCGTTCGGGGCGGCCGAGCGCGGTGTCGACCTCGATGAAGCCGAGGTCGCGGCCGTCCAGGTGGGCGGTGAGCCGGGTGCCGCACTCGCCGAGGGAGCGGCGGACGGCCAGGCCCGCCACCGGGGCCGGGGGCGTCGGCAGGTCGGGCACCGCGGCGATGAGGACGACCTCGGTGTCGCCGGTGTGCCGGAACCCGGCGCGCTCGTAGACGGCGCGGACGTGCGGCCAGGCCCGGGGCAGGCCGTACACGGCAGGGGCGGGCAGGGCGCCGTCGGCCTCCCGCACGCGCACGCCCCAGCGGGCAAGGCGGGCGAGGCAGGCGCTCATCAGCAGGTCGGCGGCGGCGTCCGCGTCCGGCCAGAAGGACGCGGGCGGGTGCGACACGAACCAGTCGACGACGCCCGCGTCCCGGAAGTCCGGGCCGACCTCGGCGTCGGCGCGGTAGCGCAGCAGGTGCGCGGCGGCCACGACGAACGACCGCTGCTCGGCGACGAGCGTCACGCGCTCGGCGACCCACGGGTCGGTGATGAACTCGTCGGGCCTGCGCGTCAGCTGGCCGACGACGGTGTTCACGGAGACGGAGACACCGGGCACGACGGCGGCCACATGGGCGTTCACCAGCTCCGTGAGCTGATCGCGGTCGTCGCGGTGGAAGGGGCGTACCTGGAGCGCGGACATGCGCCAACCTCACTCTTCAAGGCCCGTCAGGGCCGATGCGTCAAGGAGGCCGCCATGCGATGCGGTACGCCGACGATCATACGACGGCCTCCTGCGCGGGCGCCACGGGGTTCGGCGCCGCCTTCAGGGCCAGGTCGTTGTGGGCGGTCAGATACGGGCGCAGCTCGATGACGCCGTCGGCGGTGGCGGGGCGGGCGCTCGGGAAGACGTCGGTGCGGCGCCGCTCGATGACGTCGCCGCGCAGCCGCGCGAGCCGGACGGCGTCACCCTGCTCGTCGTACGGTTCGAGGCCCAGGTCCCAGATCGCCTCGCCGCCCGGGTGCTGCCCGGCCGGGCCCGACAGCGGGATCTCGGCGGTGAAGCAGCCCGCCTCGTCGACGTGGCAGCGGGCCTCGAAGGTGGCGTCGCCGCCGCGCAGCCGTGCCATGAGGCGGTAGTGGTGGCCGCGCGCCGCCGCGCCGTGCACCGTGCCGGTCACGGTGATCGCCTCCTCGCCGACGGCGAGCGACTCCAGCTCGGCGTGGGCCGCCCTGCTCCAGGTGCGCAGGGAGAGGTTGCCGTCCTGGGTGCGGTACGGCACGGCGGTGGCGAAGCCCGCGCCTGAGGGGTGCGGGGGCACCGTGGGCGCGAGCAGCCTGCCGGTCTCCACGAGCCCCGCCCGCGCCCGCCGGACGCGGCCCTTGCGGCCCTGCTGGAGGTGGACGTTCCAGTAGCCCTCGGCCATGGGGCGGCCGCTGCGGTGGAGCAGGAGCTTGACGTACGGGTCGGTGTCGGCGGCGGTGACCTTGAACGGGAGCCGCACCGTGTCGTCCTCCGTGCCCGCGCGTGGCCTGAGCACCAACTGCCAGTCCCCGTGGGTGAGTTCGGACACCGGTACGAGGAAGTAGAGCGAGCCGTCGGCGGCCACGCGGCAGCCGACGGAGACGGGCGGCAGCGCCTTGCCGAGCCAGGCGGCGACGCCGAGGCGCTCCGCGAGGGCGCCCAAGCGCTGGCGGGGCGTGCGGCCGGGTGCCGTGCGCGCGGGGCGGGTGCGCGAGCGGCGGGCGGCCGCCGCGCCGGGCCTCAGGTCGTCGATCAGCGCCTCGTACTGGGCGGCCGTGTGGTCCGGCAGGAAGCGGCGCGCCGAGCGGATCGCGGCCTGGGCCAGGCGGAAGCGCTCGGCGTCGTTCTCGATGAGGCGGCAGAGCGCGTCGGCGATGCCCTCCTCGACGGCGCTGTCCGGGCCGTCCGCCGGGACGAGCAGCCCGTCCTCGCCGTGCGTGATGATCTCGCGCGGCCCGAAGTCGCAGTCCGTGCTGACCACCGGCACGCCCAGGCGCATGGCCTCCACGATCGTCATGCCGAAGGACTCGGTGGCGCTGGAGACGGCGGCGATGGCGCCCTTGGCCCACTCCGTGTCGATGGACGTGCGCGCGTCCATCAGGAACACGTGGTCGTGCAGGCCGAGTTCGTCGATCCGGCGGCGCAGCTTCTCCTTCTCCCGGCCCTGCCCGTAGATCCGCAGGGTCCAGTCCGGGTGCTGGGCGGCGACCTTGGCAAACGCGCCGACCAGGCGGTCGTAGCGCTTGACGGGCACCAGGCGGCCCGCCGCGACGACCGTCCTGGTGTCGCCGGACGAGGCCTCGGCCTCGGGGGCGGGGCAGCAGTTCGGGATGTGGGTGAGGCGCGTGGCGACGTCGGGCAGGGCCGCGCGGTAGGCGCGCTCGTCGCCGTGCGAGACGGTCACGAACGCGTCGAGCCGCGGGATCGCGGCGTCCTGGGCGCGGCGCAGGCCCGTGCTGTGGAAGTCGTGGGTGACGTGCTCCTGGCCGATGCGCAGCTGGTCGGCGCGGCCGTGCTCGGCGAGGAAGCACACCAGGTAGGGGCGGGTCGCGATGACGACGTCCGCGTCGCTGCGGCGCAGGTGGTCGGCGAGCCGCGTCTCGCCGAGCGCGCTGGGCGGCGTCTTGCCCTTGTACATCAGGTCGTGCGGGCACACGGTGCCGGACGCGCGCTGGGCCGGGTCGCGCCCGTCGTAGTGCCGGGAGCCCGGACGCAGGTCGACCAGGGGGCGCAGGGTGACGCCGGGGCCGAACGGCAGGCTCGGCCGTTCGGCGGTGCGGTAGTACGAGACGACCTCGACCTCGTGGCGCTCGGCGAGCGCGGTGGCGAGGTTCGCCGTCGCGCGGATGGTGCCGCCGATGCCGTACGCGTTGTAGAGCAGGAAGGTGATCTTCATGAGGGGGTGTCCCGTGGGCTTCGAGAGGAGGGGGGCAGCGGTGCGGCGGGCGCTTGGGTGCGCTCTGACGTCTAGATCACGTGTGGCCTTTAGGTGCGGTGTCGTCCGAGATGTCCGTGGCTCATACACCCTCCCCGTCGTACGGGTCGGGAGGCGTCCCGCCGGGGGCTGAAACCGGGGCGCCGAACGGCGGGAGCGCCCCCCGCCGTTCGGCGGGGGTCGCTGGGACCATCAGCGCACGCGGTCCGCGACTCTGGTCGCACGCTGGAGCAGTGCCTCCAGCGGGCCGCGCCGGAAGAACCGCGTCCACAGCGCGGCGAACGCGGTGACGCCCGCGACGAAGGCGAGGAGCACCAGTGTCGACTGCGGCAGCCCGTCCCCGCCGAGGAAGCGGATGGCGACGATGTGCAGGACGTACGCGGTCAGCGACATGCTGCCGACCGCGATCACGGGCCCGGCCAGGCGCCGGAAGCGCGGCAGCGCGTCGACGGCGAGCAGGCAGCAGGCGAGCACGGCGACGGCCACGCCGGTGTTCGCCACGACCGACAGGGTCGTCTCGCTGTGCGGTGCCGCGACGAACAGCCAGCCCCAGGTGTCCTCCTCGGGCCAGCCCGCGACGTCGGACCACCAGGCCGTGCCCGTCCCGCCGGAGGGGAAGCCCGCCCGGCTCAGGGCCTGCGCGACGCCGGGCAGGTGGTGCAGCGCGAGCCAGGACCCGCCGTAGCCGAGCACGGCCAGGCCCGCGCCGGTGACGGCGAGGCGGATCCGCACGGCGGTGTCCGCCAGGTCGAGGCGCGCCACCGCCATGCCCGCGATGACGAACGGCAGCCAGGACAGGGCCGGGTAGGAGCCGGTGAAGAGCAGCGAGACCAGGCCGTCCGCGGTGCGGGGCCAGGCCAGGGCGCCCGTGGAGCCGCCGCCGAGGGCGCCGTCGTAGTACACCGCGCGCGCGACGAAGTACAGCAGCTGGGGCAGCACGAGCGCCGCCACCACGGCGATCTCGGCGAGCGTCCGCGCCGAGAGCCGGTACAGCGGCAGGACCAGCAGGAAGTACAGGCCGTAGAAGGCGAGGATCACCTCGACCGGTGTGCCGCTCATGGTGAGCGCGGTGCCGAGGGCGAGCAGCACGACGGCGCGGAGCGCGACCTTCGCCACGGCCTGGCGGCCCGCGCGGCCGGTCTTCGGCACCCTGCGCCCCGTCATCAGGACGACGGAGAAGCCCGCGAGGAACGCGAAGAGGGCGGACGACCGGCCGTGCGCCAGCTCCATCACGAACCCCCGCACGCCGCCCGCCGTCGCGGGGTCGGGCCCCACGTGGGCCGCGTACATGCCGAAGACGGCGAGACCGCGGGCGAGGTCGACGCCTATGAGGCGGCCGGTCGACCGCGCGTCGGCCACCGGCGCCGCGGCCGGTGCCTGCGCCGTGGCCACTGCGTTCTGAGTCATGCCGCCAGCCTTGGCGGCGGGCTCCGCGCGCAGTATCCGGCAGTCGTCCGGCGCCGCTCCGCCGCCCGGCCCGCCCCTCCCCCCGAACGGCTGGAACCCCCACGCCGGGTGGCTGCCGTACGGGACCGCCCCCGTGCGCCGTCGGCACCGCCGCCTAGAGTCGTACGGGGACGATCACGAGGGCGGTCCCCCTCGCGGACGGCCGGGAGGCCGGCGCGGGACGACGACGACGGCGAGGCGGGACAGCGTGATCCGGGTAGTGGTGGTCGACGACGAGGCCCTGGTGCGGTCCGGTTTCGAACTCATCCTCAACGCGGCCGACGACCTGCACGTCGTCGCGACGGCCGCCGGGGGCGACGCCGTGGACACCGTGCGGCGCGAGCGCCCCGACGTCGTGCTGCTCGACATCCGCATGCCGGACGTCGACGGCCTCACCGTCCTGCGGGAGCTGCGGTCCCTTCCCGACGCCCCGGTGGTGGCGATGCTGACCACCTTCGACACCGACGAGTACATCGTCACCGCGCTGCGCTCCGGGGCGGCCGGGTTCCTGCTCAAGGACACCGAGCCCGACCAGCTCGCGCAGCTGGTGCGCACCCTCGCCGCGGGCGGCGTGGTGATGTCACCCAAGGCGTCGCGGTCCATGCTGCGCGCCCACCCGGGTCCCGGCGGCGGCGCCGCGTCCGGCGCGGACCGGACCCGTGTGGAGCGCCTCACGGGCCGCGAGCGCGACGTCCTCGTCCTCATCGCCGAGGGCCTGACCAACGCCGACATCGGCACCCGCCTGCACCTCAGCGCGGGCACCGTCAAGGACCACGTGAGCGCCATCCTCACCAAGCTCCGCGTCACCAGCCGCGTCCAGGCGGCGCTGCTCGCCGAGCGCGCCGGGCTCCTGGACACGGCGGGCCGGACGGAGGAGCCGCGGTGAGCGAGCGGGCGGCCGGTGCCGCCCCGTGGCCGCGCCGTCTCCCCCCGTACGTCGTCGACCTGGTCATCCTCGTCTGCGCGGTGATCGACCTGGCCTTCACCACCGACTTCTACGACGAGACCCCGGGGGCCCTGACCGCGGCGTCGGTGGCCTGCGCCGCGCTGCTGCTGCGACGGCGGTTCCCGCTCGCCGTCGTCCTGCTCACGCTGCCGGCCAGCGTGGTGGTCGAGCTGACGGTGCCGCCGTTCGCCGCCCTGTTCACGCTGGCCGACCGGACCCGGGACCGCAGGCTCCTCGCGGCGTGCGCGATCCTGTCGGCGGCCGCCTCCGCCTTCCCGTGGCCACCGGGTTCGCTCACCTCCGACGACCAGACCTGGACCCTGATCTACTTCGTCTACACGCTGACGACCGCGGCCGCCCCCGTGCTGCTCGGCCAGCTCACCCAGGCCCGCCGGGACCTCTCGCGGCGCCTGGCCGAGATCGAGGAGGCGCGCGAGCACGAACGGGCGCTGCACGCGCAGGCCGTGCTCGCCCGGGAGCGGGCGCAGCTGGCCCGCGAGATGCACGACGTCGTCTCGCACCAGGTGTCGCTGATCGCGGTACGGGCGGGCGCCTGGCAGGTCGCCGCCAAGGACGCCGACTCGCGGGACGCGGCCCGCACGATCCGCTCCCTGAGCGTCAACACCCTCGACGAGCTGCGGCACATGGTCACGCTGCTGCGCGCGTCCGGCGGCCGCGCCACCGAGCTGACGCCGCAGCCCACCCTCGCCGACCTGCGGACCCTGGTCGCCTCCAGCGGCATCGAGGCGGAGCTGACCGGGGCGCTGCCGCCGGACATCGCGACGCCCGCGCAGCGCGCCCTGTACCGCACCGTGCAGGAGGCGCTCACCAACGTGCGCAAGCACGCGCCGGGCGCCCGCGCCGGCGTCCACCTGTGGGACGACGGCGAGGAGTTCGGCGTCACGGTCACCAACAGCCCGCCCACGCGTCCTTCGCTGCCCCTGCCCGGCTCCCAGCAGGGCCTCGTCGGCCTGCGCGAGCGCGCGGAGCTGCTGCACGGCACCTTCCAGGCGGGCCCCACGGCCGACGGCGGCTACCGGGTCAGGCTCGGCGTCCCGAACCCGGGCGCCTGAACCCGCCGCGCCGGAAGCTGTCCGGGTGCCTCCTGTGCCGCGCGCGCCGCACCCCGTATACCTGAAGCACCATGACCACGTCGCAGCCCCGCCCCGCCGCCCGGCCCGTCGTCGCGCTCGCCATGGCGCGCGACGCCGCCGCTGCCGTCCTCGACGACCAGGCGCTCGCCGCGCTCGACGCGGTGTGCGACCTCGTGCATCCGCCGCTGCTCGACGACTTCGGCACGGCGGCGGCCCGGGCCGTGCTCGGCCGGGTCGAGGTGCTCGTCACCGGCTGGGGCTGCCCGCCGCTCGACGCGGCCGCGCTCGCCGCCGCCCCGGGCCTGCGGGCCGTCGTGCACACGGCGGGCTCCGTCCGGGGCCACGTCACGGACGCGTGCTGGCAGCGCGGCGTGGAGGTGTCGTCGGCGGCCGCCGCCAACGCCCTTCCGGTGGCGGAGTACACGGTCGCGATGATTCTGCTCGCGGGCAAGCGGGTCCTGGAGCGCGCCCGCGCGTTCACCGCCGCGCGCCGCCCCGACGACCCGATGCGCACGCCCCGCACGATCGGCAACCACGGCCGCACCGTGGGCGTCCTGTCCGCCTCGCACGTCGGCCGCCGCGTCATTGACCTGCTGCGGCCGTACGACCTGCGGGTCCTGCTGCACGATCCGTACGTCGACGCGGCGCAGGCGGCCGCCCTCGGCGCGCGGGGCGTCGGGCTGCGGGAGCTCTTCGCCCAGAGCGACGTCGTGAGCGTGCACACGCCCCTGCTGCCCGAGACGCGCGGGCTCGTCGGCCGGGACCTGATCGCCGCCATGCGTCAGGACGCGGTGCTCATCAACACCGCGCGCGGTGCCGTCCTCGACCAGGAGGCGCTCACCGAGGCCGTGACGGCGGGGCGGATCCGGGCCGTGCTCGACGTCACGGACCCCGACGTGCTGCCGCCCGGGCACCCCTTGTGGGACTGCGAGAACGTGCTGCTCACCCCGCATCTCGCCGGGTCGCAGGGCAACGAGTGGCGGCGCCTGACCGACCTCGCCGTGAGCGAGGTGGCCCGCTGGGCGGCGGGCGACGGCTTCGCCCACGCCGTGTCCGCCCGGCGGGCCCGGCTCCTTGCCTGAGGCGCCCGCTCAGGCGCCCGTCGTGGAGCCCGGCCGGACGATCATCAAGATGGTGACGGTCGCCCAGAGGACGTTGAAGACGCCGGTGTACATGGCGAGTTGAGCGCTCGTCCGCGCGTCCGGCCGCACCGCGACCGCCCCCTCGGGCCCGGTGGCCGTGCCGTCCGCGGCCCGCGCGTCCCCGTCGGGTGACTCCGGCCCGGCCACCGCCGCGAGGGCCGTCTCCTGCCGGGGCAGGACGAGCAGCAGCAGGATCAGGGCGGCCAGGAAGGTGAGGCCGATCGATGTGATCAGCCACGGGCTCGCCAGGACGTCCATGCTGCTCGCGGTCGCGAAGCCGAAGGCCACCACGGCGATGCCGAGGCCGCCGTAGACGCGGCTGATGCGGTGCAGCGTGCGCAGCGTGGTGACGGGCCGCGCGTCGTCGGGCGCGGCCAGGGCCTCGCGCAGGACCTTGGGGAACATGCTGGCGGCGACGGTGACGGGGCCCACGGCGACGATCGCGGCGAGCACGTGCAGGGTGAGGAAGAGTTTCGACATCAGGGGCTCTCGGAGGCCTTCGGTAGGGCGGCGGGAAGGGTGTCTGGCTGCTCAGATCGCGACGGGCTCGGTGCCGCTCTCGCTCCAGACGACGCCGCGGCGCTCGTACGCGAAGAGCTCTTCGACAGCGTGGGCGACGCGCGGCCCGAAGCCGCGCTCCAGCAGGTACAGGCCGAGGTCGAGGCCCGAGGTGACGCCTCCGCCCGTGACCAGGTCGCCGTCGTCGACGACGCGGGCCCGGACGGTCCGCACGCCGAGCCCGGCCATGCCGTCAAGGGCGGCGTGGTGCCCGGTGGCGGGGCGGCCCTCGATGAGCCCGGCCAGGGCCAGGAGCAGCGAGCCGCCGCAGACACTGGCCACGGTCACGCCGGGGCGGGCGAGCGCCTCGCCGAGGAGCCCGGGCAGCTCGGTGCGCAGCGTGCGCCCGAGACGGGCGGGGATGCTGTCGTCGTCGGGGTCGCGCTGCTCGGTCGCCCCGGCCGCGCCCGGGAGCAGCACCAGGTCCGCGCGGGCCGGATCGAGCCTCGCCGTGGCCTTGAGGCTGATCGGCTCCAGACCGCTGGGGACGTCACGGGGCCCTTCCGCCGAGACCAGCTCCACGGTGAGCGCGCCGTCGGTGGCGTGGCCGCCCGCGTACAGGACCTCCAGCGGGCCGAGGACGTCCAGCGGGTCGAAGCCGTCGAAGAGTACTGCCTGCACGCGCATGCGGGGTTCCGTTCCGTGCTGAGGGGCTCGGGCACCGCCGAGGCTAGCCAGGGCGGGTTCGATCTCAACAGTGGCTGGAATGACAGCTGTCAACGGGATATCGCCATCGGCCCCTCGGCGGTGGAGTGCCGAGGTCCGGGGCGGTGCGCGGGGCGGGGGCGGGCCCGCAGCGCGGCCGTCGGCGTGCGGCGGCCGGGGTTGGCGGGAAGCCGGTGGTGTCGTACGTTGCCGCCATGCACACGGTCGCGGTCCTCGCCCTGGACGACGTCATCCCCTCCGACCTGGCGATGCCCATCGACGCCTTCGCCCGCACCCGGCTGCCCGGCGAGCGGTCGGCCTACCGGGTGCGGGTGTGCGCGGCCGAGGAGGAGGTCGACGCGGGCGGCGCCTTCGCGCTGCGGGCCCCCTACGACCTGGGCGCGCTCGCCGACGCCGACACCGTGATCGTGCCGGGCGTGCACGACCCGGTGGCGCCGGTGCGCGACGACGTCCTCGACGCGCTGCGCGCGGCGGCCGCCGCGGGCACGCGGATCGCCTCGGTCTGCGTCGGCACGTTCGTGCTCGCGCAGGCCGGGCTGCTCAAGGGCCTTCGGGCCACGACGCACTGGTACGCGGCGGCCCAGCTCGCGGCGGCCTACCCGGACGTCGACGTCGACCCGGACGTCCTGTACGTGGACAACGGCCAGATCCTCACCTCCGCGGGCGCGGCCGCCGGGATGGACCTGTGTCTGCACATGATCCGCCGCGACTACGGCTCGGCGGTCGCCGCCGACGCCGCGCGCGCGTCCGTGATGCCGCTGGAACGCGAGGGCGGCCAGGCCCAGTTCATCGTCAACCAGCCCCCGGCGAACCCCTGCGGCCAGGCCCTCGAACCGCTGCTCGGCTGGCTCGACGAGAACGCGGCCCGCGAGCTGACCCTCGACGACATCGCCGCGCACGCGGGCCTGAGCAGCCGCACCCTGCTGCGCCGTTTCCGCGAGCAGACCGGCACGACGCCGCTCCAGTGGCTGCACCGGGCGCGGGTGCGCCGGGCCCAGCACCTCCTGGAGACCACCGCCCACCCGGTGGAGCGCATCGCCGCGCAGGTCGGCTTCGGCTCGCCGACGGCGTTCCGCGACCGCTTCAAGCGGGTCGCGGGGGTCAGCCCGCAGGCGTACCGACGGGCGTTCGGGGCCCGGGTCTAGGCCCCGGGGCGGGGGCTCACTCCTTGCGCGCGACCACCAGGCGCCAGTGCGGGCTGCCGTCGTCCCTGCGCCCGAACTCCGCCAGCGGGAGAAGGCGTACCGCGAACCCGGCACGCTCCAGGTCGGCCCGCACCCCGGCCAGCGGAAACGTGCGGTAGTACATGACGAAGGGGGGCCGCAGCAGTGCGTTGCGCACCCGCATCGCCGAGTCGAAGCCGAGCATGGCCCAGTACCATGGTGATGTGAGTGGCTGTGGTGCGCCGAGGGGAAAGGCGAACAGGCCGCCGGGGCGCAGCGCCCGGTGCACCTGGGCGAAGAGCCCGGGCCGCTCGGACGGCACGAAGTGGCCGAACGCCCCGAAACTGACGGCCACGTCGAAGGCGCCGGCGAACGGCAGCGCGCGGGCGTCGGCCCGCACCCAGTCCACCACCGGACCCGGCCCGGGCGCGGCGACCGCCGCCCGCGCCTCGGTCAGCATCCCGGCACTGAAGTCGACGCCGGTGACCCGCTCCCGGCACAGCGGCAGCAGGGTCTCCACGCCCGCCCCGGTGCCGCAGCACACGTCGAGACCCGCTGGGAACGGGCCAAGTGGACGCAAGGCCGCAGCGGTCGCGTCCAGGATGCGGTCGGGCGTGCGGAACGGCGTGCGGTCGAACTTGGGAGCCAGCAGGTCGTAGCCGTGCTCGGTGGAGGACAGCGCCTGCACGGCCAGTTCGCGAAGTGAGGGGCCCTGGGAGGTGAACACCGGCACAGCCTAATGAGTCGGTCCTGGCCGGGAACCGCCGCGCGGTCTACCGGGCCGGGAAACGCGTCGGGTAGAGCTTCAACTGCCGCACACCCCAACTCACGCCCCGGAGGTATCCCCATGTGCGCACGCAGGACGCCCGACGGCAACGGCCCGGCGATGACCGAGATGGCGGGCAAGACCCGGTTCGACGACATCTACGACCGCCCCGACCCGCGGGCGTATTTCCGCCGCCTCGCCCCCTTCGCCTACGAGATCCCGCAGCACGCCCAGGGCGTCTTCCGCCGCACGCTCGCCGAGCGGGAACTCAGCGGCCCGCCCGGCGCGGACGGCGAGCGCGTCACGGTCCTCGACCTGTGCTGCTCGTACGGCATCAACGCGGCGCTGCTCAACCACGACGTCACGCTCGACGAGCTGTACGCGCACTACACCGACGAGGCGGCGGACCGGCTCACGCCCGGCGAACTCCTCGACCGCGACAAGGAGTTCTACGCCGAGCGGCGCCGCCCGGACGCGGTGCGGATCATCGGCGTCGACACGGCGGCCCGGGCCACGGCCTACGCCCTGGCCGTCGGCCTGCTCGACGAGGCGTTCGCGGAGAACCTGGAGCGGGTACCGCCCAGTCACGGCCTCGCCCGCGCGATGGGCCGCGTCGGCCTGATCACCGTCACCGGAGGCATCGGGTACGTGTCGTACCGCACCTTCGACGCGCTCCTGGAACACGTCCGGCTCCCCCTGTGGGTCAGCGCGTTCGTGCTGCGCACGGTCCCCTACGACCGCATCGCCGAGAGCCTCGCCGCGCACGGCCTGGCCACCACGACGGACCCGGACCGCCTGTATCCGCAGCGCCTGTTCACCGACCCCGCCGAGCAGCGCGACGCCGTGGACCGCGTCACCGCCGCGGGCGCCGATCCCACGGGCTTCGAAGCGGCGGGCCGCTACTACACCTGCCTGTACGAGTCCCGGCCCCGGGCGGCGTGAGGGCCCTCGCCCCAGGCCCACATCGGGGCGTATCGTTAAATCACGGACAATTCAGCGTTCACGGACGGCTCGGGCGGCTCGGAGCGACAGGGGGTCGTCATGCTGGAGGAACTGCTCGCGGCGGGCGTGGCCACGGTGTCCGCCTGTCTGCTGTACGCGGCGTCGGCGGCCCGTGTCGTCAAGCAGTACGAGCGCGGTGTCGTGTTCCGCCTCGGGCGGCTGCACGGCGAGGCGCGGCCGCCGGGGTTCACGATGGTCGTGCCGGGCGTCGACCGGATGCGCAAGGTCAACATGCAGATCGTGACGATGCCGGTGCCCGCCCAGGAGGGCATCACCCGGGACAACGTCACGGTCCGCGTCGACGCGGTCGTCTACTTCAAGGTGCTGCGCTCCATCATCGGCAAGAGCGACCTGGACGACCTGCTCTCCAACCGC